>CAWFQI010000023.1:0-427452 GCA_963817985.1 uncultured Acidimicrobiaceae bacterium | reverse complement strand
CCGCTCGATCGAGGCCACGTAGCGGTCGGTCAGCCCGGCCTCGGCCACCACCTCGGGGACGTCGTAGCCGAGGGTGGTCCCGAGCGGCTGCCAGTCGAGGGTCAGCATGCGGTGGCGCTCGGCAACTCGTGGAAGGCCCCGTAGTCGGTCACCACGTCGAAGCGGTACCCGGTGCGCTCGAAGGCCCGGCCGGCCCGGCGGCGCCGCAGCCGCTCCGTTCGCCGACGTAGGCCCGGAGGAGGGGCTTGCCTCCTCGGCCCCGAGGAGCGCCACCCGACGGACCACCTCGTCTTCGGGCCGGTCGACCAGCGGGGCGCAGATGGCCGCGATGACCTTGTCCTCGCCGTCGGGGTCGAACTCGAGCAGGGTCACCGAGGGTTGACCCGACGGTCCGCCGACCACGGTGTCGGCCGGTGAGGTGAGATCGGAAAGAGTCCGTCGACCAGTTCGCCGTCCGGGCCCGGGTGTCTTCCAGGTAGGCCGACCACGAGCCACCCCGATCGGGCCGGTCCACGCGGGTGAGGAACGAGGGGATGACCTTGCGCAGCTCCTCGAGCATCAGGTCGGCGTAGGCGTGGGCCTCCCCGAGCGGGTGTGATCGCATGCGCATCAGGAGCATCTCGTAGGACTGGCCCGTGCCGTAGATGCCACGTTGGAGAGCGAGGCCGCCGGCAGCAGCCCCCGGAGGCCGTCGAGGGCCTTGGCCCGCACCGCCTGGCGGTGGACGAAGTCCGAGTCGCCGGGCTGCCGGGGATGGCGGACGGCCAGCCAGGCCTGGGCCTCCTCAGCAGCTCGCCGTAGGTGTCGAACATGCGGTCCATGTCCCCGACGTACCGGGCGCCGAGGGGTGAGTCGAGCAGGCTCGGATCCCGGTAGTACCGGTAGTGGCCGGTGGTCAGGCGCTGGTTGTAGGCGATGTAGCGGGTGGACTGTTCGAGGTAGGCCATGAGCCGGCCCCACTCGAGCACCTTGGTCAGGACGTTGGAGGCCTGCTCGCAGGCCAGGTGCACCCCACCCAGCTGGGCCACCGAGTCGTCGCCGTACTCGAAGAAGACCTTCTCGTAGAGGTCTTCGGCCCGCTTCAGGCCCACCGTGGCGTCCACGCTGGCATCCCCGGAGATGTCCAGCTCGCCGACGAACTCGTCGAGGAACAGCCGCCGGAGGCTCTTCGGCGACCGGGAGTAGCGGGCGAACAGGGCCCCTTTGACCACCTCGGGCAGATTGACCAGGGCAAAGACGGGTCGATCCAGGTTCGTGACGTACCGGCGCAGGATGTCTTCCTCGTCGGCGGTGTACGTCTCACGGCATAGGGGAACATGCCCCGATCACACTACGACGGAGATGGCACCGGGGGCGCGGACCCCATGCCCGCCGGGTCGTCGGCCCCTACGACGCCACGGCGCAGGGTGGCGACCGCCAGTTCGGCGGCGTCCCGGGTGGCCGGCACCGGTGCCACCTGGGAGAGCTGGCGGACCAGGTCGATCAGCTGGCGGACGTTGCGGACGAAGTCACCCGGGGCCACCTCGCACTCCCGGAGCACGGCATCGAGGGTGGAGCCCTTGGACCACGCCACGACCGCCCGGACCAGGCCCCCGTCGGGACGCCGGGTGCGCCGGAGGCCCACCCGGCGCTCGTCGGAGCGCAGCTCGGACGCCAGGGCGTCCAGCCGGGCCAGACGTTCGACCACCACCGCCTGGCGTGGGGTCACGTCGCGGTCCGGCACCCGCCGGGCCTCGAAGGTGAGGGCCGAGGCCACCCCGGCCAGCGCCGCCCCGTCCAGACCGTCGAAGAGCCCCCGGCGGAGGGCCTCGGCCACCAAGAGGTCGGCCTCGTGGTAGATCGAGGCCAGCACCAGCCCGGCATCGGTGATCCGCCACCCGTCGAGGAAGCCGCGCTCGTCGAGGATGGCCAGGCGTCGGTCCAGCTGGGCTACCAACGACTCGGAGCCCGAGGGGCCTGCCACTGCCCGTACGAGGCGGCCAGCAGGCCGTAGGCCTCCTCCCTCGACCAGCGGCGGACCAGGTTCACGGCCAGGTTGTAGGTGGGATGGAACGAGGAGACGAGGTCGGGGGGCGGGGCGAGGGCCGTCCTTGCCACCAGCGCAAAGGGCGTGGCCTGGGACCAGAGCACCATGGCGTGCCCCACCGTGTCGATGCCCCGCCGCCCGGCTCGCCCGGTCAGCTGGCGGTACTCCCCCGAGGTGAGGGCCGAGGTGTCCGAGCCGCGGAACTTGGCGAAGCGCTCCACGACGACCGTGCGGGCCGGCATGTTGATCCCGAGGGCCAGGGTCTCGGTGGCGAACACCACCTTCAACAGTCCCTCCGAGAAGCACTGCTCGACGGCCTGGCGGAAGGCCGGGACGAGGCCGGCGTGGTGGGGGGCGATCCCGGCCTCGAGGGCCGCCGACCACGGCCCGTACCCGAGGGTGCGGAGGTCGTCGTCCGACAGGCGTTCGACCGCGGCCTCGGTGAGCTGGCGGATCCGGGCCCGCTCCTCCCCGGTGGTCAGCCGGATCCCGTCTTGGAGGCACTGCCGGGTGGCGTCGTCGCACGCCGCCCGCGAGAAGATGAAGGTGATGGCGGGCAGCATGCCCGAGGCGGCCAGGTACTCGACCACCTCACCCCGGCGGGGCACCCGGAGACGATGGCGCGGGTTGCGCCGCCGGCGGTCGTCGAGGGCCACGCCGTCGGGATTGGCCTTGCCCTCTTTGAGCAGCGGGATGACCGTGAGCCCGTCCCTCCCCCGCTCGGCCAGCACGTAGTGATTGTGCAGGGTGACCGGACGGTGGGTCTCCACGATGACCCGGGTGGTCCCCCGCACCGAGGTGAGCCAGGCCCCGAAGTCCTTGGCGTTGCTCACCGTGGCCGACAGGCTGACGAACGATACGCCGGCCGGCGTGAGCACCAGGACCTCCTCCCACACCGAGCCCCGGTAGGGGTCCTGGAGGTAGTGGACCTCGTCGAGCACCACCACCTCCAACCCGTCGAGCACCGACGAGCGGGCAAAGAGCATGTTGCGCAGGACCTCGGTGGTCATGACCACGATGGGGGCATGGGCCTGATGGGAGACGTCCCCGGTGAGCAGGCCCACCCGGTCCTCCCCGTAGCGGGCGGCGAGCTCAGCGAACTTCTGATTGGACAGGGCCTTGATCGGGGTGGTGTAGAAGGCCTTGCCGCCGGCCTCGAGCGCCCGGGCTGCGGCGTAGTCGGCGATCAGGGTCTTACCCGAGCCCGTAGGGGCGGACACGAGCACCGACTCCCCGCGGTCGATGGCGTCCATGGCCCGGTGCTGGAATCCGTCGAGCGGGAACCCCACCGTCTCGATGAACCGTTCCCGCAGCCCCTCGCTCGACCCGGCGTCGCCGGCGCGCCGGGCGCCCCCGGCACGCCCGGCGGTCATCGGTTGAGGATCTTCCCGATCACGATGGAGAGCTCATAGAAGATGTAGAGCGGCACGGCGAGCGCCATCATCGAGAACGGGTCCGAGCTCGGGGTGATCACCCCGGCCACCACCACGATGAGGACGATGGCCCACCGTCGCCAGGAAGACAGCTGCTTGGGCGTGAGCACGCCGGCCAGCTCCAAGGACACCAGCAGCACCGGGAACTCGAAGGTGAGCCCGAAGATCGTCATCATCAAGACGATCAGGCTGAGGTACTTGGTGGGGTCGAGGATCTCGGTCAGGCTCGGGCCGCCGATGTGGTCGAGGAAGTTGAGGGCGTGGGGGAAGGTGACGTAGGCGACCAGGCAGCCGAGGGCGAACAGGACGATGGAGGCCACGATGAAGGGGATGGCGTACTTCTTCTCGTTCTTCCTGAGCCCGGGGGTGATGAACCGCCACAGCTCCCACAAGAGGACGGGCGAGGCGAGGAACAGCCCGCCGTAGGCGGCGATCTTGACCCGCAGGGCCAACCCGTCCAGCGGGCCGGTGATGTAGAACCCGCACCGGTGGGGCGCCACCTCGCAGTAGGGGTGCTTCAGGAACGAGAGGATCTGGGGGTACAAGAGGAAGGCCACCGTGGCCATCACGATGAAGGCCACCGCGCAGACCAGCACCCGGCTGCGCAGCTCGGTCAGGTGCTCGACGAGCGTCATCGAGTCCGGCTTGGGCTTCGCTTCGCTTCGTCGTTTCAGGGAGATGGCCATGGTTGCTCGGGTTGTGAAGGGGAGGGGACTGGCCGCCGGACGGGCGGGCTCAGTTCATCCCTGGATCGTCGGGAATGGCACGGCCGTTCGAGCGGACCTGGTGGACGATGCCACCGGGATCGACGATGAGCACGTCGGGTATCCCGGGCGTCTCCTCGGTGGCCTGGACGGACCCGGCCGGTCGGTTGGAGCCGGACGACGGCTGGACGGCATCGCCTTGCACGTCAGGTTCTTCGGCGCCGGGGGCGCCTGCGGATGTCGTCCCGTTCTCCGCGCTGTGGGTGTCGGCCAGATTGTCGAGGAAGGCCAGGGGCGACCGCACGGCCTGGGTGATGGTCTCGGTCGAGGGCAGATCGGGGAACGAGCCCCGGACGTCGGTCTCGAGTCGCTCACGGAATTTGCGGAAGTCGCCCCACAGGCTGCCGATCTGTTTGGCCATCTTGGGCAGCTTGTCGGGCCCGAGGACGATGAGGGCCACCACCAGGATGACCAGCAGCTTCGCCGGGCTGAGGAAGGGCACGATCAGCAGTGTACCGGCGGTCCGGGCGCAGAGGCATCCGCCAGGCCCCTCGGTAACGCCCCGACCAGGGAGCCTGCCCCTCAGGGCGTCCCGACCAACGGAGGGGCACGGGCCGGGATGGCATGGCGGTGCCCACGGCTCCGGCCCTGGACGGCGAGTACGGCGAGAGCCACCACCAAGACGGCGGCCACGGCGACCAGCACGGCGAGCCATCCCGAGTCGTCGAGCGGCCAGGCCACGAAGGCCATCCGGCCCACGATCAGGTTGGCCGGAATGGGCCCGAAGTACCGGCTGTCCTCGGAGTTGGTGCGGTTGTCCCCCATCACGAAGTACTCGCCGGCCGGCACGGTATAGGGGTGGAGGAGGCTGAAGCCCTGGGCCACCGGGCTCGGCGAGGTGACCGGCTCGGGCGTGGGCAGCCAGGGCTCGGCCAGGGGCTTGCCGTCGATGTAGACCCGGCCGTCCACACTGGAGACGGTGTCACCGGGAAGGCCGATCACCCGCTTCACGAGGTCCGAGTACGGGTCGTGCTCGAGGGGAGGTCGGCGGAAGACCACGATGTCGCCCCGGTGGACGCCGTGGAGGTGGTAGCTCACCTTGTCGACCACGATGCGGTCCCCTACCTGCAAGGTGGGCAGCATGGAGCCCGAGGGGATGTAGAACATCTGAGCCACATAGGCCCGCACCCCGAGCGCCAGGACCACCGCCACCACGAACACGGCGATCCACTCGAGCCACCACCGCCCTCGCGACGGACCCGAGACCGGCTCCGGTCGCGGCGCCACGACCTCGTTCGTCGGACCCGGCGGACCGACGCCGGACGGGCCACCCGGCCCCGGGAACGTGGGTGTCGGACCCGTCCCGGCGGGCACCCCCACCGGGACGACCGGGGGCGGGGCGACCGAGACCGGCATGGACGGAGCCGGGACGGTAGGGACCGGGATCGGTGCCGGTCGGACGACGAGCTCGATGCTGGGCACGGCCATGGCGCCGGGAAACGGGGCCCGAGCGGGCCCGTGGACTTCGACGTCGGTGTTGTGCAGGTCGGAGTCCACCAGGGTGGGAGGCTACCCCACCCTCCCTTGATCCGGACCTCAGGGGAGGTCGGCCCTCGCCCACGTCGAGCGGTCCCTACAGGCCCTTGATGTGGCTGAGGGGCCAGATGACGGCGACGGCGCGACCCACGATGAGCGACTTCGGAATGGGACCGAAGAACCGGCTGTCCTCGGAGTCGGTCCGGTTGTCCCCCATCACGAAGTACTCACCCTCGGGGATGTGCACCGGGCCGGGCAGGTCGAACTGCGGGTGCGGGTCGTCACCGGCCAACGCGCCGGTGTAGCTGTCCGGCCCGGGCGGAAGCCACGGTTCATCGAGCTTCTTCCCGTCGATGTAGATATCCCCGCCCCGGGACGAGATGGTCTCGCCGGGGAGGCCGATGACCCGCTTCACCAGATCGGCGTACTGCTGGTCCTCGAGCTTGGGGCGGGCGAAGACCACGATGTCCCCCCGGTGCACGTCGTGGAGGTGGTAGCTGAGCTTGTCCACGATGATCCGGTCGCCCACCTGGAGGGTGGGCAGCATGGATCCCGAGGGGATGTAGAAGGACTGGACCACATAGGTCCGGAGCAGCACCGTGCACAACAGCACGGCCATGAGGATGATGACCCACTCGACCACCATCCGATAGCCCCGGCCTTTGACCGGCTCGCTGGGTGGCTGGCCCCCCGGGTCGTCCGCCGACGGGTCCAGCACGGTTGCCGGCTGCCCCTCGCCGATGGATTGACTCGCCACAATCAGGCGACGCTACCCCACCGGGCGGGAAAGGTTGCGTCGTCCCGTGGTGCCCCCGGTCAGCCGGCAGCGACGGGGACGACCGGTCACAGTCCGGCGATGAGCTTCTCCACCCGCTCGTCCTTGGACTTGAACGGGTCCTTCAACAGCACGGTCCGCTGGGCCTGGTCGTTGAGCTTGAGATGCACCCAGTCGACGGTGAAGTCTCGCCGACGTTCCTTGGCCTTCTTCACGAACTCACCCCGAAGCCGGGCCCTGGTCGTCTGGGGGGGTGACGACATCGCCGCGGCGATGGCGGCGTCGTCGCAGATCCGATCCACCTGATCGTGGCGCTGCAGCCGGTAGTAGAGCCCACGCGACCGGTCGACGTCGTGGTACTGGAGGTCGAGCAGCGAGACGTTCGGGCTGTGCAGGGAGAGCGAGTGCCGCTCGCGGTAGGCCTCGATGAGCCGGTACTTGGCCACCCAGTCGCACTCACGGTGGAGCGACAGCGGATCGGACTCCAGCCCTTTCAGGCAGTGCTCCCACATGTCGAGGGCCCGGTCCTCTTGGGGGGAGAGCCCGTGCCGGTCGCGGAAGCGGATGGCCCGCTGCAGATACTCACCCTGGATGTCGAGGGCGCTCATCTCCCGGCCGTTGGCCAGGCGGACGGGCCGCCGACAGGTGATGTCGTGGCTGATCTCACGGATGGCCCGGATCGGGTTCTCGAGGGTCAGGTCGCGCATCACCGTGGAGGGGTCCTCCAACATCCGCAGCACGATGCTCGTGGCGCCCACCTTCAAGAAGGTGGCGTACTCGCTCATGTTGGAGTCACCCACGATGACGTGCAGCCGCCGGTACTTCTCGGCGTCGGCATGGGGCTCGTCGCGGGTGTTGATGATGGGACGGCTCCGGGTGGTGGCCGAGCTCACCCCCTCCCAGATGTGCTCGGCCCGCTGGCTCAGACAGAACACGGCCCCCCGGGCCGTCTGGAGCACCTTGCCGGCCCCGGCGTAGGCCTGGCGGCTGACGAGGAACGGGATGAGCACCTCGGTGTAGTGGGCGAAGTCGTCCCGGCGGCTGGTGAGGTAGTTCTCATGGCAACCGTAGGAGTTGCCCGCCGAGTCGGTGTTGTTCTTGAAGAGGTAGATGTCCCCCCGGATGCCCTCCTCGCGCAGTCGGGCCTCGGCCCCTTCGACCAGCGACGAGAGGATCCACTCCCCCGCCTTGTCGTGGGTCACCAGCTCGGCGATGTCGTCGCACTCGGGCGTGGCGTACTCGGGATGGCTGCCCACGTCGAGGTAGAGACGGGCCCCGTTCTCCAAGAAGACATTGGACGACCGGCCCCAGCTGACCACCCGTCGGAACAGGTAGCGCGCCACCTCGTCGGGACTCAGCCGGCGCTGCCCGCGCAACGTACAGGTCACCCCGTACTCGTTCTCCAAGCCGTAGATCCGCTTGTCCATTACCGCCACGGTACCGTGACCGGGCCCCGACGCCGTGAATTGCCAGGTGGAGCCGACCCCACCACCGCCCGACCGCTCAGGCCAGCAGGCCGGCCAGCTCGTCGTCGACGAGCCTCCGGAAGGCCCGCCGACCGTTTCCCTGGGCCAGGACCGCCACCTCGAGGTCGCCACCCGACAGGGTCCGGTCCGGTCCGGCCAGAGCGGCCACCGCAGCCTGGAGGGCATCGGGTAGGGACCAGCCCTCGGAGAAGGACTCCTCCAGCCGTTGGGCGATGGTCTCGGTCTCTCCACCGAGCACGGCGTAGCGGTCCTCGTCGGTGATGGTTCCCTCATAGGCGATGTGGTAGAGCTGCGGCGCGTGCAGCCCGGTGCCCAACTCGGCCACCAAGATCTCCACCTCCAGCGGCTTCATCTCGTGGGTGAATACCTGTCCGAGGTACTGGGCGTAGAGATTGGCCAGCGACCGGGCGTCGACGTCCTCGCGGCTGTAGGCGTAGCCCTTGGTGTCGGCGTGGCGGATCCCCGACACCCGCAGCTGGTCGAACTCGTTGTACTTCCCCACCCCGGCAAAGGCGATGCGGTCGTAGATCTCGCTGATCTTGTGCAGGGACCGGGACGGGTTGTCGGCCACGATGGCGATGCCCGAATCGTAGGTGGTGGCGATGAGCGAGCGCCCCCGAGCGATGCCCTTTTGGGCGTACTCGGCCCGGTCCTTCATGACCTGTTCGGGTGCCACGTAGTACGGCATGGTCATGGCTGGCGACCCTCCGAACGGCGGCGCTCGATGAGTGCGGCGAAGCGCTCGGCCACCTCCTCTTCGCGCACCGGGGCGAAGCCCTCGGCGGTGACGGTGGCCACGAGCGGGTAGATCCCTCGGATGAGATCGGGACCGCCGGTGGCCGAGTCCTCGTCGGCCGCCTCGTAGAGGGCCTCGATGGACAACTCGACGGCGTCGTCACGGCTCATGCCCACCCGGTAGCCCAGCTTGATGGTGGTCCGGGCGTCGCGCCCGCCCGATCCGGTGGCGTTGTGCTCGGTCTCCTCGTAGTGACCTCCGGTCACGTCGTAGGTGAAGATGCGACCGGTCCCCCGGGCCAGGTCGTAGCCGGCGAACAGCGGCACGACGGCCAGGCCCTGCATGGCCATGGGCAGGTGCTCGCGCACCATCTGGCCCAGCTGATTGGCCTTGCCCTCGAGGCTCAGCACCACGCCCTCCACCTTCTCGTAGTGCTCGAGCTGGGTCTGGAAGAGCCGGACCATCTCGACCGCCGGTCCCGCCGCGCCGGCGATGGCCACCGCCGAGTAGCGGTCGGCCGGGAACACCTTTTCCATGGAGCGGTGGGCGATGACGTGGCCCTCGGTGGCCCGGCGGTCACCGGCCATCACGATCCCGTCGGCGAAGCGCAGGGCGACGACGGTCGTCCCGTGACGGAACTCGGTGGGCCCACCACCCGGTCCCGTCGGCATGGTGCCGCCGGTCATGGTCGGATGGACCGGCACCTTCAGGCGCCGGATGAGCCCGGCGAAGTCGGGCCCGGGATCTTCAGTGGTCGAAAAGAGCGGCAGCGTCACCGGGGCTACTCGCCGCCCTTCTGGACGTAGTTGCGCACGAACTCTTCGGCGTTGTCCTCCAGGACCTCGTCGATCTCGTCGAGGAGGTCGTCCAGCTCTGCCTTCAGCTTCTCGCCGGTGGCCGAGGTGGCGGGGACCTCCTCCACCACCTCCTCGGTGCGTTCGGTGGTGGTCTTCTTCTTCTGTTCTCGTTCAGCCATGTCGTTCAGCCATCCCCTACTCTCCCTAGCTGCTCAGTCGGTCCAAGAGCTCGGACGGGCTCGCACACGAAGCCAGCAGGCCCTCCACGTGTTCGGCCGTTCCCTTCAGGGGGTCCATCATAGGGACGCGCCGGAGGGGGTCGGTGCCGAGGTCGAACACGAGCGAGTCCCAGTTGGCCGTGACCACGGCGGCCGGCCACTTCTTCAGGCACTCCCCCCGGAACCAGGCCCGGGTCCCCCGGGGCGGCTCGGTGACCGCAGCCACCACCGAGGCCTCGTCCACCAGCCGCTCGGTGTCCAGCCGGGCGAACAGGGACTTCGACGGCCGCAGGTCGTGGTACTGGAGATCGACCGCAGCCAGGCGCTGGTCGCCCCAGTCGAGGCCGTGGCGCTCCCGATAGGCCTCCAGAAGCTGGAGTTTCGCCACCCAGTCGAGCTGTCGGGCAAGGGTCATGGGATCGGTTTCGAGCCCATGGAGCACCTCTTCCCAACGGGTGAGGACGGCCTGGCCCACCGACTCGTCCCCCAGGCACTCGAGGCCCTCGTCGTCGGCGTACTTGCGGGCGAGGGAGAACATCTCCCACTGGATGGCGAGGGCGGTAGCCGTCGAGCCGTCGGCCATGAGCAGCGGTCGGGTGAAGGTGCGGTCGAGGGCCACGTCGTGCATAGCGGTCACCGGGTCGGCCAGGGCGAGACTCCGGCTGCCCGAGACGTCGTCTTCGATCATGGCCAGCACCAGCGAGGTAGTGCCCACCTTCAAGAAGGTGGCCACCTCGGCCAGGTTGGCGTCCCCGACGATGACGTGCAGGCGACGGTAGCGATGGGGATCGGCGTGGGGCTCGTCGCGCGTGTTGACGATGGGTCGCTTGAGCGTGGTCTCGAGTCCCACCTGCTCTTCGAAGAACTCGGCCCGCTGCGAGAGCTGGAAGTCGACGGCCACGCCGTCGTGGGTGGCTGTCTCCGCCCCGACTTTGCCCGCCCCGGCGAAGATCTGGCGGGTGACGAAGTGGGGGGTGATCCCGGCCACGATCCGGTTGAACGGAGCGGACCGGTCCATCAGGTAGTTCTCGTGGGCCCCGTAGGAGTTGCCCTTGCCGTCCGAGTTGTTCTTGTAGATGACGAGCCGGGAGCCGTCACGAGAGGCGTGGTCGGCCGCTTCCATGGACCGGGTGAGGATGAGCTCGCCGGCCCGGTCGTACCGCAGGCACTCGAGGGCGTCACGGCACTCGGGGGTGGAGAACTCGGGATGGGCATGGTCGACGTAGTAGCGGGCCCCGTTGGTCAGCACGGTGTTGACCAGATGCGTCTCGACCTGGGGAGGCATGGCCCCGTCGCGGGCGAACCCGCGGGCGTCGTTGCCCGGTGCCTCGTCCTCGAAGTCCCATCCGGTCTGCTGACGCGCTACGTCGTGGGCGTAGGCGTTGATGAGCACTGAGGACGCGGCGATGGGATTCGGGTCGCCATGCACCACATGGATGCCGTACTCCGTCTCGATGCCGCAGACCTTGGGAATGGCCATTCGTCGACCCTATCCCGGCCTGTGATCAGAGATACTGACCGGTACCCACCCGCTCGATGGAACGGCCGCCCTTGGTCTCGTCGCGGTCGCTGATGAGCGTGCGGATGTAGACGATCCGCTCCCCCTTCTTCCCGGAGATCTTGGCCCAGTCGTCGGGGTTGGTGGTGTTGGGGAGGTCCTCGTTCTCCTTGTACTCCTGGCGGATCGACTCGAGCAGGTCGTCGGTGCGGATGCCCCGGGTCTGCTCGGCGATGGCCCGCTTGATGGCCAGCTTCTTGGCCCGGCGGACGATGTTCTCGATCATGGCCCCCGACGAGAAGTCGCGGTAGTAGAGGACCTCTTTGTCACCGTTCTGGTAGGTCACCTCGAGGAACCGGTTCTCCTCGTCGTTGCGGTACATCTCCGACACGGTGGCCTCGATCATGGCCTGGGTGGCCTTGGCCGGGTCGCCGCCCCCGAGGGACTGGACCTCGCCGGCGTCGAGCGGGAGGTCGGGCGTGAGGTACCGCGAGAAGATCTGGGCCGCGGCCACTTCGTTCGGCCGTTCGATCCGGATCTTCACGTCGAGGCGTCCCGGGCGCAGGATGGCCGGGTCGATCAGGTCCTCCCGGTTGGAGGCGCCGATCACGATCACGTCCTTCAGGGTCTCCACCCCGTCGATCTCGGCGAGGAGCTGGGGAACGATGGTCGACTCCATGTCGGAGCTGATCCCCGTGCCGCGGGTACGGAACAGCGAGTCCATCTCGTCGAAGAAGACGATGACCGGGACGCCCTCTTCGGACTTCTCCCGGGCCCGCTGGAAGACCAACCGGATCTGGCGCTCGGTCTCCCCCACGTACTTGTTGAGAAGCTCGGGGCCCTTGATGTTCAAGAAGTAGCTCCGGGCGTTGGTGTTGCCGGTCACCTCGGCCACCTTCTTGGCCAGCGAGTTGGCCACCGCCTTGGCGATGAGGGTCTTCCCGCACCCCGGGGGCCCGTAGAGCAGGATCCCCTTGGGGGCGGGCAGTTTGTGCTCGGTGTAGAGCTCCCGGTACAGGTAGGGCAGCTCGACGGCGTCGGTGATGGCCTCGATCTGGTCGTCGAGGCCGCCCACGTCGGCATAGGTCACGTCGGGCACCTCTTCGAGGACGAGCTCTTCGACCTCGGGCCGGGCCAGCTTCTCGATCAGCAGCCCGGTGCGGCTCTCCATGAGCACGGTGTCACCGGCCCGCAGCTTGACGCCGATCAGGGCGTCGGACAGTTCGGCCACGCGCTCCTCGTCGGCCCGCCCGAACACGAGAGCCCGCTTCCCGTCGTCCAGGACCTCTTTCAGCACGACCACCTCGCCCGAACCCTCACCCTGGCGGGCGAGGATCACGTTGAGCGACTCGTTGAGGACGACCTCGTTCCCCCGCTGCAGGTCGTCGACGTCGATGTCGGGGTGAAGCGAGACCCGCATCTTGCGGCCCCCCGAGAAGACATCGACGGTGCCGTCGTCGTTGGTCCCGAGGAACGTCCCGTAGGCCGCCGGCGGCTGGGTGAGCTTCTCCACCTCCTCGCGGAGGTTGGCCACGTGCTCTTTGGCCGTCTGGAGGGTGAAGGTCAGCTTTTCGTTCTGGGAGATGGCCTGGGCCAGCTGCCCTTTGGTCTCGAGGAGCTTCTCTTCTAAGGTCTGCACCCGACGGGGGCTCTCCTGGAGGCGCCTCCGGAGCAGGGTGACCTCCTCCTCGGCCGCCTCGGCCCGGGCCACCAGCGTGTCGAGGTCGTCCTCGCTGCCGGTAGCGCTGCCGTCGTGCCCGTCTTCGAAATCAACCGTGGGAATCACCTCGTCCGCGAATCGTCACCTGCGCCGACCCTACACCGGCGACCGTAAAGTCCCGGCGTTCTGAGAGGCGCCCCCGACCCACCCCATGACGGTTTGGCAGCATGGATCTGACGGGTCGTCAGCCACTCCTGCGCCGGTTGCGGATAGCATTGGTGCCTGGGCGTCGATCCTCGGGTCCGACGGCGGGCTCCGAAGTTCGCTGACCGAGGCCGTCCCCACAGGAAGGCACGTCGGTCCACAGCCGGCCGCCGTCGACATGCACGGGTAGAAACCGAGGAGTGACACAACTGATGAAGGTCTGGATCGACCAGGATCTCTGTACGGGTGACGGTCTCTGCGAAGAGATCGCCCCCGCGGTGTTCACCTTGCTCGACGACGGGTTGGCCTACGTGAAGGAGGGCACCGACGTGAAGAGCGAGCCGGGTGGCTCGGCCGGCATGGCCGCCGTCCCCGCCGACCTGGAGGACGCCGTGGTCGAGGCGTCCGAAGAGTGCCCCGGCGAGTGCATCTTCATCGAGCAGAGCTAGTCCGCCCGACTACTCCGCCTGGACCGTCGCTGCCTCGGCCGTTCCGCCGGGCCCGGACTCCTCGTCGAAAGGCAGGAGCCGCCGTCCGGTGGTGAGGAAGCCAGTGTGGCCGACCATGCGGTGGTCGGGTCGCACCGATCGGTCCTCGATGTGCCACGTCCGGTGCAGGACCTCGAGCGTCTTGGCCAGCCCGAACCCACTCCGTTCCATCGCCCCGCGCAGTTGGGCCGTCTGGTTGATGGAGGGCAGGTAGGCACAGAGGATCCCCCCAGGGCGCAGGGCCACCTCGGCGTGGGGCAGTACGCGCCACGGCTCGGGCAGATCGAGGAGTATCCGGTCGAGCCCCACCTCTTCGATCCCCTCGTAGACGTCGCGCAGCTCGACCCGGTACGGCGCCCCGGTGCCCACCATGGCCTCGACGTTGGCCCGGGCGCCGTCGGCGAAGTCCTGGCGCAGCTCGTAGCCGACCACCTCGGCGCCCGCCCGCAGCAGGGCCATCGACAAGGCCCCGGATCCGACACCGGCTTCGAGGACCCGGACGCCCGGGGCGATGTCGGCCTCGATGAGGATGGCTCCGAGATCCTTCGGGTAGATGACCTGGGCCCCGCGAGGCATCTTGAGCACGGCGTCGGCCAGCGTCGGCCGGACCACCAGGAACTTCCGCCCGGTGCTGCCGAGCACGGTCGAGCCCTCCGGAGTACCGATCAGGCGGTCGTGCTCGACAATCCCGACATGGGTGTGGAACGAGGCGCCGGTGCGCAGGGTGATCAGGTAGTGGCGCTGCTTGGCGTCGACCAGCAGGACCCGCTCGCCGGCGACCAGCGTGCTGCGATCCTCGGCCTCGTCGGTATCACCCAACTGCGGGGGCGTCGTCGGGCCGCGTCACTCAGGAACGACGGGAGCGCTTGGACGGGGCGGGCTTGCTGGTCTGGACGAAGAGCGTCTCACCCGGCTTCAACTTCGTGCGGTAGATGACGTCGTCGGCGTGACGGGCCCGGTTGATCATCCACACCGCCACGCCCACCACCACCCAGGCCGAGTGGTAGCCCCGGAGGCCGCGGCCGAACGCCCGGACCTGGATATAGCGCAAGAAGGTGTCCACGGATCAGACCCGCCGGACCTCGACCACGGCCGAGCGCCGGCGCCCGTTTCGGCGTCCGATGAGGAAGACCACCGCCACCAGGGCCACGCCGACGGCCAGGCCCACGGTGATCACCTGGGAGCGGGTCTCTTCGACTCCCTCGGAGACCTCACCGGTCAGCTCACGGAATTTGGCCTCGATGTCGTCGCGGGAGATCCGCTCGGGTCCGACGGTCATGGGAGCTCCTTTTCCGGGCTGGACGAATCACGTTGCCCCCTGGTCACGGCCATCACGGCCACCGCCGCCACCAACAGTACGGCCACGGTGCAGATCAGATAGGGGGCCCAGGACCAGTTGCCGGTGAAGGTGGAGCCGGTCTCGCCCTGGAGGAACCGCAGGAAGGCAACGGCCAAGATGACGAGTCCGATGGCGAACGCCACCGAGCCGGCCACGCCGAAGAGGATGAAGCGGCCCAGTCCCTTGAGCGGGGTGAGCGTCTCCTGTTTGACGTAGGCGATGACCAGCTGGACGGCCTCGCTCCCCGAGTCGCGCAGCCCCCCCAGTCCTTTGCCTGCTCCGCTTCGACCTCGGGCCACGGTCCTCCTCGTGCTCTGCGGTGCCCCAGCGTGCCCCAACCCACGGGGCGACCGTCACCACCTGCTGTTCGATCGGCACAACTCTAGTCAGCGCCCGACGACCGGCCCGTCCCGGCCTCGCCAGACACGCTCCGCTGGCGGCTCGGGCCCTCACGCCCGCTCGGTGAACAGGTACGTCGAGCTGGCCCGGGCGACGGTGCGTCCCTGGTCGTCGACCACCTCGGCCTCGGCGAAGGCCACCCGGGAGCCGCCCGAGACCACCGTGGCCGTGCACTCGAGCACCGACCCCACCCGCACGGGGGCGAAGAAGCTGGTCTTCATCTCCACGTTGGAGGAGAAGACCTTCTGTCCCCGCTCCCGGGCGAAGGTCACCGTGGCCGACCCCATGGCCGAGTCGGCCATGGCCCCGACGAACCCGCCCTGGACGATGCCGGCCGGATTGGCGAATCGCTCGTCGGCCCGCATGCGCCACACCGTGCGGCCCGGCTGGGCCTTGTCCACGCAGGTCATACCGAGGGTCAACTCGCAGTTAGGCGGGACTTGGATGCGGTGGTCGGGCACCGGATCACGCTAACCCGCCGCACCTCGTCGATACTGGAGGGATGACGCAGCCAACCGATGCACGCGGCGGGGCCGTCGTCCTCGTGGGTGAGGCCACCGAGGACTGGACCGGCGATGCGGTGTTCTACGAGTACTCGACGGCATCCAACCCGATCGGGTCCGGCGCCATCAGCCGGGTACCGGTCCACCGCTTCCCGGCCAGCCTGCACGGTGGGGGCCCGACCCGGATCGTGCCCCTCGACCTCTCGGTCGACCTCGGCGTGGAGGGCCCGGCCACCAGCCCGGGACTGCTGGCCTCGTTCGTGGTGATCCGGCCCGGTGACGAGCTCACCACCCGTCCCGATGCCACCAGCGAGCTCTACTACTGCCTGCCGCGGATCCGGGCAGAGCACCTTTTCATCCGCACCCGACGACGGTGAGGCCGCCTCGGGGACCATGACCTGGCAGCCGGGCGACTTCCTCACCCTCCCGGCCGGCTGCACCACGGTCCACCGGGCCGAGCCCGGGCCGCCCTCGACCCCGACCGATGACGAGGCGCCCTCGGCCCTGCTCTATCGGGTCACTGACGCCCCCTTGCTCCGCTATCTGGGCGTGACGGCGACCCGACCCCGGTTCCGGCCCACCCGCTTCGACGGGGCCGAGGCTCTGGCCCGGTTGGCCGAGGTCGAGCACGATCCGGCGGCGGCGGGCCGCAGCCGGGTCAGCGTGCTGCTGGGCAACACCGCCAACCCCGAGACCCTGACGGTGACGCACACGCTGTGGGCCATGCTCGGGATCTTGCCCGTCGACCGGGTCCAGCTCCCCCACCGCCACCAGAGCGTGGCGCTCGACCTCATCACGTCGTGCGCGCCGGGCTGTTACTCCCTCGTCGGCTCGAAGCTCGACGGCGACGGGAACATTGTCGACCCGCAACGGGTGGAGTGGGAGACGGCCGGCGCCTTTGTCACACCGCCGGGGATGTGGCACAGCCACCACAACGAGTCCGGCCATCCCGCCTACCTCGTCCCCATCCAGGACGCCGGCCTCCACACCTACCTGCGCTCCCTCGACATCCGCTTCACCGGACCGGTGGGCTGACGCCGTTGCCGTTCGCCAGCGCCCTCTCCGAGCACCCGGTCGCCTCTGCGGCCGTGGGCGAGGTGGCCGGTGCCGTGCTCGAGTCGATCGGCGAGCGACCCGATCTCGTCATGATCACCGCCACCCGGTCACACGCCGGGGCTCTGGAGGACATCGTGGCGACCGTGGAGGCGGTGCTCCACCCCTTGGCCGTCGTCGGTGCCGTCGCCGAGTCGGTGGTGGGCACGGGTCGAGAGGTGGAAGAGACCGCCGCCATCAGCCTGTGGGCCGGGTGGGTGGGTCCCCTCGTCCCGGTGCGGCTGACCGCCACCGCCCTGGCCGACGGTGGCTGGCACTTCGGTGGCTGGCCCGAGCGCCTGCACTTCGACCCCACCGCGCTCGTCTTGCTGGCCGACCCCTTCACCTTCCCTGCCGACGAGTTCCTCCGGTGGCTGGCCGAGCACCACCCGGGCCTGCCGGCGGTCGGCGGTAACGCCTCGGGGGGCCGTGGACCCGGGGGCACGCGGCTGGTGGCGGCCGGAGGGGTGGTGACCAACGGGGCCGTCGGCGTACTCGTCGGCGGGGGCGTCGACGTGGAGACCCTGGTCTCCCAAGGGTGCACTCCCTACGGTGACGCCCTCACGGTCACCCGGTCCGACCGCAACATCATCTACGAGGTGGCCGGCAAGTCGGCCATGGAGAGCCTCGTCGAGCAGACCACCCACCATCTCGAGCCGGTGGCGCTGGCCGGCATCGAGGCCAACGGGCTGTTCGTGGGTCGCCTGGTCGACGGCGGCATCACCGATCCCACCCCGGGCGACTTCCTCGTCCGCAGCGTGGTCGGCGTCGACCGCTCGACCGGCGCAGTGGCGGTAGACGACGACGTGCCCCTGGGGAGCACCATCCGGTTCCACCGCCGCGACGCCGAGACCGCCCATCGCGACCTCGCCCAACTGCTCGAGGGCCGACAGGCCGACGCCGGGCTGGTCTTCACCTGCAACGGCCGCGGCACCCGGCTGTTCGACGACGCCCACCACGACGCCCGCGCCGTGGCGTACGGGGTCGGCCGCATTCCTGTGGGCGGCCTCTTCGCCGGGGGTGAGTTCGGCCCGGTCGGCGGCCACAACTTCGTGCATCAGTTCACGACGTCGCTGGCCCTGTTCCGCTCGCGTTGACGGGGAGCACCCGGCCGTGGTGCCCAGGGTTCGAAGCACCATCCGACCAGCCCCTCACGTAGACCGCTACCCACGCGGCCGGTAGGGTTGCCCCAATGACTCCGAGCCCACCGCCATCCGGAGCGTCATCTGACACCGGGGAGATCGAACAGCTCGGCGTCAACGTGATCCGGGGCCTGGCCATGGACGCGCCGCGGGCCGCCAACTCCGGCCATCCGGGCACGGCGATGGCCCTCGCCCCCCTCGCCCACGTCCTCTTCACCCGGGTCATGCGCCACGACCCCTCCGAGCCCCACTGGCCCGATCGTGACCGGTTCGTCCTGTCCAACGGCCACGCCTCGATCCTCTTGTACTCGATGCTGTACCTGACCGGTTACGGGCTGACCCTCGACGACCTGCGGGGGTTCCGACGCTGGGGCAGCCGCACCCCGGGGCACCCCGAGCACAACCACACCCCCGGCGTCGAGGTGACCACCGGTCCGCTCGGACAAGGGGTGGCCAACGGCGTCGGCATGGGAATCGCCGAGCGCTGGCTCCGGGCCCACTACTCACCCGAGATCTGCGACCACCACACGTACGTGATCGCCGGCGACGGCTGCTTCGAAGAGGGGATCTCCCACGAAGCCGCCTCGCTGGCCGGCCACCTCGGACTCGGGCGCCTCGTCTACATCTACGACGACAACCACATCACCATCGACGGGCCCACCGAGCTCTCCTACTCCGACAACGTCGAAGAGCGATTCAGCGCCTACGGGTGGAGCGTGGAGAACGTCGGGGAGATCGCCAACGACCTCGACGGTTTGGAGGCCGCGGTGCTGCGGGCCAAGGCCGAAGAGGACCGGCCCTCACTCATCATCCTGCGCAGCCACATCGGGTACGGCTCCCCGCTCGTGGACACGGCCAAGGCCCACGGCGACCCTTTCTCCGAGGAGCAGATCCGCGAGACCAAAGCGTTCCTCGGCCTACCCCCCGACGAGTCCTTCTGGGTGCCCGACGACGTCATCGAGTACTACCGGGCCTGCATCCCGCGTGGCCAGGCCCAGCGGGTCAACTGGGAGCAGCGCTACGCGGCCTGGGACGGCGACAAGGCCCGATGGGAGGCGGGGCTGCACGGCCACGGCCTCGCCGGGTGGGAGGCCAAACTGCCCACCTTCGCCCCTGAAGACGGTCCGATGGCCACCCGCAAGGCCATCAAGGCCTGCCTCGACGCCGCCGGTGACGCCATCCCCGGTGTCATGCCGGGCAGCGCCGACCTCACCGGGAACACCGGAATGGCCATGGCCGACGCCACGGCTCAGTCGGCCACCGACCCCGGCGGCAGCCTCATCCACTACGGGATCCGAGAGCACGGGATGGGCGGCATCATGAACGGGATGGCCGCCCACCTCGGGGTCCTGCCCGTGGGGGGCACCTTCTTCGTGTTCAGCGACTACATGCGGGGATCGGTCCGCCTCGCCGCGCTCTCCGAGATGCACGTCGTCTACTCGTGGACCCACGACTCGGTGGGACTCGGCCAGGACGGCCCCACCCATCAGCCCATCGAGCAGCTGGCGGCCATGCGGGCCATGCCCGGCCTCCGGGTCATCCGACCGGCCGACGCCAACGAGACCGTCCAGGCCTGGCGCATCGCCGTGGACAAGGACGGGCCCACGGCCCTCATCCTCTCCGCGCCAGGAGCTCCCCGTGCTCTCCGAGACAGCCACCCTGGCCGATCCGGGCGTGTCCCGGGGGGCCTACGTGCTGCGTGAGGCCGAGGGTGGCCCGCCCCAGGTCATCCTCATTGGCACCGGGAGCGAGGTCCAGGTCTGCCTGGCCGCAGCCGAGCTCCTGGCGGCCAACGGCGTCGCGGCCCGGGTGGTGTCCTTCCCGTCCTGGGACCTGTTTGCCGACCAGTCCGAGGGGTATCGCAACGAGGTACTCCCGAGCGGTGTGCCCTGCCTCGCCGTCGAGGCGGCCAGCTCCTTTGGCTGGGAACGGTACGCCGATGCGACGGTGTGCATCGATCACTTCGGTGCCTCGGCCCCCGGCGACGTGGCCTTGGAGGAGTTCGGCTTTACGGCCCAACACGTCGCCACCGAGGCCACGTCGCTCGCCGCCGGATGGTCGGCCCGCTGACGGGGCCCGGCCTCATCAACCCCTAAGGACGCCCATGACCACACTCAACGACCTCTACGACCAGGAGGGCCAGAGCCCCTGGCTCGACAACCTCCGCCGGGACTGGCTGGAGGACGGCACCCTCGCCGGCCTGGTGTCCAAGGGCATCCGGGGGGTGACCTCCAACCCGACCATTCTGGCCAAGGCCATCGAGGGCCAGAAGACCTACGACGACCAGTTCGGGCGGCTCATCGCCACCAAGTCGGTCGAGGACGCCTACTGGGACCTGGTGATCGACGACATCCAGGGTGCCCTCGCCATCCTCCGGCCGGTCTACGACGCCTCCGACGGCGGTGACGGGTTCGTCTCCGTCGAGGTGGCGCCCTCCCTGGCCCACGACACGGAGGGCACCATCACAGCGGCCCGTGGACTCCACACCCGCATCGATCAACCCAACGTGTTGGTCAAGATCCCGGCCACCCCCGAGTGCGTGCCGGCCATCCGCCAGATGATCAGCGAGGGCCGGAGCATCAACGTCACCCTCATCTTCAGCATCGACCGATACGGCGAGGTCATCGAGGCCTACCTCTCCGGTCTCGAGGCGCTGGCCGCCTCGGGTACCGAGGACCTGTCCGGCGTGGCCAGCGTGGCCTCGTTCTTCATCAGTCGGGTGGACACCGAAGTGGACCGCCGGATCGAGGCGGCCGCCCAGGGGACCGACGCCGGCGACGATCTGCTCGCCCTGCGGGGCCAGGCCGCCGTCGCCCAGGGCCGGTTGGCCTACGAACTGTTCCGCCAGCGCTTCACCGGACCCCGTTGGGAGGCTCTGGCCGCCAAAGGGGCCAAGGTCCAGCGTCCGCTGTGGGCGTCCACGTCGACCAAGAACCCCGACTACCCCGACCTCGCCTACGTGGACACCCTGATCGGACCGGACACGGTCAACACCATGCCCGACGGCACCATCGACGACTTCCTCGACCACGGCACGGTGGCCCGGACCGTCGACACCGGCATCGACGAGGCGCACCGGCTCATCGACCGGCTGGCCGCAGCGGGCATCGACATGGCCGACGTCTCCGCCGTGCTCGAGTCCGAGGGGGTGGCGTCGTTCGCCAAATCCTTCGACGAGCTCATGCAGTCACTGAGCGACAAGGCCAACGCCCTGGCCGGAGGCTCCTAGCGAAGGACCACACGTGACGGCGGTCACCGCGGAGGCCCGTCGGGCCGTCCGCCCCGTCCCCGAGGCCGCCCGGGCGAACCCGACCTCTACGACCACCGGCAGCACCCCGCAGTGCCACGATCGCACCTAGCAAGGAGAGCACCATGAAGATTGCCATGATCGGCCTGGGCAAGATGGGCGCCAACATGACCCAGCGGCTCATCGAGCGAGGACACGAGGTCGTAGCCTTCGACCTCTCCGATCAGGCCCGCACGGCGGCAGCGGCCTTCGGGGCCGATCCGGCCTCCACCCTCGAAGAGGTGGCGTCCAAGTTGACCGCCCCCCGGGTGGCCTGGGTCATGGTGCCGGCCGGGGAGGCCACCAACTCCACCATCACCACCTTGGCCGGGCTGTTCGAGTCGGGTGACGTGATCATCGACGGGGGGAACTCCAACTACAAAGAGACCGCCCCGCTGGTCGACCAGTTGGCCGCCCAGGGCATCGCGCTGGTGGACGCCGGGACCTCCGGAGGCATCTGGGGCCTGAAGGAGGGCTACTGCCTCATGGTGGGCGGCACCAAAGAGGCCGTGGCCGTGGCCGAGCCCGTCTTTTTGGACCTGGCCCCCGAGGGCGGTTATGCCCATGTGGGCCCGCCCGGTGCCGGTCACTTCGTCAAGATGGTCCACAACGGTATCGAGTACGGGCTCATGCAGGCCTACGCCGAGGGATTCGAGATCATGTCCGAGGCCCCCGAGTTCGACCTCGACCTCCACGAGATCTCGGCCATCTGGCGCTACGGCTCGGTGGTCCGCAGCTGGCTGCTCGAGCTGGCCGAGCGCGCCCTGCGGCCTGACTCGGGATTCGACCAGATCGAAGGGGTGGTGGCCGACTCCGGCGAGGGACGCTGGACGGTGGAAGAGGCCATCGACCGGGGGGTCTCGGCCCCGGTCATCTCGTCGGCCCTGTTCGCCCGCTTCGCCTCACAGAAGAAGGACGCCTTCGGCATGCGCCTCGTCTCGGCCCTGCGCAACCAGTTCGGCGGCCACGCCTTCACCACCAGTGACGGCACCCAGGGCGGCGAGACCTTGACCCCCAAATGAGTGGGTCCGACGACAAGGGAACCTCGAGCCAGGCGGCCGGCAAGAAGCGTTCACTGCCCCCGGTCCTGTCCAAGGCCCCTCCAGTCGCCATGGTCATCTTCGGAGCGTCGGGCGACCTGACGGCCCGAAAGATCCTGCCCGCCCTGGCCCGACTGGCCGACCGGGGTGTGCTCGACGACGGGTTCACCGTGATCGGCGTGGCCCGCACCGAGTGGACCGACGACGAGTTCCGCGACCACGTGACCGAGGCCACCCCCGAGGGTGGCCCCAAGTGGAAGGCCCTGACCGAGCGGTTCAAGTACGTCACCGGCGAGTACGACCACCCGGACACCTTCGATCAGCTGAAGGCCCACCTCGACGAGGCCGATCGGCTCGATGGGACCGACGGGAACCGCCTCTACTACCTCGCCACCATCCCGAGCGTGTTCGGGCTGGTGGCCGGGGCCCTCGCCACCCACGGGTGCGTAGCCCCTGACGACGACGACCGGTTCATCCGGGTGGTGGTGGAGAAGCCCTACGGCCGGGACCTCGAGAGCGCCATCGCCCTCGACGAAAAGATGCACGCGGCCTTCGAGGAGAAGCAGATCTACCGGATCGACCACTACATGGGCAAAGAAACAGTCCAGAACGTGCTCGCCCTCCGGTTCGCCAACGCCATCTTCGAGCCCATCTGGAACCGTCGCTACATCGAGCAGGTCCAGGTCACGGTGGCCGAAGAGCTGGGCGTGGAGCACCGCGGCGGCTTCTACGAGACGGCCGGGGCGCTCCGCGACATCGTCCAGAACCATGTCATGCAGGTGTTGGCCCTCACCCTCATGGAGTCACCGACCAGCACCGACGCCGACCGGATCCGCGACGAGAAGGTCAAACTGCTCCAGGCCATCGACATCCCCTCCCCCGACGAGGCCGTGGACAAGGCGGTCCGGGCCCAGTACGGACCGGGCACCATCGACGGACACAAAGTCATCGGGTACCGCCAGGAACAAGACGTCTCCCCCGACAGCCAGACCGAGACCTATCTCGCCCTCCGCCTCCGGGTCGAGAACTGGCGCTGGTCGGGCGTGCCCATCTACGTGCGGACGGGCAAGCGGCTGCCGGCCCGGGTGACCGAGGTGGCCCTCACCTTCCGCCAGGTCCCCTTCCTCATGTTCGACTCCCGGACCAGCCGGGACCTCCGCCCCAACACCTTGATCCTCCGCATCCAGCCCGACGAGGGGATCAGCCTCGAGTTCGGTGCGAAAGTCCCCGGCGAGAAGTTCCACATCCGGTCGGTGGCCATGGACTTCAGCTACGCCGAGGCCTTCGCCGGCGAGGAGGCGGCCGACGGGTACGAGCGGCTGATCCACGACGCCATGGTGGGAGACGCCACCTTGTTCATCCGGTCCGACGAGGTCCAACAAGCGTGGCGGATCGTGGATCCCTACCTCCAGGCCTGGTCCGAGCCGGGTGGAGCCATGCAGACCTACGCAGCCGGGACGTGGGGACCCCACCTGGCCGACCTGTTGGTCGAGCGCTCCGGGGACGAGTGGCGCAACCCGGTCATCGACCTCGAGCTGACCGGTGGTCGTCTCACCGAGCTCCCCCAGTGACGAAAGGGCTGCGATGAACGGCACCATCGAGGTGGTCCCCTCGGTCCCCGAGGCCTTCGCCGAGCTGGTGGTGGCCTCGCTCAGCGAGGACCGACACGACCGCTTCTCCCTCTTCCTCTCCGGCGGCGGCACCGCTGAGGAGTGCTACGCCAGCCTGGCCCGGGCCGCCGGGCCGGGCCGCGGGGTGGGGTGGGCCGAGGTGGACGTCTATCTGGGCGACGAGCGGTGTGTGCCCCCCGACGACCCCGCCTCCAACCACCGGATGGTGGCCGAGACCCTGCTCGACCAGGTGGGCGAGGTGGGCTCGGACCATCCCATGTACCGGTCCGGTGCCCCGTCGGCGGCGGCGGCCGACTACCAGGCCGTGATCGCCCCACTCCCGGCCTTCGACTTGATCCACCTCGGCCTCGGACCCGACGGTCACACCGCCTCCCTGTTCCCGGGATCGGCTGCCCTCGACGTCGTCGATCCCACTGTCCTGGTGGTGGCCAACCAGGATCCGAGCGCCCGCAATCCCCACGAGCGGATCACGCTGACCTACCCGGCCATCGCCCGCGCCCGCCTGGTGGTCGTCACCGTGTCGGGCGCCTCGAAGCAACAGGCCTTGGCCGGCGTGGTGGCCGGCGACGACGGACTCCCCGCCACCCGGGTGGAAGCCGACCGCATCGTGTGGCTGGTGGACCGAGAGGCCGCTGGCGACACCACCCTGCCGACCTAATCCCCCCCGGTCGCTCGGAGAGCCGCCTCCGATAAGGTGTCGCCGATGCCTGCCGACCCCGGCTCTGCGCCTGAGCACCTGTCGGCGCCCTCGACACCTGCACCGGTGGCCACACCCGCCTCGGACTCGGCCCACGTCGGCCTGATCGGGACGGACCTGGCCTCCCTCCAGGCCGAGGCCGGGCGCATCCGGACCGCCGCCCATGGCAACCGGATCACCTTCTCCCCCAAGGTCTTCATCCCGCTCACCATGCTGTGTCGGGACCGCTGCGGATACTGCACCTTCGCCAAGGCCCCGGCCCGGGTGGCCTCCCCCTACCTCTCGCTCGACCAGGTCCTCGACATCGCCCGGGCCGGGCGGGATGCCGGGTGCCACGAGGCCCTGTTCACCCTGGGCGAGGGGCCCGAGGACCGGTACCCCGACGCCCGGCAGTGGCTGGACGATCACGGCTACGCCTCCACGGTGGACTACCTGGCCGCGGCCTGTGCCGCGGTCCTCGAGGAGACCGGCCTCCTCCCCCACGCCAACGCCGGTGCCCTCGACCGTGACGACCTCCTCCGACTGCGGGCGGTCTCGGCCAGCCAGGGGATGATGATCGAGACGGTCAACCCCGATCTCGCCGCCCACCGGTCGGCCCCCGACAAGACCCCGGCCCGCCGGCTGGCCACCCTGGAGGCGGCCGGCGAGGCGCGTATCCCCTTCACCACCGGCCTGCTGGTGGGTATCGGCGAAACGAGGGCGGACCGGGTGGCCACCCTCGAGGCCATCGTCGACAGCCACCGACGGCACGGCCACGTCCAAGAGGTCATCGTCCAGAACTTCCTGCCCAAGCCCGGGACCTCCATGCACCAGTGGCCGCCCTGTCCGACCGAGGAGTTCCTCTGGACCATCGCCGCGGCCCGGGTCATCCTGCCCGAGGACATCCACCTCCAGGCCCCGCCCAACCTCTCCGACGATCTGGCCCCGCTGCTGGCCTCGGGCATCGACGACTGGGGCGGGGTGTCGCCGGTCACCGCCGACCACGTGAACCCCGAGCGGGCCTGGCCCGAGCTCGGCATCCTGCGGGCAGCCACCGAGTCCGCCGGGTTCACCTCTGGCTCCCCGGCTCACGCTCTATCCGACCTTCGCCCTCGATCCGTCGACGTGGCTCGACGAAGCCATGCGCTTCCCGGTCCTCGACGCCTCGGACGCCGAAGGTCTCGGCCGTGACCACCCCTGGTCGTCGGGGGGCGAGGTCCGACCACCCGTCCTCGTCGGGACCGCCGTTGGTGAGGAGGACGACAGCCACCCGGCGTCCGCCCCCGCGGCACCACCCGTAGCCACCTTGGCCTCGACCGGGAGTGCCGTCGGCGAGGTGCTGGCCGCGGTGCTGGACGGGGAGTCCGTCGGCGAAGACGAGATCGTCACCTTGTTCAGCGCCCGAGGTCCCGAGGTGCGGACGGTGGCCGCCGTCGCCGACCAGCTGAGGTCCGAGGCGGTAGGCGACGAGGTCACCTTCGTCAACAACCGCAACATCAACTACACGAACGTGTGCACCTTCAAGTGCAAGTTCTGCGCCTTCTCCAAGGGCCCCCTGTCGCTCAACCTCCGGGGCCGGCCCTACCTCCTCGAGCTGAGCGAGATCTCCGAACGGGTGGCCGAGGCCGAGGCCCTCGGCGCCACCGAGGTCTGCTTGCAAGGGGGCATCCACCCCAACTTCGACGGTGAGTACTACCTCCACGTGATCGAGGCGGTCCGGGAGGCGTCGGCCACCATCCACATCCACGGCTTCACCGCCCTCGAGGTCACCGAGGGCGCCCGGCGCTCCGAGATGTCCCTGGCCGACTACCTCATCAAACTGCGTGACGCGGGACTCAAGACACTCCCGGGCACGGCGGCCGAGATCCTCGACGATCCGGTGCGGGCCATCCTCTGTCCCGACAAGATCAACACCGAGGAGTGGCTGTTCGCCCACCGCACGGCCCACGAGGTCGGCCTGCGCTCGAATGTCACCATCATGTTCGGTGCCGTGGAGCAGCCCCGATCCTGGGCCCGCCATCTGGTGAGGACACGGGCGCTCCAGGCCGAGACCGGGGGGTTCACCGAGTTCGTCCCCCTGCCCTTCGTGCACATGGCCACTCCCATCTACCTCCAGAAGCGATCACGCCGCGGACCGACCTTCCGCGAAACGCTCCTCATGCACGCCGTCGGTCGCATCGCCTACCGCGGCGCCATCGACAACATCCAGATCAGCTGGGTGAAGATGGGTGCCGAGGGTGTCCGCCAGATCCTCCAGGCCGGGGTCAACGACCTCGGGGGCACCCTGATGGACGAGAACATCTCGCGCGCCGCGGGGGCCAGCCACGGCCAGATGATGGACAAAGAGCGGTTTGCCGCCATCGTCGAGCCCCTCGGCCGCACGCTGGCCCAACGCACCACGCTCTACGGTCGGGTCGAGGGACCCCGCACCGACGTGCTCGCCTCCGCCCACTGATGGACGACCCGCCACCGGGGCCGGGCGACACCCCCGCTCCCCCGGAGTCCGGGGCGTCCACCTCCCTCGTGGCCCTGGCCGCCGAGCTCGTGCCCGAGGGGGCCTCGGCGGCTCAACGGCGCCTGGTGCGCTCCATGTTGTCCACCGTGTCCGCCCTGGCCCGCGAGCGGACCGACGTCATCGACCTGAAGGTGGCCGACTCGGCCCTGGCCGAGATGGCCGAGGCGTTCCGGGTGTTCCGACCGTTCCGGCGGGAGCGGAAGGTGACCATCTTCGGCTCGGCCCGCACCGAGCCCGACCATCCCGCCTACCAACACACCCGTCGGCTGGCCTCGGCCATGGCCGACGCCGACTGGATGGTCGTCACCGGAGCGGGACCGGGCATCATGGCCGCAGGCATGGAAGGGGCGGGCATCGACAAGTCGATCGGCGTCAACATCCGACTGCCCTTCGAGCAGGGGGCCAACACCTTCATCGCCCAGGACCCCAAGCTCGTCGAGATGCGGTACTTCTTCACCCGCAAGCTCATGCTCATCAAGGAGTCCGACGGCTACGTGGTCATGCCCGGTGGGTTCGGCACCCTCGACGAGGGGTTCGAGCTCCTCACCCTCCTCCAGACAGGGAAGGCCGAGCCGGCCCCGGTGGTGATGCTGGACGTGCCCGGGGGCGACTACTGGCAGGCGTGGGATGAGTTCCTCCACACCGCCGTCGAGCCGCGTGGGCTCGTCTCGCCCGATGACCGGGCCCTCTTCCTCGTCACCGACGACATCGCCGTGGCCACCAACGAGATCCTCGGCTTCTACCGGAACTACCAGTCCTGTCGCTGGGTGGGCGACCTGCTCGTGCTGCGCATGCTCACCGCGCCCAGCCAGGCCGAACTGGCCGGGCTCAAGCGGGAGTTCGCCGACATCGTGGCCCACGGCTCGATGCGCCTGTCCAAGCCGCTGGGCCCCGAACGCTCCGACCACGACCAGCTGGACTTCGAGCGGCTCGTGTTCCGGTTCGACAAGCTCCACTACGGCCGGCTCCGCCAGCTCATCAACGCCCTGAACGCCCTCGGCTGAGGCCCGGGTCTCGCCGGCGGCCGCGGACCGCCCTCGTCGTCAGGGGCCTTCGTCGAAGGTGTGCCGGGACGCCGCCGGACCCAACAGGAGGGCGGCGGCCTTGTCCACCGAACGCCGGGCCCGGGTGATCCGCTTCTCCTCGGCGGTCAGCTCCGGATCGGGCTGGGCCCCGGCCCGCACGGCGGCCGACGCCTCACGGAGCCGGTCGATGGCCAGATCGGCGAGCTCGTCGCTGATCCCGGCGAGTCGCTCGGCGATCTCCGCCGGATCGATGGACACCGGGCTCAGCGCGAGGCCGGGAGGACGACCTCGACGACCTCCAGATCGCCGGCGGCATACCGGGCCCGCAGCACCTTCTTGTCGAACTTGCCCACACTCGTCTTCGGCACCTCGTCGATGAAGGACCACCGCTCGGGCATCCACCACTTGGACACCCGACCATCGAGGAAGGCGGCCAGGTCGTCGGCCGAGTGATCGGCACCGTCCTCTAACACCACCGCCACCAGGGGACGCTCGCTCCACCGCTCGTCGGGGACGGCGATGACGGCGGCCTCGACCACACCGGGGTGGGCCATGACCTCGTTCTCCAGCTCCACCGAGGAGATCCACTCGCCACCGGACTTGATGACGTCCTTGGTCCGGTCGCTGATCTGCATGAAGCCACGACCGTCGAGTGAGCCGATGTCCCCGGTGCGCAGCCACCCGTCCCGGAACCGGTCCGGGGTGGGCTCGCCATAGTAGGAGCCGGTGATCCACGGGCCCCGGACCTCGAACTCCCCCACCGACTCGCCGTCGTTGGGCAGGATCGTCCCGTCCTCGGCCACCACCCGCACCTCGACGCCGATGACCACGCGCCCGGTCTTGGATCGCCAGATGATCTCCTCGTCCTCGGGGACGCCACGCGGCGGGAGGGCCAGCGAGCAGATGGGGCTGGTCTCGGTCATGCCCCACCCCTGGACCAGCTCGACCCCCAGCTCGTCGCGGAACTGCTCGATGAGCTGTCGGGGTACTGCCGCCCCACCGGCGGTGATCATCCGGAGCGACGACATGTCGACCGGGTTGGTGCGCGAGTAGCGGAGCAGGTCACTCCAGATCGTCGGCACACCGGCCGACAGGGTGGGCCGGTGGCCGGCGATGATGGCGGCGAGGGGGGCGGCCTGGAGGAACATCTGGGGCATGATCAGGTCGGCCCCGGTCATGAAGGCGGCATAGGGCGTCCCCCAGGCGTTGGCGTGGAACATGGGCACGATGGACAGCACGCTGTCGCGCTCATTGATGCCGAGCGTGGCCCCCGAGGTCACCGCGAACGAGTGCAGGTAGGTGGAGCGGTGGCTGTAGACGATGCCCTTCGGGTTGCCCGTCGTCCCCGACGTGTAACACATGGCCGCCGCCTGGCGCTCGTCGAACTCGGGCCAGACGTACCCCGGCTCCTCGGCGGCGAGCAGTGTCTCGTAGGAGAGGGTCTCCCCCAGCGCTTCGGTGTCGGTATCGGGCCCACCTCCGGCCACCACGATGTGCTTGACCGTGGTCAGGTCGTTGCGCACCCGGGCCAGCAGGGGCACGAGGGAGGCGTCGACGATGATGACCTGGTCCTCGGCATGGTTGATCACGTAGGCCAGCTGCTCGGGGAAGAGCCGCAGGTTGAGGGTATGGAGCACCGCGCCCATGGACGGGATGGCCAGATAGGCCTCCTGATGGGTCTGGTTGTTCCAGAGGAACGTGCCCACCCGGTCACTGTCACCGATGCCCAGGCGGGTGAGCGCCTTGGCCAGGCGCTCGGCCCGGTCGGCCACCTCGGCGAAGGTGGCTGACGTCGACTCCCCTTCGGGACCGGTGATGGTGATCACCCGGCTCTCCCCGTAGACCTGCTGGCCGTGGCGGAGGATCCCGCTCACCAACAGTGGCGCATCCTGCATGGTGCTCAGCACGTTCGTACCTCCCCTGTCCGACACCCGGAGACCCGGTCGACCGAGCATACCGATCCCCCGTGAGCACAGTCGGCTGACGCTCCTGAGCGGGAAGCCGCCGGGAGCCGGGGCCTTGAACTCAACGAGCTGGGGTGGTGGACTGGGCGTGGCTCCCGGTGCCTGGCACCGGCTCCTCTGAGTGCCGCCGCTCACCTCAACCGCCCAGTCGGTACGGAGGTACGGCCGTGGGGAAATTCGTCGCACTCGTCGCTCTGGCCCTGTCCGCTGTCGTGGGGCTGGCCCTGTTGGTGGCCGTGGGCGCCGGTCCGGGGTCGAGCCCGACCGATCCGGCGACCGGCTCGTCCCGACCCGCCGGGAGTGTCACCCCCGGCGGCAACCAGCCGGGCCCGGCCGTGCCGGACAGCTGGCTCCCCCTCTACCGCGGTGCCGCCGCCACCTGCCCGGGGATGTCCTGGTCGATCCTGGCCGCCGTGGGCACCGTCGAGACCGACAGCGGCCGCTCCACCCTGCCCGGGGTGACCTCGGGGGCCAACAGTGCCGGGGCGGAAGGTCCGATGCAGTTCGAGCCCTCCACCTTTGCCGCGTACGCCACCGTGGGCCCGGGAGGCGTCCGACCCGCATCGCCCTACGATCCGGTCGACGCCGCGTACACCGCCGCGGCACTGCTCTGTGCCGACGGTGCCGGATCCGAGTCCACCCTGCGCTCGGCGATCGGTGACTACAACCACTCGACCGTCTACGTGAACACGGTGCTGTCGGTCTCCCTCGCCCTGCTCGACGATCCCACGGTGTCCGGAACGGTGGTCGCCGCCGTCAGCTTCGCCGCCGGTCAGCTCGGCACCCCGTACCTCTGGGGCGGAACGGGCACCGGTGGGTTCGACTGCTCGGGGCTGGCCCAGGCCGCCTACCGGGCGGCGGGGGTCTCCCTCCCCCGGGTGGCCCAGGCCCAGTTCGATGCCGGGCCGGCGGTGACCGGCGAGGGGACGATCCAACCCGGCGATCTGGTCTTCTTCGGGACCGGCGCCTCCGGCGTGGACCACGTCGGCGTCTATATCGGCGCCGGCGACATGATCGACGCGCCGCACACGGGTGCCAACGTCAGGGTCGAGGCGGCCAACTGGCCCGACCTCGTCGGGGCCACCCGGCCCGCCTGACCATCCCCGATGAGCTGCCCCCTACAGTCGGTGCAACGGCACGCCGGCACCAGCCGTGCCGCACTCGGTCCCCGGTAGACAAGGAGCTCCATGAGCACACCGACCCCGACCCACGCCGTGAGCCGGCCCGTTGCCGTCCTGTTCGACGTGGACGAGACCCTCGTCCACACCGGAGGTTCCGGCGCCCGCAGCTGGAAGGCGGCCTTCCAGACGCTCTACGGCATCCCCGCCGACATCGGTGAGCACACCTCAGCGGGCGAAACCGACCCCCAGGTGGCCCGGGCCACCTTCTACGGCGTCCTCAACCGCCAGCCCACCGACGACGAACTCGACCAGCTCTACGTCCACTACCTCCTCCATCTGGCCGAGGACATCCTCGTCTCCCCGCAGTACCGGGTGCTGCCCGGTGCCGAGCAGTGCCTGGGCGGCCTGGGCCAGGCGGGGATTCTCCTCGGAATCGTCTCGGGCGCCATGGAGGGGGCGGCGCGCACCAAGCTCATCCCGGCCAACCTCAACCGGTTCTTCGTCTTCGGGACCTACGGCTCGGACTCACCGGACCGAGCCGAACTGACCGGAATCGGTATCGAGAAGGCCTCCCGACTGCACGCTGGACTCGTGGCCTCTCAGGTCTTCGTGGTGGGCGACACACCAAAGGACGTCGAGGCGGCCCGGGCCGCCGGGGCGGTGTCCGTCGGGGTGGCGAGCGGCAACTACTCGGTGGAGCAGCTGGCCGAGGCGGGCGCCGACCATGTGCTGGCGTCGCTCGAGGATCCGTTTCCTGGGCTGTGAGCGGAGCGCTCCGCCCTAGGGGAGGAGCTGCCCGGGCCTCCTCGTCGAGGACCAGGTCGGCGGCGGCCAGGTTCTCTTCGAGGTGACCTCTCGACGAGGTCCCCGGGATGAGCAGGACTTTGGGCGCCTGGTCGAGCAGCCAGGCCAGGGCGACCTGGGCGGGCGTTGCCCCCAGCCGGTCGGCCGTGGCCACCACCGCCGGGGCGGTCAACACCGGATTCTCGGGATGGAAGGCCGACCCGAGGGGGAAGAAGGGCACGAAGGGGACCCCGTCCCTCCGGCAGGCCTCGAAGAGGTCCGAGCCCGAGGTGTCGGCCAGGTTGTAGGGATTCTGCACACAGGCCACCTCGACCCGGGACCGGGCTGTCGTGTACTCGGCCAGGTCGACACTGCTCACGCCCACCGCACCGATGAGGCCCTCGGCCCGAACTGCCTCCATCAGATCCAGCTGCTCGGCGAAGGGAACCTCCCCGCCGGGGTGGCGCCGGAGGTTGACCACCGGGACCTGCTCGAGGCCGAGGCTGGCCAGGTTGGCCTCGATGCCGGCCCGCAGCTCCTCAGGGCGCTGGGCGGCCACCCACGTGCCCTCCTCGTCGCGAGCGGCACCGACCTTTGACACGATGACCAGGTCGTCGGGGTACGGGTGGAGCGCCTCGCGGATGAGTTCGTTGGCCACGTCCGGGCCGTAGAACTGCGCGGTGTCGATGTGGTTCACGCCGGCCTCGACCACCCGTCGCAACACGGCGATGGCCTCGTCCCGGTCCTTCGGCGGCCCGAACACCCCGGGCCCGGGCAGCTGCATGGCGCCAAAGCCCATGCGCCGGACCGGGCGATCACCCAGCAGTACCGTCTCGTTGGTCACGGAGTCCGGTATAGCCGGATCGTCCGCAAACGAACGCGGCCGGTCGGACTCCTCAGACCCGGGATTTGGGAGAGGCCCGACGGATGACCGTGGCGGTGCTGTCGATCACCGAGGCGGGGCCGAACCGGGCGGGCTCGGCCGGACGCCCACCGGCGTGGGGCGACAGAGCATGGACCACGCCGCGAACAGCGACCACGCAGAGGGCGGCGGCCAGGGCCACCACAAAGACAAGCGCCACCACCGCCAGCACGGCAAGGAAGATGCCCAGACCGACCGCGGCCACCAACACGCCAGCCACGGTGGCGAGAACGCCACGTCCGTGGTCCGGCGGGCCACCTACCGGGCCTCGCGCTCCGGTCCGGGAGGGTCCGCCCATCACCGCGACGGGACGGAAGGGTACGGGGCTTCCGGCCATGGTCAGTGCCGCCCGCCCGGGGTGAGGCGCTGGGACCGGCCACTGACCAGATAGACGAGTCCGGCGGCCACCGCCACCTCGAAGACCACGGTGAACAGGCCGATGCCGAGGACGCCACCGATCAGGCTGCCCACCAAGGCGCCGATGAGGCCGACCCCGAGGGTCCGCCAGGCACCGATGGGGTTGGGGCCGGGGATGACGAGCCGACCGAGTCCGCCGATGACGAACCCGACGATCAGGAGGCTGATGAGGTAACCGATGATGCCCATTGGTCCAGTGTGCCGGTCGAAGATGAAGACGGGATAAGAGCGGGGTAACAAAGGGCGAAGATCACACCCATGAGCCGCTCATCTGACCTCTCGGCGAGCCTCGGTCGACCACCCGGTGACATTGGGGTCTGGTCAACCGGTCCCCGAGGGAGTAGAAGTGAAGAGGTAGATCGGTTCAGGGCACCCATCACGAGCGGACGACGGTCCGGCGTGACTCGGGGCGGAGCCGGTCGGTGCATGCATCCGATCGTCCCCCGGCTCAGCCCGGGGGACGTTCGCGTCCTCCCGGCTGCCTCAGCGGAGCGCGAGCTGCCCGGGGATGATCGGTGCCGGCAGGGCCGTGGTGCCCATCAGGTACCGGTCGACCGAGGCGGCCGCCGAGCGGCCCTCGGCGATGGCCCAGACGATGAGGCTCTGGCCCCGGGTCATGTCCCCGCAGACGAAGACCCCCTCGACGTTGGTGGCCCACGAGGCGTCGGCGGCCACGTTGCCCCGGTTGGTGACCTCGAGGCCGAGGTCGGCCACCACACCGCTGCGCTCGGCGCCGAGGAAGCCCATGGCCAACAGGACGAGCTCGCAGGGCAGTTCGAATGCCGATCCCTCCACGGGGAGGAACTCGGGTCGTCCGTCGTCGCCGTAGGCCACCTCGACCTCGGAGCCCCGCAGGGCCCGGACGTGTCCGTCACCGTCACCCACGAACTCGGCCGTGGTCACCGAGAAGAGCCGCTCGCCACCCTCTTCGAGTGCCGACGAGGTCCGCAAGATGAGGGGCCAGGTGGGCCACGGGTTGTCCTCGGTACGCCCCGCCGGGGGCTCGGGCATGATCTCCAGCTGGTGGACGTTCAAGGCGCGCTGGCGGTGCACGGTGCCAAGGCAGTCCGCCCCGGTATCACCTCCGCCGATGATGACCACGTGCTTGCCCTCGGCCGAGATGGGCGACGCCTCGAGCAGGCCCTCTTGGACCAGGTTGGACGGCTTGAGGAAGTCCATGGCCCGGTGGATGCCGGCCAGCTCCCGGCCGGGCACGGGTAGATCCCGGGGCAAGGTGGCCCCACCGGCCAACACCACGCTGTCGAACTCCTCGACGAGGGACCGGGCACTGACGACGGTGACGTCGGGGGCCGGGGCCCCGTCCACCTCGGCGGCCGGCTCCCCCACCGAGACCCGGCAGCGGAACTCGACCCCTTCGGACTCCATCTGCTCGAGTCGCCGGTCGAGCACGGCCTTTTCCATCTTGAACTCGGGGATCCCGAAGCGGAGGAGTCCCCCGGGCTTCTCGGCCCGCTCGAAGACCACCACGTCGTGGCCGGCCCGGACGAGCTGCTGGGCGGCAGCGAGGCCGGCCGGGCCCGAGCCGACCACAGCCACCCGCTTGCCACTGCGCACCGTGGCCGGAACCGGCTCCACCCACCCCTCGGACCACGCCCGCTCGATGATCTCGTACTCGATGCGCTCGATGGTCACCGGGTCGTCGTTGATGCCGAGCACGCACGACCCCTCACACGGGGCCGGGCACAGGCGACCGGTGAACTCGGGGAAGTTGTTGGTGGCGTGCAGTCGCTCGATGGCGTCGGACCAGTCGTCCCGGTAGACGAGGTCGTTCCACTCGGGGATCAGGTTGCCCAGGGGACAGCCCTCGTGACAGAAGGGGATCCCGCAGTCCATGCACCGGGCCCCCTGCTCTTTGGCCGTCTCGACGGGCAGGGGCTCGTAGACCTCTTTCCAGTCCCGCAGGCGCACCGGCACCGGCCGACGGGCCGGCAGCTCCCGGCCGTACTTGAGGAACCCGCTGATGTCACCCATGCGAGGCCTCCATGACCGCCTCGTCGACCGAGCGCCCTTCGGCGACGGCCTTCTCGGTGGCCGCCAGGACCCGGCGGTAGTCCTGGGGCATGACCGTGACGAACTGCTCGGAGGCACTGATCCAGTCGGCCAGGATGGCCCGGGCCACCTCGGACCCGGTCTCCTCCCGGTGCATGGTGATCCGGTCCTTCAGCCACACCCGGTCGTCGGCCGAGAGGGGCTGCTCCAGATCAACCAGCTCCCGGTTGTAGTTGCCGATCAGCAGGCCGTGCGGGTCGTAGACGTAGGCCACCCCCCCGGACATACCGGCGGCGAAGTTGCGGCCGGTCGGACCGAGCACCACCACCCGGCCTCCGGTCATGTACTCGCAGCCGTGGTCACCCACCCCCTCGACGACGGCGATGGCCCCGGAGTTCCTCACACAGAACCGCTCCCCCACCTGGCCCCGCAAGAAGACCTCCCCACCCGTCGCCCCGTAGAGGATCACGTTGCCGGCCACGATGTTCTCCTCGGCGGCGAAGGTGGACTCGTCGGGCGGCCGCACGATGATCCGTCCACCGGAGAGGCCCTTGCCCAGGTAGTCGTTGGTGTCGCCGAGGAGGCGCATGGTCACGCCCTTGGGCAGGAAGGCCCCGAAGCTCTGGCCCGCCGAGCCCGTGAAGGTGAGGTCGATGGTGCCCTCGGGCAGGCCGGCTCCCCCACGGGCCTTGGTGATCTCGTAGCCGAGCAGGGTGCCGACGGTGCGGTCCACGTTGGTCACCTTCAGCTCGGCCCGCACGTGCACCCCGTCTTCGATGGCCGGCCGGCACCGCTCGAGGAACTGGTGGTCGAGCGCCCGGTCGAGCCCGTGGTCCTGCTCGTTGATGCGGTAGCGGACGGCCCCCTCGGGGAGCTCGGGCACGACCAGGATGGGGGCGAGGTCGAGGCCTCGCGCCTTCCAGTGCTCGACGGCCCCGGTGGTGTCGATCAGGTCGACCCGGCCGATGGCCTCTTCCAAGGTGCGCAGCCCGAGGGCGGCCAGGTGCTCTCGGACCTCTTCGGCGATGTACTCGAAGAAGGTCTCGACGAACTCGGGCTTCCCCGAGTAGCGCGAGCGCAACGTCGGGTTCTGGGTGGCGATCCCCACCGGGCAGGTGTCGAGGTGGCAGACCCGCATCATGATGCAGCCCGAGACCACGAGGGGGGCGGTGGCGAAGCCGAACTCCTCGGCCCCGAGCAGGGCCCCGATGACCACGTCGCGCCCGGTCTTCATCTGGCCGTCCACCTGGACCACGATCCGGTCCCGGAGGTCGTTGGCCAGCAGCGTCTGCTGGGTCTCGGCCAGCCCGAGCTCCCAGGGGATGCCGGCGTGCTTCTGGGAGGTGAGGGGCGTGGCCCCGGTGCCACCGTCGTGCCCGGAGATGAGCACCACGTCCGAGTGGGCCTTCGCCACCCCGGCGGCCACCGTGCCCACGCCCACCTCGGCCACCAGCTTCACGTGGACCCGTGCCCTCGGATTGGCCGATTTCAGGTCGTGGATGAGCTGGGCGATGTCCTCGATGGAGTAGATGTCGTGATGCGGCGGCGGCGAGATGAGCCCGACCCCGGGTGTCGAGTACCGGGTCTTGGCGATGGACGGGGAGACCTTGTGCCCCGGGAGTTGGCCGCCCTCTCCGGGTTTGGCCCCCTGGGCGATCTTGATCTGGATGTCGTCCGCGTTGACCAGGTACTCAGACGTCACCCCGAACCGTCCCGAGGCCACCTGCTTGATGGCGCTACGGCGGAGGTCGCCGTTGGCGTCGGGGGTGAAGCGGTCGGGGTCCTCGCCGCCCTCCCCGGTGTTGGACTTGCCGCCGAGACGGTTCATGGCGATGGCCAGGGTCTCATGGGCCTCGGCCGAGATGGACCCGTACGACATGGCCCCGGTCGAGAACCGGGCCACGATCGAGGCCACCGACTCGACCTCGTCGATGGGCACCGGTGGGCGTTCGCCGGTCCGCAGGTGCATGAGCCCGCGCAAGGTGGCCAGCTGGGCCGACTGCTCGTCCACGGCCCGCGTGTACTCCTTGAAGACCTCGTAGCGCTTGGACCGGGTGGCGTGCTGGAGCTTGAACACCGTCTTCGGGTTGAAGAGGTGGATCTCGCCCTCGCGCCGCCACTGGTACTCCCCGCCCACCTCGCGCTCGCGGTGGGCGAGCTCGGTCGGGCGATCGAGGTGGGAGAGCCGGTGACGCCGGGCCACCTCGTCGGCCAGCACCTCGAGGCCCACGCCCCCGATGCGCGAGACGGTGCCGGTGAAGTACTCGTCGATCACGTCAGGGGCGAGCCCCACGGCCTCGAAGACCTGGGCGCCGGTGTAGGAGGCCACCGTCGAGATGCCCATCTTCGACATCACCTTGATGATCCCCTTGGAGGCGGCCTTGATGTAGTTCTTCTGGGCCTGGCGCGGCGTGACGCCGGTCAGGTTGCCCGAGGCGATCATGTCGTCGATGGTCTCGAAGGCCAGATACGGGTTGATGGCCGCGGCACCGAACCCCTTCAAGAGGGCCATGTGGTGGACCTCACGGGCGTCACCCGACTCGACGACCAGGCCCACCTGGGTCCGGGTCTTCTCCCGGACCAGGTGGTGGTGGACGGCCGACACCAACAGCAGCGAGGGGATGGGGGCGAGCTCGCCCGTCGAGTTCCGGTCGGAGAGCACGATGACGTCGGCTCCCTCGGCGATGGCCGCACTCACCCGGCGGCGCACCTCCTCGATGGCCGCGCGCAGGGCCTCGGCGCCCCCCGACACCTCGAACAGGCCGTCGATGGCGAAGGCCGAGTAGCCCGGCGTGCTGCCGTCCTCGTTGACGTAGAGCAGCTTGGCCAGGTCGTCGTTGTCGATGACCGGCATGGGCAGCACGATCTGGCGGCACGACGCAGCGGTCGGCTCGAGCAGGTTGGACTCGGGGCCGAGGGTGGACAAGAGGGAGGTGACCAGCTCCTCTCGGATGGCGTCCAACGGCGGGTTGGTGACCTGGGCGAAGAGCTGGGTGAAGTAGTCGTAGAGAAGGCGGGGCCGCTCCGAGAGGACGGCGATGGCCGTGTCGGTACCCATCGAGCCGATGGGCTCGGCCCCGTTCTTGGCCATGGGTTGGAGGATGAGCCGCAGCTCCTCGTTGGTGTAGCCGAACAGTCGCTGACGGCCCACCACCGAGGCGTGCTGGGGGGTCAGCATGGTGCGGGGGGGCAGCTCTTCGAGATCGATCTGTCCGGCATCCAGCCACTCGGCGTAGGGGTGCTCGGCGGCCAGGGCGTCCTTGATCTCGTCGTCGTCGACGATCCGGCCCGCCGAGGTGTCGACGAGGAACATCTTCCCGGGCTGGAGGCGGCCCTTTTTCACCACCTTCTCGGGGGGCACGTCGATGACGCCGACCTCGCTGGCCAGCACCACCATGCCGTCGTCGGTCACCCAGTAGCGAGCCGGGCGCAGGCCGTTACGGTCGAGGACGGCCCCGATCACCGTCCCGTCGGTGAAGGCCACGGCCGCCGGTCCGTCCCACGGCTCCATGAGCGAGGCGTGGTAGCGGTAGAAGGCCCGGCGGGCGGGGTCCATGGTCCGGTGGTTCTCCCACGCCTCGGGGATCATCATGAGGACGGCGTGGTGGAGCGGGCGCCCCCCGAGGTGGAGCAGCTCGAGCACCTCGTCGAACGAGGCCGAGTCGCTGGCCGCCGGGGTGACGATGGGGAAGGCCCGCTCGAGCCCGGGGATGAGCGCCGAGGAGCACAGAGCCTCCCGGGCCCGCATCCAGTTGCGGTTCCCCGCCGCCGTGTTGATCTCCCCGTTGTGGGCGAGATAGCGGTACGGGTGGGCGAGCGGCCACGACGGGAAGGTGTTGGTGGAGAACCGGGAGTGCACGAGGGCCAGCCCGCTGATCACCCGCTCGTCGGACAGGTCAGGGTAGAACTCGGCCAGCTGGTGGGAGGTCAGCATTCCCTTGTAGGTGATGGTGCGCGACGACAGCGAGGCCACGTAGCACTCGTCGATCTCGTGCTCGGCCCGCTTGCGCAGGACGAAGGCCAGCCGGTCGATGGCCAGGGCCGGATCGTCGCCGATGAGCTCGGTACCCGCCGTCGGGGCCACGAAGAGCTGGTGGATGGAGGGCATGGCCGCCTCGGCGATCGAGCCGAGGGTGCCGGTGTGGATGGGCACGTCGCGCCAGCCGATGACCTCGAGGCCCTCCTCGCCGGCCAACTTGGCGATGGACGCCCGGGCCGCCGTCGCCTCAGCGGGATCGCGGGACAAAAAGGCCAGACCGGTGGCGTAGGTGCCCCGGTGCGGGAGCTCGAAGTCCACGATGTCGGCGTAGAAGTTGTGGGGGATCTGCACGAGGATGCCGGCCCCGTCCCCGCTGTCCTCTTCGCTGCCGGTGGCCCCACGGTGGGCCAGGTGCTCGAGGGCGGAGAGGGCCTGGCGCACCAGGGTGTGGGTGGCCCGACCCTCCAAGTCGGCCACGAGGGCCACCCCGCAGGCGTCGTGCTCGAACTGCGGGGCGTAGAGGCCCCCGCGAGGCGCCTCGGGTGGGCCGGACCGGACCGGGGCCGGTCCCTCGGCGCCGTTCGCAGCCGCCGCTGGCCGGCATGCGGCGGTGCGCGCCGAGGGCGGAACGGACAGGTCGACTCGGGTGGGCACGATCGACATCGGGACGTTGCCCGGTAGTCCTTCATAGCCAGAGTGCGTCGTCATCGGGTCGCTCCAACGAGAGAAGTGGATCCACCCGCCAGGGACGACGTTGGCCCTTGCGTGGTCGAAAGATTGTACACGTCCGGGGGTCGGATCAGTCGAAACCGGGCCCGGTCGAGGTGGGCGTGGCCTGCGTCCCGTCGGGCGGGCCGGATCGAGCCTGTGGGCGCCGGTGGCCAGGCCACCACCCCCGTAGCATGGGGTGATGACCGTCCGGGCATCCGCTGACGTGGTGGTGATCGGGGGCGGCGTGATCGGGCTGGCCGTCGCCTTTCGGGCCTCATCGGCCGGTGCAGTGGTCACGGTGGTCGACCCTTCGCCCGGGCGGGGGGCCAGCTGGGCGGCGGCCGGCATGCTGGCGCCGGTCGGCGAGGCCCAGTTCGGCGAGGACGACCTCACCCGACTGAACGTGGCGGCCGCCCGGGCCTGGCCGCAGTTCGCCCGTGACGTAGAGGCAGCCTCCGGTCGCACCGTCAGCTACCGGTCGGGCGGGAGCCTCCTGGTGGCCGCCGATGCGTCGGACCGGGTGGCGGTCGACGACCTGCTCGACTACCGGCTCGCCCTCGGCCTGGCCGCCACCCGGTTGACCTCGGCCCAGTGCCGAGAGGCCGAACCCCTGCTGGCGCCGGGCATCAGTGGCGGGGTCGAGCTGGCCGAGGACCACCAGGTGGACAACCGGCTCGTCGTCGACGCCCTCCTCGAGGCCTGTCGCTCCGCCGGTGTCCACTTCGTCGACGACCGGGTGACCGAGATCACGTCGGACGACCGCGGGGTGACCGGCGTCACCCTTGGTCGGGCCGGACCCCTCGGCGCCACCTCGGTGGTCCTCGCCGCCGGCTGCTGGTCCGGCCAGGTCGGTGGCGTCCCCGCCCCGCTTCGGCCACCGGTCCGGCCGGTCAAGGGCCTGACCATCAGGCTGCGGGCCCCCGACGGCGCCCCCCGCATGGCCCGCACCGTGCGCGGCCTCGTGCGGGGGCGGAGCTGTTATCTGGTGCCGAGGAGCGACGGCACGGTGGTGGTCGGAGCCACCGTCGAGGAGAGGGGCTTCGACCTCGACGTGCAGGTGGGCTCGGTGGTCGACCTCCTGGCCGACGCCCGGCGGCTGCTCCCCGTCGTCGACGAGTACGAGCTGGTGGAGACCACGACCGGGCTCCGGCCCGGGACCCCGGACAACGCCCCCATCGTCGGGGCCACCGGTCCGGACGGCCTCGTCGTGGCGACCGGCCACTACCGCCACGGGTTCTTGTTGGCCCCGCTCACCGCCGACGAGGTGGTCCGGCTCCTCGGGGTGGGGGGCGAGTCCGATCCGGCGGTCGTTCGCCGGCTTCGGGCCCGAGCGGTTTGGGCGGCGCGGTGCCTCCCGGGGACCGGGTCGATGTCGGAACCGGTGGGCCGCGGTGACCGCCCTCGAGGTGAACGGGGCGCCCTGGGAGGGACCCGACGGCGTCACCGTGGCCGGGCTGGTGGCCGTGTGGTGCCCCTCCCCCGCGGCGTGGCCGTGGCCCGGAACGGCGAGGTGGTGTCGAAGAGCGCCTGGGAGACCACCGTCGTCGGCGAGGGTGACCGCATCGAGATCGTGACCGCGGCGGCCGGCGGGTAGCGGCCGCACGGGGACCGTGGGCCACGGCGGTACCGTGGGGAGGATGGTTGACCAGTACCGCGACGTCTCGGACACGGCTTGGCCGGCGTCGGACCTGACCCCGGCCCCGGGCCCCGCCGATGACGCCCTCGTCATCGCCGGGCGGACCCTCGGCTCCCGGCTGCTCCTCGGCACCGGGGGGATGACCAGTCCCGAGTCGCTGCGTTCGGCCCTCGTCGGCTCGGGCACCGCCATGGCCACGGTCGCCGTCCGCCGGGTGGATCCCACCACCCGCCACTCGTTGGTCGACCTCCTCACCGAGCTGCACATCGAGGTGCTGCCCAACACGGCGGGGTGCTTCACCGCCGCTGATGCCGTGCTCACCGCCAAGCTGGCCCGTGAGGCCTTCGAGACCGACTGGGTCAAGCTCGAGGTCATCGGGGACGACCAGACCCTGCTGCCCGATGCGGTGGAGCTGGTGGCGGCGGCCGAAGAGCTGGTCGACGCCGGATTCGTCGTCCTCCCCTACTGCAACGACGACCCGATCACCGCCCGACGGCTCGAGCAGGTGGGGTGCGCAGTCGTGATGCCCCTCGGCTCACCCATCGGCACCGGGCTCGGGATCCGCAATCCCCACAACATCGCCCTCATCGTCGAGCAGGCCACCGTCCCGGTCGTCCTCGACGCCGGGATCGGGACGGCCTCGGACGCCTGTGTGGCCATGGAGCTCGGCTGTGACGCCGTGCTGGTGGCCTCGGCGGTGACCCGTGCCCGCGACCCCCGCCTCATGGCCGAGGCCATGCGCGACGCGGTGACCGCCGGTCGGGCCGCCCACCGCGCCGGTCGCATCACCCGGCGGTTCCACGCCCGGGCCTCGAGCGAACACACGGGGATGGTCGAGTGGTGAGCGAGCCGGGCACACCACCGGTCGCCATGACCATCGCCGGGTCGGACTCCGGTGCGGGGGCGGGCATCCAGGCCGACATCAAGTCCATGGGCGCCCTCGGCGTCTTTGCCACCACGGTGATCACCGCGGTCACCGCCCAGAGCACCGCCGAGGTCCGCGAGGTCCACCCCCTCCCGCCGGCCATGGTCGAGGCCCAGATCGCCACCGTCCTCGACGACCTCCCGGTGCGGTCGGTGAAGACCGGACTGCTCGGCACCCCTGAGATCGTCGAGGTGGTCGGACGCCGTGCCGCCGCCGGCGACCTGCCCCGCCTGGTGGTCGACCCGGTCATGGTGGCCTCGACCGGTCGGATCTTCCTCGTCGAAGAGGGCATCGAGGCCTACCGCACTCACCTGTTGCCCCACGCCCTGATCGCCACGCCCAACCTGTGGGAGGCGGCCCTGTTGGCCGACCGTGCCCCGACCGGGGAGGAGGACGTCGAGGCCATGGCCGACATGGCCCGGAGGATCTACGAGCTCGGGCCCACCTGGGTCCTCGTCAAAGGCGGCCACCTCCCCGGGGTCGAGTCCCAGAGCGGCGTGACGCCCCCGGCCCAGGTGGCCGACGTGCTCTTCGACGGCACCGAGGTCACCGTCCTCACCGGCGGCCACGTGGACACGGTGAACACCCACGGGACCGGCTGCTCCCTCTCGGCGGCCATCGCCGCCCACCTGGCCCTCGGGGCCGAGGTGCCCGAGGCGGTGGGTGCGGCCAAAGCGTTCGTCCTCGAGGCGCTGCGGGGCGGCTCCCGGTGGCGTCTCGGCTCCGGCCACGGACCCCTCGACCATCTGGGCTGGACCGGGGGGAACCCGCCCGGCCTCCGGGCCCCCGTCTGAGCCCCGGGCCGGTGCGCTCGGCCCGGATCGGGCCCGGCCCGCAGGGAGCCCGGAAACGACAGTGGCCGGGCCTTTCGGCCCGGCCACTCCCCCCCAATCTCACAGGATCATTCCGCCCTTGTGGTCCAGGCACCCCTCCTCGGGCTGAGCAAACCGCTCACCCGTGCCTTGGCATTGTGAAGCATCGTCGGGCAAAAGTAAACATCAGGTGAACAGGGCAATCCACAGAACGTAGGGAGATGACCGCGTAGCGTGGTACGTACCCCACCAGCAGGCCTCTCGGCCGTCGGCGGGGCCGAACGGGCCTGGTGCCAGCGAGGCCTCCGGGGCCGTACGCTGAGGGTCGTGGACGACTCCCTCTCACGGCCGCTGGCCCAGCTCATCGCCTGGGGTCGGGTGGGCCTCGGGGTGAGTGCCATCGCTGCCCCGACCCTGATGGCCCGACCCTGGATCGGCGGTGCCGCCGCCTCGTCGGGGAGCCGGGTCCTCGCCCGCACCATGGGGGGCAGGGACCTGGCCCTCGGGATCGGCGCGCTGCGGGCCCTCGGCGTCTCCGACGACGAGGCCCGGCCCTGGGTGGCCTTAGGGGGCATGGCCGATGCGGTGGACGCAGCGGCCACCCTGGTCGCCTTCGGCACCCTGCCCCGCCGGAGCCGCTGGGGGATCCTGGCCCTGACCGTCGGGGCCGCCGTGGTCTCCACCCGGGTGGCGGCCTCGCTCGACGCCGCCGCCGTCGCCGTCGCTCCGGGTGTCACGGGGGCCTTCGAGCCCGAGGCGGGCTGAGCCCGCCGGGGATCCCTGAGGGGTGCCGGTACGATGGCTCCACCATGTCCGACCCCTCCCCGGCGCCCGAGCCGGCCGAACCGGATCCGGTCGACCAGCCCGACGAGGGGTCGTTCGACCCCGAGAACCGGCTCTACGAGCACATGTCCCTCCGGGGACCGGCCCTCATCGTCCTCGGCATCGCCGTGCTCATCGTGGTGGTCGGCGTGGTCACCTCGGCCCTGGCCTCGGGCGGCACCACCACCTTGTCCATCCACACCATCAGGATCCCCGACGGAACCGTCGTTCCCCTCACCCCGGCGTCGACGGCCATGCACACCATCGTGAGCGCCGGGCAGCCGCCGGCCGACATCCTCGGCAACCTGGCCGTCCCGACGGACCACACCGTGGTGCGGACCACCAACATCGACCAGGGAGTGGGTCAGTTCGACCGGACGGTCGAGTTCCGGACCGGACTCACCGCCGACCAGGTCGGCGACCTCTACCGGACCCTGCTCCCCCGTCTGGGCTGGAAGGTGACCGACCAGGGCAGCCCGGCCACGGGGTCGGCCACCGGCACCGTCATCCTGTTCAAGAAGGGCAGCGGCGACAGCTTCTACTGGGAGGTCGGAGCCACCGTGTCGCCGACCACGTCCACCGGTTCGACCACCTTCACCCTCGAGCTGTTGGAGGTCCCCGACGACAACTGATCGGTCCGTCCCGGTGGGGACGGGTCGGGGTCGTCGGCTTGACGGAGCATCCAGGCCCACACGAACAGGTTGATCGGGTAGAGCAGGTAGCCGACCCGGGTGGCCGGGGCCAGCAGGATGGCGATGAGCATGACCCAGCCGGACAGGCTGGCCGCGTCGGCGGCACGCACCGGTGGGCGGCGCCACAGCCGCCACACGAGGAGCAGACCCCCGACGATGACCACGGCGACCACATAGGCCCGGTGGATGCCGGGCACGGCGGCCACGAGGATGTGGCCGGGCAGGGCGCTGGCCGCCGGGGACGACACGCCGGCCAGACCCAGCGGGAAGCGGACCACGTTGTCGATGAAGGCCGAGGGATTGGAGAGGGCGACCGGCAGCACCACCGGGCCCATGACCACGGCCACCCCGAGCGCGTACCAGCCCCTCGCCCGCCGTCGGCTGCGGTCGCTGGCCACCCACAGGGCCAAGAGCACCAGGGGCCAGGCGGTGAACTTGAGCGAGGCCGCCGCCCCGAGCGCCAGCCCGGCGAGCAGCGGTCGTCGTCGCTGGAGGGCGACCAGGCCCAACAACATGAGGGCCACCACCGGCATGTCGTCTCCCCCGGTGGCGAGGGGCAGGGCGGCGGTGGGCAGCACGGTCAGCACCTGGAGGGCCCGCACCCGGGCGTCGGTGGGCGGGGCCAGGCGGCTGAGGGCCAACACGGTGATCAGGCCGGTGAACACCAAGAACTGGATGCGGGCGTCGGTCAGCCGGGCCTCCACCCTGCTCCCGGTGGAGAAGCCGAAGAGCACCATCCCGGGCAGGTACGGGTAGTAGAGCTCGTAGATGGGCTCGGTGTGCTCGTGGATGAGGATGTGGCCGTTCTTGTCCACCACCCGGTAGGGGTCCTGGCCGTGGGCGGCCCGGTCGCCGGCCTGCTCGACCACCTGGACCTCGGGCTGGACGTGGAGGGCGGCGTTGCCCTCCGAACGCCAGATGACCTCCAAGGCCAACGGGACGATGGTGGCCCCGAAGAGCACGATCACGAAGGCGGCCACCCGGGCCACCTGCCACCGTCGACGCGTGGTCACCGGGCCCGACCTCGTGAGCCGGGCACGGCGCCAGGCCACCACGATCATGAGCACGGCGGCGGCCGCGTAGGGACCCACGGCCATCTGGCCCCACTGGCGGTAGAGGGGGATGCCCATGGCCAGGGCGGCGATGCCGGCAAAAAGGGCGGAGCACGAGTAGAGGAAGGCGTCGCGACCCTCGGGGGAGAACGACTGGAGGAGCTCGAGGGTCCGACGGAGGCCGGTCGGGTAGCCGGACCACCGCACCCCGTCGGTGGGCGACGGCCACAGCCGGTGCATCCGCGGGTGGTCGGTCGGCACGGTCGAGGGTACCACCAGAGGTCTGCTCGCCTGCTGCCGCGCCGGGGTCAGGAGCCCGCGTCCGCCCGCGTCGCGACGGACGGTCGTGCGAACAGGGAGCGGTAGAAGTCCAGCTCGGCGACCAGGCTGGCCTCGATGGTGGCGGCCTGTCGGAATCCGTGGGCCTCGCCGTCGAAGACGATGAGCCGACAGGGCACGCCCCGGGCCGCCAAGGTGGCCGCGAAGCGCTCGGACTGGTCGGCCGGCACCACCTGGTCGTCCCGCCCCTGGATGAGCAGGACCGCGCCGGAGATCTCCTCTATCCGGAACAAGGGGGAGCGCTCCCGGTAGCGGTCGGCCTCCTCGGGCCACGGACCGACCAGGGAGTCGAGATAGCGCGACTCGAAGTCGTGGGTGTCCGTGGCCAGGGCAGCCAGGTCGGTCACCCCGTACCAGGCGGCCGCGCCGGCGAACCGGTCGGCGCGGACGAGGGCCCCGAGGGCGGTGAGCCCCCCCGAGCTCGAGCCCCGAATGGCCATGCGGCCCCCGTCGACCAGGCCGGCCTCGGCCAGCGCCACCGCGTAGCTCACGCAGTCGTCGATGTCGGCCTCACCCCAGCGCCCGTCGAGGCGCCGGCGGTAGGCGCGGCCGAAGCCGCTGGAGCCCCGGTAGTTCACCGCGGCCACGGCCAGGCCCCGGCCGGTGAAGAACTGCACGATGGGGTCGAGGCCGCCGTCGGCGGACGAGGTCGGTCCGCCGTGGCAGAACACGATGAGGGGTGGCGGACCGGTGGCCGCCCCGGTCGGCGCCCCGACCGGCGGGTAGAAGAGACCGGGAACGGGGCCCTCGGGCGTCGTGGCGGTGAACGGCCGCGACACCGACACCGAGTCGGCCGACACCGGTGAGGCCGGGCCAGCCGACAGCCGGCGGACCTCCCGACCGGTCCAGGGGACCTCCCACACCGAGCGCGCCTCGTCGGGGGTGGCGCCGAGGACGACCAGGCGCTCCTCGCCGGTCTCGGCCACGACCAGGCCGTCGATGGCCACACAGGGCTGCTCGACCACCTCGACCGACCAGGCGGTCCCGCCCGGTGGGGCCGATCCGGCCGGGGGCCGGAGCACGACCACCTCGTCGCGCCCGTCGAGGTGGCGCCGGCAGACGAGGGAGCCGTCGGCCCGCTCGGCCATGGTCGACTGACCGAGGACCCAGTCGGGGACGTGGTACTCGGCCTTCGAGTCGACCAGCGGCTCGGGCCGGGACCGGCGGTCGCCCACCTGCGCGGCGGCCAGCCGGTACGGCTGCCACCAGCCGGTGCGGTCGTCCACGAAGAAGAGACTGGCGTCCCGTCCCCAGCGGGGCTGACCCACCGACGAGTCGCCACCGCCGGCCACCCGGTGCTGGTGGCCGATCCCGATGGTGGTCGCCGACTCCTCGAGGGGGGCCACCCAGAGCTCGGACCGGTCCCAGGGCATGGCCGGGTGGTCCCAGGACACCCAGGCCAGCCACCGTCCGTCGGGGGACGGACGGGGCGCGGCCACGAAATCCGATGCGTCGGCCAGGACCACCGGGTCGGACGGCCCCCCGGGGCCGATCCGATGGGCCACCAGGCGATGGTCGGTCTCCTGGTGGCGGTGGCGCTCTTCGACCGAGACCAGCCACCGCCCCGAGGGGGTCACCCGCCCGTCGGCGTGGCGGGTCGTCCACTCGGCCCCGGTGGCCACCCGGCTCACGGCCTCGGGCTCGATGGGGCCATCACCCCGACCGGCGGCCACCCGGTACCACTGCTGGTCGTCCTGGTCGACGTAGTAGAGCATCCCGTCGTGCACGGTGGCCGCACCGCCGCCGTACTCGTGCACCCGGCTCCGGACGCTGACCCCCGGCGGGGAGACGTCGATCGGTACCCCACCGTCGAGCGCGTCGAGCGCCTGGCCGACCACGACCTGACGACCGTCCCCGGGCCGGCTCTCGCTCCAGTAGACCGCACCTTGGTCGGTGCCGAGCCCGCTCCGTCCGACCTTGCCCGCGGCCACCATCGCCGCCGACCACGGGGAGGGCCACCAGCCGAAGTCGGTGCCGCCGTCCTCGCCGGAGCGGAGGCGCCGGCGCGGGGGTGGCGTCGTCTGCGTGCTCACCGGCCATGGAGTCAGTACGGTACCCGCGATGTCCTCTGCTCCCCCACCTGCTCCTCCCGAATCAGGGACCGACCCGGGTCCGGTCGACCCGGGACCGATGCCCGCATCCTTCCGGGCCTTTGTCGTCGCCCGCACCGGCGAACGCGGCGACGGCGTCGACCTGGGGGTGCGGGCCCTCACCCCGGGCGACCTGCCCGCCGGGTCGGTCGACGTCGCCGTCGACTGGTCGGCGGTCAACTACAAAGACGGGATGGTGATCACCCCGGGGAACCGGGTGGCCCGCATCAGCCCGCTCGTCCCCGGTGTGGACCTGGTCGGGACGGTGTCGGCCTCGGGCGACCCGTCCCTGGCCACCGGCACCCCGGTCATCGTCCACGGCTACGACCTCGGCGTCGCCCACCACGGAGGGTTCGCCGAGTGGGCCCGGGTCCCGGCCGAGTGGGTCGTAGCCCTCCCCCCGGGCCTCGACGCCCGCCAGGCCGCCACCATCGGCACGGCCGGCTTCACCGCCGCCCTCTCCCTCCACCGCCTCGAGCAACGCGGGCTGCGGCCCGGGGACGGACCGGTGGTCGTCACCGGCGCCACCGGGGGCGTGGGCAGTATGGCCGTGGCCCTGCTCGCCTCCCGGGGCTACGAGGTGGTGGCGAGCACCGGCAAGGCCACCGAGGCCGACTATCTGGTGGGCCTGGGGGCGTCGGCTGTGATCGACCGCGCCGAACTCCTCGAGCCATCGGGACGGACGCTCGGGCCCGAGCGCTGGGCGGGTGGCATCGACTGCGTCGGGGGTCCGACCCTGGCCGCCATCCTCCGCAGCCTCCGCTACGGGGCGGCGGTGGCGGCCAGCGGGCTGACCGGGGGGAACGCCCTCGAGACGACCGTCTACCCCTTCATCGTGCGCGACGTCACCCTCATCGGGGTGGACACGGTCGAGACCCCCATCGACGAGCGCCGTCGGGTGTGGGGCGAACTCGGCGCGGCCTTCCCGACCGCCGTGGTCGAAGCGATGGTGGGTGGGGTGGTCGACCTCGACGGGCTCCTGCCCGTCCTCGAGCGCATCCGGGCCGGGGAGACGAGAGGGCGGACCCTGGTGCGCCCCCGGCCGTGACCGGGGCGGCTGACCTCAGCTGGTCGGCGGTGCCGTGGTCTGACTGTTGGCCCCGGTGGAGAGGAACACCGGGGAGACGACGAGGGTGCCGCCGTTGCACGGCGCAAAGGCCGCCGTCATGACCAGATGGTCGGTGGCGTTGGGCGGGGTGACCTGCACCGACGCCGACGTCGGGCACGAGGTCTCGCTGCCCGTCGGCACATCGGAGTAGCCGATGTTGAAGTAGGCCGACTGACCCGGTCCGAGCGTCACCGTGGTCGGCGCCATGGCCGTGAAGGGGTAGGTGCCCTTCCGCACCACGACGGTCGGAAGCGTCGCCCCTGAGGCGGACTGCATCTGGAGTCCGGGATAGCCGCCCAGGGTGCACGTCGCCGATCCCGTGTACTTGAGGGCCACGGTGGTCTCGATCGTCCCGGCCGCGCCGCTGCTGCCGACCACCGAGCCGGTCAGGGCGGTCGTGGCGCACCGGGCCGGCCCGGCCGCCGTCGTGGTGGTCGACGCGCCGGGCGCCGTCGTGGTGGACGCACGGGTGGTCGTCGTGGACGCCCGGGTCGTCGTGGGAGCTGCGGTCGTGGTGGACGAGGACGAGGCGTTCGACGAACAGGCGCTCAGGGCCGCGCCACCGACCAGTACCGCGGCCAGCGCCACTCCCGCCCCCAACCTCGTGCGCACATTCGACACCGTCATCAACCGTCCTTCACCTTCGCTGCTCGCCTGCCGGCACCAGGCGGGCGCGCGGTCACCGGGCTCACGTGGTCAGTATGGCCGCACCCGGCCGTCCGGGCCGGGACCCTTCGGTGGAGCGAGCCGACGCCTCTGGGCTCGGCCCAGGGGTCAGGAGGAGAAGTCCTCGGGCCGGATGGAGTCGAGGAAGGTGCGGAACTCACCGACCAGCTCGTCGGGATTGGAGCCCTCGTCGTCGTCCTCGCTGTCCTCGTCGTCCTCGTCCTCTTCGACGGCCAGCATGATGCCCTCGCTGTCCATGAGGTCGTCGGCCACGAACAGCGGGGCCCCGGTGCGCACGGCCACCGCCACCGCATCGGAGGGCCGGGAGGAGACGGGTAGCTCCTCCTCGCCGTGACGCAGCACGATCTCGGCGAAGTAGGTGGCCGCCTTCAGCTCGGTGATGACCACCCGCAGCACGTCGGCCCCGAGGGCGTCGAGCAGGTCCCGGATCAGGTCGTGGGTCATGGGCCGGGGCGTGTCCATGCCCTGGAGGGCGAAGGCGATGGCCGTGGCCTCGGGCGCCCCGATGAAGATGGGCAGCGTCCGTCCCAGGCCCTCGGACTCTTGCAGGAGCAGTACGGGCGTGTTCGACTGCAGGTCCACACGCACCGCCCGAAGCCGGACTTCGACCATGCGCCAAACTTACTCGGCGCCGACGAATTGTGCGATCGGGCCAGGTCAGCCGTCGGGCACCGCTGACGCCGGGAACACCCGTGGTTCCGGGGCTACCCGTTCAACAGGTCGGCGAGGGCGCTGCGCAGGAGCGAGGCCCGGAGCTGTTGGCCGAGACGGCTGAGCTCGTCGGCGGTCTCGTGGGCCCGGGCCCGGGCGTCGGGATTGCGCTGGCGCACGAGGGGCAGGACCACCTGCTCGACGAAGCCGGCCTCGCGCTCGGCGGCGTTGCGGTAGATGCGCAGATGGCGGGGCTCGATGCCGAAGCGGGTGAAGCCGGCGGCCACCGTGGCCACGGCCAGGGCCTCCTCGTCGTAGTACTCCACGCCACCGAGGACCGACGGGACGAGGAGCCCGTACTCTTGGAGCTCCCCCACGACGCTGAGGTCGATCCCGGCCGCCGCGGCCAACTCGTCGGCCGACAGGCTGACCCCGCTGGCTTCAGCCGAGGACACGGAGCCGCAGGCGCCGTGGCCGGAGCCGGCGCTCGGGGATGGGGAGCCGCCCGGCGCGCTGGCCTTGGTCGATCGGGGGGCGACGGCCGGAACGTCGGTCGACGGCGGGGCCGACGGGGCCGGGGGTGCCGCGGCCGGGGGTGGCGGGGCCGGCTCGGAGCCGGAGGCCGACGAGGCGCTGGCCCGAGGCCCCGACGCCGAGGAGGTGCGACGCCGCTGACTGCGAGACCCGCTCCCTCCGGTCCGTTGGACGGACCGATGGTGGACGCGATGGACGATCGGGAGGCCGCCCGTGACCCGCCCGACGTCCCTTCGTTCACCAACTCGAGCAGTGGGGTGCGGGCGGGTTCGCCGACGCGATCGGCGACGCACCGGACCGGGCGGGGGCCCGCGTCACCGTGGACGAGACGCCGGCCGGCTCGGCCACGCTCCCCGCTCCGGCGATGCCGGGAAGGACCGCACCCTCACCGGCAGGATGAGCGCTCACCGACGAGGCACTGGGCTCGTTCTCGGCGTGCATCCGGGTACCGACCAGTACCGGGTCGCCGGCGTGGGCGGTGTCGGTGTGCACGTCGGCCTCACCCCGGGACCGGCGACCGGTCCCCTTGGCCGCGGCGATGGGGGTGGCTGCCGCACCGTCGGCCGCCGCCTCGATGTCGGCCGAACCGTCGTCGAGGCGGTCCTTGATGACCTTCAGGGGCAAGAAGTGCTCCCGCTGCTGGCGGAGCACCCAGCGCAGCCGCTCCACGTCGTGCTCGTAGAACTTGCGGTAGCCCGACGGCGTGCGCTCCGGGTTGACCAGGCCCTGGCTCTCCAAGAACCGGATCTTGGAGATGGTGATGTCCTCGAACTCCTGGCGGAGCAGGGTCAGCACGTCCCCGATGGACAGATACGACCGTCCGCTCATGATCGGCCGCCGACCGGTCGAAGGATCCCCGCCGTCATTCGCCGCTGGCCAGGAGATAGAGCAACTTGAACTTGCCGATCTGCACCTCGTCGCCGCTCGACAGGCGGGCCTCTTCGATGCGGGCCCGGTTCACGTAGGTGCCGTTGAGCGATCCCACGTCCCGCACCGTCGTCTGCTGGTCCCGCGTCACGAACTCGGCGTGCCGGCGGGACACGGTGATGTCGTCCAAGAAGATGTCGCTCTCCGGATGCCGGCCGGCCTGGAGGATGGGGGCCTGGATGGTGAAGCGCACCCCTTCGTCCGAGCCCCGTTTCACCACCAGCATCCCGACGCCCCGGGGCAGCTCGAGCAGGCCCACCTGGGCCTCGACCTCGGCCACCTCGCCGACGTCCTCGACAGGCCCGACCGACACCGAGGTGTCGGGAGCCGAGGTCACCAACGACGTCCCGCACGACGAGCAGAAGTTGACACCTGTCGGATTGCGATGGCCGCAACTGGGACAGAACACGTCTACAACGGTAGTCGCGAACACCGCGAGACTCTCAAGGGCCGCTCGGCCGAGGGTAACGGTCAACCGGAGGTCAACTGCCGGTAGCCGTCGGCGTCGAGCAGCCCGTCCTCGGCGGACGCGTCCGACGGCGCGATCTCGCAGATCCAACCCTCGCCGTACGGGTCGGTGTTGAGGGTTTCGGGAGCGTCGGCCAAGGCCGCGTTCACCGCCACCACCTGACCGGCGATGGGGGCGTAGATCTCCGAGACGGACTTGGTCGACTCCACCTCACCGAGCAGTCCGCCCGCCTCGACCGTGGCGCCCTCGGTGGGCAGGTCGACGAAGACCACGTCGCCGAGGGCGTCCTGGGCGAAGTCGGTGATGCCCACGCGGATGCGCTCGCCGTCGTTGCGGGCCCACTCGTGGTCGGTCGAGTACCGCAGTCCTTCGGGCACGTTCATAGGTGCGGACGATACCTGACCTGACCGCTCCCCGCCTAGAGGGTCTGCCCTCGGTGGACGCCCGTCCTCAGCGCAGGAGCTGCTCGAGTCGGACGGCGTACTCGTTGGCCCGGGCCTCGGCCTGGGAGTCGCTCGCCCCCTCGGCCCAGACATGGGTGAGCGGCTCTTCGGGGTCGGGGAGGACGAGGGCCCAGCCGTCCTGCTCCACCACCTTGACCCCGTCGACGAGGACCAGCTCCCGGCCGAGGGAACGCTCGACCAGGGTGCGCATCACCATCCCTTTTTGGTCCCAGGGGGTGTGCACCTCCTGGTGGGCGATGTGCACGGCGGGCAGTTGGGCCACGACCTCGGAGAGCTTGCGGCCCGAGGCGGTGAGGAGGGCCAACAGGTTGACCAGGGTGGCGGCGGCGTCGTAGGCGGGCAGGAAGGCCGGGAAGATGAAGCCCCCCGACTGGCTGGCGGCCAGGGTGACCCGCTCGGTGCGGGCCACCTCCATCAGATGGGAGGCCGAGAGCTTGGTCCAGACGATCTCGGCGCCGGCCTTCTGGCAGATCTCCTCGGCCACCATGCTGACCGCCACCGGCAGGGCCACCCGGGCCGAGGGATGGGCTTCGGTGACCAGGGTCAAGCAGGACGAGGAGGGCCTCGTCGTCGGTCAGCGGGTGCCCCAGGTCGTCGACGATGGCCACGTGCTCCCCCCCGGGGTCGAGCACCGCCCCGAGGTGGGCGCCCGAAGCCCGCACCAGCTCGGACACCCGGGCGGCACTGGCCTGGCGGTCGAAGGTGAGGACTCCGGCCGTGTTGGCGTAGGGGTTGACCACCAGCACCTCGGCCTCCAGCTTGGCCAACAGGTTGGGCATGACGAAGCTGGAGGTGCCAAACGAGTAGTCGAGCACCAGCTTGAGGTCGGCCCCCCGGGCGTTCGAGAGGTCGACCGAGTCGATGAGGGCCGCCGTGTAGTGCTCGAGGGAGCGGGGCGGGAAGTCGATGTCGCCGATCTCTCTCGCCAGCACCCGGCGGAAGTCCTCTCGGTGGTAGAGGCGCTCGATCTTGCGCTGGGTGGTCTCGTCGACGTCGATGCCCTCTTTGTCGAAGAAGCGCAGGACGACCGACTGCGGGTCGTCGGGGGCCAGTCGGACGGTGACCCCGGCCATGCTGTCCGAGGTGGTCACCTGGAAGCGGGTGACCGGCACGGTGGCCGCCTCCAGGTCGTCGACGTTGATCCCCGCCGCGTTGCAGCCGACCATGATGGCCCGCTTGAGGACGCGGGCGGCCCGGCTGGTGTCACGCGAGGTGGTGACCGTCGACCCCTTCTCGAAGGTTGAGGCCCAGGCCATGGAGAGGCGCACGGCCAGCTCCGGGCTGATGTCCACGTTGGCCAGGCCCTGCACGCCGTCGCGGCCGAACAGGGACCGGGCCCCCATCGACTCCCACACGATGGAGGAGTTGACCGTGGCCCCGGCCTCCACCGTCTTGAACGGGTAGACCTTGACCCCGGCCTTGATCTCGGCGTGGGCCCCGACGAAGCACTGGTCGCCCAGCACCACGCCCTCCTCGCACCGGACCCCCTGGCGGAGGTCGGACCCCCGACCGAGGACACTGCCGTCGATGCGGACCCGAGGACCCGAGGTAGGTGTTGTCGTGGACCACCGAGCGCTGGAGGGCGGCGTTGTCGCCGATGCGCACGTTCCTCCCGAGCGTGCAGTACTGGCCGAGGCGGGCACCGGGGCCGATCACGCAGTTGTCACCGATCACGGCCGGTCCGTCGATGACCACGCTCGGATCGATCTCGGCCCCCTTGCCCAGCCACACCCGGGGCCGGAGCTCGAACCCCTTGATGTCCACTTGGACCTTCTGATCCAAGATGTCCTGGTGGGACTGGAGGTAGGCCTCGAGGGTGCCCACGTCCTCCCAGTAGCCGTCGGCCACATAGCCGTACAGCTCTTTGCCCGCGGCCAGCGCCTCGGGGAAGGACTCACCCGAGAAGTCGACGGGCTGGCCCTCGGGGATGAAGTCGAAGATCTCGGGCTCCAACACGTAGATGCCGGTGTTGATGGTGTCGCTGAACACCTGGCCCCAGGTGGGCTTCTCCAAGAAGCGGTCGATGGCGCCGTCCTCGTCGGTGATCACGATCCCGAACTCGAGGGGGTTGTCCACCGCCTTGAGGGCCAGGGTGGCGATGCCACCCTTCTGCTCGTGGAAGTCGACCACCTGGGTGAGGTCGATGTCGGTGAGCACGTCACCGGAGATGACGAGGAACCGCTCGTCGAGCTCGTCGCGGGCGTTGCGCACCGAGCCGGCGGTGCCGAGGGGCGTGGACTCGGTGGCGTAGACCATGCGCACCCCGAACTCGGAGCCGTCACCGAAGTAGGTGCGGATGGCGTTGGCCATGAAGGCCACGGTGACCACGATGTCCTCGAAGCCGTGCTGGCGGAGCAGGTTGACCACGTGCTCCATCATCGGGATGTTGGCCATGGGGAGCATGGGCTTGGGCTGGTTCGAGGTGAGGGGCCGGAGCCTCGTCCCCTCACCGCCGGCCATGATGACGGCCTTCATCGGGACACCCCGTCGCCCGCTACCGGGGCCACCCGGCCCCGGCGTCCGTCGGCCAGGGCCCGCCGGGCCACCGGCACGTAGGAGGCGGCGGCGATCCAGGCCAGGGTCAGCCCGATGATGCCGGTCACCCAGGCGAAGACGTGGATGGGGCCCTGCCAGGCGGCCGTGCCGTAGCTGAGGAGGAAGGCCGGGTAGGCGAACATGAGGGCGAAGGTGCCGGCCTTGCCCACCCACAGGACGTCGATGCGGGCCGCCCCGAGCGAGGCCAACAGCAGCACGGCCACCGAGACCACCACCTCCCGGGCCAGCGTGGCCACGGCGAACCAGACGGGCACGGCCCCGTGCACGGTGATGGCGATGACCGCGGTGACCACGAGGATCCGGTCGGCCACCGGGTCGAGGACCTTGCCGACGGTCGAGACCTGGTGGTAGCGGCGGGCCACGAATCCGTCGATCCAGTCGGTGGCCCCGAGCACCCCGAGCAGGATGGCCGCGGCCGTCTGTCGTCCGTCGCCGAACAGGAGCCAGAGGAACAGCGGGATGCAGGCCAGGCGGACGACGGTGATCCCGTTGGGGACGGTCAGGATCCGGTCCTCCCCGGCCTCGTCGACCGGTTGGGCCTCCCCGGTGGAGCCGGCGGGCACGACGCCGGTCATCGTCGGCGCCCCTCCCCTGTCTCCCCCGGCCGTTCGATCACTCGTCGCACTCCCCCTGGTCTGCTCGCCCACGCCCTTCACACCGTCGAGTCTACGAGCCGGGTCGCCGTCCGCTGCACACCCTCGCTCCCGCCCCCGATGTGGGGCCGTCGGTGTCGTCGGGCGAGGCCTATGGTCACCGCTTCTCGTCATGGTGCCCCCCACCGTGCCCGTGAGCAGGGCAAACTGGAGGAATGGGGAAGGTCAGCCGAGTCGACAAAGCCATCGCCGTCGTGCTCCTCGTGGCCCTGTTGACCCTGCTCGGTGTGGCTCTCTCCCGTCACGGCGCCCAGGCGTACTCGCCGACGGTGGCCGCCGGCTCCCGGGCGAAGCACACCACGTCGGCCACGGCCCCGGCGGCGACGGCCACCACGGCGGCCCAGCCGCCGCCGACCACGGCCACCACCGTGCCCCCGCCGACCACTACCACCACCACGGCAACGACCACGCCGGCCACGGCCGTGGCCGGGCCGGTCACCGCGGTGGGCGACTCGATCATGATCGACATGCAGCCCTACCTCCAGACCGACATCCCCGGCGTGAGCGTCGACGGCGTGGTCAGCCGGCAGTTCGAGACGGGGATCGGCGTGGTCCAGGCCGACCGGGCCGCCGGCACCCTCGGCTCGGTCCTGGTGGTCGAACTGGGCACCAACGGCACGGTGACGTCCTCGGACTTCGACGCCATGATGCAGGCCGCGTCGGGGGTCAAGCGGGTGGTGTTCGTGAACGTGAACGTGCCCCGCCCGTGGGAGGTCCCCGACAACGAGGTGCTGGCCGCGGGCGTGGCCCGCTACCCCGGGGTGGCCGTGCTGGCCGACTGGAACGCCCTGTCGACTCCGCACCCCGAGTGGTTCACCGCCGACCAGGTCCACCTCCAGCCGGCCGGTGCCGCGGCCATGGCCGCCCTCGTCACCCAGAGCGCCTGACACCCCGCCGGCGACATGCCATCGGGTCGCCGAATGGGACAGTTGGCCGACCTCGGTGTGCTACGCAAGGACCATGCCGCGCTTCGAACCGTTCGCCGGTCTGCGCTACGACACCGCCCGGGTCGATCTCTCCATGGTGGTGTCGCCCCCCTATGACGTGATCTCCCCCGAGGAACGGGCCCGGCTCGTCGCCCGACACAGCGCCAACGCCGTGCGCATCGAGCTCCCCGAACCCGACCACCGGGCCGGCCTCGACCGCTACGACAGTGCCGCCAACCAGCTGGTCCGGTGGCAGGACGAAGGCATCCTCGTGCCCGACCCGTCGCCGTCCCTCTACGCCTACCGCATGGTCGCACCGGGCGGCCGGGCCACCAACGGGGTGATCGGCGGGCTGGGCATCGACGACGAGAGCGCGAAGTCGATCTTCCCCCACGAGCAGACGCTCCCCAAGGCCAAGACCGACCGGCTCGACCTGCTGGCGGCCACCCGGGCCAACCTGTCCCCCATCTGGGGGCTCTCCCTCACCCCCGGCTTCAGCCAGACCTTCGAGCGCAGCGGGCCACCCCGGAGCCAGGCCGTCGACGGTGACGGTGTGACCCACCAGCTGTGGGTCATCGACGAGGAGCCCGTCATCCGGGCCGTCCGAGAGGCGGTGGACGACTCCGAGGTGGTGCTGGCCGACGGGCACCACCGCTACGAGACGGCCCGCACCTACCGCCAGGGCCGGCCCGGCGACGTCGGCGCCGACGAGGTGATGGCCCTCATCGTCGAGCTCAGCGAGGAGCAGCTCGACGTGGGGCCCATCCACCGGGCCCTGGCCGGCCTGCCCGACGGTCTCGACCTGGTCGATGCCTGCTCGTCGTGGTTCGATATGACCCGGGTCGGCGACTTCGACTCGCGCACGACGAGCGCCCTCGGCGAGTCGGGAGCCCTGGCCCTGCTCATGGCCTCGGGCACGTGGCTCCTCTCCCCCAAGGACGGCACGGCCGAGGCAGCCGGCTCCGAGCTCGACTCCTCGATGGTGGCCCTGGTCATCGCCGAGCTCCCCGACCACGAACTGACCTATCTCCACTCGTGGCGGGACGGCGTCCGGGCCGTGGCCGATGAGGTGGCCCAGGCCGTCGTGCTCCTGCGGCCGGTGTCGGTCGACCAGATCGCCGAGTGGGCCCGCGCCGGGCGGCGCATGCCCCCCAAGTCCACCTACTTCCATCCGAAGCCGGCGACCGGCATGGTCTTCCGCTCGCTCGACGTCACCTCCTGAGCGCGGCCTGGGTCGAGGAGCACCGGGCGCGCCGCGGCGCGCTCGGGCAGCCGCGGGCCCATGACACCCGTCTGAGGGGTGCCCGGCAGTACCATCGGAGGCCGATCCGACGACCGAGGCGAGCCCGAGTGAGGGGACTGGTGGATCCGAGACGGCTGGTGGCGGCCCTGGCCGTCGTGACCGCGGTGGTGGGGGCGAGCAGCTGCGCCGCGCCGTCGGCCGAGCCGACCTCGGCGCACCGGGACCGCCCCCTCTCGACCGGGACCCCGAGGTCGACCACCACCACGGTGCCCGCGTCGCTGCCCTCGGCCACCCCGACCACCGTGCCCACCAGCGTCCCGCGGGCCCCGGGGTGGTCGATCGTACTCACCACACTCCCGCCCGGGGGTGGGTTCACCTCGCTGTCGTGCTTCTCGGACACGCTGTGCGTGGCCAGCGGCGGCGGGACCACCGGGAACAGCGCCGACCCGACGGCAGGGTCGGGGGTCGCCATGTCCTGGGACGGTGCGGTGTGGTCGTCCCCGTCGGTCTACTTCCCCGCGCCGGCCACCGGTCCGGTGGCTGCCCCGGTGCTCCCCACCCTCACCTGCACGTCGGGACCGCTCTGCGTCATCGTCGACGGCTCGGGCCATGTCAGCACGGGCGACGGCACCAACTGGTCCGAGCCCATCGCCATGGCCGCGGCTCCCCCGCTCCCGGCCAATCCGGCCGACCCCGGTGGCGGCCAGCCCGGGTCCCGCACGGCTGCCGTCGACTGTCCCGCCCCCTCGCTCTGTGCCGTGGTGGACAACACCGGGCACACCTACACCATGCGCAACGGAAGCTGGCTCGCCCCCCAGGCCTTCGGGCAGGTGGTCGGCTTCGGCGCAGCGGCCTCGAAGGTCTCGCTCTTCCAGTCCGGTCGGGTCGGAGTCTCCTGTGCCACCGTCACCCGGTGCACCGCCGTGGTGGGAACCGCGGTGCTCGACTGGAACGGCACGGGCTGGTCCGAGGAGGCCAACCCGTGGGCCAGCTCGCTCGCTCCCGGAAGTGACATCCCCGAATCCATCGCCTGTCCGACCACCGACCTCTGCGCCATCGTCAACGGGGAGGACATCGTGGTGCGCAACGGAACCACCGGCTGGACGGGCCGACAGGTCCTCGACCCAGGCCGCCAGCTCGACGACATCTCGTGTGCCTCCCGTGCCTTGTGCGTCGCCGTCGACGACACCGGTGCGGTCATGGTGTGGAACGGCACCAGCTGGGCCGGCCCCACCCAGGTCCTACCGGCCGCCACCGTCTACCCGACGGTCGGGGTGTCGGTCTCGTGTCCCCGGGTCCAGTTCTGCATGGTCATGAACGGCGACGGGGACTACGCGACCTACGACGGCACGGCGGCCGCCTCCCCCTGAGGAAGCCCGACGGACCGGCCCTTGACGCGTCCGGGGCTCAGACGTCGAGTCCGGCCATGGCGGCGAGTGTGGTCACGGTCCTCCAGTTCCGGGTGGTGGCCACCTGGGCCGCCCGGCGCTCGAAGAAGGCGTTGTTGAGCTTGGTCGACCCGTAGCCGCCCGGGCAGTGGAGGAAGACCTCGGTACCCAACAAGGTGAAGCGGTCGTCCCCGAAGGACCCGTCCGACTCGGAATCGACGCCGGTCTTGGTGAGGGCCCGAGCCCGGTCCGCGGCCGGCGCGGCGGCGAGGAAGGTCACGTGGAGCGTCTTCGGGTCGACCCCGTCGGCCAGGTACGGGTTGGCGCCGAGGACCTTCGACAGCTGACGGGTGCTCCGCACGACGACCGGCACCTCGAGACCGAAGGCGTCGGCGATGCCCGCCTCCAGCGTGCGGGCCACCGACGAAGCCGGGCCGGTCCCGGTGAGGACCAGGTTTCCGCTCTGGACGTAGGTCTGGACGTCGGCGAACCCGAGCGACTCGCTGAGGGCCCGCAGCTCGGCCATGGGGACTCGGTTGCGCCCCCCGACGTTCACGCTCCGGAGGAGCGCCACCACGGTGGTCACGACCGACCTGGCGGCCCGTGGGGCGAAGCGACGCTTCGGCGCAGCTCGGGCCGGCGGCGCGACCTGGAGGGGTGCCCTACTCGACGGTCCACGAGGATCCGGAGCGCAGCAGCGCGGCCACGTCCCCGGGACCCCGTCGGGCGGTGGCCTCATCGATCTGGCGGGTCATCCCGGCCCCGTACTCGGGGCGGTCCACGTCCCGGAAGATGCCGATGGGCGTGGGCTCGTAGGGCCCACGCGACAGCCGGCTGAGCTGGAAGGCCAGGCCCGGGTTGTCCCGGTGCTCGTCGTGGACCAAGAGGGCCGACTCCCCCACCTCGGCCACTTCGACCACCTCGACCGAGCCGTCGTTGTGGAGGACCACGCCGTGCTCGCCCTCGGCCCCGAAGCGGATGGGCTCGCCGTGGACGAGGGGGATCAGCATGTCGGTGCGGTGTTCCTTGCCGGTGATCTGCTCGAAGGCCCCGTCGTTGAACACGTTGCAGTTCTGGTAGATCTCGACGAACGACGCACCTTTGTGGGCGTGGGCCCGTCGGAACGTCTCCATCATGTGCTTGCGGTCCATGTCGTGGGTCCGGGCCACGAACGAGGCCTCGGCCCCGAGAGCCAGGCTCAAGGGGTTGAAGGGCTGCTCGAGCGAGCCGAACGGCGTCGACTTGGTGACCTTGGCCACCTCCGAGGTGGGCGAGTACTGCCCCTTGGTCAGGCCGTAGATCTGGTTGTTGAACAAGAGGATGGTGATGTTGACGTTCCGGCGGAGGGCGTGGATGAGGTGGTTGCCACCGATGGAGAGGGAGTCCCCGTCGCCGGTCACCACCCAGACGTCCAGATCCGGCCGGGTGGTGGCGAGGCCGGTGGCGATGGCCGGGGCCCGCCCGTGGATGGAGTGCATCCCGTAGGTGTTCATGTAGTACGGGAAGCGGGCGGCACAACCGATGCCCGAGAGGAACACGGTCGACTCACGCCGGACCCCGAGGTCGGGCATGAGCATCTGGACGGCGGCGAGGATCGAGTAGTCCCCACAGCCGGGGCACCACCGGACCTCCTGGTCCGAGGACCAGTCCTTCCGGGTGGTGAGGGGGACGGGCACCGATCCCTCGGGGGGTGCGGTGCCGTTGGGCGGAGCAGCCAGGTCGGTCATCAGCGGGAACCCTTCTCGGTGGTGTCGATCGAGCCCACCTCGCGGGAGTGGCTTTCGGCGGTGCCGTCGATCTGTTGGAGGATGGCGGCCTCCATGGCCGCGGCCCGGAACGGGATCCCCTGCACCTGGGTGAAGGAGATGGCGTCGACCAGGTACTCGGCCCGGATGAGCCGGCTGAGCTGGCCCAGGTTGACCTCGGGGACAAGCACCCGCTGGTAGCGGGCGAGGACCGCACCGAGGTCGGCCGGGAACGGGTTGAGGTGCATCAGGTGGGCCTGGGCCACCTTGTGGCCCCGGGCCCGGACCCGCTGGACCCCGGCGGCGATGGCCCCGTAGGTCGAGCCCCAGCCGATGACCAGCACCTCGGCCCCGTCCGGGTCGTCGACGTCGGTCGGGGGGATGTCGTGGGCGATGCCGGCGATCTTGGCGGCACGGAGGCGGGTCATGCGCTCGTGGTTGGGGCCGTCGTAGGCCACGTTGCCCGAGCCGTCGGCCTTCTCCAGGCCGCCGATCCGGTGCTCGAGGCCGGGCAGGCCCGGCGGTGCCCACGGTCGGGCCAGGGTCTCCTCGTCCCGGATGTAGGGCCAGAAGACCTCGGTGCCGTCGGCCTCGGTGTGGTTGGCCTCCGTAGCGAAGTTGGGATCGATGACCGGCAGGTCCTCGAGATCGGGCAGACGCCACGGCTCGGTGCCGTTGGCCAGGTAGCCGTCGGAGAGCAGGATGACCGGCGTGCGGTACTTGACCGCCAGACGCACGGCCTCCACGGTGGCCTCGAAGCAGTGCGACGGGGTCTTGGCGGCCACGATGGGCAGGGGCGACTCCCCGTGGCGCCCGTACATGGCGTGGAGGAGGTCGGCCTGCTCGGTCTTGGTGGGCAGCCCGGTGGAGGGTCCGCCCCGCTGGATGTCGATGACCAGCAGCGGGAGCTCCAAGCTGATGGCGAGTCCCATGGTCTCGGACTTGAGGTCGACGCCGGGTCCGGAGGTGGTGGTCACGCCGAGGGCCCCGCCGAAGGCCGCACCGAGGGCCGCCCCGATACCGGAGATCTCGTCCTCGGCCTGGAAGGTGCGCACGCCGAACTGCTTGTGCTTGGACAGCTCGTGGAGGATGTCCGAAGCCGGGGTGATGGGGTAGGTGCCGAGGAACAGGGGCAGGCCGGCCCGCGAGGCGGCGGCGATGAGCCCCCAGGCCGTGGCCGTGTTGCCGGTGACGTTGACGTACTCGCCGGGCTCGAGGGCCGCCGGCTTGACCTGGTAGGAGGATTCGAAGAGCTCGGCGGTCTCCCCGAAGTGGTATCCGGCCTTGAAGGCGCGGAGGTTGGCCTCCATGACCAGGGGCTTGGTGGCGTACTTCTCGGTGATCCAGGCCGTGGTGGCCTCGGTGGGTCGGGTGTAGAGCCAGCTGATGAGGCCGAGGGCGAAGAAGTTCTTGGACCGCTCGGCGTCACGGGGCTTGACCCCGGCTTCCTTCGACACCTCGGTGGTGATCGAGGTCATGGGGACTTCGTAGACCGTGTAGGCCGAGAGCGAGCCGTCGACCAGGGGGCTGGCCTCGTAGCCGGCCTTGGCCAGGTTCCGCTCCTCGAAGGCGTCCACGTTGACGATGACGGTGGCGCCCTTGGGCAGGGACTCGATGTTGGCCTTGAGGGCGGCCGGATTCATGGCCACCAGCACATTGGGCGAGTCCCCGGGGGTGGAGATGTCGTGGTCGGAGATATGGACCTGGAAGGCCGACACCCCGGCCAGCGTCCCGGCCGGGGCCCGGATCTCGGCCGGAAAGTCGGGGAAGGTGGCCAGATCGTTCCCGAGCAGGGCCGACGTGGTGGTGAAGCGGTCCCCGGCCAGCTGCATGCCGTCGCCGGAGTCGCCGGCGAAGCGGATGACTACGCGGTCGACCAGGTGGGGGGATTTCGGATCGGTGGTGGTGTCGGGCACCGTGCTCCTCTTCGTTCACTGCTCTTCGTGCATCTGCACGGCGCTCAGTCGCCGGACTCGTACTCGGCGCTGTTCGTTGGTCGGCTTGTCGGTGTTCGCCCGGATCAACACCCAAGGCCCCTCAGGGGAGCCAGAGTGCAGTCTACCGCCGGTCTCCGCTCCCGCAGCGATGCTGCCTGTCGTGTGGAGCGAAGAGGGGTCGACGGTGCCCACCGGCCCGGGGGTGACTCCGGGGCCGTTCGGGCCCGGCGAGGCGCTCAGGCGATCGTCACGGCCTCATCGAGATAGACGTCCTGGATGGCATGGATGAGGGCCGCGCCCTCGTCGGTGGGCCGCTGGAAGGCCTTCCGACCCACGATCAGGCCCGCACCACCGGCCCGCTTGTTGATCACCGCGGTGCGGACGGCCTGGGCCAGGTCGTCAGCTCCCTTGGACTCCCCGCCCGAGTTGATGAGCGGGATGCGGCCGGCATAGCAGTTGACGACCTGCCAGCGGGTGAGGTCGATGGGGTGGTCGGTGGTCAGCTGGTCGTAGACGAGGGGGTCCGTCTTGCCGAAGGAGAGGGCGTTGTAGCCGCCGTTGTTCTCCGGCTGCTTCTGCTTGATGATGTCGGCCTCGATGGTCACCCCGAGGTGGTTGGCCTGGCCGGTGAGGTCGGCCGAGAGGTGGTAGTCGGTGTCGCCCTGCTTGAAGGCGGCATTGCGCAGGTAGCACCACAAGACGGTGAACATCCCCAGGCGGTGGGCCTCGGCGAAGGCCTCCGACACCTCGACGATCTGGCGGTCCGCACCCTCGGAGCCGAAGTAGATGGTGGCCCCGACACCCACGGCTCCAAGATCTGCGGCCTGGCCCACGTGGCCGAACATGACCTGGTCGTAGGTGTTCGGATAGTTGAGGAAGTCGTTGTGGTTGAGCTTCACGATGAAGGGGATCTTGTGGACGTACCGGCGCGAGACGATCCCGAGGCCCCCGAGGGTGGTGGCGATGGCGTTGCAGTCGGCGGCGATGGCCAGGTCGCAGAGCTTGGCCGGGTCGAAGTAGGCGGGGAATTTGGCGAAGCTGGCCGCGGCCGAGTGCTCGATGCCCTGGTCCACCGGGAGAATCGAGAGGTAGCCCGTACCGGCCAACCGACCGGTGTTGTACACGGTGCCCAGGTTGCGCAGGACCGTGGAGGACCGGTCGGAGTCGATGAAGATCTGGTCGAGGTGGTCCGGACCCGGGAGGTTGAGGTGCTCAGCCGGGAAGGCCTTGCCCACGTGGTTGAGCAGCGAGTCCGCCTCGTCACCGAGGAGTTGTTCGAGATTCATGGGGCCAGAGCCTACTGGTCGCCGCCGGACCCCTTCGGCCGTCTGGTCTCGGCCTGGCGGTGCTGCTTTTTCCCCTTGGGCCGGTTGGGTGTACGCCGGGCCCTCGTCGGAGGGCCGAGCGAGTCGAGGCGGGCGGCCACATCGTAGGCGTCGGGGTCGACCGCGGCGATGCGGAGGAACAGCTCTCTGGCCTTGGGCAGGTCCCCCGAGCGCTCCATCAGGTCGCCGAGCACGTACCACTGGCGCAGGTGGCGCTCGGCAGGGTTGCGCACGAGCCGCCCTGCCCCCGCTTCGACCAGGAGCGTCACCGCTCCGGTGAGATCCCCACCGTCGGCCCGGGTCCCGGCGAGCACGAGGCGACCCTCGGAGAGGACCTCGGGGTCGGGCGAGCCCTGGCGCAGCTCGACGAACAGGGTCTCCACCTTCTTCGGTCGGCCGAGGGCCCGGTGACAGTCCATGCGGACGGGGTGCTGGTCGACCGAGCCGGTGAGGGCGGCGAAGGCCTCGAGGTTGGGCAGGGCCGCTTTCCAGTAGCTCTGGTGGTACTGACTGAGGCCGAGCAGCTCCCGGGCCGACGGGGCGTTCGGGACGGCGTCCACCACGGTCTTCAGGATGCGGGAGGCGTCCCGGTACCGCTCTCGCTCGTAGGCACCGATTCCCGCGGCCATGCGCTCGGTGATCCGCTCGCGCAGGAAGTTCCAGTCGGGCCCGGCGGCCGAGGCGAGCTCGTTGGCGATGTCCGGTGGCAGCTCGGCCGGGGCCTGGACCGTCCGGTGGGCGGGGGGCCGGAGGGCATCGGCCCTGGCCCGGGCGGCCGCACTCCGTCCGCGGTCATCGGTGCGGACGAAGCCCTCCGGAACGAACTCGTCGGTTCGGGTTCTGGCCCGCCGGCGCCCCTCGGGTGTATCGGCATCGGGTCCGTGTCCCTCCGTACCGTCCCGGACGGTGCTGGCCCCACGCCTGGCCACACTCCCCCAGCCCTTCCTGACCACCGGGGCGCGTGAGGTGCGGTACTCCCCCGGTCGCCGAGCTCGAACGGGAGTCTCCTGTCCCTGCTCCCGACGGACGCGGCGTCCGGGTCGGAGGCCGGCCCCGATTCCCCTGGTAGCCCGTTCCCGAAGTTGCTCCTCTCGGCGAGTCCCGCCTCGGACTCGAACCGGAACCCGAGTCACGACCCCCCGGGCGGCCACCACGCTCACTCGACCCGCTGCGCTCGGACCGCTCGCGGCTGCCGGATCCGCTCCGACCGCTGGATCCGGACCGGTCAGTCGGCTTCCCCCTGCCTCCGGTTCCCGACCTAGACGTCCCGGGCCTGCCCGCTTGACCACCCTTGCCACCGGGTCGTCCCGACGCGGGACGGCCACCGGTGCCACCCCCACGCGGGCGCGGAGAACCAGAGGGTGTGCGTTCTGCCATAGCGCCATTGTAACGGCGCCCCCGACCCCTACCCGGATCCGGGTCTGAAGTGCCTAGGTGAGTAAGGACCGGCGGTTCCCAGCCACCTGGTTCGCACGATCGAGCAACCGTGTAGCCGTGTCCGGACGCGACAATGCCCCCCGCCTAAGCGAGGGGCATTGTCTGGAGAAATCCCGGCGGCGTCCTACTCTCCCAGGGGGCTACCCCCCAAGTACCATCGGCGCTGGCGGGCTTAACTGCCGTGTTCGGAATGGGAACGGGTGTCTCTCCGCCGCCATGGCCACCGGAAACTGTGCGCTCTCCGGGGCTCGAGGACGGTCAACCCACAGGGTCGACGTCCGAGCCCGGCGTGACCGAATATCGGTCACCCCTGAGCGTTCCATAGCGAGCACGAGCAAGTTCCCAAGCCCTCGGCCGATTAGTACCGGTCAGCTGAATGCGTTACCGCACGTACACTTCCGGCCTATCAACGTGGTCGTCTAACCACGGGCCTTACCAGGTTAACCCTGTGGGAGATTTCATCTTGGAACGAGCTTCGCGCTTAGATGCTTTCAGCGCTTATCCCACCCGAAGGTCGCAAATCAGCGGTGCCCTTGGCAGGACAACTGACACACGAGAGCTTCGTCCATCCCGGTCCTCTCGTACTAGGGATAGCCTTCCTCAAATCTCCTACGGCTGCATCGGATAGGGACCGAACTGTCTCACGACGTTCTAAACCCAGCTCGCGTACCGCTTTAATGGGCGAACAGCCCAACCCTTGGGACCGGCTTCAGCCCCAGGATGCGACGAGCCGACATCGAGGTGCCAAACCTTCCCGTCGATATGGACTCTTGGGGAAGATGAGCCTGTTATCCCCGGGGTACCTTTTATCCGTTGAGCAACGGCGCTTCCACAAGCAACCGCTGGATCACTATGCCCTGCTTTCGCACCTGCTCGACTTGTAGGTCTCGCAGTCAAGCTCCCTTGTGCCATTGCACTCGACGGCTGATTGCCAACCAGCCTGAGGGAACCTTTGGGCGCCTCCGTTACATTTTAGGAGGCGACCGCCCCAGTCAAACTACCCACCTGACGCTGTCCCTGATCCGGATAACGGACCGAGGTTAGGGTTCCGGCACATAAAGGGTGGTATTTCAAGGTTGACTCCACACTGGCTGGCGCCAATGCTTCAAAGTCTCCCACCTATCCTACACAATATGAACTAAAACTCAACAGCAAGCTGTAGTAAAGGTCCACGGGGTCTTTCCGTCCTGATGCAGCTAACGAGCATCTTTACTCGTACTTCAATTTCGCCGGGTCTGTGGTTGAGACAGTAGGAAAGTCGTTACGCCATTCGTGCAGGTCGGAACTTACCCGACAAGGAATTTCGCTTGGATTCTGTTACAACTATTTAGCCAAATTCGACCAAATAGCGGACCGGTCGTTTCCGCCTGTCTCCCTATGTCGCCATAGGGCCCGGACCATATCTTCATCTCAAGATAACTACTCGAGTTGGTCGGCGTATGGTCTCTGAGGATTCTTTGGCCTCCAGATGGCTTCTGAAGTTCCAAAGTCTTTCCTGCTGATTGTCCGCACCTCACACATTGTCACTGCTGTCCATCTTGCGATTGACACAAACTGCGTATCAATCTCGGACAACGAGTAGTGGAGGATACAACGGAGTTTCCAGCAAATAGCCGACTACTCATCACATTGTCACCAATGTGCGGGGCAGCACCCCTTTGCCTGCAAAGGGGTTTTCCTACCTTAGGACCGTTATAGTTACGGCCGCCGTTTACCGGGGCTTAGGTTCAGAGCTTCGCCCGAGGGCTAACCCTTCCCCGTAACCTTCCGGCACCGGGCAGGCGTCAGAGCGTATACATCGTCTTACGACTTCGCACGCTCCTGTGTTTTTAGTAAACAGTCGCTTTCCCCTATTCTCTGCGGCCCCTTCAGACTCAGAACGCGAAGTTCGTCATCCTAGTGAGGCCCTCCTTCTCCCGAAGTTACGGAGGTATTTTGCCGAGTTCCTTAACCACAGTTCTCCCGATCGCCTTGGTATTCTCTACCCGCCCACCTGTGTCGGTTTGGGGTACGGGTTCCGTGCCAGCTCGCTAGAAGCTTTTCTCGGCAGCATGGGATTAGTGACTTCGCCTGGTGTGGCTCGGCATCGTGTCTCAGGATTAATGAGGTCCGGATTTGCCTAGACCTCTCCCTACACACTTACCCCAGGACAACCAACGCCTGGGCTCACCTACCCTCCTGCGTCCCTCCTTCGCTATCCGCCAATGGGTCGGTCGGTTCGCCCCGAAGGACAGCCCCTTAGGACACCAATATTGGATTGGGCGCGGACACGGAAGTACTGGAATATCAACCAGTTGTGCATCGACTACGCCTCTCGGCCTCGCCTTAGCTCCCGACTTACCCTGGGAGGATTAGCCTTCCCCAGGAACCCTTGGGCTTACGGCGGAGGGGTTTCTCACCCCTCTCTCGCTACTCATACCAACATTCTCACTCGACCTCGCTCCACGACGGTTTACACCGCCGCTTCTCAGCAGGATCGACGCTCCCCTACCACTCCCACCCCGTGACTCCTGACCATAGATCGACGCCTTGCGGCATCGAAGATCAGGCGGAATGGAAATCCGCAGCTTCGGCTATTGACTTGAGCCCCGTTACATTGTCCGCGCAGGACCACTCGACCAGTGAGCTATTACGCACTCTTTTAAGGATGGCTGCTTCTGAGCCAACCTCCTGGCTGTCTTCGCGTTCCCACATCGTTTTCCACTTAGTCAATAATTAGGGGCCTTAGCTGGCGGTCTGGGCTGTTTCCCTCTCGACTAACGAAGCTCATCCCTCGTAGTCTCACTGCCAGGCTCTAAAGCATCGGCATTCGGAGTTTGATTGGGGTCAGTAAGCTTGTAGGCCCCCTTGCCCATTCAGTGCTCTACCTCCGATGCTGAACGCCCGACGCTGCACCTAAATGCATTTCGGGGAGAACCAGCTATCACCGAGTTTGATTGGCCTTTCACCCCTAACCACAGGTCATCCCCCCTGTTTTCAACCAGGGTGGGTTCGGCCCTCCACGGGGTCTTACCCCCGCTTCAGCCTGCCCATGGCTAGCTCACTCGGCTTCGGGTCTACAGCATGCGACTAATTCGCCCTATTAAGACTCGCTTTCGCTTCGGCTCCCCATCGCTGGTTAACCTCGCCACACACCGTAACTCGTTGGCTCATTCTTCAAAAGGCACGCCATCACGGCCAGCACCAAAGTGCTGACGACGCTCTGACTGATTGTAAGTCAACGGTTTCAGGTACTATTTCACTCCCCTCCCGGGGTACTTTTCACCTTTCCCTCACGGTACTAGTTCACTATCGGTCGCCTGTGAGTACTTAGCCTTACGAGGTGGTCCTCGCAGATTCACGCCGGCTTTCCCGGATCCGGCGCTACTCGGGAAATCCGATCGGAGTCCAAAGCTTTTCGTGTACGGGGCTGTTACCCTCTGCGGCGCATCTTTCCTGGATGCTTCCACTAAGCAATTGGTTTTGTAACTCCGTGAAGGTTCTGATGCACCTTCTATCGGCTCCCACAACCCCGAATTGGCAACGCCATCAGGCTTTACCACCAACTCGGTTTAGGCTCATCCCGTTTCGCTCGCCGCTACTCAGGGAGTCACTGTTGTTTTCCTCTCCTCGGGGTACTGAGATGTTTCAATTCCCCCGGTTCCCTCCACTGGTCCTATGCGTTCAGACCAGGGTGACACCCCATGACGGGTGCCGGGTTTCCCCATTCGGACATCCACGGATCCGCGCTTGGTAGGCAGCTCCCCGTGGCTTATCGCAGCCTCCCACGTCCTTCTTCGGCTTCAGGCGCCAAGGCATCCGCCGTTGACTCTTTATAACTTGGAGAACATAGATGCTCGTGCTCGCTATGGAATTCTCAAGGGGCGCACAGCGTGCGCACCGGGCCACGATCATCAAAGAACAGACCGATGAAAGGGCGCAATGCGCACGGGCGAGCGGCCGAGCTGCACCTCAAGGGGTGGGCCGGCGTCGCGTCGGAGGGTCGGAATCACCCCGGGCTGCTCGAAGAGCAGGGACCGAGGGTCACTCCCTCAAAACGGAATAGTGATGCCCATTGCCATACCTAGAGCCCACAGGCCTCACGAACGGGATCTCCGAAGAGATGCGGTCCGCCAGGGGCGGGGTAGGCGTGACAGCGAATAGTCAGTGATCGACTAGGAGTATCTGAGCCGGAATGGCCCAGACAGTGACTCCTTAGAAAGGAGGTGATCCAGCCGCACCTTCCGGTACGGCTACCTTGTTACGACTTCACCCCAATCACCGACCCCACCTTCGACGGCTCCCTCCTAAAAGGTTGGGCCACCGGCTTCGGGTGTTGCCGACTTTCGTGGTGTGACGGGCGGTGTGTACAAGGCCCGGGAACGTATTCACCCCGGCGTTGCTGATCCGGGATTACTAGCGACTCCGACTTCACGCAGTCGAGTTGCAGACTGCGATCCGAACTGAGACTGGCTTTGGGGATTAGCTCCTCCTCGCGGATTAGCGACCCGTTGTACCAGCCATTGTAGCATGTGTGCAGCCCTGGATATAAGGGGCATGATGACTTGACGTCGTCCCCACCTTCCTCCGAGTTGACCCCGGCAGTCTCCTACGAGTCCCCGCCATTACGCGCTGGCAACATAGAATAAGGGTTGCGCTCGTTGCGGGACTTAACCCAACATCTCACGACACGAGCTGACGACAGCCATGCACCACCTGTTTAGGACCCCGAAGGACACCGTATCTCTACGGCTTTTCCCTAAATGTCAAACCCAGGTAAGGTTCTTCGCGTTGCATCGAATTAAGCCACATGCTCCGCCGCTTGTGCGGGCCCCCGTCAATTCCTTTGAGTTTTAGCCTTGCGGCCGTACTCCCCAGGCGGGGCACTTAATGCGTTAGCTGCGGCACAGAAACCGTCGATAGGTCCCCACACCTAGTGCCCAACGTTTACGGCGTGGACTACCAGGGTATCTAATCCTGTTCGCTCCCCACGCTTTCGCTCCTCAGCGTCAGTATTGGCCCAGACCACCGCCTTCGCCGCTGGTGTTCCTCCTGATATCTGCGCATTTCACCGCTACACCAGGAATTCCGTGGTCCCCTACCAAACTCTAGCCATGGCAGTATCGAATGGCGACTCCAGGTTGAGCCTGGAGGTTTCACATCCGACTTGCCAAGCCGCCTACGAGCTCTTTACGCCCAATAAATCCGGACAACGCTTGCCCCCTACGTATTACCGCGGCTGCTGGCACGTAGTTGGCCGGGGCTTCTTCTGCAGGTACCGTCACAATCGTCCCTGCTGAAAGAGGTTTACAACTCAGAAAGCCTTCGTCCCTCACGCGGCGTTGCTGCATCAGGCTTGCGCCCATTGTGCAAGATTCCCCACTGCTGCCTCCCGTAGGAGTCTGGGCCGTGTCTCAGTCCCAGTGTGGCTGATCGTCCTCTCAGACCAGCTACCCGTCGAAGCCTTGGTGAGCCGTTACCTCACCAACAAGCTGATAGGCCGCGAGCCCCTCCCGAAGCGGAATCCATTTCCTCACCGAGCCATGCGACTCAGTGGGGATATCCGGTATTAGCACCGGTTTCCCGGTGTTGTCCCGGTCTTCGGGGCAGGTTGCTCACGTGCTACTCACCCGTTCGCCACTTGATCTTCACCTGTATTGCTACAGGTTGGACCTCGTTCGACTTGCATGTGTTAGGCACGCCGCCAGCGTTCGTCCTGAGCCAGGATCAAACTCTCCATTGAGACCTCAGCCAGACCCGAAAGCCTGACCAAAATCGAAGAGCTGACCTCGAGGACACTGATCCTCTCGGTCAACTGAATACTGGCAAAGAACAGACATTGTCCGTTCAATGCTTTGAATTGACTGGCGATCTCGAGTTTCCCCGCGATCGCCCGCACTGACTTTTGGCTATCACTATTCCGTTTTCAAGGAGCGACCGGGCACACGCAAACAGAGCGTTGGTGCCGGATTCTCCACAGGCAGGACCAAGGCCCTGATTCTGTAGGTGCCTGGCGACGCCCTTACGGGTCGTTCACCGGGACTAGTTACACTAACCGGTGGCGGGTGCTGTGTCAATCGCACCCCCGCCCACCCTGGCCGTCCAGAGGACGTCCTGTGTGGGCTCCGGTCGGTCCATGGTAGCGCCACGAGGCCCTCGTGGCTCCGCGCTTTCGTAGCCTGGTCGGGCTCGGGGCCGCTACCCGAAGGTGAAGTCGTAGGCCTGGACCCCGGGTGACACGGCGAGCGACAGGACCGCCTGTTCGGTACTGTTCGACCCTACGAGTTGGTAGAGCGTGGGCTCCCCGCTGACCGTCACCGTCTTGGTGGGCTTGCCGTTGACCGACACTTTGACCGTGCCCGATCCCCCGAGCACCAGATAGACGTCACGGGCCTGGAAGCCGAGGGACAAGGTGGCGTTCGAGCCCGCTGTCGAGGCTTCGCTCCCGATGGACCAGTTGCCCCCGTAGGCGTACTCGTTGGCCGGCACCGGCGAGGGGGCCTGATACGGCGTCATCTGGTCCTCCACCACGGTCTGGCCGGCCAGGTTGGGGGTCCCGTGGGCGTAGCCCAGATAGGACTCGGGAGTGGTGGCCTCGTCCGGGGTGAGATCGGCCACCTCGGTGGGTGCGGGGAGATGCACCGTGGGATCGGCTGCCACCAGCAGGTGTCGGATGAACGACTCGGTCTGGCCGTACTGGCCCTCGCCGAAGTCGACGTGGCGGATGGTCCCGGTCGCATCGATCAGGTACTCGGCCGGCCAGTAGTTGTTCTTGTAGGCGTTCCACGTGGTGTAGTCGTTGTCCTGGGCGATCGGGTAGTGCACGCCTAGCTGGCTGGCCGCTTGGGCCACGTTCGACGTCACATGCTCGAAGGCGAACTCCGGGGTGTGGATGCCGATGACGGTGAGTCCGTCGGCGCCGTAGGCCCGGTCCCAGGCCTCGACGTGGGGCAGAGTGCGCTGACAGTTGATGCACGAGTACGTCCAGAAGTCGATCAGCACCACCCGTCCCTTGAGTCCGGCCAGGGTCAGGGGACGGTCACCGGGGGTGTTCAGCCAGTGGCTGATCCCGGCGATGGCCGGGGCTTTGCCGCACTGCTGGAGGACCGGGCTCTCCGGCGTGCAGGTGGCCAGCGCCCCGGTCGCCTCGTTGCCGGTAACCCGACCGAGGGCCTGGGCGGCCGACGTGTTGGATTCGATGTGGTTCTGCAGGGCGTTGGTGTAGCCCGGCACGGTCCGTTGGAGCCCGCTGGTCAGGTTGAGTCCGATGACGAGGGCGGTGACCACCAAGACGGCCCCGATGACCCGACGGGCGAGGACCGCACGGGTGCGGACCGACCGCATCCGCTCGGCCAGGCGCTGGCCGAGCACGGCGAAGACGAGAAGTGGGACGGCCACCCCGATGGCGAAGGCCGCCGTCAGGAGGATGGATGAGGCGTTGTAGCGGTGGCTGGCGCTGACCACCGCGATGGCCGTGAGCACCGGCCCGGCGCACGGCACGAAGACGAGGCCCAGGCTGAGGCCCAGCACGAATCCACCGGCATTGGACTGCTGGTGGCCGCGGGCCAGCCGGGCAAAGGGGCGCTCCAGCCACTCCCCCACGATCGGCACGATGAGGCCCAGTCCGACCAGACCGAGCACGACGAGTCCGATCCAGCGCAGAAGGTCCTGGGGTAGGCCGAACAGGCTGAGCAACCACGATCCGATGAGAGTGAACACGGCGAAGCTGAGCACGAGGCCACCGACCACGGCGAAAGGCCGGCGGCGGCGTCGGATCTCGGCTCGACGCAGGTCGGCGGCCGACACCATGGGAGGCCCGGTGGCGGTGTTTGTCGATGGCGGGGTGTTTGTCGGTGGTACGACGGTCGTGGGTAGTTGGGTGGCCACCGCTGTGGTGCCCGGTGCAGCGCTGGCGCCGGGCTCCTCCCCGGTGGCGTCACCGTGACCGAGCCCGTCGCTCGCCCCAGCCGAACCGGTTCCGGCGGCGTCTCGGGACGCGGCCTCGGCAGGAAGGCCAGGCTCCGGCGTCCCGTCCTCCAGACCACTGGCCGCCCCGGCAGCGAAGATGACCGGGAGGACCGGGAGGATGCACGGGGAGATCCCGGTGACCAGCCCGCCGAGGAACCCGATGAGGATCAGCACGATCACCGGCCCAGCCTCCCATGGGAGGCCGATGAGTTGGCATCGCTAGGGATCGGACGGCAGACCGGGTACACCCGGACGGGGAGTTCCATACAGTCCAGTCCCACCGGCCTGAGAGGCGTTACACCGGGGTCAGGCGGGTCCGATCGATGCTGATGCGGGCCCTGAACCGCTCCATCTGGTCAGCCACGGCCACCGGCCCGGCTCCACCGGGGGTCGTCCGACGGGTCACGGCCACGCCCGGCTCCAACAGGCCCACCGCTTCGGGACCGAGGTCCGGGTGGGCCTCCACCAACTCGGACAACGGCAGCTGGCGCTCCAGTGACTGGCCGACGAGGCCACCCACCACGGCGTGGGCCTGGCGGAAGGGCATCCCCTGTTGGACCAGCCACTCGGCCAGGTCGACGGCGGCGACCGATGCACCGTTTGCTGCCTCTTCCATCCGGTCGGTCACGAACCGGAGGGTGGCGAGCACCCCCGACAGGGCAGCCAGGGCCAGGTGGGTTTGGGACACCGAGTCGAAGAGGGGCTCCTTGTCTTCTTGCAGATCCCGGTTGTAGGCCAGAGGCAGGCCTTTCAGGGTGACGAGCAGGCCGGTCAGGTTGCCGATGAGCCTCCCCGACTTCCCCCGGGCCAGTTCGGCCACGTCGGGGTTCTTCTTCTGAGGGAGCATCGAACTCCCGGTGGCGAAAGCATCGTCGAACACGGCGAACCCGAACTCCTCGGTCGACCAGAGCACCAGTTCCTCCCCGATGCGGGAGAGGTGCACCCCGAGCAGGGCCAGATCGAAGAGGGCCTCGGCCACGAAGTCACGGTCGGACACGGCATCGAGGGAGTTCTCGAACCGACCGGCGAAGCCCAGTTCAGCGGCGACCCCGTCAGGATCGAGAGGCAGCGACGACCCGGCCAGCGCCCCGGCGCCGAGCGGCGAGACGTCCAGCCGCTCGACGGTGGCCACCAGCCGGTCGACGTCCCGGGCCAGCGCCCATCCGTGGGCCAGCAGGTGGTGGGCCAGAAGAACGGGCTGGGCCCGTTGGAGATGGGTGTAGCCGGGCAGATAGGCACCGCCGGCCTCGATGGCGCGGGACACGAGCACCTCTTGGAGGCCGACGATCCCGAGGGCCACCTGAGCCAGCTCTCGTTTGGCGTACAGCCGCAGGTCGGTGGCGATCTGGTCGTTGCGACTGCGACCGGTGTGGAGCTTGGCCCCTACGTCACCGGCGATCTCGGTGACCCGTCGCTCCACCGCGGTGTGGATGTCCTCGTCGTCGGGGTGGAAGGTAAACGTGTCCGACCCGAGCTCCTCTTCCACCCGGTCGAGGGCGGCCAGCAACGTGGCCACCTCCTCGTCGGTCAACAGGCCGCCTCGGCCGAGCCCGCGCACGTGGGCGCGGGAACCGGCCAGGTCGTCACCGGCCAGGAGGCGGTCGTAGTGGAGGCTGACCGAGTAGTCCATGACCACGTCGGCCGTGCCCCCGCTGAGCCGGCCGTGCCACAGGGTCACGGTGTCGTACTCCCGGCCGGTCCTCCCGACCCACGGCCCTCCTGGACAGCCGACCAGGTGGCTACGCCGAGGCCCCACAGCCGCACGAAGCCCTCGGCGTCCTCGTGCCGGAAGGTGTCGGTGGCGTCGTAGGTGGCGAGCCCGTGGTCGTAGAGGCTCACTGGGCTGCGCCGGCCCACCACCCAGCACTGCCCGGCGTCCAGGCGAAGCCGGACCTCACCCGTCACGTGGCGCTGCGATTCGACGAAGAAGGCGTCGAGGGCCTGCTTCAAGGGGGAGAACCAAAGGCCGTCGTAGACGAGCTCGGACCAGCGGGGCTCCAGGCGCAGCTTCTCGTGGTGGAGGTCGCGCTCCAAGGTGAGGTCCTCCAGGTCGGCGTGGGCCAGGAGGAGGGCCAGTGCCCCGGGGCATTCGTAGGTCTCGCGACTCTTGATCCCCACCCGGCGGTTCTCCACCATGTCGAGGCGCCCGTAGCCGAAGGAGCCGACGATCCGGTTCATCTCGGCGATGAGCGGTTCAGGCGCCAGCGCCCGGCCGTCCACCGACACCGGGACACCCGACTCGAACCCCACCACCACCTCGGTCGGCTCGGTCGCCGTCGGGCGGGTCATGGTGTAGACGTCCTCGGGCGGCCGGTTCCACGGGTCCTCGATGACGCCGCACTCGATGGCCTTGCCCCAGAGGTTCTCGTCGATGGAGTAGAGCTTCTCTTTCGTCACCGACAGCGGGATGTCCCACTTCTCGGCGTACTCGATGGAATCCTCACGCGACAGGCCCCACAGGCGGGCCGGCGCGATGACCTCGAGGTCCGGGGCGAGGGCCCGGGTGCCCACCTCGAAGCGGACCTGGTCGTTGCCCTTGCCGGTGCAGCCGTGGGCCACGGCGGTGGCACCGTGCTTGCGGGCCTCGGCCACCAGGTGCTTCACGATGACCGGGCGGGACAGGGCCGAGACGAGGGGGTACTTCCCCTCGTACTTGGCGTTGGCCAGAAGGGCGGGCATGCAGAACTCCTCGGCCATCTCGGCCCGGGCGTCCACCACGATGGCCTCGACCGCCCCGGCGGCGAAGGCCCGCTGGCGGATGGCCTCCCAGTCCTCACCGCCCGACTCGGAAGCCTGGCCCACGTCGACGGCCACGGCCACGACCTCGACCCCCTTGTTCTCCATCAACCAGCGGACGGCGATGGACGTGTCCAATCCTCCGCTGTAGGCCAGGATCACTCGTTGCGGCATGGTCAACCCCTTCCTCGGGTGCGAAGCGTGTCAGAAGGCGTCGGGACGAATCCCGACGCGTCGGTAGAGATGTGGGCCACTCGTGCGGTCACCACGATCATGCCCGGCCCCGGCGTGCGGACCAGGCCGACTCGATGCCGGCCACAGCGGCCAACCGTTCGGCCACGGCCGCGCCGCCGGCGGCCTCGGAGGCCACCACCAGCACCGTGTCGTCCCCGGCCACCGTCCCGATCACCCCGGGGAAGCCGCTCCGGTCGAGGGCTGACCCCACCACATGGGCCGAACCCGGCGGCGTGCGGAGCACGATGAGATTTCCCGAGTAGTCGGCCTCGACGACCCACTCCCCGAGTACCCGGCGGAGGTGGTCCTCGGGGGCCACCTGCTGGGAGGGCAGCTCGGGAAGGGCGTAGGCCGTGTCCCCTCCGGGCAGACGGACCTTGACGGCACCGAGCTCTTCGAGATCGCGCGAGACCGTGGTCTGGGTGGCGTCCACGCCGTCGGCGGCCAGTAGGTCGACCAGGTGGGACTGGCTCCCGACGGCCTTCGACTCGAGCAGCTTGGTGATGCGGTGCTGGCGCTGGTGCTTGGTGACACTCATGGATGCACCCCACTGACCCAGGCCAGCAGGCCGCGCATGGCGTGCATGCGGTTGGCGGCCTGCTGCCACACCACGCTTTGCCGGCCGTCGACCACGCCGGCGCTGATCTCCTCACCCCGGTGGGCGGGCAGGCAGTGCAGCACGACGGCGTCGGGCGAGGCCTCACCCAGCAGCTTCTCGTCGACCTCGAAGCCGGCAAAGGCGGCCAGGCGGGCCTCGGACTCGGCCTCTTGGCCCATCGACGTCCACACGTCGGTGTACACGGCATCGACCCCGGACACGGCCTCGACCGGATCGCCGGTCACGGCCACCTCCCCACCGAAGGACCGCACCAGCTCGAGATCGACAGCACTCGGGCCGAACCCCTCGGGCGAGGCGATCCGGGTGGCCACTCCGGCCATCGACGCGGCGAGGGCGAGGGACCGCCACACGTTGTTGGCGTCCCCCACGTAGGCGAGGGTCCGGTCGGGCAGGGAGGCCGCACCGAACACCTGGCGCAGGGTGAGCAGGTCGGCGACCGCCTGGCAGGGGTGGGCCCGGTCCGAGAGCAGGTTGACGACGGGGACGGCCACGCCGGCGGCGTCGAGCGCGTCGCTCATCCGGGCGAGGGTGCCGTGATCCACGACCCGAGCACAGATGACGCCGTGGTAGCAGGCCAGGGTGCGGGCGACGTCAGCCGCCGTCTCGCGGGTGTCGATGCCCACCTCGTGGCCCTGGATGTAGACGGGGTGCCCCCCGAGGGCGACCGTGGCCATCTCGGTGCTGTTGCGGGTCCGGTTGGAGGGCTTCTCGAACACCATGGCCACCCCTCGGCCCGAGAGCACCTGGGGAAGCGAGCCCGGGTCGGCGTCGGCCAGGGCCAGGACGTCGCCCAGGCCGTCAGGTCCCAGATCGTCCACGTCGAGGACATGGCGGGTCCACACCGGCGCGTGCACGGTCACACTCGATTCAGCCGTCATGGGTGCCTCCCAACGGGTTGTGGCGGACGAGAATGCGTCCAACCGTCGCCACGGCCTCGTCGATGTCCGCGTCGGCGACGAGCAGGGACGGGGCGAAGCGGAGGACATCGGTCCGCGGCGCGTTGATGACCAGGCCCTCGTCGAGAGCCTCCCGCACGGCCGGCCCGGCGAACTCACCGGTCAGCACCGCCGCCACCAGCAGCCCTTCCCCCCGCACCGACTGCACCCCGGGAAGCCGCTCCAGGCCGGCACGCAGCCGGGCTCCTCCGGCCCGGGCCCGGGCCGGCGCATCTTCGGCCTCCATCACCGACAGGGTGGCCCGGGCCGCCGACATGGCCAGGGGCTGGCCGCCGAAGGTGCTCCCGTGGTCCCCGGGGACGAAGGCCGCCGCCACCTCGGCCCGCGCCCAGCACGCCCCGACCGGCATCCCGTTCCCCAGGGCCTTGGCCATCGTCACCACGTCGGGTTCGATGCCCAGGTGCTGGAAGCCGAACCACCTCCCGGTGCGCCCGAGGCCCGTCTGGACTTCGTCCACGATCAACAAGATGTTGCGGTCCGTGCACAGCTGGCGCAGTCCGACCAGGTAGTCCGACGAGGGCACCACCACGCCGGCCTCCCCCATGATGGGCTCGACCAGCACGGCGGCCACCCGGCTGGGATCGCAGGCCGCGTCCATGGCGTCGAGGTCGTCGTAGGGGACGTGGTCGAAGCCCTCGGGCATGGGCACGAAGGCGGACTGCTTCTCGGGCTGGCCGGTGGCAGCCAGGGTGGCGAGGGTGCGGCCGTGGAAGGCGTCCCAGGTGCTCACCACGCCGTAACGGTCGGGGCCGGCCCACCGGCGGGCGAGCTTGAGGGCGCACTCGTTGGCCTCGGCCCCCGAGTTCCCGAAGAACACCTGGCCACCGGCCCGCTCGGAGCCGCCTCCGATGAGCCGGTCGAGGGTCACGGCCACCTCGGGGCCCACGGCGTTCCCGAAGAGGTTGGACACATGGGAGAGCGTCCGCGCCTGGGTGGCGATGGCCTCGGCCACGGCCGGATGGGCGTGGCCGAGCGACGTCACGGCCAGACCGGAGAGGAAGTCGAGGTACTCGCGTCCCGCCGTGTCGTAGAGCCGGCTCCCCTCGCCCCGCACGAAGGTGACCGGCGGCTCGGCGTAGTTCTGCATCAGCGCCGAGCGGTCGATGGGCGCGGGGCCGGGCGCTGCGTCGTTCACCACCTGGCTCACGATGCCACCACCATGGTCCCCACGCCCTCGTCGGTGAAGACCTCGAGCAGCAGGGCATGGGGTGTCCGTCCGTCCAGGATGTGGGCCCGTGCCACCCCCGCCCGGACGGCCCGGGCACACGACTCGACCTTCGGGATCATGCCGCCGTTGGCCGCACCCGAGGCGACGAGCTGGTCAAGGTCGTCGGCCGTGGCCTGGTGGATGAGGGTGGCCGGGTCGTCGGGCACGGACCGCAGCCCCGACACGTCGGTCAAAAAGACCAGCTTCTCCGCTTCGAGGGCGGCGGCCAGGGCACCGGCCGCCGTATCGGCGTTGATGTTGAAGGCCTGGCCCGACTGGTCGGTCCCGATGGTGGCCACCACCGGGATCAGGCCCTGGGCCAACAGCTGGTGGACGATGACCGGGTCGACGTGCACCACGTCGCCCACGTAGCCGAGCGCCTCGGAGCGGGCCTCGGCGGTGATGAGGTTGGCGTCCTCACCCGAGAGCCCGACGGCCAGCGCCCCGTGGACGTTGATGGAACTCACGATGTCCCGGTTGACCTTGCCGACCAGCACCATGCGCACGAGGTCGATGGTGTCGGCGTCGGTCACCCGGAAGCCGTCTTGGAACTCGGGGACCTTGCCCACCCGCTCCATCAGGGCACCGATCTGGGGCCCTCCCCCGTGGACCACGACCGGCAGCATGCCCACCGACCGCATGAGCACGATGTCCTCGGCGAAGGAGGCCAGGGCCTGCGCCTCGTCCACCACCGGCTCGCCGGGTTTGGCACTGAGCACGTTGCCGCCGTACTTGACCACGACCACCTTGCCCCAGAACCGCCGGATGTAGGGCAGGGACTCGACCAGCACGGCGGCCTTGTCCCCCGGCGCGTCCTGGCCGGGACCCTCCGACCCGCCCGGAGCACCGGTGAGCCCGGGCGCGGGTACCGCACTCACGAGGTGGTCCGGTTCTCGTCGATGTAGCCGTAGCCGAGGTCGACCCCCATGACCACGCCGTCGCCGTCGGCCAGGCCCAACTGGCAGTGGATGTCCACGAGGGGGGCGGCCATGTGGCTGGCCAGCGCCTCGCGGTCGTAGTCGACGGCCAGGCCGTCCCGGCACACGGTGACGCCGCCGTAGGCGATGGCCAGGCGGTCCATGTCGAAGGCCACACCGGCCGAACCGAGATCGCTCGCCACCCGGCCCCAGTAGGCGTCTTCGCCGTTGATCGAACACTTGACGAGCAGGGAGTCGGCCACCTTGCGGGCCGCCCGGTGGGCCTCGCCGTCCGAGGCGGCCCCGGTCACCCGGACCTGGAAGATCCGAGAGGCCCCTTCGGCGTCGGCCATCATCTGGCGGGCCAGGTCGGCGCAGGCCCCGGTGACCGCATCGACCACGACGTTCGGGTCGGCGGTCCCGGCCCGGCCCGAAGCCATCAGCACCACGGTGTCGTTGGTGGACGTGCACCCGTCCACCGACATGGAGTTGAACGAGTCCCGCACGGCGATCCTCAACAGGTCGGCGAGCGTGGCCGACTCGATGGCCGCGTCCGTGGTCAAAAAGGCCAGCATGGTCGCCATGTTGGGGGCGAGCATCCCCGCACCCTTGGCCATGCCGGCCACGGCGAACCCGTGCTGCTCCACCAGGACTTCCTTCCGTCCCGAGTCGGTGGTCAAGATGCCCTGGGCGGCGTCGGCGGCGGCCTCGGCCGACCCGGAACGACCCGCCACCAGCCGCGGGATCCCCGAGGTGATGGGCGCCATGGGCAACGGGATGCCGATCAGACCGGTGGAGCAGACGAGGACGCCCGCTCGACCGACCTCGAGACCCGAGGCCACGAGCTCGCACATCAGTTCGGCGTCGGCCCGACCCTGGGCTCCGGTGGCCGCATTGGCGTTCCCACTGCTGATGACCACCGCGGAGGCCAATCCCCCGCTGGCGGCCAGGTGGTCCCGGCTGACCTGGACCGGCGGTGCGGCGGCCAGATTGGTGGTGAAAGTGGCGGCCGTCGGGACCGGCCGCCCGTCCTCGGTGGCCAGCAGGGCGAGGTCCATGGCTCCGCTGGCCTTGATGCCCGAGGCCAGTCCGGCGGCGACGAAGCCCTTCGGTGTCGTGATGCTCATGGGTACAACCCCGCAGTCGGTAGGCCGGTCCCCTCGGGGAGACCGAGGGCCAGATTGGCGCACTGGACGGCTTGGCCGGACGCACCCTTGACCAGGTTGTCGATGGCGCAGAGGGCCACCACCCACCCGGTGCGTGGATCGACCCGGGCGGTCACGTGGGCGCAGTTCGATCCGCTGGTCGCCTTGGTGGAGGGCGGGCCATCGGTGACCACGACGAAAGGTTCGTCGTCGTAGGCCTCGTGGAGGATGCCGAGCGCGCCGGTGGTGGTGAGGGCTCCGTCGGATCCGGTCCCCGACGGGCGGGCGTAACAGGTGGCGAGGATCCCCCGCACCATCGGCGCCAGGTGCGGGGTGAACAGGACCGGCGCACCGAGGCCCTGCTCCATCTCGGCGGTGTGGCGGTGGTCGAGGAGCCCGTAGGCCACGAAGTCCTCGTCGACCGCCCCGAAGTGGAGGTTGTCCTTCGGCGCCCGTCCCGCTCCCGACACGCCACTGGCCGCGTCGACGATGAGGGCGGCTGGGCCCGCGCCGTGGGGCCCGCCTTCGGGGCCGGGTCCGTCCGCCTCGGGAAGGGCGAGGACACCGGCCCGCACCAGGGGGGCCAGGGCCAACAGGGCCGCCGTCGGGTAGCAGCCCGGCGCGGCGATCAGGTGGGCACCGACCAGCTTCTCCCGGTAGAGCTCGGGCAGGCCGTAGACGAACCGCTCGAGGAGTTGGGGGGCGGCATGGGCCTCCCCGTACCAGCGGGGATAGAGCGCCGGGTCGGCCAACCGGAAATCGGCGGCCAGGTCCACGACCGTCGCCACCTTCGAGATGAGGTCGGGCATCAGCTTCTGGGACTGCCCGTGGGGCAGGGCCACAAACACCAGATCCAGCCCCTCGAGGGCCGAGGGCTCGGTGGCTACGTAGTCGAGCGTCGGATAGGCGGCGGCCAGCGACGGGGTGTGGGCGGCGACGTGTTCGCCGCGGTGGCTCCCCGCCGTAGCCACGACCACCTCGAACTCGGGATGACCGGCACAGAGCCGGAGGAGCTCGACCCCGGCGTAGCCGGACGCACCGACGACCCCGATCTTCATGGTTGCTCGCTCACCGTCGTGCTCCGTGGGTAGGCCTACGTCCGGGTGCGTCCCGGATTGCAAGTATATGCATATATCTGCATTGTTATGCAAACCCCCTCGCCCGGGCCATGCCGCGTGCGCCCTCCCCCGGGCCCGCCGTAGCCCGGCAGTAGGGTCGGTGCGGTGAATCGAGACGCCGCCCTGGGGGACGCCGCGCCGGTGTCCTTCTGGCTCGACGATCCCGCGGCACCGCCGAGCGGCGCCCCCCTCGTGGGCGAGACGACCGCCGAGCTGACGGTGGTGGGTGGTGGGTACACGGGCCTGTGGACCGCGCTGCTGGCCAAGGAGGCCGTGCCCGATCGTGACGTGGTGCTGCTCGAGGCAGACCGCTGCGGATGGGCCGCATCGGGACGCAACGGCGGGTTCTGTGCGGCCAGCCTGACCCACGGACTGGGCAACGGCATCGAACGCTTTCCCGGCGAGGTCGACACCCTGGAGCGCCTCGGTCTGGCGAACCTCGACGCCATCGAAGCGGCGCTCGACCGGTGGTCCATCGACTGTGACTTCGAGCGAACCGGCGAGCTGTCGGTGGCCACCGAGCCCCACCAGGTGGAGGACCTGGCCGAGGCGGCCGAGCAGGGCCGCCGACACGGCCAGCACCTCACCTATCTCGATCGTGACGAGATGCGGGCCGAGGTGCACTCCCCCACCTACCTGGCCGGCCTCTGGGACCCGACGGGGTGCGCCCTGGTCAATCCGGCCCGACTGGCCTGGGGGCTCCGGCGAGCCTGCGAGGACTCCGGGGTCAGGATCTACGAGCACACCCCGGTCGATGCGCTGGAGTCCGAGCCCGACGGCCCCCGGTCGACCACGGTCCTCACCACCGGCCACGGGAAGGTGCGCACGTCGACGGTGGCGCTGGCCACCAACGCCTACCCGTCGCTGGTGCGCCGCCTGCGCAAGTACGTGGTCCCCGTCTACGACTACGTGCTGATGACCGAGCCCCTCAGCCCGGCCGAGCGGGCCGCGGTGGGCTGGTCACGGCGGCAGGGACTGGGCGGGTCGGGAAACCAGTTCCTCTACTACCGGCTGACCGCCGACAACCGGATCCTCTTCGGCGGCTACGACGCCGTCTACCACTACGGCAACGGACTGCGACCGTCACTCGAGCAGCGCCGGTCGACCTTTGTGACCCTGGCTCGTCTCTTCGTCGAGACGTTCCCGCAGTTGGAAGACGTCCGCTTCACCCACTCCTGGTCGGGCGCCATCGACACCTGCTCGCGCTTCTGCGCCTTTTTCGACCGCTCCGACGACGGGCGGGTGGTGTCGGCCGCCGGCTACACCGGCCTCGGTGTCGGGGCCTCCCGTTTCGGCGCGCAGGTGATGGTGGATCTGCTCTCGGGCAAGGAGACCGAACTGACCCGGCTGGCGTTCGTCACCACCAAGCCGCTCCCCTTCCCTCCCGAGCCCCTGCGCTACGCCGGCATCGAGTTGACCCGCTGGTCGATGGCCCGTGCCGACGCCCATGGTGGCCGCCGCAATCTCTGGCTCCGGACGCTCGACCGCTTCGGCATGGGCTTCGACTCCTGACCGGCCCGGGCGCCGATCCCGGCCCAGCGCACCCCTACGGCTGGGGGCTCTGGCCGACCGCCCTGGCTAGCGGAGCGAGGCCTCGTGTTCCCGCTCGACCGCGTCGATGCAGGCGGCGCGCAGCGTGCCGATCTCGTCGTCGGTGAGGGTCCGGTCGAGGGCACAGAAGCGCAGGCGGAAGGCGAGGCTCCGGGTTCCTTCGGGCAGCGAGGGGCCCCGATAGACGTCGAAGAGCTCGACCGACTCGAGCAGATCGCCACCGGTCCGGCGCACCGTGCCTTCGACCGAGGCGGCGGCCACGGCGTCGGGGACGACGAAGGCCAGGTCGATGTCGGACGACGGATACCGGCTCAACGGGCGTGACCGCTCGGGACGGCGGGGCACCCGGTGGCGGTCGAACAGCACGTCGAGGTCGAGGTCGAGCCACCCGACCCGGCGGGGCCGGCCGTCGGGTCCCACCAGACCGAAGTGACCGACGACGCTCGGGTGGAGTTCGCCAATGACGCCGACGACCGTGGCCGGGTCGTCTCCGGGCTGGTCAGCAGCGACGATGGCCGACGACCGGTAGGGGTGGACCGGCGAGCCGAGCGGTCCCACCGCGGCGAGATCGCCCAGGGCCCACGAGGCCAGTCCGAGGGCGGCGGCCACGTTGCGCCAGGCGGCCACGGCCGTGAAGGCGTCATCGCCCTCCGCGGCGAAGACAACCGACACCCGCTCGGGGGCGGCGACGCCGTCGGCGCCGGCATCGGGCAGCCCCTGGTCACGTCGGAACACCGAACCCACCTCGAAGAACCGGATGTCGTTCTGGCGTCGCTCGGCGTTGCGGAGCACCGAGCGGACGAGGCCCGGGATCATCGAGGTGCGCAAGTAGCGCTCCGAGTCGACCAGCGGGTTGGTCACCTCGACGTAGGGCGCCTCGGCGCCCGAGGCGACCTGGTCGGCCTCCGAGACGAAGGTCGCCGTCCAGGCCTCGCTGCACCCGAGCCCGCACAGGACCTCTTTGAGGAGTCGGCGGTCACGCTGCCGGTCCGAGAGCCGTCCGGGCTGCGGCCACGACGGTGTCCGCCGGGCGATGCGCACATACCCGTAGGTCCGAGCCACCTCCTCGGCGATATCGGCCTCCCCCATCGGCCCCGGCCGGATGTCGGGACGGTAGGTCGGGACGGTGACCTCGAGGACATCGTCGTCCTCGAGGGCCGAGTCCGCCTCGGTGGTCGTGATACCGAGTGGCTCGAGCAGTGCCACCACCTCGGCGGCGGTGAACGCCGTCCCGAGGAGGGTGTTGATGCGAGTGGGGCGGACCGAGACGACCACGGGCTCGGGGACGTCGCCGACCACGTCGATGACGCCTCCGACCACGCGCATGGCGTCACCGGCCGTGAGCGACAACAGCTCGCAGAACCGCGCCGCAGCCCGGTCGATGCCGGCCGGATCGCAGCCGCGCTCGAACCGCGCCGAGGCCTCGGTGCGCAGGGCCAGTCGTTTGGAGGTCCGGGCGATGGCCATGGGCACGAAGTAGGCCGCCTCGAGCAGCACCGTGGTGGTCGTCTCGTCGATCTCCGACGAGGCCCCGCCCATGACCCCGCCGATGGCGACCGGGGTCCCTTCGGCATCGCAGATCAGGCAGTCCTGGCCGGTGTCGCCGAGTCCAGGGCCGGGACGCCCGAGCGTGCGGACCACGCCGTCGAGCGTGGTCACGGTCTCACCGGGCTCGGCCCGTCGGACCAGGAGGCCGCCGCCAGGGAGGCGGTCGAGATCGTAGGGGTGGGTGGGCTGACCCAACTCCACCATCACATAGTTCGAGGCGTCGACCACGTTGTTGATGGGGCGCATGCCCGCCAGGACCAGGCGGCGGGCCAGCCACTCCGGGGACGGTCCGACCCGGACCCCGGTGATGACCCGGGCGGTGAACCGCGGGCAGAGCTCGAGGTCGTCGACCTGCACCGTGGCCAGATCGGCGATCGACCCGCCAGCGCCCCCATCCGCACCCTCCCCCGGGGTCGGCGGTTCGGGAACGGCGAACGGCAGGTCCAGGCGGGCGGCGAGGTCGCGGGCCACCCCGACCATGCTCCAGGCGTCGGGACGGTTGGCCTCGACGGCCACGTCGAACACCACGTCGGGCTCGAGCCCGAGCGCGGTCACGAGCGGCACCCCGGGCGCCGCCCCCGCCACGTCGTTGAGCCGGAGGATGCCCTCGTGGTCCTCGGAGATGCGCAACTCCCGTCCCGAACAGAGCATGCCGTTGGACGTCACGCCTCGCATCTTGCGCTTGCCGATGGCGAACCCCCCGGGCAGCACGCTCCCGACCGGGGCCAGGGGCACCAGATCGCCCACCTCGAAGTTCCACGCCCCGCACACCACCTCAACGGGTCCGGTCCCGTCGTCGACCACCACGCGGCGGATCTTGTCGGCCCCCTCGATGGCGGTGATCTCGTCGACCCGGGCCACCACCACCCCGCCCAGTCCCTCGCCGATCACCTCGATGCCTTCCACGACGAGTCCGAGGTCGTCCAAGGTGGCGGCCAGGTCGGCCGGATCCCCCTCGAAGGGGGCGAAGTCGCAAAGCCAGGACAGCGGTACGCGCACGACGGTCCTCTCAGAGTTTCCGTAGCCAGGGCGTCAGCAGCGCCCACACCGGGATGAGCATCAGAACTGGCGCAGGAAGCGGATGTCGTTGTCGGTCAGGACCCGCATGTCGGCGATCTGGTGGCGCATCTGGGCACACCGGTCGATGCCGAAGCCGAAGGCGAACCCGGACCACTGGTCGGGGTCGATGCCAACGGCACCGAAGACGGCGGGATCCACCATCCCGCAGCCACCGAGCTCGATCCAACCGGTCTGCGAGCACGTCTGACAGCCCGACCCGAGGCAGATGGTGCAAGTGACCTCGAACTCGGCCGACGGCTCGGTGAAGGGGAAGTAGGCCGGGCGCAGACGGGAGTGGATGTCCGGACCGAAGTAGGCGGCGGTGAACACCTCGATGGTGCCGGCCAGGTCGGCGAAGCTGATCCCCTTGTCCACCACGAGGCCCTCGATCTGGTGGAAGACCGGGAGGTGCCGGGCGTCGGGGGTGTCCCGTCGGTAGCAACGCCCGGGCATCACCGCATGGATGGGAAGGAGGTCGTCAGCCACCGCCCGCTCCATGAGATGGATCTGGACCGGCGAGGTGTGGGTGCGGAGCAGCGTGGACTCCGGGGCGCCGAGGTCGAGGTAGAAGGTGTCCCACATGCCGCGGGCCGGATGGGCCGGGGGGATGTTGAGGGCCCCGAAGTTGTACCAGTCGGTTTCGATCTCGGGTCCTTCTTCGACCTCGAAGCCCATGCCCACAAACACGTCCTCCAACGAGGCCTGGGTCTGAGTGACGAGGCTGGTGTGGCCCCGGGCGGCCGGGAGCGAGGCCGTGCCCGGGATGAACTCGGTGAGGTCGATCCGGCCCTCGGCCATCTCCGCGGCCAGCTCGGCCTCGGCCACTGCAGCCCGGCGCTCCTCGATGAGCCCATCGATGGTGGCCCGGGCATCGTGCAATCGGCGGCCGAGCTCTTTGCGCTCGTCAGGACCGAGGGAACCGAGCGCCCGTCCGGCCGTGGCCAGGGCCGACTTCTTGCCCGCCACCGAGCTGGCCACCGTGCGCACGTCCTCGGACGTCGAGGCGTCGGCCAGGGCCCGCCGGGCCTGCTCGACCAGGGCGTCGAGATCGGGGGTGGTATCGGCCTCAACCATGGTCGGCCTCCGGGCCTGTCTGTCCCGCCGGGGCCTCTGGTGCCGTCTGCATGCCCGAGATCGTAGAGCGCAGGGCCGTGGGTTCCGTGGTTGGCCCGCCCGTCGGGCCACCGGCGGGAGTGACGGCCCCTCCTCCCGTGCGGCGCTGGCGCAGGGCCTCGAAACACAGCACCGAGGCCGATACGGCGACGTTCAGCGATTCGGCCCGGCCCACCATGGGCACCGACACCCGGGCGTCGAGACCGCTGATGAGCGCCTCCTCCAGTCCGGAGGCCTCGTTCCCGAAGACGAGGGCCACCCGCTGTCGCCAGTCGAACCCGGCGTAGTCGATGCCATCGCGGACCGCGGTGCCAACTGTCGTGAACCCCCACTGGCGCAAGGTGTCGACCACGGCTACCGGGTCGCCCCCGAGTACCACGGGCACCTGGAAGATCGACCCGGCCGAGGCGCGGACCACCTTTGGATTGGTGGGATCGACCGAGCCGTCGCAGTGGATGACGACACCGACGCCCGAGGCGTCGGCGGTCCGGATGATGGTGCCGGCGTTGCCCGGGTCGCGGACGTCGACCAACACCAGAACCGTGTCGTGGGTTCGCACCACCTCCAGGGGGGCGGGGGTGAACCCGACGACGGCCAGCACGGGCTGGGGGTGCACGGTGTCAGACACCCGCTCGATGACACCGGGGTCGAGGTCGAAGACCCGGACACCGGCGGCAAAGGCGCGGTCGACGACCGTCCCCACCCCCTCATTGGTCCGACCCTCGGGAGCCACGTACACCGCCTCGACGGTGGCTCCGGCATCGAGGGCCACCGACAGCAGCTCGGGGCCCTCGACGACCAGGGCGGCCTCGGCGGCGCGCAGACTCCGCTTGCGGAGGAGCTGGCGGATCCGTCGGACGCGCTGGTGGCTGTAGGCCAGTCCGATCTGACTCAGGAACCGGCCTCGGCACCCGCCGGCGCGGTGGCCAGCGCCTCGTTGGCCACCCGGACCAAGGTGGCGAAGGCCTCGGGCTCGGTCACGGCCAGATCGGCCAGGACCTTGCGGTCGACCTCCACATCGGCACGGTGCAGACCGGCGATGAAGCGGCTGTAGCTGGTGCCGTTGAGCCGGGCAGCGGCATTGATCCGCTGGATCCACAGCTGGCGGAAGTCGCCCTTGCGGGCCCGACGGTCCCGGTAGGCGTACTGCATCGAGTGCATTACCTGCTCGTTGGCGGCGCGGAACGAACGGCTCTTGTTGCCGTAGTAGCCCTGCGCCTGCTCGAGGACGGCGCGGTGGTGCTTCTTGGCGTGTACTGCGCGCTTGACTCGGGCCATGGGGAACTCCTTTGTGTGTGGGCCTGATCGAACTGGACGATCGAAAGGTGGGGCGGGTACTGAACACCGGGAACGAACGGCGACTCCGAGGAGTCGGCGCTCCCGTTGCCCGCAACGCCTAGACCGGGTCACCACACCGGGAGGTCCGGGGCGGTGGGTCAGGGGTCGGGCGGGCGTGGCCGCTGCGGTCGGGCAGCGGCCGCTCGGATTACATCCCGAGCATCCGCTTTACCTGGCGGGCATCGCCCTTAGCCAGGTCGGTCTCACGACCGAGGCGGCGCTTCCTCACGCTCGACTTGTTCTCGAGCAGATGCGAGCGGAACGCCTTGCGACGACGGAGTCGACCGGACCCGGTCACCTTGATCCGTTTGCGTGCCCCACTGTCGGTCTTCATCTTCGGCATGGCGTCAACCCTCTCCTTCACTCGACTCTCGGGCCGGGGATCCCTCCCCCGCCTCCTCTGCTGGTGCGGCTGCGGCCGGAGCACCGTTGGCCGGTGCCGCCGGAGCCGCCGGCGTCTGTGGTGCTGCGGTAGCTGGTGCTGCTGTAGCCGCCACCTCGCCCGTCTGAACCGCGGGTGCAGCCGCGGGGGCCGCCCCCTGTGCCTGCTTGGCATCCGAACCGTTGCCGTTATGGGCGGGTTCCCTCGACGCGGCCGACTGCTTGGCCCGCTTGTCTGGGGCGAGCACCATGACCATATTGCGGCCGTCCAGGCGGGGCACCGACTCGGACTTGCCCATCCCGTCCATCTGGTCGGCGATCCGGTCGAGGATCTTCTTGCCCAGTTCGGGATGGAAGACCTCCCGGCCCCGGAACATGATGGTGATCTTGACCTTGTGGCCCTCTTCGAGGAACTTGGCGACCTGCCGGGTCTTGGTGTCGAAGTCGCCGTCGCCGATCTTCGGCCGGTACTTCATCTCCTTGATCCCTACGTGGACCGCCTTGCGTCTCGATTCCTTGGCCCGCTGGGCTGCGTCGAACTTGAACTTCCCGTAGTCCATGATGCGGCAGACGGGAGGATTGGCGCCGGGCGCCACCTCGACCAGATCGAGGTCGAGATCCCGGGCGATGGCCAGCGCCTCGGGCAACAGCTTGATACCGAGCTGCTCCCCGTCGGGGTCGACGAGTCGTACCTCACGGGCGCGGATGCGGTCGTTGATGCGAGGTTCATTGGTGGTGACGGTGGCTGCTATTCGACTTCACTCCCTGTCTTCGGGTCACGGACTTCCCGTGGCCGATGAGAAAGGAGCGGAGCCACCACCGACCGAGGCGACAACAGTCGCCGACCGGCCCCATGGACCCGGCGCACACCAAACTGACTGCATCGTGAGGACTGCATCGTGGCCGGGTGGGGGTTTCAGCGTCGAGACCCCGCTTCCTCGTCTATCAGTGCTTTAGGCTACCAGTCGTGAGCTCACTATGGACACCTGATGGCGAACGACCGGTCGGCAGGCCCTCGGGGGCCGGTGCCACCGGCTCGCCCGACCCGTCCGGCGGACCGGCGGGCGGGGGCGGCGGTCCGGAGGAACTCACCGAGGAGGAGCTGGCCGAACAGGTGGCGGCCATGCGGGCCGAGCTGGCCAACTCACCGGTCGAGGTGGTCATAGCCAACCACTGCTACGGGCTGTTCGAGCTGGCGGCGGTGTACCTCTCCCAACAGCCTCCCCTGCTCAGCCAGGCCCGGGTGGCCATCGACGCCCTGGGCGCCCTGGTCACCGGCCTCGAAGGCCGGCTGGGAGAGGCCGAAGAGCCCCTGAAAGACGGACTGAGCCAGCTCCGCATGGCCTACGTGCAGATCGACGGGGCCCAACGGGCCGGGGCCGAGGCGGCCTCCGCGGTCGGGGTGAACGGCGACGCCCAAGAAGAGGTCGTTGCCAAATCGACCGCCCCACCGACCGACGGGGACGGGTGAGCGGAGGCATCGGAGAACCGCCCCTGCCCGGGCCGTCGTCGGTTCCCGAGCTGCCGGGCGGCACTGGAGCCATCCCCGCACCTCCGGCCTCCGGCGGGCCCGACACACCCGGGCCGAGCGGCAGAGGCGCAGGGACCGGCCCCATCGACGCCTCACGGGTCCGCAGCTTCATCGGGCTGTCGATCGGCCTCGTCGGCCCGAGGGCCAATCTGGCCGTCTCGGGGGTCCTGATCACCCTGTACGTCCAACAGCGGGCCTCGGGGGCCCTGGCGGTGACCTTCGCCCTCACCGCCGACCGACTGGTCAGCTGGCTCACCTACCCGGTGGCCGGTCGCCTGAGCGACCGGACCCAGTCGAGGGTGGGGCGGCGCACCCCGTACATGGCCGGCAGCCTCATCGTGATGGGCATCTCCACGTGGATGTTCACCGTGGTGAGCGGGTACTGGCTGCTCGTCTTGATGATCCTCATCGCCGGGCAGGCGTCGGCCATCTTCACGTTGACCAACGTGGCCGTGGTGCCCGAGGTCTTCGGCCGCAGTCGCTGGATCAAGGCCCTCTTGCTCACGACGGTGCTCGGCACGCTGGCCAGCTTGACCATCAAGGGCACGGTCATCGCCTCGTGGAAGCAGAGCGATCCGTCCACCTGGAACCTCCCGTTCCAGGTGGCCGCGGTCATCATGGTGGTCGTCGGCGTGCTGGTCCTCCTGCTCGTGCGGGAGGCGCCGAACGCCACCTACGGGGCCGAGGCCGACCGGAAGCAGCGGGCCCGGCCCACCCGCGACGAGCTGCGGGACATCCTCTCGGGGCCCAACGCCAAGGTGCTCGTCGCCGGATCGCTCCTCTTCTGGTCGGGGGTCGGATCGACGGCGTACGTGGCCATCTTGTTCTTCCAGCGGGTGCTCCATGCCGGCGCCAGTGCCCAGACCATCGCCGGGCTGGCCACCGGCCTGCCCGTCTTCCTCATCGGGATCGCCCTCGGCGTCCCCCTCAGCCGCAAGCTGTCCCCCATGCAACTGGCGGTCGGGGCCCCGCTCATCGGGGCGATCCTCGCCGGGGTGCAGTACTTCGACACCCACCTCTGGCAGGCGGTGGTACTCAGCTACATCGGTGCCCCGTTCATCGGCGCCTACATCATCGTCATGGCGCCGCTCTTGCTCCAACTCCTCCCCCGGGCCGGCGGGCTCGGCGAACGGCTGGGTGTGCTGCTGGCCCCGTTCAACCTGTGCAGCGTGATCCTCGCCTATATCGCCGCCGTGGTGATCGACGCCACGGGGAACTACCGACTCATCTGGTTGTTCCCCGCGGCCACCGGACTGGCCCACGCCATCGTCAACTGCTGGCTCAAGTATCCCCAACGCCGGTCCACCAGCCCGGACATGGTCGGGCGGCTCTGGGAGTGGAGCGTGGTGCAGGCCGAGTCCATGGCCGAGACCGGGTTACTCACCGGACTGCTCGCCGCCCCCCTGCTCGGCGTGGTCACCAAAGAGGACGCCGACAGCGCCGTGGTCATCGACATGGCCCGCAACATTCTCGGCAACCCCTACGGCGACGACGAGCCCGAGGACGATGCCGACGATGAGCCCGACGGGGACCGAGCGGGCAACGAACCCGACGGTCAGTCGCCGTCAGGCGGAGGCGTGCGGGGCGTGACCGGCGTACGCCAGGTGGGAGGCGGCCCCGACGACGGCCTGGCCATGGGCGACCAGAAGTTGGGATGGGGGGATCCGACCGGTGTCGACGCCGGCGACGGCGGCTCGGACGGCGTCGAGGATTCGGTGACCGCTGTCGACGGGGCGGCCACGGGTGCGGGGGCTGTGCCCATGGGCGGGGTGACGTCCCCCCGCTCGCCACTGTCGGACGCCTCGGGCCCTGGCGAGGGCTCGGGTGCATCCGCCCACGAAGTGGAGCCGTCCGACTCGGCCACCTCGACCCCGGAGTCGACCGGAGGGGCCGACCCCGGCGAGGAGACGGGCGCGGCGACCGACGTCGATCCTGCGTAGCCCGGCGCGACCGCCGTCCCCGACGTGGGCTCACCGGACGCGGCGAAGGCGGCGGGAATCGCCTCTTCGGCCCCGAGAGGCCAGTGTCGGGCGGCCACCGTGTCATCGGCGACGGGTGTCCCCCACGGGGTGACCGGCGGGATCACCGAAGCGTGACCGGGGTCGGTGCCGACCGAGGCGTCAGAGGCCACCGGCTCCCAGCCCGGCGTCGGCCGGATCGGCTCACCGGTCGGCGCCGGCCCGATCGGCTCCCACGACTCGGTGGGTTGGGCGACCACGGGCGCAACGTCGGGCGGTGCCGGGTGGTCGCCCGGCACCGACCGGATGGCCCAGGGAGCCGACGCAGGCGTCTCGGGTAGGGGTGGCAGACCGACTGACGCCTGGGGCCCCGGGGGCTCTGCCTCCGGCTCGGAGCCGGGATCACGTCGACTGGCTGCGGCGGCGGCGCCGGGACGGGCGGCGAGCTTTGCGTGCCGCTCCAGCTCCTGGCGGAGCGCCTCCCGGCCCGGCAGTTCGATCGGGGTCTCGAGTCCGTACTCGTCGTAGGCGGAAGGCTCACCGACGAGCTCGTCCTCGTCATCGACAGCCGACGGCGCAGACTCCGCCTCGAGGCCTTGACGGTCCGCCCACCCGTTCTCCAGCGGAGGCGTCGGCGGCGGGTGGCGTCACAGCTTCGGTCAGGGCGTGGGTGTCGCCGTGCTCACCGGCCAGGGTCGATCCCGGTTGGGGCACTCCGGGAAGGGGCCGCACCGAGTGGGCCTCCAGCCGGCCGAGACGGCCGGCCGAGACCTCGAAGGCCACGACCGTCCCCACCGCGATGGAGCGGGAACCGTCGGTGATGGCGGTGCAGTGGAAATCGATCCGGTGCCCCCGCCCGAACTCGATGACGCCCACGCCGCGCGGGTCGTCGAACTCGGCCACGTCCCCGACGAGCGGGTTGTGGCCGGCCGGCACCCGGTCCGAGGGGCCGCTCCAGATGCTCCCGGTGGTCGACTCGGCCGTCATGGTTCAGTGCACGATCTTGGACAGCGCCAGTTCGATGATGTCGGTGGCCCCGCGATCCTTCAGGGCGGGGATCAGGACGTTGATCTCCGCCTTGGGCACCACCGTCTCGACGGCGAAGCCGCCTCCGCCGAAGAGCTCCGAGACAGTCGGCGACCGCAGCGACGGCAGGACCTCGATCACCCCGGGGAGTTGTTCGGCGGGCACGTTGAGTTTGACCAGGACCTTGTCGCGCGCCTCCAGGGCGCCCTGCAACAGGGTCAACAGCTGCTCCATGGCGTGGCGCTTGTCGGCGTCGGCGGCGGCGGCCGGGTTGGCGATGAGCTCGGTGTGCGAGACGAGCAGGGTTTCGACGATCTTCAGCCCGGCGGCCCGCAACGCCCGACCGGTCTCGGTGATCTCGACCACGCAGTCGGCGATATCGGGCACCTTGGCCTCAGTGGCGCCGTAGGACAGACTCACCTCGGCTTTGACCCCGTGATCTTCGAGATACCGTCCGGTGAGTTCGGGGTACTCGGTCGACACCCGCACCGATCCACCGGGACCGGTGCCGGCGTGGGCGAGATCGGCGACCGAAGTCACCGGCGACTCGATGGGCACGGCCAGGACCACCCGGATGGGGTTGGCCGTGGCCTTGGAGTAGGCCAGGACCCCGAGGGAGGTCACCGCACTCCCCCGCTCCTCGATCCAGTCCCGGCCCGTGATGCCGATGTCGAAGAGTCCGTCCGCCACGTAGAGGGGGATCTCCTGGGGACGGAGGATCCGGACCTCGTCCACCCGGGGATCGTCGATGCTGGCCCGGTAGTCGACCTCTGATGACCGGGTGACGGCGAGGTCGGCGGCGGCGAAGAGCTCGAGGGTCGCCTTCTCGAGCGAGCCCTTGGGAAGGACCAGCCGGAGCATCAGCGCCTCCCGACCGAGAACCCGACCCGGGAGCCGGCCGACAGCGACCCGACCGACGAGAGGGCCTCGATGGTGGCGAGGGCGGTGTCGGCCGCCTCGCGCCCCTTGTTCGATTCGTCATCCTCCGAGCGAACCAGGGCCTGGTCGACGGTGTCGGTGGTGAGGACACCGAACACGACGGGGATGCCGGTGTCGAGTTGCACCCGCTGCAGTCCGGCGGCGCACTCACCGGCCACGAAGTCGTAGTGGCCGGTGTCGCCGCGGATCACCGCGCCGAGACACACCACGGCGTCGACCGCCTCGGAGAGGGCCAGCTTCTGGGCCACCACCGGTAGCTCGAAGGCCCCGGGCGCCCACACGACGACGGTCCGGCTCAGATCGCAGCCGGCCTCTTCCAGCGCGTCGAGCGCTCCGGTGAGCAGACGGTCGGTGATGCCCCCGTTGAACTCGGCACAGGCCAGGCCCACACGGACCTCGGTGCGCGACCTACTCCCGAGTGCTGGTGTTCCGTCGATGGCCGTTCCCACCCGGGCCGCGGCCCGGTCCTTGGCCCCGGGAGGCAGCACGGTGAGATCAGAGGACGTCATCGAGGCCTTCGAGCAGATGGCCCATCCGCTCCCGCTTGGTCCGCAGGTACTCGATGTTCTCCGGAGTCGGCGTGGACTGGATGTTCACCCGCTCCACGATGTCGAGGCCGAAGCCCTCGAGCCCGCCATACTTGGTGGGGTTGTTGGTCATCAGCCGCATGGTGGTCACACCCAGGTCGACCAGGATCTGCGCCCCGATCCCGTACTCCCGGGAGTCGGCGGGCAGCCCCAGCTCGAGGTTGGCGTCGACGGTGTCGAAGCCCTCCTCTTGGAGGTTGTAGGCCCGGAGCTTGTGGGCGAGGCCGATGCCCCGGCCCTCATGGCCCCGGAGGTAGACGATGACTCCGCTGCCGTTGTCGTTGATGGCCGACATGGCCCCGTGGAGCTGGGGCCCGCAGTCGCACCGCACCGATCCGAACACGTCACCGGTGAGGCACTCGCTGTGCACCCGCACGAGGGTGTTCTCCCTCCCGGCCACCTCCCCTTTGACCAGGGCCACGTGGTGTTCGCCGTCGAGCACCGACTCGTAGGCGTAGACGGTGAACTCCCCGTAGTCGGTGGGCACCCGGGCATCGGCGATGCGGCGGACCAGCTTGTCCTTGTGGCGCCGGTAGCGGATGAGGTCGGCGATGGAGATGAGGTGGAGCCCGTGCTTCTTGGCGAACTCGGTGAGCTCGGGGAGGCGGGCCATGCCGGTCTTGTCCTCGGTGACCACCTCGCACAGCACACCGGCCGGGGACATACCGGCCGCCCGGGCCAGATCCACCGCGGCCTCGGTGTGGCCGGCCCGCTTCAGGACGCCGCCGGGTCGGTAGCGCAGGGGAAAGACGTGGCCGGGCCGGTTGAGATCGGCGGGGCGGATGTGGGGGTCGGCCAGGGCCTTGATGGTGGCGGCCCGGTCTTCGGCCGAGATCCCGGTCGTGGTCCCGTGGCGGTAGTCGACGCTCACGGTGAAGGCGGTCCGCTGGGCCTCGGTGTTGGAGGTCACCATCAACGGGAGGTCGAGGTGCTCCACCCGCTCGGGGGTGAGGGGCACGCAGATCAGCCCGGAGGTGTGGTCGAGAAAAAAGGCGATCTTCTCGGGGGTGACGGCATCGGCCGCCATGATCAGGTCGCCCTCGTTCTCGCGGTCTTCGTCGTCGACCACGACCACGATCTCGCCGCGACCCACCGCGGCGATGGCATCCTCAACTGCTGAAAAGGGCATCGACCCCTGGTCTCCCTCTGTTCTTCGGCGCCTCATGCCCGATTCGGGTGTTCGGCGCGCTCATCATGTCCGATGCTGTCGGTATCGGCACGGACCCTGACACCGACTCTCTTCTAGTGTCGGCCTGCATCGGGCTGGCCTTAGGCAATTTCTCGACTGTGTTGGCTGGTCCTCAGGCAGAATCGCCGTGCAATTCAACCCGGAGATCGCCCCCCAGAGTAGTCACCGAGTGCAATGTTCCCCGCCATAGACCGTCGATGGTGGGAGCGCCCGGCCCGGCGAACAGGGGCCGGGCGTCGGCCCCGCCGAACAGGGCCGGGGCCAGGTAGAGCACATACCGATCCACCAGGCCGGCGGCATGGAAGGCGTGGGCGACGGTCGCTCCCCCCTCCACCAGGACCGACACGACGCCGCGGCGGCCCAACTCGTCGAGGGCCTCGCTCGGGTCACCACCGAGTTCGAGCGCCGGGGCCACGGCCGCACCCGGGGGGACCGTGCCCAGCACCACCCGGAGCGGTTGGTCGTCGGGGAGGCGGGACAACGGGTCACCGGCGGGCAGGCGGACGGTGAGCGAAGGGTCGTCGGTGCGCACCGTGCCCGCCCCCACGATGATGGCATCGGACCGGGACCGGAGCCGGTGGGCGTCTTCACGGGCCTCGGGCCCGGTGATCCACTGACTGGTCCCGTCGGGGGCGGCCGTCCCCCCGTCGAGCGTTGCCGCCAGTTTGAGGACCACCCACGGGCGGCCGGTGCGACGGTGCTTCACGTACGGACCCAACTGCTCGTGGATCGTTTCCTGGCCCACGCCCACCACGACCTCGATGCCGGCGGCGCGCAGGGCGGCGATCCCTGCTCCGTTGACCAACGGGTCGGGGTCGGTGATCCCCACCACCACCCGGGCCACGCCGGCGTCGACGATGGCTGCGGTGCACGGTGGGGTGCGGCCCTGGTGCGAGCAGGGCTCGAGCGTCACATAGAGGGTCCCGTTGCGGGCGGCCTCGCCGGCGGCTTGCAGGGCAACCACCTCGGCGTGGGGGCCACCCGGCGGTTGGGTGGCCCCGACGAAGTGCGCTGTGCCGTCACGGCCGGCGGGCACCACCACCGCACCCACCCAAGGATTGGGCGACGTGCGCCCCCGCACCGATTCGCCCGCGGCAACGGCGCGGGCCATCCATCGCCCGTCGGGCCCGTCGGGAACGGGCTCGGCGGGTGGGCCGGCCGGGGGGCTCAGGACCACTCGCCCGGCACGGCGCCGAGGGCGGCGGCGAGGATCTCCTCGGCCGCCTCCAGCGGATGGGCCCGGCCGAAGACCGCCGAGCCGGCCACGAACACGTTGGCCCCCGAGCGGGCCGCGTCCACCACCGTCTCGGGGTCGATGCCGCCGTCCACCTCGACATCGAGGGACAGCCCGGCCCGGGTGGCCGCCTCTCGCACCTGGCGGACCTTGGGCATGACATCGGCGATGAAGGACTGCCCCCCGAACCCGGGGAAGACCGTCATGCACAAGATCAGGTCGACCTGGTCGAGGAAGGGCTCGAGGGCCTCGAAGGGGGTGTCCGGATTGGCGGCCAACCCCACCCGCAGGCCGAGCTCGCGCATCTGGGCGATGTGCTCGGCCGTGTTCCCCACCTCCACGTGGACCGTGCACCCGTCCGAGCCGGCGTCGCGGAACGGCTCGAGGAACCGCTCGGGATCGGTGATCATGAGATGGGTGTCGAAGAACAGGTCGGTGTGGTCGCGCAGCGACGACACGACGGGGGGGCCCACGGTCAGATTGGGGACGAAGTGGCCGTCCATGACATCGACATGGAGCCAGGTGGTCCCCGGCGCCACCACGTCGACGGCCTCGGACAGGCTGCCGAAGTCGGCCGACAGGATCGATGGGGCCACACGCATCTCGGGATGCGGGCCGGTCGGCGGTGGGTTGGTGGCCATCGGCCGGAGCCTACCGGTGGCCGGACGAGGGCCACGGTCCGAGGCCCTCGTCCGGCCCGGGACGCACACCACGGATCCACTCGTCGGCGGCCATGGGCCGCTTCCCCTCGGGGTGGACCGTGACGAGACGCACCCGCGTCCCGTCGCCGGCCCAGACGTCGGTACCCGCGAGCGCCCCGGGTGCCCCGGGTGATGTCGGCCCGTCGTCGGGAGCCCTACTCGCCGACACGACCCCGAGGCGGTGGTGGCGGAACGTCGTCCAGGCGCGGCCCACCCGCACCACCCGCCGGAGCTGGGCCCCCGGCTGGTCCCAGTGGAGCTCGCGCTCGGCAGACAAGATCTTCTCGGCGTAGGAGGGAGTGCCCACCTGGTCGCGCGGCAGCGGCAGTCCGGCCTTCCCGTGGGCCAGGTTTTGCTCCAAGAGCCTGCACCCGAGACCCACCAGGCGGGCCCGGAGGTCCTCGGCCGTCTCCTCCTCGTCGATGGCGGTGGCCACTTCGGCGTAGATCCCGCCGGTGTCGAGACCGGCCTCCACGGCCATGAGGCACACCCCGGTCTCGGCGTCGTCTTCGAGGATGGCCCGCTCCACGGGGCGGCTCCCCGCCAGCGCGGCAGGAGCGAGAAGTGGAGGTTGACCATGGGGAGGCGCTCGAGCACGGCCACCGGGACGATACGGCCGTAGGCCACGACCACCCCGAGCTCGGCACCGGCCTCGACGGCGTCGTCGAGCGAGGAGGTGACGGGAAGGCCGAGTGCGGTGGCCGCCGCTTTCACCGGACTCGGCACCAGGGCACCACCGCGTCCACGGCGTTTGTCGGCCCTGGTCACCACCAGGGCGACGTCATGGCCGGCCTGCACCAACGTGCGCAGCGGCTCGACCGCCGCCTCGGGGGTCCCGAGGAACACCAGGCGGGCCATGCGATGACGCTATCGGGTCGTCCGGGCCGCCAGGGCGTCCGGATCAGACCTCGCGGTCGCTCCCGGCCGAGACCAGCTTGGCCTCCATGGCCGAGGTGTCGAGGCCGAGGGCCCGGTCACGGAGCACCCGCAGCGCCTGCTTGCGCATCTCGTCCTCCAGGCGCTCGACCATCAAGACGCCGTCCAGGTGGTCGACCTCGTGCAGAAAGACCCGGCCGAGGAACTCGTCGGCCTCGATGGAGACCTCGTTGCCGTCGATGTCGTGTCCACGCAGGTGGACCCGGTCGGGACGGACGATGCCGAGTCGCAGCCCGGGGATGGAGAGGCAGCCCTCGTCGTGGTACCACTCGCCGTCGGTCTCCACGATGACCGGGTTGACCACGGCCTGGGGTCCCTCACCCACGTCGTAGACGAACAGTCGCTTCTGCACGCCGACCTGGGGGGCGGCCAGCCCCGCACCCTCGGAGTCGTACATGGTCTCCACCATGTCCTCCACCAGGCGCGCCAACGAGCCGTCCAACTGATCGACCTCTCGGGCCACCTGCTTCAACACCGGATCGCCGTAGACCCGGACGGAGTATGCGGACATGCACCCATTGTACGGTGCCGCCCGTGAGGGTGTGCCCGGCCCCCGTCCAGGCCGGGCGGAAGTCCTCGGCCGGGTCAGGCGTCGGCCGGGTCGACCTCCACCCGCAACCTCCCGGCGGGACGGGGCACCGAGGCCAGGCCATCGCACAGCGTGGCGTGGTCGGCGGCCCGGACCAGCCAGCGGTCACCGTCGGGTGAGACGGTGAGGCCGGCGACCTCGGACAGGCCGTCGGCGTAGGCCGGTCCCCCGGCCCCCCGAAGCACGGCCAGCGCCTCGAACGGGGGCAGCCCGAGGAGCTTGCGGATCTCGCGCTCGGGTGCGGAGGCGAGTGCGGGGTCGGCGTGGACGACAGCCTGGAGGACCTCGTGGTCGGGAAGGCGCGTCTGGACGAGCACCCGGCCGGCCAGGTCCCGGGTGCCGACCAGGCGGGCCGCCCGAGCCAGCAGCGAGAGCGTCTCTTCGCCGGCTCCGAAGCGGGTGGCCAACAGATGCTGGTCGATGTCGAGGAAGGCGACCACGTCGGCTCGGGACACCCGGTGAAGGGCGGCCTCGGTCCCCACCACCAACCGGGCCTCGGCCGCCGCGACCACCCGGGTCGGGTCCGACGACCCGGAGACCTCGACGGCCTCCACCCCGGTGAGCGCAGCCAACTCCTCGGTGGCCCGGGTCACCCCGATGCGGAGGGCCTTGAACCGGGTCCCGTCACACTCGGCGCACACCGGCGGACGGGTCTCACCGCACCGTCGACAAGCCAGTCCGTCGCCCTCGACGGCTTGGGCCATGGCGCCCCCGCACCGCGTGCACCGGGCCAGCGCTCCGCACTGGGCGCAGGCGAGGAGGCGGGCGCGCCCGGTCCGGTTGAGTATGCACACGACCCGACCATCGGGCCGGTCGAGGGCCGAGTGGAGGAGTCGGGCCAGCCGCTCGGAGAACAGGCCGGTGCGCGGGTCGTCCCCGCTGCGGTCCACCACCTCGACGACGGGCCAGCCTCGGCGCTCGACGGCCCGGGACGTCGTCACGAGCCGTCTCCCCTCGGCCAGGACCACCGGCGGGCAGGAGCTGACCAGGGCCACCGGCGCCCCGTCCCTCCGCCCGCGCTCCACCACCACATCGACGGCCGACCACGTCGGGGCGCGCTCCTCGCGGTAGGCCTCGTCGTGGGCATCGAGGACGAGTGCCGCCCGGAGGCGAGGGATCGGGGCCCACGCCGCGGCCCGGGTGCCGATCACGACGGGCCCGCCCGAGGCTGCCCGCTCCCATCCGTCGGGCATGAGGGCCACCTCGCAGCCCGACTGGCGCAGGCGGGACGCCAGGGTGGCTGCCCGTTCCAGCGACGGCACGAGCACCAGGACCCCCGAGGTCCCCACCCGGTGGAGGAGTTCGGTGACCACGAGGGTGGCATCGAGCGCGGGGCGCGAGGCGGATGACCGACGCATCGTGGCCCGCGTCTTTGTCCGCCTCGTCGAGCACGTCGTCGATCAACGCCACCGATCCCCCTCCGGGCGAGGCGGGGGCGGCCGGGACCGGGTGGGGATCCCGCTGCCGCCAGGCACCGCGCACCACCCGGGGCGGTGAGGCCGTCCCGAGGAACGAGGACAGGGGTCCCGCCCATCGCCAGGCCGCCCATTGCGCCAGCGCCACGAGTTCGGGAGGGGGCCCGTCCCCGCTCGAGGCGGCCAGAGGCTTGAGCGCCACCCCGGGGGGGCTCACCACGTGGTCCTCGACCACCCAGGCCCCGACCCGGCGCCCGTGCAGCTCGATCCGGACCCGGCTTCCCACGCGCAGCGCAGCGTCGAGGGACGCCGGGACGGCGTAGTCGAACCTGCGGTGGATGGCCGGCACATCCGGCACCACCCGGACCACCCGGACGGGGACCCCGTCCGGTCCCCCGGCTGCGCTCAGAGTCCGAGCGCCTGCTTTACGTCGTGCGCCCGAGCGGTGTCCTCCCAGGTGAACTCCTTGTCCGAGCGTCCGAAGTGACCGTAGGCGGCCGTCTTTTGGTAGATGGGCCGCTTGAGGTCGAGGTCGCGGACGATGGCGGCGGGACGGAGGTCGAACACCTCGTCGACCACGGCGGCGATCCGAGCGGGGTCCACCCGCTCGGTGCCGAACGTCTCCACCAGCACCGAGACCGGCCGGGCCACGCCGATGGCGTAGGCCACCTGGACCTCGCAGCGGGTGGCGGCACCTGCGGCCACCAGGTTCTTCGCCACCCAGCGGGCGGCGTAGGCCGCCGACCGGTCGACCTTGGAGGGGTCCTTGCCCGAGAAGGCTCCGCCACCGTGCCGGGCCATGCCGCCGTAGGTGTCGACGATGATCTTGCGGCCGGTGAGCCCGGTGTCGGCGTGGGGCCCGCCGAGCTCGAAGACGCCGGTCGGATTGGCCAGGATGCGGAGGTTGCTGCTGTCGAGCTCGGGGGGCAGCAGCGGGGTGATCACGTTGTCCCGCAGGTCCGGGAGGAGGAGGGTCTCGAGGTCCACGCCCGGGTCGTGCTGGGTCGAGATGAGCACGGTCTCGAGGGCCACGGGCTTGCCGTCCTCGTAGGTCACGCTGACCTGGGTCTTGCCGTCCGGACGCAGGTAGGGAAGGACACCCGACCCGACGGACCTGGGCCAGGCGCTGGGCCAGCCGGTGGGCCAGCCAGATGGGCAGCGGCATGAGGTCGGGGGTCTCGTCGCAGGCGTAGCCGAACATCATCCCCTGGTCGCCGGCCCCCTGGGCGTTGAGGAGGTCCTCGCCGCCGGTCCCCGCCCGGACCTCGAAGGCGTTGTCCACGCCCTGGCCGATGTCGGGTGACTGCTCGTCGAGCGAGACGATGACCCCGCAGGTGCGGCCGTCGATCCCGTAGGCATCGTCGTCGTAGCCGATGTCGAGCACGGTCTTGCGGACCAGCTTGGGGATGTCGACGTAGGTCGAGGTGGTGATCTCTCCGGCCACGAGGACCAGTCCCGTGGTCAGGAGGGTCTCGCAGGCCACCCGGCTGTTCGGGTCGTCGGTCAAGAGGGCGTCGAGCACGGCGTCGGAGATCTGGTCGGCCATCTTGTCGGGGTGGCCCTCGGTGACCGACTCGGAGGTGAACGTGTATCGGGTACTCACGGGTGGTTCCATTCTGGTCGGGGGCGAGGAGCCCTTGGCGACAGACAGGTGCGCCGGGCACAGACGCCCCGGAGCAGCCGTGCCCCGCTGCCGGCGACGGATTCATTGCGGTGCCAACAGCGCGCACACCCTATCCAATATGGCGTCGGCGACCGCATCCTTCGAGCGGAGGGCCACCGGTCGGAGGACCCGTCGGCCCCGAGGATGGTCACGGCGTTGGTGTCGTGGTCGAATCCGACCCCCGGGGCGCTCACGTCGTTGGCCACCATGAGGTCGACCCCTTTGGCGCCAGCTTGGCCCCGGCCCGTTCGGCCACCGCGTCGGTCTCGGCGGCGAACCCGACCAGGACCTGACCACGTGCGACGTCTTCGCCCCAGCTCGCCGAGGATGTCGGTCGTTGCCTCGAGGACGAGGTCGGGCACCCCGTCGGCCTTGTGCAGCTTGGTGTCGATGGCCACCTTGGGCCGGAAATCGGCCACGGCGGCGGCCATGACCACCACGTCGGCGTCGGCCGCCCGGGCGAGCACGGCCGACTCCATCTCGGCTGCCGTCTCCACCCGGTCGACGGTGGCCCCTGGGGGCACGGGCTGGCTGCTGGTGGTGACGAGGACCACCTCGGCCCCCCGGCGGAGGGCGGCGGCGGCCACGGCGTGTCCCTGTTTGCCCGACGAGCGGTTGGTGATGAACCGGACGGGGTCGATGGGCTCCCTCGTCCCGCCGGCCGAGACGACCAGGCGCACGCCCGACAGGTCGCCGGCCGGTACCGTGCCGGGACGCCGCCAGCATGGCCAGCACGGTGTCGACGATCAGGGCGGGGTCGGCCAGCCGTCCCGACCCCGAGTCCCCGCCGGCCAGGTGGCCGTCCTCGGGGGGGACGACCGTGACCCCGCGGGCCGCGAGCACCGCCAGGTTGTCCTGGACGGCTGGGTGCTCCCACATCTCGGTGTGCATGGCCGGGCACACCACCACGGGCGCGGCCGTCGCCACCAGGGTGGTGGTGAGGAGGTCGTCGGCGAACCCGCCGGCGTACCGGGCCAGCAGATCGGCGGTGGCCGGCACGACCACGACGAGGTCGGCCCGCTGGCCGAGCCGGGTGTGGGGGATGACGGTCGCTTCGTCCCACAGACTGAGTCTGGGCCGGCTCGGAGCCGAGGGCGTCGAAGGTGGCCTTGCCCACGAAGCGGGTGGCCCGCTCGGTGAGCACCGGGGCCACATGGACGCCGTGGTCGACCAGTCGTCGGCAGACCTCGACGGCCTTGTACGCGGCGATGCCGGCGGACACGCCGAGCACGACGAAGGGCACATCGGTGTCGGTCACCGGAGCCCTACCCCTTCCCCACCGTCGACCGCCCCCGACACGGGCCTGGCCGGTACTCGCTACTCGGTGCTCTCGTCGGCCGCAGTGCCCTCGGCGGCGGACTCGGCATCGCCCTCACCCTCGAGCAGGGCCAGGGCGGCGGCCTCGGCCAGCGCCACCTCCTCGGGATCGGGACGGGTGTAGGTGGCCTTGGCCGCAGCCACCTCTTCGAAGGCGATCGACAGCGGCTTGCCCGAGGCCGAGGCGACCTGCGGCGGAACCACGACACCGAGGCCCTCGCCCAGGGAGTTGTAGTAGCTGTTCACCTGGCGGGCCCGCCGCGAGGCCAGAGCCACCAGCGTGAACTTCGAGTCCACCTTGTCGAGGAGGTCCTCGATGGGTGGGTCCATGAGCGTGGTCTGAGGCTGAGCCATCACGATCCTTCTGGTCGGCAGGTGCGGGTGGAGCGGTCGTCGTCAGGTGCGGAGAAGGCCCCTGGTGGTGGTCGACCGCCCTTGTGGACAGGCCCGTCACACGTCTCAGGACGCGGACCGGTATCCCTCCACTATACCGGCCACATCGGCGGTGGCCTGCGGAATGTCCCGATTTATCACCACGGCGTCGGCGATGGCCCGTCCCTCGGCCTCCTCGAGCTGCCCGGCCTCCAGCCGTTTGGCGATGTGGGCCTCGTCGTCGCCCCGGGCCCGCAGCCGTTCCTCTTGGATCGCCGGCGAGGGGGGCAGGAGGAGGATCAAGGTGGCGTCGGGGCGCAGCCGACGGACCTGCTGGGCCCCCTGGAGGTCGATCTCCAAGAGGACGTCGTGGCCGTCGGGGGGATCGGGAACCGGTGTGCCGTAGAGGTTGCCGAGGAACTCCGCCCATTCGAAGAACCCGCCCGCATCGGATCCGGTCCTCGAAGGTGGGGCGGTCGACGAAGACGTAGGCGTCCTCAGGCTCCCCGGCCCGGCGGGCCCGCGTGGTCCACGAGCGGCTCAGCCAGAGGGTCGGATCGCCGGCGACCAGGCGATCAGCGATGGTGCCCTTCCCGGCCCCCCCGGGGCCGAACAGCACGAAGATCAACGGGTGCCCGACGGCCGGCCGACGGGGACTCCCGGTGCTCAGCGGGCGGTCTCGCGCAGCAGCGATTCGCGCTGGTTGCTGCCCAGACCCTGCAGCCGCCGGCTCTCGCTGATACCGACGGTGTCCATCAGCCGCCGGGCCTTCACCTTGCCCAGGCCGGGCAGGGACTCGAGGACCGAGAGGACCTTCATCTTGCCGACGGTCTCGTTGGAGTCGGCCATGACCAGCAGCTCGGACAACGAGATCGAACCGAGTTTGAGCTTCTCTTTTACCTCGGCCCGCTCTCGGCGGACCTTGGCGGCCTTGGCCAGTGCGGCCTGGCGCTGTTCGGGCGTGAGTGCGGGCGGTTGCGGCATGGTCGAGACGATAGCGCCTCTGGGGGCCCAGGTCATGCCTCTTCAGCCGGAACGGCGTCGTGACCTCCCCGGGAGGGTTCTGCCCGTGGCGGTCGGCCCACCTGGGCCCCTCCTCTCTACGACCACTCGGATGCCCGATACTGGGGAGGTGCCCGATACTGGGGAGGTGGCGGCCGTCGACCTCAACGCCGACCTGGCCGAGGGCGACCGGCTCACCGCCGGCGACCTCGGGGTGCTCGACGCCGTCACCAGCGCCAGTCTCGCCTGCGGCTTCCACGCCGGGGGTCCGACCGTCATGGCCGATACCGCCCGGGCCTGTGTGGACCGGGGGGTCACCATTGGGGCCCACGTCTCGTTCCGCGATCGGGAGGGGTTCGGCCGTCGGACCATGTCGGTGGCGACCGATGCGCTCGTGGCGGACCTCATCGAGCAGTGGACGACCCTGACCGCCACGGTCGATGCCGTGGGCGGGCGGGTCTCCTTCGTCAAACCCCACGGTGCCCTCTACAACCAGATGGGAACCGACCCATCGGTGGCGGACGCCGTGGTCGCCTTCGTGGTGGAGGTGGGCGGCGTCCCGCTCGTGGCCCAGGACGACACGGTGGTGGCCCGATCGGCCCGCCAGGCCGGCGTTCGGCTGGTGGCCGAGGGATTTCCCGACCGGGGCTACCTGCCCGACGGACGCCTCGCCCCACGCACCGACCCCGGGGCGCTCGTCCACGACCCCACCGAGGTCGGGCGGCGAGCCCTCGCTCTCGTCCGGCGGGGCGGCGTCGAGTCCGTTGCGGGCACGTGGACCGAGGTGACAGCCGAGACGCTGTGCATCCACGGCGACACCGACGAGGCAGCCACAACGGCCCGGGCCGTGCGGGCCGCCTTGGCCGGACAAGGCGTAACCCTCCGGGCGTTCACACCAGCGGCCGGGGCACCGGACCGACGAGGCGGAACGGCACGGTGATCCGGTCCATCGACCGGTTCGGCGACGCCGCGGTGCTCGTCGAGCTGGACGACCTCGCCGCCGCCCACCAGCTAGCCGACCGGATCGACGCGGACAGGGACGACCACCGACCGGCCGGCATCGTCGAGACGGTGGTCGGCTACGGGTCCGTCGTGATCCATCTCGAGCCGAACCGGGTAGTGGTCGACGATCTCGCCGCATGGCTGTCGACCCTCGGCGCGGACCCTCGGCGCACGCCACCCGACGAAGACGGGTGGGACCGTGGGCCACGACGGGTCATCGTCCCCACCACCTTCGACGGGCCCGACCTCACCGGCGTGGCCACCGCCCTCGGGACGAGCCCGGCATCGGTGGTCGATGCCCTCTGCGGAACGGATCTCGAGGTGGCCTTCGTGGGCTTCGCCCCCGGCTTCCCCTACCTGACCGGTCTGCCCCCCGAGCTGGCCTCGGTCGGACGGCGCCCGACACCCCGGCCGTCGGTTCCCGCCGGGTCGGTGGCCGTCGGAGGCGGCTTCGCCTCGGTGTACCCCCAAGAGACCCCCGGGGGCTGGAGGCTGCTCGGGCGGACCTCGCTCCCCCTGTTCGATAGGCGTCACCCGCCCTACGCCCTCCTCCGGCCCGGTGACGTCGTCCGCTTCGCCGAGCAGTCCGGGGCGCTGTCCGGCCCAGACCCGGCGGGCACGACCTCACCGGGGGTCCGTCCGCTGCTCACCAGCAGGGGACGGCGCACCGTCGAGGTCGTGGAGCCCGGCCTGCTCAGTCTCATAGAGGATGCCGGTCGTCGCTCGGCTGCGGCCCTCGGTATCCCCCGGGCCGGGCCCGCCGATCCCGATGCGCAGCGGTTGGCCAACCGTCTCGCCGGCAATCCGGACGGGTCGGCCGCCATCGAGGTGACCGCCATCGGCCCGACCCTCCGATTCCACACCGATGCCCACGTGACCGTGGTGGGCGCGGCGCCCGATGCTGTCGAGGTGTGCGTCGACGGGCACCCGGTGGGCTCGGACTCGGTGGTGCCGGTCGGCGCCGGCCAGGTCGTGGCCGTCGGCCGGGTCCGCTCGGGGCTCCGGGTCTATGTCGCTGTGTCGGGAGGGTTCGACTCCCCCGTCGAGATCGGCTCACGCTCCGCTGATGTCCTCTGCGCCCTCGGGCCGCCACCCCTGCGGACCGGCGACCGTCTCGACCTCGGGCCGCCGACCGCCCGCGAGGCCAGCTGTCCTCGGGACCGCCGACCCGAGGGGACCGCACCCCCGGCCAGCTGCGCGTCCTCGCCGGGCCCCACCGCCTCGGTGCGGCGGCCTACCGCAGGCTGGGCGACGAGACCTGGGTGGTCGGCGAGGCATCCAACCGGATCGGCGTCCGGCTCCTGGCCGCGGGAGGGACGCGTGCCCACGGAGCGGGCGATGGGGCCACGGTGCCGGGCATCCCCTCCACCGGCATGGTCACCGGTGCCGTCCAGGTGCCACCCGACGGCAACCCCATCGTGCTCATGCCCGACCACGCCACCGTCGGGGGCTACCCGGTGGCCTGCTGTGTCATCTCGGCCGACCTCCCCGTCCTCGGGCAGCTCCGGCCCGGCGACACGGTCCACCTCAGAACCGTCGACGCCGACGAGGCCCGTCGGGCCTGGGAGCGTGCCGAGCGCGCCCTCGACGAGCGGGTCTCGGGATGGTTCCCGACGGCGGCCGGCACCTGATCGATGGGCTCAGGGGGAGGTCGGACGGATCATCGCCACCCTCGGGTGGGCCGCACCGAAGGTGATGTGCTCGGTCCGACGGATGGCGGCCAGCTCCGGGCCGAGGCGGTCGTCGTCCAACCGCACGAACCCGCACCGCTCGTAGTACGGCGCGTTCCAGGGGACGTCGGCGAAGGTGGTGAGGGTGACCGCCGGGAGCCCGCGGGGCGCGGCCCACGCCGACAGGTGGTCGATGAGCGCGGCCCCGAGCCGCCGCCGGGAGTGGTCGGGATGCACGGAGACCTCGTCCACATGGGCGTGGCCATCGACCACACCGGCCAGCAGGAAGGCCGCCGGTCGGTCCTCGTCGTCCGCGGCCACCCACGACCTCTGTGACCGGAGATACCGGCGGTGCTCCCCGATCGAACAGGGCGGGTGCCCCGCCACCTCGGCCAGGCCCACGTGGGTGAACAGCTGTCCGGCGGCCGTCTCGATGGCCTGGAGGGTGGCCGGTTCGGAGGGACGCGTCGCCCGGATGGATGGTGGGGACGACGCCACGAGACGAGTCTTCCCCCGACCACCGGCCCGGTCCACCCCGCGGATCTGGAAGAGTGGAGTCGGGGGACGGCCCCCGAGAAACGCCCGCGGCCAGACGGGGCGCCCGACGAGAGGAACTGCTGTGCCCGACGGAGAACGACCCGGTGACGACGACGGCATGATCCAGTCGCGGAAGGACGGCCAGCTCCACTTCCTGCCGGGCACCGAGGACCTGGCCTTCCCGGTCACCGCACCGGAGAACGCCACCCCCTTGGAAGAGGACGAGCCCGAAGGCGTCATCCCGCCCAGTCCCCTGTGGGCCATGAAAGAGCGCCGCCACGAGCAGCTCCTCCATCTGTTCGGCCATCCCCACCGGATCCGGGAGCGCATCGGGGACGGGGACGCCGCCGTCTACGCCATCGACGACGGGACCCGGCACTGCATGATCGGGCGTCGGGTGGGAGCCACCCTCGACGGCTGCGTGTACAGCCTGATCGCCCGTGTCCCGAAGTCCGTCTACGAGTCCCTGGCCGACGGTTCGATCGACGGGAGGCAGGCCTTCTTGTCGGCGGCCGAAGCCGGCCTGAGCGGGACCGTCGAGGATCCCGGGGTGTCCAACATCTTCGATGTGGACTACTACCAGCACCCCGACGAGATCCCAGCCGAGTACCTCCCGCCCTCCCCGTTCCTGGAGTTCGCCCGGGACCTCCCGACGGCCGACCGCTGATCAGCCGAGCACCCCGGCCATCTCGTCTCGGAGTTTGCCGGCGGCCTCGGAGAGTGCCGTCACCTCCGGACCCTGGTTGAGGAGCGACCGGGACGAGCTGGCCAGCACCGTGCCGCGGGGACAGGCGCCGAACAGGGCCCCCACCCCGGCGGCCGTGCCGCCCTGGGCGCCCACCCCTGGGGCGAGGATCACGCCACCGAGGTCGGCCAGGCGGAATCCGGACGGACCGAGGGTGGCGCCGACCACCGCCCCTACGGTGCCGGCCGGGATGCGTCCGCTCCCGTTCAGTTCGGCGATACCCGACAGCACCATGTCCTCGACGGCCGGGCCACGGCCGTCGTCGGTTCGGGCCAGCTGGAGGGACCGGCCCTCGGGGTTCGAGCTCCGGGCCACCACGATCACCCCCCGGTTCCCGGCCGCGGCCAGGTCGACCATGGGTTGGAGCGCGCCCAGTCCCAGGTAGGGCGCGGCGGTGACCGCGTCCGCTCGCAGGGGTGAGTCCGGGTCGAGCCACGTCCGGGCGTAGGCCTCCATGGTGCTCCCGATGTCGCCGCGCTTGGCGTCGGCGATGACCAGAAGGCCGGCGTTGCGGGCCTCGTCGAGCACCGCCTCGAGGGCGGCCACACCGGCCGACCCGCACCGCTCGAAGAAGGCCACCTGTGGCTTGATCACCGGCACCACCCCGGCGAAGGCCTCCACACAGCGCAGTCCGAACTGACGCAGGCCCGGTCCGTCGTCGCTCAGGCCCCAGGCGGCAAGGAGCTCGGACGACGGGTCGATGCCGGCACAGAGGGGTCCGGTCCGCCCGACGGCCGCCACCACGCGGGCGGCGAACCCGCCTTCGGGCTCGGTGATGCTTCCCGACTCAGCCATGGGCCACTCCTCGCAGTTCTCGCACACGGCGGACGCCGTGGTCGGCACACCAGGTCTCGATCTCGCTCACGATGCGGGCCGGGGCCCTCGGGTCGCGGAAGGTGGCCGTACCCACCTGGACGGCGTCGGCCCCGGCCATGATGAGCTCGACGGCATCGCCACCGGACATCACCCCGCCGACCCCGATGATGGCGGCGTCGGGATGGGCGGCGCGCACGTCGAACACGGCCCGCACCGCCACCGGGTGCACGGCCGGGCCCGAGAGCCCACCGCCCCCGGGCCCCGAACCGAGCACCGGCCGGCGCCCGTCGAGGTCGATGGCCATGCCGAGCACGGTGTTGATGAGCGTCACCGCGTCGGCACCCGCCCCGAGGGCCGCAGCGGCCACCTCGGCCAGGTCGGCGACGGTGGGGCTGAGCTTGGCCCAGCGGGGCAGCCCGGGGCAGTGCTCCCCCACCGCAGCCACCACCTCGGCGGTGGCCGTCGGCGAGTGGGCGAACATGCGCCGTCGGTCTTCGACGTTCGGGCAGCTCACGTTGACCTCCACCGCGGTGAGGCCGTCCACCCCGGCCAGCATGGAGGCCGCCTTGGCGAAGTCCTCGACCCGCTGGCCCCAGATGCTGACCACCGTGCGGGCCCCCGAGGCCACCAGCCGGGGGAGGTCGTCGTCGATCCACGCCTCCAGTCCGGGGCCCTGGAGCCCGACGCTGTTGAGCATCCCCGACGGGGTCTGATGGACACGGGGGGCGGGGTTTCCGGCCCAAGGCCCGACCGAGAGCGACTTGACCACCACCGCACCGAGGTCGGCGAGGGGGAAGTAGGCCGCGAGCTCGTCGGCGTGACCGGCCGTCCCCGACGCCGTCATTACCGGGTTGGCCAACTCCAGGCTCCCGACCGGCACGGTGAGGTCGACGTCACCGGCTCGCACGGCCCGCCAGGCGCGTCGCACCCGCTCGGTCCGAACGCCCCGGGCCGACGAGGTCCTCACCGGTCCGCCCTCCCCCGGGTCGACCCGACCGTCGGCGTCCGTCTCACCGTTCGTGGTACTCCTGGAGTGAGCGCACCGAGAGGGGATGGCTGATCCAGTCGGCGATGCCCGCCGCCGCGGCGCGGGCCGCGGCCACCGTGGTCAGGCAGGGCACGAGATGGGCGAGGGCGGTGGACCGGATGTGGACGCCATCGGCTCTCGGGCCCCGGCCTCTCGGGGTATTGACCACCAGCTGCACCTTGCCCCCGGCGATGAGGTCTACGGCGTCGACCACCCCGGGGTGGGACTCCCCGACCTTGGCCACCACCGTGGCCACGCTGATCCCCTCGGCCTCGAGCATGGCCGCGGTGCCCGAGGTGGCGGCCAGGTCGAAGCCGAGGGCGACGAACTGACGGGCGGCGTCGAGGCCGACCGCCTTGTCCCGGTCGGCCAGGGAGAGAAAGACCGTCCCTTCGGTGGGCAGGCGGTTGCCCGCGGCGATCTGGCTCTTGGCGAAGGCCAACCCGAACGTCGAACCGATCCCCATCACCTCGCCGGTGGAGCGCATCTCGGGACCGAGCAGCGTGTCCACCCCGGGGAACCGGTTGAAGGGCAGCACCGCCTCTTTCACCGAGACGTGCCCGGTCACCGGGCTGGCCAGCAGACCCTCGGCCCGCAGCTCGGCCAGGGTGGCGCCCACCATGACCCGGGCCGCCACCATGGCCACGGGGACGCCGGTGGCCTTGGCCACGAACGGAACCGTCCGGCTGGCCCGGGGATTGGCCTCGAGTACGTAGGCCTGGTCGTCCTTCACGGCGAACTGCACGTTGATCAGACCCTCCACCCCGAGCGAGTCGGCGATGGTGCGCACGGTCTCTTCGAGGCCGGCCACGACGCCGGGAGACAGCGTCTGGGGCGGGAGGGCACAGGCCGAGTCCCCCGAGTGCACGCCCGCCTCCTCCACGTGCTCCATGACCCCGCAGATCACCACCTCACCGGTGGCGTCGCGCACGGCGTCCACGTCCACCTCCACCGCATCCTCGAGGAACCGGTCGACGAGCACGGGCCGGTCGGCGGTCACCCCGCCCTCACGGCCGAGCGAGCCGCCCACGCCGGACATGGCCTCCACCGCCTCCACCAGGCGGTCGTCGTCGTAGACGATCTCCATGGCCCGCCCACCGAGCACGTAGGACGGCCGCACCAGCACCGGATACCCGATGGTGGCGGCCACGGCCACCGCCTCCTCGGCGGTGGTGGCCGTTCCCCCCGGGGGTTGGGCGATGCCCAGCCGTGCGCACAGTTCGTTCCACTGCTCTCGGTCCTCGGCCAGGTCGATGGAGGCCGGCGAGGTGCCGAGCACCAGTTCGGGCGGGATCCCGGCGGCCAGTTTGAGCGGCGTCTGGCCCCCGAGCGAGACGATGACCCCGACCAGTCGGCCCCCGTCCACCGAGGCGCGCCGCTCGGCCTCGAGCACGTTGGCCAGGTCCTCGGGGGTGAGCGGTTCGAAGTACAGCCGGTCCGAGGTGTCGTAGTCGGTGGAGACGGTCTCGGGGTTGCAGTTGACCATGACCGTCTCGAAGCCGGCGGCCTGCAGGGCGAACGAAGCGTGCACGCAGCAGTAGTCGAACTCGATCCCCTGGCCGATCCGGTTGGGGCCCGAGCCGAGGATCACCACCCGCGGGCGGTCCGAGGTCTCGATCTCGTCCTCGTCCTCGGTGGTCGAGTAGTGGTAGGGGGTGTGGGCCTCGAACTCCGCACCGCAGGTGTCCACGGTCTTGTAGGTCACCCCCACCCCGAGCACGGTGCGCGCCCGGCGGATGTCGTCGGCGGTGACGGGGTCGCCGAACAGGTAGGCCAGCTGCTGGTCGGAGAAGCCGTACTGCTTGAGCCGCCGCCAGGCCCGGCGATCGAGATCCCCGACCGTCACCCCGAGGGTGACCTGCAAGTCGAGGGCCATCCGGGCGTCGGTCACCTCGGCCATGGCCGAGAGGAACCACGGGTCGATGCCGGTCACCTCGGCCAGCCGGTCGATCGAGATGCCCCGTCGCAGCAGGGCCTCGAGCTGGAAGATGCGCTCGGGGGTGGCGACGGCCACGGCCTCGAGCAGCTGGTCGGTGGACCAAGGATCGAGGGTCGTCTCGGCCGGATCGGCGTTGAGGCCCGACCGGCCCTGTTCGAGTGAGCGCACGGCCTTTTGCAGCGACTCGGGGAAGGTCCGCCCGATGCCCATGACCTCGCCGACGGACTGCATGCGCGTACCGAGCACGTCGGTGGCCCCGGGCAGCTTCTCGAAGGCCCACCGGGGGATCTTGGTGACCACGTAGTCGATGGTCGGCTCGAAGGATGCCGGTGTGGCCCCGGTGATGTCGTTGGTGATCTCGTCCAGCCGGTAGCCGACGGCCAGGCGGGCGGCGATCTTGGCGATGGGGAAGCCGGTGGCCTTGGAGGCCAGCGCGGACGATCTCGACACCCGCGGGTTCATCTCGATGACCACCTGACGACCGTCGGTGGGATCCACGGCGAACTGCACGTTGGAGCCGCCCGTCTCCACCCCCACCCGGCGGATGCAGGCGAAGGCGGCGTCGCGCATCTCTTGGTACTCGACATCGGTGAGGGTCTGGGCCGGCGCCACGGTGATGGAGTCGCCGGTGTGCACCCCCATGGGGTCCAGGTTCTCGATGGCGCAGATGACCACGCAGTTGTCGGCGTTGTCCCGCATCACCTCCAACTCGAACTCCTTTTGCCCGGCGATCGAGCGCTCGATGAGCACCTCGGTCACCGGCGACGCCTCCAGGCCTTCGGCCGCCAGGCGCACCAACCGCTCACGGTCGACGGCGATGCCGGTCCCGGCTCCCCCGAGGATGTAGCTCGGCCGCACCATGATGGGGAAGCCGATGGACTCCCCGATGGCCAGGGCTTCGTCGAGCGAGTGGGCAAATCCCGAGGGCGGCACGGCGAGGCCGATCTCCTCCATGGCCGCCTTGAACCGCTCACGGTCCTCGGCGGTGGCGATGGCCTCGGCGTTGGCTCCGATGACCTCCACCGAGAAGGCGTCGAGGACGCCCCGCTCGGCCAAGGCCATGGTCAGGTTGAGGGCGGTCTGGCCGCCAAGGGTGGGCAGAAGCGCGTCAGGTCGCTCCCGCTCGATGATGGCGGTGAGCACGTCGGGATCGAGGGGCTCCACATAGGTGCGGTCGGCCATGGCCGGGTCGGTCATGATCGTGGCCGGGTTGGAGTTGGCCAGGATGACCCGGAACTTCTCCTCGGCGAGGACCCGGCAGGCCTGGGTCCCCGAGTAGTCGAACTCGCAGGCCTGGCCGATCACGATGGGGCCGGACCCGATGACCAGGATCGACTCGATGTCGTCGCGCCGCGGCATCAGCGCACGCTCCGTTGGTGGGGGGACTGCGCCCCGGTGGCGTCCATCAGGGATCGGAACTCCTCGAACAGGTAGCGGGCGTCATGGGGACCGGGGCCGGCTTCGGGGTGGTACTGCACGCTGAACACCGGGACCTCGGTGCTGCGGATCCCTTCGATGACCCCGTCGTTCAGGTTCACGTGGGTGATCTCCGAGGTGGCGAGGGAGTCGTCGGCCACCGCGTAGTTGTGGTTCTGCGAGGTGATCTCGACCCGGCCGGTGGCGAGGCGCTTGACCGGATGGTTCCCCCCGTGGTGGCCGAAGGGCAGTTTGAAGGTGGTGGCCCCGAGGGCGGTGGCCAGCAGCTGGTGGCCGAGGCAGATCCCGAAGACGGGGACGGTCCCGTCCTCGGCCAGGGCGCGGATCTCGGCCACCACCCCGGGCAGGGCCGCCGGGTCGCCGGGACCGTTCGACAAGAAGATGCCGTCGGGCGCCATGGCGAGCACCTCGGCGGCCTCGGTGGTGGCCGGGACCACGGTCACCGTGGCCAGCTCGCCCAACTGTCGGAGCATGGCCTCTTTGATCCCGAAGTCGTAGGCCACGACCCGGTAGGGACCGGCTCCCCGGGTGTAGGCCGCCGAGGTCGTCACGGTCGACACCAGGTCCCGTCCGTCGGTCGGTGCGGCCGCCTCGGCCGCAGCCAGGAGGTCCGAGACGGCTGCGGTACCAAAGGCGCACGGCATCGAGCCCCGGTCACGCAGGTGCCGGGTCAGCCGCCGGGTGTCGACGCCCGAGATGCCGGCCACACCGAACCGCCGGAGATACGCCTCCAGCGACTCGGTCGACCGCCAACTGCTTGGTCGGTCGGTCAGGTGGCGCACGACGACTCCTGCACAGTGGGGCTGCGGGGCCTCGTCGTCGGTGGGGTTCACGCCGTAGTTGCCGATGTGGGGATAGGTGAAGGCCACCACCTGTCCGGCGTAGGAGGGGTCGGTGATCACCTCCTGGTAGCCCGAGAGCACGGTGTTGAACACGGCCTCGCCGGTGGTCACCCCGCTGTCGGGTGCGGCCCCGATGGCCTCCCCCTCGAAGCGGGTGCCGTCGGCCAGTACCAGCCAGGCCTCGTCCCGGTGCAGGGGTCCGCTCCGCCCGCTCACCGCTGCGCCTCCCCGTCGACGACCACCGGCTCGCCGCGGAACACGGTGTGGCGGACCCGACCGGTCAGGGTCCGACCGGCGTAGGGGGTGTTGCGACTCCGACTGGCCAGTGCCGCCGGGTCGACGACCCAGGTGGCCGTGGGGTCGATCACACACAGGTTGGCCACCGAGCCCGGGGCCACGGGTCCTCCCTGGTCCCCCCCGTGGTCCGGGTCCAGCCCGGCAGATGGCCGCCGGCTGCCAGCTGAGCAGGCCGAGCACGCGCTCGAGCGGCAGGTCCAGTTCGGACAGGGCCAGGGAGAGGGCGGTCTGGAGTCCGAGCATGCCCGGGGGGGCCTGGTCGAAGGGAAGATCCTTCGTCTCGGGGGCGTGGGGGGCGTGGTCGGTGGCGATGGCGTCGATGGTGCCGTCGGCCAGTCCCGCCTTCACCGCCTCGACGTCGGCTGGGGGCCGCAGCGGCGGGTTCACCTTGAAGACCGGGTCGTAGCCGGCAGTACAGGCGTCGGTCAGGGTGAAGTGGTGGGGTGCGGCCTCGGCGGTGACGGCCAGGCCCTCGGACTTGGCCTGACGCACCAGCTCGATGGATCCGGCCGTGGACAGATGGAGGAAGTGCATGCGGGCGCCGGTGGCCCGGACGAGGGCCAGGTCCCGGGCCACCATGACCTCCTCGGCCACCGAGGGCATCCCCGGGATCCCGAGTCGACTGGACCACGAGCCCTCGTGCATGGCCCCGACCTCCGGCCAGCGTGGCCTCCTCGCAGTGCTGGGCGAGCGTGACCCCGAGGCCGGTGGCGTACTCGAGGGCCCGGCGCATGAGACCGGCCGACTGCACGCCCGATCCGTCGTCGGTGAACAGGCGCACCCCGAGGGCGGCCAACTCGGCCATGGGTGCGAGGCACTCGCCGGCCCGTCCGACCGTGATGGCACCGGCCACCGCCACCTCGGCGGTGGCGTCGGCGGCCAAGTCGTAGACGGCCCGGACGGCTTCGGCCGAGTCCAAGGTGGGCTCGGTGTTGGGCATGGCCACCACCGCGGTGAACCCGCCGAGCGAGGCGGCCCGGGCTCCGGTGGCCACCGTCTCGGCCTCCTCCCGTCCCGGTTGGCGGAGGTGGGTGTGCAGATCGACGAGGCCGGGCGAGACCACACAGCCGGCAGCGTCGAGGACCGAGGCCCCCGGCGGTGCCTCGACCGACCCGACCTCGACGATCCGGTCGCCCACGATCAGCACGTCGGCCGTCCGTTGGCCGGACGCGTCGAGCACGGTGCCGCCCCGGAGGACCACGGTCCCTTCGTGCTCGGTGTCGTCTCGTCGGGGGTCAACCACGGTGTGCTCCTTCGAGGGGGCCCTGGCCCAGCATGAGGAAGAGGACGGCCATTCGGACGGCCACGCCGTTGCTCACCTGCTCGGTGATGAGCGCCGACGGGAGCTCGGCCACGTCCGAGGCGATCTCCACCCCCCGCAGGATGGGTCCGGGATGGAGGATGACGGCATCGGGGCCGAGCGTGGCGGCCCGTCGTGCGGTGAGTCCGAAGCCGGCGGTGTACTCACGGAGGCTCGGAACATAGGCACCGCTTCCCCGTTCGGACTGCATGCGCAGCAAGGAGACCACGTCGGCCTTCTCCAGCACGTCGTCGAGCTGGTGGCTGACCCCGGCGATGGGCCAACCGTCGAGCGAGGGGGGCAACAAGGTGGCCGGGGCGACCAGCGTCACTTCGGCCCCCAAGGCGGCGTAGGCGGTCACCTGGGACCGGGCCACCCGACTGTGTCGGATGTCGCCCACGATCAGGACCTGCAGGCCGACGAACCGGTTCAGTCCGGTGTCGCCTCCACCCAATGCCTGTCGAACCGTATAGAGATCGAGCAGCGCCTGGGTGGGGTGCTGGTGCCAGCCGTCGCCGGCGTTGATGACCGAGCAGTGGTCGATCCACGTCGCCACCCGGGCGGGCACGCCCGACGAGGCGTGACGGATGATCACCGCGTCGATGCCGATGGCGTCGATCGTCTCGACGGTGTCCCGCAGCGACTCCCCTTTCTTGAGCGACGAGGAGCCGGCGGCAAAGGAGAGCACATCGGCGGACATCCGCTTGGCCGCCGTCTCGAAGGACATGCGAGTCCTCGTCGACTCCTCGAAGAAGAGGGTGGCGACGGTCCGACCCCGCAGGGCCGGCACCTTGGGATTGGCCCGGCGCCCCACCTCGACGAACGAGTCGGCCACCGCCAGCACCTCGGCGATGGCCTCGGCGTCGAGATCGTCCATGCTGAGCAGGTGGGCCGGGAACGGGCTCATCGGTTCACCAGCTCCCCGAGGGAGACGCCGTCGGTCGAGACGTCGACCATCTCGTCGCGCCGGGTGGGCAGGTTCTTGCCCACATAGTCGGGTCGGATAGGGAGCTCCCGGTGGCCCCGGTCGACCATGACGGCGAGCTCGACGCGCTGGGCCCGTCCGTACTCGCCGAGGGCGTTGAGGGCGGCCCGGATGGTGCGTCCGGTGAACAGCACGTCGTCCACGAGGACGACGGTGGTGCCGGTCAGGTCGAAGCTGATGTCGGTGGCCGCCTCGGGCAGTACGGGCCGGAGCCCGATGTCGTCACGGTAGAAGGCCACGTCCAAGGTGCCCACCTCGAGGCTGGCCCCTTCCACTTCGGCCAGGGCGGCCGAGAGCTGCTCGGCGATGGCCACGCCACCGGTCTGGAGGCCCACCAGTACGACGCGCTCGAGGCCCCGGTTGCGCTCGGCGATCTCGTGGGCCATGCGGGTGATGGCCCGGTGCACGTCGGATGCCGACATGACCTGGGCCCGGGGAACGAACACAGCACCCCGCGGTCGGGTATGACTGCGCTCACGTTCGGCCACACTTCCTCCTGTCCGTACGGGCCTCACAGGACCCGCTTCACGGTCAGGATCCGACTATACCCGGTGTGCGAGGTGCGTGGTCAGCCGAGGGCGGGCGCGAGTCGCGGGCCCGACCGACCGTCGAATCCTCACGGACGGATGCGCGTCGCCAAGGTGGCGAGCACCCCGTTGACGAACCGTCCCGAGTCGTCGGTCGAGTAGGCCGTGGCCAGTTCGACGGCCTCGTTGAGGATCACCGCGGTGGGGACCTCGGGCCGGTCCAGCAGCTCGGCCACCGCCAGTCGGAGCACGTTGCGGTCGACGACAGCCATCCGTTCGAGATCCCAACCGATGGCGGCGTCCCCGATCATGGCGTCGATCTCGCGCCCCCGGGACTCGACCGTCTCCACCAGGCCGGTGGTGTACTCGTCGGGGGCCATGGGCAGGTCCCCGAGCACCGCCGACGGTGTCGCATCCTTCAGCTCCGCTTCGTAGAGGAGGGTCAGGGCCCGTTCACGGGCTTGGTGGCGTGGGGAGGATTCCATGCGGGATGGCGGGAGAGCGGGAGGGATGGTGGGTGATCGTTACGTCCCCGCACGTGCCGGAGGCCGACGACGACGATCGTCGACCGGACTCGGTGGGTGACCGGGCTAGGCCCGGGTCAGATACTCCCCAGTGCCGCGTATCGACCTTGATCTTCTCCCCCGGGTTGACGAACAGCGGCACCTGGAGCACGAGGCCGGTCTCCAAGGTGGCCGGCTTGCGGGCGCCGGAGACCCGGTCCCCCTGCAGGCCGGGCTCGGTGTCCGCCACCGTGAGCTCGACCGACGCCGGGAGATCGACCCCGACGATCTCGGTCCCGAAGAACTGCAGGACGGCGTCGTCGCCTTCTTTCAGGTAGTTGGCCGAGTCCCCGAGGAGGCCGGTGTTGACCTGCAGCTGCTCATACGAGGAGGTGTCCATGAACACGTAGTCCGAGCCGTCCCGGTAGAGGAACTGCATCTCGCGCTTGTCGATGATGGCCTGCTCGAGCTTCTCGTCGGCTCGATAGGTGCGCTCGATGACCGCGCCGGTGCGGGAGTTCTTCAACTTGGTGCGGACGAAGGCACCGCCCTTGCCCGGCTTCACGTGCTGGAACTCGACCACGGCGAACAACCCCTCGGGGAGGTTGAGCGTCATACCGTTACGCAGATCGTTGGTGGAGACAGCCATCAGACAGCAACTTCCTTCGGGAACAGGGTGAGTGGGCGGCTGCCGTGTTCCGTCACCACCAGCGTGTCCTCGATGCGGACCCCGCCGGTCCCGGGTAGGTACACGCCGGGTTCCACGGTGACCACGGTGCCAGGCTCGAGGATAGCAGTCGACCCCGGTCCGACCGATGGCCCCTCGTGGATGTCGAGCCCGACACCGTGTCCGGTGCCGTGCTCGAACCGGTCGGCCCAGCCGGACCCGGCGATGGACTCTCGACAGACCCGGTCCACCGATCCGGCACTCACGCCCGGCTCCACCTGGGCCACGCCCAGGCGCTGGGACTCGGCCACTACGGCGAAGACAGTGGCCAGTTGACCCGTCGGCTCCCCCCCGACACAGAACGTGCGGGTCATGTCGGAGCGGTAGCCCTCGAACATGGCCCCGAAGTCCACGACCACCGGATCGCCGGGCCCGATGGTCCGACTCCCGGGACGGGCGTGCGGCTTGGCCGAGTTCTCGCCCGAGGCGACGATGGTCTCAAAGGCCCGGTCCTCGGCCCCCAACTCCCGCATGGCGTGGTCCAAGGCGGCGGCGAACCGGGACTCGGTGAGGCCCCCTCGGCCGTTTCCCCCACTCGACGATCCCGCCTCGGCCAACAAGGGGAGCACGGTGGCGAGGGCTTCGTCGGCGATGGCTGCGGCCCGCTCCATGCGGGCCACCTCGCCCGCGTCCTTCACCACCCGCAGCCCTTCCACCAGGCCCCGGGTCGGGACGAGCGGCGAGGGCTCGAAGACCTCGGCCCACGAGCGCTGGCCCGACCAGGTCACGTGGTCGGCCTCGAGGCCGATGTCGGCCGCACCGGCCGCCCCCTGGCGGAGCGCCTCGCGCTGGACCTGCACCCCGCCGATGGCCACCTCGACATCGCCGGCCACCCCGGCCTCGGACAACTGCTCGCTCGACTGGGTCCGGTACCTGCCGTCCGAGGTGAGCAGCGCCCGCGTCGGGGTCACGAGCAAGAGGCCGGCCGAGCCACTGAATCCGGTGAGCCAGCGGATGTTGGCCGGGGTCGTCACCACCAGGGCGCCCACCCCGGCCCCGTCCTCGCCGGCGGCGGCCAGGCACGGCCCGCAGTCGCTCCAGGCGACCGGCCACCTCGAGCGGGGCCAGCTCGTCGTCGAGGCGCGTCATCGGGCCCCTTCGCCGGTGAGCAGACGGTGGACCGCGTCGATGGCCAGTCCGTAGCCGATCCCCCCGAATCCGGCGATGCAGCCGTCGGCCACCGGTGCGATCACCGAGGTGTGCCGGAAGGGCTCTCTCGCCGCCGGGTTGGACAGGTGCAGCTCCACCACCACCCCGTCGAAGGCGGCCAGGGCGTCGTGGAGCGACCAGGAGGTGTGGGAGAGGGCGCCGGCGTTGATGACGATGGCCACCGACCGGTGCCGGGCGGCGTGGACCAGTTCGACCAGCTCGCCTTCGTGATTGCTCTGGTGGTGTTCGAGGGCGTAGCCGAGAGCAGTGGCGGCCGCCGTCGCCGTCTGCACGTGGTCTTCCAGCGCGGCTGTCCCGTAGACCGACGGCTCCCGTTCGCCCAGCAGGTTGAGGTTGGGGCCGGACAGGAGCGTGATCAGCCGGTCCGGGCTCACGTCTCGCTCCCTGGTTGGGTCCGCTCCATGGCTGCCAGGGTAGCGATCACCGCGGCTCGGTCGACGTTATGCACCACTTCGACCCCGTCGGGACCGTCGAGTACGAAGGTGAGGTCGTGGTGGGCCTTCTTGTCGCGCTCCATGAACGAGGTGAGCCGTTCGGGATCGGCGTCGTGGGGCAGCAGGGGCGAGAGGTCGAATCCACCCACGACGGCGCGGTGGCGCTGCTCGGCCTGTTCGTCGATCCTCCCCATCCGGAGGGCGAGCTGGCCGGCGAAGACGAGCCCCACGGCCACCGCCTCCCCGTGGCGCAGGTCCCAGCCGGCGTCAGGGTCGAAGGCGGTGGCCTCCAGCGCGTGGGCGAGGGTGTGCCCATAGTTGAGGAGCATGCGGAGATCGCCCTCCCGTTCGTCCGCCGTCACGACACCGGCCTTGATGGCGACGCACCGTGCCACCTGCTCGTCTAGGGGCAGGTCGAGCAACGAGGCGTCGGGCTCGCTGTCCCGCCCCGTCAGCCCGCCGAGGAAGGCGTACTTGGCCATCTCGCCGCGGCCCGAGGCCCACTCCCTCGGCGGCAGGGTGTGCAACACCTCGGTGTCGCAGAGCACCGCCCGGGGCTGCCAGAACGCCCCCACCAGATTCTTCCCCTCCGGCAGGTTGACGCCCGTCTTGCCGCCCACGGCCGCGTCGACCTGGCCGAGCAGGGTGGTGGCCACGTTGACATAGGCCGTCCCCCGGTGGAACGAGGCCGCGGCGAACCCGGCCAGGTCGGTGACCACGCCGCCGCCCACGGCCACGACCACATCCCCCCGGCTGAGCCCGAACCGGGCGAACCCGCGGCACAGGTCCTCCACCACGGCCAGGGACTTGGCCTCTTCGCCGTCGGGCACCGTGAACCGCTCGTGGGCCAGGCCCGGGTCCACATCGACCCCGATTCCGTCCTGGGTGACGATGGCGGCCCGGGCTGCGCCGGGGACTTCACGGGCCACCATCTCGGCCAGCTGGTGGCGGGCCCCGGGGCCCACCACCACGTCATAGCCCCGTTCGCCCAGCTCGACCGGAACGACCCTCACGGAGCTCCGCCTCCGGCCCGCGCCGAGAGCCCCGTGCCGTCCAGTATCTGTTCGACCACTTCTCCCGGCGACAGGGCGTCGACGTCGACGGTGAGCGTGGCCACCGACTCATAGAGGGGCCGGCGGACCTCCTCGAGCGCCACCAGGGCCGTCGCCGGGTCGTCGTCCAGCAGCGGACGGCCGGTTCCGTCACCCACCCGGTCAGCCAGCACACGGGGGTCGGCCCGCAACCACACCACCGTGCCCGAACGGCTGAGCAATGCCCGATTGGCCGCCGACAGCACCACTCCGCCGGCCGCCGACACCACGACCGGCTCGTCCCCGGAGAGGGCGTCGGTGAGCACCCGTTCCTCCTCGGCCCGAAATGCTGCCTCGCCCCGCTCGGCGAAGAGCTCGGGAACGGTGTGCCCGGTCTCGTCCATGATCTGGACGTCCGAGTCGAACGACCGCCAGCCCAACCGGTCGGCCAACAGCCGGCCGACGGTGGTCTTGCCCGCCCCCATCATCCCGACCAGAATCAGCCGGTCAACCATCGGTCAGGGGCGGAGGCGCAGCCGAGGGGGTGTCCCCGAGGGCGGCCAGGTAGCCCAGCCGGTTGCGTCGGAACTCGGCCACGGAGTCGCCCCCGAACTTGCGCAGGGCCTCGGACGCCAGCACCAGCGAGACCATGGTCTCGGCCACCACGCCCATAGCCGGCACGGCCGTCACGTCGGTGCGCTCTTTGAACGAGACCGTCGACTCCTTCGTGACCACGTCGACCGTCCCGAGCGTCGGTCGGTTGAGGGTGGCCAGGGGCTTCATGGCGGCGCGGGCGACGATGGGCGATCCGGTCGAGATCCCTCCCTCGATACCGCCGGCGTGATGGGTGTCCCTGGCGTACCCGCCACCGAGGAGCCCCTCGACATCGCCGGCTGTCCCTCCCCCACCCGACGTGGCCATCCGGATGGCGTCGTGGGCCTCCGAGCCGCGTCGGCCGGCCAGTTCGAAGCCGTCCCCGAACTCGACGGCCTTGACGGCCTGGATGCTCATGAGGGCCTGAGCCACCAAGGCGTCGAGTTTCCGATCCCAGTGCACGTGGCTGCCCAGGCCCACCGGAACGCCGTAGGCGATGACCTCGGCCACACCACCGAGCGAGTCGCCGACCTTGGCGGCCGCCTTGACCGCCGCCACCATGCGCCTCTCGGCGTCGGGATCCGTGCAGCGGACCTGGGACTCGTCCACCTTCAACAGGTCGTCGATGCTCGGGAGCGGTCCGGGCTCGACCCGCTCGGGTCCCAGCTGGACGATGTGGCTGAGCACATCGATCCCGATCTGTGCCAACAGCAGTTTGGCCAGGGTCCCCGCCGCCACCCGGGCCGCCGTCTCCCGGGCTGACGCCCGCTCGAGCACGTCCCGGGCGTCGTCGAGCCCGTACTTCAACATGCCCGACAGGTCGGCGTGACCGGGCCGGGGTTGGGTCAGGACCTTGGACGGGAGACCGGGCCCGGGGGCCATCTCGGTCTCCCACTTCGGCCACTCGGTGTTGGCGATCTCGACCGCCACGGGCGATCCCAGGGTCCGGCCGTGGCGGATGCCCCCGATGAGGGTGACCTCGTCGGCCTCGAAGCGCATGCGGGGGCCGCGGCCGAATCCCAGGCGCCGCCGGGCCAGGCCCCGCTGGATGTCCTCGGCCGTTACCAGCAGGCCCGAGGGCATGCCCTCCACGATGACCACGAGGGCGCGTCCATGCGATTCGCCGGCAGTCAGGTAGCGGAGCATCCCGGCAAATCTACTCGGGGGTCCGGGCGTCCCCGGCCGTGCCGCTGCTGGCCCCGACCGTGGCGCAGTCCCCGGCCCCGTTCACGGGTTGGCGTGGAAGAGGTTCTGGGCGATGGAGGCTCCCCAGAAGACTGCGATCACCGCACCCACCGACAGTGAGGGGGCAAAGGGAATGCGGGTCTTGCGTCCGGCGGAGGAGACGACCATGAGGACGAGCCCGAACACCATGCCCACCAAGAAACCGGCCAGGAAGGCCACATAGGCGTGGAGCAGGCTGAGCCAGCCCGTAGTGAAGCCGATGGCGCCGGCCAGACGGACGTCGCCGAAGCCCATGCCCCGGGGGATGAACCACCAGACGGCGAAGAAGAGCCCGAAGGCCACCGCAGCACCGATGAGCGCACCGTCCAGACTGTGCCACGTGTGATCGACGGCGGAGGTGGCCACCAGCAGGGGCACGATGAGCGCCAGGGCGCCGTAGATCAGTCGTCGTGGCACCAGGCGGTGCGAGAGGTCGGTGACCGAGATCACCACCAACATGGCGAAGAACACGCAGTACGGGGCCAGCACCAGGTCACGACCGAAGTGGGCGGCCGCACAGCCGAAGAGGGCCGCGGTGACGACGGCGGCACCCACCGTGCGCGGCGGCGAGAAGCCGTCGGGCAAGAGGTTCGGCACCGTGCGGTCCTCGGGCGTGGGATCGTCGGAGTCGTCGGCATCAGCGGCGTCGAGGGCGCTCTCGATCGCCTCTTCTACGTGTTCGACGGTCGGGTGGTGTGGTGCGCCAGCACCGTCGGCGTCGGACCGGTGCGCCAGCTCGGCGGCCTGCTCGTCGGCGACGATGCGCTCGGCCCGGCGCCGTTCGTCTTCGAGGTGGCTGCGCTCAGCCTCCCGCTGTCCGAGGGGGTCGAGTACGGCACCGATGATGAGGCCGGCCACGGCGGTCCCGGCGACCAGGAGTGTGTCCACCACACGAAACGTACAGGACGGGCTTGGCCGAAACGGGCATCGTCACGGCCGACCCGACGGCCCGCCCCGCACTCCTGCTTCGGACGATCAGCTTCTCCGGACGATCAGCTACGAGGTCCGAGGCGCTGCCCCGAACTCAGCTGTGGGACGGCTCGTAGTACGGATTGGTGCCGTCGGCGTGATCGGTGACGTCCACGATGTTGACGATCTCGGGGATGGCCTCTCGCAGGATCACCTCGATCCCCTGGGTCAGCGTGGCCTTGGCCATCCCGCACCCCTGGCAGCCGCCGCTCAACCGGAGGTAGATCGACTTGTCCTTGACGGCCACGAGGTCGGCTCGACCGCCGTGGGAGGCGATGCTCGGATTGACCTGCTCGTCGAGGACCGAGACCACCTGGAGGGCCAGCGGATCCGACAGATCGACCTCGGGGCTCGCGCCGAGGCCCTGCAGGGTCGGGGTCGGCGGCGTGTTGGGGTTGACGATGACCAGGCCGCCCTCGCCCGCCTCGTCGGTCACGAAGTCGAGCGTGGCGCCCTGGAGACGGTCGACGCTGGTCTGGGGTACGACCACGGGGAGGTCGTCGTCGTGCTGGACGACGTCGCCGACGCCCGCGTCGGCCAGGGCCTGGAAGTACATGTCGTAGGCGTAGGCGCCGTTGCTCTCACCGTTGATCTCCAGCCACAGCGCCAACGCACCGGCGTCCGACTCGCTGGCCAAGACCTCGAGCACGGTGGCCCGGGCATCGGGGGTGATCGTCAACACGGGCCTGATGTCCTCACGGGCTTCGCTCATGCCTGTCATCATAAGGGCGTGTCGCCATCAGACAAGCACGTGCCGCCCGAATCCCACGAGTGGGTGAGCTTCGACGATCCCGACGAGGAGCGCACCTGGCTCTTCGACGTGACGTTCCTCGCCAGTGCGTGGACGTGCATCTTCGGCCAGGGATGCCAAGGGGTTCTCACGGGTCCCGCTCCCGAGCTCGTTCAGGGTTGTTGCTCCTACGGGGCTCACTTCACGGGGAAAAAGGACGCCCGGGCCGTGGAACGGGCCGCGCTCGAGCTCGGTCCGGACCTGTGGCAGTTCCACAAGCAGGGCCAAAAGGGCGTGGTGAAGAAGTTGGCCGACGGCGATCTCGGAACCCGGCTGGTGGACGGCGCCTGCATCTTCCTCAACCGGCCCGGGTTTCCCGCCGGTGCCGGCTGCGCCCTTCACAAACTGGCGGAGGCCAAGGGCCGTAGCCATGTCGAGTACAAGCCCGAGGTCTGCTGGCAGCTGCCGCTGCGCCGGGAGGACGAGACGGCCGCCGACGGTCGGGTGACCTCGGTGGTCCGGCAGTGGGATCGACGGCACTGGGGCGAAGGCGGCGAGGAGTTCCACTGGTGGTGCACCGAGGCCCCCGAGGCGTTCGTCGGGCACGATCCCGTCTACGTATCCATGAAGACCGAGCTCGAGACCATGGCCGGCAAGAAGGTGTACAAGAGGCTGGCCGCCTACCTCGACGGGCGGACGACCGGGAGCGTCCCGGTCACCTTGCTCCCCCACCCGACGGTCCGACGCTGATCCGAGCGATCGGGCCGGGAGCGACACCCGGCCGCGGCGACCGTTTCAGCGCTGCTTCAGCCCACCTCGGCCGGGGAAGGCCGGTCTACTCGGCCAGAGGATCGTCCTCGGCGAAGGACGGGTCCTTCGGAGCGGTGCCGAGGATCTCGTCGTAATCGTCCTCGGTGGCCAGGCACCACGAGGCATGCTTGTCATCGGGCTCGGCGCCGCACTCGGGACAGCGCCGATTGGCGGTCGCGACCGAGCGCTTCAGGCTGCGCGCTTCTTCGAAGCGGCGATGGCGTCCCTTCTTCACGGAAACAACTCCTTGCCCCACCTGCGGTGGTATTCCCCCGACACGGCGAACCCGGGTGATCACGATCACCGATCGGGAACCAGTGTAGTGCGAGGTCTCCGCAGTCGTGGCACACCGCCAGGCCCCGGTACCATCGGGTCATGCCCGAAGAATTCGATCCTCAGGCCATGGTCGAACGCTTCCGGGCCAGGGCCGATGCCGTCAGGAACCGTGGGCTCCCGCCGGTGGAGGGACCCGATCGGGAGCGCTTCAAAGAGCAGGCCCGGGCCGATTTCATGGACTTCGCCATGCTCGGTGACGCCGTGGCCGAACTGGATGACGGGGTCCTCACCCTCCGGATCGACCTGCGACCCGACCAGCCACCGACCCCGAGCTGAGCGAACCGGTCGGCCGAGCAGGACCCCCCAGCAGAGCTCAGCCCCCGTAGTTCATCCGGGTGTCTTCCATGCGCAGGACCTCGGGACGGCCGTCTGCCCCTTCGTCGTGCTCACGCTCCCCGGCACCGGTCACCTCCCCGACGAACAGGACGTGGCTGGCCGGCCGACCCCTTTCGTCGCCCCACTCGCCGGTATGGCGCACGCGGCACGAGAGCCACGCCACCGCCGAGGCCAGACAGGGCAGACCCTCGCCCACCTCGAACACCGGCTCGCCCTGGAGCGAGAGGGCCCCACCCGAGGCGTCGGTCTCGACGGTCTCGACCGGCTTGACGAAGCGGCGCACCAACGCCCGGTCGGCCCGGGACAGCACACTGACCGAAAAGCCACCGCCCTCGTCGATGAGGGCCCGCGTCACCGATCCGCGCTCCACCGCCACCGCCACCAGCTTGGGGGTGATGGCCACCTGCATCACCCAGTTGCAGGTCATCATGTTGCGACGGTCGCCGGCCCGGCTCCCGACCACGAACAGCCCGGTCGGCAACGACCAGAGCACCCGGCGCCTCAGTCGGTCGTAGGCATCGGGGTCCTGCCCGGCCGGGACAGGACCCTTGTCGTGGTCGCTCACCGACATCGTCAGGCCCTCGGTCCGGTGACGGTCACGGGTCTAGTTGCACCCGCTGAAGGGGTCGTCGCACGACCCGTCGGGCTGGGTCGTCGAGGTCGACGGCGTGTGACCGGTGATGGATTGGATGCGATGGACCGCCGTGGTCAGCAACGGCACCAGCTGGGCGCGTTCGGTGGCCGACCGACGCAACAACGAGGCGGTCCCCTCGGCACCCTGGTAACAGTCATCGCCGGCCGCCGCCGCCTTCTCGTAGGCGGTGTTGAGCTCGTTGGTGAGCCGGGAGTCCGGGGTCGGAAGGTTGCCGATGGCGGTCTCGGCGTCGTTCGTCAGCAGGGCGCACACGGTCTTGATGGCCGCCGTCGACTGGTGCTGGGCCACAGCATGGTCGATGTTGGCGCTGTCGACCCTGAGCGTGCCGATGGCCGCACCCCCACCTGAGCCCGACACCCAGGCCGAGACGCGGGCCGATGCAGGGCCCGACTCCTCGGGTCCGGCACACCCCGCCAACACCGCGATGCCGAGAGCCACGACAACCGCCGCCGTGAGGGATCCCGACACCGGCCGCCGTCGTCGGGCACCGAGGCCGGTCTCGGTGCTCACGGAGAAGCTCGCCGACTCGGACAGCAACCGCCCCCCGAGGACATCAGGCCGGTATGCCCGTCCAGTCGGGGCGCCAGGACGGGTCGAGCTGCCGCAGGAACTGCGCGCACCGCTCCTCTTCGTCTCGCTCCCCGATGGCTCCAGCCGAGGACCGGAGCCCGTCGAGACACCGCAGGAACCCCCGATTGGTCTCCTGGGACCAGAGCACGAGGCCCGAGCCCTTCCATCCGGCGCCGCGCAGGGCATCGAGGCCGCGGTGGTAGCCGACCCGGAAACAGGCATAGGCCTCCACGTCGTCGCGGGCGAGCGAGCCGAGGGCGGCCCAGGCGGCTTGGGAACGGGGAGCGGCACGGACCACATCGGCCACGGCGTCCCGTCGACGGTCGGCCGGTTGGGCCAGCGCCGCCTCCAGCCCGGCACTGACCGACTCGGACTCCGCCGGCAGTACGGTCTCGGGCAGGCCCGAGGTCAACCGGACGGGTGAGAACTCCGACGAAGGTCCTCCAGGGTGGCTCATGAGCGTCAGTGTACGACCGTGCGACGCACCCTCCCTGTCGGGCCGCGGCGCCGGGTCACTCGAATCGCACCAGGTGGTAGTTCTTCTTTCCGCTGCGGAGCACGAGGTAGCGACCGGCCACCAGGTCGTCGACCCCTACGGTCCGGGTGGTATCGGACACCCTCGAGTTGTTGATGTACGCGCCGCCCTGTTCGACGGTGGCGCGGGCCCGCCCCCGGGAAGGTGCCAGTTCGGTGTCCACCAGCAGCTCGATCAGCTCCGCCCCCTCCCCGTCGAGGCGGGTGCGGGGCAATGAAGTCGACGGCGCGTCGGCGAAGACATCGAGGATCGACCGCTCGTCCAGTTGGGCGATGTCCTCGCTGAACAGGGCGGCGGCCGCCCGCTCGGCCCGCTCGGTGTCGTCGCTCCCGTGCACCATCGTGCACACCTGTCGGGCCAGCTCCCGCTGCGCGTCCCGGCGCTCGGGATGGTCGGCCGTGGCCTGGTCCAACGCCACGATGGCCTCACGGTCGAGGAAGGTGAAGTAGCGGAGGTAGGTACCGACGACGGCATCCTCGCTGCCCAACAGGAACTGGTAGAGCTGGTAGGCGCTGGTCCGGGCGGCGTCGAGCCAGACCGTGCCCGACTCGGTCTTCCCGAACTTCGTACCGTCGGACTTGAGCACCAGCGGGGTGGTCAGACCCCAGACCTCCTCCTGGCGTACCCGGCGGACCAGATCGATCCCCATGGTGATGTTCCCCCACTGGTCACTGCCCCCGAGCTGGAGGCGGCAGTCGTAGGTCTCGAAGAGGTGGAGGAAGTCGTAGGCCTGGAGCAGCATGTAGCTGAACTCGGTGTAGGAGATGCCCTGGTCGGCGCGGGCCAGCCGGGACTTGACCGAGTCCTTGGCCACCATCTGATTGACCGTGAAGTGTTTGCCCACGTCCCGCAGGAACCCGAAGAGCGTCATGGGCTCCAGCCAGTCGGCGTTGTTCACGAGGAGCGCCCGGGAGTGGCCGGCACCCGAGAAGTCGAGGAACCGCTCGAGCTGGGCGCGGATGCCGTCCAGGTTGGACCGCAGCTGGTCGGGGGTGAGCAGGGAGCGCTCTTCGGACTTCCCGCCCGGGTCCCCGACGAACCCGGTTCCCCCGCCGGCGAGCGCGATGGGACGGTGGCCGGCCAGCTGCAGGCGTCGGAGGTTGCAGACCTGGAGGAGGTGCCCGACGTGCAGGCTGTCCGCCGTGGGGTCGAATCCGCTGTACGCGGTGAGGTGGTCGGCGTCGAGACGCTGCTCGAGCCCGGGGTCGGTCATCTGGTGGATCAGCCCGCGAAATCGGAGATCCTCGGCGAAGGGGGCCATGGGCTCAGCCTCTCACGTCACCACGCCGGGGTGGATCGATCGGCCGGGCGTGGTGCCCCATGTCGGCGGGGCCGATCGCCGCCGACGCTACGATCGGCCTCCTCGTCACCGGCACCCCGCCGGACCCATCGGATCGTCCATCCCGTCCAGGAGGTGGCCTTGCTCAATCCCTATCTCCACGGCAACTTCGCTCCGGTCATGGAGGAGCGGAGTGACGATCACCCCCTGCCCGTCACCGGGGTCATCCCACCCGACCTGACCGGCCGGCTCCTGCGCAACGGTCCGAACCCCGCCGTGGTCCCGGCCGACGAGACCGACTACCACTGGTTCGTGGGCGACGGCATGGTCCACGGCATCACCCTCGCCGAGGGGAAGGCCGAGGGCTACCGCAACCGCTGGGTACGCACCCGGGCCCTGGCCACCGAGTTGGAGACCACGCCACCCTCCGGCCCCACCGAGCCGATCAACGGACCGGCCAACACCCATGTCATCCGGCACGCCGGCACGACGCTCGCCCTCGTGGAGTCGGGATTCCCCCACGCCCTCTCTGACGACCTCGGTCGGGCCCGCGTCCACGACTTCGACGGCGGACTGGCTTCGCCGATGACCGCACACCCGAAGGTCGACCCCGACACGGGCGAGCTGCTCTTCTTCGGCTGCGACGTGTTCGGTCCCCCGTTCCTCCGCTACCACGTCGTCGACGCCGCCGGCGGGCTCGTCCGGACCGAGGCCATCGACATCCCGCGGGCCACCATGATCCACGACTTCGGGGTGACCGCCACCCGGGTCGTCTTCCTCGACCTCCCGATCGTCTTCGACCTGGACATGGCGACCCTCGGCGGCAAGCTGCCCTACCGGTGGGTACCCGAGGCGGGGGCGAGAGTCGGAGTGATGCCACGGAGCGGTGGCAACGGGGACGTCCGCTGGATCGGGATCGACCCGATGTACGTCTTCCACGTCCTCAACGCCTACGACGACGGCGAGAACGTGGTCATGGACGTGATCCGCTACGACCGGGCCTTCGACACCGGCCCGGGCCAGGCGATCAGCTCGGACCTGCCGGTGCTGGCCCGCTGGATCATCGACCCGGTAGCCGGCCGGATCGCCGAGCGCCGGCTCGACGACGTACCCGTCGAGTTCCCGAGGATCGACGACGCCGTGGCCGGCCTTCCCCACCGCTACGGCTACTGCGTCCGCCTGGGCGACCGGGCCGACGAGCCGAGCCTGCTGGGACTCATGCAGTACGACCTGGTCCGGGACGAGTCGACCCGGTTCGACCCCGGCCAGTACCGATTTCCGGGCGAGCCGATCTTCGTCCGGGCCGCCGACGGCAACGCCGAGAACGAGGGCTGGGTCCTCTCGGTCGTCTACGACGCCAGCACCGACTCCAGTGACCTGGTGATTCTCGACGCCACCGCCTTCGCCGGCCCACCCGTCGCCACCGTCCACCTGCCCACCCGGGTCCCCTTCGGATTCCACGGGTCGTGGCTGCCCGTCGACTCCTAGGGACAGCGAACGGGCGGCTCCGGCCACCGACAGAGCCGAGGGTGCCACCAGTCAGGGGTCCCTCCGTGGGAAACTGAGTCGCCCCCGAGCGGGGTGCATCCGGGGCGAACGTCCCGGCTGCCTGCCCCTCAGGTTTGACCCCACCCACCTTGCCCTCTAACGACCCACCAAGATCGAGCGGCTCCCGTCCGAGCGGACGGTCGTCAGGTCGACCGACCGGACAGCCAAGGGCCTCGGGCCCGCCGCCAACCCGATCGAGCCGGCCCGCGCCCGAGTTCCCCGGACCTATCCTGAGCGGACAGGTGGCCATCCCCTCCCGGCGGGAGCGCCGGCGGGCCACGAAGAAGCGCCGGCGCCCGGCGGCGCGGATCCTCCGGGGACTGGTCGGGGTGGTGGCCGTGATCGTCCTCATTGCTGCCTTGGGCTACGGCTACTTCCGCTACCAGTGGAGCAAGGTGTCGTCGGCTCCGTGCTCCACCTGTGTGGCCGCGGCCAACGGGGCTCCCTACAACCTGTTGCTGATCGGCTCGGACAGTCGCGTCGGGGAGACGGCGGCCGAGGCCCAGCAGTTCGGCACGGCCAGTGACGCCGGCGGGCAACGGAGCGACACCATCAAGATCGTCCACGTCGACCCGTCCACCGGCACCGCCTCGACCCTGTCCATCCCCCGGGACACCTACGTCACCCTCTCGGGCCTCCCCTCTTCGAGCCAGCTCTCATCCCAGAACAAGATCAACGCCGCCTTCGCCGGTGGGCCCGATGCCCTCATCCAAACCATCCAGAACACCTTCGGGATCCCCATCAGCCACTACATCGTGATCAACTTCTTCGGCCTCCAAGATGCCGTCAACGCCCTCGGGGGCATCTCGCTCGACTTCCCCTACCCGGCCCGCGACCGGGACTGCCAGACCGGGGTCTGTTACAACAACTCGGGCCTCAACGTGACGACGGCTGGCTGCCAGGTGTTGAACGGCCAAGAGGCCCTGGCCCTCTCCCGGTCCCGGTTCTACGAGTACTACGCCAACGGGGAGTGGACCTACGACCAGAGCTCGGACATCGGACGGATCACCCGACAGAACATCATCATCTCGGCCGCTCTCAACAAGGCCAAGTCGACCTACAACCCCCTCAGGCTGAACGGACTGCTCACCGGGGTGGTTCACGACTTCAGCAAGGATGACGGGCTCTCCCCGAACGACCTGTTCGCCCTGGCCGAGCGGTACCACGCGTTCTCCGGCTCGCAGCTCCAGTCCTACACACTGCCCACCGCCCCGGCCTACACCACCGGGGGGTCGGCGGTCGAGGTGGTCCAGCCCGACGAGGCGTCACAGATGATCACCCAGTTCCTCGGGGGACCGTTCGGGCCCATCACCACCCCACCCATCAACGCCTACGGCGACGACCTCACGCTGTCGGTGCCCACCACCGTGCCCACCACGCCGGCCCCGGTGACCTCGACGACCGCTGCCTCCAAGCAGTCCCCGGTGACCACGGCCCCGCCGGCGTCGAACATCCCCTCCTACGACCCGCACCCCTGCTGACCGCCCCCGGGCCGAGCACGGCCCCGGGTTGCTCAGTCGGCGTCGAGGGCTGACGCCTCGTCGACTGCGGCCACAACGGCGGCGTTGATAGCCCGGTGGTGGGCGACGTTCACGTCCCGGGGGGGCAGGGCCACACGGATGACCCCGCGGGAGCCGGTAGCCAGACGACGGGCCACGGCTTCTTCCAGGGGCCCGGATCCCGAGGACGCTCCGAGGTCGTCGACCGGCCATCCGAACCCGGAGGCGACCGCGGCCGGATCAGGCCCCTGAGGGGTCCCGAAGAGCGATTCGAAGGTGGCAGCGTCGAGGGTGGTGGCCGGATCGAGGAACGAGAAGATCCCCCCACCACCGTTGTCGGCCACGACCACGGTGAGGTCCACATCGGTACCGGCCGGGCCGACCAGGGCCGACGCATCGTGGAGGAAGGCGAGGTCGCCCACGAGGGCCACGGTCGGGCCCGGTGTGGCCAGAGCCACCCCGACGGCCGTCGACACCACCCCGTCGATGCCGTTGGCCCCGCGGTTGGCCACCACCCGCGGTGGGTGCGCCCGCCGACCGGCGAAGGCCTCGATGTCCCGGACCGGCATGGATGACGAGACCACCAACGTGGCGTCGTCGGGAAGTGTGGCGAACAGACGCCGGGCCAGCAGCGGCTCGGTCATCCCCTCGGTCTCGGTGAGCGCCGCGTCGATGGCCTCCTGGGCGCGCCCCTCGGCCTCGCGCCACGATGTCAACCACACGCTCGCCGTCGCTGGCCTCGGGGTGCGGCCCGGTGCCTCCGCCCCCACCAGAGCTGCCGCCCGCAGCGCGGTGAGGGTGGGATCGGCACGGACGAACTCGGTGGCCAACCGCTCCGGGTCGGACCACCGGCCCCAGGGGTCGACCACGATGCCGTGCGCTCCGGCGTGCAGGGCCCGGATCAGAAATCCGTTGACCACCTTCGACACCCACCGCTCACCGAGCATCACGATGCACTCGGGAAGGTGACCGTCGACGAACCGTTGGGACCGCAGGATGCCGTCGGCTGCGCCGATCACGCCCTCGGCCCCCCGGGCCAACCCGGATCGGGGATCGGCCAGGATCGGCCAGCCGAGGGCCGCCCCCAACGCGGACACCGACCCCGGGTCGCCACAGCCGGCACCGGCCACGATCACCCCTCGGGTACCCCAACGGAGGGGACCCGAGGCCGTTCGCCTACGCAGCCAGTGCTCGTCACACCCCGGCCGGCCGCTCACCACCCCGTGCCACGGCGCGCCGTCAGTGCGGCCCGGGGCCACCCCGCCGGCTGCATCGGCGCTGCCGAGGAGAGGTTCGCGAAACGGCAGGTTGAGTTGGACCGGCCCGGGGCCACCGGGCGCCTCGAGGCACTCGGCCACCGCCCGGGCGGCCAGCGACCTCCACGTCGACCGGGTGGCTTCGACCGGGACGCCGGGGTCGACGAACCACCGCACCGAGCGTCCAAAGAGGTGGGTCTGGTCGATGGTCTGGGGTGCGCCCACGTCTCGGAGTTCCGGAGGCCGGTCCGCGGTGCAGACCAGTAGGGGCACCCGGGCCAGGTCGGCCTCCACCACCGCGGCGTGGACCTCGGCGGCCGCCGTGCCGCTGGTGGTCAGGACGACCGCCGGCGTGCCGGTGGCCAACCCGATCCCGATCCCGGTGAATCCGGCCGAGCGTTCGTCCAGCCGGACGTGGACCGAGATACCGGGCTGGGCCGCCAGGGCCAGGGCCAGTGGCGTCGACCGGGAGCCGGGGCAGACCACGGCATGGCGGATGCCGTGTCGGACCCACTCGTCGGCCAGCGTGGCGGCGAAGGCGGCCTGGAGGTCGGCGTGACCCCCACCACGAGCCGTGCTCGGTACGCTCACCAGGACCTCCCATGACCACCACGCCGGACCCACCGACCACCTCGACCGCGTCGACGACCGCATCGCTCCACGGCGAGCGGCGCGGCGCCGGCCGACGCATCGTGTTGGCCCACGGGTTCACCCAGACCGGCCGGGTATGGGCGGGGATGGACGACGACCTGGCCCGCGACCACGAGGTGGTGGCCGTCGACATGCCCGGACACGGGAGATCGTCCGGCGTGCACACGACGCTCGTCGATGGCGCCCTGCTGCTCGGGAGCGCCGGTGGTCGGGCCACCTACCTCGGGTACTCGATGGGGGCACGGTTCTGTCTCCATCTGGCCCTGGCCCGCCCCGAGCTGGTCGACTCGCTCGTGCTCATCTCGGGCACCGCCGGAATCGACGACGAGGCGGAGCGCCTCGACCGGTGCCGATCCGACTGCGCCCTGGCCGACCGGCTCGATCCGCCCGTCCCCGGACCGCCGGCCGAACCGGTAGCGGAGTTCTTGGACACCTGGATGGCGAACCCGATGTTCGACGGGATCGGGCCCGACGCCGACGGGTTGGCCGAGCGGCTCACCAACACCGGCCCGGGGCTGGCATCGAGCCTCCGCCGGGCCGGGACCGGCACGCAACTGCCGTTGTGGGAGAAGCTCGGGCGCCTGGCCGTGCCGGTCCTCGTCATAAGCGGCGAGCGGGACGGGAAGTTCACCGCCCTCGGTCGGCGTCTGGCCGAGGCCGTCGGGCCCAACGCCACCGTGGTCGTCGTGGAGGGTGCCGGTCATGCACCGCACCTCCACGCGCCCGACATCGTCGCCCACATGGTGCGATCGCACCTGGACGCCTGAGGCACGGCGCCGCGCCGTACGGGGGGCGACACCGGGGAGGCCCGGCTCACGAGCTCACCACGACCACACGTAGGGAACCCAGAACCACAGCGCCACCGACAACAGCAGTCCGAAGGCCAACTGCAGGCGGCCGGTGGCGGGGAGCACGGGCAGGAGGGCACGGCCCTCGGCGTCACTCAGCACCAACTTGGCCGGGGCGATAGCCACCACCGCCGCGGCCAGGGGCAGGAGGGCGACGGCCGGCCGTGACGCGTGCACCGCACCGGTGACCGACAGCACCGCCCAGACCGCCACGCCGACGAAGGGCAGCACGACACAGCCCACGTAGCACCAGCCACCGGCCCGACGCCCCACCCGGACGGCCAGGGTCCGCTTGCCGCTCACGACATCGGTGCCGATGTCCCGGAGGTTGTTGGCCAACAGCAGGGCCGTGGCGAGGAGGCCGACGGCCACGGCGGCGAACCAGACCACCCAGGCGTCGAGGCGCAGCGACTCCACGTAGAAGGTGCCGACGGTCGCCACCAGCCCGAAGAAGACGAAGACGAAGAGTTCACCGAAGCCGGCGTACCCGTAGGGGCGGGGCCCGCCGGTGTAGAACCACCCTGCCGCCAGACACGCCGCTCCCACCAGCAGTACCCACCACGAGGAGGCCCACGCCAGGGCCAGGCCCACGACGGCGGCGACCCCGAAGGCAGCCAGGGCCGCCCGCCGGACCGCCGAGGGCGAGGCGAGCCCACTCGCCACCAGGCGGAGGGGGCCCACCCGGGCGTCGTCGGTACCCCGGATGCCGTCGGAGTAGTCGTTGGCGTAGTTGGTGCCAATCTGCACCGCCAACGCCACCACCAACGCGCCGACGGCCCGCCACCAGAAACTGCCGGACCCTGCGAGGTGCACTACCACCGTGGACGAAAGGACCGCCGAGTGGTGGCTCACGGTCACCGTGGCGAACACTCGGGCGTGGGCTGCCGCCGTACCCACCATCACCGGAACCACGGCGGCCGGGAGTGTCCGGGGGCGGGCGCCGAGCACCCACCGCTTCACCGGACCCGGGACCGCCGGGGCCGACGGAGGGTCGGCGGGGACGCTCGCCGCCATCAGGCCGCCGGATCCAGGGCCGGATGCGGACTCACGGGCGGCGGGGGAAGCGACCGAAGTCCGGGGGCCGGTGTTCTTGGAACGCGTTGCGGCCCTCTTGTCCCTCCTCGCTCATATAGAAGAGCATGGTGGCGTCCCCGGCGAACTGCTGCAGCCCGGCCAACCCGTCATCGGCGGCGTGCAGGCCGCCCTTCAGCATCCGCAGGGCCATCGGCGAGAGCGAGAGCATCTGGCGGCACCAGGCCACGGTCTCGCCCTCGAGATCGGCCAGCGGGACCACTTCGTTGACGAGGCCCCACTCGAGGGCGGTGGCCGCGTCGTACTGCCGACAGAGGAACCACACCTCTTTGGCCCGCTTCAATCCGATGGTGCGGGCCAACAGGCTGGCCCCGTAGCCACCGTCGAAGCTGCCCACCTTGGGGCCCGTCTGGCCGAAGCGGGCGTTGTCGGCGGCGATGGACAGATCGCAGACCAGATGGAGGATGTGTCCGCCGCCGATGGCGTAGCCGGCGACCATGGCCACCACCGGTTTGGGCAGCCGGCGGATCTGGATCTGGAGGTCGAGCACGTTGAGGCGACCGATGCCCTGTTGGGCCACGGCATCGTCCCCGATGTAGCCGTCGTCACCCCGGATCTTCTGGTCCCCCCCGAGCAGAAGGCGTCCGGGCCCTGGCCGGTGAGGATGACGACCCCGACCGACGGATCGTCACGGGCCCGGTTGAAGGCGTCGGCCAGCTCGAAGAGGGTCTGGGGCCGGAAGGCGTTGCGCACCTCAGGCCGGGCGATGGTCAGCTTGGCCATGCCTTCGGCCACGTCAACGGTGATGTCCTGGTAGTCGCCCCGACGCTCCCACGCCGGCAGGGGCAGGTCACGGAACTGGTCCACCGGATCGAGGGGTGGCCCGGTGATCACGGTCTCCACGGGGGCGGTGGCCAGGGGTCTCACAAACTCCTCCGGATCAGGTGCAACCATTCGACCATTCACTCCTAGAGTCACTACTCGTACGGTCGCCTAGGCTACTCCCATGCCGGAGCTGGTAGCGCTCGATCTGCCCGGTGGCCCCGGCTTCGTCGACGCCCTCCGTGCCGCGTGGGACGAGGGTGACGCCGTCCTCCCTCTCGACCCCCGCCTGCCCGAACCGGCGGTCGCTCGACTGCTCACGGAGCTGGCGCCCTCTGTTCTGGTCGACGGTTCGGGTCGTCATCGGCTGGCCGGTGGTCACCCGACCGAACCGGGTGATGCCCTGGTCGTGGCCACCAGCGGGACGACAGGCCGGCCCAAAGGGGTCGTCCTCGACCACGAGGCGGTGGGGGCTTCGGCCCGGGCCAGCTCGGGCCGGCTCGGTGTCGATCCGGACTCGGACCACTGGGTGGCCTGCCTCCCCCTCGCTCACATCGGCGGGCTCTCGGTGGTGACCCGGTCCCTCATCACCGGGACGCCGTGTACGGTCCTCCCCGGGTTCGACGCCACGGTGGTGGAACGCCTGGCCACCGAAGGCGCCACCTTGGTCTCCTTGGTGGCCACCGCCCTCGGCCGGACCGATGCCTCGGGCTACCGATCCGTGCTGCTGGGTGGGGCCGCGCCACCCGAGTCGCTCCCCGCCAACGTCGTCACCACCTACGGGATGACCGAAACGGGCTCCGGGGTCGTCTACGACGGCGTGGCCCTCGACGGGGTGGAGCTGCGCATCGGGGACGGAACCACCGGAGCGGTGGGCGAGATCCTCGTCCGCGGCCCCATGGTGCTCCGCTGCTACCGGGACGGGACCGACCCGCGTCTGCCCGGAGGGTGGCTGCCGACCGGCGACGCCGGGAGGATGGGCACCGGTGGCCGGCTCGAGGTGTTCGGCCGGATCGCCGAGGTCATCGTGACCGGGGGTGAGAAGGTCTGGCCGACACCGGTCGAACAGGTCCTGTTGGGCCACCCCGGCGTCGAACAGGTGGCCGTCTGGAAGCGGCCCGACGCCGAGTGGGGCGAGCGGGTGGTGGCGTGGATCGTCCCCGCCGATCCCACCCTGCCCCCGGGCCTCGACGAGCTGCGTGCCGTGGTCGCCGGTCAGCTCTCCCCGTGGGACGCCCCCCGCCAGCTGGTGGTGGTCGACGTCCTGCCCCGCACGGCGAGCGGCAAGGTCCGCCGGACCGAGCTCGTCTAGGAGAGTCCGCCGCTGGCGATGCACATCGCCCCACCGTCGATCACGAGGGTGTGCCCGGTGATCCACGAGGCGGCGTCCGAGCAGAGGAACAGTGCGGCATTGGCGATGTCCTCGGACTCACCCAGACGGCGCAGGGGCATCCGGGCGGCGATGGACGCCTCGGCCGACTCCCACAGCGCCCGGGCGAACTCGGTCTTCACCAGGCCGGGCGCCAGGGCGTTGACCCGCACCTTCGGTCCGAGCTCACCGGCCAGCTGGCTGGTCAGGTGGATCACCGCGGCCTTGGTCACGTTGTACCAACCGATGCCGCCTTCCACGCTGAGTCCACCGATGGAGGCCAAATTGAGGATCGTCCCGCCCCGTTCGGACATGCCTGCCCGCCAGGCGGCCTGGGCCCATTCGAGGTAGCCGCTCTGGTTGACCCGGACCGTCTTGTCGGCCCGCGGGGTGTCGATCTCGATCATCGGCCCGTAGTACGGGTTGGTGGCCGCGTTGTTGACCAGGATGTCGACCGATCCGAAGCGCTCGACGGTGGCGGCCACGCACGCCTCGGCCTGTTCGGGGTCACCGGCGTTGGCCACGTGCCAGGCCACCTCGCCGGCCCGCTGGCCCGCTCCCTCGTCGATCTCGGCCTTGGCCTCGGCCAAGGCGTCGGACTTGCGGGACGACAGCATCACCGAGGCGCCGGCGGCGGCGAACGACGACGCTATGGCCTGGCCGATGCCCCTCGAGGCACCGGTGATCAAGGCCGTCTTGCCGTCCAGTCGCAGTTCCATGGCGGCCAACCCTAATGGGAGTGGCACCCGCCCCCACTGGGAGTGGTACCCGCGCCCCCGTCCGATGGCAGCGCTCCGCCGAGCCGCCGGTCGGTGGCCGCTCCCCACTCGGCCGAAGGCACGCGCCCGTGCTCGCAGACCGTCCGCTCCACGCGTAAGGTGCGCCTCGAGCGCGACCGTGCGCCCAGGGGAGGAGTACCGACAATGGCTATGCCGACGGACGTGGGGGTCATCGACACCATGGTGGGTTTCCCTCATCCCGACATGAAAGAGGTCTACCGGTTCATCACCCGACAGACCAAGGACGATGAGTCCAAAGAGAAGTTCGACTTCCCGGTCGAGTACATGTTCAAAGACGGCACGGGCAAGTCCGTGGAGGGCTCCGCCGACCCCGTCGGGGTGACCCTCCGGGAGATGGACACCTGGGGCATCGACAAGGGCCTCATCGGGGTGGGCGATCCCACCGGGGCCAGCGACGAGGCGCTGAAGCGCCATCCCGACCGGTTCATCCCCTCGTCCTCCTTCGATCCCAACGACGGCATGAAGGGGATCCGCAAGCTGGTGGAGGAGTACGAGACCTACGGGGTTCGGGCCGTCGGCGTGTTCCCGGCGGGAGCCTTCCCCCAGGTGCCGATCAACGACAAAAAGATGTACCCCCTCTACGCCAAAGCGGTCGAGCTGGGCATCCCGGTGTTCTGCTGTGCCGGCATCCCCGGGCCGCGCCTGAAAGCCGTGTGCCAGCACGTGGAGCTCATCGACGAGGTGATGTTCGACTTCCCCGACCTCGTGTTCGTCACCCGGCACGGCTGTGAGCCGTGGACCGAGCTGGCCGTCAAGCTCATGCTCAAATGGCCGGGGCTGCACTACTCGACCAGTGCCTTCGCGCCCAAGTACTACCCAAAGGACATCGTGAACTACGCCAACACCCGGGGGGCGGACAAGATCATCTTCGCCGGCTACTTCCCGATGGGTCTCTCCATCGAGCGGGTCATGAACGAGCTTCCCAACGTCGGCTTCAAAGACGAGGTGTGGCCTAAGTTCCTCCGCACCAACGCCCTCCGGGTCCTCGGGCTGGACTGACGATGACCGCTGTTACCACCGACCAACGGGGCGATCCGCAGGCTCCGGGCTCGAAGGCCGTGGACTACGTCACCTTCGACGCCGACAACCACTACTACGAGGCGACCGACGCCTACACCCGCCATATCGATCCGGCCATGGCCAAGCGGGCCATGCAGTGGGCGGTCATCGACGGGCGCCAACGGCTGCTGGTCGGGGGCAAGATCAACCGGTTCATCCCCAACCCCACCTTCGACCCCGTGGCTAAGCCGGGCAGCCTGGACGAGTACTTCCGGGGTCGCAACCCGGCCAACCAGGACATCCGGGCCCTGTTCGGTGAGCTGGAGCCGATCCGGCCCGAGTACCGCGACCGGGACGCCCGCCTGGCCGTCATGGACGCCCAGGGGCTCGAGGGGTGCTTCCTCTTCCCCACCCTCGGTGTCGGGATGGAAGAGGCCTTGGCCCACGACCCCGAGGCGTGCGTGGCCGCGTTCACTGCCTTCAACCGGTGGTTGGAGGACGACTGGGGATACGCCTACGAGGAGCGCATCTTCGCCGCCCCCATGATCACCCTGGTCGATGCTGAGGCCGCCGTCGACGAGCTCACCCGGGTCCTGGCCGCCGACGCCCGGATCGTCTGCGTCAAGGGCGGCCCGGCCCACACCCCGGAAGGGTTCACCTCGCCGGCCGACCGGCGCTACGACCGGTTCTGGGGACTGGTCAACGAGTCCGGTGTCACCGTCGGGATCCACTCGGGCGACGCCGGCTACGGGCGCTACATCAACGACTGGGAGCCCTACGGGAGCCTCGAGGCCTTCCGCCACTCCCCGCTGCGCTCGGTCATCAGCTCGGACCGGCCTCCCTTCGAGACCATGGCGGCCCTGGTGTGCCAAGGCCTGTTCGACCGGTTCCCCAACGTCCGGGTGGCCAGCATCGAGGCCGGCGCCGAGTGGGTGCCGGCCCTCGTGAAGAAGTTCAAGAAGGCCTACGGCCAGATGCCCTCGGCCTTCGCCGCCGATCCGGTGGAGACGTTCCGACAGCACATCTGGGTGGCCCCGTTCTACGAGGACGACATGGGCGCCCTGAAAGACGACCTCGGGATCGACCGCCTCCTCTTCGGCTCTGACTGGCCCCACGCCGAGGGACTCACCGAGCCCACCGACTTCGCCCTCGACCTCCGGCGTCACGACTTCAGCGAGGACGAGATCCGACAGGTCATGCGCGACAACGGTCGCGCCCTCACCATCCGGACGGCCTGACCGACCCGAGGACACACGGCCCGCGAGCGGCCGTTCTGGGGGTACCGTGCCCTCATGACCTCGTTCGGAGTCCAACTACCAAACTTCTCCGGGGTGGCCCCCGGCGAGCTGTTCGAACACGTGGCCGGCCTGGCCACGACGGCCGAGTCGGCCGGGTTCGACTCGGTGTGGGTCATGGACCACTTCTTCCAACTCCCTGCCCTCGGCGGCCCCGACGAGCCCATGCTCGAGGCCTACACCCTCCTCGGCGCGCTGGCCGCCCGCACCGAACGGGTCCAGCTCGGGACCCTGGTCACCGGGGTGACCTACCGCAACCCGGCCGTGTTGGCCAAGATCGTGACCACACTCGACGTCATCTCCAAGGGCCGGGCCATCCTCGGCATCGGCGGTGCGTGGTACGACGTGGAACACCACGCCCTCGGGGTCGACTACCCGAGCGACCGGGTCCGCCTGGACATGCTCGAAGAGGCGGTCCAGGTGTGCCGGGCCATGTTCACCGGCGACGACGTCAGCTTCAGGGGCACCCACTTCACCGTGGACCACGCCCGCAGCCTTCCCCGCCCGGTGCGGAGCGGCGGGCCGAAGATCCTGATCGGTGGTGGTGGGGAGAAGCGGACGCTCCGGTTGGTGGCCCAGTACGCCGACCAGTGCAACGTGACCGGGGACGCCGCCACACTGGCCCACAAGATCGAGGTGCTCCACCGTCACTGTGCCGAGGTGGGCCGGGACCCCGCGGAGATCGAGGTCACCTGGATGACCCCGCTGATCCTTACGACCTCGGAGGAACACACCGCCGAGATGAAGACCATCCTGGGCGCCAGCGCACCCGAGGAGGTGGCGGCGTTCGTCGTCGGCCAGCCCGACGAGGTCCCCGGCCTCATCGCCGACCAGATCGCCGCCGGGGCCGACCAGGTGATCTTCAGCTTCGCCTTCGCCGACCAGCCGAGCATCGCCGCGGTAGGCGCCGCCCTCGGGCTGGGCCGGGACTGAGGACGGCCGGTGATCGAGGACGCGCTGGCTGCCCTGCTCGGGGCCGAGCACGTCGACGTCGGCGAGCGCATCAGCGAGGACGCCACCCACGACGAGGCGCTCGACGGTGCCCCGGTGCGCCCCCGGGCGGTGGCCCGCCCCGGCTCCACCGAGGAGGTGGCCGCCATCGTGGCCGCCGCCGTGGCCGAAGGGGTGCCGCTCACACCCCGGGGGTCGGGCACCGGGCTCTCCGGGGCCTGCACGCCGGTGGCCGGAGGCGTCGTGGTCTCCTTCGAGCGCATGAACCGCATCCTCGAGATCGACACCGACAACCATGTGGCCGTCGTCGAGCCCGGCCTCACCCTGGCCGAGCTGGATGCCGCCCTCGCTCCCCACCACCTCGTCTATCCCGTCTTCCCCGGTGAACAGTCGGCCAGTCTCGGCGGGAACGTGGCCACCAACGCCGGGGGGATGCGGGCCGTCAAGTACGGCGTGACCCGCCACCACGTCCTCGGGATCGAAGCGGTACTCGGCACCGGCGAGGTGATCACCGCCGGAGGCAAGTTCGTGAAGTCGACCAGCGGGTACGACCTCACCCAGCTGGTCATCGGCTCGGAGGGGACCCTCGCGTTCGTCACCCGGGCCATACTCCGACTCCACCCCCGCCCGGAGTTCCACACCACCCTGCTCGCCCCCTTCCCCACCATCGATGCCATCGCCGCGTCGGTGCCGGCCATCGCGGCCAGCGGGGTCGGCCCCTTGATGGTCGAGTACATCGATCTGGTGTCGATGGCCGGCATCACCGCCAACGCCGGCATCGACCTCGGCATCCCCGAGGCCATCAAAGCCGAGGCCTTGGCCTACCTGGTGATCGTGTTGGAGAACCATCACGCCTCCCGCCTGGACGAGGACACGGCCGCCTTGGCCGAACAGATCGCCGGCCTCGGCGCCCTCGACGTCTACGTCCTGCCCGACCAGGCCGGAGCCCAGCTGATCGCCGCCCGGGAGCGGGCCTTTTGGGCATCGAAGGCCAACGGGGCCGACGAGATCGTGGACGTGGTGGTGCCCCGGGCCTCCATCCCCACCTTCCTCGATGCCGTGGGCGTGCTGGCCACCGCCACCTCGTCCCTCGTCATCGGTTGCGGGCATGCCGGAGACGGCAACGTGCACCTCTCGGTGTGGCAGCCCGACCCCGAGGTCCGCCACGCCCTGCTCCACGATCTGATGACCGCGGGCCTCGCCCTCGGTGGCGCCATCTCTGGCGAGCACGGCATCGGCACCCTGAAGTCGGGGTATCTGGCCGAGCTGGAGGACCCGGTGAAGCTCGACCTGATGCGTCGCATCAAGCTCGCCTTCGATCCTCACGGGATCCTCAACCCGGGGACCATCTTCGACACGACCGGCACCGGCGCGCCGGCCCCGGTCGGGGGGGCACCGCGGTGAACGGAGCCCAGTCCCTCATTCGGACCCTCGTCGGTCTCGGGGTGGACACCTGTTTCATGAACCCGGGCACCTCGGAGATGCACTTCGTGGCCGCCCTCGACGACGTGCCCGAGATGCACAGCGTGCTGGCCCTGTTCGAGGGGGTGGCCACCGGGGCCGCCGACGGCTACGCCCGGATGACCGACCGCCCGGCGGCCACCCTGCTCCACCTCGGTCCCGGCCTCGGGAACGGCCTGGCCAACCTGCACAACGCCCGACGGGCCCGCAGCCCCATCGTCAACATCGTCGGGGACCACGCCATCAGCCACCGTCGCTACGACGCCCAGCTCCAGTCGGACATCGAGACGGTGGCCCGAAACGTGTCGACGTTCGTACGGACGTGCGAAGTGACCGGCGCCCTCGGTGCCGAGGCCGTCGCCGCCTTCGGTGCCGCCACCGGTCCGCCGGCCGGTGTGGCCACCCTCATCCTCCCCGCCGACGTCTCCTGGAGCGAAGGCGGCGCGGTGGCCACCGGTGGGGCGACGAGCTCTGGGGGTGCACCGCCCGACGAGCGGGTGCTTTCAGCGGCCGCGGCGGCCCTGCGCTCGGACGAGCCCTCGGCCATCCTCATCGGCGGACGGGTCTGTGTCGGCGGGTCGCTCGACCGGGCCGCCGACGTGGCTGCCTCCACCGGGGCCCGGTTCTTCGCCGAGACCTTCCCGTCCCGACTCGAGCGCGGCGCGGGCCGGCCGCCGGTCGACCGGCTGGCCTATCTGGCCGAGTTCACGGCCATGCAGCTCGACGGCGTCCGCCACCTGGTCCTGCTCGACGCAGCCTCCCCGGTCTCGTTCTTCGCCTATCCGGGCAGGCCCAGTGACCTAGTGCCCGAGGGGTGCACGGTCCACGCCGTGGCCGGGCCTTCCGACGACGCGGAGGCCGCCGTACGCGCCTTGGCCGAACTGGTCGGGGTCAAGGAGGGCAGCGCCAGCCGGGCCGCGGCCGCCGTCCCGGATCTGCCCGGGGGCGCCCTCGACGCGGGCACGGTGTGCCAGGCCCTCGGCGCCCTACTGCCCGAGGAAGCCATCGTCTCGGACGAGGGGAACACCTCGGGGCTGTTCGCCCCCGGGGCCACCGCGGGATCGCCCGCACACGACTGGCTCTGTTTGACCGGCGGGGCCATCGGCCAGGGACTGCCCGTGGCCGTGGGGGCGGCGGTCGGTGCACCGGGGCGGCGGGTCGTGGCCCTCGAGTCGGACGGGAGCGCCCTCTACACCCTCCAGTCGTGGTGGACCATGGCCCGCCACGGCCTCGACGTGACGACCATCCTCCTCAACAACGGCTCGTACGCCGTGCTCAACATGGAGCTCGACCGGGTGGGCGTGGATGCCCCCGGCCCCCGGGCCCGGGAGATGCTCGACCTCGGGCGACCCTCCATCGACTTCGTGCAGCTGGCCCGAGGCCTGGGACTCCATGCGGCGCGGGCCGAGACGGCCGAGGTGTTCAACGAGGAGCTGGCCCGAGCGCTGGCCACTCCGGGCCCGAGTGTGGTGGAGGCGGTCATTCCCCCACTGCTCTGACGGGCCTTAGGTGGGCCCCGGTGCCGGTGTTCCGGCGGGCACCGGGCCCGGAGCAGTACCTGAGGTCCCGCTCCGGGCCCGGCAATTGGCTATCGGAACATCCTCAGAACGCCTTGAGTTGGCCGACCGTAACCATCGACGGCACCCGCTCTGGAACGCTGGCCCTTCCGTGTCCCGGCCCCGGCCTTCTGTCCGCCGGTCCGGGACCCCCTGGTGGGCGGCGACGAAGGGCGCCGCCGGCCACCGGCTGCGGGTCGGCGTCGGGCCAAACCCGCTGTCACTACGCTGACCGGCGTGAGCACCAACCGCCTGGCCACCGAGACCTCGCCCTACCTGCGCCAGCACGCCGACAACCCTGTCGACTGGTACCCGTGGGGTGAGGAGGCCTTCGAGCGGGCCCGGCTCGAGGACAAGCCCATCTTCTTGTCCATCGGCTATTCGGCCTGTCACTGGTGCCACGTGATGGCTCACGAGTCCTTCGAGGACCCCGACACCGCCGCCCAACTGAACGCGTCGTTCATCCCCGTCAAGGTGGACCGCGAGGAGCGACCCGACGTCGACGCCGTCTACATGGAGGCCGTCCAGTCGATCACCGGCTCGGGGGGATGGCCGATGAGCATGTTCCTCACCCCGGACCGCCGGCCCTTCTTCGGCGGCACGTACTTCCCTCCGGTCGACCGGGCCGGCTCCCCGTCCTTCCGCACCGTGCTGTCCGCCCTGGCCGACGTCTGGCAGCACCGGCGCGACGAGGCCGAGACCCAGGCCGACGAGCTGTCCGAGGCCATCCGGTCGCGGTCGGTCATCCCGCCCCAGGCCGCACAGCACTCACTCCTCGGTCACGAGGCCGACCAGCGCCCCGATCTGCTCGGCCCGGCGGTCGCCGAGCTCGCCGCCCGCTTCGACCCCGAGTGGGGCGGGTTCGGTGGGGCGCCCAAGTTCCCCCAACCGACGCTGGTCGACCTGGCCCTCGTCCACGCCGCCGCCGACCCGGCTGGCCCCGAGGGTCGCCGATCACTCGAGATGGCGACCCTGACCCTCGACGCCATGGCCGCCGGCGGCATCCACGACCACTTGGTCGGTGGGTTCGCCCGCTACGCCACCGACGGGGAGTGGCTGGTCCCCCACTTCGAGAAGATGCTCTACGACCAGGCCGGGCTCCTCCGTGCCTACCTCCACGGCTGGCAGGCCACGGGCAACGAGGAGTACCTCCGGGTCATGGAGGGCATCGTCGCCTACGTGGCCTCCGACCTCGCCACCGAGGCGGGTGGGGTGTGCTCGGCCGAGGACGCCGACTCCGAGGGCGTGGAGGGCAAGTTCTACGTGTGGACCCCCGACCAGATCGCCGCCGCCGTGGACGCCGGCGTCGACCGGGGCGACCTCACCGCCGTCGACGAGGTGGTCGCCGCGGTCACCGAATGGTTCGGGGTGACCCCGGCGGGCAACTTCGAGGGCGCCACCATCTTGCGCCGTCCGGTCGGAGCACCCCTGGGCGGCGACGAGTCGGTCGAGGCAGGCCGTTCGCTACTCGCCGAGGCCCGGGCGAAGCGGGTGCGACCGGGCCTCGACGACAAGGTGCTCACCGAGTGGAACGCCATGTACGCATCGGCCCTGGCCGAGGCGGCAGCCGGCACCGCCAACCCCCAGTGGCGCGACGCGGCCGTGGCCATCGGTGAGTTCCTCGTCGACCGGCTGGCCGGGCCCGACGGTCGGTGGCTGCGCAGCTGGCAGGCCGACGGCGGCGCCCGCCACCTGGCCTATGCCGCCGACTACGCCTGGCTGGTCGACTGTTTCACCCGACTGGCCGAGCTGACCGGACAGGCGGTCTGGACCGAGCGCGCCGTGGCTACGGCCGACGCCCTCCTCGAGCTGTTCCACGACGAGGCCGGTGCCGGGTTCTTCACGACGGGTCATGACGCCGAGGCCCTCATCGTGAGGACCAAGGACATCTTCGACGGGGCCACACCGTCGGCCAACGCCGTGGCCGCCCTGGCCCTCGCCCGCCTGGGTGCCCTGACCGGGGTGCCGCGCTACACCGAGGCGGCCCGGGAGGTGGTGTCGATGTTCGGTGACCTGCTCACCCGCCATCCGACCGCCTTCGCCCACACCGTGCTCACCGCCTCGATCCTCCTCGACGGCTTCACCGAGGTGGTGGTCACCGGCCACCGGCCCGACCTCGTCGACGCGGTCCGGGCGCGGTGGATGCCCGGTGGCGTCCTGGCCTGGGGCGAGCCCACGCCCTCACCCCTCTGGGAGGGCCGGTCCGACAATCAGGCCTTCGTGTGCCACAACTACGCCTGTCTCCTGCCGGCCGACGACGCCGCCACCCTCACCGCCCAGTTGGCGGGCCCGCACCACCCCGGAGGGCTCCGGTGACCGATCCGCCGACCGACGAGCCGGCCGCCCCGACGGCGCGTGACCTCGCCCGCACCATCCGGCCCCGCGGCCGGATCGAGGTGGCCGGGGGCACCTCTCTCACCCTCCTCGTGCTGGCGTGCCACGACGAGGACACGACCGGCGTGGACCTGGCCTCGGGAACGCTCGTCCGGGTCCGGGTCGCCTGGCCCGAGGACCACGGGCCCGATCTCGCCCCCTTCGACGTGGTCGAGGCCCATCTGGCCGAGGAGCCCGAACGTGACGACCTGGCCCAGCCCGAGGCGGTCACGGCCACCGGCCTTCCCCGACACCTCGGCACCCTCCACGGACGACCGGTGCGCAAGCTCCTCCACCAGCTGGTGGCCCCGGTTGAAGAGCACGTTCTCGGATTCCCCGGTGCGTCGGCTCCCTACTGGGAGTTCCGCGGGTTCCGACCGTCCCTCGCCCTCACCGTCCCGACCAAGGGTCCGGTGCTGTTCCGGCGGATCGAGGACCGGTCCACCTGGGTGCGCTTCGGGTGGGGTCGGAGTGACAACTGGCTGCCGGTCGAAGACCTCCGGGCCGACCGCGCCCTCGACGTCTCCCGGAGGGACCGACTGGCGGGCAAGGACCTCGCCGCCGCCCTCGGGTTCAAGCCCCACTACGTGCTGGCCACGGTGTCGACGCCGCGCGACGGACACTGCTACAAGACGGTGCGCGCCCTGCTTCCCCGGAGTTAGCGCTCCCCCAGACGTCGCCTAAGGTCGTCGATGTGTCGCACCTCGTCCCCGCCCGCCGATGCCGCCCCCATCACCTCGGACCCCAGTGGTGACCCCGTCCCCGCTCCTCCCTGACTACCGGGGAGCCTGCATCGCCAACGTGGTTCCCACCCTCATCACCGGAAACGATCCCCCCGAGGCCCCACCCGACTGGCTGCCGGCCATCGCCCGGAACGCCGACCAGGTGGTGCTCTTGGTCCTCGACGGGCTCGGCTGGGAGCAGCTGCGCAGCCACGCCGCCCTCGCCCCCACCCTGGCGGGAGCGGACGGGATGGAGCGACCCATCACGTCGGTGGCCCCCACCACGACAGCCTGTGCCCTCACCTCCATTACGACGGGCCGGCCGCCGAGCGAGCACGGACTGCTCGGGTACCGGCTGGCCGTCGACGATCAGATCCTCAACGTGCTCCGATGGACCCTCGGGAGCGGGAGGTCGCGCGACGTCCGCCGGGAGCTGCCGGCCCGGCGGATGCAGCCCTACCCCAGCTTTGCCGGGGCGACGCGGCCGGTGCCCGTCGTGTCGAAGAGCGACTTCGGGGGCACCGGGTTCACCGCCGCCCATCTCGGCAACTCCCCGCTCCACGGCTACAGCGTGCTCTCGTCGCTCCCCGTCGAGGTGGGCCGACTCCTCCGGAGTGGCGAGCCGCTCGTCTACGCCTACTACGACGGGATCGATCGGGTGGCCCACAAGAGCGGCCTCGGCGAGCTCTACGACGCCGAGCTGGTGGCGGCCGACCGGCTGGTGGCCGACCTGGTCGACCAGCTGCCACCGGGAGCCGCACTAGTGGTCACTGCCGACCACGGCCAGGTCGACGTCGGACCCCATGTCGAGCTGCTCGGGCGCGACGTGATGGCCTCGGTCCGCTTCTTGTCGGGTGAAGGTCGGTTCCGCTGGGTGCACGCCAAAGCGGGAGCGGCCGGCGAGCTCCACTCCTCCCTCACCGAGCGGTACGGGGAGAGCACCTGGGTCATGAGCCGGGAGCAGACCATCGACGAGGGGGTCTTCGGCGGGCCCCTGCGCGACGAGCTGATCGACCGGCTGGGCGATGTGGCCCTCGTGCCCCACGAGCCCATCGCCTTCGTCGATCCGGCCGACACGGGCGAGAGCCGCCTGCAGAGCCGGCATGGCTCCCTCACCGCCGACGAGCTGTTGGTGCCGTTGGTCGCCCTCGCCCGGGATGGCAACATCTGACCATGAACTCCGACACGCCCGACACCCACGAGACCTCGGCCCCACCGGCGGGTGCTTCGGCACCCCTCCAACCCGAGGTCGTCGACACGGCCACCGGGAGCGACGGTCAGGTCGGGGCCGCCGACCCCGCAGCCGAAGCGGGTGAGGCCACCGAGTCCATCGAGCAGCCGGCCAAGCTGCTCCGGATCGGCTCGATGGTCAAGCAGCTCTTGGAGGAGGTTCGCCTGGCCCCCCTGGACGAAGCCAGCCGGGGACGCCTGCGCGAGATCTACGAGCAGTCGATCCGCGAGCTGTCCGAGGGCCTCTCCCCCGACCTCGTGGCCGAACTCGACCGGATGTCCATCCCCTTCGACTCCCCCACCCCGTCGGACGCCGAACTCCGGATCGCCCACGCCCAGCTGGTCGGCTGGCTCGAGGGGCTGTTCCACGGCATCCAGGCCACCCTCGTGGCCCAGCAGGTGGCGGCCCGGGCCCAGCTCGACGAGATGCGCCAACGCTCCCTGCCCCAGGGCCCACCCGCCGATGCCGGCCGACCCGGCACCTACCTCTGAGCGACCCGACCCGGGCACCCCGACCCGTTGCCGGAGCGTCGACCGCCGCTGACCTGGTAGGACCGCGCGGAGTTCGGCACCGTGGCCGAGCCGCGCTACCGTAGAATCACACGGCTGTAACTCGTCCACACCCTGTGGATAACTCCCCGGTGGGAGGCGTTGCAGCCATCCGGTACCCGAGGAAGGCGTCCCACCGTTGGCGACACGGTCGTTCACCCATCTGCACACCCATACCGAGTTCTCGATGCTCGACGGGGCCGCTCGGGTCAAGGACCTGGTACAGGCGGCAGTGGAGGACGGGCAGCCCGCCCTCGGCATCACCGACCACGGGAACATGTACGGGGTCCTCGACTTCTACGCCGCCTGTCGCAAGGCAGGGATCAACCCGGTCATCGGCACCGAGGCGTACATGGCCGCCGAGTCGCGCCACGAGCGGCCGGTGCGCCGAGGCAAGGTGGACGACACCGGCGGTGACGTGGCCGGCGGGGAGAAGCTCTACTACCACCTCACCTTGCTGGCCGAGTCCACCGAGGGATACCGGAACCTCCTCAAGCTCTCGTCGGCCGCCTACCTCGAGGGCTACTACTACAAGCCCCGACTCGACTGGGAGCTGCTCGAACGGCACGCCTCGGGGCTCATCGCCACCACCGGGTGCCTGGGCGGCGTCGTGCTGCAGGCCCTGTTGGCCGATGACCGGATCAAAGCCGAGACCCTGGCCGGCCGGCTCCAGGACATCTTCGGCAAGGACAACCTCTTCGTCGAGCTGCAGGACCACGGGCTGCCCGAACAGCACAAGACCAACCCCGCGCTCGTCGAGATCGCCCGCCGGATCGGCGCCCCCCTGCTCGCCACCAACGACAGCCACTACACCCACCGCGAGGACCACGTGGCCCACGACGCCCTCCTCTGCGTGCAGACCGGGGCACTCATCGACGACCCCAAGCGGTTCAAGTTCGAGGGCGAGGAGCACTACCTCAAATCGGCGTCCGAGATGCGCCACCTCTTCCGCGAGCTGCCCGAGGCCTGCGACAACACCCTGCTGATCGCCGAACGGGCCAACGTGGAGATCGACTTCGGACGGGTCAGCCTGCCCAAGTTCCCGGTCCCCGACGAGTTCGTCGGCGTGACCTACGAGGAGCGGGCGGCCGCCTACCTGCGCCAGCTCAGCATCGACGGGGCGAAGGAGCGGTACGGGCACCCGATCCCCGCCGAGGTCATGCAGCGCCTCGACTACGAGCTCGGCGTGATCGGGGACATGGGGTTCTCGGCCTACTTCCTCGTGGTCTGGGACCTCATCCGCTTCGCCCGGTCCCAGGGCATCCGGGTCGGACCGGGTCGGGGCTCGGCCGCCGGCTGCTGTGTGGCCTACTGCCTCCAGATCGTCGACCTCGACCCCATCCGCTACGACCTGCTCTTCGAACGGTTCCTCAACCCGGGTCGGATCCAGATGCCCGACATCGACATGGACTTCGACGAGCGGTACCGCGGCGACATGATCAAGTACGCGGCGGACCGATACGGATCGGACCACGTGGCCCAGATCGTCACGTTCTCGACCATCAAGGCCCGGGCCGCCGTGCGGGACGCCGCCCGGGTGCTCGGCTACCCCTACATCGTCGGGGACAAGATCGCCAAGGCCATGCCTCCCCTGCTCATGGGCCGGGACACCCCGCTGGCTGCCTGCCTCGACCGCACCGAGGGGCACGAGGACGGCTTCGCCGCCGCCGGCGAGCTGCGGGTGATGTACGAGACCGACACCGAGGCGAAGAAGGTCATCGACGTGGCCAAGGGCCTCGAGGGCCTGCGCCGCCAGGACGGCATCCACGCCGCCGCCGTGGTCATCACCGACGAGCCCCTGACCGAATACGTGCCCGTCCAGCGCAAGCCCGACGGCAACAACCCCGACGACGCCCCGATCGTCACCCAGTACGAGATGCACGGGGTGGAGGACCTCGGGCTGCTCAAGATGGACTTCCTCGGGCTCCGCAACCTCTCGGTGATCGAACGGGCCCTCGACCTCATCGCCGTGTCCACCGGTGAACGCCCCGACATCGACAACATCCCCTTGGACGATGCCGAGACCTTTGCCATGCTGTGCCGGGGCGACTCGATGGGCGTCTTCCAGCTCGAGGGCGGACCGATGCGGTCCCTCATGCGCTCACTCGCCCCCACCAGCTTCGACGACGTGGCCGCCCTGGTCGCCCTCTACCGGCCCGGGCCGATGGCGGCCAACATGCACCGCGACTACGCCGACCGGAAGAACGGCCGCCAGCAGGTCAGCTACCTCCACGCCGACTTAGAGGACGTGCTCGGGGACACCTACGGGCTCATGATCTACCAGGAGTCGGTCATGCGGGTGGCCCAGAAGATCGCCGGCTACGACCTCTCCGAGGCGGACAACCTGCGCAAGGCGTGCGGCAAGAAGAACCGGGTGCTCATCGCGGCCGAGCGGGAGAAGTTCATCAAGGGTTGTGTGGCCACCGGCTACGAGGAGTCCCTCGGCACCGACCTCTTCGACATCATCGAGCCCTTCGCCGACTACGCCTTCAACAAGTCCCACGCCTACGGCTACGGCTTCATCGCCTATCAGACGGCCTGGCTCAAGGCCCACTACCCGGTCGAGTACCTGGCCAGCCTGCTCACCTCGGTCAAGGACAACAAGGACAAGACGGCGGTCTACCTCGGCGAGTGCCGCACCCTCGGCATCGAGGTCCTCGTGCCCGACGTCAACCGTTCGTTGGCCGAATTCTCCGCCGACTTCTCCGACGGGGAGGGCACCCTCGGGGCCCAGGGCGACAAGCCCGGGGCCATCACCTTCGGGTTGGCCGCCGTGCGCAACGTGGGCGAGGGCCTGGTCGGCCTCATCGTGGCCGAGCGGGAGGCCCGGGGCCCGTTCGTCGACTTCTACGACTTCTGCCAGCGGGTGGACCCCCAGGTGCTCAACAAGCGGACACTCGACTCGCTGATCAAAGCGGGGGGCTTCGACTCGCTCGGCCATCCGCGCCAGGGCCTGTGCCTGGCCTTCGAGGAGATCGTCGACCGGACCCTCGAGCGTCGACGCGAGCACGATGCCGGCGTCGTATCCCTGTTCGCGTCGCTCGAGACCGAGACCGAGGGCCAGACCACCGGGTTCGCCGACACCCGGCTCCCCATTCCCGATACCGAGTTCGACAAGTCCCAGCGACTGGCCTTCGAAAAAGAGATGCTGGGCCTCTATATCAGCGACCACCCCCTCATGGGACTCGAGGGCTCGCTCAGCCGCCTGACCGACTGCACCCTGGCCGAACTGCGCGACGCCGACACCGATCCGGCTGCGGGAAGCGGTGGGAGCTGGGGCGGCGAGGGCCAGGTCAAGCTGGTCGGCGGGGTCATCACCGAGCTCAAACGGCGCTACACGAAAAAGGGCGACCTCATGGCCACGTTCGTCCTGGAGGACCTGAACGCCTCGATCGAGGTATTCGTGTTCCCGAAGTCGATGGCCGACTACGGCGCCCTGCTCGACGATGACGCCGTCGTCGTGCTGAAGGGGCGGGTGGACCTGCGCGACGACCGCCTCAAGCTCGTGTGCATGGAGGTCCAGCGCCCCACCCTCGCCACCGACGGCACCACCGAGATGCGGATCTCCCTACCTCTCAACCGGCTGACCGACGGCCTGGTCGACGGCTTGAAGCGCCTGCTCGGCGAGCACCCCGGCGACTCACCGGTCTACCTCCAGGTGGGTGAGAAAGTCCTCCGCCTGCCCTCCGAGTTCAATGTGGACAGCCGGAGCGGGCTCATGGGCGAGTTGCGGGTGCTCCTCGGGCCCGACGCCATCCAGCGGTCCTGACTGGGGGCCGGGGCGTCCGCGTCGGCGCGGACGCCGCCCCGGTCGCCTCGCCCTGGTGCCACAGCAGAGTGCGACCGGGGGGTCGACGGGGCGTCGCCGAGCTCCTGTCGAAAGTTTCGGAGCACTGCTGGTGGTGGCGAAAGCGGCTCTGACGTGCCGGTTCACCTCGCCCGAGCGGTGACCGGCATCGTCGTTTTCCGCCGCGGATACGACAGACGGCGCCAAATCCCGTAAAATCGTCGCTACGGCTCCTGGCGTGGAGGCCCACACACCCGTCCAGCCCGTAGGGCCGGGCGGTTCAGGGGGATCCAGACCAGACCCGGGCCGGCGGTGCACACCGCAGGAAGACCGAGGAGTACGGAACGGCATATGTCCATCCAGGTGGAGACCAAGGACTGCACATCGATCAGTGACGCCGAGCTGGCCGAAATGGCCGACCTGTGCGCTGAGCGGGAACCTCGATTCGATATCGGATTCCTGTCCAAACAGCGGGAGGAGTGGGTGCTCGTCACCCGGGCCCGTGACGGTGCGAAGCTCCGGGGCTACTCGTTCTCCACCCTGGAGCGGATCGGTGGTACGCCGTCGCTGCTCATCGGACTGGCCACCGTCGACCGCACCTCGAGGGCCGACACCGTGCTCCGGGCCATGATGGGCGACAAGTACCGCCGGGCCCTGCTCGCCTTCCCCGACGAGGACGTCCTGGTCGGCACCCGCCTGCTGGCCGCCGAGGGCTTCAAGGCCTTCGCCGGCCTCACCGATGTCGTGCCCGGCCCCGGCCATAAGGCCACCGGCGAGGAGCGGGCCTGGGGACGCCGTCTGGCCAAGCGCTTCGGCGCCGACGGCCGCATCGACGACCGTTCGTTCGTGGTGGCCGGCGACGGCTGCGAGTCGGGTGGCTTCGACTTCGTGAGCCCGAAGGCCTCCCCCGACGACGATGTATGCGCCTTCTTCGCCGACGTCGACGCCCCGGCCGGTGGCCGGCTGGTGGCCTTCGGGTGGGCGATGGCCGAGGATCTGGCCGGCGGCAAACTGGGCGGCCGCTGACGCCCTGTCGGCCCGTGTTACGGCCCACCGGGGCGAGACGTCGTCCCGACCATCGCTCGTCCCGGCCGGCCAGGCAATAGCATGGTCACGTGAAGGTCTCCACCCGAGGTGATTACGCCAGCCGCGCCCTGCTGTCCCTGGCCCTGCACACCGACGGCGAGGGGCCGACCGCCGTGCGGGACATCGCCGAGCGCACCGGGTTGCCCCAGCCCTACCTGGAGCAGATCCTGCTGGCCCTGAAAGGAGCCGGGCTCGTCCGCTCCAAGCGCGGCGTGGGCGGCGGATACGTGCTCGCCCGACCGCCCGAGGAGATCACGCTCTCCCAGATCGTCTCCGCCGTCGACGGGCCCATCGTGGCCGGTGACTTCGGACTCCCCCACGAGAACGGCGCCTGCGACCACGAAGGTCAGTGCGTGCTCCTCACGGTATGGGCCGACGTCGGTGAGCACATGCGCACCCATCTCGACTCGTTCAATCTGGCCGACATGGTGGCCCGGGCCCAGGGCCGCGTCCCCGCGCTGCGCCAGAGTGCCGTCTGATCCTGACCGGCACTTCCCCGTAGCGGTCCCGGAGACCACGGGGTGAACGCCGGTCGCATCATCGCCCTCCTCATCGGCGTGGTCGTGCTCGTCGGCACCTTGGGCAGCGTGATCCGTGTCCTGATCGTCCCCCGGGCCGGGTCCACCTGGATCACCTACCCGATGAGGGTCTGTCGGGCCACCTTCCGCCGGGTGGCCCGGATGAGCCGCACCTACTCGACGGCCGACCGCATCCTGGCCGTCAGCGAGCCGGTGGCCCTCGTCACCCTCCTCGCCACCTGGCTCGTGCTCACGGTGTTCGGGTTCACCCTGGTCGACTACGGCATCGACAGCCAGGGAGTGGTGGCCGCCTTCTCCCAGGCCGGGTCCTCGGTGTTCACCCTCGGGTTCGCCCTGAGCCACGGGAGCGGTTCGCGGGCCGTCGACTTCGTCGCCGCCGGGACCGGGCTCGTGCTGGTGGCCCTCCAGATCGCCTACCTGCCCACCCTGTACGGCGCCTTCAACCGGCGCGAGACGCTGGTCACCCTGCTCGAGAGCCGGGCCGGCTCACCGGCGTGGGGCCCCGAGCTCCTCATCCGCCACCAGCTGGTCGGGGCCATCGACAACCTGGCCAGCCTGTTCGCCGAGTGGGAGCGCTGGGCCGCCGACGTGGCCGAGAGCCACACCAGCTACGCCTCCTTGCTCTACCTGCGGTCCCCCCGGGCCCAGAACTCCTGGGTGGTGAGCCTCATCGCCGTGCTCGACGCCGCCGCCCTGTCCATCGCCGTCGACCCCGACCGGTCACCCATCGAGGCGAGGATGCTCATCCGGATGGGCTTCACCTGCCTGCGCCACATCGCCGAGGTGGCCAACATCCCCTTCGACCCCGACCCCGGGCCCGACGACCCGGTGTTCCTGGCCGAAGAGGAGTTCATGGAGGCCTACCGGCGCCTCAGTGAGGCCGACTACCCGATGGCCCGCTCGGCCGACGACGCCTGGCCGCAGTTCCGGGGGTGGCGGGTGAACTACGAGGCGGTGGCCTACGCCCTGGCCGACCGGGTGGACGCCCCACCGGCCCGGTGGACGGGATCCCGCTACATGTTCGGGTCCGACGCCCCCGAACCGGTGCGCCCGGTCGACCGGCGACCGACGGTCGGCACTCCCCCGCGCCCGCCCGAGCCCTGAACCGCGGTAGCCGCCGGTCAGCCCCAATCGGTGCCGGCCGCGTCGGTGCCGGCCGCGGTCGGTGCCGGCCGAGTCGGTGCCGGCCGAGTCGCTGCCGCCCGAGTCGGGGTCGGCCCCCAGTATCAGTGCCGGTTCCACGAGAGCACGACGGGGCGCTCCCGGTCCCAGCCGAGCTCGCTGACGGCGGCCGGATCGAGGACCAGGCTCCTGCCGACGCTCGGATCCAGTCCGATCCACCTCGCCGCCAGCACCCGCAGCACGTGGGAGTGGGCCACGCAGGCGACGTCGCCGGGCGTGGCCCGCACCCGGGCGATGACCCGGTCCACCCGCGCGGCCACATCGCCTGCCGACTCGCCGTCGGGCACCCCGTCGGTGAACAGCTCCCAGCCGGGTCGGGCCTCTCTGATCTGGGTGGTGGTGACGCCCTCGTAGGCCCCGTAGTCCCATTCGGCCAGGTCGGGCTCGACCACCGCTTCGGTGCCCAGGCCGGCCAGGTCGGCCGTGGCCCGGGCCCGGAGGAGGGGGCTCACCAGGACGGCGGCGAAGTGGCGTCGGGCCAGCACCGGGCGCAGTGCCTCGGCCTGGGCCACACCCTCGGGGAGGAGGGGGAGGTCGGTGCGGCCGGTGTGCCGACCGTCGAGGCTCCACTCGGTCTCGCCGTGGCGGATGAGGACGCAACGGGGGGCTTCGGTCGTCATCCGCACAGCGGACCACTCCGAACACCTATTACGCAAGCTGTTTGGCTCCCCCGACCAGGTGGGAAGGGTTCTCGGGGGCCGAATCACACCGATGGAATGTCTCGGGCCGGATTGGCGTTAAAGGTTCTGTCGACCCTATGACGATGAATGAGGAGAGGGATGACAACTCGCACGGTGAGCAGGGACAAGGAACGAGGGGCTCGAACGGAGTCCTCCCGGACGTCGGGAGCGGCTGCTACAGCAAAGGGGACGGTCGCCAGTGGGCGCCCGGCCCGGATGGTCGCGCCCGGGGCCAGGAGCCGGGGATCGGACGCCGACAGCCTCGGCCTGTTCCTCCGTGACCTCGACCACCACCCGCTGCCCGACCACGAGGCCCAGACCGAACTGGCCAAGCGGGTCGCCGCCGGCGACGAGGCCGCCCGCCGCGAGATGGTGGCAGCCAACCTCCGCCTGGTCGTCCACTGGGCCCGCCGCTACCAGGACCGGGGCGTGGACCTTCCCGACCTGATCCAAGAGGGCACCTTCGGCCTCATGCGCGCCGTCGACAAGTTCGACTGGGAGCGGGGCTTCCGGTTCTCCACCTACGCCACGTGGTGGATCCGCCAGGCCCTCCAGCGGGCCGTCCAGCAGCACGGTCGGACCATCCGGCTGCCCATGGAGGTGGCCGAGCGCAATCAGCAGGTCGACGCCGCCCTCTGGGAGCTGACCCACCAGTTCCAGCGTCCGCCGACCGACGACGAGATGGACAACGCCACCAACACCACCGCCGAGGTCCGCTCGGACCTCTCCCAGGTGGCCCGGGTGGTGGCCAGCCTCGATCAGCCGGCGACCTCGGACTCGACGGCCACCCTCGGGGACCTGGTTTCGACCGATCTCAGCGACTTCGAGGACGATGTGGCCTCCGAGCTCACCTTGGACCTCGTCCGCCAGGCCGTGGACCGGCTCACCGATCTGCAGCGCCAGGTCATCCGGCACCGCTTCGGCTTCGACGGCACCGATCCCGCCTCGCTGCAGACGACAGCCGAGCGTCTCGGGATCGGGGTGCGCAAAGTGCGCCAGGCCGAGGCCGAGGCCTTGGAGCTACTAGGGGACAGCGAGATGCTCGAAGCCGCCCACGAGGCCGCCTGAGTCCCTCTGGACGCACCGGGGACATCGCCCCGGTGCCCGTTGAATGATCCGGCGCGCCCGGTGGCGCCCGGTCAGGTGAGGACCGGCACCCCGGTCAGGGGGCCAGGGCCTCGAGCTGGCTCCGGAGATCGTCGGGCAGCTCAGAGCTGAAGGTCACCCGCTCCTCGGTGGCCGGATGGACGAAGGTCAGACTCGAGGCGTGGAGGAACGGGCGGGAGATGACCGCCCCGGGCAACGACCGCCGCTGGGCGTAGACGTCGTCGCCCACCACCGGGTGGCCGATGGCGGTGAGGTGGACCCGGATCTGGTGGGTCCGCCCCGTCTCGAGGGACGCGGTCAGCAGTGTGGTCGGCGCCGGGTCGGTGAACCGCTCGTCCACGTGGTAACGGGTCCGCGCCTCTTTGCCCTTGCGGGAGACGGCCATCCGGGTCGGTGAGCTGACCGAGCGGCCGATGGGTGCATCGACCAGGCCCGAGGCCCCTTCGACGGTCCCGAGTACGAGCGCCCGGTAGTGACGCGAGACGTCGCGTCGGCCGAGCTGGTCCACCAGTGAGCGGTAGGCGAGCGGGGTCCGGGCCACCACCATGAGGCCCGAGGTCCCACGGTCCAGCCGATGGACGATCCCGGGACGCTCGGGGTCCGACCCCACGAGTCCAGGCAGTCCGCCGATGTCGGGGAACCGGGCCACCAGGCCGTGCACGAGGGTCCCGGTCCGATGGCCCGGGCCGGGATGGACGACGAGGCCGGCCGGCTTGTCCACCACGACGAGGTCGTCGTCGGCGAAGACCACCCCGAAGGCGACACCGGCGTCGCCCTCGGGGGGCGGCGGGGCGCCTCCCTCGTCGTCGTGGTCGATCTCGAGCTGCTGGCCGAGCCGGAGGGCCGCACTGCGGCTGCGGACGGTGGCTCCGTCGACGCGGACCCGCCCCTCGGCCACCAGGTGGTTGACCGTGGCCCGGGAGAGGTCGGCCACGAGGGCCACCGCCTTGTCCACCCGGACCCCGTCGAGCGATGCCGGCACCGTGACCGTGACGACCGTCACGGCAGTCGGGGGGCCCGCACGAGGGAGACGACGAGCAGCGCACAGCCGACCACGATCGAGGCGTCGGCCACGTTGAAGGTGGGCCAGAAGTGGAGGGCGACGAAGTCGACCACCGCGCCGTGGTCGTCCCGGAAGGCCCGGTCGGACAGGTTGCCGAGGGCGCCCCCGAGGATGAGTCCGAGGATGGCGGCCCGCCCGGTCGACGGGGCGCGCCACGACAGCACGAGCAACACCCCCACCAGGACCACGGCCACGGGTACGAGCACGAAGGCCTTCCCCTGGAACAGGCTGAACGAGGCCCCGGTGTTGCGGGCCAGTTCGAGGTCGAGTGTCCCGATCACATGGATCGAGCCCTGGGCCAGTCGGGTGACCGCCCACCACTTGGTCAGCTGGTCGGCCACCACCACGCCCACCACCACGGACAGTGCCACGGCCAGTCGCCGGGCACCCGTGGGTGTCCCCCGGTGCTCGGTCACGGCCGCATCAGCGGTCAGCGGCGCGACAACCCACCGCTCTTGCAGGCCACGCACAGCCGGGCGAAGGGCAGGGCCCGCAGACGGGCCTTCGGGATGGGCTGGAAGCACCGCTCGCATCCCCCGTAGGTCTTGCGCTCGATCTTGCGCAGCGCGTCGTCGATCTCCTCGACGGCCGCCGACGCCTGGGCCGACAGGGCGAGGTTCCGCTCCCGATCGACGGTGACCGTGCCCCCTTCGCCGGACTCCTCGTCGAACTGGACGTCCCCGGGCTCCCGCTCGAGGGCGAGGGAGTCGGCCTCGGCCCGCAGGTCGACGGCCTGGCCCGAGTAGATGCCCCGCTCTTCGAGCAGCAGCACCCGCTGCTCTTCGAGGAACTTCGGCTCCTTGGCGTAGGGGCCGACGGTCGGGCGCTTCGGTGCCGGGGGGGCGGCCTTCTTCGCCGGGGCCTTCTTGGCCTCGGGGGCCTGCTTGGCCGGGGCGGGCGCCGCCTTCTTGGCCGGAGCCGCACTCTTGGCCGCCGGGGCGGCCTTGGTGGCCGAAGCCGCCGCCTTCTTGGCCGGAGCCTTCTTGGCCGGGGTGGCCTGCTTCTTCGCCGCCGGTGCGGCGGCCTTCTGCGTGCTCTTCTTGGCCGGGGCCGCAGACTTCTTCTGGGCCGAGGCCTTCTTCGGCGCGGGCGCTGTCGCCTTCTTCGCTGCCGTCACAATGGTCTCCTTCAATAGTGGCGCCGAGTCCGGGCCACGATCCTCAGCACGCAGTGGTCCAGGAGTATTCCCGACATCTGACGGGCGGGTGACGATACCGTGCTCGGCTCACGGCGGCAATCCCGAGAGCTAACCGGCCCCAGGACCATAGCGGCGTGGCCACGATCTTCGAACATCGATCCGATGCAGGGACCGGGTGGAGAGCCACGCGCGACGAAGACGGCTGCGACCGCTCGGTGCGGATGCCGCGGGCGATCCCGCTCGGTTCAGCCGGTGGTGATCAGGATCAGTGGGCGATGGGGGCGTTGGCCCCGGCCGGCGCGGTGGTGGCACCGGCCGGACGCATCTGGGTCACCTCGCCGGACGGGCCCGTGCCGCGGTTGGGTGCGGGTGCCGGCTGCGGGGTGGGGACGGTGTGGTTGCCGCCCTGGACGACCGGTCCTCCGCCCGCTCCGGGGTTGGGCGCCGCGGCCGGGGCCGGGGCGACCTGGTCCTGGGGGGACGGGCCGGCTCGGGCGAGGTGCCCGGCTGCACGTTCTCGTCCACCCAGCGCAGGATCTCGCTGAGGGCGGTGCGCAGACGGCTCCGCTCCCCCTCGAGGTGCCGGTTCATCGTCTCGACCTCGCGGGAGAGGCGGCCCCGGGAGTCCTCCAGCCGGGCGATCTCCTCGCGCAGGCGCTGCTCGGACTCGGCGGCGGCCCGACTGGCCTGGGACTGGGCGGACTCGGTGATCTGGCGGGCCTTGGCGTCGGCCTCGGCGAGGACGCGGGCGGCCTGGGCCTCGGAGTCGGCCTTGGTCTCGTCGACGAACTTCTGGGCCAGAAGGAGGCGTGCGCTGGAGGGTGTCGTCGGGCACGGCCGGGTCGGCCTGGGCCACCGGTGCGGGCTGCTGTTCGAGCTGGGTCTCCAACTGCGAGATGCGCTCGGCCGCCTGACGCAGGCGCTCCCCGCTCTGGCGGAGCTGCTCTTGGAGTCCCTCGGCCTCCACCGCGGCCTTCTCCAGATACTCGTCGACGTCGTCGCGGTGGTACCCCTTCAGGGTCTCACGGAACTCGACGGTACGGAGCGAATCGAGGGCAGATTGCGAAGCGTCCATAGCCCCATGCTAGCGGCGCGATCCCGCCGTTCCAGGGATTCATCCAGAAATTTTCGAACCCGTCAGTTCAAGAACAGCGGAATGAGAATGACCTGGATGACGAGAAACAAGATCAGGACCGACAGGTCCAGCCCCACGCCCCCGATCCGGGCCGGAGGAACGATCTTGCGGATCGGATTGAGCACCGGATCACAGATCGACGAGAGCACCCGGTTGAGCTTGTAGGCCGCCGAGTCGTAGGACACCCGGGCGTAGGCCAGGTACCAGCTCAGGAGCGAATAGACGATCAGGGCGATGAGGAAGATCTCGAGGAGCCAGCCGATGAGGTGGCGGATCATCCCGGCTCACTTCCCTTCCCGTGGCGGGCCGGCCATCGGCTCGCCACACCATCCTGGCTCAGGGATTCACCAATCCGCGGTCGGCCAGGCGCTGGCGCTCCTCGTCCGAGACCTTCACGTTGGAGGGGGTGAGCAAGAACACTTCGTCGGCCACCCGTTCCATCCCGCCGGAGAGGGCGTAGGTCACCCCGCTGCAGAAGTCGATCATCCGACGCTGCAGGTCGCGGTCCGCGCTCTGCATGTTGACGATCACCGGCTGGTTGTTCATGAGGCGGTTGGCGATCTCCTGGGCGTCGGCGAACCGGCCCGGCGCCACGATGTGCACGCGGGCTCCGGCCGACTCGGGGGTGATGGGGCGCACCGAGGAGGATCCCACCGCGGCGCGGGCGTTCATGGAAGGAGCGGCGGCGGCGACCGCGGTGGCTGCCGTCTCGTCACGGGCCAGGGTGCGGATGCGTGGCTTGGGGGTCGCCACCGGGGGGTCGTCCACCTCGTCGAGCGATCCGGCCGGGCGTTGGGTCACCCGGCCGACCGGGGACGGCGACGGCAACGGCGACCTCTGGTCGTAGTCGTCGTAGTCGTCATAGTCGTCGTCGACAAGACCCAGGTACGCCATGGTCTTTTTCATGAACGAAGCAGCCATCGATTCCTCCTCGGCACAGCGTAGTGCGTGGGTTCAGGGAGGGGGGGATGGCACAGCGGCCGGGACAGGCACCGACCAGGCGTGGCTGACGGCCTGCCGTCGGGCGGCGGCGGAGAGCCGCGGTGGGCCGGCCACCGAGCCGCGGATGGCTCCACGACGGCTCCGAGCTCACCGGGGGGCCGGCGGCCGGTCACCGAACAGGACCCTGCCCAGTCGCAGCATCGTCGCCCCCTCGGACAGGGCCACTTCGAAGTCGTCGGACATGCCCATGGACCGCACCGGCAGATCGAGCGCGTCGGCCATCGACGAGACGAGGGCGAAGCTGGGGCGGGCCGTCGCGGGTGGGCCCGGCGGTCCCACGGCCATGAGCCCGGCCACGTCGAGGTCCTCGTCTCGCAACGCGGCCACCAGGTCGGGAACCAGCTCGGGGGCACATCCGCCACGCCCGGGGAGTCCGGCCACGTCCACCTGGACCAGCACGTGCGCGCCCGGCTGGCGGTGGGCGATGGCCCGGCCCTCCTCCACCCGCCGGATGCCCTGCCACCACGAAGCGACCGGGGCCAGGCGGGGGACCTTGTTGCGCTGCACCGAGCCGAGGAAGTGCCAGACGGCCCCGAGGGACGGTCCGGGGCCCTCATCCAACTCTGCGGCCTTGGCCACCAGCTCATCGGCGTAGTTCTCGCCCAGATTGCCCAAACCCGCCGCACAGGCCAGTCGGGCCGCCTCGACACCGAACCCCTTGGTCACCGCCACCACCGTGACCGCCGTCGGGTCGGCGACCGAGGCGGCGATCCGGCTCCTCACGTCCTCCAGGCGGGCGGAGAACCCGTCGGCCACCGGGAGGAGCGGGCGGCCGGTCATCGGGTGGCTGACCCGGTCGACCACACGATGAGCGCCTGGCGGCCGCGGTCGCCCCGGGCCCGATGGGAGAAGTACCCGCCGGCACAGGCGGTGCAGACGGCCGGTGAGGCCCGATACCCGGCACCCGCCCGGTCCAGGGCCGCGCCCACCGCGGCGGGGAGGTCGAGGGCCGGCGAGCCGGCCTCGGTCCGGGCCCGGACCGAGTCACCCAGTCGGGCTGCCACCCGGTCGAGGTCGGGCGCGGAGAACTCGTAGCATTCGGGGTGGATGCACGGCCCGAGGGCCCCGACCACCCCGGTGGCCCCCCGATCCACCATGGCGGCCACGGCGCGCTCCACCACGCCGTCGACGAGGCCCCTCCAGCCGGCATGGACGGCCCCGAAGACCCCCTCGGGACTGCCGAGGGCGATGGACGCGCAGTCGGCGGTGACGATGGCGAGGGCGTCGCCCGGCCGTTCGGAGACCAGGGCATCGGCCTCGCCCTCCCACATCGCGGTGGGTCGGTCGGCCCATGCGGTGACGGGCCCGTCGCCCGGCGGCACCACGATCACCGTACTCCCGTGGACCTGGCGGACCCAGTGGACCCTGGCGACACGGTGGGAGCCGGCCCGCCGGGTCATCTCCCCCGCCCATGCGGTCAGGGGGGCTGCCTCCGCATCCCCCACCCCGGTCGGACGGAGGTCACCCGTCGATGCGTCGCTCCACGCGGCGCGGATGCTACCGACGAGGCTGAGCGGTGCGGGAGCCTCGGTCAGCGAAGGAACGAGGGCACGTCGAAGTCGTCGTCGCCCAGGTCGAGATCGTCGTCGGTGGGCGTGGCGAAGATGTCCTCGTGGGCCGTCTCGACCCCCAGTACCCGGCTACGCGTCTCTTGAGGTCCGGCCGACTCGGTCGGCGTCGTGCCGCCCCGGCCCTGGGCCTCCCACCGCTCGAAGCCGGCGGCGATCACGGTGACCCGCACCTCGTCGCCCATGTTCTCGTCGATGACGCTGCCGAAGATGATGTTGGCGTCGGGGTGGGCCACCCCGTGGATGATCTCGGCCGCCTCGTTGACCTCGAAGAGGCCGAGGTCCGGGCCACCGGCGATATTGAGCAGGATGCCGCGGGCCCCTTCGATGGAGGCCTCGAGCAGCGGGCTCGTGATGGCGGCTCGGGCGGCGTTGACCGAACGCCCCTCGCCCGTAGCCGATCCGATCCCCATGATGGCGGTGCCGGCGTTGCTCATGATCATCTTGACGTCGGCGAAGTCGGTGTTGATGAGCCCAGGCACGGTGATCAGACTGGTGATCCCGAGCACGCCCTGCATGAGCACCTCGTCGGCCATCTTGAAGGCGTTGACCATCGAGGTCTTCTCGTTGGACACGGTGAGCAGCCGGTCGTTCGGGATGATGATGAGGGTGTCGACCTTCTCCTTCAGGTTCTGGATGCCGGCCTCGGCCTGCACGGACCGGCGGCGCCCCTCGAACGTGAACGGTCGGGTGACCACACCGATGGTCAGCGCCCCGAGCGACTTGGCGATCTCGGCCACCACCGGGGCAGCGCCGGTGCCGGTCCCCCCACCCTTGCCGGCGGTGATGAACACCATGTCGGCACCTTTCAGTGCCTCTTCGATCTCCGACCGGTGCTCCTCGGCGGCCAGGCGACCCACTTCGGGATCGCTCCCCGCCCCGAGCCCTCGGGTGAGTTGGCGCCCGATGTCCAACTTGAGGTCGGCATCGCTCATCAGCAAGGCCTGGGCGTCGGTGTTGGTGGCGATGAACTCGACGCCGCGCAGACCGGCCTCGATCATCCGGTTGACGGCATTCACCCCTCCGCCGCCGACCCCTACTACTTTGATGACGGCGAAATAGTTGTTCTGCGCCGGAACGGTCATGTAATCCCTTACCCTCGACCAAAGGTTGAAACCGTTCCAACCGGCGAGTTGTCGCCCACGATACGGTCAGCGGAGTACCTGGTCAAGCACTGTCCAAACGCGTCGGACCGCGGGTGGCCCCACTGGTCGACGGTTGGCCACGTGCGGGTCTCGCTCAGCCACTCACCGTCGGCGACTCCGGCACCGTCACATCGATGACCGAGGTGGCATGCAGCGTGCCGTGGGCGAGGATCGAGGCGATGTCCTGGTACTTGGCCACCCGGTCGGCGGCCGTGCCGAAGAGGATGTTGATCCCCGAGGTGAGGGTCATGGAGATGGAGCCGTCGGCGGCCACCGTGACCGAGACCACCTGGCCGATGAAGGCCGGGGGCAGGGTCCGGCTGACGGCGAGGCCGGGGGCGGCTGCGGCGGGCAGGGTCTTGCCGACCGGGGCCGGAGGGATCCCGGCGGTCGGGGTGTGGACGATGTAGACGACCAGGCCCGGCACCCGGGCCGGGACCACCTGGAGGGTGCGTCCGTGGCCGTCGAGCAGGGACCACGACGAGCCCGGGCCGGCCATCTGGACCACCGGGGCCCGCTCGGTCACCGCGATCTGGACCCCGTCGGGCCAGTGCTTTTTGACCTGGGCGGAGGCGATGAAGGGTAGCGACTCGACCTTTTTTGCCACCGCACCGGTGTTCACGCTGATCAGGGGAGGATGGCCCTCGAGTCCGGCGGCGGCCACGATGGCGGCCGACGGGGTGCGGGGATGGGTGCCGGTCACACTGACCGCCTGGGCGCCGAACCAGGGGGTGTGTACGAGGCCGAGGGCGGCGATGACCAGGATGATCACCGCGGCCACTCCCCCGATCCACCGGAGCCGCCTCCGCCCCTGGCTGCGGCGTATGGCCACCCGGCGCTGCCGGATCCTGGGGTCGATGGACGGCCGGCCGTTCCCGTCGTCCGGGTCGTCGAACTCGTCGTAGTCGTCGAACTCGTCGGCGACCAGTCCAGGATCGTCGTCCAGGCCGTCGGCGTCCCCGTCGGGCGGCAGATCGTCCACCGGCCGATCGTCGGCCGCCGTCGCTCGGCCCGGCCGCTGCCCTACTGGCGGCTCGACCTCCTCCGGACCCTCCGGGCCGTCGTCACCGGGGTCACCCGAGGCATCGTGACCCTTCTCACCAGGATGTTCACCGTGAGGTGGGCCCACCGTGGCCGGGTGGCTCGAGTTCGTCGGGGCCGTCGCTCGGGTCGTCGGGATCGAACGGACTCATCCGTCCACCTCCCCGGCGCCGGGGAAGCCCACCAGGCGGACCTCGGTGCGCAGCTCGACACCCGCCGACCGGGCCACCTCCGACGCCACGTGCTCGATGAGGGCCAGCACGTCGTCGGCCGAGCCGTCGGGGTCGGCCTGGATGAAGTTGGCGTGCTTGGTCGAGACCTCGGCGGTGCCCATCCGCAGCCCCTTCAGGCCGCAGGACTCGATCAGCCGCCCGGCCGAGTCGCCGTCGGGGTTGGTGAAGACCGAACCGGCGTTGCTCCCACCGGGTTGGTGGGCCCGTCGCCACCGGACGATCTCGGCGATGGCTGCGGCGCCGTCGTCGGCCACACCGGGCGCGAGCTGGAACGTACCCCCGGTCACGACCTCGGACGGAGCCAGTGCCGTGTGCCGGTAACGGGGCCGGAGGGCTTCGGCGGGATAGGTGCCCCCTGCGCCGGTGGCCAGGTCGACCGACCGGTATTCGACCAGCGTGGCGGCAGTGTCCGAGCCGTGGCCGCCGGCGTTCATCCGGATGGCCCCGCCCACCGAGCCGGGCACCCCGACCGCCCACTCGAGGCCGGTGAGTCCGGCCGCCGCGGTGCGCCGGGCCAGCACGGGCAGGCTGAGGGCCGCTCCGGCCCGGGCCACGGTGCCCTCCACTTCGAGAGAGTCGAAGGCCGCCCCGAGGGTGACGACCAGGCCGTCGAAGCCCCGGTCGGCCACGAGCAGGTTCGATCCCCGACCCAGGACCAGCACCGGGACCCCGCTGCCGGCCACGCACCGAGCCACCTCAGCCAGGCGGGCCTCGTCGGCCACCTCCTCGAACAGGGCGGCACGCCCCCCGACCCGGTAGGTGGTGAGGGCCCCGAGGGGGTGGTCGGGAACGGCCCGGTCCCCGAGGGAACGGGCCAGGGCCTCGAGGGCGGGTCCGGAGGTCACCAGGGCCTCACGCTTCGGCATCGGACATCAGTTCGTCGGGAAGCGAGGTGAGGTCGCCCGCCCCGAGGGTGCAGCACAGATCCCCCGGCCCGAGCAGGTCACGGACCGCCGCACGCAGATCCGAGCGGCCGGCCACGTAGTGCACGGGTGTCCCCGGGTTCTCCCGGCGGACGGCATCGGCCACCAGCCGCCCGGTCACCCCGGGCACGGGGGCCTCGCCGGCCCCGTAGACGTCGGTCACCACGACTTCGTCGGCGTCGGCGAAGGACCGGCCGAACTCGGCCCACAGCTCGGCGGTGCGGCTGTAGCGGTGGGGCTGGAAGACGGCCACCACGCGCGGCCACCCGCCGTTGCGGGCCGCGGCCAGGGCGGCTCGGACCTCGCTCGGCAGGTGGGCGTAGTCGTCCACGTAGGTGACCCCCCCAACGGTGCCCCGGAACTCGAAGCGCCGGGCCACCCCGGCGAACCGGGCGAGGGCCCGGGCCACGGTGTCGAACTCGACGCCGACGGCCAGGGCGGCCACCGCGGCCACCGCGGCGTTGCGGGCGTTGTGGAGCCCGGGAACGGGCACCGAGAGGCGGCCGAGGACCGATCCGTCCGGACCGGCCAGGTCGAAGGCGAGGGCGCTCCGGCTGAGCTCGACGTCGATCATCTGGAAGGTGGCGTCGGGACCGAGGCCCACGATGTCGGCACCGCTCGCGTGGCCGATCCCGGTGGCCACCTCGTCGTCCCCGCCGACCACCCGGTGGCGGGCACTGCCCACGAAGGTCTCGAAGGCGGCGCGGACGGCGTCGAAGGTGCCGTAGTGGTCGAGGTGGTCGGCCTCGACGTTGGTCACCACGGCGATGTCAGGGGCCAGGGAGAGGAAGGTCCCGTCGCTCTCGTCGGCCTCGACGACCAGCCACTCCCCCTCGTCCCAGACGGCGTTGGTGCCGATCTCGTTGACATCGCCGCCGATGAGGAACGAGGGCCGGATCCCGGCTTCCACGAGCAACAGGGCCAGCATGGAGGCGGTGGTCGTCTTGCCGTGGGTCCCGGCCACGGCCACGCAGCGGCGGAGCGAGGCGATGGCGGCCAGGGACTCGGCCCGGGACAAGACAGTGATTCCCCGCTGGCGGGCCTCTTTGACCTCGGGATTTGCCTCCGACACGGCGGACGACATGGTGACCAGGTCGGCGTCACCGACATTGGCGGCGGCGTGTCCGATGGTCACGGCGATCCCGGCTCGCTGGAGGCGCTCGGTGACCCCGGACGCCTTCAGGTCGCTGCCGGTGACGGTGTGGCCCATGGCCTCGAGCACGGTGGCGATGGCGCTCATGCCCGCCCCGCCGATCCCGATCACGTGCACGGTCACCGGCTGATCACCCCTCTGCAGCAGGCCGGCACGGCCCCCGGCGCTCACCGGGGCTCCCCTCCCGCCCGGGGGCGGGCGCTGGCCTCGACCAGGCGGGCGCCGGCGGCGGCGGCGTCGGGGCGTCCGAGCTCGGCTGCGGCCCTGCCCATCGACTCGAGCAGCTCCGGCTGGGCGAGCAGTCCGTCGAGGGCCGTACCGAGGGCGCGGGCGTCGCAGTGCGCATCGGGGAGGAGGACGGCCGCCCCGGCCTGCTCGAGCACCCGGGCGTTGGCCGTCTGGTGGTCCCCGGGGGACCCGGGCAGTGGCACCAGGATCGAGGGGAGCCCGACCACGGCCAGCTCGGCCACGGTCATGGCCCCGGCCCGGCTCACGACCACGTCGGCGGCTGCGTAGAGCTGGTCCATGCGGTCCTCATAGTCCGTCCTCACGAGCGCCAGGCCGTCGGGGCCGGGCCGGGAAGCGAGGGCCTCGTCCCACTGGCGTCGTCCGACCACGTGGTAGATCGACCGGTCGTCTCGGTCCTTCCACCGCTCGGCCAGGTCGAACACGGCCTGGTTGATGCGGCGGGCGCCGAGGGAGCCCCCGAACACGGCGACGGTAGGACGGTCGACGGGCAGGCCCAGGCGCTCCCGGGCCTGCTGGCGCCCGGCGGGAGCCCGATCCACCGAGGCGATCTCGGGCCGCACCGGGGTGCCGGTGACCACGGCGCGGGGCAGGCTGCTCCCCGGCCAGCCGACCGCACTGGCGGCGGCGAACCGACCGAGCAGCCGGTTGGCCGCCCCGGGGACGGCATCCACGTTGACCAGTACGAGCGGCACCCGTCTGACCACGGCGGCGAGCGACGCGGCCAGCGAGGCGTAGCCACCCACCGAGACCACCACCGAGGGGCGGGCCCGGGTGACGACACCCACCCCGCGCACGGCGGCCACGGCCAGCCCGACCAGGGCCCCGAGATTGGCCACCACCGACCGGGGTGACAGGCTGCGGACGATGCCCCGGCCCGGGAGCAAGGTGAAGGGGAACCCCCGGCCCTCGAGTGTGAGGCGGTCCTGGCCGCGTGCTGAACCCACGAACTCGATGGTGCCACGCTCGTGGCCCGCGACGACCAGCGCCTCGGCGATGGCCAGGGCCGGCTGGAGATGGCCGGCCGTCCCGCCCCCTGCCACCAGGGCGAACCGTCGCCCGCTCACGCCGTTGCGGGGCGCCGCCGCCGGCTCAAGGGGATGGGCACCGCCCGCTCGTGCGAGGCGATGTTGAGCAGGATGCCCACGGCGGCCATGGTGATGATCAGCGAGGATCCACCGAAGGAGATGAAGGGCAGGGGGATGCCCGTGACCGGCAGGACGCCGATCACCGCCCCCACGTTGATCAGGGCCTGGCTGGTGATCCAGGTGACGATGCCGACAGCCAGGAGGCTGCCGAACCGGTCGGGGGCCCGGGTGGCGGCCCGCAGGCCGAACCAGGCCAGGGCGAAGAACAGGCCGAGGAGGACCACCGCCCCGATGAGGCCGAGCTCCTCGCCGACCACCGAGAAGATGAAGTCGGTGTGGGCGTTGGGCAGCGACCCCCACTTCGACCGTCCGCCCCCGAGGCCCAGGCCGAAGACGTGGCCGGTCCCGAGTCCGATGAGCGACTGCCAGACCTGGTAGCCCGAGCCCGACTTGTTGGCCCCCGGGTTGAGGAACGAGAGGATCCGGTCCCGCCGGTAGGGGTCGGCCAGGCCCACCACGATGGCCAGGCCCACGAACGTGCCGAGGATCTTCAAGATGGGCGCCATCGGGACCCCGCCCATGAACAGGATGCCGAAGGCGATGCAGCTGAGGACGAGGGCCGTCCCCATGTCCGGCTGCTTCAAGATGAGCACCCCGGAGATGCCGAGCACGGCGAGCACCGGGACGATGACCATCTTCGGCCTCGAGGCGGAGTCGGCCCGCCGGGTGAGCAGGTCGGCGGCGAAGACGGCGAGGGCCAGCTTCATCACCTCCGACGGCTGGAGCTGGAACATGCCGAAGCCGATCCATCGGGACGATCCGCCCGCGCTGACGCCGAAGTGGGGCACGAGGACCAAGACGAGCAGTCCCATGGTCACCACCACGAGCGGGCCCCGGATGGTCCGCCACTTCCGGTAGTCGACGCGGGACAAGACGAGCAGGGCCCCGGTCCCGAGGCCCATCCAGAGGAGCTGGCGGATGAAGATGGCCCAGGGCGAGCCGTAGAGGCCGAGGGAGATGACCGGGGAGGCCGACCCCACCATGATGAGGCCGAACGCACAGAGGACCACGGTGGTCAAGGCGATGGCCGGGGCGGTGCCCAGCCGGTCGACCCAACTGGTGGGTCGGCGCTTCCCGACCAGCGCGGTCGGTCCGCCCGCCTCGGTCCCAAGTGAGCTCGTCGCCCCGGCCGCCGCGGCCGACTTCGACCGGCCCCGTCGGAGGCCCCTCGCCCGCCGGCGGGCCGGCGGCGCGGCAGCCGGGGTGCGGCGGACCTCGGGTCGGGTGCCGGGCCGGGAATCGGCCCCGGGCCCCGGCCGCTCCACCGACCGGCGCGGGCGGGTGGCCACCCCGGTCGGACGGGAGGGGTGGCGCTCCCGGGTCGCCGTCCGCGGGGCGGTGGTTCGATCAGCCACGGAGCTCTCCTCCACTCGACACGACGGCGACGGCACCCAAGGTGGTGACGACGTGAACTCGGGGGTGGGGGTGGGTCCGACACATGCCCCTAGCCTCTCCCACCAGGGCCTCGAGGTGGTGGAGGCTCATGGCCCCCCGGCACGACACGACACCGTTCCGATGCGTCCCGAGGCCCATCAGACCTTCCCCACCGAGAGGAAGTCCCCGTAGAAGATGCCGAGGCCGAGGGCGGCGAACAGCCCGGCCAGAATCCAGAACCGGACGATGACGGTGGTCTCGGGCCATCCCATCAGCTCGAAGTGATGATGGAGGGGAGCCATGCGGAACACCCGTCGGTGGAACACCCGGAAGCTGATCACCTGGATCACCACCGAGAGGGTGATGATCACGAACAGCCCACCGATCACCACCAACAAGAGGTCGAGGTTCATGAGCAGGCAGAGCGCGGCCAGGCCCGAGCCGATGGACAGCGAACCTGTGTCGCCCATGAAAATGCGGGCCGGGGCGGCGTTCCACCACAGGAAGCCGAGACACGCCCCGGCCAGGGCCACCGAGGCCAGGGCCAGGTCGAGGGCGTCGTTCACCTGGTAGATGGCGAAGTGCCGGTACTGCCAGTAGCCGATGATGGCCAGGCAGGCGAAACAGAAGGTGGAGGAGCCGGCGGCGAGTCCGTCCAATCCGTCGGTGAGGTTCACCGCATTGGCGGCGGCGGCGATGATCAGCGTGGCCCACACCACCCACAGGGCCGTGCCCATGTGCAGCCCGATCGAGTCGTACCGGGTGAACGAGAGCGTCGTCGACGAATGGGCCCAGTACACGGCCAGTAGGGCGAACAGCAGGCCCAGCCCGATCTGGGCGCCGAACTTGGCCCTCTTGTTGAGGCCGAGGCTTCGGCGGTGGCGCACCTTGATCCAGTCGTCAGCGAAGCCGATCGACGCGGCGCCGAGGATGGCCAGCATGATGAGCGCCCCCGAGCGCGAGAAGTGGACGCCGGGCACGGCGTGGGCGCAGAGGTAGCCGATGACCACGGCAGCCACGATGCCGATGCCGCCCATGGTCGGCGTTCCGGCCTTGGCGATGTGGACCTGGGGGCCGTCCTCTCGGATCTGCTGGCCGATGTTGTTCTTGATCAGCCACCGGATCAGCACCGGGGTGGACAGGACCGCCACCCACAGGGCCACGCCCCCTGACGTCATAAGCGAGATCACGTCGTGACCGCCCCGGAACCTTGGGCGAGGGCGCGTCGCGCCTCCACCCGGTCGTCGAAGGGCACGCTCTGTCCTCCGGCGCTCTGGGTCGTCTCGTGCCCCTTGCCGGCCAACAGGACCACGTCGCCCGGGCGGGCGGACTGGACGGCCCGCTCGATGGCCCTGGCCCGATCGGGCTCGACCACCACCTCGACTCCGGCCCGCACGCCGGTCCGGATCTGGTCGATGATGGCCAGCGGATCCTCAGACCTCGGGTTGTCCGAGGTGATCACGACCACGTCGGACAAGACCGAGGCCACCTCCCCCATCTGCGGGCGTTTGCCGAGGTCACGGTCGCCCCCACAGCCGAACAGGCAGATCACCCGGGCCGGGCCGGCCAGATGGCGGGCCGCCCGCAGGGCCACCTCGAGGCCGGCCGGGGTGTGCGCGTAGTCGACGATGACCGAGAAGGGGTCCTCGGCCGCTACCACCTCCATCCGTCCCGGGACCGGGGTGGCGGCACCCAGTCCCTCGGCCACACCGTCCTCGTCCACCCCGAGCACCGTGGCCATGGTCGCAGCCACCAGGGCATTGGCCACGTTGAACCGACCCGACAGGGGCAGGGTGATCGCACGACCCCGCCACCGGAACGACGTGGATCCCACCGCGGCCACGATGTCGGTGGCCTCGGACCAGCGGACCCGGAGTACGTCAGGACGGTCCAGCGCCGAGGCCAGGCGGGCGCCCCAGGGGTCGTCGACGGCGATGACGGCCGTCCTCGCCCGGGCCGGCTCGAAGAGCGAGGCCTTGGCCGCGAAGTACTCCTCCATCGATCCGTGGTGGTCGAGATGGTCTCGGCTCAGGTTGGTGAAGGCGGCCACGTCGAACACGATGGCGTCCACCCGGTGCTGGGCGAGGGCGTGGGAGGAGACCTCCATGGCCACGGCCTGGCAGCCCTCGTCCCGGAACCCGGCCAGTCGGGCCTGCAGGTCAGGGGCCTCGGGCGTCGTCCGCTCCCCGACCAGCGTGCCCACCACGCCGGTGCGCATGCCCGCCCGGTCGAGGATCGATGACACGAGGTGGGTCACCGTCGTCTTGCCGTTCGTTCCGGTGACGCCCGCCATCCGTAGCGAACGCGACGGATGGCCGTAGAACGCCGAGGACACACCGGCCATGGCCGGGCGCAGGTCGGCTGGGGCCACCCGGGCCTGGACCACGTCGAGGTCGAGGAAGTGGTCGCAGAGCACCGAGGTTGCCCCCCGGCCCACGGCATCGGCGGCATGCAGGTGGCCATCGGTGTGGGCGCCGGGCACACAGCAGAACAGGGAGCCGGGTCGCACCCGGCGGCTGTCGAACTCGATGGAGCTGACCTCGGTCGAGGAAGGGTCGCCACGCACCTCGACCACCTCGATGTCGTCGAGCAACGTGGTCATCTGCACAGGGCTGGGATCCGGGGACTCCGGTCGGTCGGTCGGTGCGGTGGTGACCAGCGGGGGCCCACTAGGGCCCTTCCGTGGTCGCTCCGGTGGGCACCGAGATGGTACCGGTGCCCCCTACCGCCGAGTTCGAGGCCGACGTGGTGGCGGCCGTGGTGGTGGGAATGCCGTAGTGGTGGAGGGCGTAGGCCATGATCGTCGAGAACACAGGGGCGGCCACCGCACCACCGTAGATGGGCGTGGGGTGGTCGAGGACCACGACGGCGGAGAGCACGGGATTCTCCGCCGGAGCGAACCCGGCGAACGAGCCCACGTAGGCCCCGCCGATATAGCCCAGGTGGTTCGGGTCGGGGATCTGGGCCGTGCCGGTCTTGCCGGCCACCGTGTACCCGTCGATGGCGGCCTCGGTACCGGTACCCGTAGAGACCACGCCCTCGAGCATCTGGACCAGCTCGGCGTTGGTGGCGGGGTCGATGACCCGGTGGGTGGGTGAGGCCTTGGCTGCGCTCACCGCCCCCGAGGGGTCAACTGTGGCCCTGACCAGGCGGGGGGCCACGTATACCCCGCCGTTGGCCACGGCGTTGTAGGCATCGAGGATCTGCTGGGCGGTCACCGCGTCGTCCTGGCCGATGGGGGTCGAGCCGATGGAGGTTCCGGTCCAGGCCGAGGCCCCGGGCACCAGTCCCTCGGACTCGCCGGGGAAGTGCAGCCCGGTCGGCTTGCCGAAGCCGAGGTTGCTGATCTGGGCCAACAGTCGGTTCTCGCCCAGGGCCTGAGCCACCTCGATGGTCCCGATGTTGGACGACTGGGCCAGGACATCACTGGCGGTGAGCTTCTCGGTCCCGTGGGACTCGGCGTCGTGGAAGGTGTAGGTGCCCATGGGCAACGACGCCGGAACCTGGATCGACTGGTTGGGGGTGGTGACCCCGGCCGCCAACGCCGCCGAGAAGGTCACCAGCTTGAACACCGAGCCGGGCTCGTAGACCCCGGTCACCGCGGTATTGGACGGGGCCTCCTCGATACCGGCGGGCAGGGTGTCGGCCTGGGAGAGGAGCGTGGGCCCCGACGTCGACTGGGCCGCTGAGCTGTTGGAGTCGGCCACGGTGACCGCCCCCGCCGATGATCCCGTGCCGCCCCCGGTCGTCGCCGAACCGGTCGTGGACTGGAGGTCGGCCATGGCGAGGACGTCACCGGTCTTCACGTCCATCACGACGGCCGTGCCGCTGTAGGCGTGCGATGCCGAGATCTCCGCCGCCAGCGCCTGCTCAGCGACGTACTGGACCGACTCGTCGATAGTCAGCTCCAGACCGTCCCCGGGCTGGGCGGCCTCCGAGCCCTTGCCCGTGCCGGGGATGGTGGCTCCGTCGGGGGCCTGCAGGAGGCTCTTCGACCCGGCCTTTCCGGCCAGCAGCGACTGGTACTGGTACTCGAGACCCGACGCACCGTTGCCGGCCCAGTTGACCGTGCCCACGACGGGCAGGGCCAGCTGACCGTCGGGCTGTACCCGCTGGGGCTCGGGCACGAGGTTGATGCCGGTGAGGGCGAGGGAGGTGACCTTGGCCGCCTCGGTGTCGGGCACCCGATGGGCCAGATAGACGAATCCCGAGTGCTCGGTGAGCTCGGCTCTGAGTTTGGCCCGTCCGAGCCCCAGGACGGGCGCCAGGGCGTCAGCGGTGGCCCCCGGATGGGTGATCAGCAGCGGATCGGCCACCACGGTCTGCTTGGTCACCGACTCGGCCAGGACCTCGCCGTTGCGGTCGTAGATCCCGCCCCGGACGGCAGGAACGCTCACCGACTGGGTCAGCTCCGAGGTGGACAGCGAGGCGTAGTGGTGGTGGGAGAACTCCTGGACATTCACCAGCTGGGCCACCATGGCCAAGAAGATGACCACCAGGGCCAGCCGCAGGGCGCGGGAGCGCCGACCCAAGAGGACCGAGGGGCTCACTGCCCGGCCGGAACTGTCGTCGCGGGGGTGGCAGAGGTGGTGGCCGCGGTGGTCGACGGCGAGCTGGTCGCAGGCGCAGTCGACGCGGTGGTCGACGATCCCGTCGACGAGGAGGACGACTGCGGCTTGATCGCCGCCGGCGGGGGTGTGTCATTGGCCCGCGGCAGGGTCGCCGTGGCCGACGAGGGGACCGAGGACGGCACGATGGTGGGCGGGGGCAGCGGCACGTTGAGGGGCACTTCGGGCAGATCGACCACCTGGTCGGCGGCCACCAGGCCCTGGCTCCTCGCTTGGCTCACCACCACCGGGGGGGCGGCCTTCCATGCCACGGCCACCTGGAGCGTCTTTTGGGTGGCGATGGCGGCAGCCAGGGCCCGCTGGGTGGTGGACAGCCGCACCTGGCCCTGGGTAACCAGGGCGTCCCCGATCACCACGGCCAGCAGGCTGCCCACGATGAGCAGGCCCGAGAGCCACATCGTGGAACGCTGGACGATCCGGGTCCCGGCCCGTCGACGCGGAGCCGGCTCGAAGAGGCGCAGCGGCGGACGACGAGGGGCGCCAGGTGCTGGACGGGCCGCCGGGCGTGCCGGGGCGCGCCGCGCCGTTGCGGTGCCGGCGGGAGCCATCAGGCCACCTCACCGTTGGTGCTGTCGATGGCCGCCGGTAGCCGTTCGATGACCCGGAGGCGGGCCGCTTCGGCCCGTCGGTTCCGTGCCACCTCTTCCTCACTGGGGCGGCGGGCACCCCGGGTGACCAGGCGGAACTGGGGGTCGGCGCCACAGACACAGGGAAGCCCGGGCGGGCATTGGCAGTTGTCGGTGGCGGCTCGGTTGAAGGTCGTCTTGACCAGCCGGTCTTCGCCGGAGTGGTAGGAGATCACCACGCATCGGCCGCCGGGTCGGAGAAGGGCCAGAGCGTCATCGAGGGCCCGCTCCAGCTGGTCCAACTCCTCGTTGACAGCGATGCGGATGGCTTGGAAGACCCGCCGGGCCGGGTGGCCTCCGGTGCGGCGGGTGGCGGCGGGGATGGCCGTGCGGACCACGTCGGCCAGCTGTCCGGTGGTGGATATGGGGCGAGCGGCCACAATGGCCCGGGCGATGCGTCGGGCGAACCGGCCCTCGCCGTTGTCCGTGAACAGCTCGACCAACTCCCCTTCCTCGTAGTCGTTGACCACATCGGCTGCCGTCCGTCCCGAGGTCGGATCCATCCGCATGTCGAGGACGGCGTCACGGCGATAGGAGAACCCCCGCTCGGCCACGTCGAGTTGGGGCGAGCTGACCCCGAGGTCGAAGAGTGCGCCCGACAGACCGCGCTCTTCGAGTGGCGTATCCAGACCGGCTTGGACGTCGGCCACGACACGGGCGAGGGAGTCGAAGCGCGCCCGGCGGATCGTGGCCCGCTCGCCGAAGGGGGCCAGGGCATCGGCGGCGGCGACCACAGCGGCGGGGTCCCGGTCGATGCCCAGGATGCCGATGCCCGGATGGGCAGCCAACAGGGCGGCCGAGTGCCCGCCACCGCCCAGGGTGGTGTCGAGGATGAGGCCGGGAGGCACCGGGGCGAACAGGCCCACGACCTCCTCGGCCATCACGGGTTCGTGCGGGAACGCCTGGTTCATCCGCAGTCCCCCGACCGGCATGATGCTTGCGGGTGGAGTGCCGCGGCGATCTCTCTGGAAGTAGGCGGAGGAGGATACTTCCAGGGATCCGGTCGAGGGACTGCGCATGGGCCAGACTCGTTCGATGTGCACGTCGTGCCGGGCCACTGCGGCCAGGCCCGACTCGTAGGGCGTGGGGCGGTGCCAGCCGACTGCATCTGCGGACAGCGAGGCTGCCCGCGTGGTGGCCGCCGAGGTGATGACCCTCCTCTCGTTCGTCCCGCTCCCCTCGAGGGTGCGGAAGGTTCCTTCGTCCAGTGCGGCCATATCGAGGTCGCTCGGATGGTCGACGCTTGGGTGCTCCGGGCTGACCCGGCGCTCGACCCCCTGCTCGTCGTCGTGCGTTTCGTAGGCGGCATCGGGATACTCCTCGGATGGATGGCGCACGACGTGGAGGCGCATCGCCGCACTCAGTCGTCGTCGCCCTGGGTGAGTCGCTCCTCCTCGGGCAGGACCTTCTGGTCCCAGGATTCGCGATTCCACAACTCCACCCGATCGATCGCTCCGAGCACCAGGACGTCCCCCACCAGGCCGGCGTACTCCCGGAGGCGCAGGGGTATGGCCATGCGGCCTTGCCGGTCGATCTCCATCTCGTGCGACGTCGATGCCCACAACCTGGCCAGGTTCCGCTCGCTCTTGGAGGTGGAGGCCCGTTCCAGCATCGACTCCATCTGCTGCTCGAACTGGTCGGGAGTCCACAGTGACAAGCAGCCGTCCGTGAACTCGGTCAGGTAGCCCCCGTGCTCGAAGTGACCGCGGAACTTCGACGGCAGGATCACCCTTCCCTTGTCGTCGAGCGAGTGCTCGTACCTGCCGAAGAACCGTGCCACTGGTGATTGCTCCCACAATGCTCCCCGCAGTGCCCGAAACCTGATTGTTCAGGTTCCTCCCTTTCACACCACTTTGCGCCACTTTACGCCCCACTCCCCCACTGGTCAACCACCCAGGGCCCCAAATGTGCCTGGCGACAAGGGAAATTTCGGGTGGGCGGTCGGTGGCGACGAGGGCGAACCATCGACGAGATGGAGCCGCCATGGACGCACTGGACTCCAGAGGACCAGGTCAGAGAGGTCCGGTCAGCCGTACGAGCGCAGGTGGGAGCCCACCCGGGGTCACGGTGGGGCGGAGTGGGGGCACCGGTGGAGCGGAGTGGTGGGGTTGGGAGAACGGGTGGAACGACGAGGAGGGTGGTGCCGTCTGTCGTTCGGCCCTACGGAAGAGTGTCGATGAACGAGCTGGTGATCGCCTCGGCGTCCGGGACGGCGAGCCCGAGCTCTCCGGCAAGGTCGGCTACCCCCACCACCGCGGCTCCGAGCCCACGCACCGCCTGGCCACGCTCCTCGTCGTCGAACGCCAAGAGCTCTACCAGGCGGCCCGGCTCCCACCAGAGAATGCAGGCACCGTGGAACCATGCCCCTCGACGGGTGCGGCGCTGCGCCAGTCCGACCACCTTGCGACCGTCCTCGGTGATCACCTCACCCACCCCTACCCCTCCGAAACACACCACCGAGGACCACCGGGTGCAGGCCACGAAGCCCTCGGCGTGGGCCCGCAGACCGGTGACCCCGACGCCCGCCAGCGCCGCCACCCAGGCCTGACCCAGCCAATCGAATGCCCGATCGACCTGGGGCAGCCACAGTGGATCGTCCGCGGGGATCCACACATCGACCCAGACCGGGTCGCCAGGGGCCACGAACACCGCTCCCCCGCCCGACGAACGCCGCACGATCGAGACACCGGCCGCATCCACCCGGGCCCGATCGACCACGGTCTCGGCCTGGGTGGATCCAAGGACTATGGCCGTATCGGTGACGCGGCAGACCGCCACCGCTCGCCGCTCGGGTTGGTCGGCCACCGAGGGCCACGAGCGGTGCAACGACGCCGCCGACTCGAGCCGCTCCTCAAACCTCCACGCAACGGGCACCCGTCACGCCCTCCTTGCCACGGTCACTCGGGCCGCGGGATCAGGCCGTCAACTGATGGCGTGGGTCCGGGCCGAGGTACGTGCTCCACTCCTCACTGGCTCCCCCGCAGAGGGCCAACAGCTGGACCCGGTGCCGGGGCGCCACGGGCGTGGAACGCAGGGTCATGCCGGCCTCGTGGGGCAGCCGGTCCTCTTTCCTCGTGTTGCACCGCCGGCACGCCGCCACCACGTTCTCCCACGTGTGCGGTCCACCCTTGCTTCGGGGAACGACGTGATCGAGATTCTCCGCCGCCGAGCCGCAGTACTGGCATCGGGAGCCGTCGCGTGCGAACACCGTTCTGCGGTTCACCGCTACTCGGTAGTGGCGCGGGACCTGGACGTATCGGACGAGCCGCACCACCGAGGGTTCGGGGACGGCGAGTCGTTCGGCCCGGAACACTCGGTCGGTGGCGTGGACCAGCTCGGCTTTCGTGTCGAGTACGAGCAGCACGGCCCGCCGGGACGAGACGATGCCCAGCGGTTCGAAGGTGGCGTTCAGGACAAGCGCCCGCCTCGACGGTGACATGGGCGAGCGGACGGCGGTCGAGGAGGTCGAGGCGACTCCCCCCGGAGCTGGTGTGGTGGCCTGGTGTTTCGACCGTCGATCCATCACCTCGGAAATTAGCCCGATTGCGTCGGGCCCCGACGGCCTCGGGCCGCTTGGCCCCCGAAGGGGCCCACCCGAGCCGTGGTGCGGCTCCACTCGAGATAGGAGAGCACGTCGGCGCGCTCAGGGACCGCGTCGGGCCTGCCGTAGGCCGTGACCATCCTGAACTGCCACCACGCCGCGTCGGGGAGCGGAAGGAACGGGCTCGACCGCCACCAGCCCGGTACGGCCATCCGCTGGAGCGCACCGAGAGCCGTCCACCACAGATCGGGACGAACCGCCACGGCGAGGACGACGGCGACGACCGCCCGCATCGACGGCGGCGGGACCCCGGCGGGCATCAGAGCGGGTCCGGGCCCGAGGGCACGACGTCGAAGGCCCGACGGCCCACCGCGGCTGCTCCCAGCACGGGTCCGTAGGCGCCCAGGCCGCCTGGAATGATCCGGGCCGAGCGCGAGAAGTCGAGTCGCGACCGACTGGACAGCTCTGACTGGGCGGCCTCGAAGAACGAGGCGCCGAAGCCGAGGGCCACCGACCCCGCCACCACGGTCAGCTCGACGTCGAGCAGGTTGGCCATTGAGGCCACGGCCCGACCCACCAACATGCCGGTCCGTCGGCGCACCGGCTCGGGCGCCTCGGCGGCCGGGTGGCCGGTGATCTGTTCGATGGACAGTCCAGAGGCCTCGGCCTCGAGGCAACCCCGGCCTCCGCATACACAGGGGCGGCCGTCGGGTTCGACGATCACGTGTCCGATGTGCCCGGCATTGCCGTGCTCGCCGTCGAGAAGTCGGCCGTCGATCACGATGCCTCCCCCCACCCCGGTCGAGACCACCATGGCCAGGTAGTTGGCCGAGTCACGGGCAGCGCCCAACCAGCCTTCCCCGAGGGCCAGTGCCTTGGCATCGTTGTCGACAGCGACCGCCAGACCGAGTTGGCTGGCCAGCCGGTCCCGGAGGGGGAACCGGACCCAGGCCCCGATATTGAGGGGACTCACCGTCTCGCCTCCCGCGGTCATGGGACCCCCACAGCCCACGCCGCACACGACAGGCTCGACGAGGGCCGTGGCGCGTACCCGGTCGGTGAGGGCGATCAAGGCAGCGAACACCACCTCGGGGTCGGACGACTGCGGGGTGGGAGTGCGGTCCTCGGCCAGGATGGTCCCGGAAGGGTCGACCACTGCGGCTGCCATCTTCGTGCCGCCGATATCCACGGCGAGGACGATCGGTGCGGGTGCAGATTCGGGGAACCGGCCTCCGCCCGGAGGGGTACCGTCCTCAGAGGGCTTCTGCGGCAATGGGGCGTTCAGTGGGTCGGGCGAGCGAGTCCGGCCTCTCGGGACCGGTCACAGCGGGCCTTCACTCGTCGCGGTGGAAGCGGCCCCGGATCCAGTCCCGCGGGTCGTGCACCGAGTTGCTCAGGTTGCGGCTGTGGAGGGACCGGGAGATGTCGTCGATCCCCGCCTTGCCCATCCGGCGGGCGTTGTTGGCGAACACCACGCCCGAGAGAAACATCACCACCACACCGACGAAACCGAGCACTACGGAGCGTGAAAAGGTCAAGAACATGAAGACCAGGGCGGCCACGAAGACCAGGGCGGACCAGATGCAGTACCGCCCGGCGTGCCGATAGACCGTCTCGGAACGAACCCGCTCCGCGAAGCCAGGATCCTCCTGGTAGAGGGACTGCTCCAGTTCATGCAGTATGCGTTGTTCGTGCTCAGAGAGCGGCAAGAACTCGTCCCCTCCACCCAACTCCGTGTCCAGCGGTGATCGCTGCCTTCATCCTCGCGCATCCCCCACTCGAAAACATGCCGCATCCGAGGGATCCCTTGACCTTCGGAGACTGCACTGTTGACTAGACACCGAAACCATATTACAAGGCGGAGGCCCGTTCTTCGCCATTTCATCGACCCCCAGGCGCCGTTGGGCCCCACTGGGCCTCGCCCCGACGGCGAACGCGCAGCCCGTCCTCCCCCACCAGGGAAGCCGGCCCGACCGATGAACCGCCGTATCGAGCCCGGATGGCGTCGACCGCCGAGGTGACCGTGGCCCAGGAGCCCTGGATCCGCTCGGCTTCCTCCTGGGCACGGACCAGCCGGTCCGAGACCGACTCGCCCGTTTGGTCGACCGATCCGGGCCCGGCTCCGAGGGGCAGCTCCTGACGCCCCTCCGCTCCTTCTCCCGAGTCGAGACCGAGGTCCAAGGTGAGCTGCTGGCCGGCGTCACTCTCCCCGAATCCGGACAGGCTCACGCCGAGCAGCCGGACGCCCTGGTCGAGGGAGACCGACTCCAAGAGGGCGGTAGCCACCGCCCCCACGGCCGGTGTGGCGTCGACAGGCGAAGCCAGCGAGTGGGACCGGGTGATCATGGTGAAATCGGCAAACCTCACCTTGATGGTCACAGTTCGCGCCGCCAGTTCGGCACGGCGCAGGGCCGTCGCCGAAGCATCGACCATGCGCAGCAGGTGGCCGAGCAGGACGGCGCGGTCCCAGAGGTCCGAGGCGAAGGTCTCCTCGTGTCCGATCGACTTCGCCGCTTGCTCGGGAACAACAGGACGGGGATCATGACCCCTGGCCAACTCGGCGAGGTGGGTGCCTTGGGCTACGCCGAGGTAGCGCTGGAGCGCACCGGCGGGCAGCGCAGCGATGTCACCCACGGTCAGGATGCCGAGTGACTGCAGCCGCCGCCCGGTTACCGGCCCCACTCCCCACAGGGCTCGGACCGGCAGAGGATGAAGGAACTCCAACTCCTGCTCCGGTTCGACGACCACCACTCCGGGTCCGGGCATGATTCCTGCCGGCGAGGCGGTGGGCTTGGCTGCCTTGGACGCCAGTTTGGCCATCAGCTTGCTGCGGCCCATGCCCACCGAGCAGGCGAGGTGCAGTTCGTCGGCAACCCGCTCCCTGATCGTCGAGGCAATCGTTCTGCCGTCCCCCAGCAGCTGCCGCGATCCGGTGACATCGAGGAATGCCTCATCGAGCGAGATCCCCTCCACGAGGGGGGTGACCGACTGAAAGATGGCGTGCAGCTTGCCGCTCTCTTCGACATACCGGTGGAACCGGCCATCGACGAACACGGCCTCGGGGCACATGCGACGGGCCACCGAGGAGGGCATGGCCGAGTGGACGCCGTACTGGCGCGCCTCGTAGGTACAGGCGGCCACCACCCCGCGGGCGCCCGACCCTCCCACGATGACCGGAAGCCCAACCAGGGCCGGGTTGTCGAGCACCTCAACCGAGGCGAAGAAGGCATCCATGTCGACGTGGAGGATGACCCGTTCGGCCTCCTGGGCGGTGACCCCTCCGGCTCGCTCCCGGTAGGGCTCCGACGTCACCGGCAAACCCTCAACCACCGAGGCGGAGGCGCCGGAAACCCTCGGCGAAGGGAACGCCGGACTGCTTGCCGGCATCCTCGGCCCCCAGCCTCACTGCGGTGGATGCCCACTCGACACCGTCGGGGAACTGGCTGCGGTGACACGCCACGGCCTCGCTCTTCAAGTCCACCGTCGACGAGATGTCCACCCACACATCCGGCTCGAGTGTTCCGGACATCAGTACCAACCCGACCTGGTGCGCCGGGCCGGCATCCGGAAAGTAGTGCGGGAGAGCCGCAGCCGGGGCCACGGCATCCAGAGCCGCCATCCCGGTGATCCGGTGGTCACGGTGGTTGAAGTAGTCCTGACCGAAGAAGATGGCCGTCGGATCGGGGCACAGGACGATCTGGGGACGGATCGCCCGGACCTCGGTGACCAACGCCTCCCGGAGCCCGACGTCATCGGAGAGCTCACCGTCGGGGTAGTTGAGGCACCGCAGACCGGCGATGCCGAGCAGACCGGCCGCCTCGGCCGATTCGGCCGCTCGTTGGGCAATCAGGTCGGAGGGATCGGTCGTCGGGTCCGCCGACCCCTTGCCCCCGTCGGTGCACAGCAGCACGTGGACTTCGCACCCGGCCTTCGCCCACGTCGCCAACGTGCCACCACAGGAGACGTCAGGGTCATCCGGGTGGCCGTAGATGGCTAGGGCCCGCTCCGGTATGTCGACCAGGAGCTCCGCCATCATCTAGACCTCCGGCTGTTTGGGCGCTGTCGTCTTGGTGAGCAGACCAACCTCGCGGCGGAAGTCGTCCACCCCCTCGAATCCCTTGTAGACACTTGCGAAACGAAGATAGGCCACCTCGTCGAGCACCCGCAGGCGCTCGAGGACGGCCAGTCCCACCTCCTCGGAGCTGGGCTCCGAGCCCTCCTCACGGAGTTCGTCTTCGACCTCGTGAGCCAACACCTCGAGCTGTTCTTCGGACACCGGGCGGTTCTTCGTTGCTGATCGGAGTCCGTCCACCAGCTTTCCCCGGTCAAAGGGCTGACGCAGGCCGGAACGCTTGATGACCATCAGCGGGATCTCGTCGATCCGTTCGAAGGTGGTATATCGCCGGCCGCACACGGCACACTCACGACGTCGTCGGATCGCAGTTCCGTCCTCGGCCACCCTTGAATCGACGACCCGATCATCGTCGGCCAGGCACCAGGGACATCGCACGTCACGAGGCTAGTGCGCCACCCCTGGGCCCACGGCCTCAGCGGGTCCTCAGTGTGCGGTTCGCCACCCTTCGGCATGGGTCCCACCAAAGGTCAGGGAACGACGATCCGCTCTCCGGGCTGCACGTTCTCCGAGCCAGTCTCCGCGGCCATCTTCGCCACCAGGGGACGAGGGTCAGCACTCGGATCGGCTCGCTCGGCGATGGTCCACAGGGTGTCGCCCGATCGCACCGTGTAAGTAGCTGAGTGTCCGATCTCCGCCGAAGCGGAACCGGTGGTGTGGGAGTCACCACCGGTTCCGCTCAGCGGAAGAGCAAGGCCAACCACAACGAGACCCATGGCGGCAAGAATGGTGCGGCGGCGGCGCACGGCCACCGAGGGGCGCCGCCGGCTGGTGCTCCGGATCGCCCGCCTGGGCTCCTCCACCAGACGGAGCTCGTAGGGCTCCTCCCACTGAGGAAGGGCAAGCTCCGCGGACCGGCTTCCCGCATCGGGGCTGACCAACCGCAGATCCGGGGCCTCACCAGATCGTCGCGGTCGGGTGCTCCGGGGCGTGGGTTCCAACCAAAGGGCCGTCATCGCCGCGGCTCCGCAGTTGTAGCGACCGTGGAAGTTCCGACCAAGTCTTGGTCCCCGGTCAATGATGAGATATCCATGACCACGTTGTACGCCGAGGGTGTATCAACGGACCCGACGACGATGGTCTGCTGGTCATGAGCCGCGGCCCCGGACACCTCTGTCCGGCCCCCGAAGGTGGTTGTCGAGATCGAACCTGTGTTCGCCATGCCGCCATGTCACCACGAACACCTGTTCGGTGTCAAGAGATTTGTCGAACGGGTGTTTGCTTTTGCTCCCCCACCCCGCTACCTTCTGGCAAACAGACGTTCGCCGGACGGCGGTAGTCGATGCGACAAAAGGGGACTCATGGCCCAGGTACTGAGCACCAAACGCAAGCAGATTCTGGACTGCATCTCCGAGGCGGTGAGGGAGCGTGGCTACCCGCCGTCTGTGCGCGAGATCGGGGAGTCGGTCGGTCTCACGTCGTCGTCTACGGTCCACGCCCACCTAGCCGTGCTGCAGCGGGAGGGCTACCTGCGGCGCGACCCGACCAAGCCCCGGGCCATCGAAGTCTGTTACGACCCCTCGTCGAAGGTCATCATGGACTCCCGCCCGATCCGGCACGTTCCCCTGGTCGGTGACGTGGCTGCCGGGACCGGCGTGTTAGCCCAGGAGAACGTGGAAGAGCTGTACCCACTCCCCGAGGACTTCACTGGGACGGGAACCTTGTTCATGGTGACGGTACGAGGTGACTCGATGATCGACGCCGGCATCATGGACGGCGACTTCGTCGTCGTCCGTCAGCAGCCCCAGGCCGACCAGGGCGACGTGGTCGTGGCCGGTATCCCCGATGGCGAGGCGACGGTGAAGCGCTTCAGCACCCGCGGAGGAAAGGTGATCCTCAACCCGGCCAACGAACGGCTCTCGCCGATGGAGTTTGATCCCGGCCGACGTGACCATCTACGGAAAGGTGGTCACGGTCCTCCGACGCCTCTAGGAGGCGAACGTCGCTAGGCCTGAGGCGTCGTGACCCCGACCGTGCTCATGTCGGGGTAGCGGTCGCCGGCTCCTGCCCCTGCCGGGAACACTGCCTCGATGGCCTCGAGATCGGCATCGCTCAGCTCGATGTCCACCGCGGCGACGTTCTCTTCGAGGTAGCTGCGCCGTTTGGTGCCCGGAATGGGGACCACGTCGTCTCCTCTCGAGAGCACCCATGCCAGAGCCAGTTGACCTGGCGTGCACCCCTTTGCCGAGGCCAGCTCGCGCACCTTGTCCACCAACTCGATGTTGTGGATGAAGTTGGCGCCGGTGAATCTAGGCAGGTGGGCTCGGAAATCGCCCTCGGGAAAGTCGTCGGGCGAGGTGATCTGTCCGGTCAGGAATCCCCGGCCCAGAGGGCTGTAGGCCACGATGCCGATACCGAGTTCCCGGGCCGTCTCGATGACCGGTCCCTCGAGGTCCCGACTCCACAAGGACCACTCGCTCTGGAGCGCGGCGATGGGATGGACCGCAGTCGCCCGACGCATCGTGTCGGGCAGGGCCTCGGAGAGTCCCAGGTAGCGCACCTTGCCCTCGGCTACGAGCTCGGCCATGGCGCCCACCGTCTCCTCGATTGGGACGTTCCCGTCCGTCCGATGCTGGTAGTAGAGGTCGATGTGCTCGACGCCCAACCGGACGAGCGACGCGTCACAGGACTGGCGGACATAGGCGGCATCACCTCGGACCGTTCGGTCGGCCGGGTTCGGGCCACGCGAGATGCCGAACTTGGTGGCGAGTACCACGTCATCCCTGCGGCCGGCGATGGCCCGGCCCACCAACTGCTCGTTGAGGTACGGGCCGTACATGTCCGAGGTGTCGAGAAACGTGACCCCGAGGTCGAGGGCCCGGTGGATGGTGGCAACCGACTCGTCGTCGTCCCCCTTGCCGTAGAACTCGCTCATGCCCATACAGCCGAGTCCCTCGGCAGATACCTGGAGCCCGGTCGTACCCAGTGTGCGCGTCGTCATGGCCATGGTCTGGACCCTACCGGCCCACCCCGGACCGGCCGACGTGGGCGGCCAGGACTAGCGCTCGGCCCGCAGCAGGGTGTCGAGGACCGAGGCGGCCCATTCGAGTTGGTCGGTCGACACGTGCTCGTCGGGTGAGTGGGCCACGAGCGGATCGGCCGGACCGAAGTTGGCTGCAGGTATCCCGTGAGCCCACAACGAGGCCGCATCGGTCCAACCCTGTTTGGCCAGGGGGGCACGCCCGGTGGCCGCCACCAGGCCGGCCAGGACGGGATGGTCGAGCGAGGGAGGGGCACCGGCGACCGCGTCGACCAGCTCCCATCGATCCCCGGGCTCGAGCTGGGGTCCGAGCAGGTCCCGGAGCGAGGCCTCGGCGTCCTCGGGCGTGCGGTCCGGGGCGAACCGGTGGTTGATGAGGACCGAGGCCTCGTCGGGGACCACGTTGCCGGACACCCCGCCGCCCACCTCGACAGCCTGGATCTGCTCTACGAACTCGCAGCCGTCGAGCACCGGTCGGCGGCTCTCGTAGGCGGCCACCGTGGCGAGCAGCGGGGCCAGCCGGTGGATGGCGTTGCGGCCCATGTGGGGCCGGGCGGTATGGGCGCGCCGCCCGGCGAGCGAGATGCGGACACGCAACGTGCCCTGGCAGCCGGCCTCGACCACCCCGTTGGTCGGTTCGCCGAGGATGGCGGCATCAGCGGCCAACAGGTCGGGACGGTGCTCCCAGAGGTGGCGGAGACCGTTGAACTCCTGGGCCACCTCCTCGCCGGCATAGAAGCACCAGGTCACGTCCACCCCCGGTTCGGGAATGGTCCCGGCCAGATGGAGGAAGACAGCCAGTCCGCCTTTCATGTCGGCCGAACCCACCCCGTAGAGCGTCCCGTCGACAATGCGGGGCTCCTCGTTGCCCCCGGTCGGAGGCACGGTGTCGAGATGGCCGGCCAGCAGTACGCGCTGGGACCGGCCGAGGTCCGTCCGGGCCACGACGTTGTCGCCGACCCGCTCCACGTCGAGCCACGGGCACAGCCGGAGCGCGGCCTCCACGGCGTCGGCCATGGGACCCTCCACATGGCTCACCGAGGGGATGGCCACCAGGGCGGTGGTCAGACCGAGGAGGCCGCGGGGTATCGCCCCCTCCTCGACCGGGTCGGTCATCGTCACGTGGAGACGCCGTGGTGGCGCAAGATGTCGTTCAGCCGGGCCTTGTCGTGGCGCTCGCCTTCGGTCAACCGCTTGATGACGAGCACGCAGGGGAGGAAGAACTCGCCGCCGGGGAACTCACGACGCCGAGAGGCCTGGACAGCCACCGACCACGGCGGCACATGACCCCGGCTGAGCTCGTCACCCGACTCGGCGTCGATGACCGGAATAGACGGGTTGAGGATGGTCCCCTCCCCCACCACCGAGCCCCGTCCCACCCGGGCCCCCTGGGTGATCATGCACCGGCTGCCGATCATGACCTCGTCCTCGATGATCACCGGGGCGGCCTGCGCCGGCTCCAGAACCCCTCCGATGCCCACGCCACCCGACAGATGGACCTGCTCGCCGATCTGGGCGCACGAGCCCACCGTGGCCCACGTGTCGACCATGGAGCCCGCCCCCACCCGGGCGCCGATGTTGACGTAGCTGGGCATGCAGATGACCCCGTTGCCCAGGAACGAACCCCAGCGGGCCGAGGCTCCGGGCACCACCCGCACCCCCGAGGCGGCGTAGCCCGACTTGAGCGGGAGCTTGTCGGCGAACTCGAAGGGCCCGAGCTCGGTGGTCTCCATGGACCGCAGCCGGAACAGGAGCAGGATGGCCTGCTTCAGCCACTGGTGGACGACCACCTCGTCGGTGCCCGGGTCGACCTCGGCCACGCGGGCCTGTCCCGAGTCGAGGAGGTCCACGGCCTCGGTCACCACAGCGAGGGCGTCGTGGTCGTTCGGCCCCAACTCCGAGGCGCGGGACCACAGCTCGTCGATCTGGGACTGGAGATCTGCCATGGAGTGACGTTAGCGCTGGGATCCGGGACCGCCGAGCTCAGCGAAGAGGCCGGCGCCCCCGGTCACGACTCGGAGGGGAGCCCGAGCGGCCGGCCCCCGAGGCGCCGGGCCACCACCTCGAGCCGCTCCATCGGTTGGACGACGGCCACGCGCACGTGCCCGGCCCCGGCCGGACCGTAGAGATCGCCGGGACTGGTGAGCAGGCCGCCCTGCATGGCGAGGGCCTCGGCGAGGGCCCAGGCGCCCCCGCCCGCCGCGTCGCCGAACGCCTCGGGGACAAGGACCCACAGGTAGAACCCTCCGGCCGGCAATCCGGTGGGAACGCCCACCCCGGTCAACACCTCGGCGAGGAAGGCCAGTCGCTCCTGATAGCGCTGGCGCTGCTCGACCACGTGCTCGTCGTCGCGATAGGCCGCTACCGCACCGGCTTGCACCGGGCCGGGGACCATCAGCCCGGCGTGCTTGCGCACATCGAGCAGGTACCCGACCAGGTCGGGATCCCCGGCATAGAACCCGGCGCGCACCCCGGCCAGGTTGGACCGCTTGGACAGGGAGTGCACGGCCACCACACCCGAGCTGCCCGAGGCGAGCACGGTGGCTGGGGCCCCGCTCCAGGTGAACTCGGCGTAGCACTCGTCGGAGAAGACCGGGATCCCATGAGCCCGGCCCCAACGGGCCACATCGTCGAGGGCGGTGAGCGCACCGGTGGGATTCGACGGCGAGTTGGTCCAGAGCAGCAGGGCACGCTCGACGTCAGCCGGGTCGACTGAGTCGAGGTCGAGGCCCCCGCCTTCGAGCTCGGCCACCGGAACCGGCCGACAGCCGCCGAGGAGTGCACCCATGGCGTAGGTGGGATAGGAGACCGCCGGGTAGAGCACGGTGTCCCGCCCCGGGGTCCGCAGGCGCAGGTACTGGGCCGTCGACGCCACGAACTCCTTGGTCCCCACGCACGCCGCCACTTCGGTGTCGGGGTCTACGTGCACGCCGAATCGGCGGGCCAGCCAGTCCGCCGCGGCCCGGCGATAGGCCGGTGACGCCTGGGACGTCGGATAGCCCCGCTCGGTCCCCGAGGTGGCCATGGCGGCAAGGACCGCCGCGGGAGGTGGGTCGCACGGCGTCCCGATGGAACAGTCGACCAGGCCGCCGTCCGAGCTCACACGCTCGTCAGCTCGAGCCTTCAGCTCGTTCAACCGGTCGTAGGGATAAGGCGGCGGATCGAACCCGACACCCGGGCTCCCGGTTCCCGGGGTGGTGGCGCTCACGAGGCCAGGAAGGCGGCGAAGCGGGACTTGCCGACGTCGTCGAGGACCACCTGGATCCGGGTGGACTCCTCGCCGGCCTCCTCGCCCACGATCTCGCCCTCCCGGTGCACGGCGGCCAGAACGTCGCCCCGGGCCCACGGGATGAGCAGCTCCACCACACGATCGCCGACCCGGAGCCGGTCCCCCATGGCCTGGAGCAGCTCGGGAATGCCCTGTCCCGTGCGGGCCGAGACCATGATGGATCCCTCGTGGGCGGCCATCAGCCGGCGGGCCTCCTCACCGGTCCCCCGGTCGAGCGGCTCCCCGGCCAGGATGGCGTCGGCCTTGTTGACCACGAGGAGCTCGGGCAGCCCGTCGGCGCCGATCTCGGCGAGGACGGTGCGCACCGCGTCCACCTGGCCCTCGAGGTCCGGGGCCGACCCGTCGACCACATGGAGGATGAGGTCCGACTCCCCCACCTCTTCCAGGGTGGAGCGGAACGCCTCCACCACCTGGTGGGGCAGTTTGCGGACGAATCCCACCGTGTCGGTCACGAGCACGGTCTCCCCACCGGGCAGGTCGAGCTGGCGGGTGCGGGGGTCAAGGGTCGAGAACAGGCGGTTCTGGACCAGCACGTCCGAACCGCACACCCGATTGAGCAGGGTCGACTTGCCGGCGTTCGTGTACCCGACCAACGACACCGTCCGCTGGCGCGAGCGGGCCCTGCCTTTTCTCTGGGTGCGCCTGGTCTGGCCCAGGCGCCGGAGGTCGGCCTCCAGTCGGGTCATGCGCTGGACGAGGCGCCGGCGGTCGACTTCGAGCGCCGTCTCCCCGGGACCCCGGGTGCCGATGCCGCCGGCCTGCTGGCTGAAGCTCCGACCCCGGCCCCGGAGCCGGGGCAACCGGTAGCGGAGGAGGGCCAGCTCCACCTGCGCCCGGCCCTCAGGGGTGCGGGCGTTCTGGGCGAAGATGTCGAGGATCACCGCGGTGCGGTCGATGGCCGTCCGTCCGAGGATCTTCTCCAGGTTGCGCTGCTGGGCGGGTGAGAGGTCGTCGTCGAACACCACGGTGTCGGCGTCAACGGCCAGGCACACCGACAGCAGCTCATCGGCCTTGCCCCGTCCGAGATAGGTGGCAGGGTCCGGCGTGGTCCGCCGCTGGACGATCCGCTCCATGACGTCCGCCCCTGCGGTGTTCACCAGCAGTTCGAGCTCGTCGAGGCCGGCTTCGGTGGCGGCCAACGTGGACTGGGGGAACGTGACCCCGACCAGGACGATGCGCTCCCGGACGGTCCGGGAGATCAGGGTGTCGGTGAACGCCGAGTCGTTCGGGCTCACGCGGTACGCCCGGCCAGGGCCGACAGCAGCTCGGTCGGAACGGCGACGTCGGCCACCAAGACGACCGGGCCGCTCAACACCGCCCCGTCAGGGCGGAGGGACACGCCGAGGGTGCCGCCGGGATTGCGCACCTCGACGGTGGTGCCCACCCGTCCCCAGTGGTGGGCCGCGGCGGCCGAGGCCACACTCCCGGTCCCGCAGGCCAGGGTCTCACCCACGCCCCGCTCCCACACCCGCAGGGTGAGCGAGTCGGCGTCCGGCCCGACGGTGACGAACTCCACGTTCACACCCTCGGGGAACTCGGCTTGGATGCCCGAGCCCCGCTGAGCCACGTCGACCTCGTCCGGGTCGTCGACCTCCACCACCAGGTGGGGGTTGCCCACATCGACCAGCAGCGCGCGGGCCGCTTCGGGGCCGACCGGCGGCTCGGCCCCGAGACGGACGGCGCCCATCTCGACGGAGGCCCAGTCCGGTCCCCCGTCCCCGGACTGCCGGTACTCCACCGTCCGCACTCCTCCCGGGGTGGCCACGGTAAACGTCGGCGCCGTCACCAGACCGGCGCGCAGGGCGGCCTGGGCCAGGCAACGCATGCCGTTCCCGCTCATCTCGGCGGTGCCGCCGTCGGCGTTGGTGAGGTCCATCGTGAGGTCGGCTCCCTCGGTGCCGGCCACGATCCTGATCAGGCCGTCGGCTCCCACCCCGAAGCGGCGATCACAGAGGAGCCGGACCGCGTCGGGTCCGAGCGTCCGCTGATCGTCGAGGTCCACGAGCACCAGGAAGTCGTTTCCCGCACCCTGGTGCTTGGTCAGGGACAGGGGCTCGTGAGTGGGATCGCTGGGGGTCATCTCGTGCTGGCTCATTCTCCCACTCCCACAGCGGCCCCGGGGACTGTCCCCAATGCGGCCACGACGGTGGCCACCGGATCGTCACCACCCGCCACCCAGAGGATACGGGGATCGCGCCGGAACCACGCCCGCTGCCGCCGGGCGAAGGTACGGGTCCGCTGGATGGCGAGATCCACGGCCTCGACGAGGGGGACCCCGTCCTCGAGATGGGCGAGCAGCTCCCGGTAGCCGAGCGCCTGGCGGGCCGTGCGGGACATTCCCCCCGGGCGCCCCAGGAGGGTCCGGACCTCGTCGAGCAGCCCCTCGTCCATCAGCGCCTCGAAGCGCTCGGCGATACGCACATCGAGGATCTCGGCGCCGGGGTCCATGCCGACCAGCGTGACCCGGCTGGGCGGATACGCCTCGAGGCCGGGGCCGAACGAGGAGAACGGCTGCCCCGAGCCCGTGGTGACCTCGAGGGCCCGCAGCAGACGCCGTTCGTTGGTCGCCTCGATGCGACCGGCGGCCACCGGGTCGACCGTGGCGAGCCGGTGGTGGAACTGACGGAGGGCCTCGTGGCGCTCGGGGCTCCCCTCAGGACCGATCCGGTCGAGTTCGGAGACGAGGGCAGTGGCCACCTCGGGATAGCGGCCCGGGAACTGGAGGTCGTCTACGACCGAACGCAGGTAGAGGCCCGTCCCCCCGACCAGCAGGGCGGCGTTGCCGCGTCCGGCGATGCCGTCGAGCGCCAGGCGGGCGGCCCGTTGGAACCGCTGCGCCGTGAACTCGTCGGACGGCTCGACCAGGTCGACGAGGTGGTAGGGGACGCGAGCCCGCACCTCGGGCGTCGGCTTGGCCGTTCCGATGTCCATTCCCCGGTAGACGGCCATCGAGTCCACCGAGACCAGCTCCACCCCCGGGGACCGGGCCACCGAGTCGTTCAGTTCGGCCGCGACAGCCAGGGCCACGGCCGACTTGCCCGACGCCGTGGGTCCGACCAGCCCCACCACGGGCGCACCGGTCGGCGCCGCCCCGGGGCCCGGCCCGTCAGCTGCCGGCAACCGGGATGCGGGTCCGATGCGAGGGTGGGGCCGTCACCTCGAGGAGTACGCCCGACAGGTGGTGCCGGGCCGCGTCCACCACCTCGACAGTGGCGTAGGAGCCCTCTCGCGGTGGCTTGTCCCCGGCACTCTCGAAGTGAACCAGCTTGTTCTGGCCCGTCCGCCCGGTGATCACCGACGGATCGCGCTTGGACGGGCCCTCGACGATGACCTCCTCGTGACGGCCGATGCGGGCGCGATGGCGCAGGGCCGCGGACCGCTCCACCACGGTGCGAAGCCGCTCGAAGCGCTCGGCCACCACCTCGGGGGGGACGAACCGGTCGGTCATGGCCGCCGCCCGGGTGCCGGGGCGGGGCGAGAAGATGAAGGTGTAGGCGCTGTCATAGGAGGCTTCGGCGGCCACTTCCAGGGTCCGTTCGAAGTCGTCGTCGGTCTCCCCGGGGAACCCGACGATGATGTCGGTGGTCACGGCGAGGTCGGGGATGGCGCCCCGGGCCGCGGCCAGCCGGGCGAGGTACCGGTCCGCCGTGTAGCCCCGACGCATGGCGGCCAGCACCGCGTCGCTCCCCGACTGGAGGGGCAGGTGGAGATGGTCGCAGACTGCGTCGGTCTCGGCCATGGCCGCAATGGTCTCGGGCCTCAGGTCCTTCGGATGAGGACTCGTGAACCGCACCCTCCGGATGCCGTCGACGGCTCCGACCGCCCGGAGCAGGTCAGCGAAGAGCGGGCGGCGCCGGGTGAGATCCCGACCGTAGGAGTTGACGTTCTGGCCGAGCAGGCTGACCTCGGTCACTCCCCGGGCGGCCAGCGACCGCACTTCGCCGACCAGCTCGTCGAAGGGCCGGGAGACTTCACCCCCTCGCACCGAGGGCACGATGCAAAAGGCACAGGAGTTGTCGCACCCCATCTGGATGGTGACCCAGGCGGCGTAGGGCAGGTCCCGCACTGCGTTGAGGGCCGCCACCTGTTGGTCCCCACCGGTGGGGTCGTCCCCCTCGGGCGGCCCGTCCAGGATCTCGACGACTGGACCGGTGCGCTGCCGCCCGGGCCAACAGCTCAGGGGCCCGTCCGATGTTGTGGGTGCCGAAGACCACATCGACGTGGGCGGCGCGTTCTCGGATCCGTTCGCCGTCCATCTGGGCCAGACATCCGCCCACGGCGATCTGCATGTCGGGCCGGCTCTCGCGCAGGGTCTTCAGATTGCCGAGGTGGCCGTAGAACTTGTTGTCGGCGTTCTCCCGGATACAGCAGGTGTTGAACACCACGAGGTCGGCCGACTCGAGGTCCGGGGTGGCCACCATCCCGTCGGCCACGAGTGCCCCGGCCAGGCGCTCGGAGTCGTGCTCGTTCATCTGACAGCCGAAAGTGCGGATGTGGAAGGTCCGAGCCGGCGGAGGAAGGCCCGGCGCGTCGAGGGGTGGCGCGGCGTCCGGGGTGGTCACGACCCCAGGATACGACCACCGGGGCTGCCCACCCGACCGGTGCGCTACTCCTCGTCAGCGAAGTCGAACAGCTCGCCCGTCCGGTCGAGGATCAGCCCGTGCATGTCGGGATGGAGGATCAGGACCTGGCCGGGCAGATCTGCCTGGTCGAGGGCGGCGATGGCGGCGGCCTGGACCTTGTGGGCATCGGTGCCGTGGGTGATCCCGAGCAGCGAGGGGCCTGCCCCTGACCAGCAGACGGCCAACGCCCCGCCGGCTGTCATCTCGGCCAGGAGCTTCGGGGCGGCGGGGAAGAGCGGGCTGCGGTAGTCCTGGTGGAGCCGGTCCTCAGTGGCCTCGGGGATGAGGACCCGGCTGTCGGCCAGGCCGGCGATGAGCAGCGCCATGCGCGAGAGGTTGAACGCCGCACTGCCCCGGCTCACCTCGTTCGGGAGCGCCTGGCGGGCCCGGGCCGTGGAGAGGGTCACATCGGGAACGATGACCACGAAGGCCAGGCTCACGTCGAGCGGGAGCCGCACGGCGTGCACGCCCCCTTTGACCCGGGCGGCAGCTACCAGTCCCCCGACCATCGAGGCGGCGGCGTTGTCGGGGTGCCCGTCCATCTGGGCGGCCACGGCCAACGGGTCACTGGCCCCGGCGGCGGCGGCCGCGGCCACCGCCAGTGCGGCCGACGAACCGAGGCCACGGGCGATGGGTATCTGGGACTTGACGGTGATCGACAGCCGGTCGGTGCCGGCCACATCGATGGCCACTCGGGCGGCCAGGTGCGACGGGTCGTCGGAGAGGCCGGCCCCTTCACCCTCGGACCGGACGATCAGCCGGGACGCCGGCTCCACCTCCACCTCGACATAGCGGTCGAGGGCGATGGCCAAGGTGTCGAAGCCCGGTCCGAGATTGGCCGACGACGCTGGTACCCGTGCACGCACACGGACACGGTAGTCCGAGCAGTCCCTCTCGAGGGGCTTTCGTCCACCTCACCTCGGACGGCGCCGGATCGGTGCCTCCCGCCCGCCGTCATCCGTGGACGAGTCGCCACCACCACGACGGCTCGGGCACGGTGGCCTCGAGGGTCAGCGGAACGACCTCGGACTGGGTGCCGAGGGTGAACCGGGCCGTACCCGCCAGACTGCCGCGCTGCCCGCCGGGGGCCACGGCGTGGAGGGTGCTGGTGGCGGTGACCTGTTGGCCGGGCCAGCCGACCAGCGAGGCCGACTCCTTGGCCACCACGGCCACCCGGTGCGGCTCGCCCCCCCACTCTGCGGTGGCCGTGCCCATCGTCGCCCCCGCCGTGGCCACCGGCACGGCCACCACGCCGGCCATGGCGGCCCGGAGCAGCGCGTCGGCCACCGGCTGGGTGTACTTGAGCGGGTCGGGCACCTCGAGATCGCTGATCGGGATGGTGGTGGTCGTGGTCGGCGGCGGCGGGGCCGTCGTCGGCGGGGCGACCGTCGGCGGCGGGGCGACAGCCCCGGGGGCCAACGGGGCGGTGGTCGTCGTGGGTGCGGGCCTCGGCGCCGTCGTGGTCGTAGTGGGAGGCACGATGGGCGGTGGTGTCGGCTGTCCGAGGACCGCCTCCAGCACCAGCACCGAGTGGCCTCCCACCACCTGGTCGGCGGCCAGGACGAGACAGCCCCCGGCTTTGGAGGTGTAGCCGGACTTGATGCCGATCACTCCGTTGTTGCCGATCTCACTCACGATGTTGGGGACGGTGCCGATCCCCGGAAAGGTGATCGAGGACATGCCGGCCACTTGGGCGAAGGTGGGCTCGAGCATGGCCGCCGAGGCGATGCGCAGCACGTCGGAGGCCGTGGATACCGAGGCCGGGTCGTACCCGCTGGCGTCGACGTAGTGGGACGACGTGGCGCCGAGCGAGGCAGCCAGGGCGTTCATCTTGACCACGAAGGCCGGGATGCTGCCGGCGTCCCACATGGCCAGGCTGTAGGCCATGTCGTTGGCCGACTGGGTGAGCAGGGCCTCGAGCATCTGGAGCTCGGTGAGCACCTCACCGTTCCGGATGGGCACGGTGGACTGGTCGTTGTGGATTTCATTCTGGTACTCGGCCACATCGGCCGTCGTGATGGTGATGGAAGGACCGCTCTGCCCAGCCGGGATGGGATGGTCGCGCAGCACGACAAGGGCATTGGTGATCTTGGTCAGCGAGGCGATGGGCACCGACGACTCGGGTCCTGACTGTGCGGTGTAGCCGAGGGCGGGGATGGCCACTGCCCCCTGGCCCTTCGCCGGCCAGGGCAGGGCTGGGCTGGTCCCGGCCACCGTCACCGACGTGGCTACGCCGAGCTGGACGGCGGGTGCGGCCAGGGGCCGGTTGATGCGCCGGGCGCCGAACCAGGCCCCCGTGGCCAGGAGCAGCACCACGACGATGGCGATGGTGAGGACGATCCACCAGCGCGACCGTTTGCGGTGGTGCCGCCTCGGGGTCCCCGGTGCGGCCGCGGCCGGCTCCGGGGGCGTCCCGACGGTGGCACCGGCGGTGGTCGCCATGACGGCGGCCGCCGGGGCCGGCGATGACTGCTGAGGCGCGGTGGGGGCTTCACCCGGTGCCCCGGCCACCAGGGGTGGGAGAATGATGGCCCCCGTGTTGTCGACCGGGGACGTGATGTCCACGAGCTCGGGGGCCGGCAGTGGAACCGAGCCGTTGGCGGAACCCTCGGGCGCTCCGCCCTGTCCCACCCGGTCGGCGGTGACGGTCGGTTGACCGCCGGTGACCGCGGGACTCGGCTCGGCGTCCGGAGCTGTCGGAGAGGGAAGGGCCGACTCGGGAGAGGCGCCGTCGGTCAGCGGGCGTCCAGTTCCTCGGGGGTCATGAGCACGGCGCGGGCCTTGGATCCCTCCGAGGGCCCGACGACTCCCCTGCGCTCCATGAGGTCCATGAGCCGGCCGGCCCGGGCGAACCCGACGCGCAGCTTGCGCTGGAGCATGGAGGTGGATCCGAGCTGGGAGCGGACCACCAGCTCCATGGCCTGGTCCAAGAGCTCATCGTCGCCGTCCTCGCCCCCGGCCCGTGGACTCTCGCTCCCCACCACCTCTTCGATGTCGGCCACCAGCTCCATCGGGCGCTGGCGCTTCCAGTGGGAGGTCACCGCTCGGACCTCTTCCTCGCTGACCCAGGGTCCCTGGAGCCGCTGCGGGTTCGACGACGAGGCCGAGAGGAGGAGCATGTCCCCTTTCCCGATCAGCCGCTCGGCGCCGGGCTGGTCGAGGATGACCCGGCTGTCGGCCAGTGAGGACACCGAGAAGGCCATCCGGGAGGGGATGTTGGCCTTGATGACACCGGTGATGACGTCGACCGAGGGACGTTGGGTGGCCAGCACCAGATGGATCCCCACCGCTCTGGCCATCTGGGCGATGCGGCACACCGACTCTTCCACGTCACGAGCTGCCACCATCATCAGGTCGTTCAGCTCGTCCACCACGATCAGGATAAACGGGAGTCGGGCGAAACGGGCTTCGCCCACCTCCTCGTCGTCGTCGTACTCGTCATCGCTCTCGGTACCCCGCATCCGCATCCGGTAGGCCTCTTCGAACTCGGCGAGGCCTCCTTCGTCGTAGGCGGCGTTGTAGCCGGTGATGTCGCGCATCCCCACCTCGGCCAGCAGGTCGTAACGCCGCTCCATCTCGGTGACGGCCCAGCTCAGGGCGTTGGCCGCCTTCTTCGGATCGACCACCACCTGGGTCAGCAGATGGGGCAGGTCGTTGTACTGACCGAGCTCCACCCGCTTCGGATCCACGAGGATGAGTCGAACCTGGTCGGGGGTGGCCCGGGTCAGGATCGAGGTCAGCACGGAGTTGATGCACGAGGACTTGCCCGATCCGGTGGCCCCCGAGACGAGGACGTGGGGCATCTCGGCCAGATTGACCATGACCGCCCGCCCGGCGATGTCCCGGCCGAGGGCGACCTCGAGCGGGTGCACGGCCCGATCGGCCTCGGGCGACGCCAGGATGTCCCCGAGCGCCACCAGCTGCCGGTTTCGGTTGGGCACCTCGACCCCGATGGCCGACTTGCCCGGGATCGGGGCCAGGATCCGGACGTCGGGTGAGGCCATGGCGTAGGCGATGTCCTTCGAGAGCGAGGTGACCCGGGCCACCTTCACGCCCGCACCCAGCTCGAGCTCGTAGCGGGTGATCGAAGGACCCACCGTCCGGCCCACCAGCCGGGTCTCCACCCCGTGGGCGGCGAGTGCGGCCACGAGGGATCCACCGGCGGCCTCCACGGCCCGCTCGTCCACGATCTGGGCTTTGGCCCGCTTCAAGAGGTTGGCCGGCGGCAGGACCCAGTCACCGACGGCGGGACCGAGTTTCATCGCCAGCTGCGAGCCCTTCGCCGTGACGGCTCCGACCAGTTCGGGTTCGAGCTCCTCGTCGTCCTCCTCGAACGCCTCTTCTTCTTCCTCGTACTCCTCGTCTAGTTCGTCTTCTACCTCGTCGTACTCCTCGTCGAGGTCGTCCTCTTCCAGGGCCTCCTCGAGCGACAGCTCCGCGGTGGCTGGTGGCACCCGACGACCGAAGGGGTCGGTGGGCTCATCGTCCACGAACTCCTCGTCCTCGAGCTCTTCGTCCTCCTCGTCGACGGCCGACCGGTCCCGCACCACGCCCGCCGTCCAGCGCACGACGCCCACCATGCCGCCGGTGGCCGACCGGACCGAGACGCCGGTGAACAGGACCATGGCCACGACGGCGAGGGCCAACAGCACCACCGTGGCTCCGAATCCACCCAAGGCCGAGCGGAGGGGATTGCCCGCCAACGCCCCGATCCAGCCGCCGGCCGAGGACAACAGATCGGTGGACGCGCTCAGTCGGGGTGACCCGCCGCCGATGGAGGCCAGGCCGGCCACGGCCAGGAGGGCCACGACCGCCCCGATGACGGCCCGAGCCGGCTCGGGGGTGGTCCGGGTCTCCTCGTCGCCGACGCGATAGCCGACGAGCAGGAGCAGCCCCATGGCCACGGCGACCAGCGGTACGAGGAATCGTCCCCAGCCGAGTAGGTCCCCCATGGCCACCCGTGCCCCGTGGCCGGCGGGCCCGAGGGCATGGGAGCCGCCGTAGAAGGCCACCGCGGTGAGCACGCCCACCGTGACCAGCACCACCCCCCAAAGGTCGGTGGCGTGGCTGGCCACGACCGCCCCCATGGCCGAGAGGACTCCGGGCGACTCGTAGCCGGCGGGCAGAGCTCCGCCGGCGGGCCGTCGTGGACCTCGAGCGCGATCGGGCCGATGACGCGGACCGGCTCTTGGACCGCGATGCCCCGGATCGGCCCGCCGGACGCTTAGTGGCGGTCGTCACAGTGCGTCACAGCGTACTCCCGCAGGGTCACCATCTCGGGGACACCGGGAGGGAGGCTCAGACGGTGACGATGACCGGCACGATCATCGGGCGCTGCCGGGTCCGGTTGCCCACCAGCTGGCCGAGGGCCTTGCGGGCCACCCGGTTGAGGGTCTCGTGATCGTGGCTCCCTGAACCCAGGGCCTTTTCGAGGGCCTTGGTCACCTGGACCCGGGCCTCGTCGAGCAGCAGCTCGGTGTCGTGGTCGTAGGCCCACCCCCGGGTCACGATCTGGGGCACCCCGACCACTTCGCCCCGCTTGAGGTCCACCGTGGCCACGGCCATGACCACGCCCTCCTCGGCCAGGACCATCCGGTCCCGCAGCACGCCGTGGCCAATGTCCCCCACCGAGCTCCCATCCACGAACAGGTAGCCGCCCGGGACGTTGCCGTCGCGATGGAGGCCCGAACCGTCGAGTCGGACGGCGTCCCCGTCCTCGCACAAGAGCACCCGGTCGCCGACGATGCCCATGGACTCGGCCACCCGCACCTGGTTGGCCATGTGGCGGTACTCCCCGTGCACCGGAATGAGGAACTCGGGCTCGGTCACCGACATCAGCGTGGCCAGCTCGCCCTGTCGGGCGTGACCGCTCACGTGGACCGAATCCACACCGGAGTGGATGACCTCCACGTTGCGGCGGTGGAGGCTGTCGATGACCCGGCCCACCGACCACTCGTTGCCGGGGATGGGGTGGGCACTGATCACCACCACGTCGTTTTCCCGCAGCTTGAAGAACCGGTTCTCGCCGGTGGCCAGCTTGGAGAGGGCCGACATGGGTTCGCCTTGGGATCCAGTGGAGATCACGCAGACCTGCCCGTCCTCCAGCCGGTCCACGTCCTCCACGTCGATGAGCGAGGCGTCGGGGATGTGGAGGAGGCCGAGCTTGCGGGCCAAGGCCACGTTCTTCTGCATGGAGCGGCCGAGGGTGGCGACCGAGCGGCCCCCGGCGATGGCTGCGTCGGCCACCTGTTGGACACGGTGGATGTGGCTGGCGAAGCAGGTGACGATGAACCGCCGGTCGGGACGGGCGAGGAAGACCTTTCGCAAGGTGGCCCCGACCGTCGACTCCGACGGCGTGAAGCCGGGCTCCTCGGCGTTGGTCGAATCGACCAGCAGCAGCCGGATGCCCGGATCCGAAGCCAACGCGCCCATGCGGGCGAGGTCGGTTCGCCGGCCGTCGACCGGATGGAGGTCGATCTTGAAGTCGCCGGAGTGGAGGATGATCCCCTGGTTCGTATGGAAGGCGGTGGCGAAGGCATGGGGCACCGAGTGGGTGACTGGGATGAACTCGACGTCGCAGGGGCCGATCCGTCGGCGCTCCCCGTCACGGACCGGGATGAACTGGGCCCGCTCGTTCATTCCCGCCTCGTCGACCCGGTTCCGGGCCAGGGCAAGGGTCAGCTCGGAGCCGTAGACGGCCACCGGGAAGTCCCGCAGCAGGTAGGCGAGCCCACCGGTGTGGTCCTCGTGGCCGTGGGTGAGGATCACGCCGTCGACACGGTCGGCGTTCTCCCGGAGATAGGTGAGGTCGGGCAGGACGAGGTCGACACCGGGCATGTCGGGATCGGGGAACATGATCCCGACGTCGAGGACGAGAATGCGGCCCTCGACCTCGATGCACGCACAGTTGCGGCCGATCTCGCCCAGTCCCCCGAGAAAGACGATCCGTACCGGAGATCCGGTGCCGGCCCCGCCGCCTCCTTTGCCACCGGACTGCCGCTTGCGTGGCGGTCGACCGGTGGTGGCGCCGGCGGCCTTTGTCCCTGACTGTTTGGCCGGCGACCGTGTGGACTTTTTGGCGCCGGCGCTCGTGGCGGGCGCCGAAGCGCCGCGCCCTTCGGTGGCGCGGCGCGGTTCTGCACGGTTCACTGGTGGCTTCTCCCTGCCGCTACGGGCGTTCCCGTCTCGGTCTGACCGGCTTCCTCGGTCGACCTTCCTCGGTCAGACAACCGACTGATGCATCGGCTCATGGTCGTTCAGCCTCGAGATGACCGCCTCGGCCCGCTCCTCCAGCGTTGGCGGCGCGGGAGGGTTGGGCAGCCGGCACTGGCCGACGTCCAGACCCAGGGCCCGGCAGGCCGCCTTGGCCGGCACCGGATTGGGGTACTCCTCGGTGGATTCGAACCGGTAGGACTCGGCCAGATGCTGGTTGATCCGCGTGGCACCCTCCACGTCACCGGACCGGTGGCCGTGGAGCATCTCGGCGAACTGGCGGCCGGCCCAGTGGGCGGCCACGCTCACGATCCCCGCCGCGCCGATCGAGGCGAACGGGAGGGTGAGGGAGTCATCACCGCAGTACACATCGAAGCCGTCCGGGCTCGCCGCCACCACCTCGGCAGCGGCCACCACATCACCGGTGGCGTCCTTCACCCCGACGATGGTGGGGACCTCACGGGCCAGCTGCAGGGTCAGGTCGACCCCGATCCTCCGGCCCGAGCGGATGGGGATGTCGTAGAGGATCACCGGCAGGTCACTGGCCGCGGCCACGGCCCGGAAGTGGGCCGACAGTCCGGCCGGCGAGGGACGGTTGTAGTACGGGGTCACCGCCAAGATGGCATCGACACCCACCTGGCTGGCCCGCTCGGTCATGAGCACCGAGTGGGCGGTGTCGTTGGTGCCGGTGGCCGCAATGACCGGGACGTCAACGGCTTCGACCACAGCGCGAAACAGGTCGATGCGCTCGGCATCGGTCAGCACCGACCCTTCCCCGGTGGAGCCGGCCACGACCAGGGCATCGCTGCCCGAGGCGGCCAGATAGCGGGCCAGGGTCCCGGCCATGTCGAGGTCGAGAGAGCCGTCCCCGCCGAACGGCGTGACCATGGCGGTGACCACCGCACCGAAGCGAGGCACGGTGCTCAGCCTCTCCGGTCAGGAGCAGCGGGCAGGGAAGGCGTCACGAAAACGCAGGCTACCAGCACCCACCGGCGGCCCTGATGCAACGCCGGGGTAGCTCGCCGGACGGGACCGACCTCTGCCGGACACGCCAGGCCCCAGCCGTCGGGCGGGCGGGCTCCCGATCGGTCAGGCGTCGACCCGGTCCATGGGCGGGCCCGAAGCCATGGCATCGACCTCTTCGGCCGTGTCGACCCACGACTCGAACTCGATGACGCCCAGCTCGGTGAATTTGGTCCGCAGCCAGCCGTCGGCGGCGTCGAGGAGCCCGAGCTTCTTGCAGTTGGGGACGATCTTGGAAAAGAGCAGGGCCTGGAACTGGGTCCGTTCGGGGGCCTGTTGGACCAGCGGGACCACGGCCTTCGGATCGACGCCCATCCGGTCCCAGACCTCTTGTTGGAGGAACCGGTCACGCATGCGTACCGCCGCCTCGAAGGCGAACTCCTGGCGCTCCCGCAGCTCGGCGGCGCTCAGGTCCTGGTAGTACTCCTGGAGGCTCAGTACCCCGAAGGCCACGTGGCGCGCCTCGTCGGCCATCACGTAGCGGAGCAGCTTCTTCAGCAGCGGGTCGGCGGTGAGGGCGTGCATGAGGCCGAAGGCGGCCAAGGCCAGGCCCTCCACCATGATCTGCATGCCCAAGTAGGTGAGGTCCCAGCGCGAGTCGGCGATGATGTCGTCGAGCAGCATGCGCAGGTGGGCGTTGACCGGGTAGTGGCCCGAGAGCTTGTCGTCGAGGTACTTGGCGAACACCTCGACGTGGCGGGCCTCGTCCATGACCTGGGTCGACGCGTAGTACTTGGCGTCGATCCATGGCACGGACTCCACGATCTTGGCCGTGCAGATGAGGGCACCCTGCTCCCCGTGGAGGAACTGGGAGAGCGTCCAGTTCTGTCCCTCCACCCCGAACTGGATCCACTCTTTTTCGCCCCACTTCTCGACGGGCGTGCCGGTCAGGTCGAAGCCGGCGCCGAAGCCACCCGTGGCTTCGGCCTGCTCGATGACCAGCTTCTCCTGATCGACCTCGGTGTCCCAGGGCAGGTCGGTCTCACCGTTCCACTGGGCGCCCTTGGCCTTCTCGTAGAGCTTGTTGAGCTTGGGGCGGGCCCCTTTTTCGTAGTCCCAGGTGAAGATGGAGTCGTAGTCCGAATGGACCACGTGCAGTCCGTTGGCCTCCTCGACACCGACCACCGACAGAATGGTCTCGAAGTCGTCGATCTCGGCCCTTCCGATGATCTCCTCGGTGCTGCTCATCTCGGTGGTCATGGCCTGTCTCCCTTGTCATGCTCGGTGTTCATCGACTGGTTGGCATACAGCGACTGTGTGACGGAACCTGCGCCGTGGTCGGCCGGTGGCCGATCCGAGGTCACCCCAGCGCTGAACGGGGTGATCACGATGGAGCTCGGTGCCGCCGCCCGGTGGAGCGCCTCGATGCCGGGGGTCACAAAGGTGGTGACCAGGCGCTCGGCGTCGGCAGGATCGGTCAGGTCAGCGGTCGGCGACGGTGCGATGGCATAGGACAGGACGATCCGGGTGGCCCACTCGGCCACCCGTTCCGCCTCGCCCGGCGTCATCCAGCGGGCCAGGAACGGTGCGGTGAACTGGGATGCCGCCGTGAGCAGCCGGTCGGACTCGTCGAAGGCCAGGTGGGCGAGGATCAGTTCGGGCTCGTGGACCACCAAGTAGGCCAACGCCGCATGGTTTCGGATCCGTGAGGATGCCTCGACGATGCCTCCGACCAGGGCTTCGGTCAGGGTGTGGGCCTCCCCGAGCCGGACGCCGAGGGCAGAGAACATCCTGGCCATCTCGGTGTCGACCACAGCGGACAGGATCTGGTCCCGTCCCCCCGGGAACACCCGGTAGACGGTGGCTCGGGAGACCCCGGACTCACGGGCGATGTCGTCCACGGTCGTCTTCGCCGTTCCGTGGCGGGCCAGACAGGCCAGCGTGCCATCGATGATGCGCACCCGATGGGGTGACGCCTCGTTGGCCCCTACCGTCTCCACCCCGGTGGCGGCGTTTCGATCTCGGGTGACGCGGTTCGGCCCGCTCTCCACTAACTGAAGCGAGACCCCCTGTGCGTGCACACATGAAACGCTAGGTCGGAATTTGTCTCATTGTCAACGGTCTTGTCACCCGAGCGCTCACCCGGTGCGGTCAAGGGTGGTGCGGTGGCCCGGCGACCACCCCAGCCAGCAGCTCGGATTCGACCAGCCGGGCCACCTGCTCGGGGTCGTCGAGATCCCACCGTCCCGGGGCCGACATGTGCGAGAGGATCATGCGGGCGAGGAAGTCAGCCGCTTCGTCGAGGTCGACACCCGGGGCCACGCCGCGTTGGGCGAGATAGGGCACCAGAAACGCGGCGATGCCCTCACGGATGCGGATGCTCTCGAAGGTGAGGGCCGGAAGGAGCTTGTCCGGTTCGGTCTGCATGACCCGCTGCAGGACGTCGTGGCCGAGGATTGCCCGATGGGCGAACATGATCCCCTGCTCCATGACCTCTTCGAGGCTCTCGGCGTGCTGGACGTGCTCGTAGAGCCGGGCGAAGAAGTCCAGCATGGCCCAGGACACGACGGCGCTGATCAGCTCCTCACGTCCTCCCGGGAAGGCCCGGTACACCGTGGCCCGCGACACGGCGGCCTCCTTCGCCGCATCCTCCACCGTGGTCTTGGCCAGACCCCGTCGGGCCACACAGGCGTAGGTGGCCTCGATGATCCGCTGGCGGGTGTCGTCCATCGGACCGCCGGTCGGGCTCAGAGCCCGAGCAGGGGCTCCAGTCCTCGGGTCAGGCCCGGGCGTCCCGGCACCGACTGGACGGCGAGGACGACACCGTCCATGAACGACGTGCGGTCGTAGGAGTCGTGGCGGATGGTCAGGCTCTGGCCAGCACCGCCGAAGATGACCTCTTGGTGAGCGACCAGGCCGGCCAATCGGATCGAGTGGATACGCACGCCGGCCGGACCCGCCCCGCCGCGGGTGCCCTCCAGCACCGAGGTCACCGTGGGATCGGGTCGGAAGCCCTCGGCGGTGCGGGCAGCGGCCATGCGCTCGGCGGTCACGAGTGCGGTGCCCGAGGGTGCATCGAGCTTCCCGTCGTGGTGGAGTTCAACGATCTCGGCCCCGGCGAAGTAGGGAGCGGCCAGTTCGGCGAAGCGCATCATCAGCACCGCGCCGATGGCGAAGTTGGCGGCCACGATGCAGTTCGGTGCCCCCGCCTCGGGCCCGGCGAAGCGCTTGCCCAGCTCGGCGAAGTCCTCCTCGGTGAATCCGGTGGTACCCACCACGGCATGGATGCCGGCGGTGGCGCAGTAGGCCAACGTGGCCCGGGCGGCGTCGATGCGGGTGAAGTCGACCACCACCTCGACGCCCGCCGCCGAGAGCACCTCCAGCTCGCCCGAGACCCGCAGCGGGCCCGCATCGGCCCCGATCAGCGCACCCACTTCGGCGTCGGCCAGCAGCGGGTCGACCGCAGCCACGAGATCGAGGTCGGGGTGGCCGAGCACCGTCCGACACACCTCCTGGCCCATCTTGCCCCCGGCTCCGACCACTCCCACGCGCATGGCGGCCACCCTACCGTCGCACGAAGTGGGATCCCCGGAAGGTGCCGGCCGGTCGGGGTGTACCCGGCCGGCCGTCGCGGGCTTCGTCCCCTAGCCGAGGGAGAGGGCGCTCGCGTCGAAGTCGCCTTCGTCGAAGGGCCCGACGACCGACAGTGTCCGGGGGGCCGCCACCAACTCGGAGGCTGCGGCATGGACTTCTTCGAGGGTGAGGGCGGCCACCCGCTCGAGGACCTGATCGACCTCGAGGACCTCACCGTGGAGCAGGAGACCGGCTCCTATGCGGCTCATCCGAGCCCCGGAGTCCTCACAGGCCAGCAGGGTCTCAGCCCGGAGGTTGCCTTTGGCGATGGCCAGCTCCCGCTCGGTGATGCCGTCCTGGCCGAGCCGGTCGAGCTCCGACGAGACGATGTCGAGGACTTCAGCCACGTGCTCGGGGGCCGTCCCCATGCCCACGCTCACCGAACCGGCGTCGTGGTAGGCCACCCGTTCGGACCACACCGAATAGGCCAGTCCCCTGCGTTCCCGAATCTCTTGGAACAGACGGCTCGACAGCCCACCGCCGAGGACGTGGTTGACCACGGCCAGGGCGTACCGCTGCGGATCCAACCGGTTGACCGACCGGGAGGCCAAGACCAGATGGGTCTGCTCGGTGGCCCGGCGGGACACGGCCAGTGCCTCGACCTTCTCGTCGGGCGCCGTACGCTCGGGGGTCACTCCCCCGCCTGTGCCGGCGAACCGAGCCTCCAGACCGTCGGCCACCTCCTGGTGATCGAGGTCGCCGGCCACGGCGACCACCATGTTTCCGGGGCGGTAGTGCAGGGCGAAGAACTCGGCGATGCGATCGGCCGTCATGGCCGACACCGACTCCTGGGTGCCGAGCACCTCACGGCCCAGCGGGTGGTCGGGGAAGAGCAGGGCCGAGCTCTGCTCGGAGGCCTCGTCCGACGGCTCGTCGGCGTGCATCAGGATCTCGTCCAAGATGACCTGACGCTCGGCGTCGAGATCGGTGGGCCGGAGGGCCGGCGCCCACATGATGTCCGACAGAATGTCGAGGCCCAAGGACAGGTGCTCGGCCAGCAGCCGGATGTAGAAGGAGGTGTACTCCTTCGTGGTGAAGGCGTTGAAGTCACCCCCCACCTCGTCGACGGCCTCGGCGATAGCGGTGGCCGAACGGTCAGCCGTCCCCTTGAAGAGCAGGTGCTCGAGGAAGTGGGACGATCCCGCCCAGCTGGCCTCTTCGTCGCGCGAACCGGTACCGACCCAAAAGCCGATGCACACCGAGCGGGCATCGTCCATCCGCTCGGTGACGAGGTCCAGGCCCGACGGGAGGATCTCGGTGCGGATCACCGGGTGACGATCCTTGGGATCGTCACCCGGTGCCCACGCGTGCTCAACGGCGGCGGCGACCACCCCGGCCGCCTCCGCCACCCCCGCTGGGGCGGTCGGACGACTCGGCCACGGCCGGGCCCAGGTTGCCGAACTCCTGCACCAACTCCTCTTCGAAGACGGCCTCGAACGAGGCGGCGCCGGCTGGGGCGCTCGACTCGGTCTGACGCCGGGTGCGGTCGGGGGCATCGCCCGGGTCGGCGTGGTCACCGCGGGGGCGGCTGCGGCCACCACCGTCGCCACGGCCCTCGCTCCGACCGTTGCGTGACTCGCCGCCCGATGAGGCGGCGGCCGGAGCATCGCCGGCCAGCGAGAGGGACACCTTGCCCTGGGGATCGATGTCGTCCACCTTCACCTCGACCGGCTGGCCGAGCTCGAGGACATCCTCCACCCGCTCCACCCGCTTGCCCTGGCCGATCTTGGAGATGTGCAGCAGACCATCGCGGCCCGGGAGGATGTTGACGAACGCCCCGAACTTGGTGATGTTGACGACCTTGCCCTGGTAGGTGGCGCCCACTTCGGCCAGCGGCGGGTCGAGGATCGTCTCGATCCGGCGCTTGGCCTCAGAGACGGCAGTCCCGTCCTTGGCGCCGATGGTCACGGTTCCCACCATGCCGTCGTCGTCGACGGCGATGTCGGCCCCGGTCTCTTGCTGGAGAGCGTTGATGACCTTGCCCTTGGGCCCGATGACCTCGCCGATCTTGTCCATCGGGATCTCGAAGGAGACGATCTTCGGGGCCGACTCGGCCACTTCGTCACGGGGCTCGGCGATGGCACCGGCCATGACCTCGAGGATGGCGAGACGGGCTTCTTTGGCTTGGAGCAGCGCCTTGGTCAGCACGTCGAGGGGCAGCCCGTCGATCTTGGTGTCGAGCTGGAGGGCCGTCACCACGTCCTTCGTCCCGGCCACCTTGAAGTCCATGTCCCCGAAGGCATCCTCGGAGCCGAGGATGTCGGTGAGGGTCACATAGCTGCCACCGTCGTAGACGAGGCCCATGGCGATGCCGGCCACCGGGGCCTTCAGCGGCACACCGGCCGCCATCATCGACAGGGTCGAGCCGCACACCGAGGCCATCGACGTCGAGCCGTTGGAGGCGAGGACGTCGGACACCAGACGGAGGGTGTAGGGGAAGTCCTCCTCGTAGGGCACCACGGGAAGCAGCGCCCGCTCGGCCAGCAGTCCGTGGCCGATCTCCCGGCGCTTCGGGCCTCGCATGAACCCGGTCTCCCCGGTCGAGAAGGGCGGGAAGTTGTAGTGGTGCATGTACCGCTTGTGCTCGTCGGGGGTAATGGTGTCGAGCAGCTGGTTCATGCGGGGCATGCCGAGGGTGGTCACGTTGAGCACCTGGGTCTCGCCTCGCTGGAACAGCGCCGAGCCGTGGGCCGTCGGGAAGAGGTCCACCTCTGCGGAGAGGGGACGGATGTCGGTGGTGGTGCGACCGTCGACCCGGAGTCCCTCTTCCACGATGCGCCTGCGGACCAGCTTCTTGGTCAGCCCACGGACGGCGGCCTTGATCTCGCCGCCGCGTTCGGGGAACTCGGGGGCCAGGGTGTCGATGATGAAGGTGGTGGCGGCGTCGAGTGCGGTGTTGCGCTCGGCCTTGGACACCACGGTGTTGGCTTCGGCGATGGCGTCGGAGCCGACGGCCTGCACCCGCTCGAAGACGTCGTCCTCGTAGTCGGCAAAGGTGGAGTAGTCGATGGTCTCGATCGCACCCCGCTCGGCCACGTAGGCCGCCACCAGCTTGCGCTGCAGCTCGATGGACTCGCGGATCCACGTCTTGGCCGCCTCGAGCCCGTCGGCCAGCACCTCTTCGGTCACCTGGGGAGCACCCTCGTCGTAGTACTGGAACGAGCGCTCGGAACCGCCGGCTTCGACCATCATGATGGCGATCTCGGCATTGGCGGCGTCCGACAGGGCACGGCCGGCCACGACCAGTTCGAAGGTCGACTCGTCGCCCTCTTGGAAGCTCGGATGCGGGATCCACTGGCCGTCGGTGGAGTATGCCACCCGGACGGCACCGATCGGACCCTCAAAGGGGATCCCCGAGATCATCAGGGCGGCCGAGGCGGCGTTGATGGCCAGGACGTCGTGGGGGTTGACCTGGTCGGCACCGAAGATGGTCCCGACGATGTGGACTTCGTTGCGGAAGCCCTTGGGGAAGGACGGGCGCAGCGGCCGGTCGATGAGCCGACAGGTCAAGATGGCCTGGTCCGAGGACTTGCCCTCCCGGCGGAAGAACGATCCGGGGATCTTCCCGGCGGCGTAGGTCCGCTCCTCGATATCCACGGTCAGCGGGAAGAAGTCGGCCCCTTCCCGTACGGACCGGGACGCCGTGGCCGTGGCCAGCAAGACGGTGTCACCGATCCTGGCCACCACGGCCCCGTCGGCCAGTTGGGCCAGCTTGCCGGCTTCGAATGTAAGTGTGCGGTCGGTGCCACTAATGGGCTCCGACACGGTTATGGCGTCTGACATGACGCTCCTTGGTCTGTTCGGGGACTCCCCGAGCCAGTTCCCAGTTGTCGACCACCCAGCGGCTCCGCACACTCGGTGCGGGCCTGGGTGATCGGCAACTGGTGACTGACCTCGATGGGAGCCCAGTTGTGTGTTGTTCCGGTTCGCCGGTTGGGCGATCCGATTGCTGCACGCCGACACCATGTCGGCCTGCGGTCCCCCGGCAGCAAGCCGGAGGAGAAATTGCCACCGCCCGGCCGAGGCCGGGCGGAGCGGTTGGTTGCCGCCTAGCGGCGGAGTCCGAGGCGACCGATGATGTCCCGGTAGCGCTCGACGTCATTGTTGCGGACGTAGTCGAGCAGTCGCCGACGACGTCCGATCAGCTTCAGGAGGCCACGACGCGTGTGGTGGTCTCCCTTGTGGATCTTGAGATGCTCGGTCAGGTGGACGATGCGCTCGCTCAGGATGGCGATCTGCACCTCCGGTGACCCGGTATCCGTCTCATGGAGGCGGTACTCGGTGATGGTGGCCTGCTTGTCTGGCATAGGGGGGTTCGACCTCTGATGTCTTCGGAAAGGGCGGGCGGACACAACACGCCAGCAATGCCATCGTAGCAGGAACGGCACCCCGTCAGGGACCTCCCGGCCAACTTTCCTTCCCCACCGGCCCGGACGGCACGGGCCCGACGCCGACCGGGGAGCCACACGACGGAACGCCGGGGGCCTCCCCGGCGTTCCGTCGACGGCTACGTCCTGGTCAGGTGTGCACCCGCCTGAGGCCCTACTTGTTGGGCTGCGGGGTGATCCGGAGGTAGGGCTTCACGGCATTGAACCCCTTCGGGAACCGCTCTTTTGCCTCCTCATCGGAGACGGCGGGGACGATGACCACGTCGTCGCCGTCCTTCCAGTTGACCGGGGTGGCCACCTTGTAGTCGGCGGTCAGCTGCAACGAGTCGAGGACCCGGAGGATCTCTTGGACGTTGCGGCCAGTGGAGGCCGGGTAGGTGAGGGTCAGCTTGATCTTCTTGTCCGGCCCGATGATGAACACCGAGCGCACCGTGAGGGTGTCGTTGGCATTGGGGTGGATCATGTCGTAGAGGTCGGCCACCTTGCGGTCCTCATCCCCGATGAGCGGGAAGTTGAGCGCAGTGCCCTGGGTCTCTTCGATGTCGCCGGCCCACTTGCCGTGGGAGGTCACATCGTCCACCGAGAGCCCGATGAGCTTGGTGTCGCGCTTGTCGAACTCGGCCTTGGCCGCGGAGAACGCCCCGAGTTCGGTGGTGCAGATCGGCGTGAAGTCCTTCGGATGCGAGAACAGCACGCCCCAACTGTCCCCGAGGTACTCGTGGAAGTTGATCGTGCCCTCGGTCGTGTCCGCAGTGAAGTCAGGGGCTTCGTCGCCCAGACGGATTGCCATAGAAATTGCTCCTTCGTTGTGCCGTGCATCGAGTACGGACCGGATCCGGCGGGTGCCGTGATCTCGTCGCTGCGCCAGGTTAGTCGGTCCCGCATCAATTGTCGACTGAGTTAGTCGTCTTTCCGGCCCGGGCTGCCGGATCGAGCTCCCTGGCCCTCCTGGTCGGGTTCCACCATGCTGGTGGCATGAGCACAACCGTCAGGGTGGAACACGAGGGACCGGTCACCGTGGTGACCATCGACCGTCCGGAGCGACGGAACGCGGTCGACCCGCCCACGGCCACGGCCCTCCTCGAGGCGTTCACCGACTTCGACACCGATACGAGCGCCTCGGTCGCCGTGCTGACCGGCAGCGGAGGGACCTTCTGTGCCGGCGCCGACCTCCGGTCCCTCGCCGAGGGGAACCGTCACCGTGTGACCGAGGACGGCCCCGGGCCCATGGGGCCCACCCGCCTGGCCCTGGGCAAGCCGGTGATCGCCGCCGTGGAGGGATTCGCCGTGGCCGGTGGGCTGGAGCTCGCCGTCTGGTGCGACCTGCGGGTGGCATCGCAGGACGCGGCCTTCGGCGTATTCTGCCGCCGCTTCGGTGTACCCCTGATCGACGGCGGCACGGTGCGGCTCCCCCGACTGATCGGCCAGGGTCGCGCGCCTCGACCTCATCCTGACCGGGCGTGAGGTCGGTGCCGATGAGGCGTTGGCCATGGGGCTCGTCAATCGGGTGGTGCCGCCGGGTGGGGCGCGAGAGGCGGCCGTGGCCTGGGACGCGAGCTCGCTGCCCTCCCCCAGGACTGCCTTCGCAACGACCGACTCGCCGCCCTGGCCCAGTGGGGGCTCTCCGTTGAGGACGCGCCTGCGGGTCGAGTTCGATTATGGGCTGGCCAGTCTTCGCTCACCCGACGCAGATGCGGGTGCCCGCCGCTTCTCGTCGGGAGCGGGCCGTGGCGGTTCCGCCGTCGGCACCGAGCGCTGAGGGGCGTTGGCATCCATGGGTGACGTGGCCGCCTTCGATTTCGACGGGACCCTGACCGACGGGGGAAGCGTCCTCAACTTCTTGGTGGCACTTCGGGGGTTGCGCACCGTGGTCGAGGCCACCACCGTGCTGGCCCCCCGCCTGGCTCACGGGGCCGCCGTGGGTGGGTCGGCGGCCGACGAGACCAAAGAGATGCTCTTCCGCCGCACCCTCGGCGGGGTGGCCGCGTCTCGGGTGGACGATGTCGCGGACCGGTTCGTCCGACACCATCTCGCCCGCCACCTCCGTGCCGACGTGCGGGCCCGATTCGACTGGCACCGCGACCGGGGTGACCGGCTCATCATCGTGTCGGCGTCACCGGAGGTCTACGTCCGGGTGGCCGGGACCCTCCTCGGCGCCGATGGTGTCGTGGCTACGCGGCTGGCCGTAGACGGCGACGGCCTGCTCACCGGGGGCTACGAGGGAGCCAACTGCCGAGGCGAGGAGAAGGTACGCCGTCTACGCGCGTGGATAGACGAGAGCGGTGCCGACCACGACCGCTTGTGGGCCTACGGGAACAGCCGCGGCGATCTGCGCATGCTCCGAGCCGCCGACGTCGGGGTCAACGTGGGCCGCCTGGGCCGCCTGGGGAGGTTGCGGGACTTCGCCGTGCTGGAGACGACGGGTCCGGGCTGACCGGATACCGAGATCCGGACGGCGGGTGGACTCGGTGGACTGGATGCACTCCGCGCCACAGCCGGAGTCTCCGAGGCTGCCGGTTCAGAGGTACTCCTTCTTCCTCATCCACACCAGGACGAACCAGCCCCAGATCGGCGGCAGGTACGCGGTGAACAGCCGTTGGACGAAGACAGCGGCCACGGCGTCGGTCTCGTTGATGCCCGCAGCGGTGAGGCCGATGATCATGCCCGCCTCCACCACGCCCATGCCACCCGGGACCGGCGAGATGCCGCCGAGCATCGATCCGAGCGTGAGCACGACGATGAGCGTGGCGAGGTCGAGCCGCTGTCCGAAGGCGTGCAGGGCCGTTCCCAAAGCCAGGGCCACGAATATCTGGGCGGCGGCGCTCCCCCCGAAGATCTCCACGAGGTTGCGGGGGTGGCCGGCCAGGATCTTCAGGTGCGCCCAGACCTCGGACGCCTTGGGCCGGAGCTTGGCTGCGGCCAGGCGTCGCCAGCGCGGGACGGCAAAGACGAGTCCGAGGGCCACCCCGACCACGACCACTGCCACCACGATGAGCCAGACCAGATTGGAGCTGGACGAGCTCGAGTCGCTCGAGGGCGTGTCGTCGAAGTGCAGGTTGCCGATGGCCAGGGGAAGGGCGATGAGGAAGAGCACGCCCTTCACGATCCAGCTGGCCGTACTGGCCAGCACGCCCGAGCTCACGGCCACCGTTGGGGTGTACCCCTCCTGCTGGAAGAACCGGACCCTGGTGGCGAGCACCGCCATCGACCCGCCGGCCAGGGCGACGAACGTGTCCGAAAGCTCGAGGGCCACAGTGCGGCCGTACGGCAGGGGGTCGGTGACCGAGCCGACGGTAGTCACGGCGATGGCCGGATAGGCGGCCTGGGCCAGCACGAAGGTGACGGCCACCCAGCCCCACGCCGCCCCGGTGATGGTGCTCCACGACTTTCCGACATTGATGAGGACGCCGATGAGGGCCCACCCGCCGATCAGGGTTCCGGCTACAAGGGCCAGGTTCACCCAGCTGATGCGTCGGGGTTCGATGAGCTTGGGCACCTCGACACCGACCGCTTCGGCGCCCTGCTCGCGCAGTTCCTTCAGGAGCACCTTTTTTCCACGCAGGCTCCGCGAGGCCACCGGATCGAGCGCCGAACGCTGCAGGAAGGGAAGGGCCCGCTCCACCATCTCGGCGGGGAGGCACCGCAGGGCCGATGCCACGACCCGTTCGGGTCCTGCCGCTACCGACAGAGCGGCCAGGGCGGCGGCAGTGTCCCGGTCCAACTGATCGACGGAGGCCACCGTCGACGCCGTCCGGAAGTCGACGAACCCGGCCTCGTCATCAGCGTCGACCACGATGGTCTCGACCGAGAGGGCGCCGTGGGCTATGCGCGCCGACCGGAGGATGAGGAGTTGGCCGAGGACCTGGTCGAGAGCCGTGTCACTGAGGGACGGACCCGCCTTCGGACCCTCGTCGGTGTCGGTGTCGGTGTCGGTGGCGGTGGCGACGGTTGCCGCCGCTGTTTTGGTGCTGTCTTCCTGGGTGGCTCCATCCTCGACAGCGGGGTTGTCTGCGCTGGCTTCCTCACCCTCGACCGAAGGTGCCGGTAGGACATACCGGGCAAAGGTCGACAGCGGACGCCCGGCAGGAGGACGGGTGACGAACAGCGCATCTCGAGCAGGCCCGGCCGGGCCGGCGGCGATCACCTCAGGCGCACGGGCGCCGGCCCGGTCGGCCATCAGCGTGAGGTACGCCTCGTGTTCGACCTGCTGACGCCGGGTCAGGGCCAAGGTTGGGCCTGAGTCCCGATAGAAGAGGAAACGCATCGTCTTGGCCAACAGCTGAGCGTCGGCAGCGTCCCGGCCGTAGACCGACACATCCACCCGAGCCCCGTCGACGGTCCCGCCGAAGCGTCCGACCCCCCACTCCTGTTTGGGCGCCGCCGCCACGTCGACCAGGTTCATCCCGAGATCGCTCAAGAGCAGCTCCACCTCGTCGGTAGACGGGAGACCGAGGGGGGATCCGAAGATGAGATGGACGATGGCGGTCATCCCCCAGCCCACGGCCAGGCTGGCCAGGACCGAGACGGGAAGGCCCGAGCCGTTGACGACCGCGGCCAGGGCGAGCAGCCCGATGGCCGCCTCCAACAAGAGCTGGAGCCACCGGCTGAAGTACGGCAGTGCCGCGGTGACCACCCCCACGGTTGCCGCCACGCGGGCCACGGGAAAGGCCAGATCGACATGGGTGTACCCCGACGCCGGCGGCCGGCCACCGTCGGTGCCCAGCACGACGGCAGAGATGATGCAGAGCAGCCACGCGGCCAGGCCCGACACGGCAATGTCCCGGATGGCCGAGAGCTTCCGGGAGACAAGGGTCATCACCGCGATCACGGCGATCACCCCGACGGAGGCGATCCACCAGATGGAGGAGATCAGCCAGCGAACACCGTTGGGGGGTGACCCGAGGGTGGTGGCAACGGTGTGCTCGAGCCCCGAGTTGGTCTTGGTGGCCAACCAGCACAGGGCCAAGGCCACGACGGCCAGGCCGAGCTTGACCGCATCCGAGCCGCGCCGGCGGGTCTGACCGTCGCCGACCGGAGCAAAGACGATGGCCCGCCAACGACTTCCCCGCTTTCGCCTCGGGCGGACCGCTCCATCGAGGGTTAGGGCCTCTCCGCTCGGCGCGGCCGAATCACTGCGGCCGTGGAGTCCGAAGTGTCGATGGGGCCGAGCCGTCTCGGGTCCGTCATCTGGGCGCGGGAACTCGATCGCCACGGTCCCCTCCCCCGCCTCGGGGGCGGGTACCTCCTGGTCCTCGTGGCCGCGGCTCATCGCATCCAGAACACTAGGAGGTGGTCGGGGCCGCTTCGGCCATCGTCAGATCCCGCTCGGCCGGTCGGTAGGCAGGCTCCCGACGGGCCCAAACGACCCTCTGCCGGCTCGGGTCTAGCCGGCACCCGAGCCCGCAAAGGGGGCGTCGCCGAAGGTGAAGATGCCGCCGTCACTGGCCACCAACCAGTAGCCGCGGCCGTCAGGGGTCGGCGTCATGCCGACCACCGGTTTCACCAGGGAGAGGCTCCCGGTCGATCCGTAGAAGGCGGCGTCGCCGAAGGTGAAGATGCCGCCGTCACTGGCCACCATCCAGTACCCCCCGCCGTCCCCCGACGCGGCCATGCCGACCACTGGACGGTTGAGATGCATGTTGCCGGTGGATCCGTAGAAGGCGGCATCGCCGAAGGAAAAGATGCCACCGTCGGAGGCGACCAACCAATAGCCGTGGCCGTCGGGGGTGGCAGCCATCCCCACCACCGGCTGGTTGAGGTGGATGTTGCCGGTGGATCCGTAGAACGCGGCATCCCCGAAGGTGAAGATGCCGCCGTCGGAGGCCACCTCCCAGTACCCGCGGCCATCGGGGGTGGCGGCCAGGCCGACGATGGGTCTGTTGAGGTGCGATCCGCCCATCGACCCGTAGAACGTGGCGTCCCCGTAGCTGAATATTCCGCCGTCGGTGGCCACCATCCAGTACCCGCCACCGTCGTGGGTGGCTGCCATCCCGACGACCGGTCGGTTGAGCGGGGTGCCCGCCGCCGACCCGAGGAAGGTGGCATCCCCGAAGGCGTTGATGCCGCCGTTCGCTCCGGCCAGCCAGTATCCCTGGCCGTCTGCGGTATGGGCCATGGCCACCGCCGGGCTGCCGAGCGTCGTCGCCGTCGTAAACCAGTCCGACTTGAGCCCGAGGGCTCCTGCGAAGGCGTCTCCGGTCAGAGAGACGTTCTGAGTGGAGCCGACCAACGTCATGGACGTGACGCGGCCCCCGAGATCTCCGTCACCGTTACGTCCGTTGATGCTGATCGACTGCAGCACCCCGAGCTGGGGCCAGGTGGCGTCGATGGTCGACACCTGAACGGTGGCCGTCCAGTTGTGGTTCGGGTTGCACGCTTCCAAGACGCAGACCGAATCGCCGGCGTCGGGTACCCCCGGAAAAGCACCGGGGTTGGTGTAGCCCCCTGTCGACGCCGAGTACTGGGTGGCGGCGATGGCACCGCCGGGGAACTCCATGACCTGCCCAGCCGTGTCGGCAGCGGCCGAGTTGGTGATGCCGTTCTCGTTCAAGGTGCCCCGGTAGGTCTGGCACGCCAGGTCACAGGTGTCGGCGTAGCCACCGTAGGAGTTCGGGCTCGCCATCACGTACGAGCGTACGGCCACGGCTTGGGCTTCGAGCTCCTGGAATCCCCAGGGCTGGCCCTGGGGGCCGGCACCGCCGAGGGTTCCCCACCCGGCTGGCGACTCGCTTGGCACCACGTCGGCCACGTACTGCTCCAAGGGGACGGTGTTCACGGTACGGGCCGCGTTGTTGGAGTTGTACTCGGCAGTAATGGTGCCGTGCATTGTCACCGTCCCGCCGCCTGGCGTACAGAGGGTGAGCGTCGCGTTGGGGTCGGTGGTGGCGGCGACCGGGTTGATCAGGGCACCGCTGGGCAGAGTGGAGGGGCCGTTACAGGAGGCAGCACTCCCCAACGCCCACTCGGGACCGGCCAGCGTCGGTATCTGGGCCAGTTGAGCGAACTGTCCGGGCCCGAAACTGGTCCCCGCCACGGTGAAAGCCGATCCGGAGGTCACGATGATGTTGTTCCCGTCGTTCTCGGTCATGTCCACCTTCACCGGATAGGCGTCCTGGGGGCCGGACAGACCGACCAGGCTCGTCCCTCCGTAGTAGGTCCCGAGGATCGACTGGTAGCTGGTCTGGGCGAGGGCGTAGCCCAGAGCGCCCCACTGCCCCATCCCGTGCCCATGGCCGTACCCGTGACCGATAATGGTCACCGACGAGGACGGGTAGGCCGCTGCCGGTGACGAGAGATCGGCTACTCCCCCCAACGAAGCGGTGAGGGCCACGAGGGCGACCACGAGCGCCCCGAGGCGGCTCGGTCTGGCCGGGCGGCCGAGCCGCCTTCTCGGGCGTTTGCCTCGTGGTCGTTGCTCCGGTTTCACCTGCACCTCGACTGGCACAGTAGCGCCGGTGCCACAGCACCCCTCCTCGTCACCACACGATTGCCTTCCGGCGGTCACCACTCGACCGATCCCTTCCCATCTGACGCCCTCGAACACCGACATCTGTCGACCGGACCGGAGTCGAACTGGTCGCCCCGGAACGGCCGGCGGTCCTGACAGGACCGCCGGCGTCAGAGTCAGTCCGTCCCGAGCTGGGCCGCGAAGATACCCGGTACCGACCCGTCGAACTGGGCCGAGCCGAAGGCAAAGATCCCACCGTCGGACGCCGACATCCAGTAGCCGCTGCCGTTCGGCACCGAGGTCATACCCACCACCGGTTGGGCCAGTCGGATGCCGCCGGTCGATCCGTAGAAGGGCGCGTTGCCAAAGGAGAAGATGCCGCCGTCGGATGCCACCATCCAGTACCCGCCGTTGTGGTTGGAGGCCATCCCCACGATCGGTTGGTTGAGATGGATGTTGCCGGTCGATCCGTGGAAGGCGGCGTCCCCGAAGGAGAAGATGCCACCGTCGGTGGCCACCAACCAGTACCCACCGCCGTCGGGGGTGGCGGCCATGCCGACCACCGGTCGGTTCAGATGGATGTTGCCGGTCGATCCGTGGAAGGCGGCATCACCGAAGGAGAAGATGCCGCCGTCGGATGCCACCATCCAGTACCCGCCGCCGCCCGGGGTGGCGGCCATGCCGACGATGGGCCGGTTGAGCGCGATGTTCCCGGTCGACCCGTGGAAGGTGGCGTCACCGAAGGAGAAGACGCCGCCGTCGGACGCCACCTCCCAGTAGCCCTTGCCGTCCCGGGTGGAGGCGATGCCCACAATGGGACGATTCAGATGGGATCCGCCCATCGAGCCGTAGAAGCCGGCGTTGCCGAAGGTGAAGATGCCACCGTCGGATGCCACTTCCCAGTAGCCGCCCCCGTCGGGGGTGGAGGCGATGCCCACCACGGGCTGGTTGAGGTGTCCGGGGACCGGCTGGGTCAACGTGCCGGTCAACTGCGCGTTCTGATGGAACTGCGGCCAGGACCTGCGGCCGAGGGAGTGGCCGGCAGACCCGTTGACTTCGTAATGCTGGATGACACCGGCGTTGGAGCCGCTGTACCCGGCGATGGTGATCCCGATGGTCCCGTTGGGATCGGTGGTGACGAGCGGCGAGTTCTGGAGCCCCACTGCCTGGGTCCCGTTGGCACCAGACCCGAGTACGGCGACGACCTGGGCGCTGCGGCCGTCATAGATGACCAGCCCACCGGTGGTCGGCACCAGTACGTCGTTGTAGCCCGCTCCGGTGAGATCGGCGGTGACGACCCCACCGATGATCCTTCCCGTGGTGGCCTGGGGCCATCCGGGCATGGGCGCACCATTGGAGCCGTTCAGTGCGTAGACGAGGCCGCCCGATCCGGTGTCGACCCCTTCGACGACCTGGACGTTGCCGTCACCTTCGAGGTCGCCGATGGCCGGGCTCGAGATGGTATTGCCGCCGAGGTTGGTCCTCCAGGCGATGTTGCAGTGCGAGTCCGAGGCGAACAGGGTGTTGGTGTCCGAGGCCCCGGAGTAGAACGACCCGGTCCCAAAGGCGATGCCGACCTGTCCGCCGGTCAGGAAGTTGCCGACGGCGGGAGACGAGTCCACCGTCTGATTGGTGTCGTGGTCGCAGATCAGGTTGCCGCCGGCACCGAGCACCCGCAGGTGCCCACCGGCCGTGTAGTTGACGCCGTAGGCCAGGCCCGGAGACGAGTCGCCACCCTCGACGATCTCGGTCTGCCCGTTGCCGTAGAGGTCGGCGAGCGACGGGGTGGAGAAGCTGCTGTCTGCCGTGAAGAAGGGCCAACCCGGCAGCGTGGCCCCGTTGGCCGCATTCAGGGCGTACTGGTTCTGCCCGAGCGACGGCGCCACGACAGCCTGCACTCCGTTCAGGACACCGACCGCCGGAGAGGCCTGAACCCCGTGCTGGCCGTTCAGGTCCGGTGCACCGACGTGCCAGATCTGCCCGCCGGCGTTGTTGAAGGCGTAGTAGCCGCCAACCGTCGACTGCGCGGCGTTGCCGGCGTCGACGAAGACGTTGTTGGTACCCGAGCCGTTGGCCACCGCCGAGGGCGTGGAGTCGATAGGCGCTCCGGTGTGGGCGGGCCAGCCCGGCGTGGTGGACCCATTGGCCAGGTGGAAGGCCCAGAGGTTCCCGGCCCGGTCACCGACGACCACCGACGGTCCGCCACCATCCAAGGTGGCTTCGGTGGGTGAGCTCTGGGCGATGGGGTTCCCGGTGTCGGCGACGATCTGCTGCCACTGCAGTGTGGTGCCGAGTGCGGCATGGGCTACGGGTGACGCCCCGGCCGGCGACGACAGTCCGGCCGTGAGGGGTGCACCAAGGACCAGGAGCGCTGTGGTCAGACCTACGACGATGGTCGTTCGCCGTGGGACGCGACCAGTCCTCGTTCCGTAACCTTGCGGGGCGCCGTCGGCTCGAGCGATCCGGGTCGGCGGTCGTATCCCGTCCCTGGACCCATCGTCGATGTTGCGCCCTACCTGCATTCGATCACTCCTCATACGGTCTGGTCCTGCTCGGATCGGCACTCCACCCATTGCTCCCAGGTGCCCCCCGACCCATGTAGCCCGCGGGCAGGGCGGATCAGGCTCCTTTGGGTGCTTGAACTCCCTTAGGTATCGGGCCGATCGGTGGTCAACTGAACCGAAACCTGGCCGGACGTCGTTCTACCCACCTTCACCAGGTCGTTCTACCCACCTTCACAGGTGGTATGGGCGACGCACTGGTTGTCAGGCCGCGCTAGCTGCTTCGATCGCCGAGATGAAGCCGGCCTGGACCCGGGGAAGCGCAAATGTCGCCACCCGCTCGGACGCCGCCTCGGCCAGGACTGCTCGAAGTCGATCGTCATTGATCACCCGCTCGATGGCCGCCGCCACCCGGGAGGGCGACTTGTCGGGAAGTACGAGTCCGGCCGCCTGCACCGTTTCGGGGACCGCGGTGGTGGCGTAGGCCACGATGGGTAGGCGGTGGTACATCGACTCGAGGAGCGGGACACAGAAACCCTCGTGATTGGAGAGGCAGCAGAACACGTCAGCGGCGGCGTAGTAGGCGATCAGCTCTTCGTGGGTGACCATTCCCGCCATGTCGATCGCTTCCGTCAGACCGAGTTCCTCGGCGAAGCGCTCGATGGCCGCCGAGTACTCCTCACTGATCGAGCCCCCCACGATATGGAGCCGTGCGTCAGGGTCGTAGAGCTCGCGGTAGGTGGCCAACGTCTTGATGAGGTCGTCTTGGCCTTTGTGGGGCGAGACCTTTCCGACGAAGAGGAGGTCCGTGCCGCCCGCGGCCTTCTGCCGTGCCAGCTTGGTTGCCAGCACCGGATCCGGCGCACCGGCAAAGCTCTCGAGATCGATCAGCAGCGGGAGCGTCGCCGTGGATCGGTACCCGGCGCTGCGAAGTTCACTTTCGTTGAACTCGGAGTCGGCGATGGCAAACTCGGTGACCGCAGCCAGATCACGGAGCTGCGACCGTCCCCAGCGCACCTCCTCCCCCACCTCGGGCATCCACGCTTCGAGCAGGTCGGCTGGAGTGATGTTGTGGTAGTTGACGAACTTCCGTTCGCTGCGGTCCCGGAAGATGTCGGCAACGCCACTCCCGATCGACAGCTGATAGAGCAGTATGCGGCCGTTACTGGGGTGGTCGTTCAGCCGGCTGACCGGGAACCCGAAGTCGAGACGGTCGGGCGAGGCATTCCCGAAGTAGATGTCAGACAGGTAGCCCCGGGATCGCAGCAGATCGCGCAGCTGCACGGTGTGGCCACCGATGGCATCCCTACTGGCCAGCGTCGGGATGACCTGATCGATTCGGTCCACCTTCACCGGCGAATCATAGGGGCGCTAACGGTCGACTCCCGGGAGTGACTGTCGTCCGGCTGCCCGGCTCGGCCGCGCACTACTTGCCGGCGTCGGCACCAACCGCTGCCGGGACCTCCATGGCGTCTTTTTGGATCACCTCGTCGATGAAGCCGTACTCGCGGGCTTCGTCGGCGGTGAACCAACGGTCGCGGTCCGAGTCGGCCTCGATGCGCTCCACCGGCTGTCCGGTGTGGAACGCGATGCGCTCGGCCATCATCCTCTTCAGATACATGATCTGCTCAGCCTGGATGGCGATGTCCGACGCCTGGCCCTGCATGCCACCTGAGGGCTGGTGCATCAGGATGCGACTGTGGGGAAGGGCGAACCGCTTTCCGGGGGTTCCCGCGCAGAGGAGGAACTGGCCCATGGATGCCGCCAAACCCACGCAGATGGTGCGGACGTCGCAACGCACGTACTGCATCGTGTCGTAGATAGCCAACCCGTCGGTGACCGACCCACCTGGCGAGTTGATATAGACGGAGATATCCCGCTCTTGGTTCTCTGCCTCGAGGAGGATGAGCTGGGAACAGACCAGGTTTGCGGTGTTTTGGTCGATGGCTGAACCGATGAAGACGATTCGCTCCTTCAACAGCCGCTGGAAGATATCGGAGCCGGGGCCAACCTCGGCGCCGGACTTCATCTCGACGGAAGTTCTCGACAGTTCGTTCCTACCGGAAGCCACGAGCAGTTGACGGTTCTCATCCATGAGGGTGAGCCTAGCGGCTGGGGTCCCGGACCCGATGCAGTCCTGAGGTCAGCTATTGGGCGTCTGAGGCGACCGAAACCATCTCGACGCGATGAGGAATGGAGATGAATCCGATGGCCTTGCTCGGGTTCATGACCTCGAACGTCGCCGCTTCCTCTTGCCAGTCGTACTGGACCCCACCGAGCTTGCTCTGGATGCCCACCACCAGGTGGTACTGGCCGTCGAGGAACGGTATGGAGTCGAAGGTGAACTCAATGGCGCCTGGACCCTCAGGTACGTCAAAGTGCTGGTCGAGTTGGTCAGTGTCGGTGCCGATGAGCATGCTCGTCAGCGAATCCCGAATTTCGAGGACGAAGACCACGCCGCTCGTGGCCGATGATGCCTCGAACTCCACACGAACCGTGAGTGGCTCTCCGGTCAGCAGGTAGGGGCGCTCTCCAGTGCCCGGGTGGCGCACGGTGGTCGCTGTGATCCGGACCGGGCGAGTGTCGATCGGCGTCACCTCGATGGGAGCGGCCCCAGCCTCGGTACCGTTCACTGCCGGGGGCTGCGAGGCCTCCGGCGCCGGTTCGGGTGGGGCATCGTGTTCGGGCACAACGAGCGAGTCGCCGGCTTCGAGCAGTGTCTCCCGGAACAGACGCACCGCTTCGCCTGGAGGCCCGAGGCCGATCATCTGGCCACCGCTCAAGACGACGGCCCGATCACAGATCGCCCGCACCTGGTCGGGTGAGTGAGATACGAACAAGATCGTCCGGCCCTCGGCCTGGAAGGACCGAATCCGGTCCATGCACTTTCGCTGGAAGCGTTCATCACCCACCGCCAAGACCTCGTCGATCACGAGCACGTCGGGATCGACGTTGACGGCGACGGCGAAGCCCAGCCGCACGTACATGCCCGACGAGTAGAACTTGACCTGGTTGTCGATGAACTGCTCCAGTTCCGCGAACTCCACGATGTCGTCGAAGACGCGGTCCACGTCCCGCTTGGACATTCCGAGCATGGAGCCGTTCAGGTAGATGTTCTCCCGACCAGAGAGGTCTTGTTGGAACCCTGCACCGAGCTCGAGCAGGCCAGCCAACTGTCCGCGCACTACGACCTGTCCAGACGTGGGCTGGAGCACGCCGCAGATGCACTTGAGGAGGGTGGACTTGCCCGAGCCGTTGCGCCCGAGGATCCCGACGGTCTCCCCTTCTTTCACATCGAAGGACACATTGTTCACCGCCCATAGGTCCTCGTACGGCGTTCGGCCGATGTGGATGACCTTTTCCTTTAGCGAGGTGTACCGCTCGTGGTAGAGCCGGAACCGCTTGGATACGTCTTGGACCTCGACGGCCATGTTCGCCATGGGCTCAGAGCTCCTCGGCGAAGTTGCCAGCCAGGCGTCCGAAAACGTTCATCCCTACGAAGAACAAGACGACCCCGACCGCCAGCACGGCAGCGTCGGCCCAGACGTAGGTCATAGGGCCCCATGAGGGTAGGAGCTGGACTTGGGCGTGCCCAGGGCTCGTCAGCGTCACCAGTCCGGTCTTGGCGTAGAGGACCCGTTGGAACGTCATGACGAGCGGAGTCATCGGGTTGAGGAAGAAGAGCCAGGTGATGCCGTGCTCGGCGAGTTTGGGTGCCACCGTCTCCTGGTACGAGTACACGATGGGGCAGGCCCAGAACCACGCCGCACCGACGATGACCTCGATCAGATGCTGGGTATCACGCAAGTACACGTTCACCGAAGCCAGCAGCAGGGCGAGCGCGGCACTCAGCACCACACAGGGGACAAAGGCGACGACGAGCAGCCACAGCAGGCCCCACGCCGGCGCATTGCTCACGACCACCATGAAGATGGCCATCACACAGATCTGGAAGAAGAGGAACACCCCGGCCGAACCGACCGCGGCGAGGGCCAGGATCTCCCTCGGGAACGACACCTTCTTCACCAGGCCGGCGTTGTTGACCACCACACCGGTGGCAGCGATCACCCCGGTTTGGAAGAAGTTCCACAGCAGCAGTCCCGAGAAGAGGAAGATGACAAAGTTGGGGATGCCGTTCTTCAAGAAGACACCGAAGACCACGGTGTAGACGGCCAGGGTCATGGCCGGGGCGATCATCGACCAGACCAGTCCGAGAACGGAGTTCTTGTACTTGACCTTGATCTCGGTACGGACGAGATAGACGAGCAGCTCGCGACTGCGCCAGATCTCGAGAAGCCGAGCCATCACATTGATGTGCGCCGATACGACCCGGGTCACCTTGTCGCGGTCCCGCCTGTCGCCGTGAGTCGACCCCTCGGCCATGGGCGACAGATCGGCGACCAACTCGGGTGGCGTGGGAGGGGGCGGCGGGCTGGGCGGTCCCGGGGGTGACGCCACTGGCGCGGACGAGGTAGGTGCTTTGCTAGCCATGCTCATTCGGCTCCGGTCACAGTGGTGGTCGGCGCTGGGCCCTCAGCCCACGTCGCCCGGCCGGCGCGGAAAGCAATGCTCTCGGCGACCATTCCCTCAACGTACACGATTACACCCTTGTGAACTGCGATGATCGGGAATCTCACGCACTGTCACCGGCTCGGGGAACTGCTACCTCACGAGCCTGTTCGGGCTGGCCGGACGCCGTGGTCAGGCCGCCCGCGCGGGCAGAGCAGGGGAAGTCACAGCGGGGGTCCATGGCCTCCGATCCTAGTGGAGGTCGTCGCCAGAAGGGCGTAGGGCTGACGCCTCGGATCCAGTGATGCCGAGGGCGAACCGGACCCGAGCGGCCCATGTCATGGTCACAGGGGACGGACATACTCCCGTCCGGCATCCGGTTGGACCAGGCGTTTCAGCCGAGTGGGCCGACGACGGCCCCGAGCCACGGCTCCGGCCAGGAATTCGGTGTACCGGTCGATGATCGCAGGCCACCGGTAGTAGCGCTCGGTGTACGACCGCCCAGCCTCTCCCAGTCGCTGTCGGAGGTCGTCGTCGGAGACGAGGCGCTCCACGGTGACCTCGAAGGACCGGAAGGACCCGAACCACAGCCCGCCGCCCGAGCGCTCGCAGTGCTCCATGGTGGCGGCACACGACGCGTTCACCAGCACCGGGACCTCGAGTGACCAGGACTCCAAGAGGACGAGCGAGAAGGACTCGTAGGCGGAGGGGTTCACCATCACCTCGGCCCCGCCGAGGATGTCCCACTTGTCTGCCTCCGAGACCGTGCCGGTGACCACCACGTCGGGATGGTCGGGGGCCTTGTCCGAAACCGGCCCCACGAGGGCCAGGGCCAGGGGGCCGGGGTGTCGCTCCTTGTAGCGGGCGAAGTATTCGGCCAGCATCCCGCAGCCCTTGTGCTCGTCGACCCGTCCGAGGTAGCAGAGGTACGGCCGGTCCCCGAGCCCGAGGATCTCCCCACCCCGTCGTCCGCCCCCGGCCGGATCGTTGACGCCGAGTCCTAACACGACCTGGGGCTTGGCGCCGTTGCCGAAGGCGTACTCCATCAGGTCCCGTTCCGCCTGGGTGTGGTACACGAACCCGTCCACATGACGGAAGCTCTGGCGGAAGGCCGAGAGATAGAGCGCGGGCTCGTCGTGGGCGGCCGGATGGAGCACGGTCGGCGCCGGTGACACGGCGATCCCGTCGACGGTGGTCGCAAAGAGGTAGGGGTAGCAGGCCACGATGTCGGCGTCGGTCGTGGACACCGCATCCACTAGGTCCGGGCACATGGGTCCGTTCAGTGCCACCCATCGTCGGGCCTCGGCCAACCCGACAGCAGAGGGGGCCAGACGGATCTTGGCGTCGAGGTCGAAGTACTCCAACTGGCGCTGGGCGGCGGTGGGAAATCGGTGGACGGTGACACCGTTCACCGACGAGGTGCCCGCAGGTTCAGTGTTCTCCCAGGTGAGGTGATCCATGGCGCAGCTGGTGAGCACGTCGACCTGCCAACCCGGTCGTTGGCAGAGACGCTCGGCCAACATGCGGGCCGCCGCCTCGGCCCCACCGATGACCTCGGTCCCGTAGCGGGGCGTGACGAAGGCCAGCTTCATCTCGGGCACCGCCTACCGGCATCGACGCCTGCATCAGGGCGATCGGAGCTGGGTGATCTCACCGGTCGCGGACAGCGACCAGCAGGTACTCGCCCGGCCCGAGCAGAGCCTGGTTCACCGCGTCGATGGCAGCGTTCAGCGAGTCGGCGTCGGGATTGGCCGGCGCTACGTGGTCGATCCGCCGGTCGACGCCCCCGGACACCAGCCCAGCCAACCGGAAACCCCGATCGGCGAGGAGGTGACCCCAGGTCTCGGCGTGGAGGGGGCGTCCCGGGGCCAGGTCGGTGATGAGTGGCGAGGTGCTCCCGAGCCACGACTCCGGGGTCGCCGAATGCAGGACGAGCGTGCCGCCGAGCGCCAGCCGTGAACCCACCAGGCCCACCAGGCGGTCCCGCTCGTTCGGGTGGAGCCACTGGATCGAGCCGGTGACGACGATGCCGCCCAACGCTTCGTCGCCCACCACGTCCAGGTGGTCAAGGAGCGATTCCGCCCGGACATCGAGGCCCCGAGCGACCGAGGCCTCGATCACCGAACCGGCGGGGTCGACCCCGTAGGCGTCCACTCCGGAGCCGATGAGGAGTTCGAGCAAGCTCCCGTTGCCGCAGTCGGCCTGGAGGACCCGGCCCTCGACCCCGGACAGCGCGGCAACGGCGTCGGCCGCCCACCAGGTGGTGCCGGGATCAGAGCCGGGCACCACCGAGGGAGGTAGCGGAGGTGTGCGCTGGACCTCGACCGCCGCTTCCAGGTCCTCCACGTGGTCGACGACGACGTGGAGCATGCGTGACACCGACCAGGCGAACTTCACGATCTGGTGGACGATGAAGCCGATGTACCAGCCCATCGACTTGCGGATGAGGCGCTTGATATAGGTTCCGACCAGCTTCTGGGACGCCACCGGGACGGCGATGTCGACATAGGCCGACCGGTCCACGAGGGACAACGTCTCGCGGAGGCGTGCCTTGCCGTGCAGTCCGACCGGTGAGAACTCGAGGAACAGCTCGTCGAGTTCCTGTTCGAGGCCGGCGGGAAGGTCGCCCGAGACGCGCCGTCGGTTGACCTCGGCGTCGATCTCGGCCATCACCTGCGCAAGGTAACGGACCCGGTCGGCGGGGCCGGTATCGGCCGAAGGCGTAGGCCCGCCGGGAACCACCGAGGGCGTTGACGAATGCGCTGGTGGCACGAAACGACTATAGCCAGGGGGCCACCGGATACCGGTGACCGCCCCCTATCGAGCGGGCTGTCTCCGATCGCTAGGCTGCAGTCGCCGCGGGCGTGGCGGAATTGGCAGACGCGCCGGGTTTAGGTCCCGGTCCCCTCGGGGATGGAGGTTCGAGTCCTCTCGCCCGCACGCTGGTACGAGGCCTCGTGGCGCACCGCCGGCCCCTCCCGGGTGGAATCCGTGGGGCGCGGGGTGTTAGCTGGAGGCATGCCCCTCGACGGAGAGTACGAACCGAGCACCAGCCAGTGGGTCCGCGACCAGGTCGACCTCTACGAGAGCTCAGGCGGCGTCGAGGGGACGACCCTTCGCGACATGCCCGTGGTCATCCTCACCAGTAGGGGAGCCTCCTCGGGCAAGATCCGCAAGACGCCGCTCATGCGGGTCGAGCACGATGGCGTCTACGCCGTCGTCGCCTCCCAGGGCGGCGCCCCCACCCACCCCCTCTGGTACTTCAACTTGATGGCCGACCCACACGTGGAGGTACAGGACGGACCGGCCAAGTCGGATCGGACGGCCCGTCAGGTCACCGGCGACGAGAAAGCACTCTGGTGGGATCGGGCGGTTGCCGCCTATCCCGACTACGCCGACTACCAGGAGCGTACCGACCGGGAGATCCCGGTCTTCGTGCTGGAGCCGGTGAAGGCCTGAGCCTCAGACGGGCTTTTGGAGGAGCACCGCCAACAGGTAGCAGCCCTTGGCGTCGTAGTAGATGCCCCGGTTTCCCGCCAGGGCCGCCGGGTCGAACCGGCCATCGGCCACCGCTGCGCCTCCCCAGTTGAGGCCTCGCTCGGAGAGCACCGAGAACCCCACGGCGGTGACTTTCGCCCGGAGCTCGTCCAGCGTGTACTCCACCTTGTGGTCGGGATCGATGAACCCCTCCTGCTGCAGTCGGCAGACCACCCCGTTGGGGGTGTCGATGGCCATGATTCCGCCCGGTTTCAGCACACGGAACGACTCCTTCAATACGGTGTCTCCGTCCTCCACGGTCACGTGCTCGATGGACTGTCCGCTGTAGATCAGGTCGATGGTGTCGTCGTCGGCGAACGAGAGGTCGGCCATGGAGCGGTACTCGTAGCGAACGAGGCCCCGGTCGGTCTCGTTGGTCCCGTAGCGCTCCGAGTGGTACAGCGGATGACGGTCGTCTGGAGGCAGGTCGACGATGACCAACTCCTCGAAGTCATACGGGTAGCCGAGGGCCACCATGGCGCCCCGGGCATCCCAGGTCGAACCCCCACCGAGGTCGACGATGCGACGAGCCGGCGGGAGCCCGATGATGAACTCGCTCCGACTGGCATGCAGGGACGCATGGAGGCTGGCGGCGAGGATCGGCACGTGTACCCGTAGTTCGCTCGAGCAGCGCACCCGGTCGACCAGGTCGTCACGGGTGAGCAGTCCCGCCGCCATGGCATCGGCCTGTTCGGTCCACGCGGGTTCGTCGGGCTCGCGACGGAGCAGCACGTTGTAGGCCATGCGGACCGCTTCTCTCGGGGGGAGCTGCTGGTAGGAGAGCCCGGCCAGTCGGTTGACCTCCCGACGCACCTTCCGCTCGACTCGCCGGAGTTGGGGCGTGACCTGGTGGAGCGCCCGGCCCATCGCCCCCTCCTCCACGCGGCCGTGCTCGTCTTTTTGGTCCGTTGACGGGCCCTGACCGCTCACTTCGTCTCCGTTCACCTGCTGTCGACCACAGCGAATGTACCATCGCGCTCCCCCGCCGAAGCTCCGGTGGTCACGACCGGGGCGTTCCGGTCTTGCCGTGGGGCCCCGGTTTCGGCCATGCTTCCCCGGTTCCGTCCAACGCCTCGGCCCCGCCCAGGTGGGGTGCCCGCGGCTCTCGTGGACGGAGTCCGGGGCTCCCGGGTTCTCAGGACCCGCCGAGGAGGCCGACGTGCCGACTACCGGCCGACAGGCTGACCGGTGGTCGAGCACCAGGCGCCGGACACAGCGATCAGCGACACCATCACCCAAGACACATCAGCGACAGCCAACAAGACACAGGAGAACATCATGGGAATGCTCGACGGCAAGGTGGCCATCGTCACCGGCGCAGGACGCGGAATCGGTCGTGAGGAGGCTCTCCTGCTTGCTTCCGAGGGCGCCAAGGTGATCGTCAACGACGTCGGCGCCACCCAGCCGAGCGAGGACGGGGAGAAGAACCCGGCCGAGCAGGTGGTCGAGCTGATCAAAGAGGGGGGCAGCGACGCCGCCATCAACGTGTCGGACGTCAGCTCGTGGGACGGGGCCAAAGAGCTCGTGGACCAGGCCGTGGAGACCTTCGGTCAGCTCGACATCCTGGTCAACAACGCCGGCATCCTGCGGGACAAGATGAGCTTCAACATGGAGGAGTCGGACTGGGACGATGTCATCCGGGTCCACCTGAAGGGACATTTCGCCCCGTCTCGTCACGCCGCGGTCTACTGGAGGAACCGGGCCAAGGCGGGCGAGACCGTGAGCGGCCGCATCATCAACACGTCGTCGGAGGCGGGCCTGTTCGGTAACGCCGGTCAGGCCAACTACTCGGCCGCCAAAGCCGGCATCGCCTCGCTCACCTGGGTCTTGGCCCGGGAGCTCGAGCGCTACGGCATCACCGTCAACTCGATCTCGCCCCGCGCCCGTACGCGGATGACCGAGAACCTCTTCGGCGGGCTGGGCAAGGCCGGCGAGGGCTTCGACGAGTGGGACCCGAAGAACATCGCCGAGCTGGTCACCTTCCTTGCCACCGACGAGGCGGCCGACGTCACCGGTCAGAGCTTCGTGGTGTTCGGCGGCAGCGTGTGGGCCATGGGTGGCTTCCACCCGGTCGGCGAGCTGCACCGCGACTCCATGTGGACGCCGAAGGAGCTGGCCGAGGCCAAGGGCGAGCTCTTCAAGGGCATCTCCTCGGGCGTTCCGAAGTTCAGCTTCATGTAGGCGGGGAGGGCCGGCGGCCACCGCCCGACCGCCGCCGCGGTGGGTTCAGCCTCGGCTGGGCACCACTGCGGTGGCCTCGCCGACCACCTTCTCTTCGCCCTCGGCGTTGTGGAGACGGACATCCAGGTCGACCAGGTGCTCGTCGCCCTCGGTCCGCTTGCCAGTCACCACGATCTTGGTGACCAGCTTCTCGTCAGGCCAGGTCTGCTTGGCGAAACGGGCCTGGTAGCGGCGGACGTTGCCCACCCCGACGAAGTCGGTGATGGCGGTGCCGAGGAATCCCATCGAGAACATGCCGTGGCCGAACACACTGGGCTGGCCGGCCGCCTGGGCCTTGACCTCGTCGTGGTGCATGGGGTTGTAGTCCCCCGAGGCACCGGCATACATGACCAGATCGGTGCGGTTGAGGACCCGCGAGCGTTCCGGAGCCTCATCCCCCTCACTGACGTCCTCGAAGTACAGCTGGTCACCCACTGGTCCGACCTCCGTTGTCGTGCTGCTGCCCGTCTCGGGGCTGCAGGGCCATTCTCTCGCACTGCGGGTGCCGCCGCACCTTCGTCGTTGATCGCCGGGTGCCGCGGGCCCCGGTCATCGTCCCGGCTCGGGATCCCGGGGCAGCCCGAGCAGCCGCTCTCCGATCACGTTCCGCTGGACCTCACTCGTGCCCCCGGCGATGGTGAGGCACTTGCTGTGGAGTACCCCGTGAGCCGAGACGGCGGCGTCACCGAGGGTGAGCACGCCCTCGGGCCCGGACCAGTCGAGGCCGAACTCGTGCACGCGCTGTTCGAACTCGGCCCCGAGCAGCTTGCGCACGCTCGACTCCGGACCGGGCTGGAGGCCACCGACCGAGCGGAGCGTGGCCCGGAGCCCGAGCTGGGCCAGTGACTGCGCGTCGGCCAGCAACGCCCCGAGCCGGTCGAGCGTCACGGGGTCCTGGCGGGTCGGCTCGTCGGTGATCCGCTGCAGGACACCCTCCAGTGCACCCCCGAAGGCCGAGTCGGTCGACAGCGAGACTCGCTCGTTGGCCAAGGTGGTGCGAGCCAGACGCCAGCCGCCGTCCACCTCCCCGACGACGCAGTCGTCGGGAACGAAGCAGCCGTCGAAGAACACCTCGTTGAACAGCGCCTCGCCGGTGATCTCCCGCAGGGGGCGGACCTCGATGCCCGGCGAGTGCATGTCGACGAGGAAGTAGGTGATGCCCCGGTGCTTGGGCACGTCAGGGTTGGTCCGGGCCAGACAGATGCCCATGTGGGCTCGCGTGGCCACCGAGGTCCACACCTTCTGGCCGTCGAGCGACCACCCTCCCTCCACCCGGGTGGCCCGGGTGCTGAGGGCGGCGAGATCCGAACCCGCCCCCGGCTCACTGAACAGCTGGCACCAGATGATGTCCCCGCGGAGCGTCGGCTCGACGAACCGCTCGGTCTGTTCGGGGGTCCCGTGGGCCATGATGGTGGGAAGGGCCCAGGCGGCCACGGCGAGATTGGGCCGTCGCAGGCCGGCCTCGTCACAGACCTGATCGATGACCAGCTGTTCGACCGCCCCGGCGTCCCGCCCGAAGGGCGAGGGCCAATGGGGGGTGAGCAGGCCCTCGTCGGCCAACGCCCGCCGCTGCTCGGCCGGATCCGCCAGGTCGGCGATCGACGCCACGAGCGGGGTCAACGCTTGGCGGAGATCGTCGGCCTCAGGAGGGAGCTCGATGCTGAGCCGACGACGGCGGCCCTCGAGGGCCAGCCGGGCCGCCTCGGCTCTCAGGGGGGCCGTGCCTCCGACGAGCTGTCGCAAGGTGGTCGACCGGCGGAGGTGGATGTGGGCGTCGTGCTCCCAGGTGAATCCCATTCCCCCGAGGAGCTGAATGGCCCCCTTGGCCGCCTCCACGTAGACGTCAAGGGCCAGGTCGGCCGCCAGGGGCACGGCCAGACGGTCCGAGACGTCACCGGTTGTCGCGGTCACCCCGTCGGGAGCTCCCTCGTGGTCCAAGACCGACGCCGCGTCCCAGACCGCGGCCACCGCCTGTTCCACGCCGACCAGCATGTCGGCCAGTCGGTGCTTGACCCCCTGGAACTGACCGATGGGCCGGCCGAACTGCTGGCGGGTCCGGGCGTGCTCGGCCGCGGTGTCGAGACACCAGCGCGCCCCACCGGCCGCCTCGGCGGAGCAGACCACGAGGGCCAGGTCCCGAATCCGGGAGGTCGTCGCCCGTCCGAGCACACGATCGGGACCCACTGTCACCTCGGCGAGGACCCAACGCGCCGAACGGCGGGAGGGGTCGAAGCTGGCCAAGGGCTCGACCTCGACACCTGGGCCCCGCTCGATGAGGACCCAGCGCACCGGGCCACCTTCGCTACCGGGTCGGCCGTCCGGGGCGGCGTCGACGACCACCGGAGCGAGCACGACGGTGGCGCTCGATCCGTTGAGCAACGGGCTGAGGGAGCCCGAGACCACCAGCTCGCCACGGGGGCCGGGGCGACCGAGCAGACCCGAGGCGCACGCGGTCCGGCCGTCGGGGGTGGCGGTCGGCACGAGCAGGGTGGCCGGCGTGGTCCCGTCGACCAGGCTGGGAACCACGGACTTGGCCAACGCGGGATCGCCGCTCTCGGCCACCACCGCGGCGACCATCGCAGTGGTCGCCCACGGACCGGGGGCGGCAGCCCGACCGAACACCTCTGCGGTCACCGCCAGCTCCACCAGGCCGGCCCCCTGGCCGCCCAGGGACTCGTCGATGTGGATCCCGAGTGTTCCCTGGGTCCCGAGGTCAGCCCAGAAGGCGGGCAGGACATCGGACTCGGCGTCGAGTGCGGTGCGGGTGACGTCGGGGGGACAGCGGGCATCGACCCATCGCTGCAGTGAGGACCGCAACTCCTCGTGCTCGTCGCGGATCCCGATCGACACGGCTACCAGCCCCGGAAAACCGGCGGTCGACGGCCGGCGAACGCGGCCAGGCCCTCGGCACAGTCCTCGGTCCCGGTCACCAGCTCCTGGGCCACGGCCTCGTCCCCGAAGGCAGTGGCCCGATCGGACTCGAACGAACGGTTGGTGAGGTGCTTCGCCACACTGATCGCCCGGGTGGGACCGGCCGCCAGCCGAGCCGCCCACTCGCCGGCCAGGGCGAGCAGCTCGGACCTCGGGACCACGCGGTTGACGAGGCCGAGCCGTTCGGCCTCTGCGGCCGGTACGTCGTCGCCGAAGAAGAAGAGCTCCTTGGCCCGCTGGGGCCCGATGAGTCGGGGCAGCAGGTAGGCGCCACCGGCGTCGGGTGCGATGCCACGCCGGACGAAGACCTCGATGAACTTCGCCTCTTCGGCCATCAGCACCAGGTCGCAGGCCAGGGCCAGGTGCATCCCTCCCCCGGCGGCCGTGGCGTTCACCGCGGCGATGACCGGCTTCTCGCAGTCCAGGACGGCCGAGACGAGGCGCTGCCACCCGGTGCGGATGAGTCGGGCGGCGTCGCCGACGGCCCGATCGGGGGCGCCGGCCGGACGTTCGGGTCCCGGTCCCGACGAGCGGAGGTCGGCTCCGGTGCAGAACCCCTTCTCCCCGGCTCCGGTGAGCACCACGACCCGGACGGCCAGGTCGGCCGAGGCCTCCTCCAACCAGAGCACGATCTGGTCACGCATGGCCGCGGTGATGGCGTTGCCCGCCTCGGGTCGGTCGAGGGTGATCCAGGCCACGCCTCCTTCGATCCGGCGGAGGACCGGGGGGATCTCGGCCTCGTCGGCGGCCATCAGATGCGGTGGATGATGTTCATGCGCGACGTGCACACCGGCTCGCCGGTGTCGCGGGCGCTCCACGCCGTCTCGACGACGATGAAGGTCATGGTCTTGCCCTTGGACTCCTTCTGGTAGGCGTCGACCACACTGCCCTCCCCCACCAGGACGTCGCCGGCCAGCACCGGCCGGTGGTAGGTGAACTCCTGCTCCCCGTGGAGGATCAGACCGCCTTTGGCCATGAGAGGGCCGAGTACCTCGCCCATCGGATTGCCGATCGGCGCCTCGGCCGTCTGCAGTTCGGGGAAGGCCCCGAAGTTGCCCATGACGAAGGGGTAGGTCGGCGGGGCGGGGATGCCGGCCAGGCCGGCGTCGGTGGCGGCGGTGAGGTCACGGTAGATCGGGCTGTCGTCCTTCACGGCGTCGGCGAACAGGGCCAACTGCCCGCGCTCGACCGAGACCACCGTGGTCCCCGTGGACTTCCCGATGATCGTGCTCAGGATGTCGTCAGCCACCTTGATGGTCCTCCCCTGTCGGGCCCCGTCGGGCCGTGACTCGTTGGTTCCGTGGATCGGTCCCGTCCTGTCGGTGGTGCCGGCTCGGGCGGGTGGGCTCAGCCGGCCCGGTGCGCACCGTAGCGCGCCAGCCCGGGACCGGGAAGTTCGGCACCCGCCGTTGCCCACGGGTCGGACGGCGGGATCCCGGTGGCGGGCCCGCGTACAGTGCTCCCATGAGCGCTCCCGAGGTCTCGGTGCTGGCCACCACGACAGAGATGGCCGCACACGCCGCAGCCACCGCCGCTGCGGTGCTGGGCGAGGCCGTGGCCCGAAACGGGGTGGCCCACGCCATGTTCGCCACCGGCAACTCGCAACTCGCCTTCGTCGACGCGCTCCTCGCCCTCGGGCCCCAGGTTCCGTGGTCGGAGACCGTCGTCTTCCACATGGACGAGTACGTCGGGGTAGGCCCTGACCATCCCGCCGGGTTCCGGCACTGGATCCGCGACCGGATCGCCGTGCCCGCCCAACCCAAGGCCGCCCACTACCTCGACGGCCTCGCCCCCCCGGCGGCCGAGTGCGCCCGTTACGCCGCGCTACTCGTCGAGCAACCGCTCGACCTGTGCTGTCTCGGCATCGGTGAGAACGGACACCTGGCCTTCAACGACCCGCCTGTGGCCGACTTCGACGATCCACTCGACGTGAAGGTGGTCACCCTCGACGAGGGGTGCCGGCGCCAGCAGGTGGGCGAGGGGCACTTCCCGACCGACGCCGACGTGCCCGCCCAGGCCATGACCGTCACCATCCCGGCCCTGCTCCGGGCCGGCCGGGTCCTTGCCATCGTGCCCGAGGCCAGGAAGGCCGCTCCGGTGCGCGCCGCCCTTTCGGGGCCGGTGGCCACGTCGTGTCCGGCGTCCATCCTCCAGCGCACTCCGCACGCCACGATCTTCCTCGACGCCGACTCGGCCGCCCGGCTGGGGGCCTGACCGGCCCGCCTACCTCGGTGATCCAGCCAGCCACCGTTCGAGGAAGGGGTAGGCCAACTCCCCGTGCCACTGGTGGCCGCCGTCGAACCGGTCGTGGGCCAACCGTTCCCCGTCACCGGTGCGCTCGTAGATCGGGCGCAGCCGTTCCACACCGGCCGCCGCCGTAGCCACGGGGAAGAGGTCGTCGTCCCGACCCGAGACGACCAGCAGGGGCCGCGGGGCGATCAGCGCGCCGAGGTCCACGTGCTCCATCTGGCTGAGCATCCCGAACAGCACCTGGGAGCCGCACATGTTCCAGGGCACCTTGTGGGACTCGGCCCACGACGAGAAGTACCCGGCCACCACGGCAGCCGCCACCCGTTGGTCGGTGGCGGCAAGGAACAGCGCCATCGTCCCTCCGTAGGAGAAGCCCACCACCCCCAGCCGGGCCGGGTCGACCAGGGGATGGTCGCCGAGCACGTCGAGGGCCACGCCCAGGTCCCAGAGGTTCTGGGTCAACGGGTTCCACCCGGCCATGACCTGATGGACCAAGTTGGTGTCGCAGGCGTAGTGGTCGTCGGGGTTCCAGTCGGCCCGTTCGCCGAAGCAGCGCAGGTCCGGGGCCAGCACCACATGGCCACGCCGGGCCAGCTCGGCGGCGTAGTCGCTCCCCGGGACGGCGTCGGGGTCGTCGACACCGCAGATGCGGGACTTGCCCGGACCGTGGCCGTGCACGGCGAGGACCGCCGAGCCGGGGGTGGCCCGGCCGTCGGGCACGAGGAGATAGGCCGGGACCGACATGTCCGCCTCGGTGTCGAAGACGATCCGCCACCGTCGGTAGCCGTCACACACCTCCTCGTCGGTGATCTCGGGGTCAGGAGCCACACGGTCGGGCCAGGGTGCCAAGGTCGTGTGGAGCCGCGACCCGAACCGCTCCGCCCAGGCGTCGAAGGCGGCCGGGTCATCGGGAAGCCCGTCGGTCTCCTCGGTAGCCATCAGTCGGCTGACCACCTGGTACCAGGGCGAGAAGTTGCGACGCGGTGCGGGCCACTCGTTCATGCGCGGACTCCTCTCGGATCGGACTTCGAACCGCCCCACGTTGCCACACCGGTTGAGCAGAACACCGCCCTGGGGCACACTGGATCGATGGCCGTAGCGACCGAACTGGACATCCGTCCGCTCTCACCGCTCATCGGGGCCGAGATCCACGGCCTCGACCTCTCGGCGCCCCTGGCCGAACCCGTGGTGGCCGAGGTGCGCCAGGCCCTCAACACCCATCACGTGATCTTCTTCCGCGACCAGCACCTCACCCCCGACGAGCAGGCCGACTTCGCCCGTCAGTTCGGCGAGGTCACCGAGGGGCACCCGGTCCTTCCGGCCATCGAGGGGAACCCCGAGGTGCTGGCCATCGACGGGAGCGAGGACCGGGCCAGCTGGTGGCACACCGATGTGACCTTCCTCCAGTCCCCGGCCTTCGGCTCCATCCTCTCCATGCTGGAGTGCCCCGAGGTGGGTGGCGACACCACCTGGGCGAGCCTCCAGGACGCCTATGACCGGTTGTCGGACCCCCTCCGCACCATGTGCGACTCCCTCATCGCCATCCACTTCGACCCGTGGTTCGCCGCCGACGTGGCCGGCCGCGGTGGTTTCGAGTGGGAGGGGAAGCACTACGACAAGCTGCTTCCCGCCCTCCATCCGGTGGTGCGCACCCACCCCGAGAACGGACGCAACGGCCTGTTCGTCAACCCGCAGTTCACCCAGTCCCTGCTCGGTCTGTCCAAGCACGAGAGTGACGGCATCCTCGACGTGCTCTACCGCCACTGCATCCAGCCCGAACTGACCTGCCGCTTCCGGTGGCGCCCGGGATCGGTGGCCTTCTGGGACAACCGGGCCACCCTCCACTACGCCCTCGACGACTACGGGGACGCCACCCGCATCGCCCACCGGGTCACCCTCCGGGGGGATCCCCCCTACGGCCCGGCCATGCCCCGTCGCTGATCGGTCCCGCTACTCCCCGTCCGGAACCGCGGCGTCGGTCGTCGCGGCAGCGTTGACCGCCGCCACCGTGCTGGCCGGGACGGCACCCGACACGGCGAGGGCCTCCTCGCTGGCCCCGAGGTAGGCGGCGAGGGCGCGCGGGTCCCGGGCCACCTCGTCGGGCGTCCCCTGGGAGACCACCGATCCGGTCTCCATCATCACCACGTGGGTGCACAGGGCGAACACCAGCGGCACGTCGTGCTCGACCAGGACGATGGTGGTGTCGGCCAGCTGGTGGAGCCGGCGCAGGAGCGGAACGAACGCCTCGGCCTCCCGCTGGGCGATCCCCGCCGTGGGCTCATCCAGGAGCAGCAGGCGGGGACGGGCGAGCACGACCGAGGCGAGATCGACGACCCTACGGGTACCCGTGGAGAGCTGGGCGATGCGGTGGCGGCGGAAGCGCTCGATGCCGAAACTGCCGATGACCTGATCGACCTCGATCCGCTTGGCCCGCTCGGACTTCCGAGCCCAAGGCATCTGCAGGGTAGAGGACACCACGCTGACCGGCCGGCGGGCGTCCAGGGTCAGCATCAGCACGTCCTCCACCGAGAGCTCGGGAAACAGCCGGCAGTCCTGGAACGAGCGGACGAGGCCGAGGGCCGACCGCTCCTCGGGGAGGTACTCGACGAGGCTCTCCTCGTCGAGGCGGACCGATCCGGCCTGGGGGGTGACCAGGCCCGAGATGACATCGAGCATGGTGGTCTTGCCTGACCCGTTGGGACCGATCAACCCGACGATGGCCCCCGGCTCGGCCGAGATGCCGGCGCCGTCGACGGCCCGGACCCCACCGAAGTCCACCACCACCCCCTCCACCTCCAGCCGGGCGGGTCCCGAACCCGAGGCGGTGTCGGTGGTGACCTCGGTCTCGGCCCCTCCAGGGTGACGGGCCATCAGGCCACCTGCCCGGCCGGCTCGGGCTGCGGATCGGCCGTCGATCCTGTCGCTGACGGTGGCTCACCCCGCGAGAGCACCTTTGCCACTCCCACCGTCACCAGGTCCCCGAGGCGGTGCACTACGTCGGCCAGGCCTCCGGGCAGATAGAGGATGAAGGCCAGCAGGCCGATGCCACTCGTCAGGAACTGGATGGTGGGGGTGGTACCGAAGGCGGCCGGGATACCCACCAGGTACACGGCCCCGAGCACGGCCCCGTCGATCGACCCGAGGCCCCCGATCACCACCATCGAGACGACGAGGATCGAGAAGGACGGATCGAAGGTGGTCGTCGAGAAGCGCTGGGTGGCAAAGGCCAGGCACACCCCGGCGTAGCCGGCGATGAACCCCGAGAGGGCGAAGGCCAGCACCTTGGAGCGAGCCAGGGGAATGCCGAGTGCGCCCGCCCCGGTCTCGTTGTCCCGCACGGCCATGAGCCGGCGGGCCACGCCCCGGTCCCGCCACACCCGCACCATCACCACCGACAAGACGAGGATGGCGATCGAGAACCAGGCGAAGGACCGGGCCGAGCTCAGCTGGATCCCGAACAGGCTGGGGCTGGCGATGAGGGTGGACTGGGGATTGGGCAGGCCGGTGCACATGGACTTGCCGAGCACCGGTAGGTCCCAGCACGGGGTGGCGAGCACCGACTGCATGAACCAGACGCTGAAGGCGAGAGTGCTTACGGCGAGATACAGACCGCGTACCCGCAGGGCCGGCAGTCCCACCACCACGGCGATCACCGCCGTCACCGCCCCGGCGAAGGGCATGAGCAGGATCAGCGGCACGCTCGTCCCGAGGTGGGTGGCCATCAGTGCCCCGCAGGCAACCAAGCCGAACTGGCCGAGCGAGACCTGTCCGGCCCATCCGGTCAGGACGGTGAGCGACAGGGCGATGACTGCATAGATGCAGATCTGGGAGAGGAGGAACGAGTGGCCCACGCTGATCACGAAGGGCAACAGCACCACGATGAGGAGGGTGACCCCGACCCCGGCCGAGCCCACCCGCCGGCGCAGCAGGCTGTCGTGCTGGCGTTGGTTGCGGGAGCTCTCGATCCACGTGGAGCGGTCCTCCCGTCGGGACCCGGTGGGCAGGGCGGCGATGCGGATGAGCAGGACTACCAGGACCAGGGCGAAGAGCACCAGGTCCACCTGGGCCGTGCTCGACAGGTTCCACACCAAGATCTCCTGGATGACCCCCACGCCGATGGCGGCGATGAACGCCACGGTCAGGTTGACCATGGCCCCGACCATGGCTGCGGTGAGGGCCAGCAACAAGAGCTCGGGGCTGAGCACCTCGGTGAGCGACGAGGTCTGGCCCGGGGCGGCCAGGATGGCGGCGAAGGCCGACAGCACACCGGCCAGCGTCCAGGTCACCGTGGAGGTCCGCCGGACCCAGACGCCGGACAGCCGGGCCGAGTCGGCGTTCTCGGCCATGGCCCGCATGGCCAGTCCCCACGGCGACCACTTCACGAAGGCGGCGAGGGCCAGGGCCACCAGTGGGGCCACGACCAAGGTGACCACCTGGCCGGGGGTGAACAGGTAGGTCCCGATGTGGAAGGACACGTCGACAGGCACCGGAAACGGCTTGAACAGATTCTTCGGGCGGATGAAGGGCAAGGCGGTGAAGACGAACAGGACCTGGCTCAGTCCGATCGTGGCCACCATGACGAGGACCCGCGGCCGGTTGAACAGCCGTCGGAGGAGCAGCTCGGAGAGGGCTCCGACGACGGCCGCCAGGACCAGGGCCATGGCCAGGGCGAACCAGTAGTTGAAGCCGAAGTCGTAGAAGCACTTCACGAGGAAGACCGCCGCCACCACCCCGAGCTGGCCCTGGGCGAAGTTGAGCACCCGGTTGGTGCGGTAGATGAGGACGAGGCCCATGGCCAAGAGCCCGTAGCCGAGCCCGGTGATGACGCCCTGCACGAGGACGAAGCTGGGGATGGACACGGTCCCCTACCCGAGACCGTCCACGGCCGCCCCCAAGAACACCGGGCGCAGGAGATCCGACCGCTCGACGAGGTCGGCCGTGCGACCGTCGAAGCGGACCTCGCCCCGTTCGATGAACACCGCCCGCTCGGCGAGACTCATGGCCCGGTTCACGCTCTGTTCCACGAGGACCACCGTCGTGCCCTGGGCGTTCACCTCACGCACGATGGCGATGAGCCGGTCCACCGCCTTGGGGGCCAGACCGAGCGCCAGCTCGTCGATCATCAACAGCTTGGGCTCGGTCATCATCACCCGGGCCAGGGCCAGCATCTGCTGTTCGCCCCCCGACAGGGTTCCGGCCGGCTGGTTCAGGCGCGAGGCCAGCTCGGGAAAGCGGTCGATGGCCTCGTCGAGCGCCGACTTGGCCCGGGTTCCCTGACCCCGCAGCGAGTGGGCCCCGACAGCCAGGTTGTCCTTCACCGTGAGGCCGGTGAAGGTCATCTTCCCCCCGACCAACAAGGCCACGTCTTGATGGATGATCTGCTCGGGCTCGAGATAGGTGCAGTTGGTTCCATACAGGCGGATCACCCCCCGGTGGGGGTGATCGAGTCCGGCCACGGCCCGGAGCAGGGTCGACTTCCCGGCCCCGTTGGTGCCGAGCAGGGCCAGGATCTCGCCCTGAGCCACCTCGAGGTTCACGTCGAAGAGCACCTGGTTGCTTCCGTAGTAGAAGTCCAGGTTGTGGATCTGGAGAGCGGGCAGCTCCCCCCGGCGGCGCGGCGTTCACCCTCGGCGTGCCGCTCGAGGACGTCCTCGATGACGAGGGTGATGTCGCGCCGCACGTAGCGTGAGCCGATGAGCAGCATGATCCCGCCGATGATGCACACCGGGGCCAGGAGGCTGAGGGCCACCGTCGGCCCGTTGCGGTAGCCCACGGCGTCGCTGATGGCCCCGAGGAGCACGGCCCCGGTGAACCCGCCGAAGACCAGCGAGTACACCCCGAACATGGCGAAGCAGATGGTGCGCATCTCGGCCGGAGCCGTGGCCGCCAAGGTCAAGAAGATGCAGATGGCCAGCGGGGAGACCGCCGCGGTGGCCAGGAACTGGAGTGCCACCACCATCCACAGCTGCGGCATGTACAGGGACGCCACATACAGCCCTCCGTAGGCGGCGATGCAGAACCCGGCGATGACCAAGGGGCGCTGGGGGGCCCGGCGGAAGTACCGGTCCCCGAGGACGTAGGCCAACGGGAGGCCGAGGAAGGCGGCCAGCCCGATGATGGAGTAGATCTCGCTCCGCCGGGCCGTGTCGAGGCCCCAGTGGCGGACGAAGTAGAGGTTGCCGAACAACGGGGCGGCCGTGCCGGCGAAGCCCAAGATGGCCACCGCCACCAGCTCGTAGTAGATGGAACGGATGCGCAACAGACGGGTCACCGCCGACCCGAGGAGGACCCGGGGAGCGTCACTCTGTTGGGAGTGCAGGTCCATCCCCGAGGCCTTCAGGATGTGGCTGGCCTCGTTCTCCCCTTTCTCCGGCTCGCGGAGGGTGAACAGCGAGAGCCCGATGGGGATACCGACCAGGGCGATGAGCATGCCCCACCGCCAGTTGTGGCCGACCGTGACCACCAGCCCGAAGATGAGGATCCCGACCGTCTGGGAGAGCGGGTCGGAGAGATTGTGCCAACTGAAGACCCGGCCGCGTCCCTCGGTCGGGTACGCGTCGGAGAGGTACGAGTTGTGCACCGTGTTGTTCACGCCGGATCCGATGGAGGCGATGAGGTACAAGAAGGTGAAGACCCACACGTTGGGCGACAGGGCCATCAACGGGGTGAACACCGAGAAGATGAGGAGCGCCACCGCGGCCACCACCTTGCGGCTTCCCCGGTCGGCCAGCAGGGCGAGTGGTACGGCCCACAGGAGCTGGGCCACCGCGCCCACGAAGGTCACCGCACCGAGGGCGGCATCGTGGATGTGGAACGAGTGCTCGAGGTTGGTTCCGATGAGCGAGATGCCGTTGCCCACCGTGCCGGGCACCAGGGCGGCCATGGTCAGGAGCACCAGCGGGGCGTACCCGCTCTTTTGAAGGATGCCTACCAGCGGCGGGGGCTTTCCCTCCCCGGTGCCGGGCATGGCCGACAGATCAGCGACGGCCTCGGGGTTGCTGCTCTTGGCCACGACTTCCTGGAGGAGTTCGTCGGGCACCGCGAAGTCGAACACCACTTGGTCGGCCATTGGGGTGTCACCCTATCCCCGACGCAACTGCTGTTTCAGGGTCGGCGGTCAGCGGGCCGGTGTGGCCACGGTGAGCGGCCCCTGGGTGAGGACGCAGAGCCGCGCGCCGGGTCCCCGCTCGGCCAGCGCCGAGGCCACGGCCGAGCCGACGTCCCCCACCGGTTCCATCCTCGCCGACCGCACCTCGTCGTCATCGAGGCCCTCGGAGAACAGCCGCACGTCGGCCCGCTCGAGCACGCGGCCCAACACCTGGGCCTGCCAGAGGTCGACGGTTCCCGCTCCGGTCGGCCGACGCAGGTCCTCGACGCTCGGCGCGGCACGGAGAATCCGGGCAAAGGCGCCGTCGTCGGGCAGTCCGTCGCCACAGGCCGCCGCCATCACGATGATCCCTCCCTCGGCCACCACCCGCTCGGCCGCAGCCAGGCCCTTGACCGATTGGTACAGGTTGCGGTCGAGGGGGTGCCCGCCGTTGGTGGACACCACCACGTCGAACCGGCCGGGGACGACCTGTGTCACGTGGCGGGCGGCGAACGAACACGCAGCCCGATGGCCCTCGGGTAGAGGTCCGACAAAAACCCCGGTCAGTCGGCGTTGCGTATCGATGGTCACATCGACCGAGAGGTGCGGTGGGCACAGCGCGGTTGCCGCTGCCACGAACTCGTGGACCGGATTGCCGGAGGTGGCGAGCCAGGTGGCCGCCGGGTCGGCGATGCGGGCCGGACTGTGGGCCTCGAGAATGGTCGACGTGGCTGCCAGCCCGGGGCAGGCACCCTTGGGCCCACCGCTCCAGCCCGCGAAGAAATGAGGCTCGACGAAGCCGGTGAGGATGCGCAGGTCGGCCTCCACGTAGCGGCGGTCGAGGAGGACGGGCACCCCGTCGACCTCACCCACCCCGACGTGGTCGCCATCGTCGCTGTCGTGCTGGTGGATCGGGTACCGCTCCACGATCTCCCGGCCCACCAGCGCCGTCAGCTCATCGATGGTGGCTGGGCGGTGGGTGCCGGTGGCACAGACCAACTCGACCCGGCCCGGTCCTGCCCCGGCCTGCGCCAGGGCCTCGAGCAACGGGGGCAACACGGTGGTGTTGGGCATGGGCCGGGTGATGTCGGGGAAGACCACCACTACCCGCTCCCCCGCCCGGACCAACTCGGCCAGGCCCGGTCCCGACGACGGGGAAGCCAACCCCTCTCGGACCGCGGCGCCTTCGTCGTCCAGTGGCACGGGCTCCTCGGGCACGACCACCTCGGCCCCGTCGGGCACATCGAGCAGCAGTCCGTCCCGCCCGTAGGCCAAGGTCACCCGCACGGGTGCCCCTCGTCTCGTGGGGGCAGATCGACGAGGGTCGCCGCCACCGCGTCCGCCCGGGATCGCAGCGCCTGATACGACGCGACGGCCGCACTCCCAGGCGCGGTGCGGGCCACCACCGGGTCGATGTCGGCCACGACGAGCTGGCGGCCCATCGCCCGCGCCGCCAAGACGGCCGCTCCTGTCGAGGCGGCCTGTCCCGAGCGGCGTACATCCACCGTCCGCCCGGTGATGCCCGCGAGCACCTCGTGCCACACCGGGACCGACGAGCCACCTCCGGTCGACACCAGACCGGACCCGGGCGGAACCCCCATCGCCTCGAGGCAGCGCTGCACGTCCCAGGCCACTGCTTCGAACGAAGCTCGGGCCAGGTCGGCCGCCGTGTGATCGGACCCCACCCCGATGATCGATGCGGCGGCCCGGTCACGCCACCACGGCGCCCGTGCCCCCTCGAGCCACGGTCCGACCACCACCCCTCGGGCGCCGGGCGGGACCACCTCGGCCATCGACGAGAGGGCCCCGACCGTGCGACCGGTCATGGTGGCGAGCCAGGAGAGCAGCCCGCCCGCCGTCGAGAGCCCACCTTCCAACAACCAACCCCCCTCGGCATCGGGCGACAAGACGATGCCGGGGGGCACGCGGAGGCCAAGTCCGTCGCCGGTCGAGCTGGGCGCGGCGCCAGGCGTGCGCGGCACCGAGACATTGGCCGTCGTGCCCCAACTCACCATCGGACAGGTGTCGGAGGCGCCTGCACCCAGTGCTTCGGCAGCACGGTCGCCACACCCGATCACCACAGGCGTGCCCGCCGGCACCCCGAGGGTCCGGGCCGCCTCGACCGTGAGCACTCCGGTCACCCGGTCGGGTGCCACGAGGGGGGCCAGGCGCCCTGCACTCTCCCCGACCAGTTCGTCGACGACCCGGCCGTCGACGTCGTACAGACCCGAACGCCACGCCATGGAGGCATCGGTGGCCACCACCCCGGTCATCGATCGGACCAGGTAGTCCCGCGGGGCGAGGACCCATCGTGCCGCCGACAGCCGATCGGCGTCGTGGGTGGCCAGCCAGGCCAACTTGGCCGCCACCGACGCGCCGTCGACCACGATCCCGTTGTCGGGCGCCGTTTTGCCCGCCGCCTCGAGATGATGACGCAGGGCATCGGCCTCCTCGGGGGCACGGCGGTCCGACCAGACGATGGCCGGACCGAGACTTCGGCCCTCCCCGTCCACCAGCACCATGGTCTGGCGGGCGCCGGTACACCCGATGACCTCCACGGCGGCAAAGGCCTCCGCCTCCTCGAGGCGGAGGGCGGCACACGCCTCGACCAGTGACGTCCACCACTGTCCCGGGTCCTGTTCGGCCCGGCTTGCCTCGGGGTGCACGGTGTCGATGGCCACCCCGACCTGGCCCACCAGTCCGTCGTCGGCCCACAGCGCGGCCTTGGTCACGCTGGTGCCGAGGTCGAGGGTGAGGATCACCCGGCGTGCACCACCTCGGCCAGCTCCCGGGCCGCCGCCGAGGGCGACGGCTCCTCCAAGATGGCTCGGCCGATGGCGAGGCCGCCCCCGCCACCGGCCATGACGTCACGCGCCTCGTCGACCACGCCACCCCCGTCGCTCCCCCGGTGGGGGCCACCGAGGAACAGCACGGGGACGCCGACACACGACACCACCCGTTCCACGGCCCGGATCCGGTCGGGGCCGGCCGGCTCGTCGGGAACGGGGACCTTCAGCAACGGTGCTCCCATGTCGTGGGTGATGACGGCCGCGGCCACGATGTCGCCGGTCACCCGAGACATCGTTCCTTCCCGCCACCACACCGGTTCGATCATGGCCTCGAGGTGAGCGGCCTGCGCGTCTTCGAGGACCTGGCCCAGCAGCTCGAGCGCAGCCGCGCCGCCCGGGTCGGTTCCGTCGATACGGGTCATCAGCTTGACTCCCGACCACCCGTCGGCCGCGGCTCGCGAGACACTCGCCACCAACCGGTCGTCGAGCTCGAACACCGTGCCCGCCAGTCCGGTGCGGTTGATGGAGAGGTAGCTGTGCTGACCAGATCGGAGGTGCCCCAGTCGAGCCAGGTCGCCGAGGGGCTGCGCGGTGGCCAGGATCCCGTCACAGTGGGGCAACGCCTCGGCCAGGGCGGCCAGGTAGTCGCTGTAGCGCTCGATGGTCATGACCCCACGGGCCCGGTGGTCGGCGGCCAGTACCAGGGCCGGGGTCGAGAGCCCCGTGATCTCGGTCATCCCAGCCCGGCCAGAGCGAAAACCACCTTGGCCAGCGAGGAGAAGTCCTCACGTCCGTAGCCCGCCGACGAGGCTGCGGTGAGGGCCTGGCGAGCGACCGCAGTGGAGGTGAGCGGTACCCCGGCCTGCGCCCCGTAGGCCAGGGCCAGATCGAGGTCCTTGGCCATGAGATCGGTCATGAAGCCGGGCTTCCAGTCGTTCGACGCCGGGCTGTCATCCAGCACGCCGGCCACCGGCAGTCGGGTGCGCACGGCCACGCAGTCGCCGGTCGAGTGCACGAGCACCTCGTGGAGCTTGGCGATGTCCACCCCTGACGTGACGGCGAGTGCGGTGGCCTCAGCCGTCGCCAGCATCTGGGCGGCGTAGATGAGGTTGTTGCACAACTTGACCACCTGGCCCATCCCCGGCCCGCCCACGTGCACGATGCGCCCGGCAAAGGGCTCGAGCACCGGACGGACCGAGGCCAGGGTCTCCTCGTCGCCCCCGACCATGAGGGTGAGCGTCCCCTTCTCCGCTCCGGCCGTGCCGCCCGACAGGGGAGCATCGAGGAAGCCCGCCCCGGTGGCGACTACCAGTTCGTGCTGGGCTCGCTCGACCTCGGGGTCGATGGTCGAACAGTCCACCACCACCTGACCGGGCCGGAGGACCGGAACCATGTCGGCGACCACCTCGGCCACCTGCGGCGAGCTGGGCACACAGAGGATCACGACATCGGCGGCGAGGGCCACCTCGGTGGGCGATGCCGCCTCGACTGCGCCGAGCGACACCGCACGCGCCACGGGCCCGGGACTCCGGGACGACACCGTGACCCGGTGACCGGCCTCCACCAGGTGTCGCGTCATGGGCAGGCCCATGGCCCCCAATCCGATGAAGCCCAACTCCATGGGATCCTCCTCTGGTCGGTGTTCTCTGTTCGTGTCACCGCGTGCGGTGACGGGACGGCAAACCGGCGCCCACCGCCACCCGCTGGAACCAGGGGGGCCGACGCTTCCCTGTCGAAGTCGGTGGTCGGGCGCCGATCCTCAGTGGTCGAACTGGGGCAGCCAGGCGGCCGTGGCGCTGAGCAGCTCGTCCACCATGGCCTCGGTCTGATGGAGTTCACCCCGCCCGGCCAGGGGATCGAGAAAGAAGGCGGCCTCGGCCAGGGAGCGATCGCCCTCGAGGGCGGCGGCCACCGTCAGCTCACCGACGGCCACGTGTCGACGGACGAGCTCGGCAAACGGCGGCGGGAGCGGCACCACGTCCCTCCCCTGGATGCCCTTGTCGTCGACCACGCAGATCGACTCCACGACCGCCTCGTGGGGGACATCGGGCACCTGTCCGACGTTCGGGATGTTGGCGGGAAGCTCACGTCGCTCGCCGGTGACGAGGGAGTCGATCACGAGGGCCGGCAGCTCGCCCGAGAACCAGGTCTGGAGGTCCTTGGTGCCGGCCAGCCAGGCGTCCACGTCGGCGATGTAACCCTCCTGATGCTCCTGGCGGGTGGCGATCGAGGTGAGCTCCACGTTGAACGCGCCCCCCAGTCCGAATCCTCGGTCAGCACCCACGGCAGGAACTCGGCGATGTGGCGGTCACCGGCGGCAGGGAACGCACCCCACTTGTCCAACAGGGTGAGCTTGAGCGCATGACGCTGGACGAAGTCAAGCGGGGAGAACACTTCGGCCTCGGGCCGACCGGGGTGGGGCGCCAGGGCGGCCAGCCCGCCGGCATCCTCCACCATGGCGGCCATGAGGGCAAACCCGTCTTCGCCGTCCACGTCCACCGCCGTCACCACCGGGAAGTGGTTGATGCCGGCCACCGTCGGGCGCACCGACTCGGCCGGCCGGCCGAGGGCGATGGCCAGGTCCATCGACCAGTTCCCCACCTCGTGGCAGAGCCCGACGGCGCGAATCGAGGTCCGTTTGCAGACGGCCCGGGTCAGGCAGGTCATCGGGTTGGTGATGTTGAGCAGCCAGGCATCCGGGCAGACCTTGCCCATGTCCTCGGCCACGCCCACCAGGACGGGGATATTGCGCAACGAACGGTTGATCCCACCGGGTCCCACGGTGTCGCCCACCGACTGGCGGATTCCGTGGCGCGCCGGGATGTCGAGGTCGAGGGCCATCGAGTCGAAACCGCCTGTGGAGATGGTCACGATGACGAAGTCGGCGCCTTCCAGCGCGCCGAGCTGGTCGGTAGACGTGGCAAAGGTGGCCTTCGCACCCATGGCGTCGTTGAGCCGCCGGGCCAGGGCCAGCATCTTTTCCAGGGGAACGGGATCGATGTCCTCCAGCACGTAGTGGGCGCCGTTGAGGGACGGCCGGCCGAGGAGATCGGCCAGCAGCTCGGGTGTCCACTGGTAACTGCCGCCACCGACGATGGTGATCTGCATGACGTGGAGTCCCCCTAAGCGGTCCGAGTGACGTCAACTGTGGGTGTCACTCTATCCAGCGCACTCCAGGGCCGACGGGAAGCCGGGACGGATCGTGCGTCCGTGGCCGTCGGTACCGAGACCAGGGTTATCCGGGCGGGACCTGCCAGTGGACAAGGTCGGTGCTGCGGGCCACACCGATCTCGGCATGGCCCCATCCGTCGAACTGGGTCAGCTCGGTGCTGCCGGCATAGAAGAGGTAGACGAAGTGGCCGGCCCGACCGCCGACCTCGCACAGGTAAGCCGAGTTGGCGTGCTCGAAACCGATGCTGGACAGACCCGGTCCGGTGTTGAACGCCTCGGCCGGGATGCTCAGCGGTGTGCCGGCGCTCCACGAAAGCCAGCCGTCGGCCCGGTCGGCCCTTCCGGTCAGGGTGAACAGCCAGGGTTGGTCGAGGTTGTCCGAGGTCGCCATCAACCGCCACTTCCCGGCCACGTCGACGAACTCGTAGTTCTCGACGGTGCCTCCGTTCACCGTGATGGCCGGGCGCCCGACCGACCGCCACGGGCCCTGCGGCCCACCACTCGTCGACCGGGCCAGCTCGAAGGTGTCGGGCTGGGTGGCCGACGAGTACTTGTACCCGAGCAACAGCTGATGCCCCGTGTAGACGAGGGCACCGTCGATCATCCGGTCGGTAGGCGCAGGAGCCAGCGCCTGGGCCAACGGGTGGGGTCGGGACCAGTGGCGCAGGTCGGTCGACGTCCGGAAGAACAGCCGGGCCTTGTCCTGCGAGGGAAGGGCGGCGCCTGGATCGGACTGGTAGGTCACGAGGTATGTGCCCGACGGTTCACGGACGATGTCGGGAGAGGCCACACCCGACACGCCACCCTGTACCGGCCACGGATCGACTGGTGACCAGTGGGACATGTCGGCACTCGTCGCCGTGGCGATGTCCCAACGAACCCCTCCCGGGGATGACGCGTCGTCGGTCACGTAGCTGAAGATGAGGTGCCAGCGGCCGCCGGACCACACGATGGCCTGGTCCTTCACTCCCCCACCGGCCTCGGCCAGTACCGGGTTATGCAGGGCTGACCAGTCGACGGTGGGTGTGGCCCCATGCGGCGAGACACAGGCGTGATCGGCCCCTGCGCTGAGCTGACCTACGGTCGACGCGCCCTGCGGACCCGCCCCAGCAACGCCCGCTGTTGCGAGCAGCGAGCCAGAAACCATGGCCAGGGCCGATACGAGGGCCACGAGACTGGTCCGGGAAAGGGCCCGGGGAACGCTCATGTCACGGCCGCGCGGTGAATCGGTAGGACCCGGCCCCAACCTCGATCCGGGCCACCCCGGCGGCGACACCGAGTACCCGCACGCCCCGAACCCGGTCGATGGGTGCTCCGCTCTCGGACAGGCTGTCCCGAGTTCGGGCCCCCAGCGTCAGGGTGGCCGTCGAGTTGGGGGGGACCTTCAGGTCGACCGTCAGGTGGGGATCGCCAGACGTCGGCCGGCGCCACGCCACCGAGATCGCCCCACGGGGTGTGGGGACGGTCCCGAGGGCCCACGCCAGGCCCGAGGGTGGTGGCATGACGTCGAAGGTGGCGAAGCCCGGCGTCGTCGATCGCACCCCGAGCAGCGAACGTTGGATCTCGGGGACCATGGTCGAGCCCCAACCATGGGACATGCTGTCGCCGATCACGTCGGATGGCTCCCAGACCTCCCAGGTGAACGTGGCACCGCGGGCGAGGATGTCGGCCCACCCGTCGGTGGTGGCGTCCACCAGCCGGTGGACCAGGTCGTCGTAGAGTCCGGCCGCGGCCAGGGTGGCCAGAACCTCGCCGGCGTTCTGCGGCGGGGTCTGCATCCCGAGGTCCCTGACGTAGGCGGCCACGGTCCCGAGGTGGGTGGCCGGGACGATCCCGTAGGCGACGGCACAGGCGCTCGAGGTTTGGGAGGCCGTGGGGGTGGGAGCGCCACCGGGCTGCAGGCCGTCGACATAGGTACCGTCGGCACGGGTCAGATACCGGTTGATGGCCGCCGTCAGCGAGCGCTGCCGTCGCCGCTGTATCTGCTGCTCGTGGACGGGTCGGTCGAGCGCCCGGGCCACCTCGGCGGTGCGCCGGAAGACATTGGCCCCAAGCACGTTGAGGCGGGTCGAGACCGGGAACGGGTAGTAGTTGTTGGTGGCCGGCAGTGACGTGACGAGCCCGGTAGGTGCGGCTACGGCTCGCTGCACGTAGTCGGCAATACCCACGAGCACGGGGTAGACGGCAGCCAGCAGGGCGCGGTCGCCGGTGTGCATCCAGTACTCCCACACCCACTCGGCATAGATCTCGGTCGACTCGTTGATGTCGAGGGCACCGAGACCGGTCGGGTAGATCTTGTTCACCGCTCCGTTCGGCCAGTAGCGCTTCTGGGACTCGGCGAACTCGACCAGTGACTTGCGAGTGAGGTTCTGCTCACCGAAGGCGGCCATGGCCGTGGCCGACTCCTTGCTCCCGTCGTAGAGCCACGAGCCTTTTTCGCGGGTGGGGGTGTCGATGAACTGTTCCTGAGCCGTGTACAACGCCGAATGAGCTCCGAGTTGAAACTCGGCATCGATCAACGGCTCCGCCGAGGAGAAGGTGGCCGGAGGTTGCTCCGGAATGGCGGTATGCCGGGCCAGGGCTACCACGTCGGCGGTGGTGAGGGCCTCCCCGGGATCGTCGATCTGGAAGTAGCGGAATCCGAGGTAGTCGAACGGATGGAACTCCTCGTCACCTCCCCGCTGCACGTAGCTGTAGCTCATGTCGGTGTGTTGGGTGCCGTGGCTCGTGGAGACCTGGCCCGGTACGCCGGTGAAGGCCTCGCCCGGCTCGGGCTCGTCGAGAAGGAAGCCGGCCCTCATGGTGACCAGCCGGCCGGGCTGGCCTTGGCGGAAGGTGACCGTGGGCACGGCGGCGTACACCTTGCCGAAGTCGGCCACCACGGCCCCCGAGGCCAGGGTGGTGAGCGACACCGCCGGTACCGGCTCTTCCACGACGCGGGTCCGTACCGGCACCAGGTGGGTCCAGGGCTCGATCGGGAGCGCGGCCCACCACCGTGGCCGCACTCCACGAGCTGTCGTCGAAGTGCGGCAGCTTCCACCCGATGGGTTCGGCCGGCCCGTTGATGTGCTCGGTGTAGTCGACCAGGTCCCCCTCGAGATCCCGTTGGGTGCCAGGCAGCCAGGCTCCAGGCTGCACCCGCCACGAACCGTCGCTCACCACCCGCTCTACGGCCCCGTCGTCTGTGTGCACGACAATCTCGGCGATCATCCCGGGGGTGCCGGCCGGGTGGCCCTTGGTGGGCCCCTGCCAGTTGGTCACCATGGCGAAGGCGTTGGCTTCGCCCGGGCGGAGCACCCCGGTCAGATCGATCGTCTCGTAGTACATGGTGTCGGGGTAGCTGTAGGCCTGGCCCTTACCAACCCGGATCCCGTTCACATAGAGCTCGTACTGCTGGTCACCTGAGACATAGGCCCGGGCGCGTTGCACCGGGACCGAACGCAGGGTGACTTCAGTACGGGCGTAGGTGTACTGGCACGGCTCAGCGGTCACGCTGGCTACCCGCCGGATCCACGACGCCCTCCAGTCAGTGTTGCGGAGCCCCGTTTCGAACTCGGCGTGGGCCGACTCCGGGCCGGCCTGTCCCGATGCGTCCCAGGTCTGCACCGTCCAGCGGTACGCGGCATCCGACCGGAGCGAAGGGCCGCCATAGGGGATGAAGGCCTGTTCCGCGGAAGCAACCCGGCCAGAGTCCCACACGATCGGGGTGGCGCCCGTCCCGTCCACCGGTCCGGTGACCACGATTCGGTAGCCGCTCTGGCGTGCCCCTCGCCTCGGGTCACGGACCTGCCAGGCGAAAAAGACGTCCTCGGCCGCCAGTCCGATGGGCGCAGGTAGACCGCTCACCCGCAGTGCGACCGGAGGTCCAGGACCCCCGACCGCCGCCGCGGCCGATGCGTCGGACGACCCGACGTGCAGCGGGTCTCCGACGTCAGTGGGGTGGACGGGCAGAAACGGCGAAGCCACGACCCCCGCCGCCCCGATCAGACCACCACCGATCAGCCGGCGCCGACTGACCACCCAGTCGGTCCTCGCCGCGTCATCACCCCCCTCCACCATGGGCACCCACAGTAATTGGCCGGGACTCACCGGGCCTGGGCCGTGGGTTCGCCGAGGCCTGGTCACCCCGTCGACACAAGGTCCCGCCGGTAGGATCCGGAGATGGCCGCGCCGAACCTCGTCTACGTCACCCAGGTCGCACCCTACGTCGGTGGCCCAGCCGGCGTGCACGGCGTGCTCGACCAATCGTCCACGGCCATGGCTCAGCTGGCCGAGTCCGCCGGCCTGGGTTTCCGGCGGGTAACCGACGTGCGTTCACTCGACCGGGCAGACCTCGAGTCGGCCCGGGTGGTGGCTCTGTTCACCATCGGGGAGACGCCGTGGTCCACCGAGCAACAAGCCCTACTCCTCGACGCCGTACGAACCGGGCGGACCTCGATCCTCGCCGTGCACTCGGCCACGGATGCCTGCTACCAGTGGGACGACTACCGGCTGCTGGTCGGCGCACGGTTCGACGGCCACCCCTGGACGAGGACCTGCACCCTCGACGTCATCGACCCCAACCATCCGGCCACGTCCCACCTGGGGGATACCTGGCGCTGGCACGACGAGGTGTACACGTTCCGTGAGCTCCGTCCCGATGCCACCATCCTCTTGCGGGCCCGACCCGAGGAGCTGTTCGCATCCGAGGAGGGCGGCAAGGGCGGATCCGAACTCATCCAGCCGGACCAGGGGTTCCCCCTGTCCTGGTACTTCACCGAGGGCGCGGGTCGGGTCTTTTCTACGTCACTCGGTCACTTTCCCCACGCCTGGGAGAACATCGACTATCTGCGCCACCTGGCCGGCGGGGTCGGGTGGATCACCGCCGGGACCTGACTACTCAGCCGTCGTGCTCGACCACGACGGCCTCCCAGCCACCGAGGTGGAGGACTCCCCTGACGTGCTCACCCTCACGGCTGCGGTCGGTGGCGATCCTGATCGTGCCCTCGACCCCCGGCACCTCGCCGGGATCGTCGGTCAGGGCAACCGCCACCGTGATCGACCGGCCCCGGGTCCACGCCCAGGTTCCCGGAGATGCCTCCCGTGTTCGGTAGTCACCCGACTGCAGGTCAGGTTGGTCTTTTCGCCACGTGATCAGCGCACGGGCCAGGTGCAGCATGGAGCCGGGATCGGCCCGCTGGTCCTCCACGTTGGCACTTCGGAGGTCGCCGAAGGGAAGCCACGGAGTCACGCCCGGCGCGGTGAAGCCTCCCCCCGGAGCGTCCTGCCAAGGCATCGGGGTGCGCATGCCGTCACGGCCGGCATAGGCGGGCCAATAGAGGACCCCGAGGGGGTCCCGCATGTCCTCTTTGGTCAACTCGACATCGGCCAGGGCGATCTCGTCGCCTTGATAGAGCACCGGCGTTCCTCGGAGGCAGATCAGCATGACCAGAGCCGCCTTAGCCCGTGCCGGGTCATCCCCGGCCCACCGCGTCATGAAGCGGGACATGTCATGGTTGGAGCCCGTCCACACCGGCCAGGCCCCTTCGGGCAGGAACTGTTCCGTGTCTTCGACGATGGCCCGCATCTCGTCGGCCACCAGTGGCGAGTTGATGAAGGGAAAGTTGAAGGCCAGGTGGAGCTCGTCGTCACCGTTGCCGTAGTAGGCGGCCAGGGCCTCGACGGGCTCGACCGGCGTCTCCCCCACCAGCATGGTGTCGGGATAGCCGTCGACGAGCGTTCGCCACCGCCGGATCACCTCGTGGACCTCGGGGCGATTGCCGTTGTAGACCGGGCGCTGGCCGAAAAGCTGGACGTCGAGGGGATCGGACTCGGTGGCCGGTGGGTTGTCGCGCAGGAGCGCGTCTTTGATGATGATGTTGCACACATCGATCCGGAAGCCCGAGACCCCGCGGTCCAACCAGTAAGTCATGATCCCGTCGAACGCGTGGCGAACATCCTCGTTCCACCAGTTGAGGTCGGGCTGTTCCACCAGATGGTTGTGGAGGTAGTACTGGCCGGTGGTGTCGTCAAGGGTCCAGGCCGACCCGCCGAAGCTGGAGACCCAGTTGTTGGGTGGTCCTCCGTCGGGCTTGGGGTCGGCCCACACGTACCATGATCGGTGCGCGGCCGACCGTGACGATCGGGAGTCGACGAACCACGGGTGTTCCACACTGGTGTGGTTGGGAACCAGGTCCATCAACACCCGCATGCCTCGGCGGCGGGCCTCGGCGATGAGGCGGTCGAGGTCCTCGGCCGTGCCGAGGTCGGGTTGCACGGCGTAGAAGTCGGCGACGTCGTACCCCCAGTCGGCGTTGGGCGAGACCGTCACCGGGCTCAGCCAGATCCCGTCGATACCCAGCCACGACAGGTGGTCGAGGTGCTCGATGATCCCGGGCAGGTCACCCACCCCGTCGCCGTTGGTGTCGGCGAACGACCGCGGATACACCTGGTAGAGGATGCCGGTCTTCCACCACGGCTCCTGCTCCGACGACGCTGCTTCGGGCACGCTAGCCACCGACCCTTTCGGAGTGCTTCCACGGCGCCATGTCCAGGCTCGGATACCGCGCCCCCACACCAGCCAGGGTCTCGGCGTTCCAGTAGGGGTGGCCCGGTTCAGGAAAGCCCAAGGTGGTGAGCTGGCGAACCGTTGCCTCTTCCATGAACCGGTACCACGCCATCGACTCGGCGGCCTGGGGCCAGGCCTGATAGCCCAGCCAGTCCGTCGAGACCGGCTTGAAGGCGACATGGAGCAGGTAGCGGACCGACCCTGGCTCGGTCAGTGCCGTGCCCCGGTGGTACACGTCGGGTCGGTAGGCCAGCACTGATCCGGCCGGACCGGCAGCCGCCTGCTCGGCGTCGTACAGCGGGGCGTACTCCGAGAGGCTCAGGTAGGTCCGTTCGACCGGGATGTCACCGGTGAGCCGGCGCGAGACGATGCGGGTGGCGGCTCGTTCTGGGGTCACGTCGCTCAGGTAGACGAACAGCTCGAGATGCTGGAAGCCGACATCGAGCGCGGGGCACGACCAGGGTGTGGTTGCCGTAGTCGACATGGAGCAGCTGTTCGTAGTCCGGGTGACCGTCCGAGAACTTGGCGCTCGCCATGGCCTGATAGAGCCGGACCTGTTCCGTTCCGAGGAGGTCCTGGGCCAGATCGATGAGTGCGTCGTGCACGAAGAGCCGGTTGAGCGCCATGCTCTCGAACGGGAAGACCGGCTTCTTTACGTCCCAGCGCACCGTCTCGGCACCATCAGGTGAGTCCTTGGCGGCCCGGGCGGCTTCCACCGACGGGAACACTGCGGCCACGGCCTCGGAGGCCGCAACGATCTCCGTGGCGCTGAAGACGTCCTCCAGGAGGCACCACCCATCGGTGTGCCACTGGTTGCGCGACGCGTCATCGAGGACGTAGCCAGCCATGGCCTCTGTCTACCAGCGTCAATTGACGACTGTCACGACGCGAAGCCGGCGGGGTCAGCCGGTGGGTAGCGGAGCAAACGGTTGGACGTTCACCCAACAGGTGAATTGCGGGATGTTGTTCTTGGGCATCTTGCAGTCCGTGGAGACCGGGTTGTTGACGTGGAGCCGCACCACCTGGAACTGGGTCGGTCCGTAACGCTTGTTGGGCCCGAAGGTGAGCACGGGGGTGTTGGTGCCTGGGTAGTTCTTGATCTTGGACAGCGCAGTGACAAATGTGCGCCGGTTCAGATCGGGCCCGGCGGCCTTGGCCGCGGTGGCGAACAGACGGATGGCCTGACACCAACCCTGGATCGGGCCCTGCTCCTCGATGAAGTCGGACTGATTGCCCGGGGGAATCTGGGGATAGGCCTTGTGCCAGACCACCCAGCAGCTCCGCACCGCGGTGTCGTAGCCACCCTCGCTCTGGGGCCGGTCGTCGTCGATACCGCTGAGGGTCTCGGTCGTCACGCCCTCTTGGCCGTCGAGCGCCTTGGCGTAGGGCACGGGCAAGAGGCCGAGGGACGACTCGATGCTCGACTCGTAGTCACTGAGCAGGAGCCGGGGGAAGTACTGCTGGTCCGTCTCGGCCTGCAGTACCGGATAGAAGACGTTGAAGGGAATCAGCGGGATGACCGAGGTGACGCCGGCACTGCGCAGCTGTTGGACCACCAGTGGCGCCTGGGTATCGGTGGTGGCCGTGTCGTTGGGATCCGAGGCGATGGTCTCGACCACCGGGGTCACACCTGCCCGGCTCAGGTCAGGGAGCAGATACTTCTTCAGGGCCAGTTGGTCCGAGGCACGGTCCCCGGCTACCACGCCCACCTTCTTCCCGGCGAGCAGCTGGGAGCTCAGTCCCCAGTTCGACCACGGCCTGGAGGACGGTGGCCTGGTCCGGACCGGTCCACCACAGGTACGGCGAACCCTGGTTGGTCCAGTTGGTCACGGTGGTCCACTGGCCGATCATCGGGGTGTGCCCCTCCTGGGTAACGCACAACTGGTTGTCACCCGTCCAGTCCCCGATGCCGTCGAGCACGGCGAAGGCTGCCGGCGAACCCTCGGTCCAGTTCTTACACAGGGCCCGCATGGCCGACTCGTTGGTGGGGTCGAAGTTGGCGATGATGGGATTGATCTTGCGGCCGTTGATCCCCCCCGCCTTGTTGATCTGCTTGACGAAGAGCAGGATGGCCTTGGTCTGCTCGCCGTACTCGGCGTCTTGGGCGAAGCCCTCCTTGCCGGCCAGCGAGCCGAGGGAGACGACGGGTAGCACCACGTTGATGGACTTGGCGGAGACGCCCCGTGTCGAGGTGCTTGCGCTGCTGACCGGTGACGGCCCCGAACCGTTGGACGATGACCCACCGCTCGACGCGGCAGCCACGGGGGTACTCGACGGGGCGGCCGTCACCCAGACCACCAAGCCGATGACCACGGCTCCCACCATGCCGAGGGTGCGTAGTTGCGTGGAGCGCGAGCGCCGCATGAAGTGACCCCATGAGCGGGTCAGGCTTCTCAGCGGATTCCAACGACTGCTCCCTCGCATGCCTTGCTCCTTGATCGACGCCCGTACCGTACCGCCACATGCGCCGAGTCGCGTGACGCAGTGACGACGACGCGCCGACGCAACTTCTGCGGCCGACGAGACGAACGTGACTATTGCGGAATGTCGTTTGACCGCATCAGTTGGTTAGGTTTGGTGGCGGCCCCGCCGACGGCGGAGCCAGGTCCGGGGGGACGGCCGCCCCGGTCTGTTCGACGAAGCGTCGGGAGCGTCCGACAAGGAGAGCACCGGAGATGAGCGCAGCACCCCACGATCGACCCGGCGAGAGCCTCCTCGATCCGGGCACCACCGACAGCACGGGGCTGTCGGCGGCGGTGACTTCCTCGATACCGACCGGTGTGGCCGTGGCCGTCGAGGTCACCGATCTGGTCAAGCGCTATCCCAAGGCGCCCACGGACTCGTTGGCCGGGGTTTCCTTCCAGGTCCATCAAGGCGAGGTCTTCGGATTCCTCGGGCCCAACGGCGCGGGCAAGACCACGACCATCGGGATCCTCACCACCCGGATTCGCCCTACCGGCGGCCGGGCCCGTGTCGCCGGGGTGGACGTGGTGGCAGATCCCGTCGGGGCTCGTCGGCTGCTGGGCGTGGTCCCCCAGATCAACAATCTCGACCGGTCGCTCTCCGTCCGTCAGAACCTGCTCTTCCACGCCAGCTACCACGGGGTGCCCAAGGCCCGCCGGGTGGAGTTGGCCGACGCCCTCTTGGAGCAGTTCGGGCTGGCGGACCGGCCCGGAGGTCGGCCGGACGACTTTTCCGGAGGGCAGATCCAGCGGATGATGATTGCCCGGGCGCTCATGCACTCGCCGGCGGTGCTCTTCCTCGACGAGCCGTCGACCGGCCTCGATCCCGCCGCCCGCCTCTTCTTGTGGGAGAAAGTGGGCGAGTTGAAAGCGGGTGGGACCACGGTGGTGATCACCACCCACGACATGGACGAGGCCGCGGCTCTGAGCGACCGGGTCGCCATCATCGACCACGGAACGCTCCTGGCCCTCGACACCCCCACCGCCCTGGTGAAAGGGATGACCGGCGAGCGCACCCTCGACTGCACGGTGGAGCCCACGTCCGGTGCCGAGGCAGCCGCCGTCATCGCCGCACTCGTCGCGCTCCCCGGCGTGAGCCAGGCCGACGAGTTGGACGACCCGACCGGTGCAGGATGGCGCTTCCGCATCTACGTCGAGGGCGAGGCGGCCACCTTCGTGGCCCCGGTGGCGCAAGCCATCAGCACCTCGGGAGGGAAGCTGACCGATGCCCGGCTGGGTGAGCCCAACCTGGAGGACGTCTTCATCCACCTGACCGGAAGAGCACTGCGATGACCATGACCGTCGAGCCGACTGCGGCCAACCCGCTCGAAGATCTCCCACGCTGGGGTCCATGGAAGACGGGGTTCGCCATCTTGCGGCGCGACCTGTTTGTGACCGGCCGTGAGTTCCCCGTCTTCTTGGCTCAGGTCATCTTGCAGCCGCTCTTCTTGTTGTTCGTGTTCGGCAAAGTGCTGACCGAGCTCGGGTACGCCCGACCCGGCTATGAGCAGGTCCTCTTCCCCGGACTCGTGGCCCTGGCCGCCGTCCTGACCGGTCTGCAGAGCACGGCACTCCCCCTCGTCATCGAGTTCTCCTACAGCAACGAGATCGAGGATCGCCTGCTGGCACCGCTGCCCATCGGGGCGGTGGCCGTCGAGAAGGTGGTCTTTGCCGCCATGCGGGCATGTGTGGCTGCGGCAGTGATGTTCCCTGTCGGCGTATGGATCCTGGGTTCGATCCCGTGGCAGGCGTCCACGGCGGCGGCCGTCGTGGTGATGGTGATCCTCGGTTCCCTCATCGGTGCCGCCATGGGCCTGATCCTTGGCACATACGTGCCCCCGAACCGGATCAGCGTCACCTTGACGCTCGTCATCACACCGCTGATCTTCACCGGATCCAGTCAGTATCCGTGGCCGTCCCTCGGAAGCCTCCGGTGGTTCCAGGTGCTCTCTGCCCTCAATCCGATGACCTATGTCAGTGAGGGATTACGGGGCCTCATGGCACCGAACGTGCCCCACATCCAGACCTGGATCTGCTTCGTCGTGGCTGTCGGCTCTCTGGCCGTGCTGACCGCCGTCGGCATGGTCGGCTTCATCCGGCGAGCCCTCGGCTGAGCGCCCCGCGCTGATCACCGACGGGCGCCAGACCCGATCCCGTCCGGCGTCACGTTCACTGGGGCCTCGCTACGCTGCGCCCAATGGACAAGGAGCTCTGGGGCCTGCTCGACGCCTCCACATGGGAGCGGCTGGTAGTGGTGTCCCCCCACTTCGACGACGCCGCCCTCGGTACCGCCCACCTGCTCGGCACCTATCCAGGCAGCACCGTGATCACGGTCCTGGGCGGACGGCCGTCGACCTATCCCGACGAGGTGACGGGGTGGGACGCAGCCGGCGGATTCGCGGCCGGCGACGACGTGGTGGGGGCCCGCCGGCTCGAGGATCGGGCGGCCATGGCCCTCTTGGGAGCAGAACCCGTGTGGCTCGACTTTCCCGATCATCAGTACCTAGCCCCCGGCGAGCAGCCTTCGCCGGACGACGTGGCCCCAGCCTTACTGGATGCCATCGTGGCGGCGCGGCCGAGCGCTGTGTTCTTACCCATGGGCCTCGCCCACCCTGACCACGTGTTGACACACCGGGCCGGACTGGTGGCGAGAGCACGGCTGCTCGTCGGGTTCGGCCCTGACGTCAACGACGACGGAGCCACCGACATGGATCCTGGACCCGAGTGGTTCTGCTACGAGGACGCCGGCTACAAGCACCTGCCGGGGATGTTGGCCCGACGGGTCGCCGAACTCGTCGCCAACGGACTGTGGCCGACACCTTCGGTCGTGCCGGTCCGGCCGGACATGGCAGCCAAACGTTCCGCCATCATGGCCTACACCAGTCAGGTCGCCCCCTTGGAACGGGACATGCACCTATCCGAGCACCTGGCGGCCAACACACCCGAGCAGTACTGGCGGCTCAGCCCGCCTCCTCCAGGCTGGACGACCTAACCTCGGCGCCATGAGTCAGACCTCCTCGCCCCGGTGCCTCGGCGTGCCCGCCGCGCACCGCCACCCTGTCGTTGCCCGCCCGGTCCTGTCGTGACCGAGAACCCCTCCGACGTCACCCTCCCGCTCGGCCCGGGAACCGCCGCCCTCGTCACGGGCGCTTCGTCGGGTATCGGTGCCGCCACGGCTCGACTCCTGGCTGCGGGCGGGACCACGGTCGCCCTGGTGGCCCGACGCGCCGACCGCCTGGAGGAAGTAGCCGAGGACTGTCGGCTCACCGCGCCGCGGTCGAGGGCCTGGGCCGCCGATCTCGAGGACACCGACCGGGCGGCGTCGCTCGTCCTGGAGATCTGGGACCAGCTTGGTCCCCTCGATGTCGTGGTCAACAACGCGGCCATCCCCATGCGCCGACCGGCCCAGCGACTCACCATGGCCGAGGTCGAACGGACGATGACGGTGAACTTCTACTCACCGGTAGCCATCACCCTGGCTCTCCTGCCCAGGATGCTGGAGCGAGGCCACGGGACGATCGTCAACGTCTCGAGCATGGGGGGCCGCCTCGGCATCGCCGCCGAAGCCGCCTACAGCGCGTCAAAGTTCGCCCTGGCTGGGTGGAGCGAGTCGCTCGCCGTCGACCTCTGGGGCACCGGCGTCACCATCAAGCTGGTCCTCCCCGGTGCCTTCGATACCGAGATCTGGGACCAGCCCGGCAACGACGCCGCCCCGTACTCGGGTCCGCTCGCCCCTCCCGAGGAGGGAGCCGCCGGCATCGTCGACAGCATCGTCAGTGAACGGTTCGAACACTACGTACCCGACATGAAAGCCGTGGTGGAGATGAAGACGAAGGACATCGACGGCTTCATGGCCGGGATGAGGGCTATGGCCGACGCCGCCTCGCCCGAGATTCCCGAAAGCCCGTCCTGAGGCCCGCATCTACGACGCCAAAGTGAGGGTGCGGCCAAGTAACAGCAGAAACCGGGTACTCAACCCTCAACCTAACCATAAGGTTTACGTTGAGGTTAGGGTCAACCTGGTGGGCTGAGCTGGACAAACTGTTGAAAGCGCCCGTCGGCTGCGGCCGTCCAACGCGGATCGGGGTCGACCCTCCGGCCGGTGCGGGCCCAGGCGTCGGCAGCGTCAAAGGACGTCTCCCGTCCCGCAGCCATACGGGCGAGGAACGCCGCTCCGAGGGCTGCCCCCTCGGACACCGCCACGGTGTCGACGGGAAGCCCGGTGGCGTCGGCGACGGCCTGCATCCAGGCCAGGGAGCGAGATCCCCCACCGGTGGCCACGATCCTCTTGGCTCCGAAGCCGGACCGGTCGATGATGCGTCGGACGACGAAGCCGCTGGCCTCGTGGGCCGCCCGCAGAATCGAATCGGGCCCCTGGGCAATGTCGAGACCGTGGATGCTGGACCGCAGTGAGGGCTCGTGGAACGGAGTCCGCTCCCCACGGAGATAGGGCAGCCATACCGGCACCCGGGAGGGATCGCCCGGCCGCAGGGGTTCCTCAGCGTCGGCGGTACCGGCGGCGAACTTCGGGCGGGACGAGCCTCCGGTCATGGTTCGGGCCCAGTCGGCGAACAGGGCCCCGGCGTTGCTCGGGCCTCCGATCATCACCTGGCCGGCCATCATGTTGGGCAGCGTGGTCAGACCAGGAACGTCCCGCCACTCCTCGGCCACCACCCAGACGATGAGGGTGGCCCCGAAGATCACCAGCACGTCCCCGGGCTGATTGGCCCCGGCCACGATCTGTTCACAGAACGCGTCAATGGAGCCTCCGGCGAATACCGTCGGCGTGTCGGGTACCGTTCCCAGCCCCTGTCCCATCCCGCCGACGACGGGCAGTTGGCTCTCCTGCACACCCAGGGCGCCGATCGCATCGGGATCCCATCTGCCCCCCTCGTACAGCGCGCCAAACGAGGTGGCCGTGGCCTGGTCCACCGCGGGGACACCGGCGAGCGTGTGGGTGGCTGTGGCCTGACAGTTCCAGTAGGCCCGGGCGTTGGGGCGTGCGTGCACGGCCCAGGTAAGCATGCGTTGGCCCTGGAAGCGCTCGGCCGACTGGCGCTGCTCCACCGCCGATGCCTCCGCCCAGCCGGGACTGTCGATCCCTCCGGTCGCGTCTTCCTCAGCCGCCCGGGCGTCCCCATAAAGGAGGCCCGGGAGCAGCGGTGACAGACGACGGTCGAGGGCGGTGACGGACGGGACCATGGAGGTAACCGTCACACCGGCGGCCGGTCCGTCCAGCTCGGCGGAGACGGCGGCAAAGGCCCTCCGTGGCCCCCGACGCCACGCCCGGGACACGTCGTGCTCCAACAGGTCGGCCGACGGCGTCCCGACGGTGTGGGCCACCCTGGTCCGGGCCACCACCCGCCCGTCGCCGTCGACGGCCACCGCCTTCACCGACGTGGTGCCGACGTCCACTCCGATGGTGCAATCGTCTCCAGAGGGCAGACTCATAAACCTGACAATCTCGTCATGAGACGCCATTATGTACGCGAACCGGCCCCGAAGCCGTGTCCTGCTCCGGGATCTCCGGAGTCCATAGCGAGGAGCCAGCACCAACATGCCCACCGAACGACCCAGGGCCTTGGTGACCGCGGCCGTCCGCGGACCCGGTCTCGACCTCCTCGGCCAACTGGCTGAGCTCACCCTCGATTCGTGGCTCGAGCAGCCGTCCCTCCGCATCTACAACGCCGAGCAACTGGCCGAGCGGGTCGCCGACGAGGGGGCCAGCATCGTGGTGGTGGAGAGCGACCGGTGCGCCGGTCCGCTCTTCGAACAGCCACTCCTGGCCGTGTGCAGCTGTCGAGGCGATCCGACCAACGTGGACGTTCCGGCGGCCACCGCAGCCGGGGTTCCCGTGCTCCGAGCTCCAGGCCGCAACGCCGACGCCGTAGCCGAACTGACCGTGGCCTTGCTCTTTGCTGCCACCCGCGGCGTCGTGGGCGCAGACGGCGACGTCCGCCGAGGTGAGATCTACCGAGACGGAACCATCCCCTACCAACGCTTCCGGGCGTGGGAGGTGGCTGGCCGCGTGGCCGGGCTGGTGGGTCTGGGCGCGGTGGCCCGGGCTACGCGCTCGGCGCCTACGCGGTCTGGGCATGGAGGTCATCGCCTACGACCCCTACGCCGAGGAGCCAACCGTGTCACTCGACGAACTGCTCGAGCGGTCCGACGTGGTGTCCCTCCACGCCCCGGTGACCCCCGAGACGGTGGGGATGATCGGAACCGACCAGTTCGCCGCCATGCGCGACGGCGTGGTCTTCATCAACAGCGCCCGGGCCGCCCTCCACGACACCGATGCACTGGTGGCCGCCCTGGCCTCGGGCAAAGTCGGAGCGGCCGGCCTCGACCACTTCGAAGGCGAGTCGCTGGCCGTCGACCATCCGCTGACCGAGTTCCCCTCGGTCGTCCTGACTCCGCACATCGGAGGCGCCACCTACAACACCGAGGCCAACCACACACGCCTCATCGCCGAGGACCTCTGTCGACTGCTGGCCGGGGCCCGGCCACTCCACGTGGTCAACCCCGAGGTGCTGGAGGGACGGTGAGGAGCTGTCGAGCCCACGTCAACCGGGACCCATGGGTAACGTCCCGGCACCGGCCGGCACTCTCGGCCTAGGGTGCTCCCGTGACCGCCCGTGGCCCCGCCTTCCGACTCCTCCCGCGGGTGGACGAGGACAACGAGTTCTTCTGGACCAGCGGGGCTGACGGACAGCTCCGATTCCTCCGTTGCCGGCACTGCCAGTACTACGTGCATCCTCCGGCCCCGCGCTGTCCCGAGTGCCTGTCTGAAGATGTCGTCCCTCAGGTGGTGAGCGGCCGGGCCACAGTGGTTGCCCACACGGTGAACGTCCACGGCTGGATCCCGGGGAGCGAGCCCTACGTCATCGGGCTCGTGGCCATCGACGAACAAGAGAGCGTCCGCCTCACCACCAACCTGGTCGACGTGGAGCCCGAGGACATCCGCACCGGCATGCCGGTCGAGGTGGTGTTCGAGGAGAACGACGATGTCTTCCTCCCCCTCTTCCGCCCGGTGGGCGACACCGGCGCGGGGAGTGCGTCATGAGCGGTGCCCCTGAGCCACCGCTCGAGCGGCGTGCCGTCATCTCGGGCATCGGCCAGTCGGCGGTGGGTCGGCGACTGGGTCGGTCCGACATCGACCTCACGGTCGACGCCTGTCTGGCCGCCGTGGCCGACGCCGGCCTCACCCGGGACGACATCGACGGGCTGGCCACCTATCCGGGCATGGGTGCCGGTCCGGCCGGTTTTGGCGGTCCTAGCTCCCCCGAGGTCCAAGACGCTCTGCGCCTTCGGCTCAACTGGCACGACGGGGGTGGTGAGGGTCCCGGTCAGATGCGGGCCGTCATCGCCGCCTGCCTGGCCGTGGCGGCCGGCCTGGCCCGCCACGTGCTCGTGTATCGGACGGTGTCCGAATCGACCGCTCAGGGCACCGGCGGCCGCCAGGGCATTGGCGGCGGAGGTGGGGGCGGGAGCGTCCCCCGGTTCTCGGGCTTCCTGCAGTGGAGCCTCCCCTTCGGCGCGGTGTCGGCGGTCAACTGGCTCGCACTGGTGGCCGAGCGCCGGGTTCACGAGTTCGGCCTGACCCGCGAGCAGCTGGGCCAGATCGCTGTCAACGGGCGTCGGAACGCCGCCGACAACCCGAAGGCCGTCTACCGGGACCCCATGACGCTCGACGACTATCTGGCCGCCCGGATGATCTCCACCCCCCTGTGTCTGTTCGACTGCGACGCTCCATCGGACGGCTCCACCGCCCTGGTGGTCTCCCACCGCGACTACGCACCCGACACCCCGCACCCCGCCTGCCATGTCAACGCCGTGGGGACCGCACTACGCGGGCGGGCCAGCTGGGACCAGTACGAGGATCCCACCACCATGGCCGCCCAGGACGCCGCCGCTTCCATGTGGGAGCGGACCGACCTCCGTCCGACCGATGTCGATGTGGCGCAGCTCTACGACGGCTTCTCCATCCTGGCCATGGTGTGGTTGGAAGCGCTCGGGTTCTGTGGTCGCGGCGAGAGCGGGAGCTTCGTCGAGGGCGGCACCGCCATCTCGAGACAGGGCGTCCTTCCCCTCAACACCGCCGGGGGCCAGCTCTCGGGAGGTCGGCTCCACGGGTTCGGGCTCATCCACGAAGCTTGCGTCCAGCTCCGGGGGGAGGGTGGCGACCGCCAGGTGTTCCGGCGGGGCGACTCCCTTCCCGAGGTGGCCGCGGTCAGCAACGGGGGCGGCCCCATCGCCGGCACGCTGCTCCTCACCCGGGGAGCGGGCTGAGGGCCCCTCAGACCAACAGGTGGGCGGTCCGGGCGGCGAGTGCGGCCAGGGTCAGCGTTGGGCCATAGCCCGCCGAAGTCACGAACACCGACGAGTCGGCGATCACCACGTTGTCGAGATCGTGGATCCGGCCGTGCGGATCGACCACCGAGGTAGCCGGGTCGGGACCCATCCGCACCGTCCCCATATTGTGGCGAGACTCGGGAATCGGCCTCGGGCAGCGAGGCGTTGCCCGTCCCCGGTGACGAGGTCGAGGCGGTCCAGACGGCGCCCATCTCCTCCAAGATGGCGATGAGCCTCGGGCCGTAGTGGGCCGAGGCGACCAACTCGTGGTGGCCCGGCTTGTACGTCACCCGGGCCACAGGGAATCCCCGCGCATCCCGCACGGTCGGATCGAGATCGACCCGGTTGGTGGCATAGGGAAGATCCTCGCCCTGCATAATGAAGGCCCACAGGCCCCGTCGTATCGGCGAGGTGGCCATCATCTCCGCGTGGTGCTCCCCCCACGGGAGGTGCTTGGCCTCCATGATGGGCAGCCCTCCCCCACCGTGCTCGACGAGCCCACCCCTGATCCAGGGAAGGCCGGCTTCGGCCGCCGCCGCCTTCGACGCCTCGTCACCCACGATCATGTCGTCGTGGACGTGGGTGACCGATCGACCCCGCTCGCCGTAGGTCCTAAAGGGCATGGAGCCGGCGGTGATGGTCTGGAAGTGGGTCATCAGGTAACGGCCGATGAGTGGATGGTCGAGGTCGGAAAGCAACAAGAGCCGCGGCGTCTCGATGGCTCCGGCGGCGATGACCACATGGCGGGCGGCGAGGAAGCGCTCGGTGCCGTCGGGGCCGATGAGATCGACCCCGGTGGCCCGGCGTCCCTCGATGCGGACCCGGGAGACGAAGGTCTCGGCCAGCAGCTCGGCACGACCGGTGCCCATGGTGCGCTGCAGCATGGCGATGGGATCACCCTTGGCGTGAATGGGGCAGCCGAAGAAGGCGCAGAAACCACAGTTGTTGCAGGCCGGCCGGGAGTCGTAGGGAACGCTGTTGACCGCGGTGGGTGCGGGGTAGGGGTGATAGCCGAGCCGCTCAGCGGCGGCGGCCGATTTGGTGGCACCGAACATGGGCGCTCCCGAAGGCATGGGGAACGGTCCCGACCGGGGTGCGGCAAACGGATTGGTCCCGTCGGTCCCCGCCACGCCGATGGCCCGCTCCACCTCGGCGTAGTAAGGCTCGAGCTCGTCGTAGTCGAGCGGCCAGTCGGCCACCTCGGCACCGGCTTGGGGACCGAACTGACTGAGCAGCCGGAAGTCGTCGGGGCGGAATCGGGGTACCTTGCCGTCGGCGTGCACACCGCCACCGCCCACCGTCGTCGGGACCGAGTTGAACTCCCCTACATGGACGTGGTCGCCGTCGGCCTCCTCGCTTCGGAAGGTGCGGGGCTCGACCAGTGGGTCCGGACCGAGGAAGTGTCGGTTGTGGAATTTGATCTCGTCATTCGAATAGTCGAACGATGGTTGGCTGAGGTCGTCCGGATCGAGCAGGTGGTTGCGGCCCTTCTCGACGATGACCACCGACCAGCCGGCGGCGGTGAGTACGTCCGCTGCAGTGGCGCCCCCCGGCCCTGAGCCCACGATCACAGCATCTACGGTCACGGGTTGGAGACCTCCTCGTCGGTCCATCCTCGGGGTTGTACGTCGCCGTCGAATCCGATGGCCTTCCAACCGCACAGGTCCCGGTTGCCCCCGTACTCGGGGGCACCGTACATCCCCTCACAGCAGTGGCCGTAGAGCAGGTCGACGAACTCGGGGCGGGCTCGCAGCCGGCCGAGTCCGCTCCTCGCCGTCCACCCCGGTGAAGTCGGCACCGAGTTCGGCCAAGCCCTCCCGGTAGCGCTGCTGCAGCCCCTCGACCGGTCCGTTGAACTCCCGCTCGGGCAACCCGGCCGACCCCTCGATCCGCATACGCCAGGCCAGTTCGTCCAGTGCGTTGAGCCGGTGGAAGGTCGAAAAGGCGGCCTCGCCACCGAAACGGCCCGACGTAGGTCCTCCGGCCCAGATCCTCGGCGGATCGAATGTGAACGCACCGAGCAGGCGATCGATGTAGTCGGGCACGCCGGCCGCAGAGGCACTGGGACCGGCGTCGGATGGCGGTATCAGGCAGTCACACGCCGCGGACAGCACTGCGAACTCTTCGTCGTTCAACCAGACGGGCATCGGGTCACCATAACCGGGCCGCCGACAACAGCAGTGGACAACGGGAAACCCGGTCGCTGCCGCTCCGAACGGGGTCGGATCAGGCCGGGGTGAAGGCCACCGGCAGAGCGATCGGCGAGCGGAAGGCCATGCCTTTGATGTGGAGGTCCTGGCCCGGCTCGGGGGCCAGTCGCAGGTCGGGGAGGCGGTCGAACAGCGTGTTGATGGCCACCCGGGTCTCCATCCGGGCCAGGTGCATCCCGAGACAGACGTGCACGCCGAAGCCGAATCCCACGCTCTGACGGGAGGCCCGGAAGACGTCGAACTCGTCGGGGTGTTCGTACTTGCGCTCGTCGCGGTTGGCCGAGCCGAGCAGCAGGGCGACGTCGGCCCCCTTCTCGACCGCCACACCGCCCACCTCGGTGTCGCGCATGGCCCGGCGGAGGATGACGGTGACCGGTGGCTCCCAGCGGAGTGTCTCCTCGAAGGCATCGGGCACGAGGGACCGGTCGTTGCGGACCCGTTCCAGTTGGTCGGGGTTGGTGAGCAGGCCGTAGAGCATGTTGCCCGAGGCCCGGTAGGTCGTCTCGACCCCGGCGGGGAGTAGCAGGCGGAGGAAGGAGTAGATCTCCTCGTCGTCGAGCGTGCGTCCGTCGACCTCGGCCACCAGGAGCTGACTGATGAGATCGTCGGCCGGCTGGCGGCGCCGCTCGTCCAGCACGCAGGCGAAATACTCCCGGAGGGCCTCGGAAGCTTCGATGCCCCGTTCCCAGTTCGAGGCCACGCTGGTGATGCCGATGGCCCACCGCTGAAACATCGGAAAGTCCGAGCGGGGCAGCCCGAGGATGCGGGCGATGACCTGGACCGGGAAGTTGAAAGTCAGCTCTTGGACGAGATCGGCCGTCCCCCGGTCGGCAAAGCCGTCGATGAGCTCGTTGACCACCCGTTGGACGAGGTCACCCTCCCACTGCTCGAGGACCTTGGACCGGAAGGTCGGCGACACCAGGGCGCGGTGGAGGCGGTGCTCCGGCTCGTCCATCTGCAGGATGGTCTTGCCCATCACCGCACCCATGACCCCCTCATAGACCGTGGACGAGAAGGTCTCGTTGTCCCGAAGGACCTGCACCGACTCGTCGAAGCCGAAGACGGTCACCGGCTGGGGAATCGAAGGGTCAACCTCATTCAGCCCGTCACCGAGGTCGACGGGACCCACATGGACCGGTGACTGGCGCCGTAGCTCGGCCATGCGTGGATAGGGGTCGCGGATGTTTCCCGAGACCGTGTCCTCCAACTCGAACGGATCGAAGGGGACCGGTGCGGCCAGCTCCTCCACGACGGTGTTGGAATCCAGTGACATCGGTCGACCCCCTTGCGGCCCGTTTGGCCTGGCCCAAACCCTACATCAAACGTTCGTTTGGGTCCACGACATGTCCCAACCCGGTGCCGACGGCCCTGGCGCTCGGAGGAAGGGTCCACAATGGGTGGATGCCCACGCCCGAACGAGGCCAGTCCGCCCGACCTGAGGGGTCGAACCAGCGCCAGCGCATCCTCTCCACCGCGCTCTCGCTCATGGCCACCCAGGGGGTCGACGGCACCAGCATGCGGAATCTCGCCGCCGCCACCGGCCTCAATGTGGCATCGCTCTACCACTACTTCCCGTCCAAACGGGACCTGTTGGTGGCTGTCCTCGAGGAGCGGGGCTTCGTCGATGATCCCAACGCCTCCCAACCGTCGTTGTCGCGCGACCCGGCGGCCGGTCTGGCCGATCTCCTCAACGACATCCTCCAGTCGATGCTCGAGGTGGAAGAGTTCATCCGCCTGATGATGGGCGAGGTCATGCGGGGCGACGACACCGCCTACGCCGTGGGCAACGACCTCTTCGCCGCCACCCAGGCCTCGTTGGAGCGCTGGTTGGCCGAACAGGAGTCGGCCCAGGGGACCGAGGCCGAGCAGGCGGCCCTGGCCCGCATGCTGCGGAGCCTCCTTGTCGGCCTGTTCTTCGAGTACGTGGCGGGGGTGCTCGACGGGGCAGATCCATCCGACTTCTTCCGGGCCCGGGCCGACGAGGTGGCGGCCATCTTGAAACTCCGAGGACCGGGCTGAGCCACTCAGACCGAAGCGGCGATGACCTCGCGACCGAAGATCTCGAGGGTCTCGGGCGAAGCGAAATCGGTGAACCAGGTGTAGATGCGCTCCACCCCCTGCTCCCCCAGCGTGCGGAATCGGTGACGTAGCTCGTCGGGGGTCCCGGTCACGTGGCCCGCGGCGGCCATCCCGCCGAAGCGCCGGGCGGCCACTGCCTCTACCTCGTCCCTCCGGGCTTCGTCGGCTATCAACGTGACGAGGAGCTGCACCGAGATCCTGGCTCCCCCCGCCCGGGGGCGGGCCGACGCCAACCGGTCCGTCTGGTGCATGGGCACGTTCCACCAATCGGCGTACTCGGCCACGAGCGCCATGGTCTTGGGCCCGGTGCCACCGATGACGACGGGAAGCCGCCCGAGTGGCGTGGGCAGCTGACGGGCACCCTCGACGGTGAAGTTGGTACCCCGGTGGTGGACCGGCTCCCCGGACCAGAATCCCCGCAAGAGGGCCAGCGTCTCGGCGAGCCGCTCGACCCGATCGGGGCCGGACGCGGCGGGGAGTCCATAGGTGGCCAACTCGCCCGGCGTCGACCCCGATCCGATACCCAGCTCGAAGCGACCGCCCGACAGATGGTCGAGGGTGACGGCCTGACGGGCCAGGACGGCGGGGTGGCGGAACGAGTCACAGAGCACGAGGTGACCGAGCCGGAGGCGCTCGGTCACTGCGGCCAGCCAGGTGACGGTGGTCATCGCCTCGTACATCGGCTGATCGGGGGCGCCCGGTGGGAACAGGTGGTCCATGATGGCCAGTCCCGTGAACCCGGCCGCCTCCGCCCCTTCGGCCCGCGCCCGGAGCGCCTCGGGGGCGAGACGCATCTGGGGCAAGAAGAGATGGAACTCCATGCTTCCCCGAGGCCCTACGGGAGCGTCAGACGTGGTCGACCAGGATGTCGGAGAGTCGGCTCCACTGGTGCCCGGTGCCACCGGCGAGCACCTCGTTCTGCTTGGCCCGCTTGAACAGGAAGTGGGCGTCGTTGGACCAGGTGAAGCCCACTCCCCCGTGGACCTGGATGTTGTCACCAGTCACCTTGACCGCCGCTTCGGAGGCGTAGGCCGAGGCCATGGCGGCGGCCCGTGACCGCTCCGGTGAGCCGGTGTCTGCGGCCCAGGCGGCAAAGTGGACCCCGGCCCGAGCCAGCTCGAGCGCCTGGTACATGTCGACGATCCGGTGCTTGACCGCCTGGAACTCGGCGATCGGCCGGTCGAAGACGACACGCACCTTCGAGTACTCGACGGCCTCTTCGAGGGACCGGTCGGCCACGCCGATCAGCTCGGCGGCCAGCCCGACCGACACGTCGTCGAGCACGTCCCGCCAGATGGCCGCCTGGTCTCCGTGCGGTCCGAGCGGCTCGACGGGCTCTTCGTCGAGCACGAGCCGGGCCAGCTTGCGGGTGGGATCGAGGCCGGGCACCAACTCCGCCTTGGGTGCGGGCAGTAGGAACGAGCGGATCCCCTCTTCGGCCAGGGCCACGACGATGGCCCAGTCAGCGGTATGGCCGTCGACTACCAACGGCTTGGTCCCAGTCAGCACCCATCCCGACCCCTTCCGCCGGGCTCGGGCCCGTACGGTGCCCAGTGGGTGGCCGTAGCCCTGTTCGTGCAGCGCCACCGTGCCCCGGGTGAGTCCCGTACCCAGCCCGGACACCAGATCGTCGGCCCCGAGGGCCCGGGCCGCCAGGGTGGCGGCGACCGATGACGAGAAGAAAGGCCCGGGCAAGGGGACCCGGCCCATCTGCTCGAGGATGATGCACATCTCGAGGAGCCCGGCTCCCTCGCCAGGGATGAGCATTCCGGTCCACCCCATGGTCACGAGGCGGTCCCAGAGTTCGGGCGTGATGCCTACCGGGTCGTCAGCCAGGCGTCGAAGGGTCTCGCCGTCCACCTCGTCCATGGCCCGACGGGCAACGTCTTGTAAGGCCAGTTGTTCGGCATCGAACGTGAAATCCACTGTCCACCCCCGGAGTGGTGTCGCTGAGTTTTCGGACAGTGTACGCACCGCTGACCGGAGGGAGACAGTTGGCTGTCGGGCCCTCGACCGGCCAGTGGCACCCGGTCACCGAGAAGCTCACTGGACCCGGCCGGAGAACACCACTGTCGGCCGGTGGAGAGGCACCACTGTCTCCGCCGCGGCTAGCCTGCCCGATTGTGGACTTCGCACTGGCTCCTGAAGATGAAGCGTTCCGAGACGAGCTGCGTGCCTGGCTCGACGAGCACCTGCCGCCGTTTTTGGCCAGCGAGGAGCTGGTCGACGACGCATCGATCACGGGCGAGAAGTCGGCCCACCGTCGGGCCGCCTGGCAACGACTGCTGAACGAAGGTCGCTGGGCGGCGGTCAACTGGCCCGAGGAGTACGGGGGCCGCAACGCCACCGCCATGCAACGCATCATCTTCTCCGAGGTCAACGCCGAGTACCGCACCCCAGGGCTGTTCAACCCGAATGGACTCTGGCAGATCGGGCCGATGATCATCGCCTGGGGTACCGACGAGCAGAAAGCCCGTTGGCTTCCGTCCATCCTGGATGCCACTGATCACTGGTGCCAAGGCTTCTCCGAGCCCGACGCCGGCAACGACCTGGCCAATCTCCGCACCACGGCGGTCCGGGACGGCGACCGTTACATCGTCAACGGCCAGAAGATCTGGATCTCGACGGCCCATCTGGCCCGCTGGGGGCTATTCCTCCTGCGCACCGACCCCACTGCCATCGAACGGGGGGCCAAGCACGAAGGAATTACCGCCTTCATCATCGACATGCACACCCCGGGCATCGAGGCCCGTCCCATCCGGGACATGTCGGGCGAGGAGATGTTCAACGAGGTCTTCTTCAACGATGCCTCGATCCCCGTCGACAGCCGCCTGGGCGGCGAGGGCGAAGGATGGATGGTGGCCATGGGCACCCTCGGCCACGAGCGGGTGGGCATCGCTGGACAGATCTCGCTACTCGCCGCCGACCTCAACGCCATGGTGACGGCCGCCCGGTCGGTGAATCCGGAGGCCCTGCACGATCCGGCCATCCGGGAGCGCCTGGCCCGGGCGTGGACCGACATCGAGCTGTCTCGACTGTTGGCCCTTCGGGCCCTGAGCAAGATCATCAAGGGCGAGAAGAACTGGCCCGAAGTCCCCTTCGCCAAGCTCATGTGGTCGTCGATGGCCCAGTCCCTGGCCGCGCTGTCGGTCGACCTGCTCGGACCGGCCGGCGTCCTGGCCAAGGGCGGCCCCGACGCCGTCGACCGGGGCAAGTGGACGCGCCTGTACTCCTTCCAGCGGTACAGCACGATCGGCGGGGGCTCGTCCGAAGTACAGAAGAACATCATCGCCGACCGGGCCATCAAACTCCCTGGTCACTCACGACTCGGCTGACGTGCCCGTCGACCGGCGTACGCCGTGCATCATCGGGGTGGCCCGGCGCACCTGGCGGGACGAGCCCGCACCCGAACCCCTCGACATGTGGGAGTCGCTGGCTCGAGACGCGGCCGACGACGCCGGCAGCCCCGACGCCCTGAAGGGCATCCAGAGCCTCCAGGTCGTGTTCAGCCAGTCCTGGGAGTACGACGACCCCTGCGCCCGGCTGGCCGCCCGCCTCGGTGCAGATCCTGGCTTGGCGTCGTATTCCGGGCTGGGCGGGTCGGTGCCGGTTCGACTGGCCTCCGAGGCGGCGGCGTCCATGGCTCGGGGACAGCTGGATCTCGCCCTCATCGTGGGAGGTGAGGCCCTCGCCACGCGGAGGCATCTGGCCGACCCGGCGTGGTCCTACCCTCCCGACGAGCCCAAGCCCTACCCCATCACCATCGACCGCCTGGAGCGAAAGAACGGCATCTTCCAGGCCTACTTGACCTTCGCCCTGCTCGACACGGCCCGTCGGGCCCACCTCGGACAGTCCTTGGAGGACCGACGCACCGAGATCGGTCGGCTGCTGGCACCGATGAGCGAGCTGGCCGCTTCCCAACCCGAGTACGCATGGTTCCCTATCGCCCGGAGCGCCGCCGAGATCAGCACCACCTCACCGGACAACCGGATGGTGGCCACGCCGTACACGAAGTTGATGACGGCCATCATGGACGTGGACATGGCCGCCGCCGTACTGCTGGCCACCGAGGAGCGGGCCGACGCTCTCGGTGTCCCGTCTGATCAGCGGGTGTACCTCCTCGGCGACGGGTACGCCGAAGAGCCGGCCACCATGGCGGCCCGACCCGAGCTCTGGCGCTCACCGGCCATGGCCGCAGCCATGCAGACGGCTCTTGGGGGCGTTCGAAGCGATGAGGTGGCCTACTTCGATCTCTATTCGTGTTTCGCCAGTTCGCTCTCCTTCGGGGTCGACGCGCTCGGCCTGCCGGCCGATCATCGGCTCCTCACCGTCACCGGTGGCCTCCCCTACCACGGGGGTCCGGGCAGCAACTACTCCACCCATGCCCTGGCCGCCATGGCCGAATCTCTCCGACACGAGCCCGGCTGCACTCGGCCTGGTGTCGGGGATCGGCATGCACATGACCAGCCACTCGGCCAGCCTGTGGTCCACCCGGCCGGGAACCTACGCCCCGAGCACGGCCGGTGCGGAGCTGCCCACCGTGCCGGTGACCGGCGAGGCGGAAGGTCCGGCCCAGGTCGTGACGTTCTCCACCGTCCACAGTCGGCAGGGTCCGGAGTCGACCGCGCTCATCTGTGAGCTACCGGACGGCACACGCTCCTACGCCCGCCTCGACGAACCGGCCCCGGCCGATCTCGACCTGGCTGGCGAAACCGTCACCCTCACCCCGGGCGACAAGGGAGCCACGATCGCCCACCACTGACTAAGGGGATCCGTGCCGACGGGGGGCAACCAATGCTCCTACCAGTCGTCGCCAGCCGGCGCCCACGGTGACCTGGCCCTGCCGGCCGATTCACGCCCCTACCGACCAGCACGCCCCGAAACCGAGAGGTACTACGAACACCATGACCATCCACTACGAGCCCGGGGACGACCACATCGTCCGCATCACCATCGACCGGCCCGAGGCCCGCAATTCCTTGGACATGGACCACTTCAAGCAGCTCCGGATGGCCTGGGATCGCTTCGGTGACGACGACGACGCCTACGTGGCCGTGATCACCGGCGTAGGGCCTGACTTCTGCGTGGGCGCCGATCTCAAGACCTACATTCCCCAGATCACCAAGCTCTCGACGACCATGCGCGAGACCGGGGTCACCGAGATCGACGGCTACCGCCTCGACGACGGCACCAAGGCGGTGCTTCGGAACGTGAAGCTCTACAAACCCATCGTGGCCGCCATCAACGGGACGTGCGTGGCCGGGGGGATGGAGATGCTCGGTGGGTGCGATCTCCGGGTGGCCGCCGACACGGCGACGTTCGGCGTCATGGAGCCCAAACGGGGACTGTTCGCCGGCGGCGGGACCACCGTCCGCTTGCCTCGGCAGATCCCCTACCCCGCCGCCATGGAGCTGCTGCTCTGCGCCGATCAGGTGCCTGCCCACCGGGCCTACGAGATGGGGCTGCTGAACGAGGTCTGCGCGCCGGACAAGGTCATGGATCGGGCCCTCGACTACGCCCGGCGGATCACGGCCAACGGCCCCTTCGCCGTCCGTAAGACCAAGGAGTCGGTGCTGACCGGCCTGGCCGTGGACATGAAAGAGGCCTACCGGATCGAATCGTCGCTCTCCTCGGAGGTGTTCTCCAGTGAGGATGCCGTGGAAGGCCCCAAGGCCTTCGCCGAGAAGCGCGCGCCGGTGTGGAAGAACCGCTGACGCCCTGCCGCGGCTGAGGCCGTGCGGCGCGGACTGGACTGGACAACGAGACCGGAGACGGTCCGAAGGGGGAAGCATGGCCGACACGATCAACGAAGCCTTCGGGGGGAAGCGGGTACTGATCACCGGAGGATCGTCGGGTATCGGCGCGGGACTGGCCGAGGCCTTCGCCGCCGCCGGGGCAACCGTCGGGATCGTCGCCCGGCGTCAGGACCGACTGGCTGAGGTGCTCGAGCGCTGCCGGGCCCACTCGCCGGCATCGGTGATGTGGACGGCAGACCTGGCCGAGGGCGAAGCCGTCGACCGGTTGGCCGAGCAGGCACTCGATGAGCTGGGTGGGGTGGACATCCTGGTCAACAACGCCGGAATCCCGAAGCGACGGCACGTCACCGCGCTCGATCCGGCCACGGTCGAACAGGTGATGGCCATCAACTACCTGTCCCCGGTGCGCCTGACCCTGGCGCTCCTTCCCCACATGCTGGAACGGGGGTCGGGAACGGTGGTGTCGGTGGCCTCGGTGGCGGCCACGCTCAGCCCCCCGGGGGAGGCGGCGTACTCGGCGTCCAAGGCCGCCCTGGCCGTCTTCTCCGAGTCGATGGCCGTGGATCTCTGGTCATCGGGCATCAAGGTGTCCGTCGTGTATCCGGGCGTCGTGGACACCGAGCTGTTCACCTTGCCTGACAACGATCCCTTCACCGCAGACGTCCCCTCGATCACCGTGGCCGAGGCGGCCACCACCATCCTGGAGGGCGTCGCCGGTGGATCGCTGGCCATCTACGTCCCCGGCTACTTCAGCGAGTTCGCCAGCAACAAGGCCCAGGACGTCGACGCATTCCTCGCCGGCACGGCCTCCTACCTGGCCTCGAAGGAGCAACAACCCCCGACCGTCAGCTGACCGGGGCGCCCACCTCGGGCGATCAGCCCAGGCGCTCGATAACCGTGGCGTTGGCCTGACCGCCACCTTCGCACATCGTCTGGAAGCCGTACCGGCCTCCGGTGGCCTCCAGATGGTTGAGCAAGGTGGAGGCCAAACGTACGCCGCTGGCACCGAGCGGGTGACCGATGGCGATGGCACCCCCCCGGGGGTTCAGTTTCTCCGGATCGGCGTGAAACGCCGCATTCCACATGAGCGGGATGGCGGCGAACGCCTCGTTGCACTCGATGGCGTCGAACTGCTCGACCTTCATGCCCGAACGCTCGAGAATCCGGTGGGTGGCCGGGACCGGGGCGGACAGGACGATGGCGGCATCGTCAGCGGCCACGGTGGCATGGGCGAACCGGGCCCGGATGGGAAGGCCCAGTCGCTCGGCCACCGACCGCTCAGCGATGAGCATGGCGGCCGCTCCGTCGGTCATCTGCGATGCGTTACCGGCGGTGATATCGGGTGCGGTGTCCGGCTCCCAGTTCTGGGCCGGGGGCAGACCGGCCAGGGCCTCGAGGGAGGCGTTGCGGCGGATGCCCTCGTCCACGTCGAGGGTCGCACCGGTGAAGGCACCGTCCTCCCCCTTCAGGGGCACCGGGACCGTCTCGTTGGCGAAGTGACCCGAATCCCAGGAGGCGACGGCCCGCCGGTGGCTCTCCAGGGCGTACTGGTCCATCTGCTCGCGGGTTACCCCCCAGCGATCGGCCAGCACCTGGGCCACCCGGAACTGCATCCACAGCCGCCCGTCGATGACCTCGAGGAACGACGGAGGGAACGGCCCGATCCCGCCTTTGGAGTTGGACGCCATCGGCGCCCGGGTCATCGACTCGACACCGCAGGCCACCACCAGGTCGTAGTGTCCGGCCTTCACACCGGCCGCGGCGAAGTGCATGGCCTGCTGGGAGGAGCCGCACTGCCGGTCGACGGTGGTAGCCGGAACGCTCTGGGGCAAGCCCGCCGCCACCCACCCGTTTCGGGTGACGTTGGTGCCCTGCTCGCCGGACTGGGTGACACACCCCCCGATGACATCGTCGACGGTCTCGGGGTCGATGCCGGTGCGGTCCACCAGGGTGGTCAGCGCGAACCCCAAGAGGTCGGCCGGGTGCCACGTCGACAGCGCCCCGCCCCGCTTCCCCATCGTGGTGCGCACCACGTCGACGATGACGGCGTCGCGCTCGTTGTTACTCACAGTGGATCTTCTCCCTCTGATGCTGTTCTCTCGTTGATCTCGTACTTCAAACTACCGGCGCCCACCCCGATAGTCCCTCACTGACCGGGGCCGGAGCCCACCCGTGCCCTCGACTCGGTCCGGTCTCGGTGTCGGGCACCGGCCGCCCGTCCTCTACGCCGAAGCCGGCGAGTCGGGATCGGGCTCGGCCGTGAGGATGGTCCGCTCCCCGCGGGAGGCAAGCACGTGCTCGACCGCGGCCAGCGCACCGTCGGAAGGACCGCTGTAGGCGACCGAGCCGTGCTCGAGGACCACCGCGGTGCGGGCGATCTCGAGTACTCGGTCCACCTGCTGTTCGACGATCAGCAGGGCGGTCCCCGCGCCGTTGATCTGGCGCAATCCGTCGTAGACGGCATCGATCATCACCGGGGCGAGCCCGAGCGAGATCTCGTCGGCCACCAAGAGGCGGGGTGGCTCGACCAACACTTTGGCCAGCGAGAGTATGCGCTGCTCGCCCCCCGAGAGCGTCCCGCCCTGCTGCCTTCGTCTCGTTCCGAGGACCGGGAAGGCGGCGTAGGCCTTCTCCAGCGACCCGGCGACGCTCTGTCGGCCACCACGCTGTCGGAAGGCCAGCTTGAGGTTCTCTTCCACCGTGAGATTGGCGAAGACGCCCCGACCCTCGGGTACGTGGGCCGCTCCGGCCCGGGCGATCTTGTAGGCGGGGAGGCCGGTGACGTCCTTCCCACTCAGTCGGACCGATCCGGACGTACTGGCCAGGAGGCCGGTGACCACCCGGGACACGGTCGACTTGCCGGCCCCGTTGGAGCCGATGAGGGCCGTCACCCCGGACTCGGGAACGGTGAAGGACACGTCGAAGAGGGCGCGGTACGGGCCGTAGCTGGCACTCACATGGTCGACCTCGAGCGCCGGCGATCCGTCAGTCCTGCCCGTTCCGCTCGGGCCATCGCCGGTCGGCTGACTCAGTAGGGCCGCAGCCCCGGTGGCGCCATCGGCTGGCGGGGCGGTCACGCCCTCACCCCCAAATAGGCCTCGCGAACCGCAGGGTTGGCCATTACCTCGTCGAAGGGACCGTCGGCAATCACTGCTCCGAGATTCATGACCACGGTGCGGTCGACCACCTCCCCGACCATGCCGAGGTCGTGCTCCACCAAGAGCATGGCCATGCCGCGCTCGCGTTGCAGCTTGGTCAGCACCCCGGCCAGTTCGCGAGTCTCATGGACATCGAGGCCGGAGGAGGGTTCATCAGCCATGAGGAGTACCGGCTCGCTGACGAGCGCACGGGCCAGCTCCACGAGCCGGCAGGACCCCAATCCGAGTGAGGCCACGGTCGTGTCGGCCTGGCGCTCGATCCCCACCAGCTCGAGGATGGCGTTCACCCGGTCCTTCTCTTCGGCGCTGGGCGCGCTCTTTCTCATCAGGTCCTTCCAGATGCGTCCCGTGCACCAGCGGGCCCGCACGGCTACCAACAAGTGGTCCCAGACCGTCATGTCGGGGAACACCTCGATGCGCTGGTAGGTGCGACCTATGCCCAAACGGGCCCGCTTGTAGGTGGGCAGATCGAGGAGGTCGTTTCCCTCCAGCTCCACCCGCCCCTGCTCCGGTCGCAGCTGACCGCCCACACAGTTGAACAGCGTCGTCTTGCCCGCACCGTTCGGCCCCACCAGCCCGACACTCTCGCCTCGACCCACCGAGAGGCTCACCTCGCTGACGGCAGCCACACCACCGAACGTCTTGGACACCCCGGTGACTTCGAGGAGGGGCCCCACCCCTGCCGCCTCAGCCACGATCGCTGGCTCCGGCCAGGGCTGTCCCCCCGGGCGCTCCCGGATCGACGTCGGGACTGTTCTTGAAGAGGATGCTCTGCATGCGGAGGGTCGACTTCCGCTTCTGATATTCGAGAATTCCCTCGGGGTGGCGGGCGTAGGTCAGGGCACCGAAGGCAAAGAACACCACCTCGAGGCTGTTGCCTCCGAGACGGGCGGGAACGTAGGTCAGCAGCTGGCTGATGATCACGTAGCCGAACCCGGCCTGCACCGCACCCTCCACGGTGTTGGCCCCGGTGGGCACGACGACGACCACATAGACCAGGGACAGCAGGTAGACGAAGAGCTGTGGATTGACCTGCTGTTGTTGGATGGAGAGCATGGTCCCGCCCACACCGGCCACCGCCCCGGACAGGGCGAAGATCACGATGTGCTGCCACCGGAGGTTGATGCCCAAGCCCGACGCGCCCGCCTCGCTGCCCCGCATGGCACCGAGGAACCGTCCGGTGGTGCCCCGGTGGATGAGCCGGACGACAGCGATGCAGACCACCAGCACCACCATGGCCAGGATGAAGAAGGCGTGACCGTTCGGGTTGGTGATGCCGAGACCGACCCATTTGGCCTTGACCTGCAGTGAGGTCCCGTTGGTGGCGGTGAGCTGCGGGAAGACGGTGTTGTCGAAGAACAGGGCAGCGGCGATGGTCAAGAGGGCGAGCCCGAGTCCGCGGAGTCGGACCGAGGCGAAGGCCAGCACCGTCGCCACCAGGGCGGCAGCCGCTGCACCGACCAGACCCCCGATCAACAGGTTGAGGCCGAGGTGGTTGGCCAGCTGGGCGGCGGTGAACGCCCCGACACCGGCCAACGTGGCCTGGGCCAAGGAGAGCTGACCGCCCATACCCGTGATCAGGGTGATGGAGAGGAAGACGATCGAGTAGACCAGCCCGGCATTGAAGACGTTCTCCCAGGTGGTCGGCAGCCAGGTCAGCATGGAGATGACGAACACGGCCAACAGCACGTACCACCCCACCCGGGTCACCTTCTCGATCTGCGGCGCCCGGACGGCGGCAGCCGACGGCTGGTGTCGGAGGATCGACGGACGAGAGCGGGTCCTTGGTGCTGTCCAGGGTGCGAAGGCCGGGAACGATGAGGAGGGCCGCTACCAACACGATGAAGGGCAGTGAGGTGAGCACGGCCGAGGACCAGACGCTGCTCACCGGGAGGTAGCCCTGCAGGGTCGTGGCCAGTACCCCCATGGCCACGCCGACCAGGGCGGCGATGGGCATGGACCGGAGTACGGCCCACGCCGCGGCGGCGAAGGCCGCCACCATCAGGGCGGCGTAGTCATCGAACTGCAGCTGTCCGTAGATGGGGGCGAGCAGCACGCCGGCCAGTCCGGCCATGAAGCCGGAGATCATCCAGGCGGTGGCCACCACCCGTCCGGCGTTGACCCCGTCCAGCTCGATGAGCCGCCGGCTCTCGACGGCCCCTCGCATCTGCAAGCCCAGACTGGTGAAGCGCATCAGTGCCACCAGGGCCACCAGGATGATCGCCGTGGTCAGGATGGTGGTCAGGTAGATCCCGTTGACCGGAGTTCCCGCCACGCGGAAGTACACGGTGTCGGGATTGAAGATGATGCTCGGTGGGCTGTAGGTATTCGCGCTCCCGAAAGATCACGGCGAGCAGCGAGGGGATCCCCACGAAGAGACTGATTCCCGTGACCAGCTTGGCCGTCGTATTGGAGTTGGGGATCTTGCTGAACAGCAGCCGGTCGAAGGCCAGGCCGATCAGTGGGGCCAACACCACCACCGAGAGGACGAAGGCCACCCCGACGGGGAGGTGCACGGTCTGCACCAGTTTGGTGAAGGCGTAGCCGGAGATGTAGGCCTGGGCCCCGTAGGCGAAGTTGAACACCCCGGTGGCCTGATAGGTGAGGACCAGCCCCACGGCCACGATGGCATAGGTGCAGCCGTAGGGAACTCCGGGAATGGCGAAGCCCAGAAAGTGCTCCACTCCTGTGTCGACCCCTACCTGTCCCGGTTGTCGTCGGGCCGGATCACGTGCCCGGGGTGCCCTGGGGCGGCGCTACCGGGGTCGGGTTCTTCACGTTGTTCGGGACGCAGACGAAGACCTGCTTCCCCTTGCCGAACACCGGTACGTACTTCGACTGCTTCACCTGGAGGTAGGCGCTGCAGCTCGGCCAGGTCGACCCCGGTGTGGAGCTTGGTCCAGTCGACGGGGGCGGAGACGCCCTGGCTGGTGAAGTTGGTGATCTTGTTGGTGGCATTGACCACATTGGCCTGGGTGACGTTGCTTCCCGCCGCCTTGATGCCGGCGGCGATCAGTGCGGCCGACTGCCATCCCTGGAGGGACACGTCGTTGTACACATCGTTGGGCTCGTACTTCTTCATCGCCGCGATGTAAGCCTGCATGCCTGAGTAGGTATTTCCGTACTTGGCCGTGTTGGCCGCCTCGAACGGTACGGTCCCGGTGTTGTTCAGGTAGACGCCCTGCATCAGGCTGTTGTACTTGTCGAGGAAGTTCTGGTCGTAGCCGTTGAGCCACAGCTGCTTGATCTTGAGGCCGTACTGCTGAATGGCCCGGGCCAGGGTGACGTTGTCGGTATCCTGCATACAGGTCACGACGAGCTGGGAGCCGGCCTGCTGCATGCGTTGGGCATCGGACGAGTAGCTCCCGCCCAGCTGAGCCCCGACGTCCACGAAGTTGACGTTGTAGCCCGCCGCCTTCATACCCTTGGCGTAGGAGTTGCAGGCGTTGTACGAGGAAGAAATGGCGGGCCCGTAGCTGATGAACGCCACCGACTTGGCCCCGACCTTCTTGATGAAGTAGCTCATCTCCGGAAATCCGGCCGAGTACACCTGGGTGGACCCACCCACGGCGAACAGGTTGGGGGCGGTCTGCCAGTTGGCCGAGACGTTGTAGCCGTACGTCGGGGTCTTGGTGGAGACGAAGTAGCCGGGCGTAAACCAGGCCGAAGCCACCCCGGCGGCGAAGACATGGTCCTGGTCGATGAGGGTGTGGACGTCCTGGGTGAACTGCGAGGGCGAACCACCGTCATCGAGGTTGTTGGTGAGGACGATCTTCCGTCCGTTGATGCCACCTTTGGCGTTGATCGTCTTGAAGTAGGCGATCATGCCGGGAGCCAGACCTCCGAAGAGACCGGCCAGCGGCCCGCTCAGGGTCGAGATGGCCCCGATGTTGATCTGGGTGGCGGACACTCCCGGGGCGGCCGTGGCCGCACCGGCACTCGCCGAGCCCCCCGTGATGGCCGTGCCCCCGGCGATCGTGATGCCCAAGGCCAACACCCCGGCAACCACTCGTCTCCCCCGTCGCTTCCCCATGTACCACCCTCCCTAGTAGCCGGCCGGACCAACTGGCCCGCCGCAGACGCGACACCCCCCGGATGGCGGAACGTCGAGCCAGTTCTTAAAACACGGAGGTGACGTGTGTCAACAACCGTCTGCTTCCCCTGCTCGGAGCATGGTACTGGCGAAATCAGGATGATGCTGTTCATCTGGGCCAAAGAACGTCGTTCTCATTTGAGCGACGATCGTCTCTCAACCCAGGAACTGTCGTTGGCGGTCGAACTCCCGCAGGGCCAGCACTTCGGATTGGGTCACCGGCTCGAGGTCGGCCACGTCGGCCGCCACTTCGGGCTCCCATCCACAAGACGCCACCATGGCCCGCACCCGATCGGCGAACGGCTCCGGTCCCGAAGGCACGGCGGCCACCTTCAGTCGCCCGTCGATGCGACGCAGCACACCACGGTCGGTGACCACACTGCTCACCCGTTCACCCGGGGCGGTGATGTAGGCCACGTCCGCGGGAAGCCTCCGCGGTCGGGCCAGGGTGACCACCACGCACGTGGCGGCCCGGCTCACCACGTCGTTGGCCCCACCCGACCCGACGAGGAAGCGGCCGTCCCCGAGCGCGGTGGAGTTCAGATTGCCGTGCCGATCCACTTCGGCAGCACCGAGGCAGCCGACGGTCGACGTTCCCGGACCACCGACCACCATGCCGAGGACGGTGGAGGCGTCGCCGAGCAATGACGTCGTCGGGAAGACCCGGTGGTTGAAGATGTAGGGATCGGCTGGTGTCGGGGTGTAGCCCCAGAGGCCCAACTCGGCGGTGAGGTGCACCGATCCGCCGGCGGCCCGGGAGCGGGCCACCGCCACCCAGGCGGCCAGGTTGGCCACGCCCGCACCGGCCAGCACGGCGTCGGCCCCGAGGCGGGCCACGGTGTCTTGCACCTCACGGGCCCCGAGACTGGCCGCGACCTCCCACTCGCTCACCGCCTCGTCGGTCGGCACCGGATGAGCCTCGGCATCTCGTCGCCACGAATCCGGATCGGCCAGCAGTCGCAGACCGATCAGGCGGTCGTCGCCGAGCTGGTGCAGGTAGCCGGCGTGGTCGACCGGCCCGAGCACGTGCTCGTGGGCCCAGGCGTCAAAATCCCCACGAGCGGCAGCGGCAGCGGCGATCCAAAACGGTATGTCCTCGCCGTAGCCGACCACCGGGAGGCCCGGGGCGTAGCACCCACCGGGGTGGGCACCGTAGGGCGCCTCCACGACAGCCAGGACCCGGTGGGCCGGGATCTTGACCCGGTAACCGAGCTCCTCCAGGTCGTCGACGACCGCCTCCACCGTGGCGACGACGCCCCGGCGGGCCGCCCAGGCGCCCCATACGCCTTCGAGCAGGGGCTCGGAGACGGCCAGGTTCCCGTGCCGGTCGGCGACGGCGGCGTGCAAGAGGGCGACATCGGGGAGAAGAGGTGCCACGAGACCGACGTCGCCGAACGGTGACTCGACGGTGGCGAACGCGTCATTGGCGGCCATGGCCGAGCCGGCCAGCGAGCCGGTGACCACGGCGGGCAGGCCCCGGGCGGCGGCCTCGAGGCGCTGGGCCATGGTGAGGATGGACCAGTGCTCGACCTCCACGTCACCGGACTGGTAGCCCTCCTGGAAGATCGGGTTCGGAGCATAGGAAGGAAAACTGTTACCGGAGTACGCAGTGATCACCCGTCGCACCATCCGACCCCGGAAGAACAGGGCGCCGAGGGCACCGAGGCTGGTCATGATCAGGGTCAGCCCGGCGTCGGCTCCCCACTGCTGTCGGGCCAGCTCCCGTGCTGCTGCCGTCCAACGACTGTGTCCGAGCATGACGTGGACGGCGTCACCCGGGTGCACATGGCGCTCCACTGCATCACTGAGGGCAATTCCCACGTCGGCCATGGGAGGGCAGGTTACCCAGCCGCACCCTGTGGTCGGGAACCCGACGGGCCGGTCAGTCGATCAGCACGTCGAGGGGTGCACCCGAGCGCGGCGAGGTCGACGCTGTCGTTGTCCTCGGCATACCGCAGGCCCTGCACGTTGAACAGCTGCACCGAGGGGGCGCCGATCGGATAGGGACCCCAGTGCCACGTGCCGCGGTGCAACACGATGGGCTGGAGGGTGTCGAGTACAAACGCCTGCGCCTCCCCAGCATCGGCCGGATCCTGCATGGCCACACCGGCCTCGGCCACCACCACCACGGCGGCCACATCCAACGGCATGACCACCTGCGTGTGGGTGGCGTGACGGAACAGGACGTCACAGCGCAGCCCGCCAGGCACCCCTGGCACTTCGTCCCTCGTGTGGCCGATGAGATTGACGTGGGCGTCCTGCCAGGCGAACTCGAGACGATGGTCGCCGTCCCGGGGATCCGTATCGGTCACGGGCAGCCAGCCGAACGGGGACCACCCGTCGGCAGTCAGCGGAACCGGGGTGATCCGGCGGACTTCCTCGCTCATGTCGCACGCTCCAGAGGGGGGTCTACGGTGTCGTGAGGCAACCTAACATCGAGCCAGGAAACCGACGAAGCCAGAGGAGGCACCATGGCCATGGACGTGCGCAACATCGAAGACGTCGCCCCCGTCATCGAGCACAACGGGACCGTACCGGTGTGGTGGATGGTGAACTCGAGGGAGATGAAAGAAGCCACCGACGGCGGCTTCTTGGAGTTGGTCAACGAGTTTGTCGTCGAAGGTGGCGGCTATGTCGACCCCCACTCCCATCCGACCCATGAGTTCTATTACGTGCTTCGTGGTCGGGGCATCATGACCATCGAAGGCGAGGACCGGCCTATCGCCCAAGGCGACCTGGTCCACATCCCACCCGACGCGGTGCACAGCCTGCGACCGGTGAGCGATCACGCCAACATCCACTGCTTTTGCTTCGCTATCGGCGTGAAGGGCTCGGGACCCATCGACTACACCACCCACTCGAGCTGACCGAGGGCGATCCACTAGGCCGGTCCGTCGGTCGGGCGTCAGTCGTCCGGACCGACCTCGATGAGCGACGCGTCGAGGCCCAATAGTTCGACGGTGGTGGACCCACCACGCAGTGCGGCGAAGTACCCCGACTCGGCTTCGGAGCGGCGCTGACCGGCGGCGAGCGTGGCCTCGAGCGAGCCGCCCGGAATGACCACGACACCGTCCACGTCGCCCACCACCCAGTCGCCGATGCTGACCGGGACGCCGGCGACCTTGGTGGTCGTACCCACTGCGCCCCGGGCCAGTTTGGTAGCACCGGGGAGAGCAACGGTGGCGGAGAACACCGGGAATCCCAGGTGTTCCAGCGCGGCCACGTCGCGAACTCCCCCGTCGATGACAAGCCCGGCCAGCCCCCGGGACAGGGCCCCGGTGGTGAGGACCTCGCCCCAGTACCCCCGATCGGGAACGAGACCCACGTCGACCACCAGCACCGAGCCGGCCGGCGCCGTGGTCACCGCCACGTGGATGGCCAGGTTGTCACCTGGGGTGCAGCGCACCGGATAGGCCGGAGCGGCCAGGCTGGCACCAGGCCACACCGAGCGGATCCGTGGGGGCATTCCGATCCCCCCGCTCTCCCCGAGCGTGGCCGAGCCCAGCTCGGCGAGCACAGCAGCGGTCTGTGAACCGGTCATGACGCTCCTCTCGCGGACGTGATCGACGTCCGGTCGTCCGATGTTGCATCGATTCCGCGCGTCATCCAGGTGTACGTCACGTGCCGAGGGCCACGGTGACCTCGATCTCGACCGCCCCACCCCGGGGCAGGGACGCGACGCCGATAGCCGATCGGGTGTGGCGTCCGGCGTCGCCGAAGACGTCGAAGAGCACGGCGCTAGCGCCGTCGACCACCGCCGGCTGTTGGTGGAAGTCCGGAGCCGAGGCCACGAATCCGGTGACGGTGAGCACCCGCTCCACCCGGTCGAGGGTGCCCAACTCTGCCTCCAGCACGGCAAGGGCGTTCAGCGCACACACGGCGGCCGCCGCCGCGCCTTCCTCCACGGTCACATCCACACCTAACGTACCGAGGCAGGTCAACTGTCCTTCGATCCGAGGGAGTTGGCCTGAGGTTCGGGCGATCCCGTCGTGGACCACGACGGAGTCCAGGGGATCGTGCGGGGGATGCGGGCCGTGCAGGGTGAGGCCCAGTTCGCCAAGTCGGTCACGGATACGGCCTCCGCTGCCAGCCATCAGCGCGCCCACCCCGACACGATCGTTCCGGACGGGTTCGGGCAGGTCATGTGATGGTGTCCTCCAGCGGTAGGCCGGCCTTCGAACCGGCGGAACGCCGAGATGTTACTGCCGGCTCCGCGAGGACGATCTTGCAATGCTCGATTGCATCGGCACCAGCCGGTTGCGGTGGGCTTCGCGTACAGTGGCCCGATGAGTTTGCTCGAAGGAAGAGTCGCAGTGGTCACAGGAGCCGGTCGGGGCATCGGGCGGGCTATCGCCCTCTGCCTGGCCGACGAGGGCGCCAAGGTGGTGGTCAACGACATCGGCGTGTCCCTCGGCGGCGACGGAACCGACGAGGACCCCGCCGACCAGGTGGTCAAGGAGATCGAGTCCCGAGGTGGTGCGGCCGTGGCCAGCCGCGACCGGGTCGATGACTTCGAGGCGGCCGGTCGCATCATCTCGACCGCTGTCGACACCTTCGGAGCCATCGACATCCTGGTCAACAACGCGGGCATCGTACGGGACCGAACCCTCGTGAAGATGGAGGAGGCCGACTACGACGCCGTCGTGGCTGTGCACCAGAAGGGGACGTTCAACACCGCCCGCCATGCCGCCCCGTTGATGAAGGAGGCCGGCTACGGCCGGATCGTCAACATCACCTCCTCGGCTGGCCTTCGGGGTAACTTCGGACAGTCCAACTACGGCGCAGCCAAGGCCGCCATCATGGGCATGACCTTCGTCTGGGCGGTCGAGCTCGGCAAGTACGGGATCACGGTCAACGCCATGGCCCCCGCCGGTGCCACCCGCATGACCCAGGGACTGGCCGACGAAGAAGCCCCTGCGGACCAGGACCCGGCGCTCAACGCCCCACTGGTCGCCTACCTGGCCTCGGAGGCCGCTGCCGGCGTGAACGGCCAGGTCTTCGGACGTACCGGCTACGGCTTCACCGTGTTCCAGACCCCCAGACAGGTGGCCACCATGTGGCAGGAGGGAGGGTGGACGCCCGCGGAGGTGGCCGAGCACTTCCACGAGGTGCTGGGCCAACACCTCCAGCCGGTGGGCATGCCGGCCCACGCCCTGTTGGGCAACAAGAAGTAGGTCGGGATGGCCCCCTCCCTCGCCCTGCCTCCCGAGCAACTGCATGCCGTTGCCGAGGCCTTCGGCGACGAACGGGCCTACACCGTCGTGGGTGGCTCGTCGTTGACCTTCGACCAGTGGGACACCGGCGCCACCCGGCTGGCCCGGGGCCTGATCGATGCCGGGGTCCAGCCCGGCGACCGGGTAGCCATCCACCTCGAGCCCGTCCATGCGCTCCAGTGGGTCACGAGCTACAGCGCCATTCACCGGGCCGGGGCGGTGGCTGTCCCGTTCAACCCCCAGCTGGCCCGGCCGGAGGTCGAGCGGATGCTGACCCACTCCGGTGCGGCCGCGGCCATCACCGAGGCGTCGCTGCTCCCCCGCTACGAAGGACAGCGTCCGGCCGTGCTGGTGGCCGTACCCGACGACATCGAGGGACCCCTCGGAGCGGCGGCGTCCGGCTCCGGCGCCGTGGCGTGGTCGGACATCATGAGTGCCAACACCGACTACCTCCAGGTGCCGAGGGAGCCCGGCGACCTGGCCGACATCCTCTACACCTCGGGTACCACCGGCGAACCCAAGGCCGTGGCCATCCGCCACGACAACTACTCCCTCATGCCGTTCACCGAGCCCAACTGGAGCGGCGGAGCCTGGATGCACGCCAGTCCGCCCTACACCTTCGCCGGCATCGCCTTCGTCTACACCCCGATGAAGCTGGGCCTCCGCGCCCTGTACATGCCGAGGTTCGATGCTGGGACCTGGCTGGACACGGTGGAGTCCGAGCGCCCCGGCTCGGTCTTCCTCGTACCGGCCATGGCCAATCTCCTACTCGAGCATCCTCGCTTCGACGATGCCGACCTCACGTCGGTGCAGCTGTGCAGCGTGGGCAGCGCTCCGTTGGCCCCATTCGTGCTGGAACGGCTCCAGGACCGCATGCCTACGGCCCTCGTATCCAACAACTACGGGATGACCGAGGCCGGCTCGGTGTACTGCCTGATGCCTCCCGGCGAAGCGGTGAAGCGTCCTGGGTCGGTCGGTAAGCCCGCCCCTCCCGCCGAGATCCTCTGTGTCGACGATGACGGGAGCCCCATGCCTGCCGGCGAGGTGGGCAACGTCCGCCTGCGGATTCCCGGACGCCCCCGCGAGTACTACGGGGACCCGGATGCCAGCTCACGCACCTGGGTGGACGGGTGGCTGATCACCGGCGACCTCGGACGGCTCGACGCTGACGGCTATCTCTACATCGTGGGTCGCACGAAAGATGTGGTCATCCGCGGCGGCAACAACATCTTCCCGACCGACGTGGAGCACGTGATCGAGCTGCACCCGGCGGTCCGCGAGGTGGCCGTGGTCGGAATCCCTCACCCGGTGTTGGGCGAGGACCTGCTGGCCGTGGTGGCCCTCCGTCCCGACCACAAGGCGGACGCCGAGGAGCTGGCCGAGCACACCGCCGAACGGTTGGCCCGGTACAAGGTCCCCCGACGGTGGGAGTTCGTGGACGCCCTTCCCCGCAATGCCACCGGCAAGGTGGTCAAGGAGCGCCTGCGCCAGCAGTTCGCCGACCGTACCGGTGGTGCGGCCTCCCCCGAGGTAGCTCCCTCCCCGTGAAAGTCACCAAGACCCTCCATCACAGCGTGAACGTCGAAGGCCATCTCGACGAGACGGTGGCCTTCTACCGCGACCTGCTGGAGCTGGACGACGAGGCCCGTCCGGTCATCCCGGGCGTTGAAGGGCACTGGTTCGCCGCCGGGACCATCCAGCTGCACCTGGTCGACGCCGAGGCCGGACCCCAGGCCATCAAGCCCACCGGTCCGCACGTCTGCTTCGCCGTCGAAGACCTGTCCGCCGCCATCGACGAGCTCGAGGAGTCCGGTATCCCCTACGCCGAGGGCGCCCAGGGTCCGGTGGTACAGATCTGGTTCGTTGACCCGGCCGGCAACACCGTCGAGATCCAACAGGACCCGGCCTTCGGCTGACCCTTCGGGGAGCTCAGATCGGGGCCACGCCGAGGGCCAGTCGTTCCTCGAGGAGCGCGGCGATCCGCTCCCGATGCCAGGCGGCGGTGCCGCACGAAGTGGCGTCCAGCCGGGACCGCTTCAACGACAGATGGATGTCGGCATCCCATGTGAACCCGATTCCCCCGTGGACCTGCATGCCTGCGGCCAGCACCCGTTCAGCGGCGTCGGAGCACCAGGCCTTGGCCATCGATGCCGCCAGGGAAGCCTCCGGGTCGTCGGTGGCCAGACACCATGCCGCGTAGTACGCGCTCGACCGCATGGCCTCCACGTCCACCAGGGAATCGGCCAGCTTGTGCTTGATGGCCTGGAAGCTGCCGATGGGGTGGCCGAACTGTCGGCGCACCTTGGCGTACTCGACACTCATCTCGAGGGCGATGGACGCGGTGCCGAGGAGTTCGGCGGCGGTGCCCGACGCGGCCCGGTCGACGAGTCGCCGGGCCGCAGCGCTCCCCCCGATGCGATGGGCCGGCGTGTCCTCGAACCGAAGCCAGGCCAACGACCGGGTCCGATCCATGGCCGGCTCGACGGCCGGACGCTCCCCGTCGGGTTGGGCTACGACGTACACGGCATCTTCGGTGACCACCACGACCACGTCGGCCTCGGCGCCGTACAAGGTCGGCTCCGGCCGACCGGTGAGTAGGCGGTGGTCGCCGTCGTTCTGCACCGTCACCGTCCCGGGACGAGCTGCCCAGGCGAGCGTGCCCACCGCCTCACCTGCAGCCAAGCGCTCGGCCCACCCCTCGGCCTCGTGCACGGCATCGAGGGCCACGGCCTCGTCATCCCCGGCCTGTGCGAGCGCGCCCATGGCCAAGATGGTGCTGAGGAAGGGGGCAGGGGCGGTCCGCCGCCCCAGCTGTTCAGCGAGCACGGCGACCTCGACCATCCCCATGCCGAGACCGCCGGCGGACTCGGGGACCTCCACGGCCAGCCACCCCTGCTCGGCCATGGCCTCCCACAGCCCACGGTCGAATCCGTCGGCCCGGTCGCCGGGATCCTCGGCCGTCCCGGACCCCACGAAGGCCCGGATCCGCTCCCTCGAGGCGTGGCCGTCAAGAAGATCGGCGGCGGCGGCGGCCAGGTCCTGTTGGTCGGACGAGAGTTCGAATTCCACAGCGGCGAAGCATACGGTGCCTCCGACCCCACCGCCCCTTCCGTCAACCCACCCTTCGTGGGTTCGGCATCGAGCGTCCTCACGGGTCCTCGGCCGCACTGGGCCCGGGACACGTGTGCCAAGCTGACGGGGATGGATCTCCAGATGACCGCGGAGCAGCAGGAACTCCGTGCCGAACTGCGGGCCTGGCTGGTCGCCAATCTCCCCTGGGAGTACGGCACCGAGCCGCCCACGCGCTCCCAAGACCTGGCCGAGGTGGTGGCCTTCGGCCGACGGTGGCAGGCGATGTTGGCTGCGGGTCGGTGGGTAGGGGTGACCTGGCCTGAGGAGCTGGGGGGTCGCGGCCTCGGCGCCACCGAGCACTTCTTGGTCACCGAGGAGATGGCCCGAGCTCGGGCTCCCGAGCTGGTCGGGCGCATCGGGATCAATCTGGTCAGCCCGACGCTGTTTGCTCACGGCACTCCTGAGCAGCAGGCACGGTGGCTTCCTCCCATACTCGGGGCCGAGGAGTTGTGGTGCCAGCTCTTCAGCGAGCCCGAAGCGGGTAGCGATCTGGCTTCGCTGACCACCAAGGCGGTCCGGGTGCCCGGGGGCTTCCGGGTCAGCGGTCACAAGGTCTGGACCTCGTACGCGCAGTTCGCCGACTGGGGCCTGTGTCTCGCCCGCAGCGACCCCGATGCCCCCAAGCGCCAGTTGGGTATCTCCTCGCTCGTCATCGACATGCACGCCGAGGGGGTCGAGGTTCGTCCCTTGGTCCAGATCACCGGCGACGCCGAATTCAACGAAGTGCTTCTGGACGACGTCTTCGTCCCCGACCACCAGCTCATCGGCGAGGCCGGTAACGGGTGGTCGGTGGCCAACTCCACCTTGTCCCATGAGCGTGGGGTGAACCCCCGTCAACTGGGCATCCACGTCCAGTTGCTGGCCGAGCTGCTCGAACTGGCCGCGGCCCAACCAGCACCGGGGGGCTTCACCGATCCCGATATCCGTCAGCGGCTCGCCGAGGCCTACATCGAGGTCAAGCTATTCCAGCTGCACAACTGGCGAACGCTCACCCGACTGGAACGCGGCGAGCACCCGGGTCCGGAGGGGAGCGCCCTTAAGCTGTACTGGAGCGAGATGTCCAAACGACTCCACGAGACGGTGATGGCCGTGCTCGGGCCGGCATCGTCGCTCTGGCAGGGCGCCTCGGAGAATCCGGGGGACGGCATGTGGCAACGGTCGTGGCTCTACTATCAGGCCTCGTCGATCTTCGCTGGCACCAACGAGGTCCAGCGCACCCTGGTCGGCGAGCGGGTGTTGGGGCTCCCCCGGGACTGACCGGATGGGTGGGGCGATCGGGAAGGAACTGTCCATGGAGTACGAAGCGATCCTCTACCGAGTAGAGGGCACGGTGGCGACGATCACCATGAACCGTCCGAGCATGGCCAACGCCCAGGACACCCGGCTGATCGACGAGATGGACCATGCCTTCGACCAGGCCGACGCCGATGACGCCGTGCGTGTCGTGATCCTGGCCGGAGCGGGCAAGCACTTCTCGTCCGGACACGACCTGAAAGCCCTCATCGGCGACGGCGAGACGGACAAGTGGCGCCTGATGCGGGAGACCCCCGAGGGCAAGATGTACCACGAGAAGGTCATGTACTACGACCGGTGCAAGAAGATCCACGACTTCCGCAAACCCACCATCGCCGCCGTCCAGGGAAGTTGCGTCGCCGCCGGCCTGATGTTGGCCTGCATGTGTGACCTCATCGTGGCCGCCGACGACGCTGTGTTCTCCAATCCCGTCCTGCGCATGACCGGAGCCGGGGTCGAGCTGCTCGTGGAACCGTGGGAGCTGGGCATCCGCAAGGCCAAGGAGTTCCTCCTCACCGGAGACACCATCGACGCCCAGGAGGCGTGGCGCCTCGGGCTGGTCAACCGGGTGGTGCCGAGGGACGAGCTGACAGCACGGACCGAGGAGCTGGCCGAACGGATCTCCCTCGTGCCGCCGGCCACGGCCCAGGTGGTCAAGGACACCCTCAACCACACCGGTGAGCTCATGGGGAAGTCGGATTCATGGAAGTACCACTTCATGGCGCACCACTGGATGCACAACACGGCCACGGCCGCCCAGGCCCTCGAGGCACGCAAGGCCAAGGGCTCCATGAAGGAGGTCTTTGCCGACCGCGACCGGGGTGACCGGGCGGAGAGCGAGTGAGCCGGGAAACCCACCGTGACGAGCCCGGACCGGACGCCACGGAACCCACCGGATCCAATCGTGCCCTGCCCCTCGCCGGGCTTCGGGTCCTCGACGTAGGCACCAGGATCTCTGCACCCTTTTGTGCCGGTCTGCTCGGCGAGTTGGGCGCCGATGTCATCAAAGTCGAGCTGCCCGGCAGCGGAGACTTCATGCGCACCATCGGTCCCTTCGCCGATACCGGGGACGGGGATGCCGCGCCCTACTCCTTGTTCTGGTCGGTTGAAGGACGGGGTCGGCGGGGCGCCACCTGCGATCTGCGGACGCCCGAGGGCCAGGACCTCTTCCGTCGCCTGGCTGCTCACGCCGACGTGATCTGCGAGAACTTCCGGCCCGGGACCATGGAGAAGTGGCACGTCGGCCCGGACGACCTCGACTCCCGGCTCGTCTACGTCCGGATCAGCGTCTTCGGACAGGACGGTCCCTACTCGTCCCGCCCGGGCCTCGACCGGCTGGGCATCGCCTACGGCGGCCTCCTCCACCTCACCGGGGAGCCGGATCGGCCGCCGGTCCGGCCCGGCGTGACGATCTCGGATTACCTGACAGGTGTGTTCGCGGCCATGGCAGCCGTGGCCGGCCTCTACCAACGGGACCTACGTCGCCCCGCCGAGGGTGGCGGTACGGGTGCCGTTATCGACGCCCCGCTCTACGGTGCCGTCTTACGGGTCCTCGAGTGGACGCTGGCCGGTTACGACCAGCTGGGCACGGTGCGCAGCCGGGAGGGCAACCGATTGCGCAACTCTGCCCCCCTCGACAACTATCCGACAGCTGACGGTGCCTACATCTGCATCGTGGGCGGATCGGACGCCAACTTCGCACGCCTGTGCCGGGCCATGGGCCGCGACGACCTGCTCGCCGACCCCCGCTTCACCACGTTGAAGCTCCGCTCGCAACATGCCGAGGAGATCAACGGGATCGTGGCGGCCTGGACGGGCACCCTCCAGGCCGCCGACATCGAGGCCGTCTGCATCACCCATGACGTTCCGGTGGGCACGGCCTACAGCGCGGCCGACATCTTCGACGATCCCCATATGGCCGCCCGCGGTGACCTGGTAGCGATAGAGGACCCGGTGATCGGTCCGGTCCGCCAACAAGCACCCTTCCCCCGGTTCGTGGGGCGCACCCCACCGGTGCCGACGGGTGCTCCGCTGCTGGGGGCGGACAATCGGTCGGTCTGGTGCGAGCCTGGTCGGTCTGTCCGACGCGGAGTTCGCCGAGGCGCAGCAGGCCGGGACCATCTGACCGGTCTCCCCGCTGGCCGGCAGGCTGTCGGCAACGTGCTGGCCGGCGGCTGGATCAGCCCTCAGGCTCGGGGTCGCGCGGCAGTCCGAGGATGCGTTCAGCGATGACGTTGCGCTGGACCTCGCTGGTGCCCCCGGCGATAGTCAGGCACCGGGTAAACAAGAGCCCCTGGATCCACCGCTCTGAGCGACCTTCGGTAGTGGCCCCTTCGGCGCCGAGCATGGCCAGTCCCAACTCCTGGACGCGTTGCTCGTGCTCCACGCCCAAGAGTTTGCGCAACCCGGCGCCGGCCCCGGGGTCGGAGCCGGCCAGGGCCAAGAGTGTGGAGCGGTGGGACATCAGGCTGATGGACTGGGCTTCGGCCAACAGCCCGCCCAATCGCACCACCAGTCCATCCGAGATGGCGTCGCCCGCGCTTCTCGGCCAGCCGGAGGAGCGACTCCACCCCGATGCCGTAGGTCGATCCCGAGGACATGGAGATCCGTTCGTTGGCCAACGTCATCCGGGCCGCCGCCCAACCGCTGTTGACCTCGCCTATTACGCAGTCGTCGGGCACGAACACCTCGTCGAGGAAGACCTCGTTGAACAGCGCCGCACCGGTCATTTCGCGCAGAGGTCGGATGTCCAGTCCGCTCGAGTGCATGTCGACGATGAAGAACGTGATGCCCTCGTGCTTGGGCACGGACGGATCCGTCCGGGCGAGGCAGATGCCCCAGTCGGCCTGGGCAGCCATCGACGTCCACACCTTCTGGCCGGTGAGGAGCCAGCCGCCCTCGGCCCGAACGGCACGGGTGCTCAAGCTGGCCAGGTCCGAACCGGCTCCGGGCTCGGAGAACAGCTGACACCAGGCCAACTGCCCGAGGAGTGACGGTCGCACCCAGCGCTCCTGTTGCTCCTCGGTTCCGCTGGCGATGATCACCGGGAGCGCCCAGGCGCTGATACCGATATGGGGGCGGCTGATCCCGATGGCGGCCAGCTGCTCATCGATCACCACCTGCTCGACGGCTCCTGCGTCGCGTCCCCACGGGCTCGGCCAGTGCGGTACGACCAGGCCCGCCTCGACCAGGGCGGCCCGACGCCCCTCCTCGGGGACCGCAGCCAGGTCCGCCATCAACGGGGCGAGAACGGCCCTGGCCTGCTCGGCTTCGTCAGGCAGGTCGGCGGTGAGCTGTCGCCTGACTCCCCGTCCGGCCACGGTGGCCACGTCGCGGCGGAACAGGTCGGTCTCCCCGAGCAGTTGCCGGTCGGCGTGGGCCCGCTTGAAGTGGAGGTGGAGATCGTGCTCCCAGGTGAATCCGATGCCCCCCAACAGCTGCAAGCACTCCTGGGATGAGCGGGCGTACCCGTCGACCGTCAGGGCCCCGGCGGTGGCCGTAGCCAGCTCCACGGTGTCGGTGTCCTCGGCCGGCGTCGATCCCTCAGTCTCCATCGACACGGCTACGGCGGCGTCCCACGCCACCGCGGTCATCTGCTCGACCCGGACCGCCATGTCGGCCAGTCGGTGTTTGACCGCTTGGAACTGCCCGATGGGTCGGCCGAACTGCACCCGGACCTTGGCGTACTCGGTCGCTGTCTCGAGACACCATCGTGCGCCGCCGACGTGCTCGGCAGCCATCAGGGCCACCGCCACCTGGCGGACTCGGCGGGTGGTGAGGGCCGTCAGCTGATGGCTCGGCGTCACGACATAGGCGTCCACCTCGACGGTGCCCACCCGGCGAGTGGGATCGAGGCTGCCGAGCAGCGACACGCCGACTCGCCCCCCGACTTCCGAGCCGGCCCCGGACACCTCCACGAGGCACCAGGTCTCGGTACCATCGTCGTGCGCGTGCCGGCGCCAGCACGAGTGAAGCCGTGGCGGCACCGAGAATGGGGCGGAGGGATCCCGATACCACCAGTCCCCCGTCCGACTCACGCCGCACGACATCGAGATGGGTGTCGCCAAAGGAGATGGCGGCTGTACGACTGCCGTCGATCAGACCGGGCAGGACGGCTGCCGCCAAGGCATCGCTCCCCGACACCCTGGCCTCGGCCACCAGGGCCGAGGTGATCACGGTGGGCAGGAGCGGACCGGGGACGACCGACCACCCGGTCTCTTCGAGCAGGACCGCCAGCTCGAAGAGGCCGAAGCCCTGGCCTCCGTACTCCTCAGGAAGGTGAATGCCCAGCCACCCCTCACCGGCCATGGCCTTCCACACCGGCTGGAGCGACTCCTCCTCGGCGTCGAGCAGGGCCCGGGGCACCGACGGCGGGCAGTGAGCATCCAGCCATCGGCGGGCCGAGAGGCGCTGGGCCTCGTGCTCGTCGGTCAGTGCGATCGGCATGGGTTCACCCTTCGTTCTCTACATCGTCCGCGGCCACCTGGGACCGGTCCCCGTCCTCGACGGTGATGGCACGGGTCGGGCAGCCCTCGGCGGCCACCCGGATCCGCTCCTCGTCGTCACCGGCCGGGTCGATGACCGTGGACACCCCGTCGTCGTCCAGGTCGAACGTGCGCGGGGCCCAGTACAGACAGTTTCCGGAGCCTACACACCGCTCAGGATCGATCACGATTCGGAGGGTCACCGGTGACCGCCCGGCTCCCCCGGAGCCCGCGACTGGGCGAGCAGCCGCTTGCGGACCTTGCCGTTGTGGTCACGAGGGAGCTCGTCCACCACCTCCCAGTGCTTGGGGACCTTGTACTTGGCCAGATGGTCGGCGACATGGCCGGCCAGCTCCTCGGTGCTCACCGGGGAGCGCAGCTGGACCATGGCTTCGAGGTGCTCCCCGTCGCGTTCGTCGGGCACTCCGAAGACGGCACAGTCCACCACCGCCGGGTGGGTGAAGAGCACCTCTTCGATCTCCCGGGGGGCGATGTTCACACCACCCCACAAGACCATGTCCGAGATCCTGTCGGTGATGAACAGGTAGCCCTCGTCGTCGACGAACCCGATGTCCCCGACGGTGAAGGCGTCGTCGCGCCAGGCCCGTTCGGTGGCCTCGTCGTCGTTGCGGTAGCGGAAGCGCACCGTCCCCGCCGGTCGGATGTACACCAGGCCGGCCTCGCCGTCGGCTACCGGGGCGCCGTCCTCGTCGAGGATCCGGATCTCCACCCCGGGCCACGGCCGGCCGACGCTACCGGGCTTGTTCCGCCATTCCTCGGGGGAGATCTTGGTCGCCCCGCCCTCGCTGGCCCCGTAGAGCTCGTGGATCTCCGCCGAGGGGAACGCCTCCATCATCTTGTATTTCACCGCCACCGGGCACGGCGCAGCGGCGTGCACCACCAGTCGCAGGCTCGAGACATCGATGGCGTCCCGTTGGTCGGACGGCAACTCGAGGATGCGAATGAAATGGGCGGGCACCATGAAGGTCCGGGTACCCCGGTACCGGGCCACGTCACCCAGCCACGCCAGTGCGTCGAACTGTTCGCTGATCACAGTGGTGGCGCCCACGTACAGGGCGCACAGGGACCAACCCAGGTGGGAGGCGTGGTAGGCGGGGCCGCTCATCACGTAGACGTCGTTCTCGGTCCAACCCCACAGTGCCACCTGGCCCTCCATGCCCCGGCTCCGACCCTGACGGTCGGCCAGGCCACCGTGCACCACCCCTTTGGGACGGGCTGTGGTCCCCGATGTGTAGAACATCAGTTCGGGACTCCCGCCACTGTCACCAAGGGGGAGCGGGTCGGCCGAGTCCACCAGCTTCTCGTACTCCCCGCCCACGGAGAACGAGCTGATGGTCAGCTCCCGCAGTGCCTCGTGCAGTTCCCCATCGAGAGACGCGTGACCCACCACTGCGGCGACGTCCGCGTCGGCGAGGATGAAGGCCAGCTCGTTGGCGCGCAGATGCCAGTTCACCGGGAGGAAGGGTGCGTCGAGTATCGACGCCGCCGTGGCCACCTCGAAGATCTCGATCCCGTTCGGGAGTACGGCCGCCACCGGACGGCCGGGGCCCACCCCCCGCTCAGCCAGGACCGTGGCCAGGCGAAGGGCTCGTTGTTCCAGCTCGCCATAGGTGCGAACGGTGTCGCCAGCAATGATGGCGGGACGATCAGGACCCACCCTGGCATGGTCCGTCACCCCCCGCACCGGACCCGCGGTACGTTCTGTCATCGTGGCCGAGACTACCGCCCCTGGTACAAGGGGTGCTGGAGCAGAGCTCGGCGCGGGGAGCGAGGAGAGTACATGCGGGCAGTACGCGATCCAGGTGCAGGCCGACGCGGGACGCGGCCCGACCGGGCCGAGGTGATCACCCGTGGTTGACGGGGCCCCGGTGAGCGCCCATCCGCTCGATGCACTCGATGCCGACGAGATCCGTGCCGCCGTAGCCGTGGTGCGAGCGAGCGGACGGGTGGCTGACGGCGTGCTCTTCGCCAATGTGGTCCTGGACGAACCGAACCGGGACACCGTGGCGGCCCATCGGCCCGGCGATCCTGTCGAGCGCCAAGTCCGCCTGACCCTTCTCCCCGGTCCCGAGGCCGATGTGGTCGAGGTGGTGGTGGCCTTGGGTCCGGAGACAATCGTCGAATGGACGCCACGGTCCGGGGTGCGTCCAGCCCTCCTTTTCGACGACTCGTATCGGGCCATCCTCGCCCTGCGCGAGCACCCGGAGTGGCAAGAGGCCATGCGGCGACGGGGCATCACCGACTTCGAGAAAGTGCAGATCGATCCCTGGCCCACGGGCAACTTCGGCAACCCCTTGGAAGAGGACCGCCGGATCGCAAGGTGCCTCTCCTACTACCGGGAGGAACCCTCGGACAACGGCTACGCCCGACCCGTCGAGGGAGTGCTGGCCACCGTGGACGCCGCCCGGGGCGAGGTACTCGAGCTCCTGGATCTCGGGGTCGTGCCCCTGCCCCCCGACAAGGGCAGCTACCTGCCCGAGGACCACGAGCCCCTGCGCACCGGACTCCTCCCTTTGGACATCGTCCAATCCGAAGGTCCCAGTTTCAGCTTGGAAGGAAACCTGCTCACGTGGCAGCACTGGACCATGCGGGTGGCCATGGAGCCGCTCGAGGGTCTGGTCCTGCGCAGCATCGGCTACGACGACGGCGGTCTGCGACCGATCCTGCACCGGGCCGCAGTGAACGAGATGGTGGTTCCCTACGGCGATCCGGGCCCGATGCACGGGTGGAAGAACGCTTTCGACGTAGGCGAGTGGGGGCTGGGCCGGATGGCCAACTCGCTCACCCTGGGCTGCGACTGCCTGGGGGAGATCACCTATCTGGATGCCGTGTTCTGCAGCGAGCACGGCACTCCCTACGTGGTCGAGAACGCCGTGTGCATCCACGAGGAGGACTACGGGATCCTCTGGAAGCACCAGGACATGAACACGTCGCGCACCGAGGTACGACGTTCGCGCCGTCTCGTGGTGTCGACCATCGCCACCGTAGGGAACTACGAGTACGGCTTCTACTGGTACTTCTACCTCGACGGCACCATCCAACTCGAGGTCAAGCTGACCGGCATCATGTCCACCCAGGCTCTGGCCCCCGGAGACACGACCGAGTTCGGGACGGTGGTGGCACCGGGACTGGCCGCACCGTTCCACCAGCACCTGTTCTGCGCCCGTTTGGACCTCTCGGTCGACGGTCCGGTGAACGAAGTCTACGAAGTCGACTTCGAGACGCTACCCAGCGGCAGCGACAATCCCTGGGGCAACGCCTTCCGTCAGCGAGCCTCCCGGCTCAGCTCCGAAGCCGAGGCTCAGCGCGACGTGGACGCCGCCAGTGGTCGCCACTGGCGGTTCGTCAACCCAGCGGTGCACAACGGCCTGGACCGACCGGTGGCCTACAAGCTGCTGCCCGGAGCCACCCCCACCCTGCTGGCCCAGCCGGACTCCAGCATCGGCCAGCGGGCCGGGTTCGCCCGGCACAACCTCTGGGTCACCCCGTATGTCCCCGAGGAGCGGCGGGCGGCGGGCGACTACCCCAACCAACACGCCGGTGGCGACGGGCTGCCCGCCTGGACCTCGGCCGACCGGTCCCTCGTGGACACGCCCATCGTGGCCTGGCACACCTTCGGGGTGACGCACTCGCCCCGGCCCGAGGACTGGCCGGTCATGCCCGTCGAGTACTGCGGGTTCCACCTCATGCCGGTGGGGTTCTTCGACCGCAATCCGGCCCTCGATGTCCCACCGTCCGCCGACCACTGCCACTGAGCGGTAACGGATTGGTCCCTGCTCAGTCGCTCGAGGTATCCGCCTTGGCCACGAGGACGGGCATGAGCTTGGCACCGATCCAACTTCCGAAGGCCGTGACCTGGGCCTGATCGTCGGGTGCTTCGGCGTCAGGGTTGCCGAACTCGGAGTAGGGGAAGTGGACGCCGTCCGGGGCCCGCACGGTCACGCCGTCGATGACCGAGTGGAACTGGCCGCCAGGACACACCATGGCGTTGAGGTTGACCACCGATGCCCGGCCAGGGAACTCGGCGGCCACCGCGTAGAGCAGGTTGTTGTATGCATGCAGCCGAGCAGGCGAGTCCTCGGGCCATGGCGATCCGTCGGGTTGCTCGCCACTCGAATAGCAAGGAGCGGTGAGCAGGGCCATGTGGGCCCCCGAGGCCGTACCGATCTGCACGGCCAGAGCCAGTTGGTCCCGGACATACCGTTGGAACGCCGGAGCCAAGATGTTGGTCCACTGCCCGTCATAGACGCGGTCCGTGACCTCCCAGCGCCCGGCCAGCAGGGCCACGACGTCAGGTTGATCGCTCGCCACCAGGCTCTTCAGCCGGGCGGGCCACTGGTCCTCGGTGGGGGTGGCGCTGTCGCAGGGGGCACCAGGGGCTCCCGCCACGCCGTGCTCCGACACGAGGGGCCCAATGGCCAGCCCGCAGCCGATGATGCCCTGCTCGTCGACGCTGGCGTTCCACCCGTCTCCAACGGCCGGGAGGGCCACCCCGAGGGTCAGAGCCGTCGAGTCCCCCACCACCAACACCTTGGTGGCGTTCGGAGCTGGCGGGAACAGTGAGGACGCCGACGGCGACGCCAGGGCGGACGACACCGGCTGGGAGTACGACGCAGAAGACGCCGCCGTCATGCCCACCACCACGGCGACCGTCGCCGCCAACGCCGACGCCAGCAGTCCGAGGGGTCGGACCCGGGGCAGCCAGGTCGCACCCGATGACCGGAAGAGCGACCCGCGCCGCACAGGTTGCTCGACGAGGACGTAGGACACCGACGCCACCACGATGTCGACCGTGACCCGGATGGCGAACAGGATGAGTCCGGTGCAGTGGGTGCGGCTGGCGTCGACCACCTGGAAGATGGGGAAGTACCAGAGGTACATGCCATAAGAGATGGTTCCGAGATAGGTGAGTGCCGGCCACGAAAGCAGTACGGCCAACGGCCCCCTCGGGGCCATCGACACCGAGGCGAGCACCACGGCGGTCAACAACGCACCGACGAGGAAGCCCCCCTGGTAGATGAAGTGACCCCGGCTGCCGACGTGACTCCACTGCCAGCCGAGCGCCACGGCCGCCACCATCCCGCCCACCGAGAGGATCCACCGGACGCCCGACGACCGGGCCACGGGCACGAGGGAGTCGCTGCCGTGTCGCCTGTTGATCATCGTCAAGAGGGCGGCCAGGGCGCAGCCCACCAGAATGGACTCGGCGTGGGTGTCGGTGCCGTAGTACAGACGGGTCGAGGTGGCGCCTGTTCGGTAGAGATGGGCCATCCATGCGGCGGACAGGAGGGCCCCACCCAACGAAACACCAAAGACGACACGCAAGCCCAGGCCCTGGCGACGTCGGGTCACCGACAAGATGGCGATCACGATGAGGGGCCAGACCAGGTAGAACTGCTCCTCGATGGCCAGCGACCAGGTGTGCGTGAGGAGCGAGGGCGCTCCGCTCGCGGCGAAGTAGTTGGTGCCGGTGGCGATGAAGTGCCAATTGCTGAAGTAGCCGAGGACGGCGAGCGCGTCCTGTCGGTAGCCCGGGTACTGCCCGGCGGGCGCCACGGAACTCCACGAACAGGGTCACGCCGATGAGCATGAGGAAGAGGGCCGGGCAGGAGGCGCCGGATCCGCGCCGCATAGAACGCACCGAGGCGAATGTGGCCTACCCCCTGCCATTCGCGCAGCAGGATCAGGGTGATCACCAGACCGGAGAGCACAAAGAAGGCGTCCTGGCTGAAGAATCCCCCGACACCGAGGCCGGGTACGCCCGAGTGGTACGCCATGACGGCGAGGATGGCGACTCCCCGGACCCCGTCGAGCGGGGTGATCCGACGGTCCGCCCCCCCGGGGCCAGAGGTGGCGATCGGCTCCGTCTCCGGGGTTGGGGTGGTTGCGGGGGCGTAGGTCAAACGGGCTCACTCTACCGGCCCGTCCCGACACGGACCGGGAGCACTCTCACCAGGGGCGTGGCACACTTGGCCGGTGCCGGCGACCGGAAAGCGGAGGGATGCACCGTGTCCAGCCAGGTAAGCGTCACATGCGAGATCAAAGCCCCGCCTGAGCAGGTATGGGCCATGGTCTCCGACCTCACCCGGATGGGCGAATGGTCGCCCGAGAACGACGGGGCCGTCTGGACGAAGGGCGCCACGGGTCCGCGTCCGGGCGCGGCGTTCCGGGGCACCAACCGCAACGGCTCGAGAAGGTGGAAGACCGCGGGCACGATCGTGGCGTCGGACCCGCCGCACCTCTTCAGCTTCAGGATCACCGTCCTCGGCCTGCCGAGCAGCGAGTGGCAGTACCGCGTCGAGCCCACCGCCACCGGGTGCCTGGTGACCGAGACCTGGGACGACCATCGTGGGGCCCTGGTCAGGCTGCTCGGCCGCCTGGCGACAGGCGTCGACCACGATGCCGAGTACACCGAGAGACGGGATGGAGCGGACACTCGAGCACCTGAAATCGGCAGCGGAGTCCGTAGCCGACGCCGGGTGAAGCGGCCGAAGAGCCTGGCGTATCCGGGCCCCATCACCGGCGTGAGGCTTGGCTACCCTGAGGGCTCAATCGACCTGGAGGTCCACCATGGGAAGTGACGAAGAAGCCGAACGAGTGGTGCGGGCATTCTGCGAGGTCTTCGACGGTCGGGACACCGAGGCGCTACGGCCCTACTTCACCGATGATGTCGTCTACCACAACATCCCGCTGGAGCCCGCTGTGGGCATCGATGCCACGATGGCTTTCATCGAGGGGTTCTTCGGCATGTGCGAGTCCATGACCATCGAGACCCTCCATCTGGCCGTTCGGGGCAACGTGGTGCTGACCGAGCGCATCGACACCTTTACCGTGGGCGAGATCATCGCCCCGCTCCCCGTGATGGGAACCTTCGAGGTGAGGGACGGCAAGATCAGCGCCTGGCGCGACTACTTCGACCTGGGCCAGATCACCGCCATGCTGTCGGAGGCGACCTGAGACCGGAGCATCGCCGGGCGGGGCGCGGGTAGGAGGCGTCGGTGGAGCACAAACTGCAGGGGGGTGTGGCCAACGCCGGTCGAGTGACCCGAAGGGGTGACGTGGTGCTCCGGCCCGCCAATGCCCATTCCACCTCAGTCCTCACCTATCTGACCGCTCTCCGAGCCACCGGGTTCACCGGGGCGTCGGTACCCGATGGCGTCGAAGCGGACGGGCGTGAGCGGCTCAGGTTCATCGAGGGCGACGTACCCCTGCCGCCCTACCCCGACTGGGCCCAGTCCGATGTCGCCCTCGCATCGATCACCACCCTGGTCGCCTCCTTCCACCGGGCCTCCCGTCTCGTTGATCCGGTGCCGTCGCCCTGGAGCGGGGAGTTGGCTGATCCCCGGGGCGGAAGCATCGTGTGCCACAACGATGTCTGTCTCGAGAACGTGGTCTTCCAGGACGGGGTGGCCGTCGGCTTACTCGATTTCGACTTCGCGGCGCCGGGTCGCCCCGTCCACGATCTGGCTGCCATGGCCAGGATGTGCGTACCGGTTGACGACGAGGTCGAGCGCGGCCAGGCTCGGTTGGCTCGATCCCGATGGGCCTGGCCGCCTCGGCCTGGTCGCAGACTCCTACGGGCTCGGGGAGAGCGGGCGCAACGAGTTGCTCGGCTGCCTCGACCGCGCCATGGACCGCGGCGGGGAGTTCGTCCATCGGCGTGCCCTGGCCGGCGACGAGAACTTCATCCGCATGCTCGACGAGATGGGGGGGATGGAGCGCTACGACCGGCGCCGGCGTTGGTGGATGGCCTGCCGGCCCCAGTTCGTCGAGGCCCTCACCACCTGAGCCGGCGCCCAGCTCGAACAGTGCGATCTCGGAGCCCAGCCGTCCGGTGCGACGAGGGCCGATACCATGGCCGCCATGCCCGACTTCGAGTCCCTCCTGTACGACGAATCAGATGGCGTGGCATGGGTCACCCTCAACCGCCCCGAGGCCCTTAACGCCTTCGATACCACCATGCAGCGAGAGCTACGGGAGCTGTGGCTGATGCTCCGCACCAACGACGACGTGCGGTGCATCGTCCTGACCGGGAGCGGCGAGAAAGCCTTCTGTACCGGGCTCGACCGTGAGGGCGTTGGCTCCTTTGACGACCTCCCGCCGGGAAAACTCCCCGGGTACAACACCCCGTGGGACTTCGACGACCCGGGCAAGAGCGTGTGTCCCAAGTCCAATGACCTCTGGAAGCCGGTCATTGCCGCCGTCAACGGCATGGCCTGTGGTGGGGCCTTCTACATGCTCGGTGAGGTGGACTTCATCATCGCCGCCGAGCACGCCACGTTCTTCGACCCCCATGTGACCTACGGCATGCCCGCCGCGTTCGAGCCCATCTTCCTGCTCCACAAGATGCCGTTCCAAGAGGTCATGCGCCTGGCCCTGCTCGGGGCCCACGAGCGGATGTCGGCCAATCGGGCCCACCAGATCGGCTTCGTCACCGAGGTGGTTCCGAAAGACGAGCTCCACGAACGAACCGAATGGGCGGCCCGAGCCATCGCCGACCAGCCTGCCTTGGCCGAACAGGGGACGTTGCGGGCCATGTGGATGGGACTCGAGGTCTCTCGGCGCCAAGCGCTCGACCACGCGTTCTTGTTCACCCATGTGGGCACCGACCGGACCCTCCTCGAGGAGGGTCAGGAGCGCTTCACCACCGGCAAGCGCATCGAGTGGCGGTTGCGCTGACCGGCGGACGTGGCTACTGCGGGTCAGTGATCGGTCGGACCCGCGTCCCGGATCATGTTCTCCTGGACGAACGACGCCACCAGGCGGCCGTCCTGGGTGAAGACATGGGCCGTCCCGTAGCTCGCTCCACGACCGGCGTAGGGACTCTCGTGGGCCATGAGCAACCACTCCCCCGCCGGCACCGTCTCATGGAAGGTCAGTGTGTGGGAGACGACCCCGGTCCCGATGTTGCGATGGGCCATGTTCTGGCCGACCCCGGCGTGCGGCAACATGGCCGTCCCGATCAGGAAACCGTCGGTACCGTACGCCAGGAGGGCCTGGGCCAAGGCCGGATCATCGGAGCCGTCGGGAGGGGTCGGCAGCCGGACCCACGCGTACAGCTCGGCCGGCCCCACCGGAGCGTCGGGGTCCCAGGTGTTCAGACCTCCGACCACCCGCAGGTCGCTTCCCGGCGCGAGGAGCCCACCCTGGCCGGTGTCGGGAGAGTCGTCGGGGCCGGCCACATCGGGCATGGTCGGTTGATGGCGGATCAGGTCGGGGGCGTCGAGCCGGCGCAGGATCAGACCCTGCGCGCATATCCGGTCACCCTGGTGGGCCGTGACCGAGTGGCTGCCCATGGTCCTCCCGTCGTGGACGACGTCAACGTCGATCTCGATGGGGTTCGACACCCGGGCGCTGCGGGCGAAGATGGCATGGATGGAGGCCACGTCCTTGTCCGAGGCCACCCGGTCCGAGGCCAGAATCATCTGGGCCAGCAGCTGACCCCCGTAGACCACGTCGCGCACCGACGGATCGCCGATATTGCCGGCCACAAATCGATTCGGTTCGGTGGCGGTGAGTTCGAACGCCCCCCCGGTCCGGGCGCCGTCCTCGGGGGCACTCAAAAGCCGAAGGCCGACACGTCGAGGGTGCCGACCGATAGGGCGGCCATCGTGCCGCCGTCGGTGAGGATGCTCTCCCCGGTGATGGCCGAGGCGGCCGGGGAGTTGAGGAACACCAGTGGTGCGGCCTGTTCATCAGGCGTCTGGCGGTGGCCCAGCGGAATCGGATAGTTGTCCATGAATGCCTTCCCCATCTGCTCTTCGAAGTCCGGCATCATCGGGGTGTCGGTCGGTCCGGGCAGGGTGCAGTTGATCCGGATGCCCTTCTCGGCCAAGGCCAGCGATCGCCAGACCGTCCAGACGATAATCACTTCCTTGGACGGTGCGTAACCGCTGGCGATCTCGGTCGGGTGCTCCTCGAGCCACTGCTTACCCGCAGCGAAGCCCTCCGTCGTGACGAGGGGCATCCATTTCTCGACATTCCCCTGCCACCCCGCCCCTGCTCCCGACGAGATGCTGGCTATGGCCGAGCCCGGCTCCATGTGCTCGACCACCAGGTCGGCCAGATGGCGCTGGCCGACGAAGTTGACCAGCATGGTGTCGAGGTCCGAGAACCGTCCACCGGGAAGCCCGGCGCAGTTGAACAGTCCGTCGATCTTCCCCCCGATGGCCTCGACGGCCGACGCCGTGGCGTCGGGATCCTTCAGGTCCACCGAATAGAAGCCAGCCACCGGGACGGGCGGCTCTTTCAGATCGATGACGTGGATCTCGGCACCGAGGGGGTCCAGCTGCCGGACGACGGCGGCCCCCATTCCGGCTCCGCCTCCACCGCAGACGATCGACCCGACGGCCTTCGTATGAACCTGGACTCACACTGTCCCCCTTCTGTCGTCTCCGTGCCGGTATCCGAGCCGAACGACCTGGACCTTGTCCTCGCGACAACTGCTGACATCTCGCTGGCTGCCGTTGCTCCGAATCCCAACCCCATCGGGCTCCGGCGTGCTGAGCTCCGGCCTACCGCTCGGTGCGCCTGACCCCGACCGTTGACGGCCCGGCCAACGGGGCGCCTCACGGTACACCAGGGGTCCGATTGCGACAATGTCATTCCCGCCAGCCGAAAATGCCACTGGACCGCCGAGCAGGCCCCTACCCGAGGCCCACCGGTCCGGCCCCGACCGGCCCGAAGGATCAGAGGTCCGAGCCCGGGATCCAACCCGGTGACGTCGTGGTCCGTCCGGCGGCCACACTGGCGCCGATGTAGTTCCGCTGAGCCTCGATCGTCCCTGCCCCGATGCACAGTCCCCGGATGTCCCGGTACGCCCGCTCGAGGGGGTACTCACGGCTGTAGCCGTAGCCCCCGTGGATCTGAATCGCCTCGTCACAGACGTACTTGGCGGCCAGGTTTGCAGCGGTCTTGGCCATGGCCGTCTCGAGAGCCGGCGGCGTGCCCCCAGGTCCGGCCAGGCGGACGGCCCGCCCGAGTAGCAGTCGGGCCCCCTCCAGCGCCACGGCCATATCGGCCAGCTTCCACTGCAGCCCCTGCAGATCGGCGATTGGGCGTCCACCGATGACCCGATCCCGCATGTATCCCGCAGCCCGCTCCAACGCGCCCGGGCAGCACCCACGCACATGGCGGCGTTGCCACACCGTTCGTGGTTGAGGTGCGAGAGGAGCAGCTTGAAAGGCTCACCCGAGGACGGGTCCCCAGCCACCAGGACATCCTCCTCGGTGACGGCCACCCCGTCGAAGGCGATCTCGGACTCGGTGGCGGCGTGGATGCCCATTCCGCGGTGTCGGCCCACGAGCGACACACCCTCGCGGTCCATGGGAAGGACGACCGCACCGATCCCCCTCGCCCCCTCACCACCGGGCCAGCGGCACCACACCAGCACCGCCGAGGCCGCGTGCCCGAGCGTGGAATAGTTCTTGTAGCCGTCGAGCCGCCATCCCGAGGGTCCATCCGGCTTGAGGGCGGTTCGCATTCCTTGCACGGCAGAGCCGGCATCAGGCTCGGTGATCCCGATACTGATGATGGCCTCCCCGTCGGCCACGGCGGGCAGCCAACGGTCCTTCAAGGCATCGGACCCCAGGTGTTCGATACCCCGAGGGGGCCCGTTGAAGGCCAGCTGGCAGCAGATGGCGGTCGAGACATCGTGGCGGGCGATCTCCTCGAGGACGATGGCCGCCTCCACGTCCCCCATCCCCAGACCGCCCCACTGCTCACCGATGGTCACCCGGAAGAGGTCGGCCGCGGCCATGGCCGCGATGGCCTCGGTCGGCACCTCACCGGACTCGTCGTGCTCGGCGGCTCGCGGGGCGACCTCTCGGGCCGCCACATCCCGGGCCAACTGACGGAGGGCCGCCTGGTCTTCGGTCTCGGTAGCCGGGTCGTGCCCGGTGCAGAGGCCACCTCAGTCCGAGGGCTCGGTGCCGACCACACCCACGAAGCTCACGCACTCGCCGGGGGCGCCACCGAGGTTGTGGGTGAGTCCGAGGGTGCGACCGCCCTCGGTCACGGTGGCGATCTGGCGCTCAGGGGGTGCCTCACGGCGCAGTTGGAGCCAGCACTCGAAGAGCATGCGGAGTCCGGTGGCTCCGATCGGATGGCCGAAGCTCTTCAGTCCTCCGTCGGGATTGACCGGAAGTTCGCCGTCCCGGTCGTAGGTCCCGGCCATCACCTCTTTCCACGCCGTGCCCCGCTCGGCGAAGCCCAGGTCCTCCATGAGGACGAGCTCGGTGGGCGTGAAGCAGTCGTGCACCTCGGCCATGGCCAGCTGAGACCGTGGGTCGGTCACACCGGCCTGCTGATAGGCGTCGGCGGCCGAGCGGACCACCTCCTCGAAGGAGGTGTAGTCGTAGTCCGGATCGATGGCACCGGCCGCTGGTCCCGCCACCAAACTGAGACCCTTCACGTAGAGCGGAGAGTCGGTGTACTTGTGGGCGTCCTCGGCCCGGCAGATGAGGGCTGCGGCGGCCCCGTCACTGACCCCGCTGCAGTCGAACACCCCAAGTTGGCCCGCCACCCGAGGCGATGCGGCGATCTTTTCGAGCGAGACCTCTTTTTGGTACTGGGCCCGGGGGTTGACTGCCCCGTTCTGATGGTTCTTCCACGCGATGCGGTTGAGCACCGAGCCCATCTCTTCAGGATCCACCCCGTACTTGTGGCAGTAAGCCGGGACCAGAAAGGAGAAGGCCGCCGGTGAACTGAGGGCGGCGTTGGTCCCGTCACCCACCTTGTGGATGCCGGTCAGGCCCGAGAAGCCCGAGTCCTTCAGCTTCTCCACGCCGATGGCCATCACCAGCTCGTACGCACCCGAGGCCACGGCGTAGCAGGCGTTGCGAAACGCCTCCGAACCGGTGGCGCAGAAGTTCTCCACCCGGGTGACCGGCTTGTAGCCGATCTTCAGAGGCTTGGACAGCGTGATGCCCGAGTTGCCGGCACCGAGGGTGCCCAGCCAGAAGGCGTCGATGGTGTCGATGGCCACCCCGGCCGACGTGGTGCACTCGATGGCCGCGTCGGTCAGGAGGTCGTTGGTGCCCTGATCCCAGAGCTCGCCGAAACGGGTGCACCCCATCCCGACGATGGCCACCCGGTCGCGGATTCCCGAACTGGTCATGACGTTGCCGCTCCTTCTGCTCGGTGTGCACCCGCGTGGACGGGCTCCGGTTCCTCCAGCGTACCGTCGGTGATCGGCCGAGCCTTCCAGAAGTAATTGTGGATGCCGTCGGTGCTGTAGAGGCGACGAAAGGTCATGGCCACCCGGGTACCCACCGCCACGGACCCGGGGTCCACATCGGTCATCTCTCCGCGGTAGCGACCACCACCGTCGAAATCGATCACGGCCCCTACCAGGGGCGGGGAGAGGCTAAAGGCCAGGTGGTCGATGGTCCAGGTGGCGACGGTGCCTTGGAGGTCCGCCATCCGCTCGGGCTCCATCTGGTCGACGGCCTGGCACGAGAGGCAGATCCGAGTGGGCGGAAGGTGGCGGAACCCACACACGGTGCACCGGCTGGCGTTGAACCCGAACTTCCATCCCTCACCCCGCAGGCTGGCCGGGGCGTCGGGCCGTTCGGGGTCGGGACGCCGTGGCGGCTCCCGGTGGAGCTGACCCCGCCACGAGAGGAAGACGGCATAGGCCAGATCCGCCCGGCCTTCGGTGACCAGTTCGGCGACGGGCCGCAACCCGGCCTCTCTGCGTGTCTCCTGGACGGCGGTCAGGGCCGTTGTGGTGCGCAGTACGACGGCGTCGGCTCCGTCGGCTACCTCCACCACCACCACGACCTGGCCCACCGAGGCCCGCTCGAGCACATCGGCCAACTGCAGAGCCGACTGGGCCGCCCCAAGGTTGCCGATGAGACCGGCGTGATCGGGGGCCACCCGGTCGCCGGGGACCCCGAGGGCCTTCTTGAGCCCGGCCACGGCACGGGCGTGCAGACCCGTGACGATGAGGTGATCAACGTCGGCGACAGCGATGTCCGCGTCTTCCAACGCCCGGGCGAAGACCGAGCGCGCCAGCGGAAGGTAGGCCTCTTCGCCGAAGCGGTCCTCCCACTGGCGTGAGGTGCTTTCCCCCGGCACCCGCCATCGGTCGAGGAACTCGTCGGTACTCGAGGCGTGGCCCAACTGCTCGGTCACCCCGCCCTCGGGGGCGAAGACGAACGCCACGGCGCCGTCCCCACCCTGGGTCTCGTCGGGACCACCGGGCAGTCCGGTCCGGAGGTCCGAGACGACAGCCAGGGCTGGCGCCCGGGCCCCGGCCAGGGCGGCCAACTGCATGGTGGCCCAGCTGGAGCGGACCGAGCCGCACAGGTCGTAGGCCCCCGCCCTCGGGGACAGGCCCAGTCCGGCGTGGACCGTGGTGGCGTTGGTCTTGTCCAGGTAGGCAGGCGCCGGCGTCGAGAAGAACAGGTCTTCGGGCTCAGGCCCTCCGGGCACGGCGAGGGCCCGCCGCCCCGCTTCCACGGCCATCGAGGTGGTGTCCTCGTCGTAGGAGGCCACGGCCCGCTGCCCCTTCCCGGTCGCCGTGCCAAAGGCGCGGCCGATGGCCTGGCGCTCGAGCCTCCAGTACGGCAGGTACACGCCCCACGACACGATTCCGGCTTCCATCTTGTCCTCGCTCTTCTCTCTACGACTCGTGCTCTACGACTGGTCAACGCCTCGCCACAGCGCTGAGGAGTGTCGGTCCTGTGACCCGCGGAACCGGATCAGCGCTCCGCCACGGTGAGGCTCGCCGCCCGTGACCGGAGGGCTTGGCGGTCTGGCTTCCCTACCCCGAGTACCGGGATCTCCTCGACGTGCACGACCACCTCGGGGGTCTTGAACCGGGCCATGCCCTGGTCGGCAAACCACCGCCGGCACTCGTCCACATCGACAGTGGGACTCCCCACCACAAAGGCGGCCACCCGCTCACCGAGCCGACGGTCGGGACACCCGACCACCACGGCCTGGCGCACCTCGGGATGTCGTTCAAGGACCCGCTCCACCTCGGCTGACGCAATGTTCTCTCCGCCCCGGATGATCAACTCCTTCAGGCGACCGGTGATCGACAGACACCCGTTCGCATCGAGGAAGCCGAGGTCACCGGTGGCGAACCAGCCGCGCCGGACCGCCGCTCGGGTCTGGCTCTCCTCGCCGTAGCCGACGAAGAGTTCGGGGCCACGAACCAGCACTTCGCCGCGCGTTCCGGTCGGGACCGCCCGGTCCGATGCCGGGTCCACCACCCGGACCTCACCGTCCCCTACGGGACGGCCGTCGGTGTCACGGGCCTGTTCGGGAGGGTCGTCGAAGGCGCTGGTGGTGATGGTCGGGGCCTCGGTGGACCCGTAGGTGCGCTTGACCACCGCCCCGAACGCCTGGCGGGCCGTGTCAATGAACTCCGGGGTCACCCCCATGGAGCCACACGACAGCAGACGCAGGCTCTGGGTCTGGCGCTCGTAGCCGGGCACGTCCATCATGCCGACGAACAGGGTCGGTGGACCGATCATGAACGACGCGTGGTGGCGCCCGGCCAGCTGCACGCCCCGCTCGGCATCCCACCGTTCCATGAGGACCACGGTCATGGCCGCGGTCCCCGGCACCAGGATCGAATTGAGCAGTCCGGACACATGGGCCAGGGGGGAGGGCATGAGCGCCACGTCCGCCGAGGTAAGTCCGTGGGCCCGGGTCATCGTCCGGGCCTTGTACGCCAGGCCCCGGTGCGTGTGGAGCACGGCCTTTGGATGTCCTGTCGAACCGGAGGTGAACAGGATCACGGCCATGTCGGTTCCCTTGGCCGCTCCCGCAGCAAGGGGAGGCCCGGCGAGCAAGTCGTCAAAGCGCGTGTCACCGCTGCGAACCCCGAGGGCGTCGACCAGGCCGGCCAGCGGCTGACCCGGCGTGCTCAGCGTCACGGCCGGGTCCAGGTCCTCCAGGACCCGCGCCACCTCGGTCGTTCCCACTTGGTGGTGGATGGGAGCGGCCACTGCCCCAGCCCGCCAGCACGCCCGGAACAAGACCAGGGCCTCCCACCAGTTCGGCAGCTGCCAGGCCACTACGTCGCCCCGCTTCACCCCCAGCCGACGAAGCCCACCGGCCACCGAAGAAACCAGCTTGTCGAGACTCCCGGCATCGATGGTCACGTCCCCGTCCACCACGGCGAGGCTGGTGGCGTCCCGGGGAGAGGACAGCAAGGAGTCGAGCGTCGGCACATCCCAGGCCCCTCCGGGCTTACGGTAGCGGTCCGCGCCGGGTTGGCGGTAGGTGGTTCGGAGCCTCACGTGGACTGATCCGGAACTGCGCCGATTCAGCGCGCCGGCACGGATCCCTCCACCGCGTCCTTCTCGGACAGCCGGACGGGCGGTGCCGTCTTCCAGCTCGGGATGCCGTCTTGCTCCTCGGCCACGGGATACTTCGACTCGTGGATCTCGGCCCAGTGGGAGTGGTTCAACTGGTGCAGGGTGAAACAGGCCTGGAGGGAGTTGTAGAAGCCCATGTTGTCCACCGTCTGATTCACCGACTCCTTGATCAGGAGCGCGGTCATGGTGGGGAGCTCAGCGATGCGGCGGGCGTAGGCGAGCGTGCGCTCCTCCAGATCGTCGACCGGGAAGACCTTGGACACCATGCCCAGGCGATGGGCCTCGTGGACGTCGATGGCGTCTCCGGTGAGCATCAGCTCTTTGGTGCGACGGGGCCCGAACTCCCAGGGGTGGCCGAAGTACTCGACGCCACACATCCCGAGCCTGGTGCCGACCACGTCGGCGAAGTACACGTTGTCAGCCGCAACGATGAGGTCACAGGCCCACATGAGCATGAGCCCGGCGGCGTACACCGTGCCCTGCACCTGGGCCACGGTGATCTTGCGCAGGTTGCGCCACCGGAGAGTGTTGGTGAAGTAGTAGTGCCACTCTTGGAGCATGCGCTGCTCGGCCCCCACCCGGGTGGCCCCGTTGATGGTGGCCGACCGGTGCTGGTCGGGCCCGGGCATGCGCTCGGCGGCAGCCTCCTTCGAACCCATGTCGTGGCCCGATGAGAACAGGGGGCCCACCCCACCGAGAATGACCACCCGTACGTTGTCGTCCTCCTCGGCGCGCAGAAAGGCCTCGTCCAGCTCGACCAACAGGCCACGGTTCTGGGCGTTGCGCGTCGATGGGCGGTTGAGGAGGATGCGCACGATGGTGCCGCCGTCCAGCTCCTCGTAGGAGATGTACTTCCCTTGCTGGGGGGTCTCGGACATGGATCTCTACTCCTCCTGGTTGCTACACAACTGGTCGAACTGGACTCCGGTGCCCCTACGCCGTCGACGTAGGCCCCGGTGGCCGGACCCGAAGGCTCCGGTCGGCCCCGCCACGCTATACCTCGGACCCCGGTGGGCCGGGAGGTGGGTGTGGGGGGACGGGCCTCATCGTGTGCCTCCGGCCACCCCGGCCGTCGGGTCGGGCTCGGGTCCCTCACGCTCTTCGACCAGGGCGGCCCGGTTGAACTTCATGGCCTCGCTTCGGGGGATGGACTCGACGAACTCGACCGACTTCGGCACTTTGTACGAGGCCAGGCGGTCGCGGGCAAAGGCCGTGACCCCCTCGGCGTCGAGGGTCGGATCCGATGCCTGCACGATGGCATGGACCCGCCGGCCCCACTCGGGGTCACGGAGGCCTACGACGACCACGTCGGCGATCCCGGGGTGCTCGCTCAGGGCCGCCTCCACCTCGGCCGGGAACACGTTCACCGCACCGGTGACGATCATGTCCACCCGTCGGTCGGCCATGTAGAGGAAGCCGTCATCGTCCAGCCAGCCGAGGTCCCCCACCGACGTGAAGCCGTCGGCCGAGGTGTCCATCGGCTTCACGTCGCTCCCCACATAGGTGGCCAAGGGTCCGGTCGCGGTCCGCAGGTAGATGTTCCCGATCTCGCCCGAGGCGAGCGGCTCGCCCGACTCCGAGCGGATGGCGATCTCCGTGCCGGTCATGCCCCGGCCCAACGTGCCGGGGTGCTCCAACCACTGGTCGCCACGGCACACCACGATGCCGAAGCTCTCCGAGGCACCGTACGACATGTAGAAGTGCTCGGCGCCGACCAGTTCGATCCACCGGTGACCGAGCCAGACCGGCAGCGGCGAGGCCCCTTGCTGCACCCACGTCAGGCTGGAGAGGTCCCGCTCGGCGATGCCGGGCACCTGGGCCAAGCGCTGCAACATGGGCGTGGCCGCGATGAAACCGGTGATTCGGTGACGCTCGATGAGGTCGAGCACCAACGGGGCTTTGAACCGCTCCAGCAGCACGATGGGGTCACCACCGAGCAGGGTGCGAAAGGCCGTGAATCCGTTGGTGTGGTAGAGCGGCGCCGGGCACAGCACCAGCTGGGGGCGCTCCATGGGACCGAAGTCCGCCACCACCATGGAGGTCACGTTGGTCGAGTGCAAGAAGACGGCGGGCAGCTTCCCGAGGATGACCTTCGGGGTACCGGTCGACCCTGAGCTGCACACACCCGATCCGCGCGGGGCGATCACCTCGGGCAGCGGGGTGCTCGGCGCCTGGACGCTGTCACGCACCACATCGATCTGATCGGTGCCGATGGCAACGGTCGGGTCCAGTACCTCCACGAGACGGGTCCGCTCCCATTCGGGCAGATCCCACCGCACCGGCACCACCGTGGCACCGACCTTCCACCCGGCGAACCCGGCATAGAGGTGTTCGATCGAGTTCGGGAGCCCGACGGCCAGACGGTCCCCGACCGCGAGTCCCCGCTCGGACAGGACATGGGCCAGCTGATTGGACCGGGCCTCGAGCTCGCGCCAGGTGACGGACTGCTCGCCCCCATCGACGTCGACAAAGGTCACCGCCGTGGCGTCACCGAGCTCGTCGGCCAGCTGACCCAGTCGAGTCCCGTACGGGACGGCGTCGTCGGTGGCAGATGCCGTGCTCACACCCTTTTCGCCCAACCCTCGACCCCCAACACCTGGTGCAGCTCCAGCGGAACGCTGGGATGGTAGCGCAAAGGTCATTTTCACCTGACATTGGGGACTGTTAGCTTGGTGTGAGAAGGGCAGTTCCACCGGAGACGATGCCGGCGCCGACTGCCCCGGGGGACGCAGTCCGGACGGACGGCCCGAGCACTGAAGCAGCGACAAACCGAAGCAGAAGGAGCATGACCATGGCACGAGTGATCGACTTCCCGGTCTTCGACGCGGACAACCACATGTACGAGACCACGGACGCTTTCACGAAGTACCTGCCGTCCGAGTACGCCGGGCTGGTCCAGTACGTCGAGGTCAACGGGCGCACCAAGATCGCCCTCAAGGGCCAGATCAGCGAGTACATCCCCAACCCCACCTTCTCGGTCGTGGCCGCTCCCGGAGCCCAAGAGGAGTATTTCCGCAGCGGCAACCCGGAGGGCAAGAGCCGCCGGGAGATCATGGGCAAGCCGATCCGGTCGCTCCCCGCCTTCATGGAGCCGGGCCCCCGGCTCGAGCTCATGGACGAACTGGGCCTCGACCGCGCCCTCATGTGGCCCACGTTGGCCAGCCTGCTCGAGGAGCGGCTCCGGGGTGATCCGCTGGCCACCCACGCCGTGGTGCACGCCCTCAACGAGTGGATGGCCGAGCACTGGACCTTCAACGTCGAGAACCGCATCTTCCCCACCCCGGTCATCCACCTCGGCATCGTGGATCGGGCCATCGAGGAGTTGGAGTGGGTACTCGAGCGTGGCGCAAAGATCGTGCTCATCCGGCCGGCTCCGGTGTCGGGATATATGGGACCGCGGTCACCAGCTCTGGCCGAGTTCGACCCCTTCTGGAAGCTGGTGGCCGAGGCCGACATCCCTGTCGGCATGCACGCTTCTGACTCCGGCTACCAGCGGTACATGAACGAGTGGGAGGGGATCACCGACGAGATGACCCCGTTCAAGGGGGGATCCGGGTTCCAAGCCATCGTCTCCCACATGAGTCGGCCCATCACCGACACGGTGGCCTCACTCATCGGCCATGGCCTGTGCAGCCGCTTCCCCACCTTGCGCTTCGCCCCCGTCGAGAACGGCAGCGGCTGGGTACGCCCGCTCCTGCGCGACCTGGAGCATGCCTACTCGGTGGCCCCCAAGGCGTTCGACGAGGATCCGGTCGAGGTGTTCAAGCGGAACATCTATGTCCACCCGTTCCACGAGGAGGATCCCATCGGGTTGGTGGAGCTGCTCGGTGCCGACCGGGTCCTGTTCGGCTCGGACTACCCCCACCCCGAGGGCCTGGCCGAGCCGCTCAGCTTCGTGGACGAACTGGCCTCACTCCCCCACGAGGACGTGGCCAAGATCATGGGCGGCAATCTCAACCGGTTGATGAAGCTGGATCAGGCCGCCTGAGGCTGCCGGCTGGCCTGGCGCTGAGCAGCCGGTTGCGGCTGCTCAGCTAGGACCGCTTGGGCGAACGGTTGTGTCGTACCTGATCGAAGGGCTGATCGCGGTCGGCGGCGAACTCCCGGGGCATGCCGAGCACCCGCTCGCTGATGATGTTGCGCTGCATCTCGTTGCTCCCCCCACCCAGGCTGTAGCTCTGCCGGGACAGGTACCCTTCGCCCCACGGCCCTGCCGGGTCGCCCTCCACCCAGGCCCCGGCCGACTGTCCGGCGATCTCGAGGCCGATGTCGGTCCGCCGCTCACCGTTCGTGGCGGCATAGAGGCGGGTCAACGCCCCGGCCGGTCCGGGCAGGGCCCCGGTCCGGATGCCCTGGGCCACCCGCTCGATGAGCTGGCTCTGGACCCGGTCGTTGACCCGAGCTTCGGCCAGCAGTTGTCGTACGACGGGGTCGTCCCCCTGGCCGGTGGCCCGGGCGAGGTCCTCGAGATCGGAACGCTGACCGCCCTTGGAGGCGTTGCCCATGCCCAGTCCGCTGGAGTACGGGGAACCCCCACCCACCGCGTCGCGCTCGTGGTACAGCAGTCGGGACGCCACCGTCCATCCGTCGTTGATCCCACCGAGAACGTCGGCTACCGGAACGAGGACATCGTCGAAGTACTCCTGGCAGAACTCAGCCGTGCCGTTGATCATCTTGATCCGTTGGACCTCGATCCCGGGCTGGTGGATCTTGAGGATGAACATCGTGAGGCCCTGGTGCTTGGGCACGGTGCTGTCCGTGCGGGCCAGGCACAGCGAGTAGTCCGAGCGGAACGCGCCTGAGCTCCAGATCTTCGAACCGTTCAGGGCGAACACATCGCCGTCCCGGGTGGCCGTGGTCACCAAGCCAGCCAGGTCCGAGCCGCCGCTCGGCTCGGAGAGGAACTGCACCCAGAGCTCCTCCCCCGACAAGATGGCCGGGATGTGTCGACGCTTCTGCTCCTCGGTCCCGAAGTCGAGGATGGTGGGGGCAAGGATCGTCAGTGTCGGAACGTTGAAGGTGGTGGGCATGTGGTAGCCCATCGACTCTTGGGTGAACGCCCGCTGATGGGCCCGGGTCAGGCCCTGGCCTCCGTACTCGACCGGATAGCAGATCCCCGCGTAACCACCGTCGAACAACGTCCGCTGGAGGGCGCGGGCCTGCACGGCCATCTCGTCCTCTTGAGCCATCTGCCAGTTGTTCATGCCTTCGGGCAGCCGGGGCAGGTGTTCGGCCAACCAGCTCCGTGCCTTCAGGCGATAGGCCTCCAACTCCTTGGGCTCGACCGCTGCGTCCGTCACGCTCGTCACGTTCCCTTCACTCATGTCCGATCGCCATCCCCGCCGCAATGCGCTCCCGGTGGTCACGAGGGGTCCCGAAGATGGAGCGGTCTTGGACGACCCGGCGCAAGTAGAGATGCAGGTCGTGGTCCCAGGTCACCCCGATGCCCCCGTGGAGCTGAACACACTCGTGGAGGATGAATGGCCCGTGGTCCCCGATGTAGGACTTCGCCACACTCACCAGCTCGTCGGCGTGGGGGGATCCCGAATCCACCGCCCGGGCTGCGGCCGTGGCCGTGGCGTGCGAGGCCTCGATCCACATCTTCATGTCGGCGAAACGATGCTTGAGCGCCTGATAGGAGACCAACGGCCTCCCGAACGAGTAGCGGTCCTCCGCGTACTCCACGGTGAACTCGAAGACGCGGTCCACGGCTCCGGCCATCTCGGCACACTGCAGCACCACGGCGTCCTGAAGTTGACGCTCCACGTCGGTGGCGGCATCTCCAGCCGTCCCGACCAGGCTGTCCGGACCTACCTCCACACCGTCGAATCCGAGGGTGGCGAAGCGTCGCACGAGGTCGATGCTCACCGCCGCTTCCACGGCGAGCCCCGGTGAGCCGGCGGGCACCACGAACTGAGACAGTCCCCCGTCGGTCCGGGCCGTGACGAGCAAGAGGTCGGCCTGACCGGCCGCCTCCACCGGGCCTGACGTCCCGTGGAGGACGAAGCCGTCGCCCGCCACCGCCGCTGTCACACCGTTCGCCAAGGTGGCATCCGGCGGGCACCACGTGGCGATCGTCTCCCCACTGACCAGACCTTCCATGAGCTTGTGGTGCGCCGCACTCCCGCTGCGGGAGAGGGCGCCGGCCACCACATTGCTCGGAATCAGCGGACCTGGCGCCACCATGCGGCCGAACTCCTCGGCCACCAGAGCCAGGTCGGCGAGGCCATGGCCCGAGACCGATCCCCCACCGAGTTCCTCGGCCACCAGCATCGAGAGCCAGCCCAGCTCGGCGCCACGACGCCACCACTCCCGGTCGAAGCCATCGGGCTGGTCGTCGGCGACCTGCCGGACGACCGCCAGCGGGCTGGTGTCCTCCAAGAACTTGCGGGTCGTCTCATGGAACAGCTGTTGGTCGTCGGTCAGTCCGAAGTCCACGGTCTCTGCCCTTCTGTGCTGATCAGTCTCCACGTTGATGACGCGCATCCCGGGGCGACTGCACGTCCTCGCCGGTCGCAGCGGTCGGGGTCAAACTTCATCGACCCCTCCCCGGCATGAGGGGCAGAGCCGCTTCGAGCCGGTCCGGCCCCTGTCTCCGGCCGAGATCCGAGCGCCCACCGACCATCGGTGCGCCAGGTCGATGCTGTCCGATACATACAGGCCCCTCACCCTCGGGCCATACCGTGTCGCAACCGGCCGGGCCATTCAGAGAATCCGCTTTCCGGAGGGAGAGTATCTCGCTCCACTCCCCGTGCCGCAACCTCGGCACCCCGGCGGGGGCGAAGGAAACTTCAGCCTACGTTGCGGAACTCAGGTGCTCGCTTCTCGGCGAACGCCGCCATTCCCTCCGCCATCTCCGGGGAGACCGCGGCCATGGCCTGGGCCTGGGCCTCTCGGTCGAGTGATGCGGCAAGGTCCGTCTCGAAAGTGGCGTTGAGCAGCTGCTTGGACAGCCCCAATGATCGCGTCGGGCCGGCGGCCAGCCGCACGGCCAGGGCGTCGGCCTCCGTGGCCAGTTCCTCGTTGGAGGCGAGGCAGCGGTAGGCCAGGCCCAAGGTGACGGCCTCGGGGCCTTTGGCGCCTTCACCAAGCATGACCATGGCCTTGGCCCGAGGCAGGCCGACCAGCCGGGGCAGGAGGTACGCGCCCCCGGCATCGACCACGAGCCCCCACCGGGCGAACGACCACACGAAGCGGGCCTGCTCGCTCAGCAGCACGAAATCACAGGCCAACGCCAGGTGGGCGCCGGGACCGACGGCCGTTCCGTTGACGGCGGCGACGGTCGGCTTGTCCAACTCCCACAGCTCGCGGATGAAGGCCTGGACGCCGCTCCGCAACGCCTCACTCGTGTTGCGCGGGTTGAAGCCGGCACCTCCCGAGCCGGCCACGGTGGACTGACGGAGGTCCATTCCGGCGCAGAAGGCGTCGCCCGTTCCCGAGATCAGGAGGGCCCGTACCTCGGGGTCAGCACGGACCTGCCTGACCCGCGCCACGATCTCGTCGCGCATCTCAGGGGTCAGGGCATTCTTGGCTTCGGGTCGGTCGAGGACCAGGCGGGCCACACTGTCGTCGCCGACGTCATAGCGGATCATTTAGGCAAACGTAGGCCATGCGCGCCCGAGGGTGCGCAACGGCGATCCCTCGGATGGCCGAAACGGTCCGAGGGGCCCCGATCAGGGGGCGGCGTCGGCGCTCGTGACCGCCGGGAGCCCGTGATAGGGCATCCCTTTTTGCTTCCACTCCTCGTACTTGGCCAGCATGGCGTCGCCGAACGGGTCCTCGCCGACGAGCGGCATGCCTGCCCGCCAGATGGTGAAATCGTCCGGGGCCAACTCCGAAGCCCGGGCAATGTGTCGCTTGGTGACCTCGTCCAGGCCCTGGCGGTGGGCCTCGGCGGCCACCCGGAAGTGGAGCCGGGCCAGCACCTCGTCCTCGGAGAGGTCCCCGACCGCTCGCAGGGCCTCGTCCTCGGTCACCGGGATCTCGCCCTTGCGGGCCCATCGGCGGATCTCGTCGAGGTGGGGTCCGGACTCGACGCCGGTGAACTCGGCGAAGATGTCGCTCCCATGGGCCAGGCCGTTGGGTCGGGCGATGTTGTCCTCCTCGTCGATCCATACGACGGTGGGAACGTTCGAGATGGCGTAGGACTCGGTCAGCACGTGTTGGGGGTCGTAGAGGACCGGCATGGTGATCCCGTCGATCCATGGTCGCACGTCGTCCGCCGACTGGTCGATGGCCACGGCAACCACAGTGAAGCCCTCCGACGCCAGCTCGTCGTGGAGCGCCTGCCATCCGGGAAGGTCGTAACGACAGCCACACCAACTGGAGAAGGTGACCAGGGCCTTCTTCTTGCCGGCCCACTCCTGGAGCTGGTGGAGGGAGCCGTCCACATCGGGGAGCTCGAAGTCCGGGGCCCGCAGGTCCTCCAGGGCCTGGCGGCGCAGCTCGGCGGAGAGGGCCACCGCCATGAGGCCGGCATCGACGTCCACCACAACGGGACGCCCCAGAGCCGTGGCCACCGCGGTCAGGTCCAACTGCTCCCCGACCCTCAGTGAGTCGGGGTCGACGACCGGGACGCAGGTGCTCGCTTGGCAGAGGCCATGTGGCTTGAGCTCCCACCCCAGCGCGTCGGGTAGCACCGCCGGATCGATCAGGAAGGTGCCCCGCTCGACGTCGACCGTGGCCTCCACGGTGCGCACACCGGCGTCGATGATGGTGATGTGAGTCATGCCGACACTCCCTGTCCCTCGCTCCTGTCACTGCCCGGCATCGGTGACGACCACCCGACGGTGCCCCGTCACACTACCGGGCACCGACCCGACCGCCCCTGGACGCTGACCGCCCGCCCCACGCACACGTGCGTGGCCTGCGGCGCGCGGCTGACGGGACCGTGATCGGCACCCGATGGCACCGGATCAGCGGGCCAGCCCTGCCGCGGCCACAAAGGCGTTACTGCGAGCCCGGTAGCCCCCTTCGCCCTCGGGGGTGGGCGCGGCCGGCGAGAAGAGTACGACCCCACCGTCGGGCGTCATGGCCACGGCGGCCCGGACGGCCGAGGTCACATCGGCGGCCTGAGCCACGGCGAGCTTCCCTCCCGACCCGGCCGTACGAGCCGACAGCATCGCCGCCAGACGCTCCGAGTCGGGTGGAATGAGCACGACACCCGGGCTCGGGCGCCGTCGGGCCAGGACATCCAGCAGTCCGCCGGGGTCGACGCCACGGTCGGCACCACCGAGGATGACCGTGAGCGGTCGGCCGGGAAAGGCATCGATCGACGCTGCGGCGGCAAAGGGATTGGAAGCCAGAGCATCGTCGACGAAGGTCAGGCCGTCCCGCTCCCCCACCACCTGGCAGCGTGACGGCAGTCCCTCGAAACCGGCCACCACGGCCTCCACCGCACCCGTCGAGGGAGGTCGGCCATCGAGGAGCATCATCGCGGTGATGGCGCCGCAGAGATTGGTGAGGTTGTGGGCCCCGAGCAGGTGGAGCCCCGAGGCGTCCGCCAGCGGCTCCCCGTCGACGGCCACGAGTCCGGCTCCGTCCACGGTCACCCGGCCCGAAGACCCGTAGAGGGTCCGCCTCGGATGTGCGGCCGTCCGTCGGAGCGCCTCGTCACTGGCGGCGTTCACGGCCAGTGCCCCGGGTGGGCCGGCCTCGACGAGTCGGAGCTTGTCCCGGTAGTAGGCCTCCTCGCTCCCGTGCCAGTCGAGGTGGTCCGGCGCCAGGCCGGTGAGCACCACGAGACCCGGGCTCACCGCCACGTCCGCGGCCTGGTAGGAGGAGACCTCGACGACGTAGGCGTCGGCCAGGGGCATTCCGTAGCGCTCCACCACGGGCACACCGATGTTGCCGACAAGGGCCACGTCGGATCCGTCCTGGGCCAGGAGGGTTGCGGTGAGCGCCGCGGTGGTGCTCTTCCCTTTGGTGCCGGTAATGGCCACCACCCGGGCGTCGGCGAAGTCCTCCAGCCACAGGGCCATCGCCGTCGTGACGGTCACCCCGATCGCCCGGGCCGACTCCAGCTCGGGACGGTACCGGCTCACCCCGGGCGAGCGGAGTACGACATCGATCGCTGACCAGGGGGCGTCGGCCGGCGCCACGACGGGAGAGGACCTCCCCATGGCCGCTTCGAGACGGGAGGCGGCAGCGGACGGATCATCGTCGATGAACACGGGCTCGACGTGACGTTCGCCGAGCAGCCGGGCGAGGGACAGCCCCTCGGCCCCGAGGCCCCAGACGGCCACGCGCCGGTCGCAGACCTCGTCGAGGGTCACGACCCCTCGGCCATCAGCCGGCGCACGGCCGAGGCAACGTCGGGGTCGACGCCGGGCAGATCCGCAGTGGGCCTGAGTAGATCGGCGACTCCGTCGCCGTCGATCAGCCCCCGGGCCCGTTCGGCGAGGGCGGCCACCACCGGGGCTTCCGCCCATCGGGCCTGGGACCCAAGCAGGCGCATGGCTGCGGCCGACTCGCGGCGCTCGCCGACGCATTCAAAGGGCTTGTCATCGTCACTCATGAGGGCGGCGAACCCGTCGATCTGAGCGGGATCGGCGAAGAGATCACGCCCGAGGACAGCAGTCAGATCGTCCCGCTCCATGAACGGGGCGAGCATCAAGGCGACGAAGCGGCATTTCGGACAGTGGCCACACCAGCGGTCGTCGGTCGCCGCACTGAGCCGGAAGGCCGAGTTACAGCTGCAGAACGTGTCGTGGTAGTCGGTGAGGCGGGCGAACGCACGGGCAATGGCCAGCTCCGAGTAGGGCCGCAGCGCCGAGGCATAGCGGAGGCCGGGATCGATCGAGGTGGCGACCAAGCCAGCGAGCAGATGCTCGAAGTCCAGGCTCTTCGAGTATTGATGGTTGACGGGAATGCCGTCGATGAGCACCGTCTCCTCGCTGGCCGAACGCTCCACGGCCATGGCGATGTCGTCGTAGCCGTAGAGGAAGCTTCCGACCACGGCGATGAGCGAGACGATGGCCGTGATCGGAACGTGGCCGTTCAGAGCACCCGACGCGTTCAGGGCACTCAGCTGGGGGTCGAGCCTCCTCCGCACCACGATCAGCTCCAGTCCCGTGGCCCGGGCCAGTTCGACGACCAGCGGATGGGGGTTGACGGCGAACAGGCGCGGGCCCAACTGCTTGACTGCCTCGATGAGGACCATCGAGTCTTTGCCGCCGCCGATGGGGACGAGCAGTCCACCCGGGCCCGAACGCCGGCTGGTGGGGGCCATCACATCCTCCCCCTCACCCTCTGAGCGGACGGCCACGGGCCTCGGCACCGCCAGGCCGTTGGTGACGGCAAACTCTCGGAGCCCGTCGTCATAGAGATGATGGTGAAATTGGCGCTCGTTCTCGGTGAGGCACTCCTGTTCGATGATGACCTCGGGAGGGGCAGCGGCCTTGTAGTAGCTGGTCCCTGCCGCCACATGGAGGTGCAGAAGGGCTCGGCGGAATCCTGCGGCGTCGAGATCCGGTCCCGAGGCGAAGGGCGACTCGAAGGTGACGGTCTCGACGAACTCCAGCTGGTCGCCGAGAGCGAAGTGCAGCGTCAGCACTCCCGTATCCCGGTCGAAGGTCCGGCCCAGTACCCGAAAGTCCCCGATGGAGGCCGGATCGAACCGGTTGGGGGCGTGCATGGCCCCGCCAGCGTACCGGTCAGGCACCCTCGCTCGGCCCCTGGCCGGAGGCGGGCAGTCGCCGGAGGTGCTGGGCGATGACCGCCCGTGAGCCGGACGACTGCACCACCCACACCTCCCCTTTCTGCAGGCGGAACGCCTTTCGGGCGGACTCCTTGGCCTCGGGCATCAGGGCCTCGAGCATCTCGGTGGCGACGTCGCCATGGGTGCAGAGGACGGCGGACTCCCCGGCCATGGTGACCAACAGCCGGACGGCTTCGGCTCCGTGTCCTTCAGCCAGTTCATCGACCGATTCCACGGCCAGGCCCAGGGACTCGGCCAGGGGCTGCACGGTGGCGAAGCATCGGACGTACGGACTCGAGAGGATGCGCTGGGGCCGGTACTCGGCGAGCAGCGGGATGAGCTCGCGTGCCCGAACCACACCGCGGGGGGAAAGCGGTCGGGTCCGGTCGTCTCCCCGGTAGGCGCTCCGCCTCCCTGCATGAGCGTGTCGCACCACCAGCAACGGCATGCCCATGATGGTGCCATGCCCACCGACCCCCCGCGATGATGCCTGGCCAACGGGTCTAGGGGGAGATCCCCGGAACGGTCAGCCCGGGCTCGGTGGGATAGGGGAACGTGTCGAGATCCCGGGCCCGTCGGGCCAGTGAGTGGTACTTCCGCTCGGCGATCCACCAGCGGCCCGAGCGGAGCGCATAGCGGTCGTGGTAGAGGCCGTAGATCGTCGTCCAACGTCCACCGGCACGGTCCTGTCGCACCTCACTCATGAACAGTCGGCTCACGGCATGGCCGGCATCCGGACCATCGGGAAAGGCGATGTGGGCGTTCAAGATGACGAACTCGAAGAACTCGAACTGCTCGATGGCCTGCTCGATGAACTCCCCGACCTCGGTTCCACCCGTGAGCCGGAGCGGGTCCTCGGCCCGTAGGTCAAGGGTCACCGTGGCATCGGCCAGGAACAGATGGTTCATCTCGGGCCACGCTCGTCGGTTGACCACGTCGGCGTAGGCGTACTGGAGGCGGCGCACACCGGTGTCGTGAACGGCCTCAGCCACCAGCGCGTCATCGATCATCAACGGAACGCTATCGCCTCGAGGCGGCGATCGGCCCACTGCTCCGAGGTCGAACCCGCACCGGGCCCATGTCCGACGTCGCTTGGTCCGTCTGGCCCGTCGAGCCCGTTACCGGTGCGAGAGCACCGATGAATCAGCCTCCGAACCGTCCGGCGAACCCGCCGGCGCCGCCGAATCCGCCGGCTCCACCGAAGCCTCCTGTGCCCCCGAGGCCTCCGGCGCCGCCCAGTCCACCGAAACGGGTGGTCGTGGAGGACGTGGAAGGGAGGGGCTCTTGGACGTCGGCCAAGGAGACCTGTTCACCTTTGCTCACTCCAGACTTCACCTGGGTGAGGATGTCGCCCACGGTTCCGAGCGTCACCCGCACCGGTGTCGGCTTGCCGTCCTTCACCTCCGTGACAAGGTGGATGGTCCCGACGGTGCGCACTGCCGAAGAGGGGACCGTGGTCACACCGACGACGCGGTCGGTGATGATGTTGACGTCGGCGTCCACCCCGGACAGCTGCCCCAGGTTGGGGGCGTCGAGTGAGATGGTCACCGGATACGTGGTCGTGGTGGAGCCGCTGTCAGCGAGTACCCCGATGGCCGAGACGTGACCCTCCAGCACGCTGTTGGTGGAGTCGGGCGTCACCAGTGCGGACTGGCCAACGGCGACCTTTCCGATGTTCGTCACCGCAATGCTCGTGGTCAGGTCGTAGGAGGACCCTTTCCCGATGACAACCACCTGGGCCGTCGACGAGTTCGAACCAGCCGTGACCGAGTCCCCGTCGGCGATCGAGACCGAAGCCACTGTGCCGGCGATGGGGCTCACCAAGTTCGCACCGGCCACCGCTTGTTGAGCGTCAATCAGATTGGCCTCGGCCGTGTCGACGGACGCCTGGTCCACGGCCACCTGCTGGGGCGTGGCTTTCTTGGCCGTCTGGCCGCCCTCGCTCGGGGACGATCCACCGGACCCCGACGCCGCAGCGGTGTTGCTCGAGCCAGAGGCTGTGGCGGTGGAGGTGGCTCCCCCGGTCGGGGTGGCCGTCGATCCCGAGGCCGAGGTGCCCGCCGAGCCGGCGGGCGATTCCAGGGCCACGGTGAGTGCGTGCTCGTCCTGGGCTACCTGTTTGATGTCTGCGGCCACCTTGGCCTGGGCCGACGACGCCTGAGCCAGCGCCGTCGAGCAGTCCGACGAACCGGAGGTGGGAGACGTCGTCGACGTGGTGGACGTCGTGGAAGTGGTCGCCGAGCCGGAGGCACAGGCCGCGGTGGCCTGCTGAAGGCTCGTTCCGGCCAGTGCTGAGTCGGAATCGAGCTGGGTCTGGTCGGCCACCAGCGTGGCCTGGAGGGGCGCCACCGTGGTGTTCTGCGGCGACGACCCGCCCGACGCCGCACCGGATGGTGATGTGGTCGGAGTGGTGGAGGTGGTGGTGTGGGTCGACGTTGCCGTACTCGTCGACGTTGTCGTCGTGGCCGTTTCGCTGGCCTCGGCACTGGCCAGCGTGGCCTTCGCCGTGGCCACCGATGCCTGGGCCGAATCGACCGCGGCATTGAGGGTGGCCAGGTCCAGCGATGCCAGCGTCTGTCCCTGGGCCACGGTCTGGCCCACCGAGACGTCGACGTCACTGACCGTTCCCGATACGTTGAAATTGAGGTCCGCCTGACTGACGGGCGTGATCGTGCCCACCGAGTCCAAGGTGGACTCAACGGTGCCCGTCGCCACAACCGCGGTCCGATAGGTGGTGGACGCACCACGGGTCAGGTCCCAGGCGATCAGTCCGGCCACGATGACGACCACGAGGACGATGGCCCCCAGCGGCGAGAACCACGCTGGGCCCGACCGGGTCGGCGCCGGCCCGAAGTCACTCGCCTCACGGATCGTGGCCGACGGGTCGTCAGCCACGACGCCGAGCGCGCCCGTGAGGCTCGGGTCGTCAGGCTCGTCGGTCGACGACCCGTTCTCCGGCGGGGCCGGATCATGCACCGGCTGGACCTCCCGGCGCCGCACCACCGCCGAAGCCTCCGAATCCGGTGGTGCAGCCGTTGGCTCCCGGGGTGGAGATGGTGATCGAGGTCGCAGTCACCGCACCGGTCGAGTCGGCACTGCCGAAGGAACTGGCGCATTTGCCCACGGCCAGATCGGTGGCGGCCGCCGACTCACGTTCGCTGAACGACGTGGTCGAGGTGAGCGTGACCACGACACTCGAGGACTTCTTTGTCCTCGGGTTGACCTCTTTGACCGTCACCTTGGAGCCGGTTACCCCGGTGACCGACCCCGAGGCGGCTGCGAACTGCCCGCTCGAACGCCCACGGAAGCCGCCGGGTGGGCGCTGTCCTCCCGGCCCCTCCCCGCCTGGGACGTTGGCTCCCGCGCCTGTCCGCGGGAACCGGGCGCCTCCCGTGCCGCCCGCCCCGCCGAACCCACCGAACCCGGTGGTGCAGCTGCCCGACGTGGCCTGCGTGATGGACACGGTGGTGGCGGTGACCGGCTCACCAAAGGTCTGGGCCACCGACTTGGAGGAGGTCTTCTTGGAGGATTTCTTGGTGGGCTTACCGGTGGCCGTGATGCATGAACCCACGGTCACCGCTGAGGCGTTGGCCTTGATCGTCTGCTGAAAGGCGGTGCTCGGGGTGTAGGTGACCGTGGTCTGGCCCGTCTGGGGGTTCTGGACCTCGAGTGAGGTTCCGCTGATGGCGGCAATGGTCCCGTTGGCTCCGGGGAACCGGCCCCCAGCCCCGGCGGGTGTGGACGTGCTGCCACCCGATGGGGCAGCGAACGCCGGCGTCGTGCCGGCCAAGGTCGCCAGGGCGGCTGCCGTGCCGACGACCGAGAGGGTCAGTGTCCGGCGCACCCTCCGGGAGGGACGACGACTATCGGGGATGCCGGGGACACATCGAGGTGACGTTGGTGCGTTGGTCATTGCGGTTCCTTGCTGTTCCTTCTTGTTTTGGGCTGTCTCATGAGTAGGCCTGATGGCGTCAAGCGTTCTGGGCGTGGCGTTCACTCACTTCGGAGTGCATCGATGGGTGGGAGCTTGGCGGCCCGGCCGGCCGGATAGACCCCGAAGGCCACACCGATTCCCACCGCCACGACGATGGCCCCCACCATGGCCACCGGGGAGACGGTGATGGGATCGGCAATGAAGTGGGGAAGGATCCAGGCCACCAGCAATCCGAGCCCGGCGCCGAGCAGACCGCCGGCGAGGCCGAGCACCGAGGCCTCCACCAGGAACTGGCGCCGAATGATCCGTGGCGTGGCTCCGAGTGCCTTGCGCAGACCGATCTCCCGAACGCGCTCGGTCACCGAGACCAGCATGATGTTCATCACCCCGATCCCGCCGACCAGCAGCGAGATGCCAGCGATGCCACCGAGCAGGACGGTGAGCGTCCGGTCCACCGACGTGGCGGTGCTCACCAACGACGTCTCCGGGGTGATGGTGAAGTCGGCGTCCGACGCTGTGGTAATCCCGTGCAGGCTGAGGAGTTCGGCATCGGACTCCTGGTAGGCAGCCGACAGATGCGCCGACGAGTCGGCCTGGACCAGGATCTCCCCGACGGAGTTTCGGCTGGTGCCCCCGAACAACTGGGTCGAGGCTGTGGAGATGGGGACGATGGCCTGATCGTCCTGGTCAGCGGAGGTCGAGGAGGATGACCCGCCCGAGGAGCCCACCGTGTTCAGGACGCCGATGACCGACATGGGCACCCCGTTGATGCTGACCGACTCGCCGATGGCATCACGGAGACCGAACAGCTCCTGTGCGGTGGTCGATCCCAGCACCACGACATCGGCCCGCGTGCTGACGTCGTGCCCGGCGATGAACCTGCCCTCGGTCATGGAACGGCCCCGAACCGTCAACCACGACGGCTCGGTACCCACCACCGTGGTGGTCCAGTTGGTGGTGCCCGCCACCAGACTCTCCGACTCCGAGGTGGTGGGGGCGACTGCGTCGACATCGGGGGCCACCGTCTTCGATGACAGGGCCGTGGCATCCCCCGAGGTCAGGGTGGAGGCCGATCCGAATCCGCCGCGGATGCCGGAGCTCGAGGTGGTGCTTCCCGGCGAGATGGTCAACAGATTGGACCCGAGGGCGGTGATCTCGGAACTGACCTGTTGCTGTGCCCCCTCACCCAACCCGACGGTCAGCACCACAGCAGCGATGCCGATCATGATCCCGAGCACGGTGAGGGTTGACCGCAACCGCCGGGTGACCACGGCCTCGACCGCAGTGCGGAATGTCTCGAGGGACCTCATGACAGGTCGGCTCCGACCCCGACGACCGTGCCGTCGAACACCTGGCCATCCCGGATCCTCATGGTTCGCTGGGCGGAGCGGGCGACGTCAGCGTCGTGGGTGATGAGCACGATGGTGCGTCCGCTTCGGTGGAGCTCGTCCAACAGCCCGAGTACCTCGGCGGCCGACACCGAATCGAGATTGCCGGTGGGTTCGTCGGCCAGGATCAGGGCGGGGTCGGTCACCAGTGCCCGGGCCACCGCCACGCGCTGCTGTTGGCCCCCGGAGAGCTCTCCGGGTCGGTGTTCGGTCCGATCGGCCAGTCCCACCCGGTCGAGGGCAGCCAGGGCCCGCTCCTTGCGCGTCTGGCGGTCCACGCCGGCATAGACCAGCGGAAGCTCGACATTCCGCCACGCCGATAGGGAGGCCAGCAGGTTGAACTGCTGGAAGACGAAGCCGATTCGGCGATTACGCACATGGGCCAGTTCCTCCTCACTCATGGTGCCCACGTCCTCCCCGGCCAGCTCGAACCGGCCCGAGCTGGGCACGTCGAGGCAGCCCAGGATGTGCATGAGCGTCGACTTGCCCGAGCCGGACGGGCCCATGATGGCCACGTACTCGCCGGTGTCGATGGTGAAGGTCACGCCGCGCAGCGCCTCAACTTCCACCACCCCGGTCGAGTAGACCTTCCGGACGTCATTGACGTCGATGACGGGAGGATGGACGAGCAAGTGGGAGTCGGTGTCCTCCATCCAGACCTGGGCCGTGTCCTCGATGGACACCGCGGCCTCTGGGGGGTGGCCTCCGTCTGGCTCAGGTGGTCGCGGGGGCGTCATCCTCCGAACCCTCCGGCTCCTCCGGGAAAGCCACCGCCGCCACTGAATCGTCCGGCCCCGCCGAAGCCTCCACCGGTGCCGCCGAAGACCCCTGATCTCCCGGCTCCCGAGCCGAGTCCACCGTGGAAGGTCACCTGGGTCACGTAGACCTTGTCACCCACGGAGAGACCGCTCGTCACTTGGGTGTCGCCCCCTGACGCCGCCCCGATCTGCACCGTCTTGGTGACCTTGGTGCCGCCGGAGTCGAGCAGCACAGTGGTGTCGTTTCCGCTGTAGTGGATGGCCGCCGTGGGTACGACCACGACCCCTTGGAGCTCTTCGGTCGTGATGACCAGAGTGGCGCTGGAGCCGCCGTAGATGCCCGATGGACTTCCGGTGACGTCGACGACGACCGGGAAGCTCGCCACGCCCGATGTGGTGGAGGCCAGGAGGCCGATGGACCCCACGGTTCCGTAGACCGGCGTAGTCGAGCCCGAGACGGTGATGGTGGCCTGGTCCCCCACTTTCAGCTGGCCCACCTGCGTGCTGTCCACCGTGGCGTTGACGATGTACGAACCGGTGGACACCACCACGATCTGGGCCGTGGACGAACTCGAGCCGGAGGTGGCGGCAGATGAGCTCGAGCTCGTGGATGCACCGAGCCCGCTCGACGCGCCTCCACTCGCCGTCGAGCCACCTCCCGACGAGCTCGACGAGCCCGACGAGGTGGTGGACCCCGATCCCGAGGACGACGACGACCCGGTCACCTGCTGGCCCACGGTCAGGCTGATCGACGCCACCGTGCCAGCGATGGTTGAGGTCAACGTGGCCTGGCCGAGGGCGCTCTGGGCGTTGGTGACCTGGTTCTGGGCCACGAGGATGCCGGCTTGATCCGAGGCGATCTGGGCCGAGGTCGCCCCGTCGTCCTCGTCCGCGGTGAGTTGGGCCTGGTCGTTGGCCAACGCCGCCTGCGCCTGGGCCAGCGAAGCGGCGAGGGACGTGCTGTCGATGGTGGCCAGGGCCTGGCCGGCGGTGACCGTCTGTCCGGCACTCACGTCCACGGCGGTGACCCGACCCGACTGGCCGAAGTTGAGACTGGCCTGTTGGGCCGGCTCGATCGTCCCCGACGAGGAGACGGACTGGGTGATGGTTCCCGTCGAGACCTTCTGGACCGTCGTGGTCGAGCTGATCAGCGGCGAGGCGCTCGAGCTGCTCGTGGCCAGCCAGATGCCCAGTCCCGCCGCTGCGGCCACGATCACCGCGGCGGTAACGATGGCGGGCCTCCGTGTGAACCACTTCCTGCCGTTGGTACCCACCTACGCCTCACTTGCTGTCGTCGGCGCCATGCCGTCTGATGCCTCTCCTCTGCACGCGGTAGAACGTGCGCGCCATGGGGTTGCCGGGCCATCCAAACGGCCAAACATTTACGCCAGGCCACAGCCACCTGTGAGATTCATGAGAACCGATTGCGAAGAACCTCCAGTTCAGGGGCGTAACCGCCCGCGCTTTCGGCGGATCCGCTGAGCGGTGGGGATCGGTCGGAGAACATGAGTCCGGTCGGCCTCGTACGCGGGTCCACTGACAGCAACGACCGCCCCGTCGCCCGGTAGGGTCACCGGGGACAGCGACGCCCGGCCACGAAGCGGGCCCGGTGGCCCCGTCTGACCGAGGAGGAGAGCGTGGAGTACACGAATCTGGGAACGACCGGACTGCGGGTGTCACGGGTGTGTCTCGGGATGATGAGTTATGGGAACGACAGCGACCGGCCCTGGGTACTCGACGAGGAGCGGGCCGATCCCATCGTCCGTGCCGCCGTCGAGGGCGGCATCACCTTCTTCGACACGGCCGATGCCTACTCCGGTGGTGCCAGCGAAGTAGCCACCGGTCGGCTGCTCCCCAAGTACCTGAGTCGAGAAGAGATGGTCGTCGCCACCAAGGTGTACATGCCGGTCACCCCCGGGGAGAACGGTGGAGGCCTGTCCCGCAAGCACATCCTGGCCGGCATCGATGCCTCACTCGCACGGCTGGGCCTCGAGTATGTGGACCTTTACCAGATACACCGCTGGGATCCCCGTACCCCGATCGAAGAGACCATGGGCGCACTCCACGATGTGGTCCGCTCCGGCAAGGCGCGCTACATCGGGGCCAGCAGCATGTTCGCCTGGCAGTTCGCCGAAGCCCAACGTGTCGCCGAACGCGACCATGGCACGAAGTTCGTGTCCATGCAGCCCCACTACAACCTCATCTACCGGGAGGAGGAGCGCGAGATGATCCCCCAGTGCATCCACCAAGGCGTCGGGATCATCCCGTGGAGCCCCTTGGCCCGCGGGGTGCTGGCCGGCAACCGGAGCCGGGACGGCGAGCGTCGGACCACCCGTTCGGACACCGATGCCTTCACCGACTACCTCTACAGCCAGCCCACCGACTTCGACGTGGTGGAGCGGGTGGCCGAGGTGGCCGAGGCCCGGAGCGTGTCGTCGGCCCAGGTGGCGCTGGCCTGGTTGCTCAACAAACCCGGGGTGACGGCTCCCATCATCGGGGCCACCAAGCCGCCCCATCTCGCCGATGCCCTGGCCGCCGAGACACTGACCCTCTCCGATGACGAGATGGCCAAGCTAGAAGAGCCCTACGTTCCCCATCCGGTGCTCGGGCACTTCTAAGCCGGGTGCTCGCCCCTCACTCCTGATCAGACCATGCCGGGTTCACCGACCCGGAGACCTCGTTCCACCGGCACCGACTCCGACCCGACTCCGGGCTGCCTCACGAGGCCGGGCAGGCGCCCGGCGCCACCGCCATGCCCGGGGGCACATCCCTTCGGTCCCTGGCGGGCTCGTCGGCCAATCCGAGCGGTTCCGGGCTGGACCCGAGCGCGGTGATCACCGTTGCCGTGAGCGCCACCGCTGCCAGGACCACAAACGTCACCGAGACGGCGGACCGGACGACATGAGCCGACCCAGTGTCGCCGCCCAGGGCGCTGAACACGGCGGTGCTGACGGCGAGGCCGATCGCCGTCCCAAGCCCCCGACTCATATTGAGCAAGCCCGAGGCCAGTCCAGACTCTCGGGCAGGGACGGCAGCCATGATCCCGGCGTTGTTGGGTGAGTTGAACAACCCGAGGCCGGCGCCGACCAGCGCCAACAGGACGAGGAATCCCGGGGTAGCCGGTCGGAGCACGGCCAGTAGCACGAGGCTCACGGCGGCCACTCCCAGTCCGGTCGTCGCCGGTCGGCGCACGCCCAGGGTGTCAGCCATGCGTCCCGAGAACGGGGCCACGACGCCCAGCGCCACGGGCATCACCATCAGCTCGACACCGGTTCTCACGGTCCCGAATCCGCTCCCTCGCTCCAAAAGGAACGGCACCACAACCAAGACCCCGAAGAGGACCACGAAGGCCAACAGGCTGCTCGACACCCCAGCTGCGAACCGCAGTCGACGGAACAACGAGAGGTCGACCATCGGGTTCGCCCGGTGTCGCTCCCAGGTCACAAAGGCCACGCCCAACACGAGCGCACTCGTCACCGATACCACGATGATCGGTGAGGTCCAGCCCCAGCGATCACCCTCGGATACGGCGAAGACGAGTGAGGCCACGGCGGGGAAGAACAGGGCGAACCCGGGCCAGTCGAACTCCACCCGTTCGTGCAGGTGGGTGCTCCGGGGAATGAACAAGAGTGCGGCCACCATGCCGATCAGCCCGACGGGGACGTTCACGAGGAAGAGGAGACGCCACCCACCGACGGCCAGCAAAAGCCCCCCCACCGACGGCCCCAACGCCAGGCCGAGGGCTTGGGCCGCGCCCTGGATCCCGAGGGCCCGACCCAGCCGTCGGCGCGGCACGGCGAGGGCGATGATGGCGACGCTGTTGGCCTGGAGCATGGCGGCCCCGACGGCCTGGATGGCACGACATCCGTCCAGGGCCCACAAGCTCGGGGCGGCGGCACACAACACGGAGCCGGCGATGAAGATGACGAAGCCGTAGAGGTAGAGGAGCTTGCGCCCCACCATGTCGGCGAACCTCCCGACGGCAGCCACCGTGGCCACCAGCACCAACAGGTAGCTCAGTCCCACCCAGCTGACCGCGGGCACCCCGGCATGGAAGGAATGCTCGAGGGCGGGGAACGCGAGGGTCACGATACTGGCGTCCAGCTGGCCCATGAACGCCCCCACGCAGACTGCGGCGAGGGCCAGCACATAGCCCCGGGGAAGCCTCCGGACGGCCGCAGGGCGACGGGGCTCGACGGTCAGCTGACGCCACCCCGTGACCCGATCCTCGTCGACCGCCGTGCTCATCAAGGACCAGTGTCACGGGCCTGCATCTAGAAGTCCAATAGCGGTAACTCATTATTTCGATAAGATATGCTTATGGATCTCCGGCGGCTCACCTACTTTCTGGCCGTGGTCGATCACGCCGGCTTCACCGCGGCCGCCGACGAGGTCGACGTCAGCCAGCCGGCCCTGTCGCTCGCCGTGAAGGAGTTGGAACGAGAACTGGGCGTGGCCCTCTTCGACCGGGTCGGGCGTCGAGTGCACCTGACTGCAGCAGGCAAGGCCCTGGTGGGTCCGGCCCGTCAGGCCCTGCGGGACGTCGAGACGGGCCGGTCGGCGGTTGCCGCGGTGGCCGGGGTCAGGTCTGGATCGTTGGCCCTGGCCAGCCTGCCCACACTGGTGGCTGACCCACTGGCCGAGCTGGTAGGTCGCTTCCGTCGTCAGTACCCAGGGGTGGTGGTCGATCTGGCCGCCCCCGAGGACACCTCGGACCTGGTGGCGATGGTCAGGGACGGGCGGTGCGAGGCGGGGATCACCGAGCTTCCCGAGATCCCCGGCGACCTCGTGAGTCGGGTCATCGGAAGTCAGGCCCTCCTGCTCATCCTTCCCCCCGGGCTCGGCGGGTGGGGCAACCCCATCGGCGAAGGTGGTGTCGGCATGCCCGGGACCGTCGGAGTGCACATCCCTGATGCCGTGCTGCCCGAACTGGCCCTCGGCGACCTGGTGCGAACCCCGTTCGTGGCCACCCCTGAGGGCACCTCCACCCGCAGACTGCTCGACGAGGGATTCGCCGTGGCCGGTGCCGTGCCCCGGGTGGCCGTCGTGACGGCCCAGCGTGATGCCATCCTCCCCCTGGTCCTGGCCGGGGCCGGCGCGGCGCTGGTCCCCGAACCCATCGCGGTGGTGGCCCGAGCCCTCGGTGCGACCGTGGCCCGCCCGTCGCCCTTGGTGGAGCGAACCATCGCCCTCGTCCACCGGAGCGGGACGCTGGCTCCGGCGGCGGCCCGTTTCGTTGAGCTGGCCACCGAGGAGCCGGATCGACAGGGGTACGGTGAGCAGGTCGGGGCACTGGCCCGACCTGACCAAGGGGGTCCGCTGTGAGCAGTCCGAGTGAGCAGGCACCGCCTCGATCCGTCGACTTCCACTTCGACATCATGTGTCCCTACGCCTATCAGACCTCCTTGTGGATACGCGAGGTCCGCGATCAGGGCGGCGTCGACGTGCGATGGCGCTTCTTCTCGCTGGAGGAGATCAATCGGGCCGAGGGCAAGAAGCATCCTTGGGAACGGGAGTGGTCCTACGGCTGGTCGATGATGCGCATCGGCGCCTACCTCCGCCGAATGGATCCCGAGCTCTTGGACCGTTGGTACCTGGTGGCTGGTCGGGCGCTGCACGAGGAGGGCCGCAAGCCTCATCGTCCAGACGTCGCCGAAGCGCTGCTGTCGGAGATGGGCCTCGATCCCGGCATCGTGGCCGCCGCCATCGCCGACCCGACTACGGGTGACGAGGTCCACGACGAACACGATCTCGTGCTGTCCAAAGGTGGGTTCGGCGTCCCCACCCTCGTGTTCGAGGACGGCCAGGCGCTCTTCGGGCCGGTGCTCGTCGATCCACCCTCGGGCGACGCGGCACTTCGCCTGTGGGCGCTCGTCACCGGGTGGCTCGAGTTTCCCCACGTCTACGAGGTCCAGCGGCCAAAGCGGGCCGAGGACATCGACGCCATCGCCACGGCCTTCTCCTCGTACTTGGAGGCCCGGGACTGGTTCAGCGTCCAAAAGGACACGCCCTGACCCGAGGGTCGAACGGACTCGTCTGCGTCCGGGACGCCTGACCCCTACTCCGCCGGTGGCGTGTCGGATCCTTCTGAGCCTTCTGCCCCGGCCCACTCCTCGGAGGTGTCGGTGTCGGTGATGGCTACGGCGAGGCCGGCGACCCGCATCCGCCACAGTCCGATGACCGGGAACAACAACACGGACAGCAGGCCGGCGGCCACCAACGACGCCGCGTTCTCGGGGCGCATCTTCCCTTCGGAAAGGGCGATGCTGGTGATCACCACGATGAGGGGGAGCCCGGTGGCCGAGAGGAGGGCCATCGGGATCCGTTCGGCCGGCTTCAGTACCTTCAGGTAGAGCAGAAAGACGGGTACCCCACGGGCCACCAACATCAACACGAGGAAAAGCCCCACCCGCCAGAGAGCCGCCGGGTTCTCGATGAAGACGTGGAGATCGAACTGGATCCCGCTGACCACGAAGAAGACGGGAATGAGGAACCCGAAGCCGATGGCCTCGAGCTTTCCGCCCACCGCTTTGATCTCACCTCCCGCAGAGAACAGCCGGACCACGATCCCCGCCGCGAACGCCCCGAGCAGAACGTCCAACCCCAGTGTCTCGGCCAACAGGACCAGGAGCAAGATGAGCAGGAGCGCCACTCGCACCGGAAGCTGGGCGCTCGACTCGAGGTGGCGGCTCAGCATGTGGATGAGGCGGGGGGGCTGGGCCCGCGCCGCCAAGAGCACGGTGGCCACCGCGGTCACGATGAACGCCACCAGTAGCAACGAGGTCACCACCGGGTCCTTGTCGGTCAACAGGAGGGCCACAGCCACGATGGGTCCGAACTCGCCCACGGTGCCGATGGCCGAGATGTACGACCCGAAGCGGGTGTCCATCACGTGCGCATCCCGCAGTATCGGGACCAAAGTGCCAAGGGCGGTGGTGGTGAGGGCCAGTCCGACGACCACCGTGTTGCGGGCCAACCCGGTGGAGACCAACGCGAACGCCGCCGCCAGTCCGATCACCAGCGAGATGGCCCACCCCGCCGCGGCCAGCTCCAACGGACGCCCGCGGATCTTCTCGAGATCGAGCTCGTAGCCGGCCAGGAAGATGAGGAAGGTCAGGCCGAGGTCGGAGAGCCCGGTGACGATGCCGCCCAGATGGGCGATGTCCAACACGTAGGGCCCCATGAGAATCCCGAGGCCGATCTGGATGACGATCTCGGGAACGGCGATCGGACCGGTGAGCTCAGAGAGGATGGGGGCCAGGACGGCGGCGATGGCAATGAGCACCAAGGTGCCCACCGAAGTCGCGCTCACCCTCTTCCACCCCCCCGCGGCCGTGTGGGCATCGGATCACTCTAGGCCTACCGCCCGATGATCTCAGGGTCCCTATGCCGGGTGTCCGGGGCGTAGCCGGCTGAGGCAGACTGAGTTGGCCGCAACGGACGGGCCACCGTCGGAGAGGAGTCGAGATGCACATCGGATGCGTGAATCATCGCCGCGACGCCCCACCGTGCTGCTAGTCGTCGGCCCCGAGGCCGGAGAGGAGCACCGAGCGCGACGGCCACCCCGAGCGACCATCCCGGGTGGCCGCGGCGCTGGACGGTGTGGACGCGCTCCATCTCGGCGACGACCTGGTGACGGTGCCCACCCGCCCGGCTGGTCGGGACGAGCTCGAACGGGTTCACACGCGCCCCTACCTCGACTCCCTCCGCCGACGCTGCGAACAGGGAGGGGGATCCATCGACGCCGACACCTACCTCACCCGACAGTCGTGGGACATCGCCACTCGGGCAGCTGGGGCCGGAGTGGTGGCCATCGAGGAACTCGGGGAGGCCACCAGGGTGACCTGGCCTTCGTGATCGCTCGTCCGCCCGGCCATCATGCGTTGGCCGACCGGGCCATGGGCTTCTGTCTGCTCAACAACGTGGCGGTTGCCGCGGCCTCTCTCGTCGCCTCCGGCCAACGGGTACTCATCGTGGACTGGGACGTCCATCACGGGAACGGGACCGAGGCGCTGTTCTGGGACGAGCCCGACGTGCTGTACGTGTCAACCCATCAGTGGCCCTGCTACCCGGGAACCGGCAGACCCTCGGACGTCGGGGGGCCCGGTGCCCCGGGAACGACGCTCAACGTCCCACTCCCCCCTGGTGCCACGGGCGACGTCATGCGTCAAGCCTTCGATCGGCTGGTCACCCCGGTGGTCGACCGCTTCTCCCCCACGTGGGTGCTGGTGTCGGCCGGCTTCGATGCCCACCGTGCCGACCCCCTTGCCGAGCTCGCCTTAACGTCGGGGGACTTTGCCGCCCTCGCCACCGTCGTGGCTGAGTACGCACCCATGCCCGGTCGTCTGGTGCTCTTCCTGGAAGGCGGCTACGAACTCGGAGCCCTCCGCTCGTCGGTGGGCGCCACCCTCGGGGCCCTGCTCGCAACCGGTCCGCCCGATGAGCGTCCGTCCACGGGCGGTCCGGGTATGGAGCTGCTGGTGAAGGTGGCCGCCGAGCGAACTGAGGCTCTCGACCGCACCGGGTGAGCGCGATCGTGGCCCGTCGTGGCAAGGTGAGCGGGCGCGGGAGACGAGGAGGGTCATGATGGCAACGAGCGACGCCGGGGATGGCCACAGCGAAGAACAACGGTCTGACGGGCGAATCCTGGTCGGAGTGGACGGCTCCGACGCCTCGGCCTCCGCGCTGGCGTGGGCCGCCGACCTGGCCTCCCGGATCGGCGCCTCGATCGAGGCGGTGACCACCTGGCAGTGGCCGACGGGTCTGGGCCCAGCCATCGCCTTCCCGATCGACTACGACCCGGCCGGCGACGCCCGGGGCATGCTCACCTTGATCGCCGCTCCGGTGTCGGAGCGGTATCCGTCGGTGACCATCACCACCCGGATCGTCGAGGGCCATCCCGCCGAGGCTCTGGTCGAAGGATCACGGCACGCCTCCCTCCTCGTGGTGGGCAGCCGCGGCCATGGGGCATTCTCGGGATTACTCCTGGGCTCGGTCAGCCAGCACTGTGCCACCCACGCCGAGTGCCCGGTGCTCATCTACCGGGATCCTCCCCGTCCGTGGTGAACGCTGACGCTCCGGCGCGGTGACGGTCACGTGACCAGTGACCTGCTCCGCACGGTCATCGACGGAATGCCCGAGGGGTTCGCCTCGCCGGACGACGATGCCATGGCCACCCGGGCGGCGATGGCTCCGCTCCACGGTCACCCCCTGGCCCCGGACACCGAAGTCGAGACGGGCGAGCTCGGAGGAGTCCGGACGGCACGGGTCTCCCGCCCGACCAGTGACGAGGGCCGGGGCCTGGCCCTGTTCATCCATGGAGGCGGGTTCGTCTCCTGTGATCTCGACGCCTACCTCTTCTACGCCGAATACGTCGCCGAGTGGACCGGCCTCCCGGTGGTTGCCGTCGACTACCGGCTCGCCCCCGAGCACCGCGGCCCAGCGGCGCTGGAGGACTGTCTCTCGGTCTACCGCGCCCTGGTAGCCGGTCGGAGCAACGACCGGCTGGTCGCCGTCGGAGACTCCTGTGGAGGAGGCCTGGCCCTGAGCACCGTTATGGCCGCACGCGACGAGGGACTTCGCCCTCCGGTCGGCCTGGTCACCTTGTCCGGTTGGGTGGACCTCGACACCTCCGGCTACGGACACACGCCGGCCCTGCTCCGCGACGCCTTCATCACCGAGGGGTTCCTCCGGGCCCGGGCTCGCGACTACGTCGGTCCGGACGGTGACCCCCGTGCCGCCTGGGCCTCACCGGCACGGGGGGACCTCGTCGGGCTCCCGCCTCTGCTCGCCCAGGTGGGAGAGACCGATCTCTGCCGACTCGACGCTGAGCGGTTGGTTCGACGAGCGCGCTCAGCGGGAGTCGATGCCCGCCTCGACGTGGTGGCCGGTGGGATCCACGGTGTTCAGGGACTGGTCAACCTCGGGGTGCCCGAGGCCGTGGCCGCCTGGGAGTCAGTACGGGAGTTCACCTGGGAGTTCCTGCCCTCACCCTGATCACCACGCCGGCCGCAGACCATGGGCGCCGGCGCGCTCACCACGTGTCGATGCAGCTTCGTTTCTTGCCGGTCCGGGGCACCGGAGGGGGAACGGAACGGAGGGCCTCGACCACGCGCCGCCTGGAGTCGGCCGGATCGATGACATCGTCGATCTCAAAGGCCGAGGCCACGTTTATCGCCTTGCCGTGTTCGTAGGCGCGGTCGACCATGGTGGCGAACAAGGTCTCACGCTCTTCAGGATCGGCAACGGCCTCGAGCTCCCGGCGGAATCCCAGGCGGACGGCACCCTCGAGCCCCATGCCCCCGAGTTCACCACTGGGCCAGGCCACCGTGAAGATGGGAGAACGGAAGCTGCCGCCGGCCATGGCCTGGGCCCCGAGTCCATACCCTTTCCGCACCACGATGGTGAAGAACGGGACGGTGAGGCTGGCCCCGGTGACGAACAGCCGACTGAAGTGACGGACCTGGGCACTCCGTTCGGCATCCGGGCCCACCATGAAGCCGGGAGTGTCGCAGAGGAAGAGAATGGGGATCTCGTGGGCGTCACAGAGCTGGAGGAAACGGGCCGCTTTGTCCGCCCCATCACTGTCAATGGCCCCACCGAGGTGGGCCGGGTTGTTGGCCACGATGCCGATGGGACGGCCCTCGATGCGCGCCAACGCCGTCACGATGCCTTCACCGAATCCCCGGCGGAGCTCCAGCAGCGAATCCGTGTCGACCAGATCGGTGATGAGCTGGCGGATGTCGTAGACCCGCACCCGTTCGACGGGAACCGCGTTCCGCAGGAGTCGCTGGTCGGCGCACGACCACTCGGCGGTGGTCCCCTGGAAGTAGGACAGATACTGACGGGCCAGGCGGACGGCATGGGCTTCATCCTCGGCCACCACGTCGACCACGCCGTTTCCCACCTGGACATCCAGTGGTCCGATGTCCTCGGGACGCACCGTACCCAGTCCCCCACCCTCGATCATGGCCGGTCCCCCCATGCCGATGGACGTGCCCGGCGTGGCGATGATCACGTCGCAGCACCCGAGCAGTGCCGCGTTGCCGGCAAAGCAGAACCCCGAGACCACGCCCACCAGGGGGACCAGACCGCTGAGGGCACCGAACTCGGCGAACGCCATGGTGTCGAGCCCGGTCACCACGGCATAGTCGGTGTCCCCGGGACGGCCACCTCCACCCTCGGCGAAGAGGACCAGCGGCAGCCGGATCCTCCGGACCAGCTCGAAGAGTCGGTCCTTTTTGCGATGGTTCTGGGCGCCCTGGGTTCCGGCCATCACCGTGTAGTCGTACGAGACCACCGCACACCGGGCGTGTTCATCGTCGACGTGGCCCCCATTGACCCGACCCACCCCGGCCACCAGGCCGTCGGCCGGAGTCCGTGCGACGAGCTCCTCGAGCGGTCGCCTACCCCGTTGGGCAGCGATGGCCAACGATCCGTATTCGGTGAAACTGCCGGGATCGCACAGGTCATCGATGTTCTCCCGTGCCGTCCGTCGACCCTGGCGGTGTCGACGCTCGACCACATCGGGACGTCCGGCATCGCGGGCGCCGCGCTGGCGGGCCAGCAGCTCTTCGAGGTCCGCCCGGACCTCATCGAGCCCGGCCCCACCCGAGGTGAGCTCGGTCGGGAGTTCGGCATCGGTGGCCTCGACCACCACCAGTGCGTCGCCGACCGCCACCACCGCTCCGATGGGCACCGCCACCCCCCGCACGACACCGGTTACCGGGGACCGCACGACGTGTTCCATCTTCATGGACTCGAGGATCACGAGCGACGCCCCCTCGGCCACGGTGGTCCCGGCGGCCGGCGGGACCAGCACCACGGTGCCCTGCACGGGAGCGGTCACCGTGAGTTGGGTCCCCGGCTCCGGTGCCTTCGCCCCCTCCCCCGTGGCGGGCGGGCTCACGCCGCCGGCATGGGGAAGATGCAGTGCTCGTCGGCCACCGAGCGGACGACCTCATCCCGCGCCGCCGGACTCATGGAGGAGTGCGCCTCCGCCGCGGCCAGGGCGGTGCGGAGGACGTCCCGGTCGCCGGGGGTGCAAAAGGCGTGTACGCCGGGCGTGGAGAGGACGAAGTCGACGCCCCGGGACACGTCGTCGACCGCCGTGTAGGGCTCGTACCAGGTCCCCGCGGTGTGCTCCCTGCCGGCCCACGGGCGGGCGGCGGCGGCCTTGATGGCCATGACCCCGACGTCGTGACGGCCGGCGTGGTCGAGCAGTGCCTCGGCGTCCCGGCGGTAGGTCGGATCCGACCACAGCTGCGCGTTGACCGGGAACATCACCGTGTCGAGGTCGTAGCGACGGAGCGCCTCGAGGTGGGCGGCCGGTGCCGTGACTTCATGGCCCGTGATGCCCACCCAGCGGCACAGACCTTCGTCCCGGGCCGCCAGGATCGCCTCCACCGCCCCCGACCGGGCATCGAGCTCGGCGATGTCGGTGACAGCGTGCATCTGGTACAGGTCGAAGTGGTCGCAGCGAAGCAGCGAGAGCGACTCCTCCAGTTGGGCCCGCACGCCGTCGGCACTGTGCCGCAAGGTCTTGCACGCGACGAAGAGCCGGTCGCGGACGTGAGGGAGGAGAGGGCCCAAGAGCGCTTCCGCCCGCCCGTACTGGGGGGCCACATCAAGGTGGTTGACCCCGGCATCGAGCGCCGCCGACAGTGCCGCCTCGGTGCTCTCGGGGTCACCGTCGGAGAAGGCCGCTCCCCCGAGGATGGCCACCGACGAACGATGTCCCGTTCTGCCCAGTCGCCGCTGTTCCACGCCAGAACCGTAGTGCGGCCGCCACCGACGCGCCGTCCCCCGAGCGACGGTGTGCCGGTCAGCCGGCGGCAGCCGTCCGAGCCGCCTCCCATCCGGCCACCATGGCACCGAACTTCATCGGGTTGTAGATGTCCTCTTCGTAGGACCACTGACCGTCCCCGGCGTACTTGAGCAAGGTGAAGTTGTACTCCTGATGGACGGTTCCGTCGCCCGGGTCCTTCATCCGGTTCCAGACCTGGCACACCACCCAGCCCTTCTCCTCGTCGATGACGTACCACTCGATGGGGAACTCGGGCATGTCCCTACCCGGGTACTCCGACATGGTGGCGCTGATCCATTTATGGATGGCCTCTCGGCCCTCGAACTGGCCGTAGTGATGCTCGATGTAGACGGCATCCTCGGTGAACTGTCCGGCCCACTCCCGCCAGTCCCCCGAAGCTCCGGCATCGGCAGCCTTCCGCTGGTACTCGTTGAACGCCGCCTCGATCTCGGCCCTACTCCACTGTCCCATGGCACCGGCTCCTTCTTGACCCCCCTTGGGCCGGCCCTCAGCATGGGCCGTTCCCCTCACCCGGTCAACCGGCCACCGTCCCCGGGGGATCGCCCACCGCGGGTCCGGGGTCCCCGGGGCCACGAGCATCCACCGAGGGCCCTACCTTCCTGAGCCGGGGCAGCACCGAGGTCCCGAGTTCGGCGATCTGCTCCCTGGCCGCCTCGGGCGGTACTCCAGGAAGGTGGACCCGTAGGTCGAGTGAGGTGGCCCCGACCGCCCGGGCCACGGTGGCCAACCGCTCGGCCAGGTCGAACGGGTCGTCAGCCACCAGGGTCTGGTCGGCCCCGAAGGCGGCGGGATCCCCGGTCACACCGTCATAGATCTGTCGTTGCCGGTCGACCAGTTCGCTCGGTTGGGCGCCGAGCCACACCCGACGGATCAGCACCTTCGCACCGACTCCACCGGCTTCGTCGAACGCGCGGGTGAGCCGAGTCAGCCGCTCCGTATCGGACATCCCCTCCATCAGGATCCCGGCACCGACGACTGCGGCCCGCCGGGCGGCGGTCGACGACACCGCGGCACTCAACACCGGCACCGGGTGGGCACGGCAGCCGGCCAGTGCGGGGTCACCGGCCAGCTGGCCGAGGTCACGGCCCTGGAGCATGGCCACCAGGCGGGGCAACTCGGCAGCGAAGTGTGCCGGCGCTGACGCCCGGTCGGTCCCCGTCACCTCGTAGTCCAGCGGGAGGGCACCGGCGGCCACGCCCAGGCCCACCCGACCCGGGTGGCGGGCGGCCAGCCAGGCCGTCTCCTCGGCCACGAGCGCAGTGGGGCGGAGCGGCAGGAGCAGCGGACAGGCGGCGGCCCATCCACGCCGGTGGTCGTCGAGGATGAACGATGACATCTGCTGAGGATTGGGGAGGTAGCCGGCAAAGCCTCCGTGGTGCTCGCTGGTCATTACCCCGTCGAACCCGACGTCGAGCGCCAGGCCGGCCTGGGCGACCAGCTCGGCCACCACGTCGGTGGCCGGCAGGTCGTTGTGGGGATAGAGGCGCATCGAGACCGACCCCGGAGCGAACGGAGCGGATACCGAAGTGACAGCAGGCGGCACGGACCGACCCTACGGCACCGGGGCCCTCCGATCCCACGGATAGCCCGTCGGGTAGGGCGTGTCGGTGTGGGAGGCTGAGAGATGGGTCAGATCGACATCCCCGGAGCCGGAGGTCTTACGACCGGCGCGGCGGGACGGCGGGTGCTCTCCTGCGAACTGGGCTTCTGGGTGGCCGAACCCGCCGAGATCGTCCTTCAGATCACCGCATCGGCTACCGCAGGCGTGGTAACGGCGGAGCGGTTCGATGCCCGGTCAGAGGGCGAGGCCATGGCGGCCACCGAACTCCTCGGACCCAACGGCACCCGCTCCCATGTCCTCACCGCACCGCTGGGACGCCTCCAGGTTTCCTATCGGGCCGAGATCGATGCGGCGGGCTCACCGGTCTCGGCACCAGGGAACTTGGCGCCGGTCGGTCTCGGCGCTCCGGAGCTCGCTGCCGCCAACTCGAGGCTGGTCTACCTCCGGCCCAGCCGCTACTGCCCATCGGACCATCTGGTGGGCTTCGCGGTTGCCGAGTTCGGCGTCGATGCCTCCGTAGAGGAGCGGGTCTCGGCCATCACTGAGTGGATCCGCGAGCGGGTGGGCTACGTGGCCGGTTCGAGTTCGGTCCACGACTCAGCCGAGCACACACTGTTGACCGGCATGGGCACCTGTCGCGACTTCGCCCATCTCGGGGTGGCCCTGTGTCGGGCGGTGGGCATCCCCGCCCGATTCACCTCGGTCTATGCCCCGGGCCTGTTTCCCATGGACTTCCACGCCGTGTTCGAGGTCATCGAACACGGCCGGTGGTTCGCCTTCGACGCCACCGATCTGGCCCCACGTCCGTCCATGGTCCGGATCGCCACCGGGCGGGACGCGGCAGACACCGCCTTCGCCTCGGTCATCAGCGGCATCGCCACCCTCGAGTCCCTCGAGGTCACCGCCACCGTCGGCGACGACCTTCCGGTTGACGACCGGACCCAGCGCGTCGAACTCGCCTGAATCGGTTACCTACCGGCGGAGGTCACCGATGCCCAACGACTGGACATCATCGCCTCCCCCTGCCCCATCCTCGATGGCCACCACCGGGTCCGAGGTGAACAGGTAGGTCCGGAGATGGCGGTCAAGGACAGCATCGTTGCGGCGCAGCCACTCGAGTGTCATGGCCGCGTGTTCTTTTTCTTCGTCCCGGTTGTGGGCCAGGACCTCAGCGAGCTCAGGGTCGTCGGTGGCCGCCACCCGCTGGTCGTACCAGTCGACCGCCTCCAACTCTTCTTGGATGGAAGCCAGGGCACGGTGTCGGTCGATGGTGCTCGACGGCAGCCGGTCCTCGGGTTCGTGCAGACCTGCGCTCTGGGCCATGGGTTCTCCTCGTGGTCGGACCGCCTGGGCTTCTCGCGGCGAGTTCGGCTCCGACGCTCCCCGCCAGGGTACAAGAGACCGAGTGGGTGGCGGACGGTCAACCGGCTCCCCGGGTGCGGAACTGCACACTGATCCGTGGGCCCACCGGACGGGTCGTCTTCGGCACACAGTGCTGCCACGCCTGCTGGAACTGGCCCCCCATGACGAGGAGGTCGCCCCCACCGAGTCGGTGACGAACGGCCGGTCCCCCTGCGGTCGGGCGGACCAGGAAGGTCCGCCGCTCACCGAGCGAGACGATGGCCACCAGCGTGTCGGTGGTGTGCTGGCGCCCGATGCGGTCGCTGTGCCAGGCCACGCTGTCGCGACCGTCTCGGTACAGACAGAGCCCGGTGGTGCGCAGCGGCCCGGCCGCTCCCTTCCCGTACCGCCGGTTGAGCAGCGAGCGGGCCTCAGCCAGGGCCGGGTGGGGAAGCGCCTCTTCCTCCTGATAGAAGCAGACCAGCCGGGGTACGGCCACGGTGCGGTCGTACATGGGCCGCTCCTCCAGCCGCCACGGCACCTGCTCGGCCAGATGCTCGAACAACAGGTCCTGACGTTCGACCCATGCCGGGTGGAACTCGATCCACGCCCGACCGCTGAGGGACGTCCTCTGGACCGCCGAGCGGTCCGTCCCCAGTGTCACCGACTCCCCTTGGTCGAACAGGGACCGCTGCAGCGCTGTCATCGGTCCTCATCGTATACGAACAGATGTTCGACAAGTGCGGGCCGAAAGTGGGTTTGGTCAGCCCAGGGACGGGTAGCGTCGACCCCCTCCCCCGCTCCACCAACGATCCCGATCGGATACTCCCCCCATGCGCGTCTTCACATGTGACAGCTGCGGCCAGCTGGTCTTCTTCGACAACAGCCAGTGCTTGCGATGCCATTCGCCACTCGGGTACGTGCACCAGCGTCGGGACGTGGTGGCCCTGACCGAGGTCGCTCCGGATCATCTCGTCGACCTAAACGGTCCAGTACGGGCCTGGCAACGGTGCGCCACCCACGCCGTGACCGGCTGCAACTGGCTGGTACCGGCGGGCACCAACTCGCTCTGCGAATCCTGTGTGCTGACCCGGACCCGGCCGGCGGATGGGGACGCAGAGGGTGTGGCCGAACTGCTCCACGGAGAGATGGCCAAACGGCGGCTCATCTTCCAGTTGGCCGAGCTCGGCCTGCCCGTCGTCCCCCGAGACGAAGAAGCCGGGAAAGGGCTGGCCTTCGACCTGCTCTCGAGCGCCGAGACCAAGGTGATCACCGGACACGACAACGGTGTCATCACCTTGGACCTGGCCGAGGCCGACACCGAGCACCGAGAGCACCTTCGCCTCCAGCTGAGTGAGCCCTACCGGACCCTGCTCGGTCACTTCCGTCACGAGATCGGCCACTACTACTGGCCAGTCCTCGTCAACCAACCCGACGTCCTCGAAGCGTGTCGGGTCCTCTTCGGTGACGACCGGGAAGACTACGCACTAGCCGTCAAGCGTCACTACGACGCCCCCCAGGACAACGATCGCTCGTGGTCGGGCACCCACATCAGCCGCTACGCCACCATGCACCCTTACGAGGACTGGGCCGAGACCTTCGCCCACTACCTGCACATCCTCGATACCCTCCAGACCGCCGACAGCTTCGGCCTCGGCGCCGCCATCACCACCGGCCAGCGGCGCGCCCACCGCACCGGGGCACACCCCACAAGACCCGACAGCACCACCTCGTTCGGGGATGTGGTCGACCACTGGCTCGAGCTCTCCTATGCCCTCAACCAGATCAACCGGTCGATGGGCCACGACGACCTCTACCCGTTCGTCCTCGCTCCTACGGTCATCCGCAAGTTGGCCTTCGTCGACCACATGGTGCACCGGACCTGACGGCAGCCGGGAACCCAGGAGGTCAGTGGTAGACCACCGGCGCATCGAAGGCGGCCCGCCGGGAGGCACGCCGGAGGGCGGCCATGACGGGACGCCCGAGGAGGAGGACCAGCACGGCGTTGGTCACGGCACGGGAGATGTCGAATCCGAGCGATGTGGTGAGGTCGAAGAAGAGGAAGTTGTGGAGGTTGTGGAGCGCTCCAGCCCCGGGTGAGTAGGAGAAGCTGGTCGAGGTCCCAGCGCCGAACGGCCAGAACCACAGGTTGAGCAAGGTGCCGTACACGATGGCCGAGACGGCGGCGTAGCCGGCCAACATGACGAGCTCGGCCTTCCCCTTCAACGGTGGAAGGCACCCGGCGCCGAATCCCATCCAGGCCGCCCCGAACATCTGGAAGGGGAGCCACGGCCCGATCCCGCCGGTGATGAGGGCCGACGCGGCGATGGTCACGGCACCGAGCACGAAGCCGAAGCCGCGCCCGAACACCCGGCCCGATGGGATCAGCAGAAAAAAGACGGGTTCGAATCCGGCCACGCCCGGACTGGGGATACGTAGGGCCGCACCACAGGCGGCGAGGATGCCGAGGAGGGCGATGGCCTTGGCGTCAAGGGTCCCTTCGGCCATCTCCCCGAGGATCACGGCCAGCAGCAGGGGCAGGACCGCCACGAACAGCCAGGGTGCGTCGGCCGAGTGGGCCTGGTTGACCCCGGCATGGGTCTGAATGACCAGGGGCCAGCAGAACGCGGCCAACCCGATCAGCGATGTCACGGCCAAGAGGGCCGAGGCCCTGGGTCGGAGCCGGATCGCCGTGGGCCGCCGGTCCTGATCAGTGGTCATGTCAGGCCTCCTCCCAGGGCCGTGCGGACCTCGTCCACGGTCAGCCACGGCTCGGGGGCGAGCACCTTGGACACCTGAGGGGCGAACACGGGTGAGTGGCACACCACGTCTCGCGCCGGTCCGTCGGCCACGATCTCCCCTTCGGCCAGCACCACCACCCGCGAGGCCACCTGGGCCACCAGCTCCACGTCGTGGGTAGCCACCAGCACGCAGTCTCCGTTGGCGGCCAGCTTCCTGAGCACGGTGACCAGCCGCTCCTTGCTCGGATAGTCGAGACCGCGGGTGGGCTCGTCCAACAGGACCACCGACGGTCCTGGGGCCAGCACGATCGCCAGGGCCAGGGCCAGTCGCTGCCCCTCGGAGAGATCTCGGGGATGGCGGTCCCGAGGCATGCCCGGAAGCACCTCATCCAGCATGGCCGACGTGCTGCCGGGATCGAGGCCCGTCTCGTGATCGGCCGTCGAACACTCCTCGGCCACCGACTCGCCGTAGAGCAGGGCGCCGGCGTCCTGGGGGACCAGCCCCACCACGGTGATCAACTTCCGGGCGGGGATGCCGGTCGGCGACGTGCCACCCACGGTGACACGCCCGTCGTTGGGCGTACGCAATCCAGCCAGCTGGGCCAAGAGCGTGGACTTGCCGGACCCGTTGCGGCCCATGAGGGCCACCACCTCGCCCGCTTCCATCGTGACCGACACTCGGTCGAGGGCCACCACCGGGCCATAGGTGACACTGGCCCGCTCGACCCTGACCACCGTCGTCCGATCGTTGCGTTCAACACCTGCTGACCGGATGGATTCCGGTGCCGGTGCGCCGGCCAGCCGCTGGCGGAGGGGTCCGGCCAGACGCCGAGCGTCCCGCACCGAGAGGGGCACCGGCGACCATCGGGCCAGACGGGCCAGCTCCACCAGCGGGGGTGCCACCGGGGACGTGGCCATGATCTCGGCGGTGGGCCCGGTCACCAGCGGAGCACCGTCGCCCGGCACCAGCACCACCCGGTCGGCGAAGGGGATGACCCGCTCCAGTCGGTGCTCGGCCAGGACCACGGTCATGCCCACGTCGTGGACCAACCTGGTGAGGGAGGCCAGCACCTCTTCGGCGGCCGCCGGGTCGAGTGCGGAGGTGGGCTCGTCGAGGACGAGCACCCGGGGCGAGGCGCTGAGCACCGCGCCGATGGCCACCCGTTGCTGTTGACCCCCCGACAGGGTGGTGAGGGGACGGTTGCGCAGCTCGTGCAGTCCGAGCAGGTCGAGGGTGTCCTCCACCCGACGGCGCATGGCGTCGGGGGCAATTCCGAGGTTCTCCATGGTGTACGCCAGCTCGTCCTCGACCGTGTCGGTGACGAAACTGCTGGCCGGGTTCTGGCCCACCACGCCGACCAGGTCGGCCAGTTCACGGGGCGGATGGGTCCGGGTGGACCGTCCCCCGACGCTCACTTCGCCACCCAGATGTCCACCCGTGAAGTGGGGCACCAGGCCGTTGATGGCCCGGAGCAAGGTGGTTTTGCCCGAGCCCGTCTGCCCAACCACCAAGCAGAGCTCACCCTCGTCGATGCGCAGGTTCACATGGGCGAGGGTCGGTTGGTCGGCCCCGTCGTAGGTGAAGGTGACGTCGGCGAACTCGATCATGCGCGGGTCCCCTGCACCGGTTCGGCTGCATCCTCGACGTGGTCAGGCAGCGAGGGTACAGACCTATCGGCCGGACGGTCCTGCCCTTCGGGCCCATCGCCGACGTCCACCGCCGGGACCCGAGTGCGGGGGGCGCCGAAGACCGCGGGAGCCGGGGCGGCCACGGCCGGCAACAGCGCCACCAACACCCCGGCCATGGGCAGCAGGGGAACCTGGGGCGGATGGAGCGGCGTGACCATGAGCTGCAGACCGGGTACGTCGATGACGGCGGCGACGATCAGGCCGACCAGGGCAACCACACCCGAGCCGACCACGAGCCACTCGGCCGTCCTCCACAGGTCCGGACGGTACCGGGTGCGGTTGGTCCGACGACCCCCGACGGCCATGCCCACCCCGACCAATACCGCCCCGGTCGCTACGAAGGGAACGCCGCCGGCAGGGAGGGAACCTGTGTCGAGTAGTCCGTAGACGCCGACCACCACCAAGAGGAGTCCGGCGGCGGTCGAACCTGTGCCCCACCGTCGTGTGCCGGCGCGCAGCGGCACCCGGCGCCCGTACCCCCGAGCGTCCATCGACGACGCCAACTGCAGGGACCGGTCGAGCGCACTCTCGAGGACCGGGATGGCCATCCCCCGGAGGCCCGCCACGCCACGGGTCGGACGGCCTCGAAGCCGACGGGCGTCACGAATGTCGGCGATAGCCATGACCACCTCGGGAGCGAAGGCCAGCGAGACGGTCACAGCCACTCCGGCCTCGTAGAGGATGGCGGGCAGGCACCGAAGGAGGCGATACGGGCTGGCCAGCGAGTTGGCCGCCCCAAAGCAGATCAGGATCACGGCCAGCCGCAGGCCGTCCACGGCGGACTCGATGATCGACTCGGCGGTCACCTGGCCACCGATGCTCACCCCGGCGGCCCAGGAGGGCAGGGGAACGTGGGGCAGGGTGAACAGCACATGCCCGGGCAAGCGGTCGCCGAAGACGATCTGGACCACCACCCGGACCACGATGACCACCAGGCCCATTCGGAAGAAGAACACGATCGAGCGCGACCAGGGGGCAGCCGTCCGGCGGGCAGACACCACGAAGGCGGCCACGGCGGCGATGAGCGCCAACAACAGGGGGTTGGTCGTCCTGGTGGCTGCCCCAGCCAGGCAGGCGGCCCACAACCACCAGGCCGCCGGGTGCAGTCCACGACGTCCTGACGCAGTGGACCGACGGGTCACGGGGTCCTGGCCCGTCGGCGCCAGCCGATGACCGCCGCAGCAGCCAGGGCCAGGACGACCAGTGCCCCGATGAGGGCAGGTACCCCGCCCCCGCCCGCGCCTTCGTGGTCAGCAGTATCGGCGGCCCGGAGCGCCTGGGACGCGGCAGCCGGTGTCGTCGTGGTGGTCGTCGATCCGGCAGTACCAGCACCGACCGGGGTCGTGGTCGAGCTCGGCGAGGTGGACACCGGCGGATCCCCGCTGCCGACCGGCGTCGACGACGTGGTGCTCCCACCGACACCGGTTCCCTTGGGGGTGGGTGAGACAACCGGCGATGCGGGGGTGGTGACCGGGGTCGGGAGTGGGGCCGGCGGGGGCACGGTCGTCGGAGGAGCGACGGCGTGGCAGAGGCTGGCGTAGTCCGGGCCCGCCGACGGCTTCGGGGCGGACGGATTGTCGGGACCGGGGTTCTGGAACCGCCAGCCCTCCACGTCCTGACCGTTGGCGGCACTCCCCACCTCGGCCGATGCCCCGCGGTTGGCGTAGGCCCAGTTACCCGAACCATCGGTCATGTACCAGTACGACCAGTACTGATATCCCCCGGAGATGGCCTGCCCGCACGCTGGGGCGGCGGGAATGCCGTTGATGGAGCAGAGAAGCCCGCTGCCGTCGGACGCAAACGCGGGTTGAGCCAGGTTCTCCTGGGCGACGAAGGCAGTCAGGGCCTGGTAGCCGGTGTCGGTGGGCGGAACCTCGACGCACCCGGTCACCGTGTCCCCCGATCCGCCGAAGTCGAGGACGAAGCCCACGCCGACGGTGGTGGCGGCGCCGGCGACATCGGAGAAAGGCACGAGCGCGTCGGGCCCACCGGCCGCCAGGGCGGCCGAGGCCGCCCCGACGAACAAGAGCACCGACACCGCTCTCCGACGGCGCCACCGACTCCCGGCCATCAGCCCGACTGAACGGTGCTGGCCGTCAGGGCCACGATGGGAGCGTTGAGGGGCGAGCCGCCGTGTGATCCCTCGAAGAGGGCGTCTCCGTAGTTGAAGATGCCTCCGTCCGACGCGGCCAGCCAGTACCCCTGGCCGTCCGTGGTGGCAGCCATGCCGACGATGGGGGCATTGAGCGGCGAGCCACCGTGCGATCCCTCGAAGGGAGCATTTCCGTAGGTGAAGATCCCGCCGTCGGAGGCGGCCAACCAGTAGCCGTTGCCGCCAGCCGAGGCGGCCATGCCTACGATGGGTCGGTTCAGATGCGAGCCACCGTGCGAACCCTCGAAGGGGGCGGTCCCATAGGTGAAGATGCCGCCGTCGGAGGCCACGAGCCAGTAGCCCTTGCCGTCGGGCGTCGCCGCCATCCCAACGATGGGGGCGTTCAGGTGTGAGCCACCGTGGGAGCCGGCGAAGACGGCGTCACCGTAGGTGAAGATGCCACCGTCGGAGGCCACGAGCCAGTAGCCCTTGCCGTCGGGCGTCGCCGCCATCCCCACGATGGGGGCGTTCAGGTGTGAGCCACCGTGCGACCCCTCGAAGGGGGCGGTCCCGTAGGTGAAGATGCCGCCGTCGGAGGCCACGAGCCAGTAGCCCTTGCCGTCGGGTGTCGCCGCCATCCCCACGATGGGAGCGTTCAGGTGTGAGCCACCGTGGGAGCCTTCGAACGGGGCGTTACCGAAGTTGAAGATGCCCCCGTCCGAGGCGGCCAGCCAGTAGCCGTTGCCGGCGAAAGAGGCCACGAAGGGGACCGCCTTACCGGCGATGGCCGGGACCGCCTGGTTAGTGGCGAGCAGGTTCGGTCCCGGTGTGCCCGGGAAGGTGAAGGCCCCCGCACCTGTGCCGGAAGCGATCTGGAACGACGCCAGTGCGGTCACCGGGTTGGCCGCGCCCTTCTGGAACACCGGGGCGAGCGGTGAGACACCGAGCGACACCAGCGACTGGATGACCAGGGCGGTCGAGTTGGGGTCACTGGCCTGGGGCGAGGCGAGGCTGTTCGGGTAGTACGACCAGCCCCCATCCCCTACCTGTCCGGTCGTGAGGAAGGTCTGAGCCGCCGTCGATACGGTGGGGCTGAGTGAGCTCTGGGCCACGAGTCCCTGGAGGGCCACCGCCGTGGCGTTGGTGTCCGGCCCGGCGAAGCTGGCGGGTAGCCCGCTGCAGGCATTGTTGATGTTGTCCGGCGTTGTCCAACCACCGTTCGGGCACTGCTCGCCGAGGAGCCAGGTGATCGCAGCGTGCACCGCGGGGGTGCCGGTCACCCCGACGGCGTCCAGAGCGGCCAGGGCCAGACCTTGCTGATAGTTCCCGGCGTCGAAGTTCTGGGCCTGGGTCTCGGTGCCGAACAAGCCGGCATCGGGTCCCGTCGTCTGTTGGGTGGCCAGGAGCCGCGTCACCAAGTTGGTGCCGCCGAAAACGTAGGGATTTTCCCCGAGGGCGTGAGCGTCCAGGATGAGCAGGGCCAACTGCCCCGGACCGTCAGCTCCACCCGAACTCACGTACGTGTCCACATGAGCGCCCAGGTAGCCGAGGGCCGTGTAGGCGGTGGTGGCGTCGGCACCGGCGCCGGCCAGGGCCAGCACGGCGTTGGCCGTTCCCGACAGGTCCGCCGTACCCGGCGTGGTCGAGGGGATGTAGCCGGCCGCAGTGAACTGGCTGGTCAGCCAGTCCGCGCCGGCCTGAGCGGACGCGGGCTGGGGGAATGGCGTAGCGACCGAGGATGTGATCGAGGCGGCGCTGGCCACTGCCGGTCCCGCGGCGGTGGCGATCAGCAGGCTGACTCCGAAGGCAGCCGCAGCCAGAAGGCGTTTGGTGGACATGGGTGTGGATCCTCACTTCCGGACAACGACCCGGAAGTCCCAGACTCCTTGCGGGCCCGTGACCTACCGAGTCCCTGCCGCGATTCTCGACGGGAATGGACTCAACCAAGCGGCGGATCGGTATCCCGGCTCGTGGTGAACGTTTCGTTCGCCACCTACGGTTGCGGACCAGCGCCGGATTTCGACCGGCTTCCCCGAAGCACTGCTTTTACTGCTCGGGCGACGTTACCAGGATTGCGCTGGGCAGGCCCGGGAGACATCGCCCGACGCACGCGGCCCGTGGCGCCGGGCCGTCTCAGTCGATGACCGATATGGGTCGCCCTGTCCCGGCATGACGGAGGTGGACGAGGACCTCGCGCCAGGCCCGCCACGCACTCTGCTCCGAGTAGTCGATCTGCCGTTCATCGCAGAACGGCCGCACCAGCCGGCGGGCCCGGCGAAGGTTGGCCCGGGGCATCGACGGAAACAGGTGGTGCTCGATCTGGGTGTCCAGACCTCCGAACATGAAGCCGCTGAACGACGGCCCGCTCAGATTACGCGAGGTGAGTACCTGGCGGCGGAGGAACCCCAGCTCGTCGGTGCCTACGAGGGTAGGCATGCCCACATGATTGGTGATGAAGCTGACGCCGAGATAGAAGCCGAAGAGGGCCTGAGTCACGAGGATGAACGCCACCGCCCGCAGCGGCGAGAGCACGAGAAACGGCGCCACGAAGAACGCAAGGACGTGAACCACAAGCAGGCCGGATTCGACCAGCACACCGCGGTCCCGACGACGGGACAGGGAGATGGCACTGGCCACGTGGAGGTTGAGGGCCTCAAGGAACAGCAGGGGCACCAGCATCACCACCTGGGAGCGGGCGAACTCACGCCCGACCCATCCCCGATTGCGAGCCTGGTCCGGCGTGTAGACCAATGCCCCCGGCACCAGGTCGGGATCCTTGTCCAATCGCTGCGTGTGGGCATGGTGTCGATTGTGCTTGTTGACCCACCAGCCAAAGCTGAAGCCGGCGAACAGATTGGCCACCACCAACCCGATGAGATCGTTGTCGCGACGTCGCGAGCAGATCTGGCGATGACCGGCATCGTGCCCGATGAATCCCAGCTGGGTGAGAACGAAGGCCAAGGCCACGGCCAGCACCAGCACCCACCAGGAGTTCCCGACCAGCACCACGGCGAAACCGACCGCAATCAGCGCGGCGACCGACCCGGCGATCTTGGTCAAGTAGTAGCCCCGGCGACGGGCGAGCAGCCCGCCATCACGGACCCGACGGGACAGCTCGGCAAAGTCCTCGCGGTTCGTGGGCACAAGAGGTTGGGCCTCGAGGGCGGTATCCATGATGGGTCTCTCGGTCGGTGCCTGACGGCAAGGGGCAGAAGATCGTGATCAGGGCACCGTCGACCGCTGCACTGGTCGGGGCGAAGACAGGACCCGTCGACCGACGGAGACCGAGTGAGGACGCAAGCGTCCTTCCGGCTACACCGAAGATGACGCTCCAACTGTAGGGGCAAACGAACACCCCACAGGTGCACGGCTGGCTTACCCGTCGGCGCACCACCTTTTTCAACGCGGACCGGCGAGTGGCCACCTCCCACTCCACCGCCCCGTCCACGTCCACCGCCTACCCCCGGGCGCCGGGTGCTCGCCGCGTCTCAGCATGCCCATCGGGAGCCGCGCCATGCCCGCACCGACCTGTCTCTACAATCACGATGGATTTTCTAGACAATGACCCTTAAGTTGACAAAGTTGACCTGGTTAGTCGAGAATAGGCCTCGTCCCGCCTACCCCGACCCCATCCCGAGGTACCCATGACCATCACCACTCCGATTGCCCTCGATATCGCCCCCCTTTCGGGCACCATCGGCGCAGAGATCCGCGGTATCGACCTCCACGAGCCACTCGGTGACGGCACCATCGCCGCCATCCGGCAGGCGCTGCTCGACTACAAGGTCATCTTCTTCCCCGGCGCCCACCTCGATCCGACCGAGCACAAGCACTTCGCCACCTACTTCGGCGAGATCACCAACGCCCATCCCGTGGTGCCCGGCATCGGCGACCACAAGGAGGTCTTCGAGATCGACTACTCCAAGGTGCGCGAGATGCTGGCCGCGGGCACCGAAGACAGCGAGTACGGAGGCGGCGAGAAGTGGCACACCGATGTGACCTTCATGAAGACGCCGCCGCTCGGATCGATCCTGAACGCCATCGTCATCCCCGAGGCGGGCGGCGACACGCTCTGGGCCGACACCAATGCCGCCTACGAGGGTCTGTCTCAACCGTTCAAGGATCTGGTCGACGGACTCACTGCTGTCCATGACGGCGGACGTCGGTTCGGCAAGCTCCTCGACTACGTGGGCCATGGCGAGTGGGACGGCGAACAGTTCACCGAGTTGGTCCCGGCGGAGCATCCCGTGGTCCGGACGCATCCCGAGACAGGGCGACGCAGCCTCTTCGTCAATCCGGGCTTCACTGTGCGCATCAAGGGATTGAGCGCCAAGGAGAGCGAGACCCTGCTCAGCTTCCTCTACACCCACATGGCCACTCCCGAGTACGTGGTCCGCTACCAGTGGGACGAAGGCGATCTCGGATTCTGGGACAACCGGACCACGATGCACTACGCCATCGGCGACTACGGGGACGCCCATCGGGTCATCCAGCGAGTCACCATCCGGGGTGACCAGCCCTTCTGAGTTCTAAGCCACCGAGGGGCAGCATCCGATCGATGTTGAGAACACCCCTGCAGTGATCCATCGGTGGTTCCGCCGGGTAGCCGGCGTCACCGCACCCGTTGTTCCCTGCCCATCGAAAAAGGATGACCATGCATCACCCCGCTCACCGTCCCCACTACCTCCGGCGCCTCTGGCGTGCCGGAGCTGTCGTCGGCGTCACCGCCGCATCCCTGGCACTCACTCCCGTGATCGCCGGTGCCCCGCCCGTGGCCGGGGCCGCAACCCCGGACCTGTCGGGGGTGACCATCAACTTCGCCGACCAGTTCAAGCAGTACCAGACCGTGTTCACGGCCACCAATGCCTTGAAGGGGGCGCCGTACAAGGTGAGCTGGAGTGAGTTCGTCGGTGGGCCGCCCATCATCGCCGCCGAGACCGGTGGGTCGGTCGACCTCGGGGACATGGCCGAGACACCCACGATCTTCGCCCAGGCCTCAGGTGATCCGGTCAAGGTAATCGCCGCCACCAAAGGCACGAATCCGAAGCAGTCTCCGTTCGGAATCTTGGTGCCCAAGGGATCGTCGATCACCAAGGTCTCCCAGCTGCGAGGCCACACGGTAGCGGTCCAAGAAGGCACGGTTGAGCAGTACGTACTCATCCAGCTGCTGAAGAAGGCCGGCGTGCCCTACAGCGCCGTGACCATCGACAACCTTCCCATCACGAGCGCATCGACAGCCGTGACCAACGGCAAGGTCGACGCAGCCGTACTGTCCCAGCCCCTGATCGGCCTGGACCTCCAAAGTGGCAAAGCGACCCAGCTGGTGAGCGCGGCAGGTATCCCCACCTACGGCTATCTCACGGCCAGTCAATCCGCGCTCGACAACCCGGCCAAAGCGGCGGCCCTGGCCGACTTCATCAACCGCTTCTACAAGGCTCAGGCCATCCTGACCAAGAACCCGCAGTTGGCCGCCCAGACCTATGTCACCACCTTCGGGGTGCCACTGTCCGTAGCCGAAACAGCCGTCAAGTCGGTGAGTGCCGTCGGAACCCCGATCACGCCGTCCATCATCAAATACCAGCAGTCCGAGGCCAATACGTTCCAGCAACTGGGCCTCGTACCCGACAAGCTGAACGTGGCCAAGATCTTCGACCTCAAGTACAACGCTGCGGTGTCCAAGAAGGCGGGGTTGGCGTCGTGAGCGATGGGAAAGGCCGAGGAGCTCGTGACTGACCTCGCCCACCGGCCTCCAGTGACGGCGCCCACCGGCGCACACGTGGCGGGCGCGGCGTCGGCTCCGGACGCCCCGCCGCCCGGGCTTATCCGCCCGGCGGCCCACACGGCAGCGCCCCGCAGCCGGCGCCTGACGCTCGCCGTGCGGGCCCTCATCCCCCTGGCACTGTTCGGACTGTGGTGGTTGCTCACCGGTACGGGGGTGATCGCCGCGACGGACCTCTCCTCACCCCCTACGACCTGGCACTCCTTCGTCGATCTCCTGCTCCACCATGACCTGATCGGCGACATCGGGGTGTCGGTGGCCCGGGCCGCAGTAGGCCTGGCCATCGGCGCCAGCATCGGCCTGGTCCTCGGGGTCACCGTCGGTCTGTTCACGCTCGGCGAAGAGCTGATCGACTCGTCGATGCAGATGCTCCGCACCATCCCGTTCCCGGCGGTGATCTTCCTGTTCATCGTGTGGTTCGGCATCGGTGAAACCGCCAAGGTGGCGCTCATCGCGCTGGCCACGCTCTTTCCCATGTACCTCAATGTCTCCAACGGCGTGCGCAATGTCGACCGAAAGGTCGTCGAGGCCGCCCGCTCGTTCGGGCTGCGTGGCCGCCGGCTGGTGCGCCAAGTCATCATCCCCCTGGCGATGCCCTCGATCATGACGGGGCTCCGGTTCTCGACCGGGGTCTCGGTGATCGCCCTCGTCTTCGCCGAGACGATCAACGCCAACAAGGGCATCGGCTACCTGGTCAGTCAAGCGTCAAGCTTCAACCAAGTCCCGGTGCTCGTTGTCTGCATCCTGCTCTACGCCCTTTTGGGTATCGGAGCCGACCTCCTCGTTCGCCTGCTCGAGCGTTCGTCGATGCCCTGGCGCAGCCAGCTCACCGTCCGATGAGCGTGGTCACCGAGTCCCCCGCCGTCGTTGTCCGCCAGGTCACCAAGTCCTTCGGCGATCGCGCCGTGCTCGCCGATCTGGACCTGACCATCGAACAAGGACAGTTCGTAGCCCTGCTCGGTGCCTCCGGGAGCGGCAAGACCACCCTCTTGAGGGTGCTCCTCGGTCTCGAGTCCACTTCGACCGGCGACGTGTTCGTTCCTGAGGCCCGAACGACGGTCTTCCAGGAGCCCCGCCTCGTCGCCTCGATGAAGGTATGGCGCAACGTCCTCATCGGACTCTCTCGCGGTCAGGGCTCACGAGAGGTGGCGGTGGCCGCCCTCGGCGAGGTTGGATTGGCGGACCACGCTGACGCCTGGCCCGGCACGCTCTCGGGCGGTGAGGCCCAACGGGTGGCCCTGGCCCGCGCCCTGGTGCGCCAGCCCCGGCTGTTGCTCTTGGACGAACCGTTCGCCGCCCTCGACGCGCTCACCCGGTTGAAGATGCAGGCGCTCGTAGCCGACCTCTGCGCCAAGCACCGACCCGGCGTGCTCCTCGTCACCCACGACGTGGAAGAAGCGGTACTCCTCGCCGACCGTGTACTCGTGCTCAAAGAGGGACGGATTTCGTTGGACGAGACCATCGACCTGACCCGACCGCGCCGTATCGGCGGACCGGAGTTCGACACCTACCGAGATCGCTTCATGGTCGAGTTGGGTGTCCTCGACCCGGCCGGACGGACCCTCGGCACGCCGGCGGCCAACGGCGAGGTCGCGCACTCGGCTTGACTCCCGGCCGCTGCGCCCGCTCCCATCGAGCACCTGTGGAGATGCATCGCAGTGTCCCCCACCCGAACGGGTGACGCCGGACGAAACGCACAGCTCCCCGGCCGTTCTTCGCCGTCCGGGCTAAGCCATCCGACGGTTCAGCGGCCCTGGTAGTACTCCGTCGTCCGTTTCGAGGGAAGCAGGGCCACGATGATCAGGGCGATGAGCGAGAAGAAGAAGCCGAAGATCAACCACAACAAGGCGTGCCGACCCTTTCGCTTGGCGATGTTGTAGATCCAGGCCATGATCAGGATCCAGATGATGAACCCGATCACCGAGGACAGAGCGATTCGGGCCCCGGTCACGGCCAGGATCGAGGACACGAGGGCAGTCACGGGCGGGTGCAGTTCGCAGGCATTGTCGCAGCGTAACAAGCCACCGCCGAAGTGCGCCGGTTGTGACCACGCGGCGTAGACAGCCCTTGGAGGAACGGTCGAGCTGAGGGCGCCTGTGCCGACGGGAAGCACCACGTCAAAACCCGCGAATACGTTCTGCGGTCACGTCGCCACGGAGCGGTGTCATCCCTGGCCCTAGCAAACGGTGGTGTGGTTCGCTCGGTAGGTGAACCGGTCAAGGGGCAGGCGATGGAGCGTGGTGATTGTCGCGCTGTGCGTCGTGGTCGGCGGCATGCTCTGCGCCGGCTGCCTCGGCTCGGGCGGCCGGGCGACACCGGCCCCGGCATCGGCCGCCTCGTCGGGCGTGGATGCCCCGGTCGGCAACGCCTCCGCGCAGCCTGTCACCCAGAGCAGTGGCGGCATCGGGGCTCCCGTCCCGTCGGCCGGATGCGCCCTGGCTCAGACCGGGTCGACCACCAACCTCCTCCAGGGCCTCGAGGTGGCTGGGAGTCCGAGGTGGTACCTCCTCACGACACCTTCGCCCGATGTCCCGAGTCCGACCGGAGCGACCTCGTCCCCTGCTGTTGACCCACGACCGCTGGTACTCGACTTTCCCGGGCTCGGTGAGAGCGCCACCATCCAGGCCACCATGTCCCAGTTCGGGACGCTCGCCCAACAGGACGGGTTCGTCGTGGCCTTCCCCGAGGGCACCGGCGATCCGGTCCGGTGGGACATGACCACTCTCGCCCCTGCCAATCCGGACCTTGAGTTCGTCACCGCCCTGCTGGCTCAACTCGAGGCCACCCAGTGCATCGACACGTCGCGCGTCTACGCCAGCGGGTTCTCCGACGGTGCCTACATGGCGTCGGCCCTGGCCTGTTCGATGTCGGACCAGATCGCGGCCATCGGGGCGGTCTCCGGCCTGCAGCTGCCGACCCGCTGCACGACAGACCGTCCGGTTCCGATCATCGCTTTCCACGGCACCGCTGATCCGATCCTCCCCTACGACGGCGGCACCGGGACCACCACGCTTAGCCAGGAACTGGACGACACCGAAGCCACGCCGACGCCCGTCCCGACGGTGGTCCGCGACTGGGCCGCCCGCGACAGCTGCAATTCGCGATCGGTCGACACCGACGTGGCCAGCCAGGTGGTCCTGCGCCAGTTCCGGTGCCCGGCCGATACGGCGATCGAGTTCTACACCGTGCTCGACGGCGGGCACGCCTGGCCCGGAAGTCTGATCAGCGCCTCCGAGCTGGCCACCAACGGGGCCACTACCTTCCAGATCGACGCCACGTCGCTCATGTGGTCCTTCTTCCAGCGATTCCAGCTGTAGGCCACCGGTCGAGGGGAACCGAGCACCGTCCCACCACAGCGAGGGACGCCGGGTACGATGCTGCCCATGGCTTCGGGAGGGTTCATGCGCTCCTGGCACGACCGCTTCATCGTGGATCCGGTCCGGCGGGTGGTGGCCCAAGAGGTCGAGAACGCCTCGGTCAGGCTGGTCGCCGCGTTCGAAGAGGCCACCGATGAACTGCGTCGCATTCTCGGCGACGTGGCCGACGCCAACGACCAGGTCGCCGAGGCCCTCGGCCGAAGCGTGGCCCGTCTCACTGCGGAGACCGAGGCACTGCACAAAGAACTCCGCAACCTGGGCCGATCCCCAGGTGAGCCGGATCCCCACTCTTGACGCCAGCGGTCACCGAACCCCCCGTCGTCCTGGATCTCCAAGCGGCGCAGAGCCCGACCTACCGGGAACGGGGCGTCGCTCGGTTCGCCATCGAGTACGCAACTGCGCTCGTCCAAACGGTACCGGAGCTGGTCGACCGGGTGCTGACTCGGCCTGACCTCCCTCCGGTCACCGGTGTACCCGAGGCGCTCGGTGGGGGCGTGATGACCAGCGTTCCCAACTGGAGCCGGAGCGGTGGCGTGTTCCATGCCCTCTCCCCCTTCGACATCGCCACTCCGGTGCGGGCGATCTGGCCCCGGGAGGCGTCGCGCACCGGGCGCCGGTTGGTGGTCACGGTCTACGACCTCATCCCCGAGCTGTTTCCCGAGACCTACCTGGTCGATCCCGGTGTCCGGCACCGCTACCGGGCCCGCCGCGAACTGATCAGGGCGGCTGATCACGTCATGACTCTGTCCCGCTCGGCGGCCGACGACGTCGCCGACAAACTCGGGGTTCCCGACCATCGGATCACCGTGGTCGGGGCGGCGTGCTCGGACGCCTTTAGCCCCGGCGGCACCCGTGACGAGGAAGCACGGCTGGCCCGCGGGGCGTTGCCCGGCCTTGGCGAACGAACCGTCGTCTACAACGGGGCGGTCGAGCCCCGCAAGAACATGGAGGGCCTGATCAAGGCGTTCGCCCGACTGCCTGACGAGGTGCGGACGCGACATCAGCTGGTCCTCGTCTGCCGGCTCCAGCCCCTCGAGCGGAATCACTACGAGGTCTTGGCCAGGAGCCTCGGATTGGATGACGCAGAACTGCTTCTCACCGGATTGGTCTCGGACGCCACTCTCGTCCACCTCTACCGCAGTGCCACCCTGGTCGCGTTCCCGTCGTTCTACGAAGGGTACGGGTTGCCGGTTGTCGAGGCCATGGCGTGCGGAGCCCCGGTAGTGGCCTCAGGCAATTCCTCACTCCGGGAGCTGGTCCGGCCCGAGGCCACCTTCGATCCCTCCGACGTCGACGAGATGGCGCGGTCGGTCGAGCGCGCCCTGGTCGACGAGGCCCACCGGCAGCGGCTGCTCCGCTGGTCGGCTCGACCCCGACCGTCGTGGTCGGACGTGGCCGAACGGGCTGGCGTCGTCTACCGGGCGTTGGACGGTACAGCCGGAGGTGACACCACGGGAACCCGGGGCCCTGCCGCCTGGCGCCGACGGCCGCTCGTCGCCCTCGTCACCCCGTGGCCCCCATCCACCTCGGGCGTGGCCCTCTACTCCGAGCGGCTGGCCCGCTCGCTCGCCGACCACGTGGACATCGAGGTGTTCCTAGACGGCGACCGGCCCGAGGGCCCACCGAGGGACCGAGAGTTCTCCTTCTATCCGGCCTGGTCCTTCCCTCACGTCGACTCAGCCCGGGGTGGCTACGACGCGGTCATCGCCTGCATCGGCAACAGCGAGCACCACGCCGGTGCTCTGGCCCTCCTTCGCCGCCACGAAGTGTCGGCTGCCGTACTGGCCCACGATGTTCGCCTGAACGGGCTGTACCGGCACGGCGCGGCCCGAGGGGCGGTGCCCGAGGGCATTCGGGCCGTGCTCACCGAGCTCTACGAAGAGGCAACCGATGCGTGGCTCACCGAGGGTTGGTTACAGCCGAGCGAGGCCGAGGCTCATGGGGTGTATCTGGCCCGGGAGCTAATCGGTCTCGCTCGACCGTTCCTCGTGACCTCGGAGTTCGCCGCCGACCTGGCCCGCCACGAAGCCAGACCGCAGGATGCTGGGAACGTGCTCGTCTCCCCCTTCGCCTACCCGGCCCCGGTCCCGCGAAGCCCACGGCTCGAAGTACGGGGCCTGGTGTGTACCTTCGGCCTGGTCAACGAGATCAAGCAGCCGGATCTGGTCCTGGCCGCCTTCGCGCTCGTCCATCGCGCCGACGTCGGCGTCCGCCTGGCGTTCGTGGGCCCGATCGACCCCGCCCTGCGAGAGCACTATCACGCCACCGCCATGCGCCTCGGCGTCGCCGGGGCGGTGACCTTCACCGGCGCCGTCGACGATGAGGAGTACGAGTCGTGGCTGGACCGGGCATCGGTTGCCGTACAGCTCCGGGCCAGCACCAACGGGGAGACGTCAGCCGCGGTCGGAGACAGCCTGACCCACGGTGTGGCGACGGTCGTCACCGACATCGGGCCGGCCCACGACCTCCCCGACTTCGTGGCCAAGGTCTCCGTGGACGCCACCCCGGAGACGTTGGCGGACATCATCCACCGGCTGGTGAACGACGATGACGAGCGGGCAGCGCGGGTAGCCGAGGGTCTCGCCTATGTGGCGGCCCGGAGCTTCGACCAGACCGCCCGCCGGCTCCTGCAGGCCCTTCACCTGGTTCCCTCGGCGGCGCTCCAGGGAGGGCCTTCGTGAGCCGTTCGGTCGTGGTCGTGTCGATGCGATGCGGCGACTGGCTCGAACCGTGCCTGGCCTCGACGCGTGACCAGGCCGACCAACTCGTCGTGGTGGACAACGGCTCGCCCGGTGCCGAGGTCTCGATCCTCGCCCGCCGCTTCGGCGCCACCGTGGTGCGCAACGGCGAGAACCGGGGATTCACGGGAGGAGCCAATCGAGGCCTCCGCCAGGCCACCGGGACCATCGTGGCCCTCCTCAACGACGACGCGGTGGCCGAGCCGTCGTGGCTGGACGAGGCCGAAGAGGTCCTGGCCGACCCCTCCGTGGGCGCCGTCACGCCGAAAGTGCTCCTCGACGGGTGGTACGGGCAGGTGGTCCCAACCGAGGAGCCCTGGTACGCCCCGTCGGACGCACGGCCCCTCGGTCGTCGTCTCACCTCGGTTCGACACCAGGGGATCGAACTGCTCGACCGGCTCGTGGGACCGGGAATCCATCGCCTGGAGTCAGGTGTCGTGGAAGGTGAGCCCACCCGGTGGCGGTGGACGCGACCGGGCAAACCCTTTTTCGTCCCCCTTCCCGGGCCGGCTCCCGGCGCCACGGTGCTCGTGGACGACACCGACGAGGTGACCGTCTCCGCCGTATGCCGGCTGGTGAACAACACCGGGCTGTTTCTCCGGTCCGACGGCTATGCCGGTGATCACGGGCTCGAGTCTCCTGATGACGGCCGTTGGGACCAACCGCGCGAGACCTTCGGAACCAGTGGTACGGCCATGGCGGTGCGAGCCGAGGTGCTCGACCGGGTCGGGGTGTTCGCAGAACCGTTCTTCGCCTACTACGAGGATGCCGACTGGAGCTGGCGTGCCCGCCGGCTGGGACTTCGGGTGGTCTACCGTCCAGGGACGTCGGTCTCCCATCGACGCTCGGTGACTTCCGAGGCGACCCTCGGGGCAAGGGTGCGGGTACTCGGCGAGCGCAACCGGCTCCTCACCCTCGTCCGCAACGCCCCGGTCGGCGTGGCCGAACGCGAAGTGCGTCGTCGCATCGTGGACGGTCCCGACTATGGAGTTCGACGCGGCATGCTGGGTCTTCTGCCCTGGGCACTCGCCTCTCGGACCCAGCTGTCCCGGCACGCCACCGTCAGCGCCGCAGCGGTGTGGGACCGGTGGGGAGGCACCGACGTCACATGGGATGACGGCCCCTTCGACCCCGCGACAGGGACCCGTGGCTGAGGCCCCGCTCGTCGGCGGGTCGGACGTCCTCCATGACCGCATAAGGGCCCTCGTGATGCAACGTCGAGCTGACGGGGACTACGAGCCGGGCCTGGAAGACGGGCTCGATGCGCACGGTCGGACCATGGTGGCGGTCCGGGCCGGTCCCGGCGGCACCCGTCCCCAGTTCTCCACCAGCGGTCGGCGGGCCCGAATCCGCCGGGTGTGGGGTCGGGTAGTCGATCGGATCGGGCAACGCCGACTGGGGCCCGGTCCCGACCGACCGCTCCGCATTCTCTTCGTTGTACAGCGGTTCGGGGCCGAGGTGGCGGGCGGGGCAGAGCTCAGCTGCCGGGAGTTCGCCACCCGCCTCGCCGCTCGTGGTCACCGGGTAGAGGTGGTCACCAGCCGGGCGCAAAGCGCGCAGGATTGGGCCGACGTCTATCCGCCCGGGAGCACGGAGCTCGACGGTGTCGAGGTCCATCGACTCGGTGTGACGGCCCCACGCGACAACGAAGCCTTCGAATCCAAGACGGTCGAGGTCCTGTGGAGCGGGGCACTTGTGCCCATCGAGGAGCAAGAGCGTTGGCGGAGGCTGCAGGGTCCGGACCTACCCGAGCTCCGCCCGTGGCTAGCCGAGCGGGCTCGATCGTTCGACGTGGCCGTCCACTTCTCCTACCTCTACACACCGACCTGGGCCGGTCTGCCGGTCACCGCACCTCAGGTGCCCACGGTGCTCCATGCGACCGCCCACGACGAGCCTGCTTTCTGGCTCCCGGTATTCGACGACCTGTTCCCCCTTCCCACCAGATTCGTCTGGTTCACCGAGGAGGAGCGGGACCTGCTGGTGCGGCGACGGGCGCCCGCTCGGGGCCAGGTGATCGGGATCGGGGTCGAACTCGACGCCCCTGGCAACGGCGACCGCTTCCGATCTCGCTTCAACCTCGGGGAGCGCCCCTATCTGGTCTACGTGGGGCGCGTCGAAGCAGGCAAGGGGTCCGAGGAGCTCATCAACTTCTTCGAGGCGTACAAAGCGCGACACCCCGGCCCGCTGGCCCTCGTCCTGGTGGGACCGGCCGATAACCCGAGTCCCCATCCTGACATCGTGTACGTCGGGTTCGTCGACGACGGAACCCGAAATGACGCTCTGGCCGGGTCACTGGCCCTCGCCCAACCCTCGTTCTTCGAGAGCTTCTCGATGGTGCTCTCCGAGGCGTGGGCCCAGCGCCGACCAGTACTGGCCCAGGGTCGGACCGAGGTACTCGTGGGCCAGGTGCGTCGCAGCGGGGGTGGTGTTTGGTATTCGGGGTATGCCGAGTTCGAGGCGGCGCTCGACTTACTGACCGAATCGCCGAAGCTCGGTGATGCCCTCGGCCTGGCCGGTCGGGCCCACGTGGAGGCGGTCTACGACTGGGAGACGGTCCTCACGCGCTACGAGGACTTCCTCCGTCAGGTGGCCGGCGCCCGGGTCTCACGGTCTCGCTGAGCGACGGTCCCGGCGGTCGGACAGCACGCCGGAGTTCCCCACAAGCCCACTGGTAGGGTCCCGCAGTGCCCAGTATCGCCAGCCCCCTGCCGCGATGCCGCCCGATGCGGCGACTCGGGCTATGAGCACCTCGACCACCGTGGAGCCCGCCGCCGACGAGGCAGGACTGGTGAGCGGAAACCGGATCATCGCCTCGGTCCTCGCCGCCGTGGTCTTTGCCATCGACCTCGCCAGCCCGAGTGGGATGACCGCAGACCCCATCCGCGCGGTCAGTGTCGCCGTCAGCATGGTCCACAACCGCTCGCTGAGTCTCGACCACTTCCAACCGCTCCCCGATCCGGGCTACGCCGTGACCGTGGTGAACGGCCACACGTATCCCCTCTTCCCCTGGGCGGTCTCGCTGTTTGCCGTGCCGTGGGTCATCGCCGACGACCTACTGCACAAACTCGGCCTGACCGAGGGCAGCGTCGCCATGGTGCGTTCGGGTCACGATTGGGGACTCCAGGTGGTCTCGATGGCCACCGTGGTGGCCGCAGCCACGGTGGTGGTGTACTTCATTGCCCTCCGGGTACTCCGACTCCAGCCTCCGGCCCGGCGCCGCCGGTGGGCGGTGGCGGTGGCTCTGACCTTCGCCCTCGGCACTCCGGCCTGGTCCACGGCCAGTCGGGCCATGTGGCAACACGGGCCGTCGATGCTCTGCATCGCCGTCGGGCTGCTGTGCGCGCTTCGGGCCCAGAGCGGCCAGCGTGGCTGGGCGGGTATGGGTGCGGCATTCGCGGCCAGCTACGCCATGCGCCCCACCGACTCCATCATCATCATCGTCATGGCCGCATGGATCGTGCTGTGCGAGCGACGCCATCTGCTCGCCGTGATGGCCGGTGCCGTGCCTCCACTCGCCATCCTCGCCGCGGTGGATCTGGCCTTTTACCACCAGCTGCTCACCCCGTATTACACCGGCGGGCAGCAGTTCGACGTCTCGGGCACCATGGCCGTGGCCCTGGCCGGCAACCTCATCAGCCCGGCCCGGGGTCTGTTCATCTTCTGTCCGCTGGTGATCCTCTCGGTGATCGGCGTAGTCGTTCGGTGGCGGGCCGGCGAGCTCACCGCGTTTTGGAAGGCGTTGGCCGTCATCCCGGTGGCGCACTGGATCGTCATCTCGGCGTTCAAGCACTGGTGGGGTGGGGACTCCTTCGGGCCACGGTTCTTCACCGATCTCATGCCCGTGTTCGTCGTGTTGGCCCTTCCCGCCGTGGAGGTGTTGGCCCGCTGGCTGGCTCCCCCCGACTCGAGGATTCGATCCGACGCCGCCCCATCGGTCGAGGTGACTCGTGACGCTCCGGGCCCGAGGACCGCACATCCTCGCCTTCGGTGGCAGCGGGCGTTGGTCGCCCTGGTGGTCGCCGGCTTGGTCTGGAGTGTGGCCGTCAACGCACAAGGGGCCATCCTGCGCTCGGCATGGTGCTGGAACAACGAGCCCACCAATGTGGACGTCCACCCGTCGAAACTCTGGGACTGGAGCGACCCCCAGTTCGCTCGAGGCATCCGCACGCTCATCTGGGGCCCCGACCGCAGCTCGGAGTTCGTACGGGATGGCGTGGACCTGATCGGCTGTCCAACCGAACCGGTCCGTCCCTAGTGGTGAGGGACGCCCGCACTCCTCCGCAGCAGGATCCTCTCCACCCGGTGATCTGGGCCCTTCTCCACGATGACATCGGCCCGGTCTCGCGTGGGGCGCCACGTGATCCCGGAGGTTGACCACGTTGATCTCTGACCACGCCGACGCGGCCACGTCGTTGGCCTGTTCCTCGCTGAGCGACGAGAACCACCCTAGGAACCCACCGTCGTCGTTCTCTGGAGTGCGGAGGCCCATCAGACGCTGTGTGAGCCAGTGGGCGAGGTCGCCCTCGGTAGCATCGACATAGATGGTCACGTCCAGCAGACTGGCGAGGTCGCCCACGGTCGAGTCTGGGCTCGGAATCGCCTGCAGGACGGTCAGTCCCTCGACCACCAACACGTCGGGAGTCCCGATCGGTTCGCCCTCCCCGGGGACGATGTCGTAGTCGCGGTGTGAATAGATGGGTACCGTGACGTCGGCCCGACCTGACCGAATTGCCTCGAGTGCCGCAACCAGGGCCCTGTGGTCGTAGCTCTCGGGGAATCCCTTGCGGTCGAGGATGCCGCGGCGCTCGAGCTCCTGGTTTGGGTAGAGAAATCCGTCGGTAGCCAGCAGCGTGACCGTGGGTCGCCCCGGGCCGAGACGCAACAACCCCTGGAGGACGCGGGCCGTCGTGCTCTTCCCGACCGCCACACTTCCGGTGATGCCGAGAGTGGCCGGGCCCGGGCCGGGGCGAGAGGCCAGCCGCCGCCCGATCCAGCCGGCCAACGGCAGATAGACGTCATGCACCTCCTCGGGATCAACCGGGGTGTCTGCAGCGACCGGTAAGGCCCCCGGGCCGTCCGATGCATCGACGTGGTCGACCCGCCCGAGCTCGATCCACTGCTGGCGGGTATAGACCTCATAGCCCACGTCCTCGGACGCAGGGCCCGACCCGGTCAATCTCGACCCCTGGCGACCGCCGACTGCAGTACACGTGTCCCGACACCGAGGCAGGCCATGGCGCAGCGTACGCCGTCGCTGCCGGTTCGTGTCTGTCGTGGGACGCAGTCCCGGGTGGCGGGACCACATCAAGCGGCACAACGTCCCGGTGAGGCAGGATGACCCCATGGCTGACATTCACCCGTTCCGCTTCGCCGCCCAGCTGAGTACCACTCCTGAGGTTTCCGCCCGCACCTGGGCCGATCAGGCCCGGCGGGCCGAGGACCTCGGCTACTCGGCCCTGCTCATGCCCGATCATTTCGGTGACCAGTTGGCCCCGGTCCCGGCTCTGGCCGCCGTGGCCGCGGCGACCACGACGTTGCGTCTCGGCTCACTGGTGTTCGGCAACGACTACCGCCACCCCCTCGTCCTGGCCAAGGAGGCCGCCACCCTCGACGTCCTGAGTGAGGGACGCTTCGAGCTCAGCCTCGGGGCCGGCTGGATGCGCAGCGACTACGAGCAGGCCGGCATGACCTACGACACCCCCCGGGTCCGGGTCGAGCGTTTCGAAGAGTCCGTCCAGGTGATCCAAGGACTGCTGCGCACCGATGGCCCGTTTTCCTTTGACGGCACCTACTACCAGATCTCCGAGCACACGCTCCTCCCACGGCCGGTGCAGCAGCCCGGACCACCACTCATCATCGGTGGTGGCGGCAGACGTGTGCTGTCTTTTGCTGCCCGACATGCCGACATCGTGAGCATCAACGTGAACCTCCGCGAGGGCACCGGCGGCCCCGAGACGGCACCCAACGCCTCACCAGAACGCACCCGCGAGAAGGTCACTTGGGTCAAAGAGGCGGCCGGCGAGCGCTTCGATGAGCTCGAGCTCAATGCGCTGATCGGATTCGTCATGATCACCGACGATGCGGCAGGCGTGGCCGAGGCGATGGCTCCCCACTTCGGAATCAGTGCCGACGACGCGCTCCACATCCCGCTCGCCCTGCTCGGCACCCTCGACGAGATGGCTGAGGAGCTGGAGTGGAGACGACAGGAGTACGGGATCTCCTACTGGTCGATCGAAGCCGACTCGTGGGAGGACCTCGGGCCGGTGGTGTCCAAGCTCAGCGGCACCTGAGGCCCGGCACCGGTCTAGAACCCGAACGCCGTCCGCAGATTGGTGGCCGTGGCGGCCTGGCCGAGCTCGGACACCCCGGCCACGTCCTCTTCGGCCTTCAACAGGCTGTAGTGGGTGAACAAGGTGCCAGAGCGGGTGCCGGCGGGGACCGACGGTGACATCACGATGGCATCCACGGTGCTCGTGGTGTTCCCACTGCCCGATCCTTCGTCCCAGGCGATCACGATCGTAAGCCGACCCGAGCGGTAGTCCGGGCCGGCGGTGATTACCGGAATCCACTGACTCAGCCAGGCGTCGCCCTGAGCCACCGTGCCATCGTGCATGTCGTCGATGAGGTTGGGAGTCACCGTACTGACCGTGGGGAGGGTGCCGGCCTGAACATCGCTCAGGAGGCTCCCCTGGGTGGTGGTGCCCAGCGCCACGTCATTGGCAGCGCACGACGATCCGAGGTCGGTGTAGTAAACCGCCGGATTGTGACGACTGACGTACTCACCGCCATTGGCCCGCTGGCAGGCTGACGTCATGGACTCGGCGTAGCCCTTCCAGCCCGAGGGACCAACCTGATCGAAGATATTCTCGGCCCCCGTGGTGCACGTGGCGGCCGAGCAGTCACCGTTCCACGGCGAGCTGGCGTAACTCGCACCCGACGTGGCCGAGAGGTAGTTGGGGAGACTCGGGTGGGTCAGCGCCTCGTAGTTGGTGGCGAGCCCGCAGTCGGCGGCATAGGTGCTGATGTGCGGAGCGGCCGAGGGGGTGATGGCGCTGGAGCTGTGGTTCTCCTCCCAGATCACCATGACCTTGGAGGTGACGGGCACACCCACACGACTACCGCAGTAGGCGTTGGGGGAGCCGGACCCGGTAGTGGCGGGTGACGTCGTCGTGGTGGCCGGAGCCGGAGGTGTAGTCGTTGTCGTGGTGGTGGTCGTAGTCGTGGTCGTGGTCGGAGGGGTGGGGGTAGTAACCGGGCTGGTCGTCGACGACGAGGACCCTGGCGTGGCGTACTCGAGCGTGAGCACTGGCGCATTGGCGGTCCCTGCCCCGGCGAATCGCTCGAGCACACCCGGCGTGGTGAAGGTGACCGCCAGGCCCGTTGGCGAACCGAAGGAAATACCTGACAGAGGGATGGTGAGGGGGACGTGGGCGACGGGTGACGCGGACGAGCCAAGGAGCTCCCCGGTTCGGGGGGGCTGTGTGGCCCAGGTCACCGAGGACGGGTCGAAGGCGCCCTCGGCACTGACAGTGAACGAGCCGGTCTTCGTGGACAACGGGTCGATCGTGAGCGAAGCGCCGAGAACCTTGGCACCGTCGGGAAGGACAGGTGCGAACTGAAGCAGGCCGCGATAGGACTTCAACGAGGCATCGAGCACGCCGGCTCCGTTGAAGTTGGCCCCTCGGGCCCCGGCCTGAACATACGTTCCCGCCGTGGCCACCCCGGAGATCGTGGTGGTGACCGAGGGGGTGGTGGGCGTCGTCGGGTTGGGCGGCGTGGTGGGAGTTGTCACGGTGGTGCTCGTAGTTCCCCCGGGGTCGACCGTGGGTGTCGGTGGCGGGATCTCATCGTGCATGACATCCAGATAGCTCCCATAGCCGCTGGCACTGGGCCACTCGGTACCGGACTCGACCGCGGTGCCCTCACCCCATTCGTTGAAGGTGGTGATGAGCTGCAGCGGCTCGTTGCTGGCCACCATGTCGCGGACGTTGGCCGCCCAGGTTGCGAGGTTGCGGGCCAGTCGGGGGGCGGACTCCCCACTCTTGTAGAAGCCTGGCGAGATGGAGAAGGCGTAGTTGGCCTGGTGATCCTCGGCGCTGGATGGAGCGTACTGGTGCCACGAACTGGCATCCGAGGCGCACGACGTGTAGCCGCTGAAGACCTTCAGCACGGTATAGAAGCCCTCGCTGGCGTTGGCCTGGCTCCACCGCTGAGCCATCGCACACCCATCAGACGGATCGGCGTAGACGAAAATTACCGGCTTGCCGTCGATGGTCAGATAGTTCGGGTTCGACGCGTAGCGATCCTTGATGTAGCTCAGATCACTCTGGATCTGGCTGACACTCGGGTCTCCGTATCCCTCGGGTTCGTAGTAGAGCGACCATTTGAAGCCGGTCCCATCCGCTGCGGTCAGGTCAGTCGGTACCACGCTGTCCTCTTGGGAGCCTTGGCCCCACCACGAGATGATTCCCGCATCGAGATTTCCGTACTGCATCGCCGCGATCTGTTGCTTGACCACGGCCGGATCCGAGGACGAGTAGTACCCCGACGATGGCCGGTACTGGCTGAAGGGGTCGACGCCGCCCTGGTTCCAGGCATTTGGATACCACGGGTAGTAGAAGGCGGCTCGGACCACGGGCGTGGCCGCCTGCGGTGCTGGAGCGTGCACAGCCACCAATACTGCTGTTAGCACCACGAGTGCGGCCAGAGCGGAAGCGAAACGCTTCACTGACGCAAGATGGAGCATGGGACCCCCCGTTGGCTCGATCCTTTATCTATCGGCAACGTCCCAGTGGTTCTTAAACGAACTACCCTCTGACCTGCGCTGATAGACCAGCAGGGGCACCGGGGGGGCCCAACCGGTGGGTCGATGGTGGTCAGGCGAGGAGGCTTGGGCGGTGGGCGACCGGGCCGGGCGCTCCTGTCATGGGCCGGCGGCTATCTCGGTCCAGGCCAACGGATCAGGCGGTGGCGTCGGGAAGCATGTCTCTCCACGGTGCCAGATCGAGGTGCGGGTATCGGAGAGCCACGCTGTCCAGCAGGGATTCGCCCCAGATCGGATGGCCGGGAGGAGGGAACCCGAACAGGGCCAGCTCCCTCGGCGTGGAGCGTTCAGCAAACGACCGCCACTCTGGACCTGTCGAGTTCGACTGAGCCTGGTCGTAACCGATCCAATCCTGGCCGGCCCGCTTGAAGGCCAGCGCCATGACGAAGCGTGCCGTGGACTCCGAATCGAACGGAGCCCCCCGATGGAACACGTCGGAGCGGTAGGCAAGGTAGGACCCGCGTACGCCGCTGGCTCGATGTTCAGAGGCGTAGACGTCGGGGTGCGTGTCCGGCATGACGATCGGCGTGGCTTCGGTCAGGTGGGAGGTATCCCGAACCGAGACCATTCTCGTAGGGTTGTCGTCCTCGGCCACATCCGAGAGATAGAGGAATCCCTCGAGGTTCCACCACGGTGAGGTGGTGCCGGCCGGTAGCCACGAGTGATTGCGGTCGGTGTGCATGGGCTGTTCGTAGTTGGTCAGACCCGAGTACTTGGCGCTGGCGTGCGCCTGGTAGAGCCTGATGTCCTCGGTGCCGAGGGCACGCTCGGCAAAGTTCACCACTGAGGGATGGACGACCAGGCGATCGAGCGACCCGCTCCCGCCAAAGGGGAAGGTGGCCATCCAGCGATGCTGCTCGCCCCGGAAGCCGGGGCCCTCGTCTGGCCAGACGTACGCTTCTTCCGGATCTCGCTTGGTGCCCAGACGCTGACTCGTGACACCCTCGGGATCAGCGTGGTACTCCTCGGAAGTGGGAAAGGCCCGTTGGAGATCATCGGCTACCGCATCGATCTCCTCGATCCCTACGAGCCCGTCGAGCACCACCCATCCGTGCTCGCGCCACGTGGCCACCTCGGCGTCGGTAGCCAGCCGCGAGGTCATCGGCCCAGGTCGGAAGATGCCGGTCCACCGAGGGAGCGCAGGGCCACGAGGTCGCCCAGGGCGAAGGCCAACGCCGCACCGGCCGCACCGACCGACTCGGGGCGTCCGATGGCCCGGATAGACCCGAGGCTGGCTACGACGTCCAACGAATCGCTGGCCAGGCCGACGGAGGTCCAACGTCGAAGGTCGTCTGCTCCTCCCCGTCGGGATGCAACCACGGTTCCTGCCCCGAGAACAAGGTCGCGGATGCCGATGGTGCGCATGAGGAGGATGGATACGGCGGTGGGCTCCTCCCGGCCCGATAGGCGGAGGAACCGGGAGGGCACCACCGCCATGCTCACGCCGACACCAGCCCGCAGCCATCCCATGAGCTCCCCGGTCGTCACGGCCACCCGCTCAATCTATCCAGCGCATGCGCAACTGATGGATTCCACTGCCCAGACCACCACCCGATGACGGGATCCCTCGCAGGGGTCCGGGCCCGCTCCTGTACCCGCTCGCGTCAGCTTCGAGCGGTTGTCCGAGTGAAGGCATTCAGTGGTCAGTCGGACGCTTTACGTGAGATATAGAAATTTTATCGCCAGATCCGGCGCCAGGTCATTGCAGACCTGATGCTGCTGTCTTATGTTGCCTCTTGGCAGGAACAAGGGGCAGTTGGAAATAGGCAGGGGTGCAGTAGTGGGGCAAGGGGCAGTTACCGGGAGTCGCCTGTATGCGTGGCCTTCTGATCATGTCAGGGCGCACGTTCACCAGACGTTGACTGGCTTTCTCGCGCTTCGCAGCAGGACGACCCTCTCATCGATTGATGGCCGTCGGTGCACGAAGTCGGGCACTGCCCGAACCTCATTCGAGCTCCCCGGGGCCACGGTTACTGACTGAACCTACGGCGCGTCAACGGATCTTTTCCGTATCACCATCACCAACATTGGCAGGGGTGTCCTCGATGGATGCTCGGCACGAACAGGAGTATCCATGCGAAGAATCCGACCTATCAAGCTGGCGGTGATTTCCGCTGCCGTAGTCGCAGGACTGGCGGGAACCGCTTCAGCCGCATCCGCAGCGACCTCGGTGTCATCAGTCTCGGTGGCGTCCAGTTCGTACGCACCAGGGGCTTCGGCGGTGGCGTACACAGTCGGATTCCGGACGAGTGCCACCGGCGCCCTGACCTCAGGGACTGGCACCATCACCCTCTCGGGATTCTCCGGGACCTTCTCGGGAGCCGCGTCGCAGTTACACCGTGAATGCCCAAGGGCGCTCTGGCGTGGTTACCACGCTTACGGGTGGAAGTTCTCCCGGAGCGAGTGTGACTCTTACCGTGCCCACCCTGACGGGCACCGGTGCTCCGATCAACTCGATCGGTGCCAGCACCCTCGTCAGCGTGGTGGCGAACGGCACGACCAATCCAGGCGCTTCGAGCACCTCGGTCTCGGTGAGCACCTCGGCAGATACTGCAGCTGCCTCTGGCGCCGCCTTCACCATCGGCGTCCCGGCGGCCCTCGTGGCCTCAGGAGGCAACGGCCAGAGCGTGCCGGTTGGAACGGCCTTCCCGACCCACCTCGGCGCCAGCCTCAAGGACGCATCGGTTCCACCGGTGGCAGTTGACCAGCCGGGCGTTCCCGTCGTGTTCACCGCGGTGGCAGCAGCCGACGGTGCCAGCGGAACATTCGCCGGCGTTCCGACGTCCACGGTGACCGTGGCAACCGGGAACACCGGAGTGGCCACGGCTCCTCCCCTGACGGCCAACAGCATTGCTGGGACCTTCACCGTCACGGCTACCACGGGTTCGCTCAATGCCAGCTTCACCGAGACCAACCTCACGCCACGGGTGGCACTCCTCCGCCAGTGAACACACCTTCGTCGCACGGCTACTGGCTAGTAGGCGGTGACGGCGGCATCTTCACCTTCGGCTCGGCCGCCGTTCTACGGGTCGACGGGCAACATCAAGCTGACCCGGCCCGTGGTGGGTATCACCCCCACCTCGAGTCAGCAGGGCTACTGGCTGGATGCCTCCGACGGTGGTGTCTTCGCCTTCGGTGATGCGCCGTTCGAGGGATCCATCCCCGGGCTGGGCATCCTTCCTTACGCCTACCCGGCGCCGGGCCGTGAGCTTGCCGCACCCATCGTGGGCATGGTGCCCTCGTCGACGGGTCATGGCTACTTCATGGTGGGCGCAGACGGTGGTGTGTTTGCCTTCGGTGACGCCAAGTTCGCCGGATCCTGTCCTTCGATCGGTGGTTGCTCCGGAGCGGCTGTTGCCGTCATGCCCGACAGCTCGGGCAACGGCTACTGGCTGGTCACGGCCACCGGCCACGTCTACGGCTTCGGTGACGCCCAGTTCCTCGGGGCGCCTGGACCGCAGGGTTCACCGGTGACGTCGGCCGTCCCCACCCATGACGGCAACGGCTACTGGATCCTCACGGCCAACGGCTCGGTGTTCGCCTACGGCGACGCCCTCAACCTGGGCGGACCCACATCGGTTGCCAATGGCCTCAATCCGGCCACGGCGATCTTCGCCACCGCTACCGGTGGTGGGTACTGGGTGGCCACGGCCAACGGCTCGGTCATCAACTTCGGTGACGCTCCGAACGACGGGGGCATGGCCGGTCAGCACCTCAATGCGCCGATCATCGCGGCCACGGGCTTCTAACCCAATGCCGTAGCAGTTCCTCCTCACAGCATCACCGTCCAGGCCGGAGCAGTTCGCTGCTCCGGCCTGGTCCGTTCCTGGGCCAGGTCTCGGCCTGTAGCTACCGCCCCAGGGCGCCCGTGGGGGCCAGGCCTGAGGAGTGGCTCTGCTGTACGGTGACGCCCATGTCGGACTACGACGCTGTCGTCATCGGAGCGGGACATAACGGCCTCACCGCAGCGGCGGTGATGGCCCGCGGAGGGATGCGGGTGCTCTGCCTCGAAAAGAACCACTTCATCGGCGGCATGGCCTCGACCAACGAGCTGGTGCGGGGCTACCGCTTCGAGCTGGCCGGCTCCATCCAGTTCCCCATTCCCACCGAGATATTCGACGATCTGGGCTTCGCCTCGTGCCCGATCTACGAGCCCGAGGTCCAGTCGGCCGCCATCGGTACGGCCGGACAGCAGCCACTCCTTCTCTACAGCGACCCGGACCGACTCGTCGGACATCTCAGTGATGCCCTCGGCCTCGAGGCCGTGCTCGGCATGGCCGAGGTGGCGGGATGGGCCGAGGCCCCCGCCCGGGCTATCGGGCGGTTCGATGTCCGCAAGCCACCCAAATCGCTCGACGAGATGTGGGCATGCGCCACAAGCGAGAAGGAGCGCCAAGCTATCCGCACCGCCATGTTCGGAAGCGTCATGGACGTCATCGATGAGTTCCTGCCCGACCGGGAGCGGCACGCCCAGGTCCGCAGCATGCTCGCCTTTCTCTCGGTGAACTCCACCTTCCGAGGACCGGCCACTCCGGGTAGTGCGCTATGCCTGGCCTTCGCGCTCGCCTCCCCCACTGACGCCACCATGGCCAAGGTCCGGGGCGGAATCGGCACGCTCTCGGACCACCTGTTGGGACTGTACGAAGCACACGGTGGCGAGCTGCGACGCCACGTTAAGGTCTCGAGCATCGTGGTGGCTGATGGGAAGGTCCGGGGGGTGGACCTTGGCGACGGCGAGATCGTCACGGCACCCATCGTGGTCTCCAATCTCGATCCGACCGCCACCTTCACCCAGCTCGTCGACCGAGAGGCGCTTCCCGAAGAGTTCGCACGACGCATCGATGTCATCGACCATCGAGCGGCCTACTTCCAAATGCATTTCGCGCTCAATGGGCTTCCCGAGTTCGCCGGACCCTACGAAATGCTCAACGACAACGACCTGCGCCAGAACGTGACGTTTTTCGGAACGGCCGAACAGATGCAGCTCGATTTCGAAGGATGCGTGCGGGGCCAGGTGCCCGAGTGGCCGTCGTGCAACCTCGCCATCTCCACCCTCCGAGACCCTGAACTGGCACCACCGGGCAAGCACGCCGCCAGCACCTTTGCCTTCTACGCCCCTATCGGTGGCGACAACACGGAACGTTCTCGACTGCGGGACGCTATGGCTGACCGCATTGTGGCAACCATCGCCGCCCAGGCACCCAACTTCCCCGACCTGATCGAACGTCAGATCAACTACCCGGCTTACACCTACGAGCTGATGTTCGGGTGCACGGACGGCGACTTCACCCACGGGCTGCTCCAGCCCGAATTCATGGGCCCGTTCCGACCGGGGCCATCGGGCTGGCCCGATGATCCGGTCCCCATCGACGGCCTGTACCTGTGCGGCGCAGGATGTCATGGCGGTCCCGGAATCACCTTCATTCCCGGCTACAACTGCGGCTATCAGGTCCTCGAGGAGGCCGGCGCAACTGTCGACTGACAAGTCGACAAGACGGGGAGCCCGCCTCGATCGTGCTGCCTACGCCACAGTTCGAGCCAAGATCCCGAGGGTCGCCCGGAGCGAGGCCTCAGGGATGACCGGGAAGATGCCCGCATCCCGGTAGACCTCATCGATCTCGCTCCAGTCGTAGTACGTAGTCACCGTGGTCCCCGTGGGCGAAGGTTCGAGACGGTAGCCGTAGAGATGCTTGATCGGGGGTTGGATGGCGCCGGAGATGGTCCACTCGATCAACGCATCCTGCTCGAACCGGGTGATGATCACGGTGACGTCGTACTTGCCCATCGGATAGTCGTTGAGCGCTTCTCGGTCCATGTGCACGACGAACTGATCACCCACCTTGTGTACCGGCTCGCCCTCGGCCGACTGCAGCATGCCCGAGCTGTCGATGGCCACGTGACCGTTGGGATCGCACAAGAGGGCAAACACCTTTGCCGGGTCGGCCTCGATCTCCCGCGTCACTTCGAACCGCTCTGTCGTCATGGTCGTCATCCCTCCTGGGGGCGTCTGCCACCGGGCTGCAGGTTAGCCAACACCCATCGGCTGACGGACGGCACGCCGTGTGATGCCGCCGTCCGCCACCACAGGGTCACACCAGAGACGACTCATCTGCTGCAGCCACCACCATCACAAAGTCGCATACCGTGAAGGGACTCCCGTCCCGGGGACAGGGCACACGGGAACTAGCAGAAAGGGTTGCCCATGCCGGACGACAGTGAACCGACCATCGCAGGGATCATCACGAAGACGGCACCGGGAACGGTGAAGGCGGCGGTGACGGCCCTCATCTCGGCCGCAGAAGGGCACGGTATGACCGTCTTTGCCACCATCGACCACAGCGGTGAAGCCCAGCGCCACGGATTGCAACTCCGGGAGACCATCGTTGTGATCTTCGGCAGCCCAACGGCCGGCACCCCAGTTATGCAAGCATCACCCTTGGCCGCCCTCGACCTCCCGCTCAAAGTGCTGGTGTGGGATGAGGACGGCCGAACGCAAATGAGCTACACCGATCCCGACGTGCTTGCCGATCGCTACCATCTGTCAGCTGATCTGGCTGCCCGCTTGACCGGAATCGGTCCGCTCACCGACAGCCTGACGGGCTGAGCAGGTCGACGATCACCAGGCATCGAGCCGCCGGTCGATGTCCTCGACCAGGCGCTCGGCATCCTTCGTGTCGGCATGATCGGGGCCTTGGGTCCTGACCGAGGCGGCGAGCAGATTTCGGGCCACGATGCTGGCCTCGGCGAACTCCCGAGACCAGATCAGCGAGGAGGCCAGATTTCGCAGCGAGGCCAGGGTCTCGGGGTCGTCAGTACCGAGTATCCGACCGCGGACCTCCACCACCGACCGCAACAGTTCCGACGCCTCGGGGTAGCGCCCCTGGCGGATGAGCGATTTGGCCAGGGTGATACCGGCAGCGGAGCTCGCTACTTCGTCACCTCGCTCGTCGTAGCGAGCCATCACCTCCCGGAGGAGGGTGCCTGCCTCCTCGTATTCGCCGAGCGCCAACTCGACGTCGGCCAGCCGCTCCGTCACGGCCAGTACAGTCACGTCGTCGGCTCCTTTTGCCGCCTGGAGCCCGCGATAGACATGGGCGAGTAGAGGCTTGGCTCGGTCGGCCCGCTTGAGCTCGATATAGGTGACCGCCAGGCGGGCCTCGGCAGCCAAGGTCAGCTCGTGTTCGAGGCCCAGTTGACGCCGCCGGCCAATCACCACCTGTTTCCGCAGGGGCAGAGCATCGCTGTAGCGGTCGTCACCCTCCCGGTACTTGGCCACCGCCTCCATGGCGTTGATGGTCCTCCACGATTCCGGTCCTCGGCGCTCGAGCGTCTTGGTCAGCCGCATTTCGGCCAGGTCTAGGCGCTCGGCCGGCGTGGCGGCGCGCCGCTCGGCGCGCCGTTCCCTCCAGTTGACGATTTCGTCCCACCACCGAGGTGGGGTAAACCGTCTTCGCCCGGGCCGACCAGCCATCGCGCTCAGCGTAGGGCGGCACACAAGTGGTCGCCACCACACAGACTTCCCACCCGGGTGCGGACCTCACCCACCCTGACGAGTCACCGGTGGGTCGGCCATGGATCTCCACCGCCGGCGATCGGGCAGAGAGGGAGAGTGATCAATCCCTTGTCCTGCGCCGGTAGAGGATCGTGGCGAGGGGGGCAAATACCACGATCAGCACGGCACACCACAGGAGGGAGGCAGTTATCGGGTGCTGCATGGGCCAAGCCTGGATGGTGGATGACGGGTTCGGATTGTGCCAGAGCTGGCGGGCTGCCGAACTCACTGCGCTGACCGGGTTCCAGTCCGCTACCACCCGCAAGACTGCAGGCATTCGCTGGGTGGGAACCAGGGCGTTGGACACGATGGCCAGTGGGAAGAGGATCACGAGTCCCACGCCCTGAGCCGACTCCGGTCCCTTCGAGACCATCCCCAGGCAGGCGCATCCCCAGGACAGGGCGTAGCTGAAGAGCAGGAAGAGGCCAAAACCTGCCAGGGTGGCGGGAAAGCTGCCACCGGGACGCCATCCGATCACGAGTCCGGTGGCCGCCACGATCAGGGCGCAGATCGCTGCGGTCAGCAAGTCCGCGAGCGACCGCCCCACGAGCACCGCCGGTCGCCACATGGGCAGGGTCCGGAATCGGTCGATCACGCCACTGTTGAGATCAGTGCTGAGTCCAACCGCGGTGCCCATCGAGGAGGTCGTGAGGTTGAGAGCCAAGAGACCAGCAATAGCGAAGTCGGTGTAGCTTCCCCCACCCGGCAATACCACGCCGGCGCCAAAGACGTAGACGAAGAGCAGCGTGAACAGCACCGGCTGCACCGTGACGTCCGAGAGCTGGAGCGGCTCACGGGCAATGTGGACCAGGTTTCGTCCGGTGAGCACGAGCACATCGCAGAATCGCCGGAATGCACCGGGCGCCCGGGGGCCGGCGAGGACGGGTGCGGACGCGGGAACGGTGACGGTGGTCATCGGACCGCACCCACCGGCACAGGAGGGGCATCGGACATCTGCTCCTCGTCGTCCCCGTCTTCGGTGGTCGGATGTCCGGTCAGGGCGAAGAACACGTCATCGAGCGAGGGCTGGTGGACTTCGACGTCGTCGACGGCGATGCCCGCCTGATCGAGGGCTCGCACCACCGTGGTGGCGAGGCCAGCCTCGCTGCGGACCGGCGCTCGTAGTCGTCGCCCGTCCTGGCTCACGTGGACAGCTCCAGCCACGAAGGCGGCAAGGGCCGCCGGCGCCTCTGCTGAGGGGGCGCTGAGGGTCACTTCCAGTCGGGCGCCTCCGGTATCGGCCTTGAGGGAGGCTGAGGTGCCTTCGGCGATAACGCGGCCGTGGTCGATCACCACGATCCGGTCGGCCAGCTCATCGGCCTCCTCGAGGTACTGGGTGGTGAGCAGCAACGTCACGCCGTCGGCAACCAGCAGGCGAATGACGTCCCACATCCTGACCCTGCTGGTGGGATCGAGTCCCGTCGTCGGTTCGTCGAGGAACAGCACCGGCGGGCGTGTCACCAGGCCGGCAGCCAGGTCGAGACGCCGACGCATACCTCCCGAGTAGCCCTTGAGCACCCGATCAGCGGCGTCGGTGAGGTCGAACTGCCGCAGCAGCTCGGCTGCTCGTGCTTTTGCATCGCTGCGTCGGAGGCCGCTCAACCTGCCTACCATCACCAAGTTCTGGCGCCCCGTGAGCAGTTCGTCGACCGTGGCGTCTTGGGCGGTGACCCCGATGCTCCGCTGGACCGCACTCGATTCGTGCACGACATCGTGTCCGGCGACCCGAGCTGATCCGGCGTCCGGTGTCGTCAGCGTGGTCAGGATGCGGACTGCCGTGGTCTTACCCGCACCGTTCGGCCCGAGCACCGAGAGGATCGAGCCGGCCGGAACCTCGAGGTCCACGCCGGCGAGGGCCAGCGTCTGGCCATACCGCTTGACCAGGCCCTCCGCATGGATGATCGCCTCTTGTGTCACGATGGACTCCTTACCGGCCGGTTAGCAAGTTGCGCCGCAGAGTGATCGTAAGCCCCCAACTTACCGGTCGTCAAGTAGGATGACTCCATGGTCGTGCAAAATGTGCCGTCGGACGTTGAGGCGTCGGATCGCGGGGTCCCCGGCGACGAGCCGGCCACAACCCGCGAGCGGATCCTCGATATCGCCCTCGAACTCTTCACCGATCAGGGATACGACAAGACGTCCCTGCGTCAGATCGCCGAGAAGTTGGGGTTCACCAAAGCAGCGATCTACTACCACTTCGCCAGCAAGGGCGACATCTTGATGGCCCTCCACATGCGTCTGCACGACTTCGGACGCGAAGCACTCCACGCGCTGGGCAGTGAGAGCGCCTCACCCGAGGTCTGGATGAAGTTGATCGACCAGGCCATCGACCAGATGCTCCAGCAGCGCGCCCTCTTCATCCTCCACGAACGGAATCAAGCGGCCATTGAGGCCCTCCACCAAGGGCACTATGAGTCCGACCACGAAGACCTCCAGATGCGGTTCCGCCAGGCTCTGTCGAACGAGGAGCTCCCCATCGAGGTCCGGGTTCGCATGGCCTGTGCCTTCGGAGCGGTGATGGGTGCGCTTGCGCTCTCCGGCGATGTCTTTGCCGCCGTTCCCGCGCCAGAGCTCGGGGACATGTTGAGAAGTGCCGTACACACCCTGCTCGCCGAGCCGGGAGAACAGTGCGTCACGTGACGCGTCGCAGGTCGGCGTAGTGCGTAACTCCCATCTGGAGTGGGAACAGCCAACGCTCCGAGCCTCAGCGGCGATGGACGACCGCAGCGCCTTCGAACCGCTGTTCGACACCCGGCGGTCGCGCGGTGCTCACGCCGGTGGCCGAGTCTTCGCCCGGCGGACGGTGGGCTGCCTCTGCATCCGGAGGCGGATCAAAGCCCGTGTCCCGATGGTAACGGAGCCGATCTGGTGGGCACCATCGTGTCTCCGGGGCTTTCCGCATCGCTGCCACTCGCCGGCGGCGAACATCTCCCAGCGGCATCTTTGGTCGACCATGCGGGGTTCCGGCATCCCGCTTCTTACCTGACCTCGATCCTTCGGAGCAAGGCCGAGGCAGCTGACTGGAGGCGTCGCCAGGTCCGGCACTCTCGCTGACCTGCCAGGACGACTGACAGTGGTCTCGAGATCTGTGACCGTATGAAGCTTCCGGCGTTCTGGTCGCGCAGGGACGGGTGTCGCTCGAGTCGAGGCACCCAACGACTACCAGATGTAGGGGGCCCGATCGCCTCCCGGGTGCCCCCTCCTGGATCGACGGCCCTGTAGTTCGGTTCCGTCGGGCGGACACCCCGCGACCGGAGCGAACGGTCCTCTGGCTGCATTGGCGCTCTTCGTTTACCGCCCCCAACGTGCAGCCCGCGGCAGTAAGCAGTGGCGGTCTGAATCGTGAACGCTCACACCGACGACTGGTGGGCCCTCACCTGTCGACCCGTTCCCGAGCCGGGCAGGACACTCACACCTGACGCATTGACTCCCGGTACATAGCCGTCAGCACGCGGGCCACCGATGCATGCACACCCTTCAAGTCCCGTTGCAGCTCACCCCAGTCAGCAGCGGAGTCGGCCTTGACCATCTCGGCCATGCTGCCGGAAAGGTAGGTATACGCACGGGCCATGCCGCCGAGCAGAAGGTCGAGATCGGCGTACGGGCAACGGCGATCTTCGAGCCATATGGCTAGGCAGCGGGCCGCCGTCTGGATCTGATCTGCGTGGGCGACCATGGCCGATGTCCACTGGGCCTCGCATACTCGATCGGAGGCGTTCAACGTGGCCATGGCGGCGTGGAGGACCGGCGTAACCCCAGACTCCCATTCGCGGAAATTCGTTCACCGACTGCCCCCCTGCATTGCCCCTGCCATGCTGCCCTCTGCCCTCTGGTGTCGATCGACGGCCTTTGACGGGCCCGTCCCGACGCCTCTCGTACCGGTACCGGCGAACCGATCACTGCCGATCGTCCACCGGGCCAGGAATCCATCATGACCTTGGCGGCAGCCTTTGGGTAGCTCGGAACACGCACCGTGGTCGTGAGACCGCTGAGTGGGGTTCGTCCGTCGTATCACCGTTGTGACCTGCGGTGATGCGACTGGTCTGACGTGCCACCAACGAGCCCTCAACGCCCACCAGCTCGCCCCCCCGAGGGTCGACGCAGCCGGTGTGCGCCAAGCCCGACAACGCCGGCGATCAGCGGCTTAGCGGGACGGGTGTCGGGCCGTCGGTCTCGGATCGCCCCTGCGGCTCGAACGGGAGCGCGGCGAGTGGGCGTGCGAGGTGTGGCAGCAGCGACCTTCCGGCCAGTCCATGGCTGGCTGACCACGACGGTGGCAGTCCTTCGGTGAACCTGCTGGTCACATCGCCGAGCCAGGCCGTCGATCCCCGTTAGTCTCCTCCCATGCTCTTCGGCATGCGCTTTGATTTCCGCAATCCCGAGCTCGCCGGCACCACGATGGCCGAACGCTATGGCGCGGCACTCGACATGGCCGAATGGGCAGACCGTTTGGGTTGTGTGACGATTGCCGTGTCAGAACATCATGCGTCACCGGATGGCTATCTTCCGAGTCCGGTGCCGATGCTGGCGGCCATGGCCGCCCGTACCTCCTCCGTGCGGTTGAACATCGCCGCGCTCATCGCCCCGTTCCACGACCCGCTGCGCCTGGCCGAAGACCTGATCGTGCTCGACATCCTGAGCAACGGCCGGGTGGACCTGATCATCGCTGGCGGGTATGTCCACGAAGAGTTCGCCATGTACGGCGTTCCCATGAACGAACGCGGTGCACGGGTGACCGAGACGGTGCGAGTGCTGAAGGAGGCCTTCTCAGGCCAACCGTTCGAGTACGACGGTCGCACCGTCCACATCACACCCGCGCCGTCGGCGCCCGGAGGGCCGAGCATCTCGCTCGGTGGCAGCAGCAAACCGGCTGCGGTACGCGCCGCTCGAATCGCCGATGGGTTCATTCCCTCGGTGCCCGAGGTGTGGACGTACTACCGGGAGGAAGTCATCGCCCTCGGTCGACCGGATCCGGGACCCAGCCCGGTGGGCTCCAACGAGGTGGTGGCGCTCGCCGAGGACCCTGACCAGGGCTGGGAAGCGATGGCGCCGTACTTCCTTCACGAGACCAACGCCTACGGGATCTGGCAGTCACAAGACGACATCGCCAGCCCATACCGCACGGTGAACGATACCGATGCACTCCGCGACACCGGCCAGTACCGGGTGGTGAGTCCCGAGCAATTCGTTGAAGAGCAGAAGGCGTCGCCGTTTCCGTTCGCCTTTTTCCATCCGCTCTGCGGTGGCATACCGCCGGAACTGGCCTGGTCGAGTTTGCGCCTGTTCGAAGAACGCGTGCTGCCGGCGTTCGCCTAGACGAACGGGATCGAACGTCTGGGTGAAGATCCAGGTCCAATCGCCTACCCTTCTCCGGTAGTCAGCGCTTGGCGGGGTGCAACATCGGACCATCGAAAATCTCGAGCGCCTGGTCGAGGAGCCCCAACGGATCAGGGATGGTGGGATCGTCGGCCCACAACGTCATGACCTCGTCGACAGCCAGTAGCGCAGCACCGGCCACCAGATGGGGCAAGAGTGGATTTCCGCCATCCTCAAACCACGGCGCCAGAGCATCGGCGAGCCGATCCCGGTTCCGGCGCTGCTCCTCCAACCACCGACCCCGCAGGGCGGGCGTCTCGCGGAGCATGAACTGGAACGCCCGGGCCGAATCGGGATCCTCACTCACCGGTGCCAACGAGGCGGTGAGCATGGCCGTGAGCACGGAGCGCAGGCTCTCCCGTTCGTCATGGTCGGCCAGATGGTCGAGGGCGTCGTCCATGGTGGTGCTGGCGATTGCCGTGATCACGTCCTCTTTGCAGGGGAAGTAGCGAAAGAAGGTGCGGGGCGAGACGTCGGCGGCGTCGACGATGTCTTGGACGGTGGTCGAAGGGTAACCCCGCTCGAGGAAGAGTCGAGCCGCCGCCTCGGCCAGCTCACGACGGGTGCGTTGCTTGTTCCGCTCGATCAGTCCGCTGGTCATCAGTCCCCCACTGTCCGCTCTCGGCCATCCTACCCGCTTTGCGTCTCGGTGGCATACTCTGCCACACTGGCGTAGTGCGTCAACAAGGGCCCAACCTTCACCCATGAGTGCCGTCATTGGCGAGTCGCGCCGGGCCAGCTTGCGGGCGAATCCCTGGTTGACCCTGGTCAGCGTGTCCCTCGGCGTCATCATGGTCGGCATCGACGGGTCGGTGGTGGCCGTCGCCAACCCCTACATCGGTAAGGACCTTCACGCCTCGTTGGCCGACCTGCAGTGGGTTACGAACTCGTACCTGCTCGTCATCGCCATCATGTTGATCCTCGGTGGCAAGCTCGGCGATCGCTACGGACGCCGGAAGGTCTTCCTGATCGGCGTGGTGGGGTTCGCCCTCACCTCCCTCGGCATAGGCCTCATCGGGTCCATCGACGGTGTGATCCTGCTGCGTGGCGTACAGGGTGGTTTCGGAGCGCTCCTCCTCCCCAATACCCTCGCCCTCCTGCGAGCTGCATTCCCACCGGACGAGCTCAATCGGGCCGTGGGAATCTGGGTGAGCGCCACCGCTACCGCCACTGCGGCAGGGCCGATCGTCGGTGGCATCTTCGTCGAGCACATCTCGTGGCAGAGCGTCTTTTACATCAATGTGCCCATCGGAGCGGTGGCTCTCATCGTCGGGGTGCTGGTCTTGAACGAGACGAAAGAGACAACCCGCCAGCGCTTCGACATCCCGGGCGTGCTCACCCTGGCCCTTGGATTGCTGGCCATCGTCTACGGTCTGATTAAGGCTCAGAGCTGGGGTTGGGGAAGTCTGCGGACCCTCGGTGTGATTGGCCTGGGCCTCGTTCTCCTGGCTGCCTTCGTGGCCGTCGAGCGTGTGGTGAAAGACCCACTGGTTCCGTTACGCATCTTCCGGAACCGAACGGTCTCGCTGAGCACGGTCATCGTTCTGCTCAACTTCTTTGCCCTGTTCGGCGTGCTGTTTTTCATATCGCTCTATCTGCAGAGCGTCCACGGGTTCAGTCCGGTCGGCGCTGGGCTTCGCCTCTTGCCCCTCACCATCACGTTCGCCTTCGCCGGGCCCATCGGCGCCCGGCTCACCAACCGGTTCGGTCCGTGGTTCCCCATCACCGTGGGACTCGTGGCATCGTCGGTCGCTCTGTTCTCGCTGCTGACCCTCCAGGTGGATTCGTCCTACCTCCACCTGTGGCCCCCCTTCATCCTCCTCGGCCTCGGGATCGGCTTGGTGGTGACATCAGCCACCGATGCCATCGTCGGGAACACGCCCGAAGATGATGCTGGCGTAGCGGGTGGCATCCAGACCACGTCCATTCAACTCGGCGGAGTGCTGGGTACCGCCGTGTGCGGGTCGATACTGGCTGCCTCGGTCGCCAGCGTCCTCCATGCCGACCTTGTCTCCCGCGGCGTGCCCCCTGGCCTAGCCGACCAAGTCACGCGCCAGGGTGCCGTAGTCTCCCAAGGCCTAGCCCCCGTACCGGCGGGCGCATCAGGCAAGGTGGTCGATGCCATCACCGACGGGAGCCATGCCGCCTTCATGACCGGTCTCCACACCACCATGCTGGTGGCCGGGATCGTGACGCTGGCCGGAGCAGCACTCGGCCCGCTGCTCCGCTCGAAGCAACCCCTCAACTACGGGCCAGCGCCCACCGAGGCCGCGGGTGGAAACGTCGCCGGCGTGCCCGAGAACTCACTCACCAGCTGACCACAGGGTGACTCCGGGTTCGTTCGAGCCGGGACCACTAAGGCTCGATCACCACCCGGATGGCACCGGCAGACCTGTCGGCGGCGACGCGGAACGCCTCACCAGCCTCCTCGATAGGAAACCGATGGGTGATCAACGTCTCAGCGATGTCGGGGTCCTCCGCCAACATCACTGCGGCGTCCTCCATCTCCCGGCCACCGGCATGTGCGCAGTATCCGAGTGAGGGGATGATCCGGGCTTCTCGGTGGAAGAGGGGCATCCAGTTCAATTCGACCGGTCCGAAGTGCACGCCGAGGACAACGATGGTCCCGCCGGGTGCCACCAGTTCGCCGCATCGGGCCAGGCTCTCTGCGGACCCTGCTGCCTCCACCACCACGTCGTAGGTCCCCTCGGAGCCGATACGGGCACCCAGACGCTCACCCGCCTCCCGCTGGTGGGTATGGCGCGCCTCAAGTGCGACATCCTCACCTCCCATCTGTCGGGCCGCCGCCACAGCCAGCAGCCCGAGAGCACCCGCTCCGACCACGGCTACCCGCTTGCCCGGCCCGGTCTCAGCCAGGCGTACCGCATGCCAGGCGACCGAGGCGGGCTCGACGATGCACCCATCACGCACGTCGAGGCCCGAAGGCAGCGGGACCATGCGTTCTGCAGGGGCCCGGAACTGCTCGGCCATTCCCCCATCGGCACCAATGCCGAGCGCCCGCTGGCCGTGGGTCGGACACAGGTTGTAGGCGCCACTTCGGCACTGATCGCACGCCATGCACCCGTAAATGGCCTCCACGGCGACAGCTGTGCCGTCGGGACGTATGCCGCAGAGCTCGTGTCCCAAGATGTTGGTACTCCCAAAGCGGATATAGCTCAAGTCGGAGCCACAGACACTGGTCGCCTGCATCTTGAGCAGGTCACCGGTGCCCGGTGGCTCGTCGAGATCGACGACAGCAACCCCTCCGCCATGACTACGAACCGCTTTCACCGCATCACCCCCGGGCCATTCGCTCCGCCGAAAACGGAGCGTTCAGGACTGGAACATCTTTTGGAAGTCCCAGCTGACGATCTTGTCGGGCACGACTCTCAACCACGCATGTCGGCCGTCGTAGGAGAAGTTTCCTCCGGCGTACTTGGCTCCGAACCGCCGCTCGGGTTCGACCAGATCGTCGTACGGTTCGCCGACCCGCGGTGCCTCGCCCACAGGCTCCACTCGTCCTCTGATCTCCACCCCTCGTAGTTCGCCGAATCCCTCGCCCGAGTCGACCAGGACGCTCACCCGAGGATCACGCTGGAGATCTGTCCACCGCTGGCTCTTCACGATGGAGTTCAGCCACAGAGCCGTACCGTCCCAGACGAACCACAGGGCCGTCAGGTGGGGTCCATCGGGAGCGGTCGTCGCCACTCGACACGTGCGCTCCTCATCCAAGAAGGCGTCCCGCTCCTCAGCAGACATGGCAATACGTCGAGACCTGCGTTGCTCTCTCATGGTGCCTTCTCGGTCATGGACCGGTCACGTGAGGGACCGCACTCATGATCAGGAGGCGGGCTTCGAGCCGATCCCGTGGAAGATCAAATCCCACAGGTCTTCGGCCGTGCCCTGTCCGTCGGGATGGACGGACAGGCCGCCAATGGTGGACGAGAAGGAGTTGAACATGATGGCCTCGAGCACCACGCCGACGATCGGACCGTGGCCAGGCCCGGCTCGGACGGCCCCGGCCTCGGTAGCCCCGTCGAGGACGTCCTCGAACAACGTAACCAGGGGAGCGAAGACGCGCGCAGCCTCCTTCGGGTGCTCGGTCAGGAGCTGTTGGGCGAACTCGGCCATGAACGGGGCCCGACCGGTTGCGGCAGATCCGTCCTCTTTGGTCGGACGGCACAGTCGGTAGTACTGGACCACAAAACAGTGGAGACGCTCCAAGGGATCGCTCTCGAGGGCAACTTTCTCCCTCAGGTACTCGGTCGTCGTCCGCACCGACTCCTCGAAGAGGGCCAGGAGCAGCTCGTGCTTGCCCCCGAAGTATTGGTAGAAGCTGCGAAGCGACTGTCCGGAGCGGTCCACGACCTCTTGGACGGTGAAGTCCTTGCCCGACCCCGAGTTGAACAGCTCGATGGCGGCGTCGAGGAAGCGCTGCACCCGTGTTTCGGCGCGCAACCGGGCCGAGTCGAGCGACCGCGCCACGGCCTGTTCTCGCCAGCTGAGGCTGTCGGACTCCAGCGGCTCGGCCGCTGCCTCGGGGTCTGTCACCAGGGAAATGCTACCCGATGACTGGGATAGAGGGAATCTCCTGTCGGGGGGACCCGTTGCACAGCTGGGGAGAACGAAGTTCTATCCGACCGAACGCATCCCCCTTGAGAGCGGAGAAGATCCCAGGTCAGAGGCAGAGACGTGGCCGACATTGTCCCCGAACTAGGCGGTCGATTCCCCGTCAGCACCGCTCCGGGGTAAGAGCCGATCGAGGTTGGCTCGGAGTTCCGGCGAGGTGAAAGACCGGTCTTCGGCACTCAACGCAAAGTCCAGTGTGGCAACCACCGCTCGCTCGAGGTGGAGGTTGAGGATCCGCTTGGTGTCCTCAACCGCCCGTTGCGGCAACGTGGCGATCTTCTGGGCGCACGCCATGGCCCGGTCCACCACCTCGTCGTCGGGACAGACATGATTGACGAGCCCGATCTGCGCAGCCCGCTCGGCCGAGATCCGGTCGCCGGTCAGGGCGTACTCTTTGGCCAGCTGGAGACTGATCATGAGTGGCCAGGTCACCGGGCCCCCGTCGGCCGCCACCAGACCCATCATCACGTGGGGATCCGCCAAATGGGTGCTTTCGGCCATGAACACGATGTCGGAGAGCGCGACCAAACTGCAGCCCAGGCCAACAGCCGGTCCGTTGACCGCGGCCACGATCGGCACCCGACAGCCCACCATCCCGGTGACAATGCGGCGGCCGTGGGCCAGCGTCTCGGTGCGGCGCTCCTGATCACGCGAGAGTTCGTCCAAATAGGCGAAGTCGCCACCGGCCGAGAAGGCCTTCCCGTTTCCGGTGAGCACGACTGCCCGCGCCTCGACGTCAGCATCGATCTGGGGGAAGAGCTCAGCGAGGCCGCGGTGGAGCTCGTGGTTGGTGGCGTTGAGATTGTCGGGCCGATTGAGCCTAACGACCCGGACCGGGCCGTCGATGACCACCTCGAGCTCGTCGGGGATGTCGTAGCCGTGAGGGCTCATGGTCGACCTGCTGTGGCGGTACGGCGGGCCTGGTGCGCGCTCGACGGGACGGAAAGCTTCATGGGATTCCTCTCAATTGTCAGTTCGGTGACCGGCTCGATTCGGTGGACAGAGGCCAACCGGTGGCCGCACTGCTCGTGCCCACGGAACCGTACTTGCCCCGCTACCAGCGGCCCTGGGCACGCTGAGGCGGTGCCGGACAGCGGCCCGCTCACGAATCGGGGAGTTCGAGGATCCGGCGGGCAACGAGGTTCCGCTGTATCTGCGACGTCCCTCCCATGACGCTCTGGGCCCTGCTGTAGAGGTAGGTGTTCAAGGCGGTGTCGCTCCCGCCGCCGTGGGCCAGACCGCCGACGGCCAGAGACGCATGGCCCACCGCCTGTTCCACCCAGGTCATGAGCAGCTTGTCGACCGAACCCTGGGGGCCGTGGGTAATGCCGTCCAGGCGATCCGAGAGGCGCCGCTGCACATGCAGTCGGAGCATCTCGACTTCGACCATGGCCCAACCGAGCTCCCGTACCTGCTCGGGTCGGAAGCCCTCCGGGTGCTCACGCACCGTGCGGGCGAGGTCGTTGACGACCTTGCTATAGCGGGCCACGTAGCCGAGTTCGCCTGGTTCCCGTTCGTGGCTCACCACGGTCATGGCAAGCCGCCATCCTTCGCCCGGCTCCCCGATCATGTTGGCGGCGGGGACCCGAGCAGCGTCGAAGAGCACCTCACCGAACTCCTTGGTTACCCCATTGATCATTCGGAGCGGGCGCTGTTCGATCCCGGGCTGACGCATCGGAACCGCGAACGCAGAGATGCCACGGTGCTTGGCAACCTCGTGGTCGGTTCTGGCCAGCAGCAGACACCACTCGGCATCGTCGGAGTAACTCGTCCAGACCTTGTGACCGGTAATGACGAACTCGTCCCCGACCCGGTCGGCCCGAGTGCGCAGGGACGCCAGGTCCGAACCGGCGTCGGGCTCGCTGAACCCCTGACACCAACGGTCGCGACCGTTCACGATCCCCGGGAGGAACCGCTGTTTGATCGCCTCACTCCCATGTTCGAGCAGGCCCTGGACCAGGTAGCCGAGACTAGGCCTCGGAGGCGCCCCAGCGGCAGCCAACTCTTCGTCAACGATCACCTCATAGACGGTAGGGAGTGCCTGTCCACCGATGGCGGTGGGCCACGACATTCCAAAGAAGCCTGCGTCGAAGAGTGATTGGTGCCACGCTGCCATACCCGCCCAGTAGTCGTCGTCCGTCGACGACGTGGGCAACCCTGGATTGTGGTCCGGAAGCCAGGTTCGCAGTCGGTGCCGGAACGCGGCCTCCTCGGGTGCGTCACCGAAGTCCATGATCACCCCCGAGGCCCCGGTGACCCAAGAGCCGGGTGACGCTGGCCTCGGCACCGCCCAGGAGATCACCCGAGAGGAGGGCGCGCCGTAGGTAGACGTGGGCCAGACACTCCCAGGTGTTCCCGATCCCACCGTGCACCTGGATGGCTGTCTCGCACACCTGTCGCGCGGCCCGCGCACAGTAGGCCTTGGCCACCGCCGCTGCGGCCAAGGCGTCGTCGGCCGGAAGCTCGTCCACGGCCCACAGGGCATGGAGGGTTACGCTTCTCGCCCCCTCAGCCAGCACGTGGGCGTCGGCCAGCAGGTGCTGGACGGCCTGAAACGATCCGATGGCCGCCCCGTACTGGTGACGGTCACTGGCGTAGCCCGTAGCCAGCCGAACGGCTCCGTCCATGGTGCCCACGAGGTCAGCACAAGCCACCGACAAGCCGAGGGCTGTCCACCGGGCCAGAGCGGACCCGCTGATCGGCCGATCCGCCCCGAGCAGCGAGTGCGTCGCGGCCATCGGATCCGGTGCCGTCGACGGTCGGGTCAGGTCCACACCGGCCGCGTATGTCTGGAGGGGGACCTGGACCAGCTGGAGTCCTTCCGGCCCGTCGACGGCCAGCAGGCCTCGAGACGAGCCGCGAGCATCGAAGGCCACTCCGGTAGACGTCCCGTTGCCGAGAGGTCGGGCAAGCGTCCAAAGATCGGCGTCCAGCACCACCGTCTCCAACTCGACGGTGGCAGGTGCGCCGGTCATCCTACGGAGCTCACTGGCGAGGACAGGACCGAGGAAGGACACGTCGGCCAAGCCCCTACCCAGGACCTCGGCAACAAGGCCCACCTCCACGCCCGAGGCCAACGGGGCGTCGCCCTCGGCGGCGACACGCAGCTCGCGCCATCCAGAGGCGCTCACGGCGGCATCGAGCTTGGCCGTCCGCTCGGCGTCACCGAGATCGCCGACCGCGTGCGGTCCCAGTTGATCGACCAGTCGGGCGGCCGACTCTTGGAGGGCCACCTGCTCAGGTGAGAGACGGACGTCCATCAGCCCGCGCTCCCACCGGCCAGCAGCGACGCCGACCACTCGTCTCGAAGGGTGCGGCGGAGCACCTTCCCCGAGGGCAGGCGCGGAATCCCATCCACCACGACGAGGTAGTGGAGCCGCTTATAGGTGGCCAGGGAGTCGGCCACCAGCTTCTCCAGTTCGCCATCGGCCACCATGACCTCCGGGTCGAGGGCCACAGCGGCTGCGGGTACTTCCCCGGACCGTTCGTCAGCTACACCGAACACCGCGCAGTCCAGCACCGCTGGATGGCTGAGCAGCACCGCCTCCACCTCGGCCGGCGCCACCTGGAAGCCGTTGACCTTGATCATCTCCTTCGAGCGGTCGGTCAGATGGACCCAGCCCTCGGCCTCGAGCCACCCGACGTCGCCGGTCCGATACCAACCCTCGGCGAAGGCCTCCGACGAGGCCTCGTCGGGGAGGTAGCCGGTCATCACCGAGCCGCTCATGACCTGGATTTCCCCGATCTCCCCGGGGGGAAGTACCGCCCCTGACTCAAGATCGGCGATTCGGAGCTCGATGCCGGCCGGCGGAAGCCCAGCCGAGTCCAGTCGCCACTCTTCGGGACGGTCGACCGGGTTGGCGGCGATGACCGGGACCTCGCTGGCCCCGTACGCAGGCAACCAGCGCACCCCGGTGCGCCTGGTCACGATCTCGGCAACACTCGCCGTCACCGGTGTTGCGCCCCACATGATGTAGCGGAGGGAGGAGAGGTCGTACTCCTCAAGGCGGGGGTGGTTGGCCAGCGCCAAGGCGATTGGTGCCACCGCCATCTCGAGTGTCATCCGCTCCGAAGCGATGCGGGCCAGCACCTCGTCGAGGTCGAAACGGCGGTGCAGGCGGACCGTGGCTCCCGCCGACACCGCAGCCAGCAGGTTCAACAGACCGAGGATGTGTGAGGGTGGCGTCGCGACCTGAAAGCGGTCGTCGGGTCCGAGCCCGAGAACCGTGACCCAGTGGTCCGTGGCCAGCCCCATCGACGCATGGGTGTGTCGAACGGCCTTGGGCATCCCCGTGGTGCCGGAGCTGAACACGAGGACCGACTCGTCCTCGCTCCGCGCCCCGCTCGGAGCGAGTTCGGACTGACGGTGACGGAGAGGCTCGACCCCGGGGTCGTCGAGGTCGGTGACCGCATCCGTGCCGAGCAGCTCTCCCAGCAACGCCGAGCTGTCACCGTCGGTGATGGCATGCAGGGGATCGGTCAGGTCGAGGGCGTGGCCTACCTCTGCCCGCTTCCACGCCGGGCTGATCAGCACCGAGGCTCCTCCGAGCTTGCTCACGGCCTCGACGGCGACGATGAACTCCATGCGGTTGGCCATCATGATGGCCACGCGGTCACCCTGCGTCACGCCGCATGTGGTGAGGTGTCGAGCGAAGGCATTGCTCATGCCTTCGAGATCCCGGAACGACCACCGCCGGTCGTCGCTGCGGAGGGCGTCACGGTCCCCGAATCGCTGCGCGGCCCGCTGAAGCGCTCCGTGCATCAGATCCGATCCCATTGGAAACATTCTTCTCTATTTTGAGATCGACCGTCAACATTTATCAGAGGTACACTTCTCCGATATGCAGACTACGAACGCGAACCCCCCTACCAGCGAGGACGTGCGCGAACAGATCATCGACACCGTCCGAACGTTCGTGGCTCGCGAGGTGACCCCCGTCGCATCGGAGTTCGAGCACGCCGACCGGTTTCCCGCCGACATCATCGAGCAGATGCGCACGATGGGGCTCTTCGGCATCACCATCCCCGAGGCGTACGGCGGACTCGGACTCGACCTGCTCACTTACATCGGCGTCATCGAGGAGCTCGCTTACGGCTGGATGAGCCTGACCGGGGTGATCAACACCCACACCATGGCGGCGACCTTGCTCATGGCTCACGGCAACGATGAACAAAAGGAACGCTTCCTTCCCGTGATGGCAACCGGCGAACGCCGCGGGGCACTGTCGCTCTCCGAGCCTGACGCCGGAAGCGACACGCGCAATATCGCCTGCAAGGCTCGCCGAGACGGCGACGAGTATGTGGTCAACGGCACCAAGGCCTGGGTCACCAACGGCGAGCGGGCCGGCATCGTGGCTCTGGCCGTCCGCACCGAAGAGGGGATCTCTGCCCTCATGGTGGAGAAGGACCCGGGCGGTAGCTTCGAGGGGATCAGCGTCAGCAAGCACGTCGGGAAGCTGGGCTACCGAGGCGTGGAGACGGTAGAGATGGCCTACACCGACCACCGCGTCCCTGTCGCCAACCTCATCGGCGAGGCGGGACGCGGCCTGCCCCAGATCCTCGGCGTGCTGGAGGTGGGGCGAATCAATATCGCCTCGCGGGCCGTTGGGGTGGCGCGCGCCGCCTTCGATGCCGCCCTCGTCTACGCCCAGGAACGGACCACGTTCGGCAAACCCATCGCCGAACATCAAGCCATCCAACTCAAGCTGGCCGACATGGCCACGCGACTGGAGGCATCCCGTCTGCTGACCCGGAACGCTGCCGAACGGAAGATGGCCGGACTGCGCTGCGACGTAGAGGCAGGCATGGCCAAGCTCTTTGCCAGTGAGACCGCTCTGGAGCTGGCGACCGAGTCGATGCGCATCCACGGCGGGGTCGGCTACACCACGGATCTGCCCGTCGAGCGGTACTACCGCGACGCCCCCCTCATGGTTATCGGTGAGGGAACCAACGAGATCCAGAGGCTTGTCATCGCTCGGGGACTGTTGGCGAGGTCGAGGCACTAACGATCGCCCTGAGTGTCCCGTCGGTCAGAGACGTGCCGACACGGGACGACCGGCGTCGACACCGTCAGGTACGAAGGCCCGGATCATGCCGTCCTGGGTGAACGATGCGATCAACCGCCCCTGCTCGGTGAAGACCTGCCCCCGCACGTAACTCATGCCCCGTCCAACCTGGGTGCTTTCGTGGTGGTACAGAAGCCAACCCTCCCAGGCCACGGGCTCGTGGAAGGCCACGGCGATGCCCATCACGCCGGTCGATACCGAGTCGTGGGCCATGGAGGTCCCGATGCCGGGATGGCCCCGCATGGTTGTTGACACCGACAGGTGGCCGGTGAAGTGGGCGATGAGGGCCTTGGCCAAGTCCAGGCGTTTTGGGACCGGGTCGTAGCGGAGCCACGCGTCGATGACCGGTGGACCAGTCTCGTCGGGGTCGTTCGGGTCGATGATGCCGACCAGGCGGAGCTCGCGCCCGACCAAGGGCATCTCGCAGGGCACGGCTTCCTCGGGTGCCCCCACATCGGGCATCGGATGGTGATGGGTGATGACGTCCTCGTGTTCGACATCGGCCAGAAGGGTCACCGACGCACACCGCCGCCCACCTTGGGCCACGGTAACCACGGCACTGGCGAACGTCCGGCCCTCATGCAACACGTCAACTTCGAACTCGAGCATCTGCTCGGCGTCCACCGTGCGGACAAAGACTGCGTGGGCCGTGCGGATCGAGTGCCTTGGCAGTGCGTTGGAGCAGGCCACGATGGCCTGAGCCAGTAACTGGCTCCCGTCGACCACGCTCCGGGAACCACCGTCACTCGTGCCGCGGTAGCGACGCTCGCCCGTCGATTCGACGTCGAACACCGCCATCATCTGCTCGAGCGTCGACACCGTACCCTCTGGGCTCATCGCCCCGAGACCGCCGGTGAAGCCACACCGACCCGCAGCTCCACGGCGTCCTGGAAGAAGGCGACGTACCCGCGGATCCTCGCCACCTCGGGGAACGGATCTTCATAGGACCAGACCGAGATGTCCTCCCCGGATCGGGTATAACGACGGTAGGTGGCCACTCCTTTGAACGGACAGACGCTCGTCCGGTCGTCGGCGGCAAACAGGTCCAACCGGACGTCTTCTGGTGGAAAGTAGAAGACGAGCCCGTGATCCTGCTCGTCGACGAGGAGACACCGCTGGCTGTCGGCCAGCAGTTGCCCGCCCGCCGACACCGTCACCCGGTTTCGCCGGGCCAGGATGTCGACCCGGTAGTCCGGTCGTTCAGCAAATGCCGACGGCTCCACTGCGACACCTCCCCCACTCGTTGGCTCCCCACGATCCGTGGTAGTCAGGGTTGTACCACTTAGAGGATTTGGCAGACCACATCCTAGGAGGGAGGCCGTTGTGATCGTCGTTGCCGGATACTTTGACATGGCCGAAGAAGACCGCAGGACCTACCTCGATTCCAAGGCGGCCCAGGCAGCCCACACCCTCGACGAGCCGGGCTGCCGGGAGTACGCGTTCTCGGCCGACGACGCCCATCCGGGACGCGTACGGCTGATCGAGCTGTGGGACACGATGGCCGATCTGTCGGCTCATCTGGCCAACCTGCGAGCCTCGGCTCCGGGCCCTAGCCCGGTGGCCGTCCTGTCCTCGGAGTTCCATGTGTTCGAGGCCACACCGACCCAACTCCCCTCGGCTTAAGGGCTCTCCGACGGTCCGGGCGGGCGGGCGGCCAGCTCGGAGAGGACCTCCTCGGTGTGCTGCCCGAGCCTCGGAACCGGCGCATACTGCCGCACCGCCACATCCGAGAAGCTGACCGGACCGTTGACCGAACGCTGCGTCCCGCCAACGTCCCCGCCGTCGATCTCGGCGATTCCCCCGTTGGCCAGCAGCTGTGGGTCTTCGACGACCTCGGCCGGGGTTTGTGCGGGAGCCCACCACACGCCTTCCTGGTCGAATCGCTCAGCCCACACGTCAAGTGGGTGTTCGGCCACGATCTCGTCTAAGAGCGCGATCACCTCGGTCCGGTTGCGACGGATGGCACCGGCATCGGCGAAGCGCGGGTCCTCCAAGAGGTCCGGGCGGCCGAGGGCGCGACAGACGGCGGGGATGTGCCGGGCCGCCTCGAGGCCCGTGAAGAAGAACCACCGACCGTCAGCGGCGCGGTACGGGTTCATCAGGGGTGCCTGGTTCCGGTCCCTCGACTCAGCCCTAGCCACCTTGCCCAGGGTCATCTGCAGGCCGAGGTCCCATCCCAGCACGTAGGTACCCGTCCGCAGCAACGACACCTCGACCACCCGACCCGTTCCCGTCACCCGCTGTTCCATGACCGCAGCCAACAGTCCGGCCAGAGCGGCCAGACCGGTGATGTGATCGCCGATCCCACCTCGGGCGTTGAGCGGGTTCCCATCGGCGTCGGCCATCTGGATCGACAGACCGGAACGGGCCCAGAACGCTCCGATGTCGTAGGTGGGGCGATCTCGCTCCTCCCCGCTCAGGCCATAACCACTGACGCTGCAGTACACCAGGTGGGGATGACGGGCGACGGTATCGGCGGGCGTGAGGCCGAGGCCGTCCAGCGAATCGGGGCGCAGGTTGGAGATGAAGACGTCGGCGGTCGCCAACAGCTCCTCCAGGCGGGACCGACCGTCCTCCTTGCGGAGATTGAGGACCACACTGCGTTTGCCCCGGTTGTCGAGAGCAAAAGCAGGATTGGGCATGTCGCTTTCGATGCCGAGGGAGCCAAAGACCTGTCGCATCGGATCACCGGCGGGCGCTTCAACCTTGATGACATCGGCACCCCAGTCGGCCAGGAGGGCAGCGGCCGATGGCGCCGCGACCCACACACCCATCTCCACCACCCGGAGGCCGGCGAAGCTGGAGAGCCCATGCGCCGGTGCTCCGGCGGACGCCGGAGGGTCCGGCGTCATCCGGCCGCCGCGGCACGCTGGGCTTGAGCCGTGGCCCTGAGGACGTCTTTTAGTACCTTGCCGGTGGCGTTGACGGGAATCTCGTCCACGATGGCCACCTCCCGCGGCACTTTGTAGTTGGCCATCTGCCCCCGGCTCCATTCGATGATCTCGGCGGACGACACGGACCCCGAGCCCGTCACAACGAAGGCCATCCCCACCTCGCCCAGACGGTCATCGGGGATGCCGATGACCGCGGCCTGTCGGATGTCCGGATGGCGGAGCAAGAAATTCTCGATCTCGGCCGGGTAGGCGTTGAAGCCACCGACGATGAACATGTCCTTTACTCGTCCGACGATGGAAAGACACCCGGCTTCGTCGAGGATCCCGATGTCGCCTGTCCTCAGCCAACCGTCCGACGAGAGGCTGAGCGCCGTCGCCTCGGCGTCATCGAGGTAGTGGGACATGACGCTCCCTCCCCTCAACACCACTTCACCAGGAACGCCCACACCCACATCCCCGTCGTCGCCCACGATACGGAGTTCGAACCCAGGCCGGGGGCGTCCGACGGTGGTGGCGATGGTCTCGGCGTCGTCCTCGGGCGACGTGGCGGCCGCTGTTCCCGCTTCGGTGAGTCCATAGCCGGTGATCACCGTAGTGAACGGCAACTCGTCGAGAACCCGACGCACCAGCTGGACCGGGATGTCGGCAGCGCCGGTGACCGCGACTCGCAGGGTCGCCAGCCGCCGCTGACTGCGCTCGGGGTGGTCCAGGATGGACTGGTAAAGGGTGGGCGGGCCGGGCAGGACGGTGACCCGATCCTCGTCTACCCGCTCGAGGATGCGGTCCACGTCGAACACCGCCTCGGGGAGCATGGTGGCACCGCTGGCCACACAGGCCAGGATGCCCGCCTTCAGCCCAAACATGTGGAAGTACGGATTCACCATGAGATAGCGGTCGCCGACCGTCAGGCCGGTCATCGCCACCCAGTCGGTGGCCACACACAGCGTCCGGTCGTGGGTCATCACCACACCTTTGGGGACGCCAGTGGTTCCCGACGTGAACAGGATGTCGGACCAATCCCGTGCACCGATCGTCGCGGAGCGCCGTTCGGCCTCAGCCCGTGAGGACTCGGTCGACCGGGCGGTGAACGCCGCCCAAGACTCGGTGCCGTCGGGAGCCGGGCCGCGGGCGACGACGATCGCCTCGAGGTCAGGTAGGGCAACGTCGGTGGCGCGCAGCAGGGCCACGTAGTCGGTGCCCAAGAAGTCAGTGACCGTCACCAGCACGCGAGCACGGCTCCGCACCAGGATGTCCGCCGCCTCCCCGCCTTTGAAGCGGGTATTGATGGGCACCAGCACCGCACCAGCTACCGACAGACCCAACACGGCGACCACCCACTCGGTGCAGTTGAACGCCCAGATAGCGACCCGGTCCCCTGACTCGATACCCGACGCCACCAGGGCGGCCGCAAAGCCGTCGGCCTGGTCGGCCAACTCGGCGTAGGTAAGTCGGGCTCCACCCTCCTCGATGGCGACGCGGTCGCCGAACCGGGACGCGGCCTGGGCCATTACCGAGGGGATGGTGGCGCGTGAACCGCCCATGCCGGCGCTCATCACGCACCTGCCTCAGCGAGGATCGCTGCAGCGGCCTCATCCAACAGGTGACTGCTCAGCGCTCGCTTCGCCATCGGCTCCACTTTCTTCGTCATGCCCCAATTGAGAACGGCCCTACGCACAACGGAGAGTACCGTTGTTTGGTGGCAACCGCCACCACATGCAGGTTGCCATGGGCAGGCCGCCAGATCGATTCCCGCAGGTCAACCGCGAGATCCTGGGCCCCACCGGCGCCCCCGGGCTCGGTGCCATCCACCTGGTGGAGAACCTGCTTCTTTTTTGTGTGCCATGCTGGTTTTTGTCGACTGGCCACCAGGCGGCACGCCACCGTATGCGGTGGCGGTTCGGAAACCCGGGGGATCGGGCGGCTCGGCCGCCTACGACCACCATGGACGCGATGGGGACTCAGATGACCACGATGGAATCCGACATCTACTACGACCCGTACGACTTCGAGATCGATACCGATCCCTACCCGGTATGGCGTCGACTTCGGGACGAACAGCCCACCTACTACAACGAGCGCTACGACTTCTACGCCCTCAGTCGGTTCGATGATGTCGACGCCTGCTCCAAGCAGTGGGAGACCTACATCTCGAGCAAGGGCACGCTGCTCGAGATCATCAAAGCCGACATCGACCTTCCTCCAGGGTCGATCATCTTCGAGGACCCCCCCACCCACGACATCCACCGACGGATCCTGTCTCGGGTCTTCACCCCTCGCGCAATCAACGACCTGGAGCCGAAGATCCGCGATTTCTGCGCCCGGAGCCTCGACCCGCTGGTCGGGACGGACGGATTCGACTTCATCGAGGACCTCGGCACCCAGATGCCCATGCGCACCATCGGCATGCTGCTCGGTATTCCCGAATCCGACCAGGAGGCCATCCGTGACCGGATCGACGAGGGGCTCCGGCTCACCGAGAGCGGAATGCCCGACTTCAATAAGGCCTACGGCGAGGGGATGAACGCTGCCGAGGGCTTCGCCGAGTACATCGACTGGCGAGCGTCCCATCCTTCCGACGATCTCATGACCGAACTGTTGCAGGCCGAGTTCGAAGACGTGGACGGCACCGTGAGACGCCTGACCCGGGAAGAGGTCCTGAGCTACGTCAACTTGATTGCCGCCGCCGGCAACGAGACGACGGCCCGCCTCATCGGATGGACGGGCAAAGTGCTGGCCGAACATCCCGACCAGCGTCGCCAACTGGTAGACGACCGTACCCTCGTACCCAACGCCATCGAGGAGCTCCTGCGCTACGAGTCGCCCTCCCCCGTTCAGGCCCGTTACGTGACACGCGATGTCGAACACCACGGGGTCGCCGTCCCGGCCGGCAGCACGGTGCTGTTGTTGACTGCCTCGGGCAACCGCGACGAGCGCCACTTCCCCGACGCCGACCGGTTCGACATCCACCGGGACATCGACCACCACCTCGCCTTCGGCTACGGGATCCACTTCTGCCTGGGATCGGCACTGGCCCGGATGGAAGGGCGCATCGCCCTCGACGAGGTCCTCCAACGGTTCCCGACGTGGGAGGTGGACTGGGAGAACGCCGTCCAGACCAGGACCTCGACGGTCCGGGGTTGGGACAAGCTGCCCGTCGTCATTTCCTGACCAATCATGTACCTTCACAGTGGCTGTAGGCGCCCGGAGCGGGCAGCCGCGATGCACGAGCACACAGGAGAAAGGAACCCCCGGACATGAGAACTGTCGTCGTCGGCGCATCGAGCGGACTCGGCCGGTCGCTGGCCACGGGACTGGGACAACGGGGTGCCACCGTCGCTCTCCTGGCTCGGCGCAAGGACCGCCTGGTGGAAGCGGCCGAAGAGGCCGGCCCGGATTCACTCGCCATCGTCTGTGACGTCACCGACGACCAGTCCTGCCGGGCGGCCATCGATGAGGCGGCTGAAGGCCTGGGCGGAATCGATGCCCTCGTATACGCCACCGGGGTCGGGCCGCTCGGCCGGCTCGTCGACATCGACGGCGATACCTGGCGCAACACGTTCAACACCAACGTGGTGGGCGCAGCACTAATCACTGCGGCGGCCGTTCCCCATCTCACTGAGACGCGTGGCGTGGCCGCCTATCTCTCGTCGGTGAGTGCCTCGTTCACCCCGCCGTGGCACGGGCTCGGGGCCTACGCAACCAGCAAGGCCGCTCTGGAGCGGCTGATTGAGGCCTACCGGACCGAACATCCGGCCATCGGCTTCACCCGCGTCATCGTCGGCGACTGTGCCGGGGGCGAAGGCCCTTCGGGCACCGAGTTCGCCAACGGATGGGACTGGGATCTGGCTGCCGAGCTCCATCCCATCTGGCAAGCCAGGAACCTCATCAGCGGTTCGCTCATCGAGATCGACGAGTTGGTTCAGGCGGTCGACAATGTGCTGCGGTGCGGAGCCAGCGCCTACATCCCATCGGTCGCGGTAGTCCCCCGACCACCCGTCTGACGGTGGTCGGGGGTTCCCCCGGCGCCGGTCAGACTCAGTACCGTCCCAGCAGGAAGTTGGCCGCAGCGGTGGCCTCGGGGAAGGATCCAGTGAGGCCTGAGCTGATGTAGCCCGAGTCGGTGATCATGATGATCCCGTTGACGGCGGCGGCGGCGTCGCTGCAGAGGAAGACCAGCGGGTAGGCCTGCTCCAACGGCGTGGCCGCCTCGATACCCGCCTCGGCGCGGTAGTCGGAACCGAAGCCGAGCCACATGTCCTTGTTGGCCTGGGCGAGGGGCGTGTCGGTGGGCCCAGGGCAGATGGCATTGATCCGGATGCCCTGCTTCTGAAGAGGAAAGGCCTGGCCGGCCACGTAGGCGCAGATGATCTGCTTGGTGGACATGTAGTCCGCCTTGTTGTGGGCCTCGACCCAGGCGACCGACTCGTCCCAGTCCGAGATGGCCAGGAGCTCCTGGATCTCGGCGAGGTTGGTCTCCCAGCCGAGACCGGCAGCCGACGAGATGAACCCGATGGCCCCGCCTCGACCCAGCATGCCACCGGCGATCAGCGTATCGACCATGTACCGGTGGCCAATGAAGTTGATCCGCTCGATTCCGGGCGTTCCGTCGGCCACCCCGGCACAGGACAAGAGCACGTCCACCGGGCCACCACATTCGGCGATGGCGGTGTCAATCGACTCCCGCTCCGCCAGGTTCACGTGAATGGCCTTGGCTCCGGCGAGGGTGACCTCGGCGAAGTCCATGACCACCACCTCGGCTCCGGCGTCAAGTGCCAGCTGGGCGGCCGCGGCACCCATGCCCGTGGCACCACCGACCACCAGTACTCGTTTGCCGTCGTAGCGGAATGCGTCGAAGAGGGTCATGGCAAGATCTCCTGTCTAGCGGTTGGTGCTTCGGGTAGGAACGGGTGGTGCGGGTTCGGGCTACCAATCTGTCAGATCACGCGACCACGCCGCGGATCTTAAGGTCGATGATGGCATCTTCGTCGAGGCCGATGTCGGCGAGGATCGCCTCGCCGTGCTCATTGAACTCGGGGGCTCGTGTGGGCACAGCCGGTTCCTCGTCGAACTGCACAGGGGCGGCCACCAGCTGGAACGCCGTGCCGCTCGCCGTCTCACAGTCCTGGATGTAGCCGTTGGCCACCGACTGAGGATCAGCCGCTGCCTCCAGGGTGTCCTGTACGACGGCCCACTGTCCGCTGAACGAATCGAGCCGCTGACGCCACTCCTCGAGGGAAGCCGAGGCGAACACCTCGGTGAGGATCTCGACGGCGACCGCGCTGTTGGCCATGAGCGACTGATAGTCGGCGAACTGGGGGTCGGTGGCCAGCTCCGGGCGTCCGATTGCCTCGCACATCGGTGGCCAGTACTTCGCCGGCTGGAGGCAGGTGAACGCCAACGTCCGTCCATCGTTCGTCTCGTAGTTCCGCGACAGCGGGTTGGACCCGATCCGGTCGGCCGGGGGTGGCGTCCACGGGGTGTCCAAAACCAGCGACAGGGCCATGGCCTGCCCCATGGCCCACATCCCGACGCCCAGTAGCGATACGTCGACGACGCTGGCTTCGCCGGTCTTCTCCCGGTGGAAGAGCGCCCCCATGATCCCACCGGCGATCGTCATCGCCCCGATCGAGTCTCCGAAGCCAGGGGCCGGGGGCACGGGCACAAGGTCGTACTCAGGCCGCTTCGCACCGACAGCGATACCGGAGCGAGCCCAAAAGGCGAGTGCGTCGTAGGAGCCCTTGTCGGCGTCGGGACCTCGCTCCCCCTGTCCGGTGCCACGCACGTAGATGATGTCGGCATTGTGGGCCCGGATCTCGTCCACACTGATTTTCAGCTTGGTGCGGACACTGGGCAGCTTGTTGGTCAAGAAGACATCGGCGGTGGCCGCCAACTTGTAGAGGATCGCCAAGCCGTCGGGCGACGTGAGGTCGAGGCCCAAGCTCTTCTTGCCCCGGTTGGAGTGCTCGAGCAGGGCATGGACGTCGCTCGGCACGATGGCCAAGCCCGACGAAGCCAGGCCCCTCATGGCATCGCCCCGCTCCACATGCTCGATCTTGATGACTTCAGCACCCCAGTCGGAGAGCAGCGCAGAAGCGGCAGGAACGAATGTGTGCTCCGCCACCTCGAGGATCCGGACACCCTGCAGGACTGCGGTCACGCGTTACCTCCGACGATCTGGTGACGGTAGGGCACAGCGGTCCCGCGCTCCCCCGGACTCGTGCCGACCGCCCGTCCGCCCAGAGGCCAAGACCCACGATTCGACAATTGCGAATCTAGCTTGAAGAGACTGTCGTTCTCAAACCGAGGGAGGCCTTCTGGCGCCACCCTCGCTACCGTCCCGCCGGTTCCTCTGGAGGGACCCACCGGGGTGGCCGCTTCTCCATGAAGGCCCGCATGCCCTCCCGAGGCTCGTCGGCGTGCTCGAGCGCCCAGAACATTGTCTGGTAGTCGATGTCTCCGTAGCGCTGGTTGAGCATGCGCTTTACATGGGCCCGGGCGTCCGGCGCCGTCTGCAGTACTTGGTGGGCTGCCTCGAGGGCGGCGGTGCGCAGTTCGTCATGCGGAACCACCCGGGAGATCAGGCCGATGCGCAGGGCCTCTGCCGCGTCGAACCGTCGGGCCGACAACAGGAGGTCCCGGGCCACGGCAATGCCGACGTGGGCCGGTAACGCTGCCGCGTAGGTGGCGTCGGGTATGCCCCGGAGCAGTTCGGGAACCCGGAAGGTGGCCCGATCGCTCACCACGGCGATGTCTGCCATCATGGCGATGAGGAGCCCACCGGCCTGACAGATTCCGTTCACGGCGGCGATCACCGGTGCCCGGCTGTCTCGGATGGTGAGGAACGGCAGCACGTCGTTCCCCACGTGGTCGGGCACCGCTTCGCCCGGTTCGGACCTCCCCCCGAGGTCGCCGCCGGGGGCGAAGACATCGCCGGTGCCGGTGATGATCAGCGCGGCGAGGTCGGGGTCGCGGTTGACGAGCTGTACGGCCCGCTTGACGCCGTAGTACATGGCCGGGGTGAGCGCATTCCTCGCCAGCGGTCGGTCAATCGTGCACCAGGCGATTGGCCCCGAGCGCTCGAACCGCAGCATCGCCGTGCCCAGATCATCGACCACTGGTCCTCCCCTCACCGACGTCCGGAGGCGTCGTGTTGCTACGATAGTGCGGCTCTTGTAAATCAACAATTGAGTACTGATTTTCCGACAACAGCACTTCCACACCAGTCAAGGAGCACCCCATGGCCCGACCCCGCCTCCCCGAACACACCCACATCCGCAGCGCACGCATGCTGGACATCGATGCCGGCGAGTTGGTCTCCCCCGGAAATCTCCTCATCGGAGGTGACCGTATCCTCGAAGTGGCACCGACGTCTGTTCCCGATGATGCCGTTGTCATCGATCTTGGTGACGTGACGCTCCTGCCCGGGCTCATGGACATGGAGGTCAATCTCCTCCTCGGCGGGCCGGACCACCGCAGTCCTCTCCAGGCGGTACAGGACGATCCCGCCCTGCGCACGCTGCGGGCCGTGGCCAACGCCCGGCGTACCCTCCAGGCCGGGTTCACGACGGTCCGGAACCTCGGGCTGTTCATTCAGACCGGTGGCCTGCTCTTGGACGTAGCCCTCATGAAGGCCATCGATTTCGGCTGGTTCGAAGGACCGCGGGTTGTTCCCGCCGGCCACGCCATCTGTCCGACCGGCGGCCACCTCGATCCGACCATGTTCCAGGCCTTCGCTCCACACATCATGCCCCTCACCGTCGAAGAGGGTATTGCCAACGGCATCAGCGAGGTACGGAAGGCCGTCCGCTATCAGATCAAGCACGGTGCCCGGCTGATCAAGGTGTGCGCCTCGGGCGGCGTGATGTCCCACACTGGTCCGGCCGGTGCCCAGCAGTACTCCGACGAGGAGCTGGCGGCCATCGTGGACGAGGCCCACCGCGCCGGACTACGGGTAGCCGCCCACGCCCACGGTGACGCCGGCATCCGTACTGCCATCGAGGTGGGGGTGGACTGCATCGAGCACGGATCGCTGATGAGTGACGAGACCCTCGACCGCTTCATCGAACTCGACCGGTTCCTCGTGCCCACCACCTACCTCGCCGACGGGATGGACGTGTCCCATGCCCCTCCTGAGCTGCAGGCCAAGGCAGCCGAGGTGTTCCCGCGGGCCAAGGCGACCATCTCCAAGGCCATTGCCAAAGGGGCACGCATCGCGTGCGGAACTGACGCGCCGGCCATCCCCCACGGGAAGAACGCCAAGGAGCTGTTGGCCTTGGTCGATCGTGGGATGACTCCGCTGCAGGCCCTACGCGCCGCCACCACAGTGGCGGCCGAACTCATCGAGGTCGACAATCGCGGGCGGCTCGAGGCCGGTCTGCTGGCCGACATCATCGCCGTGCCGGGCGACCCTCTGGCCTCCATCGAGGTCACCGAGCAAGTCCGGTTCGTGATGAAAGGTGGCCAGGTCTACCGAAACGACGGCGCCTGATACGCCGGTCCGACTGATGCGGTCACGAGGCGGCGTCCGTCCCGATGCCATTCATGATCAGGTTCCACAGGTCTTCGCCTGAATCACCCTCGGCGTGGCGGAGCGACATCCCACCGATGGTCGACGAGAACGTATTGAACATGATCACCTCGAGGACGATGCCGACGATGGGACCGTGACGGAGACCGGGACGGACCGCGCCGGCGTCGGCTGCCTCTTGGAGGACCTCTTCGAACAGGGAGACCAGAGGCGAGAACACCCGGGCCGCCTCTCGCGGGTGCTCGGTCAGCAGTTGCTGCGCGAACTCGGCCATCCCCAGTGGGCCCTCGTGCTTGCCGGCCCGATTGGCCTGCTCAGGGGGTCGGCACATCCGGTAGTACTCGAGCACGAAGCGGTGCAGCCGCTCGACGGGTTGATGCTCCTCGGCGATGACCAACCGGAGGTGGTCGGTGGCTTTACGGACCGACTCCTCGATGAGGGCCAGGAGCAGTTCGTGCTTGCCCCCGAAGTACTGGTAGAAGCTGTGCAGTGACTGACCGGAGCGCTCCACCACCTCTTGGACGGTGAAGTCGCGGCCCGGCCGGGAGGTGAGGAGCTCGAAGGCAGCGTCAAGGAAGCGTTGGACCCGGCTCTCGGCGCGGAGCCGGGCCGAGTCGAGCGACCGCGCCACGGCCTGATCCCGCCGGCTGAGGCCCGCAGGTTCGAGCGCCTCGGCTGCCACGTCGTCGTTCGTCACCCGGGTGAGCGTACCCGAGCCGGGGGGCTAGAAAGACGACCGCACGGTCGTCACCGACGAGCCCGTGACCAGGGACACACGGAGGCCCCACAGCCACGGGCCCGGTCCCGGAGGTCTTCAGATGGCTGGCTCCACCAGCATGTCCATACTGGCAGCGCCACTGTCGGGGACTCTCGGTTGACGCCAGACCTCCACGGGGAACGACGCGTTCACCAGCGAATAACACAGCCAGAGCAGGGACTTGGCCTCGTCGGGGAGCCCGGCCAGTTCGAACTGGTCAAGGTAGACCATCGCCGCCTCGAGCCTAGGGAAGGCGAGATCGTAGAAGGCCTGCAGCTCGTCCATGGAGCTGGCCAGGCGCTTGTCGTACCGTTCGGCTTCGGTCTCGAGCGCCCAGTCGGCGAAGGGCTCGAGGTCGGCGAACTCGGCGGGGAGCGTTGTCATGTCAGTCGTCTGTCCTTATCTGGATCGAAGCGCGCACGAAGGGGTTACGAGGCGCTGGAGATGCGAACCGGCGTGGCGTACTTCTGCTGGTATTCGGTGACGTACTCCCGTGCCGTCTTGTGCAGCTGACGGAGCAAGATCTCCTGGTCGTTGAGGGGGAACTCGGTGACCGCTCTCGACTCCAGCATGGTCTGGGTGGCCTCGAGGGTGTTGCCGTCCTGAAGGGCGTACTCCTTGAAGGTGACGGCGGCCAGCTCTTGCTTCAGACGTTCGCTGGCCGTCTTCGGGGGCGCGAAGTAGAGCGTTCCTTCGAAGATGTGCGAGTTATACGAGGTTGGCCAGTAGTGGTACGTGAGGTACCAGCCCGGCTCCCAGATGAGCAGCATGAAGTTGGGGAAGAACACGAATGTGTCGACTCCCCAGGCACGGTGGTGGGCAGGATTGACCGACGGCGGCAGCTCGGCCAGCCCGTCGATGTCGGGCTTGGCCCACGGCCCGAACAGACCGCTCTTCAGCACCCGTTCGATCGGCTTGACCATGTCCAGGTCCTTCGGTGGCGACATCCCTCCCCAGGACGACACCATCCCGTGGGGGCCGTCCAGTTTGTAGGCCAAGGCCTCGAAGCCGAAGCCGGAGAGCTTCCGTGACTCTTCGGCCGTGGCCTGCTTGGCGTGGAGAATTGGCGCATGGTAAAACTCGGCGAAGGCGTCGATGAACAGCTTCCAGTTGGCGCCGACGTCGGCCCGGTACTTGAAGACTTGGGTCATCTCGCCGAACGGGTACCCGGCGATCCCGTCCCCGAACTCCCCGAGGTACTCCCGCAGTGAAGTGGTGTTCTCGGGATCGAGGTTGGCAAAGATGAATCCCTCCCAGGTCTCCACCTGCACCCCGGCCAGCCCGTAGTCGCTCTTGTCCAGGTCGAAGAACTCCGACTCCTGCTGGACGAAGGTGAGGTCGCCCTCGGTGGCGTAGCGCCAGCCGTGGTACTTGCAGGTGAACTGGCGGCAGGTTCCGCTCGTCTCCTCGCCCGGATAGTCGTTCCAGACCAGCTTGTTGCCCCGGTGCCGGCAGATGTTGTGGAAGGCCCGGACTTCGCCATCCTTGCCCCGGACGATGACCAGCGACGTCCCAGCCGCGTCGAGCTCCTTCGTGAAGTAGCTCCCGTTGCGGGGGAGCTGTTCAACCCGTCCCACGTTCAACCACGTTCGGGCGAAGATGGCCTTCCGCTCGAGCTCGTAGTGATCGGGTGAGATCGAGTCCTCGTAGGACACGGGCCCGGTGCCGAGCTCGGGGTAGTGCGCGGTCCAACTGCCCTCAGTCGGCTTGGCAAAGTGCGACATATCGTTCCTCCACGTCCGGGCTACCACGCATATGATAGCACCGATCTTTTAAAAACAGAAGCTCATTTCCGCTTGAGGTCGTCGTCGAGTTCGACCCCGAAGGATCGAAGGGCGAGGGCGAGGATTTCGTAGGCGCCGACCGTGAAGACGAGATCCATCAGCTGTTGGTTGTCCAGTCCGCCGGCCAGGACCGCCCAGGTGGCATCGCTGACACCACCGTCCCCGATGAGCTCGTCCACGGCCCGAACCATGGCTCCGTCCAGGACCGCCCACCCCGGGGCGTCGGGGCCCTCGACGATCCGTGCCACTTCGTCTTCGTCGAGCCCGGCGTCACCGGCAAGGATGGCGTGCTGGGCCCACTCGTACTCGGACCCGCGAACGGCGGCCACCCGCAACACCAGCAACTCGCGTTGGCGGGGCGACAACGTCGAGGCGAACAGGATATGGCCGTTGAAGGTGTGGTACGCCTTGGCGAGCTCGGGGTGCTGGGCCAGCGTGCCCAGCAGGTTGAGGCCCTTCGGCCGGCCTTCCTTGCGGGAAGGGAAGGGATGGCGCGGATTGGCCGGGCGCAGCGCGGCCAATGCCTCGCTCATCTCTGGTGGCCACTCCCCGGGGGGCAGGGGCGGGATCCGGGCCATCAGGTGTTGCGACCGCCGTTTACTCCGATGACCTGCCCGGTGATGTAGCTGGCCTCATCGCTCACCAGGAACGAGCACGCCGCAGCGATGTCCTCGGCCGTGCCCACGCGTCGTACCGGGGTGAGCGCGGCGTGGTGCTCAACGCCCTCGCCGAGCAGACCTCGTGCCTCGGACTTGCGCAGCATGGGCGTGTCGATGAAGCCGGGGGGGATGGTGTTCACCGTAATCCCTTTCGGGCCGAGCTCGAGAGCCAGTGCCTTGGTGAAGCCCATCACCCCGGCCTTGGACGCCACGTAGTGGGTCATCATGGGTTGGCCGCCATGGGCGCTCGACGACGAGATATTGACGATACGGCCCCACCCTTCCTCGATCATCCCGGGAACGACCGATTGGCAGCAGTCGAAGGTTCCCGTGAGGTTGACGGCGAGGATGCGGTTCCACTTCTCTGCGGTGATCTTGAGGAAGGGGTCGAAGCCGTCGAGGCCGGCGCTGTTGACCAGCACGGTCGGACGGCCACCCAGTTGTTCCTCGGCGTCCACCACCCCCTGGTCGATTTGGTTCCGGTCGGTCACGTCCACCGTCAGGCCGACGGCCGATCCCCCACCGGCCACGATCTCGGCTGCGGCGGCATCGGCCGTCTCCCCGTCGCGGTCGAAGACAGCGATGGCGTTGCCGTCGGAAGCAAGGCGCCGGCTGATGGCGAGCCCGATCCCCGAGCCCCCACCGGTGACAATGGCCACGCGGGTCGGAGTCACTGGATCACCTCGTCACCCGAGAGCGTCGTGCGGTGCATGTCACGTTCCGAGTCGGCAGCGTAGGGACAGGCCCGGTGGAGGACACCTCGGTTGTCCCAGATGACGAGGTCGCCGACGGTCCACTCGTGGCGGTAGACCCGCTCAGGGGTGGTGGACCGAGCCAGCAGGTCGTCGAGGATGCCTCGTCCCTCATCGCGGTCGAGTCCCACGACATGGGAGGTGGTGGCCCCGAGGACCAACGAACGCCGGCCCGACTGGTGGGTCCAGACCAACGGATGCTCTTTGGAGGGTCGTCGTCGCCAGAGCGCCACCTCGTCTGGCGAGGGGTCGGCGTTGAACAGTCGCTGTGAGGCCTCGATCGAGTGGACCACACGAAGTGCGGCGACACGCTCCTGCTCATCGTCGCTGAGGTCGTCGTAGGCGGCGTAGGTACTGGCGAACTCGGTCTCGCCGCCCGTCGCAGCCACGGCATGAGCGCTCAACACGGTGGCCTTGATGGGAACGTCATCCGTGCAGCCGTCGATGTGCCAGTCGAAGGTCCCACGCAGATAGGCAGCCGCACGGTTCTTGGCCGGATCGAGCGTCACCCGAAAGATCTCGGGCAGCTCTCCGGAGCCGAACGTCTCGACGCGACCGAGCCGCTTGGAGAAGGCGACCTGGGTGACGTCGTCGATGTGCAGGTCCCGAAAGACCAGCACGCCGTGCTCCTCGAGGGCCTCAAGCGTCCAAGCCGGGAGGGTGTCGTCCTCCACGAGCTGGTCGACGTCGACGCCGACGATCTCGGCTCCGACGGTGGCACTGAGCCGCTCAGCGGTGACCACGGTCATGGGCTGCTCCTTCGTCTAGCGGGTGGGTTTAGAAGAACGCTATCCAACTTCCAGAATCCTGTTTTCATTTTCTAGCAGTCCCGAGACCGCCCTCGCCGACGAGCTGTCGAAGTCGGAATTTCTGGATCTTTCCCGAGGGCGTTCGGGGAAACTCGTCGATCGGGTGGACGGCCTCGGGCCACTTCTGGCGGGCCAGCCCGGCAGCGGCGAGGTGGTGGCGGACCTCCTCCAGGGTGGGCGCTGTCGCACCGGGGCGGACACTCACCACCGCACAGGCATGCTCGCCGAGCCGCGGATCGGGCTCCGCCACCACGGCCACCTCGGCAACGGATTCCATCCCGGCGACGAGCTCTTCGATCTCCTGGGCGCTGATGTTCTCCCCGCCGCGGATGATGATGTCCGAGATGCGGTCGGTGATGGTGAGGTACCCGTCGCCGTCGAGGACACCGATGTCACCGGTCCGATACCAACCGTCGGCATCGAAGGCCGCCTCGGTCAGGGTCGGGTCGGTGTAGCCGATACAGCAGTCAGGTCCACGGCTCACGATCTGGCTGTCTCGGTCGAGGCGGAGCTCCACGCCCGGAAGGGGGTGCCCGTCGGTGGTCAGTCGCTTCTCCTCGGCGTCGTCGATCAGGCAGCCGGTAATCGAAGGATGCTCGGTGCTCCCGTAGGAGCGGAACACGGTGATCCCGAGCCGGGTGGCCCGCTCGGTAACGGCCACGGGGACCGCCGAGCCGCCGAGGCCGGCGAACGGGATCATGGCCAAGTGGGTGGCCGTGAAATCAGGGTGGTCGAGCAGGCTGGTGAGGAAGTAGGTCGCGCCCCCGCCGACACCGAGACCATCCTCTTCCATGAGCCGGAGCACCGTGCCGGGATCCCACACGTCGAGCAAGTGGACCGGCCGCTCCCTGAGCAACGGAATGAGAAAGGCGTTGAGCATCCCGATGAAGTGGCCCACCGGAGCCCCGGTGATCTGGGGCGGTCCGCCCATCGGGAACATGTAATTGAGCTGGCGGGTCTCGCACCCGATCGTACGGTGGGAGTGAACGACGCCCTTGGGGTCCCTCGTGGTCCCCGAGGTGAAGGCGACGATGGTGGGCATGTCTGGGTCCACCTCGAGCGGATCGGTGAGCGGATCGGCTTCCAGCATCGAGGCGAACGCCGTGGCTCCCGGCGGCAGATCGGCCGGAGCGGTGTCTCCTACGACAAGCCATAGCGGGACCGGCCGGTTGCTGAGGAGCTCGGTGTAGTTGGCCAAGAAGTCGTTGTGCCCGAACTGCTCGGCCGTGATCACCACATCGGGCGAGGTGACCGACAGGATGTAGTCGACTTCCTTGGGCCCGTAGAAGTGCACGATGGGGACGACCACCGCTCCGAGGTAGGCAGTGGCCCAGAAGGCCACACCGGCTTCGAGCCAGTTGGGCAGCTGGATGACCACCACGTCGCCGGGGCCGACTCCGCGGGCCTGCAACGATGAGGCGAGGGCACGGGCAGCCCGATCGACGTCGACGAAAGTCCCCTTCCATGGACGGACCGACGAATGCACGGCAAAGACCTCACGGCCCATGCCGGCGAGGCCCTCGGCCACCATGGTGCCGAGCGTGGCGTCCGTCCAGAAACCCTCGTCGCGGTAGCGGCTGACCAAGTCGTCGGGAACGGAGCGGAGTCCCCATCCCTCCCCTGCGGTCCTCGTTGTCTCCCCCACTCGACCTCCCCCTGTGCCCCGCTCGGTACCCAGTGATCAGCCCCGCCCTAGCTGCGTTGCCAGTCTAGGAGAACTTCGTTATCATTTGTCAACATGGCACTCTCGGGACCGCTGGCGGATGCGCCCGGCGTGCGCATCGACCGCGGGTTCCATCCCCTGCGCATCGCAGCCATCGTGCGGGAGACAGCCGAAGCCAGCTCGTTCGTGCTCGACGTGCCCGACGAACTCCGCTCGACCTTCGCCTATGAGTCTGGACAGTTCTGCACGTTCCGGGTCTGGATAGACGGCGAACCGCACCTCCGTTGCTACTCCATGTCCTCGTCACCGGTCGTTGACAGTGAGCTGCGGGTGACCGTAAAGCGCACACCGGACGGGATCGTCTCCAACTGGATGAGCGACCATCTGGACGTCGGCGACCAGATCGAGGCGACCCGTCCCGCCGGTGTCTTCCGCCTGGGCGACGGGATGGGCGATATCGTCGCCCTGAGCGCCGGAAGCGGTATCACACCAGTCCTTTCCCTGATCAAGACGGCCCTGGCCACGACCGGACGGCAGGTGCACCTCCTGTATGCCAACCGCGACGATGCCACCATCATCTTTCGGGCCGAGCTCGACGAACTGCAGGCCCAACATCCCGAGCGCTTAGTAGTACACCACCACCTCGACGTCGACCACGGCTTCATCGGTCCCGATGCCGTCCTCCGGTTTGTCGGTGGCACCGCCGAGCCCGAGTTCTATATCTGCGGTCCCGCCCCGTTCATGGACATCGCCGAGGAGGGTCTCGCCGCCGGTGGCGTCACCTCCGACCGGATCCACATCGAACGGTTCACCCCTGACGAGTGGGTCCCCGATGTCGACGCCGACGATGGTGGCGAAGCCGGACCCTCGCAGGTCGTCATCGAGTTGGATGGCCGGACCGAGTCCACCGACTACCGCCCGGGCACCACCATCCTGCAGACGGCCCGCCAGATGGGAATGTCCCCGCCGTTCTCGTGCGAGTCGGGAAGCTGTGCCACCTGCATGGCCCGATTGCTGGAAGGCACGGCCACGATGCACGTCAACGACGCACTCACCGATGACGAGGTCGTCGGCGGTTGGGTGCTCACCTGCCAGGCAGTGCCGACTAGTCCGTTGGTACGCGTGGCTTACGGCTACGAGGAGTAATGATGGACGAACTTCCCATCGCCGATGTCATCGAGCTCCAGCAGCTGCTGGCCCGGTATGCCGTCGGGATGACCAAAGACGATGTGGATGCGGTCATGGAGGTGTTCACGCCCGACGGTACCTACAGCGCCTTTGGGGACACCTACCCGCTGGTCGACTTCCCGACCCTCGTGGCCGCGGCGCCCAAGGGCTTGTTCATGGTCGGCCCCCCTGCGCTCGAGCTGCACGGGGACGAAGGCTCCGGCCAGCAACCACTGTGCTTTGTCGAACAGAAGACCCACGACATGCGCATCGGCTACTACACCGACACCTACCGCCGGACCGAGCAGGGATGGCGGTTGCACACCCGGTCCATGACCTTCCTCCGCAAGAGCGGTGTCCAGGACTCCGGTCGTGCCCACGATCCGACCCGCCCCGCACCGTCTGCGCCCTGATGGAGCTTCCGGAGTTCCGCTCGGGACTCGACAGCTGGCTCGGTGAGCACGAGGCCGAGCTCCGGCCGACCCCGGGCGCCACGGAGACGCTCGACCACCAGATGGATCACCTGTCCCGCGTCAAGCGCCTCACCTACGAGGCGGGGTGGATGCGTTGGGGGTGGCCCGAACGGGTTGGCGGGTTCGGGGGGTCGACCTTGCTCCGGGCGTACCTCGGCGAAGCCCTCACCTCGCGGGACCTGGTGGAGCCGGGCATCTACTCCATGACCGAGGTGCTGGCGCCGACCATGATCGACTACGCCAACCCCGCACTTGCCGCCGACATGGTCCCCCGCTTGTTGCGGGGTGACGAGACGTGGTGCCAAGGGTTCTCCGAGCCCGGCACGGGTAGCAATCTGGCCGCCCTGTCCTGTCGGGCCACCCGGGATGGTGACGTCTGGCGGGTCTCGGGCCAGAAGGTCTGGACCAGCCTGGCTCAGTACGCCGACCGCTGTGTCTTGCTCACCCGCACCGGAACCGTCGAGTCGGCGCACAAGGGCATCACCGCGCTGTTCGTGGACATGGCCACTCCGGGCATCGATGTTCGGCCCATCGAAACCATGCATGGCGCCCCGGAATTCTCCGAGGTCTTCTTCGATGACGTCACGGTCCCGGTTGACCGCACGCTTGGTGAGGAGGGACAAGGCTGGTCGGTGGCCATGGACCTGCTCCCCTTTGAGCGGAGCACAGCACTGTGGCATCGGGCGGCCTACCTGCACCGGCGCCTGCAGAGCCTGCTCGACGCGGTAGGCCCCGATGTGCTCGACCCCGTGGCCGTGGGTGAGGTGGCCCAGCTCCTCTATGCCCTGCGGGCCCGCTCTCGGGGCACCCAACACCGGCTCGCCGCCGGCGAACACCTGGGCCCCGAGACGTCGGTCGACAAAGTGCTGGTGGCGACAGCGGAACAGGCCGTCTTCGACCTGGCCGCCGACGGACTCGGCCTCGAGGTGAGCACCGGTACCGACCCGTCCAGTGACCGCTGGCGACGAGAGTTCCTCTACTCGAGGGCAGCCACCATCTACGGCGGGACCGCGGAGATCCAACGGAACATCATCGCCCGGCGGCTCCTCGACCTCGGTCCCGATCGATGATGGACGAGGCCGAGCGGGAGCTCTTCGAAGGAACGATCAGGCGGGCTTGTGCGGCTGCGAGCGGGTCCGAGCTCGACGCCGCCTTGGTCGACCTCGGATGGCACGAGGCCCTCACCGTCGATCCACGGACGGCCATAGCCTCACTGTTCGAAGCGCTGGGCACCACCAACCATGCGGCTTCGGCCCTCGACGCGGTCGTCGGATCGGCCCTGGACCTCGACCGAACGCCTCCAGTCCCCGTCATCCTGCCCGGCTTCGGCCGTTCGGACCCGCCCGGCCGACTCGACGGCGAACGTCTCGTCGTCGACGGGATGGGAACGGCGGCCCTGGCTGGTTCGCCCACGACCTGGGTGGCCATCGGCTCGGGCGAGGGCTCGGTCGTGGAGGTGGCGACTTCGGATCTCCGGCTCGAGCCGGTGACCGGCCTCGACCCGAGCCTCGCCGTTGTGTCCGTGGCTGGTGACAGCGTTCGTTTCGACACGCAGCGCCGTGGAGATTCCGATGCCTGGCGATCAAGCGGTGGCGCTCGCCCAACTGGCCATCGGCCACCAACTGGTCGGGGCCGCCCGCACGATGCTCGACTTCGCCCGCGACCATGCCCTCGAGCGAATCCAGTTCGGGCGGCCCATCGGTTCCTTCCAGGCCGTCCGCCACCGGTTGGCCGAGGCGATGGTGGCCATCGAGGCCGCCGATGCTGCCCTCGGATCGGCCTGGGACGAACGGTCATCGGAAGCAGCGGCGGCGGCCAAAGCCCTGGCCGGGCGCAGTGCCCGGACAACCATCCGTCACGGCCAGCAGGTCCTCGCCGGCATCGGCTTCACCACCGAGCACGACTTCCACCTCTATGTGCGTCGGGTCCTCGTGCTCGACCAGCTGTTCGGGACATCGTTGAGCTTGACCCGGAAAATGGGGCGTGACCTGCTGGCCAGCCGGCAGCTGCCGCCGCTACCCCCGCTCTGACGACAGCGCCGGCCCGCCCCGGCAGGTGCCACCGCGATCAGAGGGTCGAGGCCAGCTCAGACAACAGGGCCCGGGTCCGCTTGGACGAGCTGATCAACTCGTCACGATTCTCGCCGATGGGCACCACCCGTACCGAGATGTCGGTCACGCCGGCATCGGCGAAGCCCTGCAGGCGCTTACGGATGGCCGACTCGCTGCCCGCAGCCAGAATGTCGCCGACGCTCGTGGCGTCTCCCTGGTCCAACAGTTTCTGATAGTTCGGGGACACCTCGGCCTCGGAGAGCAACCGGTTGGCTCGGGTCACTGCGGCGTCGACCTCGTCGTCGCCGCAGAGACAGACCGGGACCCCGGCCACCACCCGCGGCGCGGATCGTCCGGCCCCTTCCGCCGCCCGGACGAGGTTGGGCACGATGTAGGTCCCAATGGCCCGCTCGTCGGCCAGCCAGAGGATGGTCCCGTCCGTCCGCTCACCGCACAGCTGCAGCATGCGGGGGCCCAGCGCGGCCAACAGGACCGGAGTGGGGCCGACGTCGGTGATGTCCAACGGGTTGTGGACGCGGAAACGGTCGTTCTCGACGTCCACCGGGCCTGGCCCCGCCAGGGCCTGGTCGAGCACGTCGAGGTAGTCCCGCATGGTGGCGAGTGGATGCTCGTAGGGCAGACCGAGCATTTCGTCGATGATCCAGTGGTGGGAGACCCCTAGGCCGATGGCGAGGCGACCGGCACAGACGGCCTGGACCGAGAGGACGTGCTGGGCGAGCGCAATGGGGTGTCGCGGCTGGACGGGCACCACGGCCGTGCCGATCTCGATACGCGAGGTCTCGGCCCCGACCACGGTGGCGGCAGTGAGGGCATCGAACTCGTCGGGAATCTGGGGAATCCAGACCGTGGCCAGCCCGGCCTCCTCGGCCCAGCGGGCATCGGCCTGCAGGCGTGCCACCTTGGTCCCGTACCGGCCGCGCTCGGGGCCGACCATCAAGCCGATTCGCACGCCGGCCGTCCTTCCTGTCCTCCACTGGCGGAAAGAGAACCTACTTCTTTTTTTCGTGCAATGCTAGTTCCACTAACGCGTAAGCCGAGTTGCCACACGGGAGGATCCATGGCATTGACCGGACAGCTGTACGTGGGTGGAGCCTGGTCCTCGCCGACCACGACCGAGACCGTGGACGGTCATCTCCCCCCACAGCGAGGAGGTCATCGCCACGGTGCCCATCGCCGGCCCCAACGACGTGGACCAGGCCGTCACCGCCGCTCGACTGGCCTTCGACGAAGGACCCTGGCCCCGCAGCGACCCCGCTGAGCGGATCGCCACCGTACGACGCCTGGCCGAGATCTACGCCGATCGGCGCAAGGAGATGGCCAACCTCATCACCGCCGAGATGGGAGCTCCGACGTCCTTCTCCCGGTTCGCCCAGGCCACCCTGCCCATGATGCTGCTCACCACCTTTGCCGACATCGCCGCCGGGTACGAATGGGAAGGCTCACGGCCCGGGGCCTACGGGGAGGACGTGATCGTCCAAAAGGCGCCGGTCGGTGTCGTCGTCGCCATCGTTCCATGGAACATGCCCCAGTTCCTCATCGCCGGCAAACTGGCACCGGCCCTGCTCGCCGGCTGCCCCATCATCATCAAACCGGCCCCGGAGACACCCCTCGATGCGCTGCTCCTGGCCGAGCTGGTCGACGAGCTCGGACTTCCTCCGGGGCTGGTCAGTGTCCTCCCCGGAGGCCGCGAGGTCGGGGAGCTGCTCGTGGGCCACCCCGGCGTGGACAAGGTGGCCTTCACCGGGTCGACGACGGCAGGACGCCAGGTGGCCGCCACCTGCGGGGCATCGCTCACGAGGGTCAGCCTCGAGCTCGGCGGCAAATCGGCCGCCATCGTGCTCGACGACGCCGACCCTTCGATGGTCGCCCAGGGTGTGCGGGTGGCCGGTCTCATGAACAGCGGACAGGCCTGCGTAGCCCAGACCCGGGTGCTGGTGCCGAGGATCGCGCTACGACGAGTACGTCGATGCCTTGGCGTCGATGATGGAGGAGCTGCCCACCGGTGACCCCATGGACCGGAGCACGGAGATCGGCCCCCTGGTCACGGAACGTCAGCGGGCCCGGGTACGCGGATTCATCGAGGACGGGGAGAAGGAAGGCGCCCGCCTGGTGGTCGGCGGATCGGGCCAACCCGAAGGTCTCGAGCGGGGATGGTACGTGCGACCCACACTGTTCGCCGACGTCGACAACGGCATGCGCATCGCCAGAGAGGAGATCTTCGGGCCAGTCCTGTCGGTCATCCCCTACCGGGACGGTGACGAGGCGGTGCGGATCGCCAACGACTCGGAGTATGGCCTCTCGGGTTCGGTGTGGACGTCCGACGACGCTCGGGGGCTCGAGGTGGCACGAAAGGTTCGCACCGGGTCCTTCGGGGTGAACCAGCCCTACAGCATGGACCCGGCGGCACCCTTCGGAGGTGTGAAGTCGAGTGGCATCGGACGTGAACTCGGACGCGAAGGTCTGGAGGGCTACCTCGAACTCAAGTCGATCTCCGTGGCCCCGTCTACGTAACGGCCGGCCCACGCGGTCAGGCGGAGGGGACCTCGAGTACGACCGCAGTGGACATTCCGCCACCGGCGCACATCGCCGCCACACCGGTGCCTCCGCCCCGACGACGGAGCTCGTGAGCGAGAGAGATGACCATGCGTGCCCCGGTCATGGCGATGGGGTGGCCCAGGCTGCACCCGCTTCCGAGAACGTTCACGACGGATTCGTCGATCCCCAGGATGCGGGTGGTGGCCACGCACATCGAGGCAAAGGCCTCGTTGATCTCCCACAGGTCGACATCGTCGACGCTGAGTCCGGCGCGCTCGAGCGCCTTTGGAATAGCAATGGTCGGGGCCAGGCCCGTGTCGTGCGGCGGCACACCGGCCGAGGCCCACGCCTTCACGGTGGCCAACGGCTCGAGGCCAAGTTCGTCGGCCAGGTCCCCGTCCACCATGACCATGGCGGCGGCTCCGTCGTTGACCCCTGCCGCATTGCCGGCGGTGATGCTGAAGCCTTCGATCTCGGGGTGCAGCGGCTTCAGTGAGCCCAGCTTCTCCATGCTCGTCTCCCGGCGCGGGTGTTCATCGACCGCGAAGGTGAACGTGCTTCCATCCCGGCGGGTGACCTCGAACGGAGCGATCTCGTCCAGGAAGGAGCCGGCATCGATGGCCGCCACGGCACGTTGATGGGACCGCAAGGCCCAAGCGTCCATCTCCTCACGGGTGACTCCAGCGCTCACTGCGGCATTCCAACCCACGGTGATGGACATGTCCATGTTGGGAGCGTCGGGAGTATCGCGGTGGCTCGGTGACATCCAATCCGTCCAGTCATCGGTGCCCGGCACACGCCGGGTGGCGCGCGGCGACGTGGACTGGGAGTAGACGCCCCCGGCGATCACCGCGCGGTCCATGCCCGCCCGGATGGAGGCTGCGGCACTCTGGACGGCAGCGAGCGAGGAGGCGCAGTGACGGTTGTGCGCCACTCCAGGTGCGTGGACCAGCCCGGCCTCGATCGCCGAGTAGCGGGCGATGTCGCCTCCGCCGTACAGA
>CAWFQI010000022.1:0-412570 GCA_963817985.1 uncultured Acidimicrobiaceae bacterium | reverse complement strand
ATAGGGCCAGTTCAGGGGCCATAAAGTGGAATTTCCGGAACGCCGATGAGCGCTTCGTCTGCGGAGTAGCTGGCGACCTTCAGCTGAACCAGTGCAGCTGAGGACCGGCAGGGGCGAAGTCCCAGTTCAAGGGAGTGCCACCGCTCCGTTCGCATTGGAGAGGCAGAGGGTTCGGGTCCCTTTGCCTCCACCGGAACCGACCCTGGGCAGGCGAGAATCGGGTCGGGGTTGCTGACGATGAGCAGTTCGGTCATCGATGCCACCAAGTGAGCTTTCCCTCGCGAGTCCCTGCGTCGGGACGGCGGTTGGATGCCCTTGAGGAGGGCATCCTGGCCGGCCTGCAAATCCCCGACGACCACACGCCTGGTGCGAGGACATGCACCACTCCGGTCCCCTGTGACCCCTCACAGGGCTGTGGGAGTACTCCGAGCTCCCTGGACAGATTCGGTCGATACCTGCCCGATCGCTTACGCAGCCTCGATCTGGAGTGTTCGGACCAACCCGAGGGCAATCACTCGGCCACTCAGTCCCTTACTGCTGGCGTTGCCGGGCAAAGGTGGCTGTCTGTTCAACCCAGTGATGTTGCCGCTGCTCGCAGCTCGTTCAGGGCAGACATGGCGTAGTGCAAAAGGTCGTGATCGGTCTCATGATCGGTGTCGCACCACTCGGCGAAGCCCTGCTTGAACGCGAGGACTCCCATCTCGCTGGCGAGATCCGCGGTCGAGTCAGGGACACCGCGCTCGACAAGAGCGGCGGTCATCGTCGCGGCCAGTCCCACGCTCTTGAGGGCATCTCGCTCTTGGAGCTCCGTGTTGGCGGCCACCGCCGCCTTCATGCGGGGACCAAGATCTCGATTCATGGGGCCCATCGCCCTCGAGACGCACTCAAGACCGCTGGCTACGGCCTCGAGTGGGCTAGCTCCCGGCGGAGCGTCGGCAATTCCTCGGCCAAGCAACTCGCTGAGCGTCTCTTGTCCAGCCACCAAGATCTCGCGCTTGTCGGGAAAGTAACGAAAGAAGGTGCTCTTCGTAACGCCTGCTCGAGCGGCGATCTCTGTCACGGTCGTAGCGTCGTACCCCTGCTCCGTGAAGAGGTCGACGGCAGCGAGGACGAGTCGCTCCCGAGCCCCTGGTTCCCACCGCGCCATGGATTCATCCTAGCGATGGGACAGAAGTCCCATCGCTAGGTATAGTGATGAGACAAGAGTCTTATCACTATGAGGGAGAGGTCCATGGACGTTTTCATCACGGGCGGCACGGGCCTGATCGGGTCCGCCGTCGTCGCCGAACTCCTCGGCCACGGCCACAGCGTGCTCGGCCTCGCTCGCTCGGACAGCTCTGCGGAAGCGCTCACCACCAGCGGCGCCGTCCCCCATCGGGGCCATCTTGGCGATCTGGAGGCACTTCGTACCGGTGCAGCACAAGCCGACGGCGTCATCCACCTCGCCTTCGGAGCGGACTTCTCGAGTGCTGAGGCACTGGCCAAGGTGGTGGCTCAGGAGAACGCTGCCTTGACGACCATGGGGGAGGCTCTGGTCGGCAGTGGTCGTCCCCTAGTTACGTGCTCGGGAACGCCGCCGGTGGCGGGTCGGATCTCCACTGAGGAGGACCCGCTCCCGCTCGAGGGGCCGGTGGGTGGCCGAGGTCGATCCGTCAACGAGGCCCTCGCGTTGGCTGCCCGTGGAGTGCGCTCCAGCGCGGTGCGTCTGCCCCGGACCGTCCACAATCGCGGTACCGGTGGATTCGCTGGGATGCTGACACAGATCGCCCGCAAGACGGGAGTCTCGGGCTACACCGGCGACGGCACTCAGCGTTGGCCGGCAGTGCACGCCCTCGACGCAGCCGTGCTCTTTCGCCTGGCTCTCGAACAAGCTCCGGCTGGCTCCTCGTGGCACGCTGTGGGCGACGAGGGGGATGCGGTCCTCGACATCGCCGCCGTCATTGGCCGGTGCCTCGAGCTTCCGGTCGAGTCCGTGCCACAGGAGACCTATGGTCCGCTCGGGCCGATCTTCGCCATGGACCAGCCCTCGTCGAGTGCCTACACGCAACTAACCCTGGGTTGGAAGCCATCGCACCCAAGTTTGCTCGAGGACCTTGAGAATCTTCGGCCCTAGCCCACCCACCGCACAACCGCTGAGGCGTCCAGATTACGGCCCCGGTGTCTTTTGCCGTGTAGCCGTTCATCCGACGTGCACCTGGGACCTGTGCTGGTGAATCACCCCACGCCGCAACCGACCCTGTCGAGAGTTCCAGACGTGGCATCGAATGAGGTATCAAACCGGTGACATCGACTTCAGAACAGACTCCAGAATCAATGGCCAGCGGGGAGGCGGAGTGCCTTGAACGTCCCGGTGGCCACGGCCACGATTGCGGTCAACACCGGAATCAGAAATAAGGCGGTGTGGAGCGATGTCCACGTGGCGATTCCGCCGATGAGTACCGGGCCCACGACGTAGCCGGCCCAGCCGCAACCGGCCACGGTAGCCACAGCCTTGCCGGTATCGACTGTCGGCACTGCTCCGGCGGCGCTGAGAACGACCGGAACGACGCACCCCAGCCCAGCCCCGAGCAGGGCGAACCCAACCAGCGCTCCGGCGGGGCGACCAATGACCAGGGCTACCGTGAAGCCGATGGCGGCCACGGCGGCGAGCAGCGGCAGGAGTCGGTGGGCCGTATACCGGGTGAGGAGCCGATTTCCGGAGAGCCGAACCGCAGCCATCGCCAGGGCGTACACCGTGTAGGCCAACCCGGCAATTAGGGGAAGCGTGTGTAACGAGCTGCGGAAGTAGACGGCGGCCCAGTCGGCCGCGGCGCCTTCGCAGAGCATGTCGGCAAAGGCGATGCCCCCGAGTACGACCACTGCGCCCTGGAGAGCCCCCCGTCGCCCCGTGGGGCTCGTGGCTGGACTTGCCCGTCCGGCTGGAGCCCGGTCGGAGATCATTCGAGTCGTGAGCCATCCGACCACGGCGAGGCAGGGAACCACGAGGACGAGCAGTTGCTCGCTGAGGGAGACGCCGAGTCCCACCGCCACGGCGCCGGCAAGTGCTCCCACCAGGGCGCCCGTGCTCCACGATCCGTGGAATCCGGGCATCAGGACGCGCCCGGAGAACCGCTCAACGGCAATGGCCTGGGTGTTCATCGATACATCGAGCATCCCCTGGAAGAACCCCCAGACGAGAAAGATGGTGAAGAACGCAGGCAGTGATCCGGCCAGTCCGATGAACGGACCGGCACAGCAGTAGCCGAGAAGGGCGACACGCACCATGGCCCGACTGCCCACCTTCGGGAGCACACGGGCGGCCACCACCATGGCCAGTACCGAACCGATGGGTGCCCCCAGGAGAGCAAGACCGAGTCGGCCATCGCTCAGGTCAAGGTGCTCCTTCAGCTGCGGGATGTGGGCTGTCCAGGAGGCAAACAGAAACCCATGGACGAAGAAGACGGCGATGACGGCCAGTCGTGGCCAGCCGTCCGACCGCGCCGGTTGGGCTACACCTGCTTCAACGGACGAGTGCGGCCGCCTGGTCGCCGGAGCAACCGTCACACGCAGCGCACGTCCAGCCCCGCCATGCGGAGTGACTCCACCGCCTCCGGGTCGGCTCCGGTGTCGGTGAGAACCATGTCAATGCTGTCGAGATCGCAGATGTGGCCGAATGCCACCCGACCGAGCTTGGAGGAGTCGGCTACTGCGATGACCCGCTGGGAAGCCTTGGCCGCTGCGCGCTTCACGGCTGTCTCCGCCAGCAGATGGGTGGTGATGCCCGCCTTGGCGTCGATACCACAGGGACCCATGATGCACGTGTCGAACCGAAGCTGGGCAAATGCAGGGTCGGTGAGACTGCCCGTTAGCGACAGCTCGCCCGGACGCACCTCGCCACCGGGAAGGAGGAGGTTGATACCTGGGTACTCGTGCAGTTCAAAGACCGGCCGCAGAGCCAGAGGCATCACGGTCAGGCGCCGACCACCGAGCGCTCGTGCCACCTCCATGGCCGTAGTCCCGCCGTCGAGGATGACGGTCTCCCCGTCGGACAGGAGGCCCGCAGCGGCCGCGCCGATCGTGGCCTTGGCCTCACTCGACTCGAGGGCCCGGATTCCGTACGGGGTCTCCTCGGCACTGAGAAACACACTCGCCGCACCCCCGTGCACCCTCCGGAGTCCCCCTTCACGTTCGAGTGCTTCAAGGTCGCGACGCACCGTCATCTCGGAACAGTCCAACGTCTCGGCCAGGTCCGCCACCAATACCGGGCTGTGTTGGCGGAGTGCCTCCATGATCAGCTGATGTCGGGTTTGCACATCCATAGTGTTCAAACTACCATATTTGATGTGAGTTCAAACACAACTGCAGGGAACCGAACCATTGAGGCAGTGGTCTTCGACATCGGCGGGGTCCTGCTCGATTGGAACCCAAGGCACCTCTACCGAGCGCTATTCGCGGACGAGGTGGAGATGGAGCGCTTCCTCGACGAGGTTTGCTCACCGGCTTGGCATGCCGCCCATGATCGGGGCGATTCCACTGAGGAGTCGTGCGCAGTGTTGGCCTCGCAGTATCCGGAGTTCGCCGTTCAGATCGAGGCGTGGTCGAGCCGCAGCGAGGAGATGATCGGTGGTGTTGTTCCCGGATCGGTAGACGTACTCCGAGCGGTGCGAGAGACCGACCTGGCCTGTTACGCCCTGACCAATATGGAGTCGGAGACCTATCCACTCCGATTCGAGCGGTTTCCGTTCCTGGGCTGGTTCGACGGAACCGTCGTCTCCGGTCGGGAAGGGGTAGCGAAGCCCGAGACGGCCATCTTTGTCCGCCTGCTCGACCGCTTCGGTCTGGCCGCTGAGACGACCTTGATGATCGACGACCGCCAGGAGAACCTCGCCGCGGCCGCCGGTCTGGGTTTCCGAACGCACCTGTTCCGCTCAGCCGGTGCGCTGAGGAGGGATCTCGAGGCGGTAGGCGTGCTCCGCCAACCCCAGGTGGAACCGAGCATTGCCGGGCGCGTCTCGTGACGTCAGCCAGCTAAATCGATCTACTGGCGAGGCCGTGGCAAACGGGTGCCCAGTGGCCAACGAGGTCAACTCTCCTCGTTGCTTGCTCGTTGAGAACACAGGCCTGCGCCAGAGTGGGCAGTCCCCGTGACGCAGTAGTCCTTATCGCTCTGGACTGAATCCGAAGCCGGAGATCGTCACCGTCACTGCTGGGATCGCCGCCTAGGTGCCAAGTTCGACCTCCACTTCGGGGACTCCCGTCACCATCGCCACCCAGGCCGTCGGAGCTCCCATTTCCTCCAGGCGGAGTTCTGATCCACCTCTCTTATGTGTGTCGGGTACCGGAGGACAGAGCGATAGGGAGTCGGTCCTACGATGTCGGGGCGTTCGACCCCGAGGGTGCTCTCGTTGCCGTTGACGGCATCGACTTCCATCATCGAGAGGACTGGCGTCCGCGTCGTTGCGTGAGTAGAGCTGGGATCGGACTCCCAGGGCCTTGCCATCCGTGGCGCCCCCTCCGCCGGCGGGCTGGTCCCCATGATTCGTAGGACCGTCACTATCTTGCCAGCGCACTCCGTTGTCGATCATGTACTTCGAGCTAACTCTGCGGTTCTCATAACAACTGACCGCGTCTCATCGGTTGGATCTTCGGCTGGAGCCTGCCAGGCACCCGCCGATCGGCCAACCGATGGGCACGTTTGAGAATCGGGGGGTTCATCTCGCAGTCCTGCCGACAATCGGTCCGTCTACATGTGGAGGTCCACGATCATGACAAATCGCACACTCGGATACTGGGGTGACCGGAACACGTTGCACCACGCATCGCACGCTCAGGACGAGCTCGTCTCCGGCCGGACCGATCACTCATGACTGGGCCATTGAGGGAAATCACCGAGACCCCCGACCTCGACTCGGCCCTGTCCGCTCTGTGGCAGCGTCACCGTCAGACAAATCTCGACCGAATTTCACTGTTGGAGACAACCGCAGCAAACGTGCTCCGGACTACGGCCAGTGAGAAGGGGATCGAAGAGGGGGCAAAAGCCGCCCACATGCTGGCGGGATCACTGGGCACGTTCGGATTCGATGCTGGAAGCCGGGCAGCCCTCGAGGCGGAGTACCTGTTGCGCGACGAGCCAATCGACGGTCTCCGACTGGCCGAAGCCGTGGTGGCTCTCCGCTCCTCGGTGCAGGAAGAGCGATCCGATTCCATCACCGTCCTTTCCGGTGCGGCCCCTCAGGCAACGGACACCGCCGGTACGATCAGTATCGTCTCGGACGACGCCAACCTGGTCTCCCGGTTCACCGTGGAAGCCACTGCCCTCGCCCTTACCGTGGATCAGGTCACTGACCTCACGTCTCTCGAATCCGGTGGCGGCGCCCTGCCTGCAGTGGTGATCGACAACGGGCCTTCGAGACGGTGGACGAGTGCCACCCTCCTCGAGTCGGTGCAGACGTTGTCGGAGAGGACGACGGTAGTTGTACTGTCCGAGCGCGAATCCTTCGACGATCGGGCGGCACTGGCCCAAGTCGGTGCGACCGGGGTCGTTGACCGTTCCCACAGCATGCGTCACCTCGTCTCCTTCCTGTCCGAGGCGATGGAACGACGCCGTCCTGTTGACTCGGTGATCCGAATCTGCAACGCCAATGATCAGATGACGGCCACGATAAACACCTTGTCCCACCACCATCAGGACGTCGTGCTGTATGCCAGCATCGCCGACCTCTGGCAGGACCTGGAAGTCTCCGGTGGCGACCTTCTCGTGGTGGGACACGACGGTCCGACCAGCGGTCCTCAGATCTGCAGATTGATCCGGGCACACTCCCGGTGGCACCGACTGCCCGTCCTGATCATCGGTGATCATGACCAGGGTCATCTCGCCGAGGCACTCGAATCGGGGGCGGACGACTATATGTCGTCTGACGTTTCCGCCTTCGAGCTCGGTCTCCGGATACAGCGTGCCCTGGTGGAACGTCGGATGGCCGAACGCCGCAGTGATATCGACGCTCTGACGGCCACGTTGAATCGTGCTGCCACCGAGCGGTCATTGGACCGTCTGTTCCATCGCTCGATGCTCGGAGACGAGCCGTTCGCCTTGGTGTTGGCACGTATCGATGGGCTCGATCGGGTCCGTTCTTCGGAAGGCAGTGCGGTGGGCGACGAAGCGCTCCGACGCCTCGGTGCCCGGTTGATCAGTGGGACACCAGATGCGGCGGTGGTCGGTCGATGGGCCGACAGCAGCTTCGCGGTGGGGATACCCGGAATGGTCGGTGCCGAAGCCGCCCGCTGCGTGGCCGAAATCACCAGGGTCCTCACAGAAGAGGGCATTCCCACCACCTTGGGCTCGCCACTGCACTGTAGCTACAGCGTGGGAGCCACCTCGGCGCCGATTGACGGCTCCACGTTCGCGTCGTTGGAGCGAATGTGCGAGACAGCACTCCAGCGGGCGACGGCGGGGGACGAGGCAGCCGTAGTGTCTGGGATCCGTCCTCACGAGAGGGACGCCCGTGTCGTGGATGTGGTGCTCGTCGAGGATGACGACTCGGTGGCCGATGTCATTGAGCACGCGCTCGGCCTGCATCAGTACACCTTCCTGCGCTTCAGCGATGGAGCCGAGGCCGCTGCTGGATTGGGTGACGGGAGTGTCAAGGCGAACATCGTGCTCCTCGATGTGGGCCTTCCGAGCCTTGATGGATTCGGTGTGCTGCAGGTGCTGCGAAGCAAAGGGGTGCTGGCCGATACGCGGGTGGTCATGCTGACTGCTCGTTCAAGCGAGGCCGAGATGCTCCGGGCTCTCGGACTCGGGGCGATGGAACACATCACCAAGCCGTTCAGCATCCCGGTGCTCTTGGGTCGGCTGGACCAGACCCGTTCGTTGGTCCTGTCATGACCAAGCTCGAACTCCTCACTGTGGTGTTGATCACCATGAGCGTCGCGGTGGGTGCGGTGCTCGTGACCATCGCCATCAGCAGTCTGGTCGAGGCTCATCGGGTGAGGCTGGAGCCTCACCTTGCCGATGCCCGTCTGGCCATCGTTGCCGCCCTCTCGGGTGAGGATCTGAAGACCGAAACGGTGCTCCGGCACCTCAGCCCGTTCTCCGAGAGCTATGTGATCGCCATGATGCTCGAGCTGGCTCCATCGGTCAGTGGTACCTCGAAGGTGGCGCTCGTCTCACTCGCGGAGCAGATCGGGATCGTCGAGCGCTCCCTCGCCGGAATCCACTCCCGACGATGGGCCGCACGACTGTACGCGGCCCGCGTGCTGACAGCCTTCAGTGTCGAGTCAGAGGATGTCTTCTCGCTCTTCACCGATCATTCCCCCGAGGTCCGGGCCCAGGCGGCGGCCTGGAGTGTCGCTGTTCCCAGCCAGCGGGCGACAGAGCACCTGGTGGTGCTCCTCGACGATCCCGATGGTCAGTGTCGATTCGCAGCGAAGGACGCACTCATACGAACCGGGCGGCCGGCCACCGAGGTGCTCTGTGCCGCGCTCGCCACTACCGATGTCGCTACGACGCGAGCGATTCTGGAGGTTGCCGCGGCCAGCGGCGACGAGCGCTACTTCGGGGAGGCAACCGGCTTCCTCGGGGACGACTCCCCGACCGTTCGAGCATTGGCGATGTCTGTCCTGGCCAGTACGGGAAATCCAGGCGCAGGGCCATTACTCATGGCGGGCCTCGACGATCCCGAAGAAGGAGTGGTTGTGGCCGCCGCCGCAGGAATCGGAAGGTTGCACTACTGGCATGGTGCCACCGCGGTCGAGCCTCTGTTGAGCCACCCAGCCTGGGACGTCAGGAAGCAGGCAGCCATGACCTTGTTGGCGCTCGGCGCCGCCGGGACTGTTCTGTTGCGGGCCGATTCGCCTGGCAGAGGCCCGGCAGCCGAGATGTCGGTCCAGGCCCTCGAGTTACAAGCCCTATCGATGCAGGAGGAAGCAGCATGAACGACTTCTATCGGACTGTCATTACGCCGGTGACCTACGTGGTCTTGGCCTACTTCATCGGGTTGGCGTTGTTCTACCTGGTGCTCTACTGCTCGTCCGTGCTCGAGATGCGCCAGTATCTGAACGAGGTTCGGGCAGAGAAGTACCGCGAGATCTTGTCCTCCGAGGTGGCACCGTCCATCTCGATGCTCGTGCCCGCGTTCAACGAGGAGAAGTCCATCGTCGAGAGCGTCCGGGCCCTTCTGACCTTGGCCTATCCGCGTTTGGAGATTGTGGTGCTCGATGACGGTTCGACCGACGCCACCTTCGAAACGCTGTCTTCGACCTTTGATCTCACCCCGATCCAGCCCATCTATGACCAACGAATAGTCACCAGTAAGGTCACGGCGATCTATCGATCGAGACGCTTTCCCAATCTCCTTGTCGTGTCGAAAGACAAGGGGGGCAAAGCCGACACGCTGAACGTCGGGATCAACGTGGCCACGAGCGAGCTGCTCTGTGCCATCGATGCCGACACCATCCTCGATCCTGATGGACTCAGGCGACTGGTCCGACCCTTTATCCGTTCGTCCGATGTGGTGGCGGCCGGGGCAACGATCCGTGTAGCCAATGGCTGTACGGTCACCCATGGCCGACTGGCCTCGGAGCGGGGGCCCCATCGGGCTCTGGCCGGGATGCAGGCCGTCGAGTACCTGCGAGCGTTTCTGTTCGGCCGACCCGGGTGGAACCGATTGGGTGGAAACCTCCTCATCTCGGGCGCCTTTGGTCTGTTCCGGCGGGAGAGCCTGCTCGAGACCAACGGTTACGAGAAGAGTGTGGGTGAGGACATGGAACTCATCGTGCGCCTCCGTCGCCACGGCTACGAGACAGGAAAGCCGGCCCGGATCGAGTTCGTACCCGACCCGGTGGCGTGGACGGAGACTCCCGTGTCCTTTCGCGAGCTCGGGCGCCAACGGGAGCGCTGGCAGCGGGGCTTTTCGGACGTGCTCTGGCGCCACCGGCGACTTCTTCTCAATCCGCGGTACGGGGTGTTGGGTCTGGTCGTCTTCCCCGTGTTCCTGCTGTTCGAGTGGATGGCGCCGATCGTGGAGGCCGTGGGGCTGGTGCTCGTGGTCGTCGGACTGCTGCTCGGACAGGTGTCGGCGCTCTTTGCCATCCTGTTCTTCTCCCTGGCGTGTGGCTTGGGAGTACTGCTGTCCATGTTGGCGCTCATGCTCGAGGAGCTCTCGTTCCGTCGATATGGGAGGGCACGGGACCGAGCCCTGCTGGTGGTGTGGGCGGTGCTCGAGAACTTCGGCTACCGACAACTCACCATCCTCTGGCGTCTTCGCGGGACCCTCAGCTATCTGAGGGGGAAGAAAGCCTGGGGCAAGATGTCACGAAAGGGGTTTACGCCGGCCCACGACGGTGCTCCCATCACCGAGATCCCCACGCCGTCGAACTCCGGGGCCCTGGCGCCCGAACGGGTGGCTGCCTTCAGCCGGACGTAGTCTCGACCACATCGATCTTGATCCCGCCCTCATCTTTGGGGGTAGGGCCCCTCGGATGTCGGCTAACCGGGGACGGTGGCCTCGATCGGTTCAGAAGGGATCATCGTGGCATCCCACTTTTCTTCGACATTGCCAAAGTGCCAGTAGGCAGCGGCGACGATCCAGGTGACCACGAATGCGCCGACGATGATGAATCCTGCGGTGTTGATATTGAAGTTCTGGAAGAAACGGAAAAATGGGTCGTGCAGATGGGCCTCCTGGCCGATGAGCCCCAGAACCTCGATGGTTCCGATGAAGAAGGCCACGAAGACGGATAGGCCGGTGATGGTGAGGTTGTAGAAGACCTTGCGGACTGGCTTGGCGAACGCCCAGTCGTAGGCGAAGTTCATGAAACATCCGTCGATGGTGTCGAACAGACTCATGCCGGCGGCGAAGAGCAAGGGAAGCGACAAGATTGCCCAAAAGGGCAGGCCGCCGGCCACCGCGTTGCCCGCCAGCACCAACAAGGCGATCTCGGTAGCGGTGTCGAATCCAAGTCCGAAGAGCACGCCCAACGGGTACATCTTCCAGGGCTTGTCGATCTTGCGGGAATAGCCGCCAAAGAACCGATTCATCAGTCCTCGGTTGTTGAGCTGCCGCTCGAGCTCCTCGTGGTCGAACTTGCCCTGTCGCATGGTTCGGTAGACCTTGGCGATCCCGATGAGCACGATCAGGTTGAGAATGGCGATGAGGTAGAGAAAGCCGCCGGATACTGACGTCCCGACCACCCCGGTGATCTCATGGAGTCCGGACGAACTGTTGCTCACTTGGGAGTCGAGCGCTCGGATACCGAAGTTGAGGAAGACGGCCAGGACGAACACGACCGTCGAGTGTCCGAGTGAGAAGTAGAAGCCGACGCTCAAGGGCCGTTTGCCCTCGTCAACCAGCTTCCGGGTGGTGTTGTCGATGGCCGCGATGTGATCGGCGTCAAAGGCGTGCCGCATACCGAGGGTGTAGGCCAGCACGCCGGTTCCAAAGCCCAGAAGGCCTGTCTTCGAGAGGTGGTAGTGGTGGCTCGATGCTGCTGCCAGCAGCCCCCAGCCGACGACGTTGAGACTGATGACGGTCAGCGCCATGCCTCCGACGGCCAGCCATTCGCTGGGGTCGAGACCGCCCCGCAGTTTGGCTAACCGGCCCGCATAGGCGGTCGAGAGCGCCGAGTCGTCGTTCACCGGGAATTCCGAGCCAGCGCCATCAACCGAAACCTTATGGCAAATGCGAGAGCCACGCAATAAGGAGGAGTGTGCGGCCGGCGGCTTCTTGGTCGCGGCAGGGAGGTCTTCAGCCCGAACGAGGCAGGCACTCGGTATCGTGGGCCTATGACCACTGTGCCCGATGACGTCGCCGGGGCGGATTTCTCGTCGGTCGAGTCGGTGCTGGCCTATGTGCGGGCCAACGGAGGACGAGCCACGTCATCCCGGCGCATTCTCCTGGAAGTGTTGTTCGAGGCCGATGGCCATCTGAGCGCTGAGGAACTGGCCGATGCCGTCCAACGCAAGGCGCCAGACGTCCACCTCTCGACGATCTACCGCAACGTCGAAGAGTTCGAGCACCTGGGCGTGGTCGCCCACAGCCACTTGGGCCATGGCCCGTCGAGCTATCTACTGGCGTCCCACGCCCACGCACACTTCGTCTGTGCTCGGTGCGGGACCACGATCGAAGCCCCCGACGACATGTTTCGGGGCCTGGCGCGATCAGCCAAGACCAAGCTGGGATTCACCATCAACCCCAACCATTTCGCCATCCTCGGCCTATGTGCCGAGTGCTCCTCGGCACCCAGCGGGCCCGCCTGAAGGGACCTGACGCCCGGCCATGGCCGTACGCAGGATTCGCACGCGAGGTCACTTGGCCGCTGCTTCGAGCCCACGGTCCCTGCCCCGCAGGAAGGGGTTAGGAGTAGGAGAAGGTCAGCGGGTTCGACGTTCCGGTGTCCGTGGTGACGGTGAAGGGCACGGACGCTGTCGACGCGGTGTTCTGCGGCACCTGGACGATGCAGCTGGTCTGGGCTGGACACGCCACCGTGGCCGTCTCCGTGCCGAAATGCGCGGTGATCTGGCCCGACGGGCTCACGAGGTTGGATCCTTCGATGACAAGTACCTGACCCGCAATCCCGCTGGCGGGAGTCAGTGTGGTGAGCTGCGGTCCCGTACCCGATGAAGGCGCCGGGGGAGCGGTAGTCGGCGTGGACCCAACCGGGGTCGTGGGTGCCGGCAGAGTCGCCCCCCGCGTAGGAGTGGTCCCGCCCGAACTCGAACCGGCCTGGGCGGTAGGGGGCGCGGAGGAAGGAGGAGCGGCCGGGCCACCTTGATGAGCCGACGAGGTGGGTGCGGTACCACCACTGCCCTTGATGGCCCACGTGCCGATGAGGGCGGCGACGACGGCCACCAGAGCGAGCGACACAATCAGCACCGAACTCCGGGATCGCTCGTCACGACGGGCGTCCGACCGATCCCGGTCCGCTGCTGCGGACGCCGAGCGGCTGGACGCCGTCCGAGAGGCGGATTCGGATACCGGGTCCGGAGCCGTGAGCGACGAAGGGGAAGGACCCGGTGAGGGAGCTGATGTGCTCGGAAGCACGGAGCCGCTGGTCGGTTCGGTCACAGGCGGAACCGACCCGGTGGCCGAAGCGTTGATGCCGGTGCGGGCAGGGGGACGCCTCGGTCGCTGGCGTCTTCTGGGCGTAGCGGTCTCGGGCTCGTCGTTCGCTTCCCGCGACCGCCGGGCGGCATCGGCCATGGCCGCCAGGGCCCGTGGACCGAGGACGTCGTCGGGCTGACGGTCCTGTCTGCGTGCTCGCATGATTCGCTCCGTGACGGATCTGCTCTGCGGCGGATCCTGCCGCCGCCACGGAGGTCCGCTACCCGACATCATGGCGCGGTGAGGCAACGAAGGTGAGGTCATTGCTCCCGAGCTGCCGATGCGCCATCAGACGACCCGTAGCAACGGACCATCGGAGATTCCCTACGCCGTCGGGGGCCTGCGACTCCCCACTGCACCGGGCTTCCGGTCAGACGGTGGTCAGGCGGTCTGTGCCAACCGGCGCCCCGTTCGGTGATCCCGCCCAGGTTGGAGTCCGGCGGCGATGGCGCTCAGCAGCGCCGGTGCATCGTCCCGGTCGAGCTGCAGCTCGATCAAGGTGGTGCCTGACCGGACTGCGTCGGTGGCTGCCAAGGCGAGACGGAGCTGGCGGAGGTTGCCGACGGGAAGAATGGTCCCGTGATCGGTGTGGCCGAAGGCGGTGGGCAACGATGTCCAGTCCCAGGGCGTGATGTCCTGGTAGACGGCGTCCGGGCTGCGGATCTGGCGCTCGATGGAGTAGCCCCCGTTGTTGAGTACGAAGATGACGACGTCCAGGTGCCGATGGAGGATGGTGGCCAGCTCTTGGATAGTGAGCTGCGCAGCACCGTCGCCGATGACGAGCAGCGGCCGACTTCCCGGGCATGCCAGTGCGGTACCGAGCAGGGCGGGAAGGGTGTAACCGATCGACGACCAGAACGGCTGGCCCACCACCTCGCAGCCCGGGGCGAGCCGCGTGGCCACGGCACCGTAGTAGGCCGTTCCCGCATCGGCCAGCACCGTGGTCCCAGGTGGAATCCACTGGGCGAGCTCCGGCCACAGTTGCGCGTGGGTGAGCGGTCCAGTTTCCGACTCCGCGGTGCCCGAGTTAGTCACCACCTCTCCGGTTGTGGCGCCGGTGACGGACGCGATGGGCGTGGTGGGCAGCGCTCGAAGGGTCGGGACCAACAGATCGACAACGATCCCAACGGCATCCCGCAGCCGTACCCCGTCAAAGCGGTCCCGGCCCACCCGAGCCCGGTTGAGGTCTAGGACGATCGACGTTTCCGTATCGATGCAGTGCGTGAACATGCCCGAGGTGATGTCGCTGAACACGACGCCCGCAAGTATGAGCACATCACAGTGCTCGACGGCGGCGTGGACGCTGTCGTCGGGGGTCAGGCCCCCAATATAGACGCCGCCCCCCTCCGTACTTCGGCCGCCAAGGGTGAAGGCCACCGCAGCCGCTCCGGTCTCCGCCACTTCGCTGATGCGGTGGTGCAGGGCCTGACGTCCGATCAGGTGGCCGGTCAACAAGGTGATGTCCGTAGCCTCACTGAGCCGTCGGGAACAGGCCTCGCGAAATGCGCGCAGGGCAGCCGGGTCGCTCGGTGCTGGTTGGATGGTGCGCCCGAGACCGACCGCGGGGATGAGGCACTGCGCCAGGTCGGCGGGGACGCTGATGTAGCCCGGTCTCGAGCTGGCCACCATTGCGGTCAGCACCCGATCGATCTGGCCAGCCGGATCGTCGCCGGTTAGTGACTCGGCGGCGACCGTCACCTCGTCGTACATCCGGCGAAAGTGCCCGAAGTCGCCATCGACGAGTGTGTGATGGGCGATCGTCCTGCGATCCGCCATGCCCGTCTCGGGTGCACCGGTGATCTGGAGCACCGGCACCGACTCGGCATAGCTTCCCGCCACCCCGTTGATGGCGCTGAGTTCACCCACGCCGTAGGTGGTGATGAGGGCGCCGAGACCGCGCTGACGGGCGTATCCGTCTGCGGCATACGCCGCATTGAGCTCATTGGCAGCGCCCACCCACTGCAGTCCGGAGTCGGCGAGCATCCCGTCGAGGAGGGCCAGGTTGAAGTCGCCGGGCAGCCCGAAGAGGTAGTCGACACCAAGCTGTCGGAGCCGAGTGGCCAGGTAGCCGGCCACGGTGATCCGGGCGGCGTTGCTGTGGGTGGGTTGCAGGGGCCTGCGCATGCACCCACTTCACCTTGTGGAGTCGTAGTGATCAAGATCGAGGCTAAAAGGTGACCAGAATGTCCAAAAAGAATGCGTGGATGGTCTGTTACGATCACCATATGGCCGATTTTGACGCAACCGATGCCCAGATCGTTCTGGAGTTGGACAACGACCCCCGGCGGCCGGTGATCAGCCTGGCCGAGCGGCTGGGCCTGGCCCGGCGAACGGTGCAGACCCGCCTCGCCCACCTCGAGGACACCGGGCAGCTCCGTCCCCACAGCACCCGACTGGTTCCGGATCGACTGGGCTACTCGATCGATGCGGTAATCAGCGCCGACCTCGACCAGAGCCTCCTGACCACCGTGGTTCGGACGCTGGAAGGGATGCCCGAGGTGCTCGAGGTGGTAGCGACGAGCGGCGATCAGGACATTCTTGTGCGGGTGGTGGCCTTTGACACCGGCCACCTCTATGAACTTGGACAGAGCATCCTGGCCTGTCCGGGAGTCCAGCGAACCCGGACCGCACTCGTCCTTCGTGACCTCATTCCCTATCGGATCCGCCCGCTGGTGGAGGCACGATCCGTCGGAACCGCCGGGGCAGCCAGCTCTCTCTGATCGCCGACGTGGACGGATGCGGGGGCAGCCCGTAACGGCGAGATCGCCGATGGCATAGCTGTGGGCAGGTTGCTCGGCACCGCCAAGTCCCAGGGGTGACCCAGGAGCTCCCCAGCCAGTTCACAGCGGTGCCTCCGACAATGCCCACATGTCCATCACCGCGACACCACCGACCGCCGTTCGTCAGACGCCCCTTCCTACCTTCGAGGCTCCGCCCCCGCTAGCCGACGATGGCGGAGACGATCAGCGTTCACCGTCATCCCCTCGATGGGTGGTTCCCGCCTTGATCGCACTCCTGGTGGCGACAGCCGGCGCCTATCTCTGGAACCTCAGCGCATCGGGCTACGCGAACAGCTTCTATGCCGCCGCCGTGCAGGCTGGCACTAAGAGTTGGAAGGCGTTCTTTTTCGGTTCGATCGATTCGTCCAATTTCATCACGGTGGACAAGTCTCCGGGCTCGCTCTGGATCATGGAGCTGTCGGGCCGAGTGTTCGGGTTCAGCAGTCTGAGCATGCTCGTTCCCCAGGTGCTTGAAGGGGTCGCCGCCGTTGGCCTGGTCTACGCCGCCGTCAAGCGTTGGTTCGGACCGGCGGCCGGCCTGCTGGCCGGTGCGGTGCTGGCCTGTACTCCCGTGGCGGCGTTGATGTTCCGCTTCAACAACCCCGACGCCCTGATGGTGCTGGCGTTGGTGGCGGCGGCCTACACGCTGACCCGGGCCATCGAGAAGGCTGGCACCCGTTGGATCGTGGCCACCGGAGCCCTGATCGGGTTCGCCTTTCTGGCCAAGATGCTTCAGGCCTTCACCATTCTTCCGGCGTTCGCAGGGGTCTACCTCCTCGCGGCTCCGACTCGTCTGTGGCGTCGCCTGTGGCAGCTGGCCCTGGGAGGGCTGGCCATCGTCGTCGCTGCGGGATGGTGGGTGGCCGTCGTTTCGCTGTGGCCGACTGCGTCACGACCCCTCATCGATGGCTCGCCGGACAACAGCATCCTCAATCTCATCTTCGGCTACAACGGACTGAGCCGGCTCTCGGGGGGGACCGGCGGAAACGGCACCGGGTTCAGTGGGGCGACCGGAATCTTTCGGCTGTTCAACGATCTGATGGGTGGGCAGGCATCGTGGCTCCTGCCCGCCTCGGTCTTGGCCTTGGTGGCCGGCATCGTGTGGAGGGGACGGGCTCCCCGAACCGATCGCATGCGTGCCGCCCTGGTGCTGTGGGGCGGATGGCTGCTCGTCACCGCTGCGGTGTTCAGCTTCTCCAGCGGCGTCATCCACACCTACTACACGGTGGCCCTGGCCCCGGCCATTGCCGCCCTGGTGGGGATGGGCGGAGCGATGCTGTGGCAGAACCGCCAACGGATGCTCGCCCGTGTGCTCGGCGCCGTGGCCATCGCAGGCACCGCAGCGTGGGCGTTCGTCCTCCTTGACCGGACGCCCTCATTCGATGCTTGGCTCCGTCCACTCATCCTGGCGACCGGTGTGCTCGGTGCGGCTGCTCTCGTGGTGGCACCGGCCATCCCCCGGTACACACGACAGGTCACCACGGCAGCCATCGGCCTCGGTGTGGTGGCCTCCCTCAGCGGACCCATTGCCTTCACGGCGACCACTCTCTCCACTGCCCACACGGGAAGCATTCCGTCGGCCGGCCCTGCCGGCAGCGAGAGCGGATTCGGTGGCGGCGCCGGACTCCCAGGCAGAGGCCAGGGTGGACCCGGTCAAGGCACCATCGGCGCCGGGAGCACCGCACCAGGTGGCTCCGGGACCCGCCCCTCCTTCCCGACAGGGAGTAGGCCAAGTGGTGCACCGAGTGGTGGCTTCGGTGGGACCCTCCCGACGGGAGTACCGGGCTCGGGTGGAACAACACTGCCGGGCTCGGGAACCACCGGTGGGTCCGGCCTCGCCGGTGGACCTGGCGGAGGTGGTGCAGGTGGCGGTGCCACAACCAGCGCCGCGCTCACCAACGCCCTCAAGTCGGGGGCAAGCAACTATCGGTGGGTGGCAGCCACCTTTGGTTCCCAGTCGGCGGCGACGCTCGAGTTGGCTTCGGGCGACGCTGTGATGGCCATTGGTGGCTTCAATGGCGAGGGGGGCAATATCAGCCTGAAGACCTTCGAGGCTTACGTGGCCAAGGGCGAGATCCACTACTTCATCGCATCGGGCTCAGGGGGTGGAGGCGGTCCTGGCGGTTCGACGAACAGCGATTCCGCCATCACGAGCTGGGTCGAGGCCCACTTCACGGCCAAGACCATCGGAGGCCAGACGGTGTACGACCTCACTTCGACCAAGTGAGCGGGCCCGGGTCGTTGGCTTGCCCTTCACCGACCCGACCTGCACCGGCAACCGCTTTAGTTCTGTCTCCTGCGTCGCCGACCGATGAGTGCGGCCACGACGGCGGCCACGACCAGCACGCCACCGATGACGAGGGCCGCCACATGGCCGTTGGACAGTCCTCCGCCAGAGGAACTGCCGGCATCGGATCCAAGGTCGAGCGGTGCGGTGCTCGGGGGCGAGCTGGCGTCCAGTGTGGCCGTCGGGCCCTCGTGGGGGGTAGTGGTGAACACCACGCCCTCTGTGCGCACCCTCGAGGGGTTGACCAGGGGGGAGCGGGACATCGCCGCGGCGGAGACTGGGTCGGTCGGACCCACTACTGCCGCCAGACCGAGCGCGATGAGCGCCAGCACCGAACCGACCAAGAGCAGACCACCGACTCCCGGGCCGAGGCGGGATCGGTGACGATCTCGCCGGCGGCCTCGCATGCCATCAGGCTACCGATGAGGGAAGGGAACCGTAGTGGTCACCCCCTGACGGAGAAGGGGCCGGGCGTGCCCACCACGCGATTCACGAGATTTCCGAAGCCTGTTCCCAGCTGGCTCTCGGCAACCATCACCACGATGCTTTCATGAGCGCATTCCAGGCAGGAGAGCACCAGGAGAGCAGTCGGACCTCGGTGGACATCGCCGTCCCGATCTACAACGAGAGCCGTGACCTCGAGGCGAGTGTCCGCACCCTCCGGCGCTATCTCGACCAGCAGTTCCCGTTCCCGGCGCTTGTCACCATCGTCGACAATGCCTCCACCGACGGTTCGTGGGAGATTGCCACCCGTTTGGCGGACACCATCCCGGGGGTCCGGGCGCTGCACCTCGATCTCAAGGGCCGGGGCCGCGCCCTGCGGGCGGCGTGGTCCGCCAGTGACGCCGAAGTGGTCGTGTACATGGACGTCGACCTCTCCACGGGTCTCGACGCCCTGCTTCCCCTTGTCGCCCCCCTTGTGTCTGGACACGGGGATGTGGCCATCGGAAGCCGGCTGGCCCACGGTGCCCGGGTATTCCGGGGCCCGAAACGTGAGGTGATCTCCCGGCTTTACAACCTGATTCTGCGGGTGGTGTTGCACAGCCGATTCAGTGATGCACAGTGCGGCTTCAAGGCGATGAGGAGTGCCGATGCCCGAGCGATCCTCCCGCTGGTGGCCGACAACGAGTGGTTCTTCGACACCGAACTCCTGGTCGTGGCCGAGCGGGCCGGGCTCCGGATCAGTGAGGTCCCGGTGGACTGGTCGGATGATCCGAACACGAGCGTCCACATCGCCAACACGGCGCGAAAGGATTTGCAAGGTGTGTGGCGCATGCTGCGGTCTTCGCACCGCGACCTCAGCGAGGCGCGGGTGATCCGATCGTCACATCTCCCTGCAGCACTCGACGAGTTGGTGCGCACGTCCCGGCTGGGTGTGGCCGGCTCGGTGGCCTACCTGGTACTCCTGCTGGTCTCGACCCAGTTCGTCACCGTCTCGGTCGCCAATCTGGCAGCCCTGGCCCTCGCCATAGCGGTCGGCGCCACGAGCTCATCCCGGTCGGCGGGGCGCCACCGGCGTGGGATGGACGTGTGGCCGCGAGCGGCAGGAGTGGGTCTGCTCTTCATCACGTCAGCACTGGCAACCACGATTGCCCTCGGAATCGCCGTCCTCATGGGTGCCAGCCCCCTGGGGGCTGGCCTGGCCGCGGCCACCGTCGGCATGTCGGCTGCCGTGGCGACCCGCTTCGTCCTGTGCCGGTCCCTGGTCTTCCGTGCCTACCTCGGCGCCCATCGCCCAGGCCCGAGCGACCCGACCGGCCAGGTGTCCACTGCCGGGCGCGTTCCATCGACCACCCCAACGGCTGGGCAGGCGCCATCACCCACGCTCCACGCAGCCGTCCTCCCTTCGCCGGAGGCTGACCTTCTGGCCCGGCGCTGACCCCGGCCCCGACGCCACGTCCACGGTCCGACGAGAGCTGACTCGCGCTCCGGAGAAGACGCTGCGGCCGAACGCAGATCGAAATCAGGTGTCGTGGTCACCCAGAGCGGCATGGGACTCACTACACGTGCTCCTCGTAGCAATTGTGGCGGACCACGTACTGCGTTAGTCGCGCGCCCGGTGCTACAGATGGGATGAGGTCCAGATCCGAGGGCCCGTGACGGGCAGGGGCGACGCACCATGTTGAAGCGAGTGGCAGCCGGCGCGGCGGCGGTGGCGATCGGCGTGGTCGGTCCGGTGCTGTCCGGGCTGTGGACAGCACCGGCGGGAGCCGCCAGCACGGATACCCCTCTCCCGGTCGTCGCGTACAGCGGGGCAGACCCCAGCCTCACCCGGGTGCCCTACGTGACCGACCTCACCCAGACTTCGGCCTACATCAACTGGGCCACCACCTCCAGTACACCGGGCTCGGTGCAGGTGGCCGCCATGGGGGCCGGCGGATGCCCGGCCTCCGTGAGGACGTGGTCGAACGGCGCGCTCGCCGTGCCGACCTCGATTCCCCTGGTGTCCGGAGGGGCCACCACCACGGCGTGGGCCTTCACCGTAACCAACGGGGCGGGATCCACCATCAACGAGTACCAGGCGTCGGTCCCCGTAGCGAACCTCGCTCCCGGCACCGCCTACTGCTACGCCATCTTCTCGACCGATCAGCCTGGGGCCACCGACCTGCTTCCCTCCTCACCGGGAGTCCAGTACTTCACCACACTCGATCCGGCCAACACCTCGTCGGCCAAGCCGGTGACCTTCGATGTGATCGCCGACACCGGCGAGAACTACTCGTACACCACGGCCACCTCGCAGGTCCCCTTCAGTGGGGCCAATCCCAACGACCCCATCAATCCCAACGAGGCATCGATCTACAGCCAGATCGGCAAGTCTGGTGCCCAGTTCCTCCTGGTGGCCGGCGACATCGCGTACAACGGTGGTAACCAGTCCACCTACGGCGACCTCCAGCAGACCGCGCCCGTCCCGCCGGCCGGAACTTCGACCCCAGAAGTGAGCGACCTGTTCGGTCCGAGCTACTTCCCCCAGACCGGGGGTATTCCCACCTTCGCCGCCGATGGCAACCACGGCCAGAACGTCACGACGCTCAAAGTCTGGCCAACTCCCACCACGACGGCCTCGTCGGGCGGCACCTACGCGTTTGACGACTACAGCGGGGTCGACGGCATCAGCGGGTCGTTCCCCGATGGCTGGTACGCATTCTCCACGGGCAACGTGCGCATCTACGTGATCGACGGCGCCTGGTCGGATGGCTCCTCCGGGCCGACCGGGACCGGAAACGCCACCGGCTCGCTGTGCGCCACGCCGTCCTACTGCCAGGGTTACGAGGCGGATGCCGACGAGCACTGGCAGACCAACTCGGCCGAGTATCAGTGGCTGAAAAGCGACCTCGCCGCCCACCCCGGTGGGGTGAAGTTCGCGGTGATGCACTATCCGGTTCGGTCCGTCAACGCCACCCAGCCGTCCGACCCCTACGTGGAGAACGACAGTTCGGTCAACCCGAACGCGTCGACCAGTCTCGAGAAGCTGCTGACCAGCAATGGCGTGGAGATGGCTTTCAACGGCCATGCCCACACCTACCAGAGGATCGTGCCCAACGACTACCAGGCGAAGGGCCAGCTGATCAACTATGTGACCGGCGGCGGCGGTGGGGTTCTCGAACCGGTGACCGGCGGGTCGTGCAAGACGATGATGACAACGGCCAACGTCTATGCCCTGGGCTACAGCCCGAACGGTGGCGCCGGCTCATCGTGTGGCCAACAGGTGCCAGACCCCAGCGATGTGGCCGCAGCCGACGTCTACAACTTCTTGAAGGTGACGGTAACGGGCAACCAGGTCACGGTCACGCCCTACAACGCGGCCGGGCAGGTGTTCGATCAGCAGACCTATGACCTCGCGGCGGCCCCCGGGCCCGGGCCCGGTGGCGGTTCACCCACACCACCTCCCAGCGGACCCATCACACCCGCCCCGTCGGCGTGCATGACTCACCTTCCTGCCGGCACCGTGGTGGGTGGGGCTGCGACCAAGTCGGGTTCGGGCTACTACGAGGTGGACTTCGCCGGTGATGTGGCCGCCTTCGGGGGCGCGGCCTGCTACGGATCGATGACCGGCACCCACCTCAACCAGCCCATCGTGGGCATGGCCACCGATGCCACGGGCCGTGGCTACTGGCTGGTGGCGCGTGACGGAGGGATCTTCGCCTTCGGCGACGCCCAGTTCCACGGCTCGACCGGCAACATCCATCTCAACCAACCCATCGTGGGCATGGCTTCGGACGCCACGGGACAGGGCTACTGGCTGGTAGCCAGCGACGGCGGCATCTTCTCGTTCGGCGACGCCCAGTTCCACGGCTCGACGGGAAACATCCACCTCAACCGACCGGTGGTGGGCATGACCGCCGATGCGTCGGGACAGGGGTATTGGCTGGTGGCCACCGATGGGGGGATCTTCTCGTTCGGCGACGCCCAGTTCCACGGCTCCACCGGCAATATCCATCTCAATCAACCGGTGGTGGGGATGGCTTCGGACGCCACGGGACAGGGCTACTGGCTGGTGGCCAGCGACGGCGGCATCTTCTCGTTCGGCGACGCCCAGTTCCACGGGTCAACCGGAGGGATCCGACTGAACCGTCCCGTCGTGGCCATGGCCTCGGACGGCACCGGACTGGGCTATTGGCTGATGGCCACCGACGGTGGGATCTTCAACTTCGGCAACGCACCCTTCTACGGATCGGCGGCGTAGACCGCACTCGTTCAGGGCGAAGGTGCGGCGAACGTGGTCAGCGACAAGGTGTTGCCATCGGGGTCGGTGAACCAGGCCACCCGGTCACCACTCGGTGCCTGCCAGATTCCCGACGGGTCCTGGTCCATTCCGTCGTAGCGGGTGAACGTCACGCCGAGACCAGTGAGGGTGGCCACGGTACGCCCCGATGTCGTCGACCGACCATCCCACGATCGTGAAGGGTTGGGGATGGAGATCGGCCACCGGGGTCAGTCGCAGCATGGTGCCGGCGGCGTCGACCACCAGTGCGAACGGGCTCTCGTCGACCACAGGAAGACCGAGGGTGTCGACGTAGAACCGGCGGGCCTGGGCCACGTCGCGCACGGGGACGAAGGCGATGATCGGCGCATGAGCCAGCATGGAGCGATGGTACTGCTGCCTGGGCGCACGGCCACCCGCCGCGACGCGACGCCAGTGGGGTGTGGACGTCCCCCCCGAACCCGTGCGTGGGATGCTGGGCGACCGGAGGTACCGAGCCCGGTGACCAGGGGAGGACACCATGCCACTCAACTTGGACGTTGTCGGATCGATCTCCGAGCCGGTGGATCGCTCGTGGACGTCGACTGACTCGCTGCTCTATGCCCTCGGCGTGGGGGCAGGATCGCTGGCCTCCGACTACGAGCTGCCCTTTACCACCGAGAACTCGGTCGACGTGCCTCAACAGGTCCTGCCCACCATGGCCGCGGTGCTCGGCGCCGGTGGGCAGGACCGCACCCTCATCGGCGACTTCGATCCGGCCATGCTGCTCCACGGCGAGCAAGGGATCGAGCTGTTCGAGCCCATTCCGCCCGGTGGCTCGATCCGTACCACCAGTGTGGTCACCGGTATCTTCGACAAGGGGTCCGGAGCGCTGGTGACCATCGAGTCGACGTCGATCAGCCTCATCACCGGGCAGCCGCTGTTCACGACGACCACTGGCCTGTTTATCCGGGGCGAAGGGGGCTTCGGCGGTGCACGTGGACCGTCGGGCGGTCCGCCGTCCACTCCGGACCGCCAAGCCGACCGGGTCATCACCTACGCCACCCGTCCAGACCAAGCGCTCATCTACCGGCTGTCGGGTGACCGCAACCCCCTCCACTCCGATCCGGTCTTCGCCCGTCGGGCCGGTTTCGACCGACCTATCCTGCACGGCCTGTGCACCTACGGAGTCACCGGCCGAGCCCTGCTCCACACCCTGTGCGGCTCGGACCCCGGCCGGTTCCGATCCATGCGTGGCCGGTTCTCGCGTCCGACCTACCCCGGTGACGTGCTGACCATCTCGATGTGGGTCGAGGACGGGTCGGCTCGGTTCCGGACGGTGAGTCAGCGTGGCGAGACGGTCATCGACAACGGTGAGTTCACGTTCACCTGACGACGTCGGTGAGGGCGCCGACGTGGGGCGCCTCGGTCACGAGGTGAGTTCCTCTCGGGCCAGGATGCGAAGCCGCTTGGGGTCGTAGAAGGGGCTGCTCGACGGGGTGAGGGGATGGCTCCCGTGCGGGGTGACCACCTCGAACCGCCCTGAGGCCAGCCACTCGTCGGTCACTCCCTCAGGGCGCTCCACCATGGCGAGTCCCACCGAGGCGCCCACGGTGGGTCCGAAGGCCGCCGCTCGCACGTAGCCGACCCAGTGGCCGTCGACGCGGACCGGCTCGTTCCCGTAGAGAAGGACCTCGGGGTCGTCCACGCGAATGCTGACCAGCAGGGAGCGATACGGCGCCGACTCTCGGAGGGCCACGAGGGCCTCTCGGCCGATGAAGCCGCCGGGCTTGTCGAAGGCCACGGCGAAGCCCAGGCCGGCCTCGAGGGGATTGTCGGTGTTGTCGATGTCCACGCCGAGGTCGCGGTAGCCCTTCTCCAGCCGGAGGCTGGCCATGGCAGCAAGACCCACCGGGCGCACGCCGAGGTCGGACCCCGCCTCCATCAGGTCGTCGTAGACCCCCAGTCCGTACTCGGTCGGGACGTGGAGCTCATAGCCGAGCTCCCCGAGGTAGGTGATGCGGAGGGCGAGTACCTGGGCATAGCCCACGTCGATGGTCCGGGCCGACAGGTAGGGGAAGGCGGCGTTGGACAGGTCGGCCGAGGAGAGCCGACCGATGAGTTCCCGTGAGGACGGCCCCTGGACCGAGAGGAGCACCGTTCCCGAGGTGATGTCGGTGACTGTGCAGTGTTCCTCCGGGGCGGTGGCCCGACGGATCATGGGCTCGACCCGGCGCTGGATGATGTCGGAGGCCACCACCAAGAACCGCTCTTCGGACAACCGGGTCACGGTCAGGTCGGCGGCGATCCCCCCGGAGGGGGTGAGCCACTGGGTGTAGGTCACCCGACCGGGCTGGCGGGCCACATCGTTGGCCGACAGCCGCGACAAGACCACGGCGGCGTCACGCCCCTGCACCATGAACTTGGCCATCAAGGTCATGTCCATGATGCCCACCTGCTCCCGCACGGTCCGGTGTTCGGCGGTCACCATCGATCGGGAGGGCTGGGGGACGAACCCGGGAAGACTCTCCAGAGGGAAGTCGGATCCCTCGAACCATTCGGGGTACTCCCAGCCAGCCGAGGAGTTGAAGTGAGCGCCCTCGGCGACGAACCGGTCGTGGAGCACGGTGCGGCGCATGTTTCGGGCCGTCCTCGGCCGCCATGACGGGTAGGCGGCGTCCCCGAAGAGCACGCCGAGCTGCTCGGTCGTCCGTTCTCGTCGGAAGGCACGGGTGGACTCGTGGGCCGCGGTCCGATCGATGGCGTACCCGGTCACGTCGACCGGAGGCTCCCCGTCGACCAACCAGTGGGCAATGACCGTTCCCACTCCGCCACCGAGCAGGATGCCGAGTGAGTTGAGACCGGCGGCCACGAAGTAGTTGTCCAACTCGGGAGCGGGGCCCAACAGGGGATGGACATCGGAGGTGAAGGACTCGGGTCCGCAGAAGAATTTCAGGATGCCGGTGTCGGCCAGCGTGGGCACCCTAGCCATGGCCAGCTCCAAGAACGGGGCCAGGCGGTCATAGTCCGGAGGCAGCTCGACGAACGATGCATCGGAGGGGACTCCGTCGAGAGACCAGGCCGCCGCCTCCGGCTCGAACAGCCCGACCAACAGGCCGTCCCCCTCGGGGCGGAAGTAGCCGTAGCAGTCGGGGTCCTCAATGACCGGCAGGTCGCGGTGCACGCCGTCCATCGGCTCGGTGATCAGGTAGTAGTGCTCGGCGGCCTGGAGGGGAACGTCGACTCCGGCCAGTGCACCGAACTGTCGGGCCCACATCCCGCCGCAGTTGACCACGTACTCGCACTCGATGGTGCCCTGATCGGTGACCACACCGGTCACCCGCCCCCGCTCGGTGGTCACCCCGACGGCCGATACCCCTTCGACGATGGTGGCTCCACCCATCCGGGCTCCCCGGGCCAGCGACATGGCCACCCCCACCGGATCGGCCCGACCCTCGTCGGCCACATACAGGCCTCCGACCAGGTCGTCGGTCCTGAGCAGGGGCCAGGACTGGGCGATCTCGGCAGGGGAGAGCTCCTGGTCCTCCACCCCGAACCCGTTGACGAACAGGGCCTCACGGCGGAGGGCCTCCATGCGGTGCTCGTTGGTGGCGACCGAGATGTGGCCCACGGCCCGGAACCCGGTGGACAGGCCGGTCTTCGCCTCGAGGCCCTCATAGAGGTCTCGGGAGTATCGGCTCATGAACAGCGCGGTCTCATCGATCATGCCGGCCGAGGTGATCAGCCCGGCCGCATGCCAGGTGGTACCCGAGGTGAGTCGGTCCCGCTCCACGAGGACCACGTCGCGCCACCCCAGTTCGGTGAGGTGGTAGGCGATGCTGGTCCCGATCACCCCGCCACCGACGATGACCACCTGGGCCCGGGCCGGCAGCGTAGGTCCCGAGCGGATCGGTGGATTCGGTGGCTCGGAGTCAGACGGGCTCACGGATGGTCGCGGATCCAATCGGGCAGGTGGGGTGCCTCGGCACCGATGGTGGTTTCGTCGCCGTGGCCGGTGAGCACCCGAGTGGCTCCGGGCAGAACGAGCAGACGGTCGCGAATGGATTCGATGATGGTGGGGAAGTCCGAGAAGCTGCGTCCGGTGGCACCGGGGCCCCCGTTGAACAGGGTGTCACCGGAGAACACCACACCGCCGGCCTCGTCGTAGAGGCAGCACCCTCCCGGCGAGTGTCCCGGGGTGTGCAGCACGGTGAGCGACGTGTCACCGGCCACGATGGTCAGGCCGTCGGCCAATAGACCGTCCGGCGCCCGTTCGGGATAGACGGCACTCCAGAGCATGAGGTCGTCGGGGTGCAGCCATACCGGCGCGTCGAGCGCGTCGGCCAGCGCGCCGGCCGCGTTGATGTGGTCGTTGTGCCCATGGGTGGCCACGATGGCGGCGGTACGGCGGTCCCCGACGGCCTCGACGATGGGCCGGTGGTCGTGGGCGGCGTCGATGACCACGACCTCGGAGTCGTCTCCCACCACCCAGATGTTGTTGTCCACCTCGAAGTCCTCCCCGTCCAGCGAGAAGATCCCCGACGTCACGACCCGCTCGATCATCAGATGACCACGACCGACCGCAGCACCTCGCCGCGCTCCATCCGGTGGAAGGCCTCCTCCACCTCGCCGAGGGTGATGGTCTCCGAGACGAACCGGTCGAGGTCGAGGCGGCCCTGCAGGTAGAGGTCGACCAGCATGGGGAAGTCGCGTGACGGAAGGCAGTCCCCGTACCAGCTGGGCTTCAGCCGTCCGCCCCGCCCGAAGAACTCGATCATGGGCAGCTCGATGCGCATCTCGGGGGTGGGCACTCCCACCTGGACCAGGGTGCCGGCTAGGTCCCGGGCGTAAAAGGCCTGCTCCATCACCTTGGGGTTGCCCACCGCTTCGATGCACACATCGGCGCCGAACCCCCCGGTGAGAGCCCGAACCGCTTCGACCACATCTTCGGTCGAGGCGTTGACCACGTGGGTCGCACCGAACTCCTTGGCCAGCTCCAGCTTTCCCGGGTCGAGGTCGACGGCGATCACCCGGGCCGCCCCGGCCAGGACGGCCCCGGCCACCGCGGCGCAGCCCACTCCACCGCAACCGAACACGGCCACCGAGTCGCCGGTCCCCACCTCGCCGGTCAGCATGGCCGAGCCCAGGCCGGCCATGACACCACAACCGAGCAGGCCGACTGCTTCAGGGCGGGCCGCCGGGTCCACCCTGGTGCACTGGCCCGCTGCCACCAGGGTCTTCTCGGCGAACGCCCCGATGCCGAGGGCAGGGGAGAGGGGTGTGCCATCGGTCAGTGTCATCTTCTGCACGGCATTGTGGGTGTTGAAGCAGTACCAGGGCCGGCCGCGACGGCACGCCCGGCATTCGCCGCACACGGCCCGCCAGTTGAGGACCACGAAGTCACCCGGTGCTACCGAAGTCACGTCGGGTCCGACGGCCTCCACCACACCGGCGGCCTCGTGGCCGAGCAGAAACGGGAACTCGTCGTTGATGCCGCCCTCGCGGTAGTGCAGGTCGGTGTGGCAGACCCCGCAGGCCTGCACCCGCACCACCGCCTCGCCGGGGCCCGGTTCGGGGACGAGAATGGTGACCAGCGACACGGGCTCGCCCTTGGCCAGTGCTACGACGCCTTGGACCTCAGATGCCATCTTCCACTCCTGTCCTGTCACCGTCTGATCGGGCCCCAGTGTGTCATGCGCACCGCCGCTCGTTCGGCGCCGGGCGCCGAGCAGCTGGACGTGGCCCGGTGCGAATCATAGGATTGACTGTATGGTCATTCAAACCCGTGCGGACAGCGCTCCACTGGACCGGGCCGAGCTGGATGCCTCCCTGCGACCCTTCGGTCACAGCCGCATGCTGCCGCGTGCCGCCTACGTCGATCCTGAGGTCTTCGCCTGGGAGCAGCGTCACTTCTTCGACGGCGGCTGGATGTGTGTCGGGCGCAGCGAGGCCGTCCCTGCACCCGGCGACCAGCGGGCCGAGTCGCTCGGTGCTGCCGGCGTGCTCCTGATCCGCGGCCAGGACGGCGTCCTGCGGGCCTTTGCCAATGTCTGCAGCCACCGGGGACACGAACTCCTTCCCTGCGGGGTGTCGGCCAGCCATGGGAGAGTCATCTGCCCGTACCACTCGTGGTCGTACACCCTGGAAGGCGACGTCTGGACGGCACCCGGGTTCAAGGACCTGGAGGGTTTCGATCCGGCCGAGCACGGTCTCACCCGTCTGCCCTGCGCGGAATGGCACGGGCTGATCTTCGTCGACGGCTCGGGCCAGGCTCCTGCGCTCGACGAGGCCCTGGGGACGCTGGACGCCGTCGTCGCCCCCTACGACATGGCCAGTCTCCACGTGGCCGGCACCCACGAGTACACCGTGGCCGCCAACTGGAAGATCCTCACCGAGAACTACCACGAGTGCTACCACTGCCCGATGATCCATCCCGAGCTGTGCGAGGTGAGTCCACCCAAGAGCGGCGACAACTACCACCTCCCCGGGGGTTGGGTGGGAGGCACCATGGATCTCCGTGAGGGCATGGACACCATGTCCCTCGACGGGGTCAGCCACGGCGTGGTGCTTCCCGGGGTGTCGGGTGCGGCCCTCCGTGAGGTCATCTACATCAACGTCTTCCCCAACATCCTGATCAGCCTGCATCCCGACTACGTCATGACCCACCGGCTCACACCCCTGGCCGCCGATGCCACCCGTATCGAGTGCTCGTGGGCCTTCTCGTCGGAGTCCCTGGCCCAACCCGGATTCGATCCGTCCTACGCCATGAACTTCTGGGACATCACCAATCAGCAGGACTGGAATGCCTGCGCCTCGGTGCAACGGGGGCTGTCCTCGGTGCACGCCCGGCCCGGTCCGATGGCCGGCGAGGAGGACGCGGTCTACCAGTTCGTCACCATGGTGGCCCGTGGCTATCTGGGCCAACCGGTGCGGAACACCGGCACCCGGGTCTCGGCCGGCTGACCCCTCGAGACGGTCGGGTCGTACCGCTTCAGACGAAGGTACGCGGTCCGCGCTTGACCATCTGGTCGGCGATGATCGACCGTTGCACCTCACTCGTGCCCTCCCAGATGCGTTCCACCCGCAACTCACGGAAGAAGCGTTCGGCCACGTTCTCCCGCATGTAGCCGCGCCCGCCGTAGATCTGCACGCAGCGGTCGGCGACCCGGTTGGCCATCTCGGAGGCGTAGAGCTTGGCCATGGAGCACTGGGTGTGCTGGACCTTGAGGTCGACGCCACTGTCGATGCCCCGCGCCGTCTCGTAGACGAGGGACCGAGCGGCGAACAGCTCGGTCAGGCAGTCGGCCAGCATGATCTGCACGGCTCCGAAGTCGGTGATGGGTCCACCGTTGACGATCCGCTCTTTGGCGAACTGGGTGGTCTCGTCGATCAGCCGGGCCGCGCCGCCGAGGCAGCGCGAGGCGACCATGATCCGCTCGAAGCGGAACCACTCGTAGGCGAAGCCCATGCCGTCACCCTCTTGGCCCACCATCTGGGTGGCGGGTACCCGGACCGACTCGAACGAGACGATGGGGTGGTGGTGGCTGATGGTGTGGGTGTAGGCCGGGGTGCGCACCACCGAGACACCTTCGGCCGGCAGGTCCACGATGAACATGGCGTGCTCGCCGGCATGGTCCCCACCCACCAGCTTGGCCTGGAAGAAGGCGTAGGCGCTGTGGTTGTACGAGGTGACGTGCCACTTGACGCCGTCGAGCACGTACTCATCGCCCTCTCGGCGCGCGGTGGCCACGATGGCATCGACGTCGGAGCCGGCCCCCTCCTCGGTGATGGCGTAGCACTCCTCCTTCTCGGCCCTGATCCCGGGGATGACGTACCGCTCGATCTGGTCCGGGGTGGCGACGGGCGGGAACCACGACGGCGGGGTTCCGAGGATCCACCCGAGCGCGTTGGTAGCCCGGCCCCCCTGCTCTTGGACCAGGACCTGTTGGAGCATCGAGTAGCCGCCACCCCCGTACTCGGTGGGCATGTTGGTGGCGTGGAGGCCCAGTTCGAGGGCCCGAGCCGAGAACTTCTCGGCCACCGGCGCGGGCAGCTCCCCGTCGTTGGCCTCGGCCTCCTCCTCGTAGGGGATGAGCTCGTCGACGAACGACCCGGCTCTCGCCTGGATCTCGAGATCCACCGGCGTGAGGTTGTACATGGGGGTGCCTCCTGGCCTTGACTGACGGTTCAGTTTATGCCACCGTCGGGGTCGTGGAAAGCGGTGATTCCCTCAACGGCACCACGGCCGACGCCGTCGTCGTGGGCGGGGGCACCGTAGGTGCCTGGTGTGCCTACTTCCTCAAGCAGAGCGGGCTCGACCGGGTGGTGCTGCTCGAGGCCTCGACCCTCGGGCAGGGTGCGTCGAGCCGGGCGGCCGGCATCGTCCGCAGCCAGGGTGGGACGCCGACCGCGGTGCGCCTGGCCGAGTGGTCGAAGCGCTTCTACCGGTCCCAACACGAGGAGCTGGGTATCGACTCGGGCTTCGTGCGACAGGGCTACTACCTCCCGTGCTTCACCGACGACGACATCACTGCGGCCCGGACCCGACTGGACATGCAACGTGGTCTCGGCCAGTCGGTCCGTTGGGTCGAACCCGATGAGGCCGAGGCACTCAACCCGACCCTGGCCAAGGGGTCGACCCGGGGTGGGACCTACCTCGACGACGACGGGTACCTCCATCCGCCGCGCAACGTGCTCGCCTACACGGTGGCCCTCGCCACCTCGGGGGTGGAGGTGCACGAGCGAGTGGCATTCACCGGTCTGGTCACCGAGCAGGGGCGGGTGGTGGGAGTGGAGACCGCACGCGGCACCATCGCCTCGGGCACGGTGGTACTGACCGGGGGTCCGCAGTTGGCCGCGGTGGGCGTGCTGGCCGGCACCCGTGTCCCGGCCGGCGGCGTCCGCCACCAGGTGGCCGTCACCGCGCCGTCGCCCGAACTCGACCCGGCTCGGCTACCCATGGTCTTTGACGTCAGTGCTGGCCTCTACTGGCGGCCCGAAGAGGGCGGCATCCTCTTTGGGATGAGCAATCCCGACGAGCCGCCGGGGGAAGCCACCGAGATCGACTGGCCCTACCTCGACGTCATGCGGGGCCGTCTGGCCGAGTTGGTCCCGGCCACCCGCTCGCTCGACCTGCGCCGGGTGTGGGCGGCCACCATCGACTACACCCCCGACCATCTCCCCATCCTCGGCCCGGTCCTTGGGCCGGAGGGCCCGGTCGCCGGCACGGTGGTGGCATCGGCGGGAGGCCACGGGATGATGTGGGGACCCGGCGTGTCCCGGGCCGCCGCCGACCTGGCCCTTGACGGGACCACCGCGGTGGTGGACGCCACCCACCTCGGTCTCGACCGCTTCGACGAGTTCGGACACAGTCGGCTCGACCCTGACCCCATCGCCCTACCGTTCCCCGAAAGGACCACGACGCCATGACCGACACCACCACCCCGCTCACGCCCTTCATCCACGCAGCCGACCAGGTGACCGACCTGGAGGACTGGGGAGCCCTGGACGAGGCCACCGGCCCGGCCATGAGCACGTCGGGCACGACGCTGTGGACCGGTGATGGGGTCCAGGAGGTAGGCATCTGGGAGTGCACCCCCGGCCCGTCCCGTTGGCTCCTCGAGACCCATGAGTTCATCCAGGTCGTGGCCGGACGGATGACCGTAACCGTCGACGGTGGTGCGCCCGTCGAGTTGGCTGCCGGCGACACCGCCGTCTTTCCCACGGGCTGGTCGGGTACGTGGGACATCGCCGAGACCCTCCGCAAGGTCTACGTGATCTTCTGAGCGGGGTGTCCTGCGGTCCGCCTTCGCTACCGTGGGGAACGTGACACCACCTGCTCCGATTCCCGCCCCGGTCGACCCCTCGTCCATCCCCGCCCTGAGTGGGGTGTTCGCCCCGATCGACGGGGATCGCGACGCCGAAGGGCTGACGGTCGAAGGCGAACTGCCCCCTGGGCTGTCGGGTGCCTTTCTCCGGAACGGCCCGAACCCCCTGTTCCCGCCGCTCGGGAGCTACACCTACCCGCTGGACGGGGACGGAATGATCCACGGACTGTGGTTCGGGGACGGCTCGGTCCGCTACCGGAACCGCACGGTGTGGACCCCCCAGCTCGAGGTCGAGCGGGACGCCGGACAGGCGCGCTGGCCCGGCCTCATGACCCCCTACCTCCCGGGACCGGACCTCGTGCCCGCCCCGCTGGCCGACCAGTACAAACCGTTGCCGGACATCAACATCGTCCGTCACGGGGGCCGGTATCTGGCCCTCGCCGAGGTCGACCCCCCGGTCGAGGTGACCCCCGACCTCGACACCGTGGGCAGCTATGACTTCGGCGGCGCCATCCCCGGGATGTGCGCCCACCCGAGGATCGACCCAGGCACCGGGGAGATGGTGCTGTTCCGCTACAACATCGAGGCACCCTTCCTCACCTGGTCGGTGGTGGCCGAGGACGGATCGGTCTCCATCGCCCCCCGAGAGATCGAGCTGGATGTGCCCACCATGATCCACGACTTCACCATCACGCCGTCCTACCTGGTGCTGTTCGTGGGGCCCCTGGTGTTCGACTTCGAGGCCCTGTTCTCCGGTGGGGGCATGTTGTCCTGGAAGCCGGAGCTCGGGATGCGGATCGCCGTCGTCCGCAGGGATGGCTCGGGCCCGGTGCGCTGGATCGAGACCGAGGCGTTCTGGGTGTGGCACTTCGCCAACGCCTTCGAACGCACAGCGGCGAGCGGGAGGACCGAGGTGGTCGTCGACTACACCGAGTGGAGCCGACCGGGGCTAGCCGGGTCGGGCCCCATCACCGGGGCCATCAGCCGGGCGGTCCTCGACCCCGAAGCGGCCACCATTCTCGTTGATCACTTCGACGACCGCCCTGCCGAATTCTCTCGTATCGACGACCGGCTGACCGGACAACCCCACCGGTTCTTCGTGGCCACCACCAAGTCCGGCGACCTCCCCGTGGGGGAGCAGAACACGCTGGTGCGGGTGGACACCCACCACACCTCGGTCGAGCGGTGGGACTCAGGCGAGTGGGTCTTCGACGAAGTGGTCTTCGTCCCGACTCCGGATGGGGGTCCCGAGGGCTTCTACGTGACGTTCAGGACCAACCGCTCGACGCTCGAGAGCGACTTCGTCTTCCTGGCAGCATCAGACATCGGCTCGGGACCCGTGGCCCGCATCCGACTGCCGTTCCGGGTGCCCGCCGGCCTCCACGGGAACTGGATGGCCAGAGCCGGTTAGACGCGGTCGAACAGACGTGGTGGCCCGGCGCTCGCTCAGGCACCAGGAACGGGACGACGGGCCTCGATCAGGGCGTCCAGGGCCCGGCACCCACCCGGTCCACAGCGCAGCGGGTTGATGTCGAGGGCGTCCAGGCCACCGCCCAACTCGGTGGCCAACCACCCGAGGGCGACGATGGCCGAGGCGATGGCATCCCGATCGACCCCAGCGGCACCGCGCACACCGTCGAGGAGTGCCGACACCTTCAGCTCGTCGAGGGCGGCGCGGGCCCGGTGCTCGTCGACCGGGGGCAGACGCACCACACGGTCGGCCAGCACCTCGACCAGCACACCGCCTGCCCCGATCACGACCAGCGGGCCGAGATGGGGGTCGCGCACCAGCCCCACGGCGAGCTCGACCCCGTCGGGTGCCATGGCAGCGACCGAGGCCCGTGTTCCCAGGCGCTGGGCGAGACCGTTGTAGGCCGCGGCCACGCCGGCGGCGTCGCCGATCCCGAGGAGGACGCCCCCGACGTCGGACTTGTGGGCGATGGACGGCTCGTCGGTCTTGACGACGACGGGATACCCGAGTGCTTCCGCCGCCGCCACGGCCTCATCGACGGAGTTGACCCCGCGGGTCGCAACGACAGGGATTCCGTACTCGGCCAGCAGGGCGAGGGACTCCACACCACCCAAGGGAGGCCCGGCCAACCGATCCCGCCAACGGGACTGGCGGTCAGGGTCGATGGGGGGCGGAGAAGCCAGCACGACTGTCTCCGGTCGGTCCCCGAACCGGAGCAGGTGGCCGAGGGCGGCAAGTCCCGACCGCGTCCCCTCCAGCACGGGTACCCCGCCCGCCCGGATCTGTTCGGCGGCAGCGACGTCGATGGCGCTGCCCAGGTTGGCCAGCACGACCACCGGCTTGTCGGTAGCCGCCGCCGCGGCCAGCACCGCCTTCGGGTAGGAGTCGTCACCGTCGTACTCCTCGACCAGGTCGACGGCCAGGGCCGCCGCCCCCACGTGCTCATCGGCCGCCATGGCCTCCAGGCACTGCCGGAACAGCCCCTCAGTGTCCGAACCCGTTCCCCACACGTCGAGCGGGTTGCCGGGCACCAGCCCCGGGTCGAGCAGGTCGGCCAGGCGGAGCTCGGTCTCGGTGCTGATGGCGGCGAACGGGACGCCCACCGTTCCGGCCACGTCGACCACGAGGGCGCGCTCAGCTCCCGAGTCGTGGACGGTGGCGATACCACCTCTGGCTCCCTGGGGACCGGCTCGTCGACCGGCGGCGAAGAGCTCGAGGGTGTCACCCAGTTCGTCCAGGTCGGCCACGCGCACGACCCCGTAGGCGTCGAACAGCGCCTCCCACGCTCCGTCGGCCCCGGCCAACGCGCCCGAGTGGGCGGCGACCATGGCCCGGCCGGCCAGTGACGAGCCGACGGTCAGGGCCACGACGACGACGTCCTGCTCGGCCGCCCGCGCCAGAGCGGCACGTAGGGACTCGGGGTCGCGCAAGGTCTCGAGCAGGAGTCCGACCACCCGGGTCTCGGGAAGCCCGAGGGCGTAGTCGAGGTAGGCGGCGGTGGTGGTGACGAGCTCCTGGCCGGCCGAGACCACGACGGTGAAGCCCAGGTGCCGGCGTGTCCGCAGGATGGCCGAGAACACGGAGCCCGAGTGCGTGATGAAGGCCACGGGTCCGCGCGGGAGTGGTGACCGTTCCACGTAGCCGATGGCCCGCACCCCGTCGGCGACGTTCACGAATCCCATGCACCCGCCTCCGCAGACGGCCATGCCCGCCTCTCGGGCCAGGTCGCCGACCCGGTCCCGCAGGGCTGAGCCACCCCCGGTGTCGACGAGGCTCCCGTAGATGACCGCCGAGCGGTCGCCGCGTCGGGCCGCCAGCGACAGCTGCTCTTCCACCGCCCGGTCGGGTACGCCGAGGAGCACCAGGTCCACGGGGCCGTCGATGGCCTCGAGCGACGGCACACAGGTCCGACCCTCGAGGGTGTCATAGCGCGGGTTCACCAGGTGGAGGTCGAGCTCTTTGGCACTGCTCGCCACCTCGGTGACCAGGCGGTGGCCGAAGCTCCCAGGCGTGGCGCTGGCCCCGACCACGGCCACGCGGCGGGGCTCCAACATGGCCCGCACCGACGACGGCCCGGCCAGGAGCCCTCCCGGGCCCGGGGTGGACGACCCGCCGGTCACCCCTTGGACGTGCGGGCTCGGACCCGTCCAGCCAGACCCCGCTCGGCCTTCTGGTCGGCGAACACCGCCTTCGCTGCCTGCCAGCCCGGAATGCCACACACCCCACCCCCGGCATGGGTGCCCGACCCGCCGTTGTAGAGGCCCTTGATCGGGGTGCGGTAGTCGGCGTAGCCCGGGGCCGGCCGCATGTGGAAGAGCTGTTCGAGGGAGAGCTCACCGTGGAAGATGTTGCCGCCGATGAGCCCGTACTCGTGCTCCATCTCGTAGGGACCCACCACGTCTCGGTGGAGGATGGAGGCCTTGAAGTTGGGGGCCACCTCGTTGTAGCAGTCGATCATCCGGTCCGCGTAGGCCTCGAGGTCCTCGGTGTGGGGGGTCTCACTCCACTCCTTCGGCACCCACTGGGTGAACAGGGACATGATGTGCGTCCCGTCGGGACAGAGTGTCTTGTCGAAGGCGGTGGGGATGACCCCGTCGCTGAACGGTCGCTCGGCGCCGCGGCCCTCCCGGGCGTCCTGGAAGGCCCGCTCCATGTACTCGATGGACGGGGCCATCTCGACGGAGCCGGTGTGGTGCTCGGCCAGCTCGGTGCCCGGGTCGGCGGTGAAGTTGGGCAGCTCGGCGAGGGCCAGGTTGATCTTGACCACACCGCTCCGGGTCTTCCAGTGCTCGATGTCCTCCACGAAGTCGGCGGGCAGCTCGGTGGCGCTGATGTGGTCGAGGAAGGCCGTCTGGGGATGGAGGGTGGTCACGACCACCGGGGCCAGGATCTCCTCGCCGCTCTCCAGCACCACACCACGCACCCGACCGTTGGTCACGAGGGTGCGGGCCACCTTGGCCCCGGTACGGATCTCGGCACCGAGATTTAGGGCCGAGCGCTCGATGGCGTCGGCCACGGCTCCCATGCCACCTTCGGGGAACCCCCAGTTGCCCAGATGGCCGTCGCCGATGTCCCCGATGGAGTGGTGGGCCATCACGTAGGCCGTGCCCGGCTCGCAGGGGCCGGCCCAGGTGCCGATGACGCCGTTGACGGCGATGGGTGCTTTGACCTGCCAGGACTCGAACCAGTCGTCCAGAAGATCGGCGATGCTCATGGTCATCAGGCGAGTGACGTCAGCGATGGTGCGTACGTCGAGGCCCTTGTGCTGCCACGCCAGGCGCAGCGTGTCGTAGAGGTCGCGGGGCTTGCGGGAGCCGATGGCCGGGGGGACGGTCAACAACAGGGGGCCGAGCACGTCAGCCAACCCGGCGATCCAGGCATCCCATTTGGGCATGGCCTCGGCGTCCTTCTTCGACCACTTGGCGATCTCCTCGTAGTTCCGCTTGGCGTCGTCGGCGAAGATCTTGATCGAGCCCCCCTCAGGGAAGGCCTGGTAGTACGGCCCCATGGGGAAGACCTTGTACCCCCATCGCTCGAGCTCGAGGTCGCGCATGATGGTCGGCGGCAGCAGGCTCATCACATAGGACAGCCGGGTGACCTGCAGCTCGGGCGCGTCCGGCCACGGCGATTCGGTGGTGGCGGCGCCGCCGGTCTTGTGACGGCCCTCGAGCACCAGGGTCCGAGCTCCGGACCGGGCCAGGTAGGCCCCGGAGACCAGTCCGTTGTGCCCACCTCCCACCACGATGGCGTCGTACGTCGAGGTCATGGGATCCCCTTTGCGGTCATCGGGGTCGGGCCCCGGAGCAGGTTTGACTGATTGTTCAGTCTAATCCGCTGCTACCGTGGGGGACAAGGCGAACTGCGCCGGCCGGTACCGTTGCGGACGTCCGATCTCGTCCACCGGCGGCCCAGGGAAGGTGACCATGCCACAAGACACCGAGTCGCAGAACACCCCGGTCGCCGCGGCCGACCAGCGCCGCGAGGACATGCTGCGGGCCGCGCTCGAGGTCATCGCCGAGCGGGGCTTCCCCGAGTCGCGGATCGCCGACGTGGCCGAGCAGGCCGGGACCAGTCCGGCGCTGGTCATCTACTACTTCAAGACCAAGGACAACCTCCTGACCGAGGCCATGCGCTTCGCCGAGGACCAGTGGTACGACCTCGGGGCGCGCCGCATGGAGGTCATCGACAGCGCCGCGGCCGCGCCTCGAAGAGATCGTGGCCATGACGTGCCTGCCCGAGGCCGACGCCGAGCTGCCCGACTCGTGGGCCCTGTGGCTGGACCTGTGGGCCCAGTCGGTGCGCCATCCCGAGGTGGCCCGGGTTCGCGAGGAGTTCGACGCCCACTGGCGTGAGACCATCGCCCGGGTCGTGCGCGACGGCCAGTCAGCAGGTGAGTTCGGGGACATGGATGCGGCCGAGTTCGCCATCACCCTCTCGGCCCTCCTCGATGGCTTCGCCATCCAGATCGCCCTCGAGGACCCGATGGTCGATCCCCGCCAGGCCTTCGCCGCCAGCATGCGCTTCGCCTCGCGGGCCCTCGACTTTGCCTGGAAGCCGAAGGACAAGTCCCGGGACAGAACCGGCCACAAGGGCAAGGCCAAAGGAGCAAAGGAGCCGTCCGGCGCCAAGGCCGGTGGGAAGAAGTCCAAGGGGTGACCGCACCGATAGGGGCAACCCGCACTGGTGCGGCGATGGGTCGCTCCCTACACTGAGTGACTGTTCAAACGGTGCGACGTGTCGCGAATCGAACGGCCCACGGCCGGGGATGAGAGGAGACGCAATGGCCGGTGGCGAAGTGCAGATCGTGGCCCTGACCAAGCGGTTCGACGACGTCGAGGCCGTGGCCGGCATCGACCTGCATATCCCGCCAGGGGAGTTCTTCTCGATCCTCGGACCGTCGGGCTGCGGGAAGACCACGACGCTGCGCCTGGTCGCCGGCTTCGAGCAGCCCACCAGTGGGAGCATCCTCCTCGATGGCGTGGACGTGGCCCACAAACCTCCCAACAAACGCAACGTCAACACGGTGTTCCAGAGCTACGCCCTCTTTCCGTTCCTCTCGGTGGCCGACAACGTGGCCTTCGGCCTCCGCTACCAGAAGTTGGGCAAGACCGAATCGGCTCGTCGGGTGGCCGAGGCCCTCGAGCTGGTACAGCTGCTCGGCTACGAGAAGCGGCGCCCCGGTCAGCTCTCGGGTGGACAGCAACAGCGGGTGGCGCTGGCCCGGGCCCTCGTGCTCAACCCTTCCGTGCTCCTCCTCGACGAGCCACTCGGCGCCCTCGACGCCAAACTGCGCCGCACGCTCCAAGTCGAGCTCAAAGCCCTCCAGGAGACCGTCGGAATCACCTTCATCTACGTCACCCACGACCAGGAGGAGGCCCTGACCATGTCGGACCGCCTGGCGGTCATGGAGGCGGGCAAGGTAGCCCAGGTGGGCACCCCGGTCGAGGTCTACGAGGAGCCGGCCGATGCCTACGTAGCCGACTTCCTCGGGGTATCCAACCTGATGGACGCCAACGCCGGGGGCGCGGGCGCTGACGGCGCGTGCCGGGTCCGGCTGGGGGAGTTCGATCTACTGGCTGAACGGGGTTCCACCGAGTGCACCGGAGCGGTCAAACTGGCCATCCGGCCGGAACGGGTGCACATCGAGCCCTACGAGTCGACGGGGCCGAACCGGGTTCCCGCCATGGTGGAACGGCTGGTGTTCCTCGGATCGTCCACCCAGATCATCATGCGCCTGGCTCACGGTGAGCAGATCCAGGCCCTTACCCAGAACCAGGGCGGGCCCCCCGCGTACCAACAGGGCACCGCCGTCCAGGCCTACCTCCCGGCCCACGGACTGCGGGTGCTGCGGTCCACCCCGCTGCCCGAGGTGGAGGACCCACCGCTGGCGGTCAGCGAGGTGCCGGCCACCCAGCCGGTGGGCGCCGCCGTGCATCCACACGGCTGAGCTACGCCCGCCACGAACTCCGTCACATCCCGGCGATGCTGGTCATCGCCTCTTGTTGGCTGCTGCCGCGTTCGCCGCGTGTCATCCACCGGTAGGCCAGGAGCCCGATGGTGGCGGCCACGAATGACAGCACCAACATGATGGTGGCGAGGGCGTTGAGGGCCGGACCCCCGTTGCCGCCGTGGCTGGTGGAGTAGATGATCACCGACATCGGCTGGGTGTTGGCCGTGGACGAGAGCAGGTCCACCACGACGAAGTCATCGACGACGCTGGCGAACACCAGCACCGGCTGAGGCGAAGATGGCCGGCATCAGGAGGGGGATCAGGACCCGGCGAATCGACTCGAGGCGCGACGCCCCGAGATCGGCCGCCGCCTCCTCGTAGGAGTTGCCGATCGAGACGAGTCGGGCCAGCACGATGATGGCGGGCCAACTGAAATTCCAGGTCACCAGGCCCAGGATCTCCGCCGCGGTGCCGAGGTGAATGGATCGGAACAGCTGGGTGAACAAGAAGAAGAGCGCCACCCCGAAGATGAGCTCGGGGATGACGTAGGAGAAGACCATGACGAAGTTGAAGGTGGTGGACGTCCGGGTCCGCCACCGGTGGATGCCGATGGCGAAAGCCACCCCGAGGGGCACGGCGATGATGGTGGTGATGACCGAGAGCCGGATGGTCTGGAAGACGGCGGCCCGCAGCGTCGGGTTGTGCCACACCGAGTTGATGGGGTCGCCCCAGTACCAGCGGGTGGAGAAGCCTTGCCACACGCTCTGGGACTTGCCGTTGTTGAAGGAGAACAGCACGGCGATGCCGATGGGGACGATCGACCAGATGAGGTAGAGCCAGGTGAACCCCTCGAGGATCCATGGGCGCCGCCACGGGTTGCGCCACGGGGGCTGCCACCGTCGCCTCGACCGGTCTGGCGGCACGGGGGAGGGTGGCCCGCTGTCGTCGGCCTCGTGGAGGTCGGGGAGATTCTCGGTCGTGGGGGCGTCGGTCGTCAGGGTCATCAGAACGCCTCACCGGTGGCTCGGCGGGTTTTGATCACGTAATAGAGCATCGGCACGAGCAAGAAGGCCAGCAACAGCAGCGAGAGGGCGGCCCCTTGAGACTGTTGGCTGGCCGTGTTGAGCTGGCTGTCGATGACGTTGCCGATCATGGCCGTCGATGAGGCTCCCGAGAGCAGCTGGTTGGTGAAGTAGTCGCCCACCATGGGCAGAACCGTGATGAGCATGCCGGTCAGGATGGCCTGGCGACTGAGCGGCAGGGTGATCCGGAGGAACGTCTGGGCCCGGTTGAGCCCGAGGTCGCGCCCGGCCTCCACGAGTCGTTGGTCGATCCGGTCGAGGCCGGCGTAGAGCACCAGGATGAGATAAGGGATGTAGCCGTAGACGAGGCCGAGTATGACGGTCACCGGCTTTCCCCCAGCCAGTTGACGGGCTGGCTGACGAGATGGAGGTCGAGCAGGATGCGGTTGACGTACCCGTTGGACTGCAGCAGGTCGATCCAGGCCAACATGCGCATCATGTAGCTGATCCAGAACGGGGCGATCAGCAGGGCCAAGAAGAGCACCTTGCGCCGACCGGCGAACCGGGTCACGAAGTAGGCGGCCGGGTAGGCGATGAGAAGCGAGAGCACCGAGGCGATGGCCACATAGACCAGGGTGCGGATGAAGATCGGTCCCACGAAGGCACCCTGGCCGACGAGGTCGTGGAAGACGGCGGCGTAGTTGGCCCCGGTCCAGTTGAGCGGGTTCCACACCGGTTCGGGCGATTGGAAGACGGCGTTCAGCCCTCCGCCGGCGATGGCCAGGACGGTATAGAAGGGGACGAGGAAGAGCAGCGCCAGCCAGATGATCCCGGGCATGGCGAACCCGGCCCACACCCACCGGTTCTGGGCCCGGTCGGACCAGGACCGCTTCGGGTCCCCCCGGGCCATCACCCTGTACTGCTCACACGCCGCTGCTTACCCGTAGCCAGTTCTGTTGGTACTTGGCGTCCAGAGCCGGGGCCAACTCCAGCTGTTTGGTGCCGGTGTCGAAGTTCGACGGCAGCACGACGGTGGAGGCCAGGCTCGGAGGCAAGATGCCCTCTTGCTCGAGCACCTGGGGGGTCACGCCGTTCACGGGCTGCATGTACCCGTTGAAGCTGATGTTCTCGAGCACGTTGGGCAGGTCGAGCATGTAGTTGAGGAAGAGATGGGCAAGCACCGGGTTCTTGCCCCCGGACAGCACCGTCATGGTGTCGTTGGCCACCGGGCCCACCCCGCTGGTCGGGAACCAGTAGCCGACTACGTCGACCGACGTCCCCTTGGGCATGTACGACTGGGCCGCCGCCATGTCACCGGACCAGGCGTGGTGGATCCAGGTCTGGCCGGTGGGAATGGAGGTGTAGTCGTTGTTGTCGATGTGCAGGTTGACCATCTGGTCGAGTTGGAGGAGCGAGTTGGTGGCGGCGCTGAGGATGGCGGGGTCCGACGTGTTCGGATCGAAGTTGCCGTTCTTCATCATGCCGAGGGCGAGGCTCTCGCGATAGTCGTCGAGGATGGCCACCTTGCCCTTGTACTTCGAGTTCCAGGGCATGGCCCACGGGTTGGCCATGGTGTACGGGTTCTCGCTCACCTTGTCCTTCCGCCAGGCGATGCCCGTGGTGTAGATGGTGTAGGGCACCGTGTACTGCCACTGTTGGTCGTAGAAGGGGTTCTGGTACTGCGTCCAGGCCTGGGAGATGTTCGGAATGTAGGAGTGGTTGAGCGGGCGGGCCAGCTTGCCCGCCACCAGCTGACCGAGCACGTCGACAGTGGGCACGAAGACGTCGAAGTTGAACTCACCACTGCGGAGCTTGGCGATGGCCTCACTCATGGTGTTGAAGGTGGTCAGCTCGACTTTGCACTTGTACTTCTTGGCGAAGGCGTTGAGGTTCTTCTGGTTGACGTAGGCCACCCAGTTGTAGATCTTGAGGGTGGCGTTCTTCTCCGGCTTGAGCCCACTGGCGATGGCCCGGTTGGAGGCGTAGACCGGCCACGTCACCGGGCTGGTGGGCCGGGGGAGGGCCAGAGGCTGAGTCGTCTTGGTCTTGCTGGCGGCACCGGCGGTGCCACCCGCTGCGGCCAGCGCCGCCGCCACTCCTGTGGTCGCCGCCCCGGCGAGGAAGGCTCGCCGCGACATGCCTGGAACCCGTCGCGTACCGTCTTCCGACCAGCCTTCACGTGGGTGGAACGTCAACCCGGTCACCTCCGTTGTCTAGCCCCGCTGTGCGCCCCTCCGGGCATAGTCGGTCCCCGAACCTGACTGACTGTTCAGTTATTCAAGCACCGGTCCCGGGTGGTAGCAAGGCGAACGGTCACAATTCCCGGGCCGTTAACAATGGCCGATCGGGAGGCCAAGCGGGCATCGGCCCCCGGGGCTGACGGCAAGGGTGCCGTGGAGGATCGACGTCACGAGGCGAGCAAGCGGGCCAGTCGCTCGAAGTTGTCGAGGAACCGGTCGACGTCGGCCTCGTCGTGCTGGGTGGAGATGAGCCACTGCTCCATCTTTCCCCAGGGGGGCAGGAAGACCCCACCGTTGTGCTGGATGAGCCAGTGGGCGTGGTTGTACCGGTCATCGAGGCCGTCGAAGCTCCGGTAGTCGGTGACCACTTCGTGCTGGAAGACCACGCACCCCTTGGCTCCGACCGCCACCACATGCGCGGCCAGACCGTGCTCGGCGATGCTCTGCTCGAGGCCGGTCACGGCCCGGTGCCGCAGCCGGTCCAGGCGGTGGTACGCCTCAGGCGTGGCCACCTGGGTCAGCATGGCCCGGGTGGCGGCCATGGCCAGGGGGTTCCCGTTGAAGGTGCCGACCATCTCGTAGCCGCCGTCGGCCACGAAGGCCATGACCTCGGCCGACCCTCCTACCGCTCCCGAGGCCACGCCACCGCCGATGGCCTTGGCCAGACAGATCAGGTCGGGAACCACACCGGTCAGACCGGTGGCGCCGGCCGGCCCGGCTGTCAGGCCGGTCTTTACCTCGTCGAAGGTCAGCAGCGCGCCATGGGCGTGCACCAGGTCGGCCAGGGCGGCCAGGTAGCCCGGTGCGGGGGTGATGATCCCGGCGTTCATCATGATGGGCTCGAGAATCATCCCCGCCACCTGTCCAGCGTGGGCCTCGAGGACACGGCGCACGGCGGCGAGGTCGTTGTAGCCGACGACGAGTGTGAGTTCGGTGAGGGCCGAGGGGATGCCGGTGCTGGCCGGGACGCTGTGGGGCCGGTCGGCTGGGCCGGCTTCGGCTAGGTCCGGGGCCACCGACACCTGGACCGAATCGTGGTGGCCGTGGTAGCAGCCTTCGACCTTGATGATGAGGTCGCGTCCGGTGAACGCCCGCATCAGGTGGACGGCGTCCATGGTGGCCTCGGTGCCCGAGTTGACGAAACGCCACTGGGGCAGACCGAACCGGGCCGACAGCTCCTCGGCCACCTCGATGGCCGCCTCGGTGGGTTGGGCGAAATGGGTGCCGAGGGACACCTGGGTCCGCACCGCTTCGACGATGGCCGGATGGGCGTGGCCGGCCAGGTCGGCCCCGTATCCCCCGTGGAGGTCGACATACTCGTTCCCGTCCACGTCGAAGATCTTCGAGCCGACGCCGTGGCTGAGCCAGACGGCCTGGGGGGTGGTGATCTGCCAGCTCGAGGTGACCCCGCCGGCCAGCGAGTGGCCGGCCCGCTCCCGCAGGGCAGCCGAGCGCGGCTGACGGGCAACGAAGGCTCGCTCCTGCTCGGCGATCAGGCCGTCGAGGCGGGAGGAGACGTCCTCCGCGATGGATGGTTCGACGACCATGGCTTGCGCTCCGTCCTGGGGTCGAGGGTATTGACTGAATGTTCAGTCTATGGAACGCTGCCCCGGGTGGCAAGAAGTGAGGGCCACCGGTAGGTCAGGAGATGACGATGGCCATCCTGGAGGACCAACGGGTCTGGGGCAACGTGATCGGCGGGGTGACGGCCCTCTCGCACACCGGTCAGCGGCGTGATGTGATCGACCCTGCCACCGGCGAGGTCTACTCGTACGCCACCGACTCCGACGCCGGCGATGTGGCCCGGGCCTGTGACGCCGCGGCGGACGCCTTGGTGTCGTGGAAGGCGACCACCCCGGCCACCCGTAGCGCCCTGTTGCTCCAAGCCGCCCAGCTTCTCGAGCAGAACGCAGACCAGCTGTGCCGGCTCGAGGTGACCGATACGGGCAAACCGTATGCGGCCACGTTGGCCGACGAGCTGCCACCCACGATCGACCAGGTCCGCTTCTTCGCTGGCGCCGCCCGACTGCTCGGCGGCCTGGCATCGGGCGAGTACCTCGAGGGCGTGACCTCGGGCATCCGTCGCGAGCCCGTTGGTGTCTGCGGTCAGATCACCCCGTGGAACTACCCGTTGATGATGGCCGTGTGGAAGTGGGCTCCGGCCCTGGCCGCCGGCAACACCGTGGTGCTCAAACCCTCCGAGCTCACACCGGCGTCCACGGTCAGAATGGCGGAACTTCTGGCCGAGATCTTCCCGCCCGGTGTGCTGAACGTGGTGTGCGGGGGAGCGGCCACGGGTGAGGCACTGGTCAGGAATCCGGCGGTGTCTCTGGTCTCGCTGACCGGCAGCCCCCGGGCCGGGCGCCAGGTGGCGGCCGTCGCGGCCGAGCGGCTGTGTCGGGTCCATCTCGAGCTAGGCGGAAACGCACCGGTGGTCGTGTTCGCCGACGCCGACGTGGCCGCCACGGCTGAGGCCGTGGCCGGTGCGGCCTTTTTCAACGCGGGCCAGGACTGCACGGCCGCGTCCCGCGTCCTGGTGGAAGCCGGGGCCTACGACGCGGTGGTCGATGCACTCGCCGCCGAGGCCGAGCGGTCGGTGTGCGGCGGCCCCTTCGAACCCGAAACGGTGTTCGGACCCCTCATCAGTGCCGACCACCGGGACCGGGTGCTCGGACTGCTGGCCCGACGGTCGGCGGGCGCCCAGGTGGTGGTCGGAGGCGCGCCGCTCGACCGACCCGGGTACTTCCTTCCCGCCACTGTCGTGGCCGGTGTGGACCAGGACGACGAACTGGTGCAATACGAGACCTTCGGCCCGGTCATCACGGTGCAGTCGTTCGTCACCGAAGAGGAGGCCGTGGCCAAGGCCAACGGCGTGGACCAGGGCCTCACGGCCAGTGTGTGGACCGCCGACCACGGTCGGGCCGAGCGCCTGTTGCGGGCGCTCGAGTTCGGGGCCGTCTCGGTCAACACGCATGCTCCGATGACCGCCGAGATGCCCCATGGCGGATTCGGCGCCTCAGGGTACGGCAAGGACCTCTCCGTGTTCGGCCTGGAGGACTACACCCGTATCAAACATGTGGCGTCGGCGTGGCAGTGAAGGAGCCCGCCGCCCCCCGAGATCAAGGAGATCACTGATGGCCACCGTTCTATGCGTGCTCTATGAGGACCCGGTGTCGGGCTACCCGGCCACGTACGCCCGGGACTCGCTCCCGGCCATCGACCACTATCCGGGCGGCCAGACCGTGCCCAACCCGAAGGGACTGGACTTCACCCCTGGCCAACTGCTCGGTTCGGTGTCGGGTGCCTTGGGTCTGCGGGAGTACCTCGAAGGGGCCGGGCACACCTTGGTGGTGACCTCGGACAAAGAGGGGCCGGACTCGGTATTCGAGCGAGCCTTGCCCGAGGCCGACGTCGTCATCTCCCAGCCCTTCTGGCCCGCCTACCTCACCGCCGAGCGCATCGCCAAGGCGCCCAAGTTGAAGCTGGCCCTGACCGCCGGCATCGGCTCGGATCACGTCGACCTCGATGCCGCCATCGCCCGAGGCATCACCGTGGCCGAGGTGACCTACTCCAACAGCATCTCGGTGTCCGAGCACGTGGTCATGATGATCCTTGGCCTGGTGCGCAACTACCTGCCGTCCCATGAGTGGGTGGTGAAGGGCGGATGGAACATCGCCGATTGCGTGGAGCGCTCCTACGACCTAGAGGGCATGGTGGTCGGAACCGTGGCTGCCGGTCGCATCGGGCTCGCCGTGCTCAAGCGCCTGGCCCCCTTCGACGTCGAGCTCCACTACACCGATCGCCATCGTCTTCCCCCTGAGGTCGAAGAGCAGTACCACCTCACGTACCATCCTGATGCCGCTTCTCTGGTGCCGGTGTGCGACGTGGTCACCATCAACGCTCCCCTTCACCCCGAGACCGAGCATCTCTTCGACGACGCCATGTTCGCCCGCATGAAGCGGGGTACCTATCTGGTCAACACGGCTCGAGGGAAGATCTGTGACCGCGATGCGGTAGTGCGCGCCCTCGAGAGCGGTCAGCTGGCCGGCTACGCGGGGGACGTCTGGTTTCCACAGCCCGCACCGGCCGATCACCCCTGGCGGACCATGCCGCACGAAGGCATGACGCCCCATATCTCGGGGACGTCGTTGTCGGCCCAAGCCCGGTATGCCGCGGGAACGAGGGAGATCCTCGAATGCTTCTTCGACGGCCGACCCATACGCGACGAGTACCTGATCGTCGACGGAGGACACCTGGCCGGCACCGGTGCCCACTCCTACTCCGCCGGTGACGGCGCCGCCCCGCACTAAGCCAGCGGGGCTGCCGCCGAGAGGGGTAACCATGAGGGTCGACGCCTAACGGCAGGCATGTGCCGAGGAGGGGCGCGAAGCTGATCGGGCCGTGGTCCTCCGCCGCTATGTCCCCCAGTTCGACGGCGTCCGCGCCCTCGCCATCGCCGGTGTGGTGGCCTACCACCTCGGCTACCTCCGTGGCGGCTGGGTCGGCGTGGATATCTTCTTCGTGCTCTCGGGGTACCTGATCACCAGCATCCTGCTGGCCCCGGACCGGCCCCCACGGCGTCTGGCCGGCTTCTGGGGGCGGCGGGCCGTCGGCTGCTGCCGGCGGTGCTGGCTCTGTTGGTGGCGCTGTCGGTCTACGCGTGGGCCGGTGGGAGAGGGCTCGTCCCCGCACAGCTGCGGGCGCCGGCGTTGGCCACCTTGTTCTACGTGGCCAACTGGCAGCAGATCGTGGCCGGCCACGGGTACTTTGCCCAGTTCCTGTCGGTAAATCCGCTCCAGCAGACGTGGTCGCTGGCCATCGAGGAGCAGTACTACCTCGTGTGGCCCCTGGTGATCCTGGCTGTGTCCGCGGTATCCCGAACCCGGAACCGATCCTCGTCGGGCCGACTCCTGGTGGGCGCGACCGTGGTGCTGGGCACTGCCTCGGCCGTGTGGATGGGGGTGGCGGCCCACCTCCTCGGGCCCGACCGCGCCTATCTCGGTACCGACACCCGGGCCTGGGAGTTGCTGCTCGGTGGGGCGGCTGCCATGGTGTGGGCTCCGGGATCGACGACGAAACGCCCGCGGCTGTGGTCGGTGCTCACCGTGGCCGGGGCGGCCGGTGTCGCCCTCGGGGCCACCCAAGCCGGCGGCCCCCCGACATGGATCTGGGACGGTGGTCTCGTCGCCATAGCCGTCGTGTGCCGGCTTGGTCGTCGTTGGCGGGATGCTGGCTCCCGAAGGTGTGGGGGCACAGGTGTTGGCCTTCGGCCCACTCCGATGGCTCGGCCTCATCTCCTACAGCCTGTACCTGTGGCACTGGCCGGTCATCGTGCTGATGACGCCGGCGACCATCCATTGGACGGGATGGCCACTGCTAGTGGCCCGCCTGGCGACCATGGTGAGCCTGTCCTGTGTCAGCTACTACCTGGTCGAACGGCCTCTGCGCCGGGCGGACTGGGCCGGTCTCCACCGTCGCCTCCATGTACCCACGGTCGGGTTCGCCGTCGTCGGCGTCGTCGTCACTGCGGCCGTGATCGTGGTGGGCACGACCGGGCCGCCCCCCGCTACTTCGGGTCAGGTGGCGCTGGCGCCCACGGCCAAGCCCGGGGCGGTGGCTGCCACCCGACGCATCCTCACCCCGACGGAGCCGGGACAGCCCTACCGTGCATGGATCTTCGGGGACAGCGTGATGGTCGACAGCTCCCTCGGCATCACCGCCGCCCTCCAGGCCACCGGCGACGTGTCCGTCGTGGTGGACAACGCCTTCCCGGGCTGGGGGTTGAGCACCGACACCACTTGGCCCAGCGACGTCAGCCAGACCCTGGCCCAGTCCCGTCCCCAGATCGCCATCGGAACCTGGTCCTGGGACGACCAGGAAGCGCTGTCCGAACCCACCGCCTACCGCCAGTTGCTGGAGCGGTTCATCGCCGCCCAGCTGGCTCCCCCCGATGGCGTGGGTCTGGTCGTCCTCTTGCAGTTCCCCCCGAGGGGTCCGACCGACTCCATCGCCGACGCCGCCGCCCGCCAGGAGGCCTGGCTGCACCAGACCGAACTCACCGACGCCTGGGACACGGCCGCCCGTCGGGCAACCGAGGCCTTTCCTGGGCGGGCGGTGTATCTGACCACCGATCAGCTGTTCACCCCGGGCGGGAGGTTCCTGACATGGATGCAGACGCCGTCAGGCAGTTGGGTGCGGGCTCGCAAGCTCGACAACACCCACATGTGCCCCTACGGGGCGGCCCAGTTCGGGGCACTGGTCACCGAAGAGCTCACCCCGCTGCTCGGCCTCGGTGCTCCGAAGCCGGGATGGGAGTTCGGATCGTGGACCGCGGACTCCCGCTACAACGATCCGCCGGGGGCGTGCCCCGACGACCAGCCTCCCCCCGGCTACCGGGGGATCGCGGTGCCCCGCGTCCCGGATCGGGGATGAGCGGGACGCCCCCCCGGAGTCAGCGGCGGTGGCGCCCGGTGGGGTCGATGGGACTGTGCAGCGCGAGGCCGCCGTCGCACTCGATCGCCTGGCCGGTCACCCAGTGCATCCCGTGCACGGCCACCACGGCCTCGGCGATGTCCTCGGGTCGGCCGAGCCGCCCGAGCGCCGTCCGACCCGACACGCCCGACAGCCAGGAACCGTCTCGGGGGGCGGGCCCCAGCATGGGCGTATCGGTGACGCCTGGGGCCACCGCGTTCACCCGTAGCGTCGGGGCCCACTCCACCGCCGCCACCTTGACCACCATGTCGAGGGCGGCCTTGGACGCGCAGTAGAGCCCCATGGTCCCATCGGCCAGGTGGGCGCTCACACTGCTGATGGCAACGATCGATCCACCGCCGGCCTCGATCATGGCTCCGGCCAGGGACCGCATGGCCAACCAGACGCCTTTGGCGTTGATCCCCATCACGCGGTCCCATGCGGCGGCGTCGGCATCGAGGAGCAGACCGCTGTGGCCGATGCCCGCCGTCACCGTCACCTCGGTCGGGGCTCCGACCCGATGGAGCGTCGAGCGGGCCGCCTCGTCCACCTGGTCGGGATCGGTGATGTCGCAGAGGAGGTCGCCGCCGGGTGCCCGGTCCCAGACCACCACCTCGATCCCGGCAGCTCGATAGCGGTCGGCCACCGCCGCACCGATGCCCGAGGCGCCGCCGACCACCACCGCGGGTCCCGACCCATGCGGCCGGCTCACGCCGCCACCCCCGACAGGACCAGGCTCACCAGTTCGGTGGCCACCGCGTCGGTCGGATGGACCGGGGGGACGGTCAGGGTGTTGATGGCGGTGGTGGTCACCGCCCCGAGGATCCCGAGGGCCGCCAGACGCGGATGGTCGGTCGGGCGGAGACTGCCGTCGGCTGCGCCTTCGATGAGAAGGGTGTGCACCGGCTCGACGAAGGCCGCGTCCACCCGATGGGCGATCAGGGGAATGCGGGCCGCCCGACCCAGGTCGAACTGGAGCGCCCGACTGGCCATCGGGAACCGCTCGAACACCCGCAGGTGGGCGAGGATGGCCGCGGCCAGGCGGTCGGCGGCCGATCCCGACGTAGCCAGGGCGCCGGTGATGGCCGTGGCGACCTCGTCGAGAATCTCGGTGAACAGGAAGGTGAGGATCTCCTCTTTCCCGTCGAAGTAGTAGTAGAGCGTGGCCTTGGGAACACCGGTGGCGGCGGCAATGTCCTCCATCTTCGTGGCATCGAGCCCGTGTTCGGCGAAGAGCTCCGCCGCGACCAGGACCTTCTGGCGCATGGCGGGGGGAGGGTACGCACCTCAGGCCTCCTTCTTCCGTGTCGGCCCCGGCTGGGAGGCGTGAATGTTGTACTTGGAGTATAAACTCATGGGACAAGCGTGTCGGCACGCCGACCTGACTTTGGGGGTGGACAGTGTCCGTGGTGCACCATTCGGCGATCTGCACGACCGACGTGGAGGCGAGCCTCCGGTTCTGGCGTGACGGCCTCGGCTTCACCGTGCTCATGGACGAGCGGTTCGAGGGCGACTGGCCGACGCTGCTCGAAGGCCCGACCGACCGCCTGAGGGCCGTCTTTCTCGGGGATCCGGGCACGGCCCAGTCCGGGATCGTCGAGCTGGTCGACCTCGGCGCCCTCCCTGGTCCGGCCGCGGCCGCGCCGCCCCGTTCGGGCTTCTTGTTGCTCTCGGTGTTCATCGACGTGGCCGCCACCCTCGACCGACTGGCCGGGCTGGGTCTCGGGGGTACCCCGCGGCGGGTCGACGTCTCGGGGGTAGCCATGGCTGTCGTCCGCGATCCCAACGGTGTGCTCGTGGAGTTGGTGGACACCGGCGCCTCGGCCAACCTCGAACGCCTCACCCCCCCATGAGCGCACAGGAAGCTCACGGTCCCACCGTGGCCATCCTCGGGGCGGGTGCGGGCGGAATCGCCATGGGCGTCCGCCTGAAGCGGGCCGGCTACGACTTCACCATCTACGAGCAGTCCGACGGGGTCGGCGGCACCTGGCGGGACAACACCTACCCCGGAGCCGCCTGCGACGTCCCGTCGCACCTCTACTCCTTCTCGTTCGCGCCGAACCCGTGGTGGACGCGAACGTATGCCACCCAGCCGGAGATCCTGGCCTACCTCGAGGCGTGCACCGACCGCTTCGGGGTGCGGCCCCATGTGCGGACGGGGATCCGCATCGAGGAGGCGCGATGGGACGAGCGGGCCTCCTCGTGGGTGCTGACCGCGTCATCGGGCGAACGGTTCGAGGCCGACGTTCTGGTCAGTGGACTCGGCATGCTCAATGTGCCCCATGTTCCGGACATCCCCGGTGCCGAGCGGTTCACGGGGCGTTCGTTTCACTCGTCGCGCTGGGACCACTCGGTGCCGGTGGCCGGCGAGCGAGTGGCCTCGGTCGGCACAGGCGCCAGTGCGGTCCAATACGTGCCGGCCATCGCCCCCGAGGTCGACCATCTCACCGTGTTCCAGCGCACCCCGATCTGGATCACCCCGCGACACGACGTGCCCTACTCATCCCACGAGCAACGCCGCTTCGCCCGGGTGCCTCTGGCCGCCCGTCGTCACCGTTGGCAGATCTGGATGACCTATCAACGGGCCGACTTCCGGGCCGACAGCGAGTTGACCACCATGCAGACCGCACTGGCCCGCTCCTACCTCCACCGAAAGGTGGAGGACCCGCAGCTGGTCGCCAGGCTGACGCCGGACTATCCGGTGGGGTGTAAGCGCCCGCTGATGTCGCGCCAGTGGTATCCAGCCCTCACCCGCTCCAATGTGCGGCTGGTGACCGAACCCATCACCGAGATCACCGAAACCGGCCTGATCACCGCCGACGGTGAGCACCACGATGTCGACACCATCATCTACGGGACCGGATTCGTGGCCAACGAATTCCTGACCACCGTCGACATCATCGGGGAGGGCGGCCAGCACCTACGCGACGCCTGGGAGGACGGGGCCGAGGCCTATCTCGGTCTGTCCGTGGCCGGGTTCCCCAACTTCTTCATGCTCTACGGCCCCAACACCAACGGCGTGAACTCGATCCTGTTCTTCCACGAGGCCCAGAGCCACTACGTGATGGCCGCCCTGGCCACCATGCGCCTCCTCGGTGTCGGTGCCGTCGATGTCCGACGACGGGTCATGGTGAGGTACAACCGGCGGATCCAGGCGGCCATGGAAGGAACGGTGTGGCTGGCCGGGTGTTCCAACTACTTCACCGCCGCCTCCGGCAAGGTGGTCACCCAACTCCCCTTCAGCGGGGGTAGGTACTGGCTGGCCACCCGACTGTTCCCGGTGTGGCGCTACCGGCTGCGTCGGTCCCGGACCCACCGGGTCTGACGTTGGCGCCAACCTGGCGTGGCGACGGGCTGTGGCGTCGCCGGGGGGCCAGGCGGGTCCTGGTCCCGGCTCAGCTCAGTACGGCCTCGATGGCCGACAGCTCGTCATCGGAGAAGGCGAGCGCGTCCAGGGCGCCCACGTTCTGCTCCAACTGCTCGAGACTGCTGGCCCCGATGAGCGTGGAGGTCACCCGCGGGTCTCGGACCGTCCAGGCCAGGGCCATCTGGGCGAGTGACTGCCCCCGTGCCGAGGCGATGGCGTCGAGAGCCCGGACCCGGTTCCTCAGCTCGTCCGTGACGAATGAGGGATCGAGGCTGTCGGCGCGGCTGGCCCGTGAGCCCTCGGGGATTCCCTCGAGGTAGCGGTCGGTCAACAACCCCTGGGCCAGCGGGGAGAAGACGATGCAGCCCACGTCCAGCTGCCCGAAGGTGTCGAGCAGGCCGTGCTCGATCCAACGGTTGAACATGGAGTACGGCGGCTGGTGGATGAGCAGCGGCGTGCCCATCGCAGCCAGGATCCCGGCAGCCTCGACGGTCTGGTCCGGGGGGTACGAGGAGATGCCGGCATAGAGGGCCTTGCCCTGGCGCACGGCCGTGTCGAGGGCGCCCATGGTCTCGTCCAACGGGGTGTCGGGGTCGAAGCGGTGCGAGTAGAAGATGTCGACGTAGTCCACGCCCAGTCGCCCGAGGCTGGCGTCGAGACTGGCCAACAGGTACTTCCGTGACCCTCCGTCCCCGTAGGGGCCGGGCCACATGTCCCAGCCGGCCTTGGTGGAGATGATCAGCTCGTCACGGTAGGGGGCGAGGGCGCCGGCGAGGACCTTTCCCACATTGGTCTCGGCCGAGCCGTAGGGCGGCCCGTAGTTGTTGGCTAGGTCGAAGTGGGTGACGCCCAGGTCGAAGGCCCGGGTGAGCATGGTCTCGATCTCGTCGGCGGGCCGGGTGTCGCCGAAGTTGTGCCACACGCCCAACGAGACGAGCGGGAGGACGATCCCACTGCGGCCACAGCGGCGGTACTGCATGGTGTCGTAACGGTCGTCGGCGGCAACATGACTCATGGCGCCACGGTAGATCACGAGCGACTCCTCCATCCCGGCTGAGGCATAGGGTGCAGTACATGCCCCCGTGGACCACCGCCGACATCCCCGACCTGACCGGGCGCACCGCCATCGTGACCGGAGCCAACAGCGGCCTCGGATTCGAATCGGCGCTGGCGCTGGCCCGGTCCGGAGCCGAGGTGGTCCTGGCCTGCCGTGATGAGGCCAAGGGCACCGCAGCGCTGGAGCGCATCGGCCGATCGGCGTCCGACGCCAAGGCCAGCGTCGCCACCCTCGACCTGGCCGACCTGGCTTCGGTGTCGGCCTTCGCCGCCGACTTCACCACGGACCACGACGGGTTGGACATTCTGCTCAACAACGCCGGCGTCATGGCCATCCCCCGGAGGGAGACGGCCGACGGTTTCGAGATGCAGTTCGGCACCAACCACCTCGGCCACTTCGCCCTCACCGCGCATCTCCTCGGGAGCCTGCTGGCCAGACCCGGCGCCCGGGTAGTAACGGTGAGCAGTGCCGTGGCCCAGGTGGGGCGGATCCGATTCGATGACCTCCAAGGCGAGCGCAAGTATGGCAAGTGGTCGGCTTACTCCCAAGCCAAACTGGCCAACCAGCTCTTCACCCTCGAGCTCCACCGGCGGGCCTCGGCGAACGGCACCGGCCTCGTCAGCGTGGCGGCCCACCCGGGGTATGCCGCCACCAACCTCCAGTCCGTCGGTCCACAGATGAGCGGCTCGGGGCTCATGGAGCGGCTCACCGATCTGGGTAACTCGCTGTTCGGCCAGTCGGCGGCTGGTGGCGCACTACCCAGCCTGTATGCGGCTACCGCTCCGGGCGTCTCGGGCGGTCAGTACTTCGGTCCGGACGGCTTCATGGCCCAGCGCGGGGCACCCAAAGAGGTCTCGTTCGTGAAGGCGGCTACCAACCCGGACACGGCTCGACGGCTCTGGGAGGTCTCCGAACGCCTGACCGGCGTGACCTACGGCTCCCTCGACGCCTAGCGGCAAGGCCCGCCGCACAGCACCTCCAGCGTAAGCCCCGCTACGCCGCTGACTTCTCCAAGATGTGCACGCCGCAAGCCGAGCCCAGCCCGATGACGTGGGCCAGGCCGACCTTCGCACCCTCGATCTGACGATCGCCGCCCTCGCCGCGCAGGTGGGTGGCCACCTCCCAGACGTTGGCGATGCCGGTGGCGGCGATGGGGTGACCCTTGGACTCGAGCCCACCCGACACATTGACCGGCGTCGTGCCGTCCCGCCAGGTGGCCCCGGAGTTGAAGAAGTCGACGGCCCCACCCACCTCGCACAGCATGAGGTTGTCGTAGTGGACGAGCTCGGCCGTGGCAAAGCAGTCGTGCAGCTCCACGAGGTCGAGGTCGGACGGTCCCACGCCGGCCTGCTCATAGGCCTGGGTGGCGGCGTTGCGGGTCAGGGTGTTGACGTCGGGGAGGATCTGGCACGCCTCCTCCCACGGGTCGGTGGTGAGGATGGACGCCGAAATCTTCACCGCCCGCTTCTGCTGCTCGAGGGAGAGGGTCTTCAGCTTGGCCCCGCTCACCACCACAGCGGCGGCCGCCCCGTCGCAGTTGGCCGAACACATGGGCCGCGTGTTGGGGTAGGCGATCATGATGTCCCCCATGATCTCCTCCAGTGACATCTTCTTCTGGTAGGCGGCCTTGGGATTGAGCGTGGAGTGGGAGTGGTTCTTCTCGGCGATCTTGGCGAACAGCTCGAAGCTGGTCCCCCCGTACTTGTGGCCGTACTCCATGCCGATCTGAGCAAAGACCCCGGGCATGATCTCCGTGCCGATCCGGCCGTCCACCGGGGCCACGGCCCCGTAGCGACCCGACGGCGTCCACACGTCGGAGTCCTCCTTGCGGCTGCCGCCCGAGAGCAGGCCCGCCCCCGAAAGCTTCTCCACCCCGAAAGCGAGACCGACGTCGGTCTCGCCGGCCTTGACGGCCATGCAGGCCACGCGCAGGGCAGTGGCGCCGGTGGCACAGGCGTTGGCCACATTGAAGACGGGGACTCCGGTCTGACCCAACTGCTTTTGGACCTGCTGGCCGATGCCGGCATTGGCGGCCATGAGGTTGCCGGCCCCGATGACCCCGACGTCTTTCATGGTGACCCCACCGTCGGCCAAGGCGCCGAGTACTGCCTCAGTAGCCAGATCGACCAGGTCCTGGTCGGGGTGCTTGCCGAATTTCGTCATGTGGATCCCGAGGATCCACAGGTCGTCCGATGCCATGGTGTCCAGCCTCTCTGTCGCGCTGCCTGGTGTGTGTCGTTCTGCTCTGTCGTTGTCGGTCGTGCGGCTGTGTCCGTGCTGCTCTGTCGACTCAGCTGCCCACGGGCTCGAAGCCGAATCCGACCGCTTCGGTGCCGTTGGCGTCCTTGCCGATGACTTCGGTGGCGAGGCGCACCTTCATGCCGAGGGAGACGTGTTCGGGATCGGGCGTCACGTTGATGAGATTGGCGCGCACGCTGGTGCCGCCGCAGTCGACCACGGCCGCCACGTAGGGGACGGGGACGCCGGGTGCGGCGAAGGTGACGATGGTGAAGGCCCGGACCTCGCCCGAGGTATCGATGTCGGCGCTGGTGAACTCGGTCTTCCCGCAGCTGGCACAGGCGTTGCGACGGTCGAAGTACCGGGCCCCGCAGTTGGTGCACTCGTGGGCCACCAAGTGGGGCTCGTTCCCCAGTACGAGGTAGTCCACCAGTGGAATCTGCTCGGCCATGTCCCCCACGCTTTCTTGTGTCTCAACCCGCTGATGAACGGAGCCACCCTACCGGGGCTGGGATTTGACGCGCTAGTTGGCGATGGGAGGCCCAGACCACGGCCGTCGCGATGGGCGTCGGTCTGCCGCCGACGGGCGCGCCGTCCCTCCCGAAGTCCTGACCGGGCAGCCACGGGACGACACGGGTTCAGCCAGGCGCTCCGATCACCCCGCCCGGGTGATGCAGCCTGGCCGTCCGACCTGCGAAGATGGTCCCGCGATCCACCCGTTGTCGCTGTGGTCGCGAGTGTTTTGCCCCGGGCTCCGACCGGAACCCCACTCAGAGACGAGGTACCTCTTCCATGCCCCTCCACAAGCACGAGCCGATCCCGGAAGATCTGCTGGCCTCGGTCTACGCCGGCCAGGACCTGTTGGCCACGCTGCCCTCGCACCGCTGTCCCGAGGACGCCATGCGGGCTCCGGACGCCCTCCAGGCCATCTCCGATGAGCTGATGCTGGACGGCAACTCCCGCCAGAACCTGGCCACCTTCTGTCAGACCTGGGAGGAGGACGAGGTCCACAAGCTGATGGACCTCGCCATCAACAAGAACCTGATCGACAAGGACGAGTACCCCCAGACGGCCGAGATCGAGCGACGGTGTGTCCAGATCCTCAGCCACCTGTGGAACGCCCCCGAGGGCGGGGGCGCGGTCGGCTGTTCGACCATCGGGTCCTCGGAGGCGTGCATGCTCGGCGGCATGGCGGCCAAGTGGCGGTGGCGGGCCAAGCGCGAGGCCGAGGGCAAGCCCACGGACAAGCCCAATATGGTGTGCGGCCCGGTCCAGGTCGTGTGGCACAAGTTCGCCAAGTACTGGGACGTCGAGATGCGGGAGATCCCCATGTCCCCGGGCAACTACTGCATGGACGTCGAGCAGATGCTCGCCCAGGTGGACGAGAACACCATCATGGTGGTGCCCACCTTCGGGGTCACCTATACCGGTGCCTACGAACCCGTGCTCGAGCTGTCCCAGGCGCTCGACAAGCTGGCCGAAGACACCGGACTCGACATCGACATCCACGTGGACGGGGCGAGTGGCGCCTTCCTCGCCCCGTTCTGTGCTCCCGACATCGTCTGGGACTTCCGCATCCCGCGGGTGAAGTCCATCAGCACCTCGGGCCACAAGTTCGGACTGGCCCCCCTCGGGGTCGGGTGGGTGCTGTGGCGGGACGCCGCGGATCTGCCGGACGACCTCATCTTCCACGTCACCTACCTGGGCGGGGACATGCCCGTCTTCCAAATCAACTTCTCCCGTCCGGCCGGCCAGGTCGTGGCCCAGTACTACAACTTCATCCGCCTGGGCCGGAGCGGCTATCGGGGCATCCACACCGCCTGCTACGACACAGCCAAGTTCCTGGCCGAAGAGATCGTGAAGCTGGGCCCATTCGACATCCTGTGTGACGGGAACCCGCTGACCGGTATCCCCTCGGTGGCGTGGCGGATCACCGAGGGCGAGGACCCGGGATACACCCTCTACGACATCGCCGACCGACTGCGGGTGCAGGGCTGGCAGGTCCCGGCCTACCCCTTGACGGGCTCGGTGTCGGACATCTCTGTCCAGCGCATCCTGGTGCGCCAGGGGGTCAGCCGCGACCTCGCGTACCTGTTGTTGGAGGACATCAAGCAGGCCATCGCCCACTTCGACAAGCACCCCGTCTCGGTGGGCATGACCAAAGAGGAGTCCGGCGGCTTCAGCCACCTGTAGGCCGAGGCGTGACACCGGCTCCTCCGGCGGACCTCAGCGCCTATCAGCGCTCGCACCTCGTCTCCACCGGGGTGCGGGCGATCCTGACCGCGGCGTTGCTGTTGACGGCGTACTTCCTCATCCCTGTGGCCCATCGGCACCACGAGTCGCCCGCCCTACGCCTGGTGGTGGCCCTCGCCCTGTTCGTGGCTGTGGTGGCCAACGAAGTCCGCCTCATCAGCGCCCACGAGCGGCCGCTGCTGCGGGCCGGGGTGGCCATGGCCACCGTGATCCCGTTGTTCTTGGTGCTGTTCGCCTGGATCTACCTGACCATGTCCTACGCCGACCCGACGGCCTTCACCGGGACGCCCCATCCGCTCGACCGTCCCTCGGCCCTGTACTTCGCCGTCACCGTGTTCTCCACCGTGGGCTTCGGTGACATCGCCCCCCACACCGATACGGCACGGCTGGTCGTCACCGTCCAGATGCTGGCCGACCTGGCCGTCATCGCTGTGGTCATCCGGCTGATCTTCGGTGCGGTCAACCGGGCGGTGCGCAGCGATGACCGGTCCACCGAGCCCGACGCGGGAGCCCCCCCGGCCGACCCTCAGGTCACCAGGACGTAGATGCTCTTGCCCACGAGCCACAGACCCAGGCCGAGGGACAAGATGATGATGACCTGGTCGGTGTGGGTCTCGATCCAGGTGCGGATGCCGGCCATGATGCTCTGGGCCCGCTCGGGTCGGAAGCCGGCGTAGATCTCCATGACCAGGTAGACCAACGTCGAGACGACGCAAAAGAGGAACAGGGCGATGTAGCTCTCGGCCGAGTCCAGCTTGGCTTCCATGATGGTGGCGACGCCCGCCGCCACGAGGCCCCACGGCTGGGTCAGCGGGGCCAGCCCGATGACCACCCACGGCGACATGTTGTCGATGCCGGTCTGCCACTTGGGCGGCTTCTTCGGCTTCTTCGGCTGACCCATCTTGGCCCGTCGCCTCAGGGCGATGACCACCAGCACCACGCCGATGAGCATCTTGATGGCGATGCCGGCCAGGGACGGCGCCGTATTGGGCTTGGGCGGCTTGTTGCCAGTGAAGACCACGGTGAGGGTGACCACGGCGGCGAGGGACAGCAGCCACCCGAAGATGAAGGCCGCACCCTTGCGCACCCCGCCCTTGGACATGAGGACCAGCATGAAGGCGGTAAGGGGTATCGGCTCCAGGGTGATGACCAGGCCGATGAGCGTGAGGTCGAGGATCATGGCCGCCCCTCACCGGTCGAGGGGTGCGGGCGGGCGCCCGTTTCAGTCATTGCTCTGGCGGAACTTCTTGACGAAGACCACCACCACCAAAATGGCGATCAGGGCAAAGACGATGCCACCTACGTAGTACATGGTTACCTTCGGGTCGAGGAGTGGATGGGGATGGTGGTTCGGGCGCCGTCACGGATCGGAACGGACAGGCGGCCGGTCAGGGCGTAACGCCCCGACCGGCCGGTGTCCGCAGTCCCGCTACGAGAGGATCTTGGCTTTCTGGGCCTCGAACTCGGCGTCGGTGAGGACGCCCTGGGACTTCAGGTCGGCCAGCTTGGCCAACTGATCAGCGCTGTTGCCTCCCGAGGTGCCCGCCGTCTGCTTGACGTAGTCGTCGAAGGCCTTCTGCTGCTGCTGGGCGGCCTGCTCGGCCCGCTCGTGCATCTTCCCGCCCCGTGCGATGAGGTAGACGAAGATCCCGAGGAACGGGAGCACGATCACGAAGATGACCCACAGGGCCTTGGCGCCGCCGCCCATGTCACGGCTGCGGAAGATGTCGCCGAAGATGACGATGAGCAGCCAGAACCAGATGAAGAAGACAAAGAGCCCCAGCATCGTGCCGAACAGGTCGGCCAGGGGGTAGGTGTAGGCGAGCATCGCAAGGTCCTCCTTGGTGGGTGCAGTTGTTTGCCCCGTGATCCAACCACATGGCACTCGTCGGGGTCATCATCCTTAGCGGATGACTTGTCCCAGCCACACCCTGCAGCAGTGGGGCGTCGCCCCAGCTCAGTGGGGTCCTGAGCGCCGGACCCCCAGGCGTTCGCCCGCGACTAGAGCAGACCCAGCCGGCGGGCCCGGGCGATGGCCTCGTTCCGGTTGGCCGCGTCGAGCTTGCGGTAGATGTGGGCCATATGGGTCTTGATGGTGTTGACCGAGACGTAGCACTGCTCGGCTAGTTCGGTATTGGTGAGGCGACTGGGCAGGAAGGAGAGGATCTCGAGTTCGCGGTCGGTCAGCGGATCGGTCAATGTTCCTCCCGGGGACGCGGCGATGGCCTCTCGGGCCCGTTGGAGGACTGCTTCGCGGAAGGCCGGCTGGGTCTCGCCGAACTCGGCGACGAGACCGACCACGGTGGGCCCGGCCCGGATGAATGCCTCGACCAGGTTGTGCCGCTCGGCGATGTCGAGGGCCTCGACGAGCGGTGTACGGGCTTGGTCGGCCGTCCCCTCCACCGATTCCAGCCACGCCGACACCGCCAGGCGTTCCACCGCCGCACGGGGTTCCGGGTTGGCCACCGCACCAGCGTCGAGAAGCTTGCGGGCCAGGTCCGCGTGGCCCAACGTCAGCGCAGCAGCGACCGACTCACCGAGCAGGGTGGCGGTTGACGGCTGGGCGCCCAGCAGTCGGGCCGCCTCGTCCACGGCTCCGGACTGTCGGAGTAGACGGCACCGGAGGGCGAGCAGCCCTCCCTCCACCAGGGGTGGAGGAGGAGCGCTGAACTCGGTGCGCGTCGTTGCCATCGTGTCCAGGGCTAGCTCGGGCCGGCCTTCGGCGGCCTCCATCTCGGCGGTGAGGAGCCGCCCGACCCAGGCCAGCGGCAGGCGCCGGTTGGCCTCGGCTCGAAGGCATCCCTCCCGCAGCGACAACGCGGCCCGTCTCGGCTGACCGGTCTCCAAGGAAGTGAGGCTGGCCGCCAAGAAGGCGTCGGCGGTCACCGGGTGACCGAGGATGCCCACGTCCCGGGCCACCCCCAGAGCCTCATCGGCCAGCGACCGGGCTCGCTCGAGGCGGCCGGCCCAGGCCTCGACCAAGGCCATGGAGCCGAGGAGTCCGATCTTCCACACCGAGTAGGAGGCACCGGCCGACTCCAGGGCCCGTTGGAGCCACTCCCGAGCCTCGTCGAGGTGACCGGCCAGGAAGTGGCCACGGCCGCAGGACCCGAGAGCCAGGGTCTCGAGTGCCCGCGGATCGCCCAGATTCATCACCACGGGAACGGGTTGACCGTCCAGTCCGTCCAGGAGTTCCAATGCCGCCATGGCCATGGCCACGGTCACCTCGGGATTGGAGCGGAACTGGGCCAGCGTGGCCAGGAGGGTCTGGGCGCACGCCCGCTCGCCCGGCGTCGCCTCGGGATCGGCCAACACGCCGACCAGCAGGTCCTCGCTGCTGGCGGACTGACCTTCGGCCCCCTTCAGAAACGCCAACAACAGGCGAATGTCGCGACGGTTCTGCCGGGCCGTCTCGGGTACGGCCGTGATCCACCGGATGACGGTGGCCATCTGTCCCTGTTCGAAGGTCTCCGAGCCCCGGCCCATGACGAGGTCGAGGGCCTCGTCCCAGCAACGCGCTCTGATCAGGTAGTCGACGGCCGACCCCACGTCGCCCCGGGCGAGGTGCCAGGAGGCCGCCTCGGCCAACAGCGATGGTTCCAGACCCGGCGCTTCCGCTCGCAGACGGAACCGGAGCAGGTCCCGGAACAGGTGATGGAACCGGTACCACTCCCGTCGGCTGTCGAGCGGAACGAGGAACATGGACTCCCGTTCCAACTCCTCGAGGACCAGTTGGGCGGCAGTATCGCCCGTGAGTGCGCCGGCCAGATCGGCGCAGATCTCGTCCAGGACCGAAACCCGCAGGAGGAACTGGCGGCGTTCCGGTGACTGCGCCCCCAGTACCTCCTCACTCAGGAAGTCGGCGATCAACCGGTCGTTGCCACTGAACTGGGCAACGAAGGCGTCGGAGTCCTCGTGCAGACGAAGCATCATGGCGGCCAGCTGCAGCCCGGTGGCCCACCCTTCGGTGCGTTGGACCAGGGCGGTGACTTGGTCGGGACCGAGCGGTCGCCCAGCGATCCGTTCGAGCAGCTGGGCCGACTCATGGTCGTCGAAGGCGAGGTCGGCTTGGCGAATCTCGGTGACGTGGCGACGGAGGCGGAGGTGACTCCAGGCGATCGGGGGATCCACCCGCGTGGCCAAGAGGAGGTGCACCTGACTGGGGAGGAGTGCGGCCAGGCGGCCGAGATCGGCGACGAGGACCGGGTTGGACAGCTGGTGCAGGTCGTCGAGGACGATGACCGTCTCCGGCAGCTCCAAGAACCGGGAGCCGAGCGCCTCGAGCAGCGGAGTCCCGAGGCCCCCGCCGTGCATGGCCACGAGCTCGCCCAGTTGGGCGGCTTCAGGATCTATTTCGGCCACGCCGGCCAGGAGCCGCCGTGAGAAGTAGACCGGATCGTTGTCGGCGGCATCGAGGCTCAGCCACAAGAACACCAGGTCGTCACGGCTTGCAGACCATTGCGCCAACGACACCGACTTCCCAGCGCCCGCCGGGGCCACCATCAAGATGATCGGTCGTGAGAGGGCGTCGTCCAACAGGCGTCTGAGTCCTGGTCTGTCGACCGCGTGGGTCGGCGTTGAATGCCCTGTCACCATGTCCTCGACCCGTACTCCGCGCTGTCCGGGACCCCAGTCTGCCAGCTGGCCCCGGCTACTGCCCTTTTGCGTACGAATCCGGGAGATCGGACGAGTCACGATGGACCGATCGCCGTGGCGAAACGGGTCGGTGATCACCCTCCGGGGATGACGACAGTAGGAGGCGATGGGTCTCATGATGAACCCCATGCGGCGTAGCACGCCGAGTCGAACGCCATTCAGGTCGAGCGTCTGACTCGTCGTGAGGTCGTGAATCAGTTGGCTCCCGGGGTAGTCAAGGCGACGTGGGTCCTCGCCGGGGGTCGTGGAGCTGTGCGCAGGTCCGACGGGGTCGTGTCATCGAAAGGGTCGCCGTGGGCGCCGAGAGTTTTGAAATTGTCGTCAGGGGGCGACTGAGCCCGACCCTGGCCGCCGCACTTGACGGTTTCGAGGTGAGCCACTGCGACAACGGGCTGACCCATCTCGTCGGGTTCGTGCCCGATCAGTCGCGGCTGCACGGCCTGCTCGACCTGCTGCGGGACCTGAACATCGAACTGGTCTCCATGAACCCGATCGCCACGCCTGTCTCGGGACCTCCTCATCATCCGTCCACAGGATCGGCGCACGACTGACGTCACCCGCTCCACGGGCTCTGCCGTCACGGAGAGACCCGTCGAGCGGCCTCACTGACAGGACCAGCCCGATGGCACTGAGGCGGCAGGCCAACGTCGATCCGGTGAGCCCGAGTGGGGGCGTCCCGGTACCCTGGTCGCCATGTCCGACTCCTGTTGTGCACCGAGCCGGGTCGGCGGGTCCGGAGACGAGCGGACGGGTCCGGTGAGCCAGGGTGGCGAGGCGGCGGCACCCGACCTGGTCGAGATTCCTGGTGGCCGATACCGGATGGGTGACGAGTCGTCGTGGTCCTACCCCGGCGATGGGGAGGCACCGGTCCACGACGTCGAGCTGGCAGCCTTCCGCATGGGTCGTCACGCCGTCACCAACCGGGAGTTCGAACGGTTCGTAGCCGCCACCGGTTGGCAGACCGATGCCGAGCGGTTCGGCTGGTCCTTCGTCTTCGGCGGCCTGCTCCCCGACGAGTTCCCCCCTACCCGTGGTGTCGAGGGGGCGCCGTGGTGGCGACAGGTGATGGGGGCGGATTGGCGCCGTCCCGAAGGGCCGCACTCCGATGTCGCCGACCGGTCCGACCACCCAGTCGTGCATGTGTCCTGGCGGGACGCCTCGGCCTTCTGTGACTGGTCGGGCACCCGACTGCCCACCGAGGCGGAGTGGGAGGTGGCCGCGCGCGGCGGCCTGGAGGGCCAACCATTTCCCTGGGGGGACCAGCTCGAGCCGGACGGCGCCCATCGGATGAATGTCTTCCAGGGCGAATTCCCCGGTGGCAACACCGGGGCCGATGGCTTTCTCGGCACCGCCCCGGTCGATGCCTTTGTGCCCAATGGGTACGGGCTGGCCAACATGTGCGGAAACGTGTGGGAATGGTGCGAGGACTGGCTTGACGTGGCCTTTTACTCCGCCTCCCCCCTGGTGGACCCCTCTGGTCCCGCCACGGGCTCGGCCCGGGTGCAGCGCGGGGGCTCCTACCTCTGCCATGACTCCTACTGCCGCCGCTACCGGGTCTCGGCCCGGTTCGGGAGCTCGCCGGACAGCTCCACCGGCAACGTCGGGTTCCGGGTGGCCGCAGACGTCTGACCTGGTCAGTGGGGTCGGGTGATATCGCCCGATCAGGGTGATGGTCACCGAACCGGAGTGGCGCGACAGTGGGGATATGGCCAACCAAGACTCCGCTGAAACCACCCGTGAGGTTGTCGTGGGATCGGAGGTCGACCACCTGGAGGCCGACGAGCGCGTGGCCCTGGGCAAGGCGGCCCGGGCCCGGGTCTCCCGGGCGAGCCAGGGGGAGTGGGAGGCGGCCGCGGACCGCCCCGACCCCGTCGCCCTCCTCGAGTCCCAGGCGACCACCCGCGTGCCGGAGCTGGTACCCATCCGCTACGGCCGGATGCTGGTATCCCCGTTCACCTTCTACCGGGGTGCCGCCCTCATCATGGCCTCGGATCTGTCCACCACACCCCGATCCGGTATCTCCGTGCAAGCCTGCGGCGATGCCCACCTGAGCAACTTCGGTGTGTTCGCCTCGGCCGAGCGCAACCTGGTGTTCGATCTCAACGACTTCGACGAAACCCTCCCCGGGCCGTGGGAGTGGGATGTGAAGCGCCTGGCCGCCAGTCTGGCCATCGCCGGCCGTGACCGGGGCTTCTCGGACAAGGAGCGGGCCGACGTGGTCCTCGAGGCGGCCGGGGCCTACCGCAACGAGATGGCCAAGCTGGCCGCCATGCGGGACCTCGACGTCTGGTACGCCCGGATGGACATTGAGAAGGTCCTGGCGGAGATCGGCGACGAGCTCGGTCTGACCAAGCCCAAGGGCGCCAGCAAAGCCGGCGCCAAGGGGCTGTCCAAGGTCAAGGCGCGAGCGGACAAGGCGTTGGCCAAGGCCAAGACGCGCGACAGCATGCAGGCGCTGGAGAAGCTGACCGAGGTGGTCGACGGTGAGACCCGCTTTGTGAGCGACCCGCCCCTGCTCGTACCGATCGAAGAGCTCTATCCCGATGAGCAGGGCGCTGCCCTCACCGAGAGCTTCCACGATATGTTCCGCGGCTACCGGTCCACCTTGCAGAGCGATCGTCAGCACCTGTTGGAGCAGTACCGGTTCGTGAGCATCGCCCGCAAAGTGGTGGGGGTGGGCAGCGTGGGTACCCGGGCATGGGTGATCCTCCTCGTGGGCAGCGACGGCACCGACCCGCTCCTGCTCCAGGCCAAAGAGGCCCAGGCTTCGGTGCTGGCGGAGTTCGTGGGGGCCAGCGAGTACGTCAACCAGGGCGAACGGGTGGTCGCTGGTCAGCACCTCATGCAAGCCTCCAGCGACATCTTCCTCGGCTGGGAGCGGGCCAACGGACTCGACGGCGTACAGCGCGACTTCTACGTCCGCCAGCTGCGGGACTGGAAGGGCTCGGCCGACACCGACCAGATGGTTCCGACCGGGATGGCCATCTACGGCCGGCTGTGTGGCTGGACGTTGGCCCGGGCCCACGCCCGATCGGGAGACCGCATCGCCATCGCCTCCTATCTTGGATCGGGGAAGTCATTCGACAACGCCATCGCCGCCTTTGCCGAGATCTACGCCGACCAGAACGAGCGGGACTACGACGCGCTGTCCAAGGCGGCTGCCGAGGGCCGGATCAAGGTGGAGCGCGGCCTGTGAGCTGCCGCCGCCGACCCGGCCAGTTGTCGAGCCGCCAGCCGGCATGACCGATCCGACGCTGACCGCAACGGCGGCGACTGCGGTGACGGCCGATGGCGGCCTCGACCGGCAGAGCGCCGAGCTCATCGGTAGCCGGTACCTGATCAAGTTCGAAGAGGACACCCTCCGGCACCGGCCGCTCTGGATCCGACTGATCATCGAGTTCATCGGGACCTTCTTCCTCGTCTGTGTGGCGGCCGGCTCAGGGGTCATCAACCACTACGCCGGTGGTGGCCCTATCAGCCGCACCGCCGCCGTGATCGCCCCCGGTGCATTGGTCATGGCCATGATCTACGCCCTCGGACCGCTGTCGGGGCTCCACATCAACCCGGCGGTCACCCTGGCCTTCACCGGGCGAGGTGTGTTCAAGGTGGCCTGGGTGCTGCCCTACCTGCTCGTGCAGTTCGCCGGGGCCATCTGTGCCGCCCTGTTCCTCCAGGCCATGTTCGGCCACGTCGAGTCCGGCGGGAACTACCCCATCGCCAAGCCGGGTGGGGAGTGGCGGTCGCTGGTCATGGAAACGCTGCTTACCGCCATCTTGGTGACCGTCATCCTCCACACGGCCACCGGCTACCGGAGCATCGGGCACAACGCCGCGCTGGCCGTCGGTTCCACCGTCGCCCTGTTGGGCCTGTTCGCCAGCCCCATCAGCGGGGCCTCCATGAATCCCGCCCGCACCCTCGGCCCCGACATCGTGAGCCTGGACTTCACCGGGTGGTGGGTCTACGTCGTGGGTCCCGTGGCCGGAGCCCTGATCGCCGTCTTGCTCATCGCCCTCGTCCGGGGCCTGCCCGGCAAAGAGGAGCGTGGTGCCGCCGAAGGCGACGCCCTCCCGCTCGAGCGGTAGGGGGATAGCGGCACCGGCAATCACCCCAACCGGATGAGGACCCCGAGCGAACCATCACGTACCCTGAAGCAACGAGAAGGTGAGGACTAACTGCACATGCCAATAGGACCAGTTGAATACATCATCGTGGGATTCCCGGGCAATAAGTTCAATGGGGAGATCGCCCCGGAGCTCATCGCCCTGGTCGAGTCGGGAACCGTTCGGATCCTCGACTTGATCTTCATCGGCAAGGATGCCGACGGCAACGTCGTCAGTTTCGAGATCGAGGATCTCGAGGGTTTCGCGGCCTTCGCCGACCTCGACGCCGATGTCGGTGGGCTGATCAGCCCCGAGGACATCGAGTACGCAGCCGCCCAGTTGGAGCCCAACTCCTCGGCCGCCCTGCTGCTGTGGGAGGACGTGTGGGCCGCACCGTTTGCCAAAGCCGTGCTCGACTCGGGCGGCGTCCTCCTCGACGGTGCCCGCATCCCCCACGTGTTCATCGAGGCCGCACTTTCCGCGCTGCCCGACGCAGTCTGAACCGTTCGACGACAGGAGAAACGACATGTTGAGAAGACGACCGATCGCCCGAATGGCCGTGCGCACCACCGCAGTGGTGGGAACGGCCGCCGTGGTGGGATCCCACGTGGCCAACAAGCAAGCAGCGGCAGCCCAGCAGCAAGCTGCGGCCGCCCCCGAGGCGGCACCGGCCCCCGAGCCGGCTCCGGCGGCCCCGGCCCCTGACCCCATCGCCCAGTTGACCCAGCTGGCCGCACTGAAGGACTCGGGAGCACTCACCGAAGCCGAGTTCGAGGCCCAGAAGGCCAAGATTCTGGGGTAGGGCTCCGTCCCGGCCGGCACGCGTGGGATCCAAACCGGCGTCGTGTCCCGAGCCGGACGATGACCACCGTTACGATGGCTCCCGCCACCCACGTCGACCCACGCGGGTGACCGAGCCGGGCCTACCGATTCGGTCTGTCGAGCCACTGGGAAAGGAAGGTGAGCCCGGACGTGGTCCCCACCTCGGATCTCACTGACCGGCCAGGGTCACTTCCTGCGGACGATCCCGCACCCCAGACGCGCCGGGCGGTGGTGGCCGTCCAGTTCCGGCGTCTGGTCCTGGCCATACGGGCGGGCGACGACGCCAAGGTGGAGCAGGCCATCGTGGCCCTCAGTCAGCGGAGTCGGCTCCTCGCCCCCCTCGCCCTCATCGTCGGCGCCTTCTCCATGCTGTTCCAAGGGATCAAGCTGCTGGTCACCAACTGGCGGCTCACCCTGGTCCAGATCCTTCCGGCCATGTGGATCTGGGCGGCCATGCTCGACCTGAAGGCCCACGCCCTCCACGGCAGGGAGTTCCACATCTTCCGTGGCCCGCTGTTGGCCGTGGTGCTGCTGGTGATCGCCGGCCTCACGGCGGGCAGCTTCTACCTGAACGCCGTCTTCGCCTTTGCCATCTCCCGGCCCGGGCCCCCCGAGATCCGCCCTGCATTCACCCAGGCCCGGGTGCACCTGCGCACCATCTTGGCCTGGGGTGTCGCCGTCGGGCTGGCCCTCGGATTCGCCACCATGGTGGTCGACCGGTGGGGGAAGGTCTGGTTCTCGGTGACACTCGGTGTCGTGGTCGGGGTGATGATGGTGGCCTACGTGGCCGTGCCCGCCCGCCTCGTCGGGGTGAAGTCGGATCGGTCCCGACGGGACAAACTGGCCGCCTCCGCCGTGGGTGGGGCCATCGGGGCCCTGGTGTGTGCCCCCCGTTCGCGCTCGGCCGGGTGGCCATCCTCATGCTCGGCTCGCACAGGTTCTTCTACCTGGCCATCGTGCTCTTGGCGGTCGCTGTCGTCCTCCAGACCGGTGCCACCAGCTCCATCAAGGCCATCAAGATGAGTGCCAAGCTGACCGTCAGTGGGCGGGCCGATGACGCGGACGGGGGCGCCCCCGTCCCGCACGAGGGGTGAGGGTCCGCCGTGAGCGCCGCTGAGGGTCCGGCCGACAGCCCGGTAGGGAACGACCGGCGATTCCCCGATGCCTCCCGGCGCACCTACTTCGCCGAGGAGCGGACGCTGCTGGCCTGGTGGCGGTGTGGGATCGCCGCCGCCGCCGTGGCCCTCGGGGTCGGCGCCCTCCTTCCCAAACTCGGCGACCAGCCACGAGCGAGGTTCATCGCCCTGGGTGTCGGCTACGGGCTCCTTGCCGTGATGTTCGCGGTGGGCGGCGCGTGGCGCGAACGGCAGTCCCGTCGTGCGCTGGCCGAGAACCGCTTCGCCGAGGTGCCGGGGTGGGTCATCGGTGTCGTCACCTTCTACCTCAGCGTGCTGTTCGTGCTGACGGTGGTGGCCCTGCTCTGAGCGCCCTCGCCAACCCGGCTCTGCGGTCAGGTGGCGAAGGAGAAGAGGAAGAGCTGGGTGGCGTAGGCCACCAGACGCGGCGTTTCGCCCCCATCGTCTCCGCAGTCCCAAAGGGACATGTCGGCCGAGGCGTAGCCGTCGCCGGCGAAGCGGGCCCGGTTGTGGGCGAGGACCCATTCCGAGTGGCAGTGGTCGAGGAGGTGGACGGTGAGGTCGATGCTGGGCGCGAACCAGTTACGGTCGGTCGGACCGACCCGCTCACCGACGGCGCCGGGCATGGTGTCGGCCAGCACCACCAGCGCGAAGGGATCGAGAGTGCCGTCGGGGGTGAACGGCGTCTCGTCGAAGCGGTACCAGACCACCCGCTCGGCCCGGTCGGGCACGTACTCCGCCCACGGGGGATGGCCGAGCATGGTCCGTCCCTCGACCAGGCGGTCCCAAAAGGGCATGGCGCGGAACCCCTCCACCCCCGGCGGCGGCGGTTGGCGCCAGGTCGGGCAGTCGAGCGGCGGGATCAGGTCCGTCGGTGGCTCGAGGTCGGTGAAGTCGAACCCGGGCCGGGTGGAGCCGAAGATGGCCGTGGTCAGGTGGCCCCGGGGCGAGCCCGGGTTGACCACCTCGGCCCGCAGGTGAGACATGGACCGGCCGCGGCGGAGTAGCTCGACGTCCACGCGCACCGGGCCGTGGGCCACTTGGGCGGCGAAGGCCGTGTGCAGGGTGCGGGCCACCTGGTGGTCGTCGCCGAGCTCCTCGCCCATGGCCCGGAGGGCCAGCGCGGTGACCACGCCGCCCTGGGGCATGGGGAAGAGATTCCACTCGGGGTCGACATACCCCTCGTAGCGACCAGGGCCGGTGGCCTGCACCGTCGTGGCGGTGGCGAACGGTGTGGTCACGGTCGGAGATGCTTCCCGTCGACCGTGTCGGGTGTCAATCCCGGGCCCGATCGGCCGAGGATCGCCCCATTTTCCCAGGTCAGCATCTGTTCGACTTGGGCTATCGTCGAAGACGGGGCGCCAGATGCAGCGACCTCAGCCGTCTCGGTGCCTCGGAGAGTGGAGTGGTTCGATGAACATCGTGGTCAGCAACGTGAAAGGTGGCGTGGGCAAGACCACCACCTCGGTCTACCTGTCGGCGGCTGCCGTCGAGCGCGGGTACGACCCGGTCACCCTCATCGACGCCGACCGCCAGGCTTCCTCGGCCGAGTGGTTAGAAGAGAGCCCCGTGGAGGGGGTCGACCTCGTCGAAGCCCCGTCCGAGCGGACGGTGGCCAAGGCCATGTCCGGCGATGCGGGACTGTCGGTCGTCGACACCCCACCCGGGGATGAACGGATCGTGCGGGCCGCGCTCGACCGGGCCGACGCCGTCGTCATACCCACCCGGGCCGGTGGGGTCGAGTACTCGCGGGTGGTGGCCACGCTCGAGATGATCGGCAACAAGACACCCCACGGCGTGGTCATCTGCGCGGCCCGACTCGGCACCAACGATCTCGATGCGGCTGTGCAGTGGTGGACGGAGAACGAGGTGCCCATCTGGGGGATCATCCCCGAGCGGGTGGGCATTGCCACCGGACCCGAGGCCCGGCTCTACCGCGAAGGCCTAGAGGCCTATGACGCGGTCCTGAAAAAGGCCATCCGCAAGCGGTAGGAGGTCAGTCCGCCAGATCGCCGGGCCCGGCCGGGACGTCGACGGCATGGGCTTGGAGGGCGTCGAGGGGCACGACGTCGAGACAGCGCTCATGGGTCGAGGCCAAGACCACGTAGGCGGCGGCCCCGTCGTGATGCGCCCGCAGCCAGTTCACGGCGGTGACGCACCAGCGGTCACCCGGTACGAGGCCGGGAAACCGAAACTGGGGCATGGGGGTGACGAGGTCGTTGCCGATGGTCCGCTGGTGCTCGAGGAACTCGGCGGTGACCACCGCGCAGATGGTGTGACTCCCCAGGTCCTCGGGCCCGGTGGCACAGCATCCATCCCGGTAGAAGCCGGTCAACGGGTCGGTTCCGCAGGGCTCGAGCTCCCCGCCCAACACATTGCGATCAGCCATGGCTGCAGTATCGCCCAGCGATCGGCCCATGAGGAAACCGACGACAGTCAGTTGTAGTCGTCGAGGATCACGCGGTCGCCCGAGCCGCCGCCGGCCAGGCTGATCTCGAATCCGTCGACCATCTCGATCCGCTGCAGCGCATCGACGTGGCCCCGACCCACCCCGCTCCATTTGGCCTTGGCCTTGGTCTTGGCCTCCTTCAGGTCCTCGGCCACGACTACGACCACTTCGTGGCCTTCGCCCATACGAGCGTCGGCCAGTGGTCCCCCGAGAAAGGCGACATAGAGGTACATGGATCTGAGGCTATCCGGACCACACCGTGGAAGAATTGGGGAGCGACCCGAGAAATATCCGCCACGGTGTCGATCAGGGCCGATCAGCTCCGTCATAGAGGGGAGTCGGGTCATCGGAGCGTCCGGACCCCGAAACGAGGAGAGTGCCATGCGTTACATGTTGATCATTCACAACGACCCTGAACTCCACCCCACCCCGGGCAGTCCCGAATGGGAGCAGCTGATGGCTGACTACGGCGAGTTCAGCAAGCAGCTGGTGGATCGGGGCCACACCTTCACCGGCGATCCGCTCAACGACCCGAGTACGGCGACCACCGTCCGAGTCCGGGACGGTGAGACCCTCACCGTCGACGGGCCGTTCGCCGAGACGAAGGAGTGGATGTCGGGGTACTACGTCGTCGACTTCGAGAGCCTCGACAACGCCTTGGCCGCCGCAGCCATGGTCCCCTCGGCCAAGTACGGCTCGGTCGAGGTGCGCCCAGTGGCGGAGATGTAGCCCTGGTACCTGAGGCAGTGGCCGGTCGGAACGGCTCGGTGGACGGGGTGCTGGAGTCCGTCTACCGAGCCGACCGCGGCCGGGTCCTCGCTCGCCTCATCGGCGTCCTCGGCGACTTCGACCTGGCCGAGGAGGCCTTACAGGACGCATGGGTGGCCGCCACGACGAGCTGGCCGTCGACCGGCATTCCCGAGAACCCGGCCGGGTGGCTGGTGACGACCGCCCGTCGCAAGGCCGTTGACCGATTGCGAAGCGTAACGGCTTCGGAGCGGCGCCAGCGGGCCTGGGGGGAGCTGGCCATCACGTGGGACCTCGGGGACGGCTCCGAGCCCATACCCGACGATCGACTGCGGTTGATCTTCACCTGCTGCCATCCCGCGCTCAGTCTCGAGGCCCAGGTGGCACTGACCCTGCGGACGCTCGGTGGCCTCTCGACCGAGGACGTGGCCAAGGCCTTCCTCATCTCGGAGACCGCCCTCGCCCAGAGGATCGTCCGGGCCAAGCGGAAGATCCGAGAGGCGGCCATCGCCTATCGGGTCCCGTCCCCTGATGAGCTGGCCGGGCGTCTCGGAGCGGTCCTGGCCGTGATCTACCTGATCTTCAACGCCGGCTACCTACCACCTTCGGGCGTCGAGCTGGTCAACGTCGACCTCTGTGACGAGGCCCTGCGGCTGTGCGAGGTGGTCATCGAACTCCTGCCGCATGAGCCCGAGCCGTTGGCCCTGGCTGCCATGATGCGTTTCCAGGATGCCCGGCGTCAGGCCCGACTGGACGTCGAGGGGGTGCCGGTCACTCTCGAAGACCAAGACCGTTCGCGGTGGGATGTCACCGAGGTGGCGGCCGGGCTCTCGCTGCTCGAACGCGCCCAGGACCTGGGGCGCGAGGGGCCTTACGGCATCAAGGCCTGCATTGCCGCTCTGCATGTGGCCGCCCCCCGCTCGGACCTCACCGACTGGTCGGCCATCCTCTCGCTCTACGACCGACTACTGAGGTGGGAGCCCACCGCGGTGGTGCGTCTCAACCGTGCTGTGGCCGTGGCCATGGCCGACTCGCCTGCCGCCGGTCTGGCCCTGATGGACGATCCGGTTCTCGTCCGCGAACTCGACGGCTACCACCTCTATGCGGCCACGCGTGCCGACCTCCTGCGTCGGTCGGGTCGCTCGGATGAAGCTGTTCGCTGCTACCGGATCGCCCGGGCCCAGACCAACAACGCCGCCGAGCAGCGCTTCCTCGACCGGCGGTTGGAACAGCTGGGCGCCGGCTGACCTGGCGGCACCAAGGGTGTGGTCGGGAAGCAGTAGGGAGGAGCGGTGCGGTCAGGGGACGATGCGGGCCGCGAGGACGCTCAGGTGGCGCGAACGAAGTCCACGACCACGGCGGCCAACTCGTGTCCCCGGTCCTCTTGGAGGAAGTGGCCACCCCCGGTGATGGTGGTATGGGCCTGGCCACTCGCTCCGGGGATCCGTGCCTGGAGGACCTTGTCCGAACCGGCGGTGATGGGATCGTTGTCCGAGAAGGCAGTGAGGAACGGCTTCTCGAAGGCGTCGAGCACCGTCCAGGCCGCCCGGTTGGCTTCGGCCGCCGGATCGTCGGGGGTGACGGGCACCAGTGTCGGGAACTGGCGGGCCCCCTCCGAGTAGGTCGAGTCAGGGAAGGGCGCGTCGTAGGCGGCGATGACCGCGGGGGACAGGTCCGTGGTGCAGCCGGCGTTCACGATCACGCCGGTCGGGAAGGGCTCGACCTCCTGGGAGAATTTGAGCCAGCCCAAGAAGGCGTCCCCCGGATGGGAGTCGCCGGTGGGAAGGAAGGTGTTGGCCGCCACCACCCGGGCGAAGCGGTCGGGATGTTCCCCGACCAGTCGGAGGCCGATCAGGCCGCCCCAGTCCTGGCAGACCAGGGTCGAACCGGTGAGATCGAGCTTGTCGAAGAGGAGCTCGCGGACCCATTCCACGTGGCGGGCGAAGGTGTATTCGTTGCGTGGCGTGGGCTTGTCCGAACGACCGAATCCCACGAGGTCGGGTGCCACCACCCGCAGTCCGGCCTCGACCAGCACGGGGATCATGTGACGGTAGAGGAAGCTCCACGACGGCTCGCCGTGCAACAGCACCACCGGGTCGCCGTCGGCCGGTCCTTCGTCGAGGTAGTGCACCCGGAGCGTGCCGCCGTCCTGGTCGGCAAGCTCGGCATAGTGGGGCGCAAACGGGTAGTCGGGCAGGTTGGCGAAACGGTCATCGGGAGTCCGGAGGACGTCCATCGGGTCACCTCGTGGGGAATCGGATCGGGCTGGGCGGGTCAGCGTCGAGACTGCGGACCATGGGAACTGGCAGTTTGGGTGCCAATTGAATGTACCCCGGTCGAGGCAGCGGCGCTCACTGCCGTGCTCACGGCCGTGCGGGGCGGTGATCCGCCGCTGACCTGCTCAGCGGAGGGCGTTTCTGACGAAATCGTCCGTGCCGTGGCCCATCTCGAGCCGGGTCCCTCCGTGCCAGCTCCCCCGTAGATGGCGTCGGATGGCGTCGGGTCCATCGGCCGTACCTCGGGCGGCCGAGTGCCACAGGTCGGCGTGGTGGAACAGGACGTCGCCGCGCTCCTGGTAGACGGCGATCTCGCCGGGCACCCGCTCGAAGGCCAACGGGATACCGTCGGTCCCACCCAGGTGGCTTCCCGGCAGGACGCGGAGGAAACCGTTGGCCGGCGAGGTCGGGTCGAAGTGGATGGTAAAGGCGGTCCCGGGCCACATGTCGAGGTGCGGGCCGGACTGGTGGTCGGTGTGCCAGCCGATGCGGGAGTAGCCCGACCCTGGATCGGGTCGGGCGTCCTGATAGACCACCCCGAAGATCTCGTAGTCCAGCAACCACGCCTGGGGACCGAGGGTCCGTCGGGCCACCTCAATCAGCGCCGGGTTGTGGACCAAGGCGTCGGCCCGGGCCGACGCCTTGGTGGCGAAGTAGACGTAGTGGGCGAAGGCCCGACCGTCGATGGTGGCATCGGGATCATCGAGGGTGACGGCGCCGTGACGGCCGTCGAGCAGTCCCTCGGCCAGGCGGCCCTGGAGGTCGGCCAGTTCCACCTCGGCGGCCATCAGATCGGGTTCGTTCAGTGCGCCCCGCAGGGTGGCGTAGCCGTGCTCGGCGAAGAAGGCCTCCAGGTCGTCGAGTCGGCTGGGACCGAACACTCCGCTCTCCCCGGTGGTCACGTTCGCCACGCCGGAATCCGGGCCCGGAGTCACGTGCCCATCGTAGCCAGCCGCTGCCTCACGCCCGCCTGGGCCTCCGCTCACGCCCCGGTGCGGTCGGCCAGCCATGTGGTTAGGGTCGGGAGATGGGCCGCGAGGTGGTTACCGGGTACTGCTGGCCGCAATCGGTGGGCGCCGGTGGACAGGTCGGGGTACACATCTCCTCGTCGGCCGGACGGCCGGTGCGCGTGGAGGTGGCGCGGGTCGGCGCGCGACGTGAGGTCGTGCTCCGTGCCGACGCCGTCGAGGCGGACGAGCACGCCACGCCGGAGGACGCCTCCGCGAAGGGATGCGGGTGGCCGGTTGCCCTGACCGTCGAGGTCCCGTCGGCCTGGCGATCGGGCTACTACGAAGTCGTCCTGGAGATCGATGTCGACGACAAGGTGCGCCGCGACTACGCCTTCTTCGTCGTGCGACCCTCGTCGGAAGCGCGGATCGTCTTGGCGTTGGCCACCAACACTTGGCACGCCTACAACGACTTCGGCGGGACGAACCTGTACACCGGCGGCACCCATGTCTCCATGCAGCGTCCGATGTCAGCCGGCTACCTGTACAAGCCACCGGGCAAGGGCCGTCGCGTGACGGGGACGGGGGCCCCCGACCCGCAGAACGCCGCGCATGTCGGCTACATCCAACTCAATCACCTCTCGGGCTACGCCGGTTCGGCGGGATGGCCCGACTGGGAGCTCCCCTTCATCGTCTGGGCCGAACGCGAGGGTTTCGACATCGGTATCTGCACGAACGCCGATCTCGAGGAGCACCCCGAGGTGCTGGACGGTGCCCATCTGTACCTCTCAGTCGGCCACGATGAGTACTGGTCCCGCGGCATGCGCGACACGGTCGAGGCCTTCATCGCCGGTGGAGGAAATGCTGCGTTCTTCTCGGGCAACACCTCCTTGTGGCAGGTGCGCATCGAGGGCGATGACCACGATGTGATGGTCGGATACAAGGCGTTCTTCCGGAAGGACCCCATGCTCGGAACCGACAGCGAGGCGGAGGTGACCACATTCTGGTCCGACGTGGTCGTTGGCCGTCCGGAGAACTACATGACCGGGGTCTCGTTCACCCGCGGGGGCTATCACCGGATCGGTCGCAATGTGACCGGCGGACTCGGGGGCTACACCGTGCACCGAGCTGGCCATTGGATCTTCGATGGCACCGGCCTCGGGTACGGCGATGTGCTCGGTGCCGGTGCCACCGTGGTCGGCTATGAGTGTGACGGGTGCGTGTTCACCTATCGCGACGGCCTGCCCTATCCGACCGGCGAGGACGGCACGCCACAGACCTTCGAGATACTGGGTACGTGCCCGACGCAGCACTTCACCCGCGAGTCCGCTCCCCGTCCGCCCAAGCCCGGCGAACCGAGTGAGCTGGAATACATCGCCTCACGCGTGTTCGGGACGAGGGAGCCCGAGGCGGTGGAACGCATCCGGCACGGTCATGCCGTCTTGGGCGCGTACACCAACGCGGCCGGGGCGACGGTGGTGACCTCGGGGTCGACCGACTGGGCGCACGGGTTGGCTGAGCGTGACCCTCAGATCGAACAGATCACCCGAAACATCCTGACGACGTTGGGGTAGGTTCCCAGCGGTCCCGTATGGGTCCTAGCGAGGACCCATACCGCCGCCGAGTAGCGCCGGCTGCGCGGTGGCGCGCATGCGCTTCAGGACGCGGTGCGTCACCGGGGACGCGTCGGGGTGCACCCCGCCGGCGGCTTCGGCGATCGCCTTCCACGCGGCCGAGCGCCGCTCCAGCGTCTCCGCGTCCCTCAGCTCGACACAGTCGATCCGGTCCTCCAGGAGGCTGACGATGATGGTGTCGCCGTCCTCGACCAGGGCGATGGGACCACCGAGCAGAGCCTCAGGAGCGACGTGGCCGATCACGAGTCCGACCGACCCCCCGGAGAACCGGGCGTCAGTCATGAGGGCGATGGTGATGTTCCGCTGACGGCACAAGCTGGTGATCTTCGACGTCGGGTCGAGCATCTCGGGCATGCCGGGCGCGCCCCTCGGGCCCTCGTAGCGGATGACCACCATGTCGTGATCGTCGAAGTCGTCGGGCCGTTCGTCCAGGGCTTCGATCAACGCCCGCTCGCCGTTGAACACTCGGGCCTTCCCGGTGAAGGTGCCGTCCGCAATCCCTCCCTCGACGCCGGCCACCTTCAAGATGGCCCCACCGTCAGGCGCCAGGTTTCCTCGCAGGAGCCGCAACCCACCGGTGTCCTTGAAGGGCTGGGCCACCGAATGGATGACCCGGTGGTCGGGGAGAGGGGGGCCAGCCGCCGGATCTGTTCTTCGAGCGTCTCGCCGGTACAGGTGATGGCACCGCCCTCCAGGTATCCGGCACCGAGGAGTTCGCTGACCACGGCCGGCAACCCGCCCTCGGCATCCACATCCACCATCGAATAGGCGCCGAAGGGCCTCATGTTGACGAGCACGGGAAGTCGTCGTGAGAGGGCATTGAACTCCGCCTGGGAGAGCACCTCCTCCCACAGGTCGATGCCGGCCGCACGGGCGATCTCCACACTGTGGAGCATGACGTTGGTCGAACCGCCCATGGCGATGGCGACGGTCAGCGCGTTGCGCAGCGAAGACGGTGTGACGAGGTCCCGGGGTCGAATGCCCCGAGCCGTCATGGTGGTGAGGCAGTCGACCAGCTGGTCGGGGAACTCGGCGGTCCGCCGGGGGTCGTCCGAGGTCGGGGCGACCATGTGCAGCGGTTCGAGACCCAGCACGCCGATGAACGTCTGCATGGTGTTGTAGGTGAACATCCCACCGCAGCTGCCCTGGCCCGGGCAGGCATGGAGGGCGACCCGGGCACGGACCTCCTCGTCGGGATCGGCCGCCGTCTGGAAGGCGGAGACCAGGTCGATCCGCTCACCGGTGAGGGGATCGTGTCCCGGCTTGATCGATCCGTCGGACAAGATCACCGAGGGCACGTTGTGCTCGAGCAGGGCGGCGACGGTCCCGACGGGCGGCTTGTCGCAGGCCACCACGGCGATCAGGCCGGCCACGCGGTTGGCGGCCAGGTGCACCGAGGCGGCGTCGTTGACCAGCTCCCGGCCGATCAGGGAGAAGCGCATCTCGGGCGTCCCATTCAGCTGACCGTCCGAGACCCCCAGGGTGAAGGCCGGCGCGATCAGGCGCACGGGCAGTTCGTCGTGGGCGATGCGCCGGGACATGGCGGCTTGGACGGCGGCCACCTTGTTCTGCACACCCAGATAGCACTGGCTGTCGCCCAGATTGCCCACCACGGCCCACACCGGGTCATGGATCTTCAGGACATCTTCACCGAGGAAGTTCGCCGTACCCACCCGCTGCACGTCACGACCGGGATTGGAGGACCGGAGGTCCGGGGCTCCCTGATCAGTCGCGCTGGTCGCGTTCACCAGCTCGGTCACGCCGACACTTTATCGGCGCCGGTTCGTCCTCGTGACCGGAGCGGCCGGGACCAAAGGGTCCATCGACCGGACCTGCACCGGTGACTCGTGGGTCAGCTCCCGTCGGGGTAGCCGCCGCGGTGGAGCACCATCGGGTAGTGGGGCAGCACCTCTGGCCTTCGGACCGAGGATCGCCAGCCGTCTGGGTAGGGCTCGAGGCCCACGAACAGGGACGAGCCCGCTCCGGCCGGTCCGTGGCCGGCCACCCGTTCGAGCACCTGACGCAACCGTTCCAGATTCCCGGCACCGAAGCGGTCACTCCAGTGGTCCTCGGTGGACCCGAGGATGCGGTGGTAGTTGGCCTGGGCCGCTTGCCCCTTGGTGGTCAGGCGGACCACCTTGCCCCGGGATGCCGTGGGATCGCCGGTCACCTCGACGCAGCCGTGCCGTTCGAGGAAGCCCACCGCCATGGCGTTGCCTTCCTTGGCGATGCCGGTCGCTCTCGGAAGGTCCCGGACCCGGATCCCCGAGGTGGTGACCACCCGGAGGGTATTGGCGCTGATGGTGAGCGAGATCCTCGATTCGGCCTCGAAGTCGAGGGTGAAGCCCAACAGGACCCCGGAGAGGTCCGTCGACAGGTCGGGTGGCGGCCCGGCCCATCGGGAGAGGTCCGGTGTGCCTGGCTCGACGAGCTGGGCCGCGGCCTTGCCGTTCTGGGTGGGAGTGACGACCGGGAGGTAGCGGGGGAGCGGCCGGTCGTACCGGTCGACGAAGGCTCTGAGGGTGGCGGTGAGCTCCTCGACGGCGTCTGTGCCGAACCGCGACCGCCATCGCTCCTCGATGGTTTTGGCCAACGGCCGCCAGATGGCGGCCGATCGACGGCCGGCCCGGGTGAGTCGGACCACCGACCCGTCGGGAGCGGCTCCGCCCTGGCCCTGGTGCGGCCAGGGGTCGACGGTCACGTACCGCCACCGACGGAGTCCGGCCAGGGAGTCACCTATCGTCCGAGACCGCAGATGGATATCCCCGACCCGGGTGCCTTCTTCGTCCACGTACTGGAGCACGTTGGCCCACATGGCCTGGGACACCAGCCACGGGGAGCTCCGTTCCGCCCCCTGGGCCGGGCCCGTGGTGGTTCGATGGGGCATCTGGTGTTCTGCCTCGTTGTCGAACTCGACGGTGAAGGCCACGAGGGCCTGGGAGAGCAGCGTCGGCAGGGGTAGGCGACCGCTCATCGGGCTCAGTCGGCCGATGAGTCGAGCTGGTCGACGAGCCTCTTCGGAGCCACGACCCGGTAGGCGTCGGTGCAGTGCTCGGCGATCTCGTCCGAACCGATGCCGTGATCGAGGCGGACGCCGATCCAGCCTCTGGTGCCCACATAGGGCGGCCGGAAGAAGGTCTCGGGCTCCGCTTCGAGCAGGATCTCCTGGACTCCGGGCCCGGCCGCGCACCACAGATGGGGAAAGTGGTTGTCGTGATGGCCGTCGATCCACACGTAGACGAACACCTTCTTGTCCCCGACGAAGAAGGCCGGGGTGCCGTGGCTGGCCCGCTCGGTCGCCTCGGGCAGGGCCAGGCAGACCGCCCTGACGGTGCGTAAGGGGTCAATGGGGCGCCTGGCCACATACCCATGGTGGCATACCCCGCGTCCCCCAGATCAGGGGTACTTGTCGCCGGCGGTGGGGACGTGTCAGAATGCAAGGACCATGCGAGTCCATCCGTCCGACCTCAACATCCTGGTACTCGTTTCGTAGCGCACACGACGCCTGCTCGCCGTGTGCGCTTTTCGACCTCCCCGAGTGGGAGGTCGTTTTCATGTCCCGGCACGATTTCCGCTAAGTGACCGCCACTCACCCAGCACACTCGACGACAGCAGCACCATCACCAACACGACAACAGCAGTACGACTCAGATGACAAGGGAGCACCCGATGGAACTGACCGGAGCACAAGCGCTGATCAAGAGCTTGGAGATGCAGCAGGTAGAGGTGATGTTCGGGCTCCCGGGAGGAGCCATCCTCCCGGTCTACGACCCCATCCTCGACTCCTCCATCCGGCACATCCTGGTGCGGCACGAACAGGGTGCCGGCCATATGGCCGAGGGCTACGCCCAGGTCACCGGCCGGCCGGGGGTGGCCATGGTCACCAGCGGTCCGGGCGCCACCAATATCGTGACCCCGCTGGCCGATGCGTACATGGACTCGATCCCCCTCGTGGTCGTCACCGGACAGGTGGCCACCACGGCCATCGGCACCGACGCGTTCCAAGAGAGCGACATCACCGGCATCACCATGGGTATCACCAAGCACAACTGGCTGATCACCGACGTCCGGGACATCCCCCGAGTGGTGGCCGAGGCCTTCCACGTGGCGACGACCGGTCGTCCCGGCCCGGTCCTCATCGACATCCCGAAGGACATCGCCAACTCCCGGATGGAGTGGTACTGGCCTGAAGCGTCGGAGCTGGACCTACCCGGCTACCACCCGTTGACGACGGGGGATCCCGTCCACATCCGCCAGGCGGCCGAACTGCTCCTCGCCGCCGAACGACCGGTCATCTACGCCGGTGGGGGAATTCTGAAGGCCCGGGCCGCCGACGGCCTGCGTGAGCTGGCCGAGCGCACCGGCATCCCCGTGGTTACCACGCTCATGGCCCGGGGCTCATTTCCCGATTCCCACCCCCTGTGCCTCGGCATGCCGGGGATGCACGGCAACTACACGGCGGTGACGGCCATGCAGCGATCCGACCTGCTCATCGCCCTCGGCAGCCGGTTCGACGACCGGGTCACCGGACGGGTCGACGCCTTCGCCCCCGAGGCCAAGATCATCCATGTCGACATCGATCCGGCCGAGCACAACAAGGTGCGTCGGGCCGACGTGGCCGTCGTCGGCGACTGCCGGCTGGTCATCGACGAGCTGCTGGTGGCCCTGACCGATCTGGGCCTGCCCCACTCCGAGGCCACACGGGGCGGATCGGGAGGGGCACCGAGCGACGCCGTCGCCGGGGCCCCGGCCACGCCGGGTTCGGTGGCCGATGCCCATCCCCGGGACCGGCTCGTCCCGTGGCGTGCCCAGTTGAGCGAGTGGCAGCAGCGCTACCCGCTGGTCTACGACCAGCAGCCCGGGTCAGGGGCGCTCAAGCCGCAGTTCGTCCTGGAGACGCTGCGGGACGCCACGCCTGACGACACCATCGTCGCCTCGGGCGTCGGCCAGCACCAGATGTTTGCCTCCCAGTGGTGGAAGTTCGACTATCCCTACACCTGGGTCAACTCCGGTGGTCTCGGCACCATGGGCTTCGCCGTGCCCGCGGCCATCGGTGCCAAGGTGGGCCGGCCCGACAAGATGGTGTGGGCCGTGGACGGCGACGGGTGCTTCCAGATGACGGCTCAGGAGTTGGTCACGGCCAGCTCCGAGCGCATCCCGGTCAAGATCGCCATTCTCAACAACGCCTATCTGGGCATGGTGCGTCAGTGGCAGGAGATGTTCTACGAGGAGCGCTACTCCGAGGTGTACCTGTCCCCGGACCTGCCCGACTATGTCGGGTGGGCTGAGTCGATGGGGTGTGCCGGCATCCGGGTGGAGTCCGCCGAGGAGGTGGCCTCGGCCATCGACAAGGCAAACAGCATCGACGACCGGCCGGTCGTCATCGACTTCCGCACCGATGCGTTCGAGAAGGTCTTCCCGATGGTGGCCGCAGGTGCCTCCAACGACGACATCGTGGTGGACCCCTCGCTCACCCAGGGGGATGGCCGGTGAGCGTGTACGGCGCTGACAAGCGCCACCACACCCTGACCGTCCTGGTGGAGAACAAGGCGGGCGTGCTCGCCCGGGTGGCCGGCCTGTTCTCCCGGCGTGGCTACAACATCTTCAGCCTGGCCGTGGCCCCTTCGGACAACGAACGTTTCAGCCGGATCACCATCGTCGTCGACGTGGAGTCGGCTCCCCTCGACCAGATCATGAAGCAGCTGGACAAGCTCATTCCGGTGGTGTCGATCACCGAGCTGGACCCTGCGCTCGCCCGCGAGCGCGAGCTGCTGATGGCCACCCTCGAGGCCGGGCCCGACACCCGGGGACAGATCATTCAGCTGGTCGGGGTGTTCGAAGGCAAGATCGTCGACGTCGGGCACGACCGGCTGACGGTGGCCCTCGAGGGGGCACCGACCAAACTCGACGACTTCGAGGATCTCATCCGCACCTACGGGATCGTGGAGATGCAGCGGACCGGGCGCGTGGCGTTGCCTAAGCTGGACCGGTCCGGAGAACACGGGTCCCTCCATCTGGCGGAGCCCCCGAACGGACACCACACAGAAAAGGCAGGTTGAACACGATGGCCACGCTGTACTACGAGAAGGACGCCGACCCGAGCCTCATCGGGAATCGGAAGGTGGCGGTGATCGGATACGGGTCGCAGGGCCACGCCCACGCCCTTAACCTGTCCGAGAGCGGGGTGGACGTACGCGTCGCCCTGCGCGAGGGATCGAGCTCGAGGCAGAAGGCCGAAGAGGCGGGGTTGCGGGTGCTGTCGGTCGCCGATGCCACCGCTGAGGCCGATGTGATCATGGTCCTCCTGCCCGACACCGAGCAGGCTGCCGTGTACGAGGCGGAGATCGCTCCCAACCTGAAGGCCGGCGACGCACTGTTCTTTGCCCACGGCTTCAACATCCGATTCGGTCTGATCAACCCTCCGGCCGACGTCGACGTGGCCATGGTGGCCCCGAAGGGTCCCGGGCACCTGGTCCGGCGCACGTACACCGAGGGCGGCGGCGTGCCCTCGCTCGTGGCCGTCTCGGCCGATCCGTCGGGTAAGGCCCACGATCTTGCCCTGTCCTACGCCCATGCCATCGGGGCGACCCGGGCCGGGGTGCTCGACACGACCTTCGACGAGGAGACCGAGACCGACCTGTTCGGTGAGCAGGTGGTCCTGTGCGGCGGGCTGACCGCCCTCGTCCAGGCGGGGTACGAGACGTTGGTCGATGCGGGCTACCAGCCCGAGTCGGCGTACTTCGAGTGCCTCCACGAGCTCAAGCTGATCGTCGACCTCATGTACGAGCAGGGCATCAGCGGTATGCGCTTCTCCATCTCGGATACCGCGGAGTACGGCGACCTGACCCGGGGTCCGAGGGTCATCAACGATGCGGTACGCGAGGAGATGAAGGCCATTCTCGGCGAGATCCAGGATGGCACCTTCGCCAAGGAGTGGGTGGCCGAGAACGCCAACGGGCGCCCCAACTACAAGGCCCTCCGCCAGGCCGGCTTCGACCATCCCATCGAGAAGGTGGGAGCGGACCTGCGCGACATGATGCCTTTCGTCACCGCCGGCAAGCAGAAGATCCAGGACATCTCGGGAGGCTGAGGGGTTCGGTCACGCCGGTGGGGTTCTGAGGGCCTTGCCGAGCCGTCGGACCCGGGTCCGTACCGAGGCGGGTACGAGTTTCTGCTCCGAGGGACACAGGTCGACCAACGCCACGGCCTCCATGGTGTTGAACGTGGCCACCTTGGCGGGGAGGTGGGTCTGGGACTCCACGTCCCGGGCCCCGATGGCCACGGCGAGCAGGGCGTTGTCAATGCCTCCTCCCCTCCGCAAGAAGGCGCAGAACGCGGACCCGTCGGTCAGCATGGCCTTGAGGGCAGTGTCACCCTGCTGCTGTACGTAGTCGGCCAAGTCGGTGTCGGCCTTGGCCACATCGGTCAGGTAGGTGGTGTCCTGGACGGGCGTGGTACGGGGAGCAACCAGACGGTCCTTCCCGCCGCGAGCCGTCGGTGAGCCGGCCCCCATGGTGGGGGTTGTCGGCGAGGTCAGTGCGCCTGCCGGCCCGGGCCCGACGGTGGCGCCAAGGGCCACCAGGATGACGAGGACGATGAGGGCGACGCCGGTAGGGGACCGACCGACCCGGCCGATCGGTGTCAATCGTTCTCGACCTGGTAGTCCCACTTGGCCACGATGTGGGTTCCGTCCGGGGCCCAACGCATGAGTCCCTCACCCACCGGCATGACGGCGCGGATCAGGAGTGTCAGATGCTGCCCGGTGTGCAACGAAGCGGGAGGGGCGGGCCGTCCAGGGACGAGATAGGGCTTGTAGACGGTCTGGGAGTGGTCGATGGAGTCGAAGTCGGCCACCGAGATCGGTACGGTGCCGTGGATGTGGGTGAGGGAGATGGTCCACGTGCACGTCGTGTAGCTCTGTTGCACGGGTAGGCCTTCGCCAGGAACCAGCGGTCCCCGGACGACGGCCAGGGCCGAGAAGGTCGGAGTCCTGACCTCGACGAAATCTCCCTCGACAGTGAGGGCTGGGCGGGCGATCGTCCCCACGAAGGTCTGGTCGACGGGGTGGTCGAGCTGCTGTTTGGGCAGCCATGAGGCCGGGTCGGCCAGATTCAGGTGAGGCCGGGTCACCAGGCCGTCGATGCCCCAGCCCAGGACGCCGGCCAGCATGGTCAGGACCACGACGACCACCACGAGGCGGGCGCCCGAAGAGCCGGGCCCGGTGGCCCGGCCCTTCGGGACAGGGGCAACGATCGCGTCCATCAGGTGGTGGCCCCGTTCCGGCGCCGACGCATCACCAGGTAGCCACCGATGAGCAGGATGCCCAGGGCAGGGAGGGCCACCGCCCAGGGTGCCTCGGGTGTGCCCGTCCCGGGTTCGGATTGAAGCCGTTGCCGCTCGGCGAGCTGAACACGTCGGCTCCGAACGGGGTGAGGCCCGTCTGGGCGGCGTATCCGATGTGGCCCAGGCCGTCGAGACCACCGCACACGGTGCGGGCGGCCGGGAAGGTGAGGGACACGTCTGTCACCGTGCCCGAGCAGCTCGAGACGTCGAAGAGGTCCTCCATGGTGCGCAGCCAGCTGTAGTGGTTGTAGTTCGTCGTCGACGAGGTGCCCGGGGTGATGTACGGGCTGATCAGCACGCTTCCGGTGCGGCCACCACCGGGGGTTGCGTCGGTGGCGTCCCACAGGGGGTCAGCGGTGTCCCCGGCGGGCAGGTTGCTGGGATCACCCTCGGCACTGAGCACCACCTTGGTCACCGTGCCGCTGAGGGGAACCGGGTTGCCGGCGTCGTCGATGGCCACGAACGATGCGGCCACGGTCGGGCCTGCCGCTGTTGGAGGGGTTGGTGGCGCCGGTGTCCGAGACCGTGCCGACGAACAGGCCGTTCGGGAAGTCGGTCGTGAAGGCCGGTGTGCCGGAGACCACCGGCGTCCCGTTGATGGTGATCGAGGTGATGGCCCGGCCCGTGTCGTCACCGACCAGCGCCGGATTGCCGCTGGCGGGAGCGGGATAGGCGATCGTGCTCGAGCCGCCACCTCCGGTGACCGTGTCGGTTCGGGCACCGGGACTGGTGCCCGAACCTCCCCGCACGATGCCGGGCACGCAGTCCGCCGGTGTGAGCGGACTGAGGCTGGTGCACACCGGGGGGCGGTCGATGAAGGAGTTGTTGCCCGGACCCGGGAAGAGCTGGTGGCCCGACCCGTCGGTCCCCAGTGTGGAGTTCGGACCGTAAGGCTCATCGGTCACGTTGGTGCCGTTGATGTTCTCACCGGCGGCGTCGGCCGACACGCCGTAGGCGCCGAAGATCGAGCTGGCACCCGGGGCCGTTGAGCCGGACGTTCCGTAGGTTGGCGCGTCGTCAGGGGCCGTGCTCTGCGGGGAGGAGGTCCCCTGGCCGGCCGGCAGGGACGGGTTGCCCGACACCGTGCCGGAGTTGGTCAACACGTTGTTGAAGCTGTTACCCGAGTAGGTGAACGACGGCTCGCCCTCGTCGAAGGTGATGTCGATGAGTCCGTGGGCGTAGGCGGCCGACTGCTCGATCAGGGGAACGTAGTAGGCCAAGAAGAGGTCCGAGGCGTAGAGCCCGCCTGTGAAGTTCCTCGGCGTGGTGGCCTCGGGGTCGTCGGCGGGAAGCCCAGCTGGGTCGTAGATGGGGTCGTTCAGGTTGACGGTGCCGTCCATGTTGAGGCCGAAGGCCCCCGAGAGATTGTTCCCCTTGCAGGTGGTGTCGTGGGCGTCACTGCAGTTGTCCGGGGTGATCCAGCTGAACTGCGGCACGGTGTTGGCCGTCAGGTCGTGGATGAGACCGTGATTGGGGTCATCCAGGTTGGCGATGTGGTTGCTGTCACAGTTGGTGCCACTGGAAGGCTCGGTGAGCGGGGTCCCCATGGGGTTTCCCGTCCCGCCTCCGGTCAGGGAGGCGAACCACGGGAACGGGAAGTGCTTGGCCACGTACTGGTCGGAGTACTGGGGGTCGTTGGCCGTCCCGGTACCGGCTACCAGCGACGCGGCCGTGTAGCTGTTCACGTCGGAGGGGAACCCGGCCGACCCATTGAGAAAGGTGGGGTTGGACACCGGGTTGTTGGCCGCCGTGCCCGGGGCGCCACAGGTGCCGTCGTCACGGTTGGGGACGCTGTCGGTCACGAACGAGGGTGACCCGGTGGGTTGGGCTCCTCCGAGATCCTGGGCGTAGCCCTTCCAGCTCACTCCGGCTGCGTTGAACTGATCGAAGAGGGTGGGGATATCGGTCGGGTAGGTGCAGCCGTTGGTCGTTGACGGGGTGGAGCCCAGCGGGGCGTTGGCTCCGAGCGAGGACACCACCTGGCCGTAGTTCCAGTTCGGGGAGTCCGAGCCGATCGAGCCCGTGGTGGTGATGGTGGCGTTAGAGCCGAACGGTGAATCGACAGTGCTGCAGTCTTCCTGGACGTCCTCTTGGGGAGCTTGGCCCGAGGCCAGGGCGATGTAGTTGTCCTGGCTGGAATGGCCGGTGCCGTAGTAGTTCTTCAGCAGGACACCCTCTGAAGGCAAGGTCTGCCACAGGTAGGAGTTGGCATTGAGGCCGGTGAAGGTCTCGTCGTAGGACTTGTTCTCCAGAATGATCAGCCACACGTGCTGGATCGAGCCGGGTGTGAGGTTGGCGACGGTGTCGGGCCCCGGGCTGGATGCCGAAGCGGTCCGCACGGGAACGGCAATGGCCAAGGCGGCTACGGCGACGGCGCCGGCCATCGCCGCGAAGCGGCGTCGACGCGTGGTCTTGGTGAGGATTTTCATAAGAACCGTCTTAACAAGCCGTCGGTGACAAGAGCTCTACGAGAAAGTGATCTGTTGGTCAGCGATGGTGAACGTTGCGCGCAGTTGGGTGACACTGCCGTGAAACCGGTGTGGGTTCTGTATTCCAGTGATGACTCGGGGACTCGATCCGACCGCCATCGCCGCGGTGACCGATCAACGCCAACGAACATCGGCACCGGACCTTTCCCGAACCGACCACCACTAACGACACCGGCCACGGAGTGGGGGGCGATGGTTGGTTCCGAACGCACTACGTGTCCAACTGCGGCCTCGGCGTAGGAGTTCGCGAAAGCGTCGCGAAGACGTCGCGGAAGGACCCCAAGAGATCACTGGGGGTTCAAGGATTCGTGACCCACGGTTCACCGGCACTCCGTACCGTCATCGCTGTCATCAAATCGACATCAGCGGGAGTTGGACAACCTCCCAGGATTGGAGCCCCGTGCCCCGGAACCAACGCTCCCGCCGTACCGCCACCCTTGCCCTCGTCGTCGTGGCCGCCCTGGGATCGCTCGTCGGCTTGGCCGGTCCCGCCACCGCCGGCCCGAGCGGGTTCACACCCGGCGACCTTGTCGTCGAGCAGGTGGGCACCGTGGGCGGCTACAACGGTGTCTCCGGAGCGGCCCCTTCCAGCAGCTCGGGGGTGGTTTCCCTGTGGGACTACAGCACCGCGGGGACCCCTAGCGGTTACATCGACTCCTTCCCCTCGACAACATCGACCGACACCTCGACGTCTCACGCACTCGTCGACAGTGGATCTGCCACCTACAACGGCGAGATCTCACTGTCGGCCGACGGCCAGTACATCTATGTCGGCGGCTACGACGACAACACGGCCGTGGCCAAGCTGACGTCGACCGTAGGTGTCCCCCGCACGGTGGGGATCGTGTCGTCCTCTGGCGCCCTCGACACGTCGACGGCACTGACCAAGAACTCCTCGGACACCACACCGCCCAACCTCACGGCCAACGGTGTCAACTTCCGTTCGGCCACCGGCACCACGGGCGGCACGTCGCCCTTCTACTCCGGGGGAGACGACGGCTTGGCTATCTCGCCGGACGGAGCTACCAGTGCCACGAGCCTCAACAGTGACGGAATCCACCAGGTGGCCATCGAAGGAGGCCAACTGTACGAGTCGACCACCACCAATATCGAACAGGTCGGCTCCGGCATCCCCACCAGCGGCACTCCTTCGGACACCGCGGTCATCGCCACGCCGCCCAGCAAGTTCGAGCCGGCCGCCTTCGCCTTTGTGACAGTGGGCTCGGCCTCCTCACCCAATGTCCTCTATGTGGCCGACACGGGCAACGGTGCCGTCGAGAAGTTCGTCTTCAACGGCACGACCTGGGTACTGACAGGATCGGTCGCCGTATCCGGTGTGACCGGGTTGGCCGCCAGCGTCAATGGATCCACGGTGGATCTCTACGTCACCAACCAGGCCAATCTCGTCGGGTTGGTCGATGCGTCGGGGGCGACGGGCACGCTCACTTCGGCGGCGACCATCCTGGCGGCCGCCCCGACGGGTGAGGCCATGAAGGGAGTCGTCCTGGCTCCGGTCAATCTCGGCACAGGTAACAACCTTCCCGAGTCGCCCTTCATCGTCCTCCTGCCCCTGCTCGCCGTGGCCGGCCTGGCCGGCTATGTGGCCTTCCGTCGACGCAGGCCTGCCTCCTGACCCGACACCTGATCCCTGCATGCCCACTCAGTTCCCCTGACCCAAGGACGATCCCGCGATGCGCCGCACGCTTCTCCTCATGACCGCAGTGACCATCGCCGTCCTACCGCTGGCCACCCTGATGACCGGCCCGGCCGGGGCTGCCGACTTCACGTCGCTCACCCCGTCTCTGGCCACCATCACCAACGGATCGACCGCCGCGCCCTGGAACGAGGCCCAGGGGGACCCTGAAGGCACCACCTACCCCCAGTCGGACCTGCTTCCCAGTTTCCTGCCCGGCGGACCGACGGCGGGAACACCAGCCGAGCCCAACGTCGCCGAGTATCCCGGCTCGGGCAGTGGCAGCGCCGGAGTGGCTCCGTACCCCAGTGGGGTGGTCGGTACGCCTGGGCCCCTGGATGGCTACTGCGGATCGGGTAACACGCTGGCCGAGTCGACAGGTTCGCCGGCCCGGCAGCCCGCCGGTACGACGCTGCCCCTCGCTCCCGCCTACTTCCCTCACATTGTTCGCACCGGCTCGACGGATCTGACCGGCTACTTCGACTACCGCCCGAAGGACGCGGACGAGGCCATCGTTGTCGCCACGTCCACCGACAACGGTCAGGACTGGACGTACCAGGGAGAGGCGCTGGAGCAAGACCAGGGTTACTGCCCGTCGGGCGACGTCAACGACGATGGTGAAGGCCATCCGAACGTCCTCACCATCGGAGGGACGACCTACCTCTATACGTTGCAGCGGCCGGCTGGCGACAACAACGGGGTGGGCATGATCGTGCACGCCCTGACCTCGAGCGGCCCCGACACCCTGGCCGGACTACCCAGTAAAGAGCAGGTCGGCGTCGATCCTGATGCCTTCGCCACAGCCGGTGCCTCGGTGCCGACGACCGGAGGCACCCCGGCAACCCTGTCGGTCGATCAGACCGGCCTGGTCAACTCGCCCGAGCAGCTGGTGCCGGGGCCGTATGTCGATCTGACCCAGACACCGGTGCCCACGGCTAGTTCCGTCATCACCTGCACGGGGGTCGGTGCCACGACACTGACCGGTTGCACGGCGGCGGCTGCCGGCGGTGAGACCGTCGCCAGCGGCGATCTGATCGAACAGGTCATCGGGACGGTGACCACAGCAGAGACCATTCCCAAGGGACCGAACAACACCATCGGCACCGGAGGTCTGGCCAGCCTTCCTGTGACCTTCGAGGACAACGTCACGTCAACGTTGCTCAACAACAACGCCCCCAACCGGGTGTACGTGAACGGGGTGGCGGTCTACTGCGTGCAGTCCAACGCCAACCAGACCACCAAGTTGGAAAACTGCACCACCGGAGGCGAGGGGTCAGCCCTCACCGCTGCGGTGGGTGCGCCGGTCACCTCCGACCCCGTGGTTCCTGCTTCCGCCCAACAGACCAGTGGGCTGGTGGCCCCGGACGGGATCGTGGGCGTGCTCCCCGCCTACCCGGGAGCACCGTCAGGGTCGACCGTCATCCTCTACACCGAGAAGCTGCTCAACTACTTCCTGGCCGGAATTACCAACACCGCCGGCACCTACAGCTCCTCGACCGGCAGTGCCATCTCCTTCTTCGCCAACGGCAACACGACAACCACTTTGGGGAGTCCATCGGTGGGGAGCCCGGTGACCGTGGATGTGGCCGATGACACTAAGTCGACGGTAGTTCAGGCCACCTGCACGGGGCTGACGGTGGGTTCGGCCGGATCGTCCGTCTCGAGTTACGCCTCACCGCTCATCGACACACTGACTGGATGCACCGTGCCGGTCGCAGACAGTGGTGATGCCTACAGCGCCAAGGACCAGATCGGTGCACCCGGGGCGGCACTCGAGGCGCCCGGCACGCTGGCCAAGACGGGTGAGGGCTCGACCAATCAGGACAAGCTGTACAAGAACAACGAAGACCTGACCGTCCTGCGGGCGGCGTACACCACTGACGGAATCAACTTCTCGACGGCTGGCCTGGCTAACGGCGGCGTGATCAGCGGCCAGGGGACCGAGGGTTCGAACTACAACGACATCAACGATCCGAGCACCCAGGCGGATCCCCCCGGTGGGCCCAACCAGTACGGAGCCCAGGGCACGGCTCTGGCGACCGAGATGCGCTGGGTTGGCTCGGCCGGTTCCATCATCACCGACAACTCGGGCGGCACTCCGGTCTACGAACTGTTCCTGTCTGGAGCATGGGCCGTGGATGGAGACAGTGATGCCTTCAATCAGATCTACGAAGCCACATCCACCGACGGCGAGCACTGGTCGGTACCGGTCTCGGTGATCAGTACTGACTACACGTTCTCGGCATCGTCGGCCCAGGACGCGAACCCGAGCCAGCCTCTCGGGATCTCGGCCTACTACTCGGGACGGGCCTATGGGCCGAGTGTGGTGGCGAACGGGGACGGCTCGTTGACCATGGTGTTCGCCGGCTACCGGATCCCGAAGACGATCGCTGCCGCCGGAACCGTGCTTGGGACCAACACCTCCGATCTCTACACCATCGGTGGCAACGATCCCGCGTTGTACCGGAACATTCTGGTGGTCACCCTCGACCCGTCAACACCGAACGGGGGCGAAGCTCCGGAGGCACCTGTGGTGCTTCTGCTGCCGTTGCTCGCCGCGACGGTGGGTGGTGCATGGCTCCTTACCACTCGGCGTCGGAGCAGAGGCCGGCGTGCTGCCTAAGGGTGTCACGTGGGGGTGCGATGTGATGCACCGAGTGGTCGGCGACATCGTGCAACCGGCATCGATCATTGACCGGACCTTGTACGGATCCTCCGGCCAGGCATCTGCTGCGATCACCAGGTAGCACGATGTCTCCGGGCTGCCCCTGCCTCGGTGCCCACAACCTTGACATGACATCGGCGCCCGCTCGTTCGTCCGAGCCGCGTGCAGGAGATGCCCGGAACGAGGACCGTCAAGGTGGCTACCGTCAACCATCCCGAGGTCGGAAATCACGGACTGACGTGACGGTGACCTTGGCAACAACCGTCCCACAAAGCTGAGGAATGTAAACCAGGCCGCCACTGCCTGAGTCACCCGCCCGGAAGGGCTGCGTACCTCGGCTGTTCGGTGATGAGGCCGGCACAGGGGGGACCCGGTGACAACACCGGCCAGCCCAGTCGTAGGTGACCCCGACCACACCACCTGAGTTGACCAGGAACGCCGTCCCCCTCACTGCTTGGCAATAGTGTTCACCTACCTTCAAACTGCTACTGACACGGACTCCTGCCCCCATTGAGATCCACCTTGAAGAGCGCTCCGTTCAACCCGAGCGCATTGTCTGCCGTGCAGAACTCCGCCGTGGTTTCCGGGGCGTACTCGGCATTGAATATCGCCTTGTGCCCTTCGTAGCTGGCCAGATAGATACAGGTGCTGTACTGATTGCACTGCTCAGTAAGGACCGCATCGGCCAGCGGTTCCATGTCTGAGGCGTAGGTGTCCCCCGTGTCGTCGGGATTCTTGATGATCCAACCCAGCCCCAGACCGTGCATGTAGTTCGCCAGGGTCGTCATGTACTGCTCTTCAGCGGACTTGGTGACGGTAAAGCCGGTGGAACCCTCGCCACCGGTATAGGTCTCGTCCAGATCCGTCTCCACGGCGTCAAAGCCTTTGGCCGCGCACTGCTGGTCGATCATCGACTCGATGATGGAAACCGTGGCTGCACTCGTGATGTTCAAGAAATACTCGGGATAACCGTTCACCTTATTGCCCAACACGCCGGCAGCCTGGAGTTGGTCGAAGTACGACGTCGCTATTCCCTCGTCAGCGGCAGTGTCGTAGTTACCGACGGCACCTACTTCGATGTAGCAGATGACATGGTCGCCTAGCGTATGCAGCGCGGTAACCGTCGACTTCGGGTTCTCAACTCCGTCGATGTCATAGACGACCGGGTTGGGTGCAGGCTGTCCATCAGGAAGCGTTGCGCCGGTGCCCATGTCGTTGGCACTGGACAGGTCCAACGGGTGGTCGAGCTCCCACTGCCAGGGCTGGCTGCCGAGCGGTGGAACCCACCACGAAGCACCCGTCGTTGTCGGTGGTGTGTTACCCGAGGGTGGCGCTCCGGTGGAGGGGTCCGTGGTCGTAGGAGCCTGGCCACCAGTCGAGGGGGGCAGCGTGGTTCCCGGTGTGTCGCCTTCTGTCGAAGGTGGCGAGGAGGTGACGGTTGTTCCTGACGAAGGACCGCCCGTGCCGCGAGTACCGATGCACTTCACGTCCAATCCCGATCTCGTGCGGTGGGATACGGCTAGCCACTTGCCACCGCAGCTGACGTGGTCGGTCTCGCCGGGCTGCATTATCAGTCCCGGACCGGCCACTCCGGCAGCAACGCCATAACTGACGCCCAGGACCAGGAGGCAGGTGGCAAGAACCATGACTCCCTTGCGCCATACCCCATCAGATCTGTTTCGTCTCACTGGTTACCCCTCGTAACTGTCGATCGATCCCGCCGACGCGATGGAATATACGGTCGTGGCCATCACTGGACCACCGCGACGTGTACGCGTTGTGGCGCCATGACTACAGCCCAGGCACTGGTCGGAACGTCCGTATCGCAGTATTCACGTTGCGGTCGTCCGACGTTCACTGAGCAGGGATCACCCCCCCATGTTCGTCAGTCGCATGCCGGCCGCGGCACACCGGGCCGGTACTGGGTGGGTCGTGTTGCCAAACATTCATCAGTTCGTGAACTGAGGATTACCTCGTCGGACAACACTGAGCCGGTGATCACTATCCATAGACCGGTACCGTTGAGAAGCGAGGAAGTCTCTGAGCACAGCGTTCCTCTAGGTGTCGACCAGCACGACGTGTGAGACCAGATTGACTGGCGCCGTCCGAACCACGGTGCTGGGGCCGGTGCTCATCGTGAGTTGCCCGATAGCGCTCTCCCTGGGTGGACCTGTTGGGGCCGAGAGCGCCGGCCCCTCGGGTAGTCAGGTGCGTGACTCGGCCCTGGCGATCGGAGCTCATGGCGCGAGGACACCCTTCTCGAGCAGGCAGGTCATCGAGGTCTCGATCCCTGCCAACCCGTGATGGCACGCCTTTGGGGTCCCGGTTGCGCTCGTCCTACCGGGTCGTGGCAGTCGGAGTCATCGGTGGGGCTGCGATTGTTCGACGACGATCAACTCATCAATCACAGGAGGCACAATGAACGAAGAGGGCTGGTACGTCGATCCGTACCGTCGCCACGAAGCACGCTGGATATCCGCGGGAACTCCTACCGCTCTCGTCCGTGACGGTGGGGTGGAGTCCCAAGACCCGCCACCTGAGGGGACCATCTCGGGCGACATGGAACCGTGGCGTCCCAACCCATCTGCTGATGGGAGTGACTTGGTTCGGGCGGACGAAGCCGAGTTGCAGGAGTTCGATCCGAAAAAGCTGAACGACATCGCGTCGATCGCCGTCGATGAATCCACCTTCTGAGTTACCGGCGAATTGCAGTTCGAGAGGCGGCCGCCGATAAGTGCCGAGGGCCCTTCGCCTCTCGTACAGTGAAATTCCAAACACGCAAAGTAACGTCATTGGCGCTCGGAAGTTTCACACCGGTATCGTCACTCTTCGTGGCCGTGCCCTCTGGAGCAGCGCAGTTGGGAGCAACCGTCGAACTGGGATCCGAGGTGTTTGACCTGCGGTTCTATGGATCGGACGACATGCTTGTTCCCGCATGGTGGATCGGAGTGTTCGACGACTCCGGCGAACTTAGAAAGACCGCCATCTCACCTCGGCCGGACCTGTCACCTATCGATCTCACGCTGTGGCTGCGACCCATCGTCGGGCTTGACGCCGCCGAGGAGTTGGTGCGGCTCATCGCTGAGGCGGTGGCTCGGAAGTCCTCCGAACGGAAGACTTCCGACCGGCAGACGGCTAGCGCCCAACCGTAGATCCAGACGTCCCTAGGGCCGGGCGCCGGCGAGTGCGGACCGTCACATCGGGAATCTGATGGTCGAAGGTTCGCTCTACCAGTGGCGTGTCGCGCCCGGAATCTCTTCCCGTTCCCGCCCGCGGGTGAGGTGGTCTGGTGGGATCCGGTACCACGCTGCGTGGTCGATCCGACGGTATCAGTGCCGATGGGGTTGTCCTTGTGACATCGATGTGAAGTCCGGCGATTCCGTGCCGCAATGTTCATCTTCCTGTCAGGCAATGAGAGTGTTCAATGCGACCGCCGTCGGTGATACTCCCAGGGATGTACTGCTCGAAGTGGAACTTCTTCCGTCGGGTAGTGGCGGCTGGAGCTGCTTCGGCGGGCGCACTAGTCCTACTCTCGGGCGTGGCCGGCGCGGCGTTCCCTGGCGTCAACGGTGCCATCGTGTTCCAGAGCACACGAGGGGCTACGGCGCCCGGCTGCCAGTACGGCAGCACCAGCGAGCTCTTCGTGAAGCTGACCGTCTCGCCGTTCAGCGTCCCCCAACTCGACTGCACGGGAAGTACTGACCAACACCCCTTCGTATCGCCCGACGGCAGCGAGGTGATCTTCGCCAGCAATCGAAACGACGGCGTGGACTTTGCCCTATTCACCATGCCGCTCTCCACCGATGGCAGCGCCTCGGGCACCCCGACAGATGTGTCGCAGAACCTTCCGAGCGGCGCCAGTGACGACTACCCCTCGTGGGCTCCGGCGGGACCCGGGGGTCAGAATCGGATCATCTTCCAGAGCACCAGGGGCGGTGGTCAACCCGAGCTCTACACCGAGGATCTCAACACGCCGGGTTCGGTCGCCCCGGTGTTTTCCCCGTCTCAGACCCAGACGTTCAGCGATACCCAGCCGGTCTACGACCCCTCCAACCCCAACGAGATCGCCTTCGTGCGCACGCTGGGCAGCGGCAAGAGCCAGATCTACACCTACAACTTCAGCACCCAGGCGCTGATCAACCTGTCGGCGGCAGACGGCGATCAGAACTCAAACGACTCCAAGCCGGACTTCGCCCCCACGCTTGACGGGAGCGGCGTGCAGGTCATCGTGTTCCAGTCCGATCGACCGACGCCGAACGCCGTGAACGGACCTTGCGTCGGCACGCAGCTCTACACGATGAGCGACCAGGCCGGCTCTCCGGTGAAACCGGTCTTCCAGCAGTTGACAGGAAGCCCGCCCCAGCCCAACGGGGTGCAGGAGTGCGCCACGTCCAAGGACTCGGTGCAAGTGGCCACCGGCACCAAAGTGGCGGTGGAGAATCCGGTCTTCTCGCCCGACGGAACGCAGATCGCCTTCGACCAACTGGCCAGCCCACAGGATGCCGGCACTACCCAGGACGTGTTCACGGGGTACTCGGTTCCCTTCTCGGGTGGAGTGGCCCAGACGGGGGCTCTCGTCGATCTGACACCCAACTTCGCCACTGACCAGGCGCCCACCTGGGCGCCGATCGGTCCGGGCACCGGAACACCTGAGGTCCCAAACACCCTGTTGTTGCCGGTTGTCGGTGGCGGGGTCATCGGGGCGACCGCCCTCGTTGCCCGACGCCGTCGGCGATCGGACGACCGACCTCCAGCCGACGTCACCACGTAGCCGGGACCAGCCGGCGCTCACTCAGCTGAGGCCACGGCGCCGTGGCGGGTCGGTCCAGACGGGTCAGCTGAGGGCGCCCACCACGTAGTTGATGGAGGCACAGAGCGAGGCCACGTCCTCGGGGTCGATGGCCGGGAACATGGCGATGCGCAGCTGGTTCCGGCCGAGCTTTCGGTAGGGCTCGGTGTCGACGATACCGTTCTTCCGCAATACTGCCGCCACGACGGCTGCATCGATCGAATCGTCGAAGTCGATGGTGCCGACGACGTGGCTGCGATCCTGCTCCCGGGAGACGAACGGGGTGGCGAAGTCGGAGTTCTCGGCCCAGGTGTAGAGGGTCTCGGCCGACTTGTCGCACCGTCCGGCCGAGAAGGCCATTCCTCCGCTTTCATTGAACCAGCTGACCTGGTTGTCGAAGAGGAACAACGTCGCCAACGCGGGCGTGTTGTAGGTCTGGTCGAGCTTCGAGTTGTCGAGAGCAATGGTGAGGTCCATGGAGGCCGGGACCCACCGTTTGGTGGCCGCGATCGCCGCGATCCGATTCTGGGCCGCCGGGGAGAGGAGGGCGACCCACAATCCGCCGTCCGACCCGAAGCACTTCTGGGGTGCGAAGTAATAGGCGTCGAACTGGGCCGGATCGACCGGGAGGCCCCCTGCGCCCGAGGTGGCGTCCACGGCCACCAGACCCCCTCCCTTGGCGGGATCGGCTGCGCCCTCGGGCCGGGCGATGGTCATCATCACGCCGGTGGACGTTTCGTTGTGCGTGAGGGCGTAGAGGTCGATGTCCTCACGGGCCACCGCTGTCGGGTGGGTGCCCACCTCGGACGTGATGATCTCCGGATCGTCGAGGTGGGGGGCTTCTTTGGCCGCAGTGGCGAACTTAGACGAGAACTCCCCGAAGGTCAGATGCTGGCTCTTACGGTCGATCAGTCCGAAGGTGGCCGCATCCCAGAAGCAGGTGGTTCCGCCATTACCCAGCACCACCTCGTAGCCCTCGGGGAGGGAGAACAGCTGAGCCAAGCCCTCACGAAGGCTGCCCACCACGGACTTGACCGTCTTCTGGCGGTGGCTGGTCCCAAGGAAGCGATCGGCCGCCTCGGATAGTGCCGCCACCGCCTCGGGCCGCACCTTGGAGGGCCCCGACCCGAACCGCCCGTCGCCAGGCAGAAGGTTCTTAGGGATGGTGATGTCAGGGGTGTCAGTCACGTATGGAATCATGGCACCATGGCCATCCACACCGAAACCGGCCCTGCCCGGACTCCCCGCCCTGGGGCGGCGGCACGATGACCGGGCAGCGAATCTCCAAGCGGATCGCCGCCGTCTCCCCCTCTGCCACCCTGGCCGTCGACGCCAAGGCAAAGGCGCTCCAGGCCCAGGGGGAGAGCGTCATCGGCTTCGGAGCCGGCGAGCCCGACTTCCCCACACCTGAGCACATCGTGGCGGCCGCCGAGGTGGCCTGCCGGGACCCGAGAACGCATAAATACACGCCCACAGCCGGGCTTCCCGAGCTCCGTGAGGCTCTGGTCGCCAAGACCCGGCGTGACTCGGGTCTCGAGGTCACGGCCTCTCAGATCCTCGTGACCAACGGCGGAAAGCAGGCGATTGCCAACTCGTTCGCCGTCTTATGCGACCCGGGCGACGAGGTCCTCGTGCTCGCTCCGTACTGGACCACCTACCCGGAGGTCATCGCCCTGGCCGGTGGGATCCCCGTCGTCATCGCCACCGATGCCGCCAGCGGCTTCCGGGTCACCCTCGACCAGCTGGAGGCGGCGTACACCCCACGGACCAAGGTGTTGTTGTTCGTCTCCCCATCGAACCCGACCGGCGCGGTCTATCCCAAAGCGGAGATCGAGGCCATCGGCCAGTGGGCGGTCGAGCGCGGCCTGTGGGTCCTGACCGATGAGATCTACGAGCACCTGGTCTACGGGGGGGCTGAGCACCACTCGATGCCGGTTCTGGTTCCTGAGCTGGCCGATCACTGCATCGTGGTCAACGGAGTGGCCAAAACCTACGCCATGACCGGCTGGCGAGTGGGCTGGATGATCGGGCCCACCGACGTGGTGACCGCAGCCACCAACCTGCAGTCCCATGAGACCTCGAACGTGGCCAACGTGTCCCAGCGGGCGGCCCTGGCCGCGGTGGCCGGCGACCTCGAGGCGGTGGCCATGATGCGGGCTGCCTTCGACCGCAGGCGGCTGACCATCCACGCCATGCTCAACGAGATCGACGGCGTGACGTGCGTTCTGCCCGAGGGGGCCTTCTACGCCTTCCCATCGGTGGACGGTCTCTACGGGCGCGAGATCAGGGGACGGACTGCGCAGTCCAGCACCGAGCTGGCCGAGCTGGCCATCGACGAGGCCAAGGTGGCTGTGGTGCCCGGCGAGGCGTTCGGTGCACCGGGATACTTCCGCATGTCCTACGCGCTGGGCGACGACGACCTGATCGAAGGGGTCTCCCGCCTGGCCAAGTTGTTCGGCGAGGCGAAATGAGGCCCGGATCCGCCCCGGGCTCTGAGAAGTACTTCCAGCGAAAGGAACCCCATGGGTAGGGTGCTCGTCACCGAGAAGTTGGCTCAACCTGGCCTCGATTTGATGGCCGCTGCCGGTCACGAGGTCGACGTCCAGCTCGGTCTGTCCCCCGAGGAGCTGGTCACCGCCATCGTCGGCGCTCAGGCCCTCATCATCCGCTCGGCCACCACCGTGACCGCTGAGGTGCTGGCGGCGGGCGCCGATCTCATCGTGGTCGGCCGGGCCGGCATCGGTCTTGACAACGTCGACGTAGCCGCCGCGACCGAACGCGGGGTGATGGTGGTCAACGCCCCCCAGTCCAACATCCTCTCGGCCGCCGAGCAGGCCATGGCCCTGCTGCTGGCGCAGGCACGGAACATCCCGCAGGCCCACGCCGCCCTGGTGGCGGGGAAGTGGGAGCGTTCCAAGTGGGAGGGCGTGGAGCTTCACGGCAAGACGCTCGGCGTGGTCGGCCTCGGCCGGGTCGGCGCACTCGTGGCCCAACGGGCCTTGGCCTTCGGTATGCGGCTGGTGGCTTACGACCCCTTCGTCTCGGCTGACCGGGCCAAGCACATGGGCGTGGAGCTGATGGGGCTGGAGGAGCTCATGGCCACCGCTGACTTCGTCACCGTCCACCTGCCCAAGAACGCCGAGACCCTCGGACTCATCGGGAAGGACCTGTTGGCCAAGTCGAAGCCCGGCCTCCGCATCATCAACACGGCCCGTGGGGGCATCGTGGACGAGGAGGCGCTGGCCGAGGCCATCCGGTCGGGCAGGTGCAGGGCGCGGGGCTCGACGTCTTCGCCAAGGAGCCCACCACCGAGTCGCCGCTGTTCGAGCTGTCGTCGGTGGTGGTCGCTCCGCACCTCGGCGCCTCGACGGCCGAGGCCCAGGACAAAGCGGGGGTCACCATTGCCGAGCAGGTCATCTTGGCCCTGAACGGGGACTTCGTTCCCTTTGCCGTCAATGTGGCGGCCACCGACGTCTCCGAGACCGTCCGACCGTTCATGGGTCTGGCCGAGCAGCTGGGCAAGATCCTGTCCTGCCTCAACGACGGTCTTCCCGCCACCCTCGAGATCGAATACCAGGGCGGATTGGCCGGCGCCGGGACCGGAATCCTCACCCTCTCGATCCTGAAGGGGCTGTTCGCTGCGGCCACCGAGGAGCCGGTCAGCTACGTCAACGCGCCGCAGTTGGCCGCCGAGCGCGGCCTCGAGGTGCGGGAGACCTCGACCGTCACCGCCCACGACTATGTCAACCTGATCACGCTGCGCAGCGGAGACCACGCCGTGGCTGGAACGCTGACCGGGCCCCGCACCGAGCCTCGGCTGGTCATGATGGACGACCACACGGTCGAAGTGCCGCCCGCGCCCCACATGGTGGTGGTTCGCAACGACGACCGAGCGGGGATGATCGGTGTGGTGGGCACCATTCTCGGAGAGGCACAGGTGTCCATCTCCTCGATGGCCGTAGGACCCTCTGCCTCGGGCAACACCGCCCTCATGGTGCTCTCGACCGACCAGCAGGTTCCCGACGACGCCCTGTCACGGCTGCGAGCAGCTGCGGGTATCAGTGATGTCCACACCGTTCAGTCCTAGGTAACGCCAGGACCGGACCACAGTCACCCGAGGAGGACCACCAGCGTGGCGGACGCGCCGACGAGCAAGCCCTTTTCCGAAGGTCAGGTACTGACCGTGTTCCGGTCGAGACGCCGGGACGGGTCTGAATCGACCTACCGAGCCCTGTCCGAAGCCATGCAGGCAGCAGCCCGCTCGGTCCCCGGGTTTGTGGACTTCAAGACCTTCACGGCCGACGACGGTGAACACGTGTCCTTGGTGACCTTTGCGTCTCCCGAATCGCATCAGGTGTGGCGCAACGACCAGCGCCACCGACAGGCGCAGCGGCAGGGGCGAGACGAGTTCTACGTCGAATACTCGATCCAGGTGGGGGAGTGCACCCACGTCTCCCAGTGGAGCCACCGCCAGGCCTGACGGGGGTCGGACGACATTCGGTCGGCCCTTTCTTGCCGAGGCGAGCAGCGGGTAGACAAGGACGGTGCCGACGGACTCAACCCTGCCTCCACCCGGGTGGTACCCCGATCCCTACCGATCTGGATCTCAGCGGTGGTTCGACGGCAGTGAGTGGACCAGCCATGCCGTGCCGACGGACACCCCTGATCCCGATGCCGCGGTCGCACGTGACTGGGTAGGGGCGACGTCCGAAGAACTTGGGAGGCAGCAGCTGTTCTCTTCGAACGATCTCGCCGTTCCGCAAGGGAACGAGTCCCGATACGACGGTGGGGGTGGCTGGCAGGGTCTGTATGCCAACCGGGTAGGTCGGGGGATCATGCGTACCGGCGCCCGGTGGGGGCCGGTACGGGTCTCCCGCTGGCTGGTTGGCCTGACCGTTCTCCTGGCCTTCTGCGCCTGGGGAGACCCGACTCACCGGTGGCTCCTCGCCCCAGCGGCGGCAGTGGCCCTGGTGATCACGGTCGTGTTCATGGTCCGTGAAGCCAAGGAGCGGGCCTATTGGAGGAACGTTGGGCGGAGCGACTGAAGTGGGGGTCTCAGGGTTCCCGGGACGGGTTGACCGGAACGGGCGGCCAGGTGTCGCCACCGATGGTGGGGGGCTGATCGTTCCGGGTGCCGTTCGGGCTCCAGCCACCTACCAGCCGACGAACGACCACCCCGATCAGGGCCAGCAGAGCCAGACGCCTCAGCCAACGGAACATGCCTGCACCCTACCGTGACTCTGGGAGTCCTCCCGAGGGCTACCGTCGACTCACGGGCCGGTGCCACCGGGTCTGGTCTGATCGCTCGACGGCCGATTCCTAGGCTGCAGCGGACCGCCGGCGCCGGACGAGGAGTGTGCCTCCGATGATGGCCACCACCAACACGGGGAGTGCCAGTGCAAAAGGCACCTCGGGGGTGCCATTGCCCGGACCCACCCCGATGGCGCCACCCGTCGGGCTCACCAGAAACGGCGCTGACCAGATGCGGTGCCCGGGGTCGTCGAGGTCGTAGCCCACGACCAGGACGCAGGCGTGGGTGAGGTCGCAGACGGGACGGTGGTGCTTCGTCTCGCGCAACGTGGTTTTGTCCGGTAGGGCGTAGAGGACGTAGTCGGCGTAGGTGAATGAACCGTCGGCCGCGGCCCGGATGAGATCGGGCTGGACGGTGCGGCGGTCACACTGATCTCGGTGGGGCTTCGGGCGAGTGAACGATGCCGTGCACTCCTCGATGAAGAGTTCACGCTTGGGCTTCAACACGGAGTTAGCGGGAGCCGTGACCTCGACGACTTCGCCCGTCGTAAACGGACTGTCCGGCCCGGTGGTGGCGAGGGAGACCAGCGGCGGCGGGGGAGTGGCCGAAGCCACCAGGGTTGGACCAAAGAGCCCCAGCGTCCCGATGATCACTATCGTGCCGACCCGCCCCCACCGGCGAAGCCCGAAGCGACCCGCGTCTCGATGTCGCACCGTTACCGGTCTGTTCATACGACGTCACCTTCCCGCCAGCTGGTAGTTGCACCCGATTGCGTCCCGTTGCCCACCCCTCGATGGTCGTCCGACCGATCCGGGCCAGGGAGCGCCTGCGTGAGGAGTATGACCGAGCCAGGTGTCCGTTCTGTCAATTCCAGATGAAACAAGAGTGACAAGACCTGCTCAATGGGGGTCCGACTTTTGGCGCACGTGGCAATCCATCACATGACATGAGTTCGCCGCACCAGGCTCAAATTAGACATAAATCTCACCCCTAAATAGGGGATGTGTCATCCGCTAACCCGCTGAATAGATGGCCAGCATGTCAACTTTGAATGAACGAATGGTGACATTTTTCGCATCACGGGAAGCGGTCACCTCCAATGTCGTCTCCTCCATGGAAGGAAGGCAATCCTGTTGGAGCGGGATGCGGGGCTCGTCGGTGCCTGCTCGATCAACACGTCGAGGCTCTACGGGGCGACGATGAGCCATAGGTGCAGATCCACCGGCCGAAATGCGCGTTGATGCGGGTCCGTGGCCGGGGCGAAACCGGGCATAGAACGCGGGGCGTGTTCTCTCGCATACGGAGAGCGGTGGCGAATTGGCCCCCCTCTCGGAGGGCGTTCAGGTGTCCGGGAAGGCAACGGGGGGAGCCGCCGTGACGGCTGGGTCAAGCAGGGGTAATCGCAAGGTTATTTCTGTGTGTCACCTGGGAATTTGAGTTGACGTACCCCCCCTTCCATGTGAGATTGCCAACTGCCGGCGCACCCACATTCACCGGATAGATACCACTAAGCCACCACACCTTTTCCCCAGCCCACTCGTCACACTGCAGTCTCAAAGGAGTACTAGATGAAGATTCGACACCTCGCCAGGAAGGCGGGTATTGGCGCAGCCGCCTCCGTCGGCGGCCTGCTGCTCTTCGCCGGAGCGGCCGGCGCCGCTAGCGGCACCGTGGCCCCCATCGGCACGGTCGCCGCGGGAACCCCCTACTCAAGCGGCCAGACCGTCAAGGTCACGGCCCCGTCCGGCAGCGGACTCCCCACCGGCGCCAACGTGACCCTGGTCGAGTGCGCCGCTCCCAACGGTGTGCTGCCGACCCTCCCCTCGCAGTGCGACCCGGGGAACACCCAATCGGGTGACTCCATCAACCCGGCGGCCGACGGCTCGTTCACCTACAGCCAGTACCAGCTGTACGCCCTCCCGGATCCCGGTCTCTCGCCGAGCGCCATCACCTGTGGCAACACCGTCGCCACCGAGTGTGTGGTGGGAATGTTTGACAGTTACGACGACTTCACCGCCCCGCACATCTTCTCGGCGCCGTTCCTGATCTCGCCGTCCGCCGGCGACAGCGGAGCAAACCCCGGTGACGGCACCCCTGAGATCCCGCTGGCCATAGGGCTGCCTCTGGCTGCCGCCGGCCTCTTCGCCGGTGGGTTAGCCATCCGGCGCCGCCGGTCCCGCCGCTCGGTCGCTGCCTGAGCGGCCCGTCCAAGCCCGTCAACCATCGTCCCCACACCGAACGTCACCATCCAAGGAGATACCAAGAACCCATGAGACCAAGCACACTGAGGCGCCGTCTGACGGTCGCCGGAACGGTCGGGGTCACCGCCCTGATCGCCACACTGGGTCTGGGGGCGGGCGTTGCCTCGGCCGTCCCCGCCGACCCGTCCACCGGATACCCGAGTTTCAACAACGGCGTTGTCAACGGCATTCGCAACACCGGTTCGGACACCACCTTCTACATGATGCAGAAGATCGGTGATCTCTACACCTCGGCCGGGCTCTACGGCTGCTCGCTCAACGCCGGTGGCGGCCCTGCGCTGTTCAGTGGCGTGACCAACACCGTCATCAGCCCGGCTCCGGCCGAGGCCTACTGCCTGTCCAACGCCAATGTCTCAACGACTGACACGGCGGACAACTGGAACCGCACCGAGGTGACCGAAGGTGTGGACGATGTCGGCTCTGGCGCCGGTCAGGCCCAGCTGTGTGGCTCGTCCGACCTCAACTCGCCGCTTCCGGTCGACTTCGCCCGCTCCTCCAAGCCGGTGGGTTCGCTGCCGTCCGGCTGCACGGAGGTCGGCACGGGCTACGCCAAGGACAGCGTCCCGGCCGTGGCCTTCCAGATCAACCCGAACTCGTTCGGAACCCCCGCTTCGGGTAGCCCCTACGCCGCCGTCAACGGCGGCGTGATCGGTGACCTCGACCTCGGTTGGTTGCCGGGCGACCCGGCCGGCGGTCCCTACACGGGCACGGCCTTCAGCAACATCGCCAACAACGACAACGGCGGCGCCACCGGCACAACCGCCTACCGTCTGTGGTGCGCGACCGACTCATCGGAGATCACCGACTGGGGCCAGCTGACCAACCTCGGGCCCAACCTGGTGCTCCCGAACGTCACGCTGAACGGCACGACGACAGCCACGCTGTCGTTCGCGCTTCCGGCCGGCCTGACCGGCAGCTTCCCGGTCAGTGACCTGACGACCTCGGGCAACATCGCCAGTGGCACGACGGCGACGGCCAGCGGCACCACGCTGACGCTGTCCCAGGCGGCCACCGGCAGTGGCACCGACCAGCTCAAGCTGGCCACCGGTACGACCCAGCCGGTCGGCTCGGGCGGCAAGATCGGAGTCCAGGTTCGGATCATGGGCGTCAACTCGTCGTCGGGTACCGAATCGACCTGGCAGAGCTTCTCCGACAGCGGTGTGTCCAGCGGTACCAGCGGCAACGGATGCGCCTCGAACGCCGACAAGGATGCCGCCAGCGACCCCAACCCGGCTACTGCCACCGGTGACAACGCCGGCCAGCACATCGCACTGGAGAACAACACCTCCCAGATCGCCGACTACGCCGTCGCCGACTGGCCTTCAGACCCGGGTGACCAGGCCGTGGAAGTTGCCTCGACCCTCTACTACGAGTCGAACGGTGTCTACACCTCGAATCCCTTCGCCAACTCGGCAGTGATCAGCGGCACGAAGTTCTCAGCCACCAAGATCACCGAGAACGGCAAGTCGCCGACCTCCCCGGTTGTCCTCAACAACACCTACCCGACAGCCCGGACCCTGTTCAACATCTACAACACGGGCACGGTCAGGGGATCGACGGGCGGGTTCTTGAACTGGGTGTGTGACTCGCAGTCGGGCATTCAGAAGCAAAAGGACAACTCGACGGGCGTCAACTTCGACACCGAGCTGACCAGCATCATCGGGTCCTTCGGGTTCATCCGCCTCACCGACGCCTCCAGCGTGGCCTCAGGGGGCAATACCCCTCCGGACAACGTGTCGGGCGGTGGCACCAACACCTCGTGTGCCTCGGGCCTCAATGGCACCAGCACGGCGGGTAACGGCCAGCCTGCCGTCACCTCGGTGGCCAGTGCCAGCACCTGATCCCGGTGCGCAGTGACCGGTCCCGTCGCTGACGGAACCGGGTGTATGTCCCCAGGCCCGGGGGGACCGACGAGTGATCGTCGGCCTCCCCGGGTTTTGGGGGTCCTGAGGGGGAAGGAGCCAACTAGTACACGAACCCCCAGCGAACCCTGAAGTGATGAAGAAGCCGGACCACAGGCCGGCGGACGAGACAGACGCACGATGACGAAGCCGAACAACCAATGGAAGGCGCAAGCCACAGGTGCACCTGCAGTGATGACGAGACGCACAAGCGGCTCTCCGAAGGCTTCACACCAGGCCCGCCACGGTCGCACCATGGTGCGAATGATGGCGGTCCTGGCGATCGTGATCGCCGGCGTGACCATCGGCCTGGTGGGCACGGCTGGTGCCGCCACAGGCAGCGTGGCCCCGATCGGCACCGTGACATCCGGTGCGCCGTTCTCCAGTGGTCAGACCGTGCAGGTCTCCGCCCCCTCCGGCAGCGGACTCCCCACCGGAGCCAACGTGACCCTGGTCGAGTGCGCCGCTCCCAACGGTGTTCTGCCGACCCTCCCCTCGCAGTGCGACCCGGGGAACACCCAATCGGGTGACTCCATCAACCCGGCGGCCGACGGCTCGTTCACCTACACCAACTACCAGCTCTACATCCTGCCCGATCCCAATCTCTCGCCCAGCACCATCACCTGTGGCGACACTGCGGCCACCGAGTGCGTGGTGGGGATGTTCGACAACTTCAACGACTTCACCGCCCCCCATCTCTTCTCCCAGCCCTTCGGGGTCGCCCCCTCGACGGGCGACAACGGGGCCAACCCGGGTGACGGCAGCCTGGCCGCGGCCGCCACCACGCCATCAGCTTCACTGTCCTCGGTGTCGGCTTCGTCGGCCACTGCAGTGGCCAACGGCACCGACTCCTCGATCGTCACCGTGACCGTAAAGGGGGTGAACAGCCAGTCCGCCACCGTCCCGATCACCGGGGCCAACGTGACGCTGACGGGGAACCCCGGAACTCACTCGACGGTGGTCTCGTCGGCTTCGACCACCGACTCCTCGGGACAGATCGCCTTCACGGTGAAGGACACCACCGCCGAGAAAGTGACCTACACCGCGGCCAGCGGAGGCGTCACCGTTACCCAGACGGCCGCGGTGACGTTCCAAGCACCCGCGGTCTCGGCGGCCAACTCGGCGGTGTCACCCTCGTCGACCAGCGAACCCTCAGACGGGGCCTCGACGTCGACCATCACGGTCACCGTGCGCGACCAGGGAGCGAGCCCCCAGCCGATGCAGGGCATCTCCGTGTCCCTGGCTCAAGGATCGGGCACCCATTCGGTCATCACCCCCTCCACGGCCCAGGTCACCGACGTCAACGGGCAGGTCAAATTCACCGTGACCGACACCTCGGTGGAGACGGCGGTGTATTCGGCCACCGCCGGCGGGGTGAAGATCACCCCAACGGCCACGGTCACCTTCGGCACCCTGGTGGTCTCAGCCGCCGATTCGACGGTTACCCCGGGAGCGACATCACCTCCCACCGGCACCGGCGGGGGCACCACCATCGTGGTGACGCTGCGGACTGCCGGTGGGACCTTCCCCGTGGCCGGCAAAAGTGTCTCCCTGACCGACACCGGCACCAACGGTGGCCAGGTCAGCCCGACTACCGACCAGACCACCAACGCCCAAGGCCAGGCCAGTTTCGCCGTCACCGACGCCACCGTGGAGCAGGTCACGTTTGCCGCGGTCGATGTCACCGACTCGAACTTGGCCATCGGGTCGGTGGCCATCAGCTTCGTGGCACCCACGGCCCCGACCGTCTCGGCTTCGCTGTCCACCGTCACCTTCAGCCCCCCCACCGCACCGGCCGACGGGACCACCGCCTTCAACGTGTTCGTCGACATCAAGAACACGGCCAACCAGCCGGTGGTCGGTGACGTGGTCGGCATCACCGCGGCCACCGTGGCCAACCCGTCCACCCCCGATCTCAAGGTGGCCATCATTCCCGACACAGCGGCCGGTGCCACCACCCCGGGTGAGACGTTCGGAAGCAACGGGCAAGCAGAGTTCCAACTTCGCGACACCGTCGCCGAGACCATCACGCTCACGGTTACCGACACGACGGCATCGGTGGTCCTGACGAGCACCCCCACGGTAACCTTCACCGCCGGCACCACCGATGGCCTGCAATCCACAGTGGCTGCTAGTCCCACTGCGGTGGCGGCTGACGGCACCACTACCTCCACGGTGACGGTGACGTTGAAGGATCACTTCGGCAATCCGGTCGACGGTGACTCCGTGAGCCTCGATCAGGGGGACGGACATTCGGTGATCGGAACGCCGTCGGTGGTCACCAACGCCAGTGGCGTTGCCGCCTTCTCTGTCACTGACACCACCAACGAGTACGTCACCTACGAAGCCGTTGACACCAGCGACTTCAACCTGGTTGTCTCCCAGACTGCCACCGTCGCCTTCGGCACCCCTCCGCCGGTGGTTCCCGTGCCTGCCGACTGCGCCATCGTGACGAACTACTCGAGCGTCCCCGCCGACGGTTCGTCCACCGCCACCATCACCGTCTATCTCTACGACGGCTCGGGTAGCCCTGTCGCTGGGCGCACCGTCACCCTGACGGCAAGCGGTGGATCGTCCAGTTTCACGGCCACGGAGACGTCGGACGGCACCGGGGCGGCCGATTTCACCGTGTCCGACAGTCATTCCGAGTCGGTGACCTTCTCCGCCGTCGACACCTCGGACAACGTGGCGGTTCCGGGCACCGTGGCGGTCTCGTTCACCCCGGCCGCCGCCTCGGCGGGAGGCGGCTCGACCCAGGCACCCCTCAACCACCCCGTGGTCGGAATCGTGACCACTCCAGACAGCGGTGGCTACTGGCTGGTGGCGTCGGACGGCGGCATCTTCACCTACGGGGACGCCACCTTCGAGGGTTCGCTGGGGGGTACCCACCTCAATTCACCCATAGTCGGCATGGCCCCCACTCCTGACGGGCAGGGGTACTGGCTGGTGGCGGCCGACGGTGGCATCTTCACGTTCGGGGATGCGACCTTTGCGGGATCGCTCGGAGGCGCCCACCTCAACCGGCCCATCGTGGGTATGGCCGCCACCCCCGACGGGGGCGGCTACTGGCTGGTGGCTTCGGACGGCGGCATCTTCACCTTCGGGGATGCCAAATTCCATGGTGCCCTTGGAGGCACCCACCTCAACTCGCCGATCGTCGGCATGGCGGCCATGCCGGACGGTGGCGGGTACTGGATGGTGGCGGCCGATGGTGGAGTGTTCGCCTGCGGTGATGCGGTCTTCGACGGCTCGATGGGCGACGTGGTGCTCAATGCACCGGTGGTGGGGATGGCCGCCACCCCCGATGGGGGCGGTTACTGGCTGGTGGCATCGGATGGGGGCATCTTCACCTTCGGGGACGCCAGCTTCCACGGCTCGGCCGGTGCCGTCCGGTTGAACAAGCCCATTATCGGTATGGCAGCCACCGGTGACGGGGACGGCTACTGGTTGGGCGCCTCGGATGGCGGCATCTTCACCAACGACACGCGGTTCTTCGGATCGGCGGCCTGAATGCAGTCCTCCACCCGCCAACCCGTCACCGTGCCTGCACTCCGGGCACTCCTGGGTGTCTGCGTCGCCCTGTCTCTGGCTCTCGTTGCAGGGTGCTCGAGCTCGGCATCGGCGAACTCAGACGGACCGACAGTGACGATCAACGGCTCGACTTCGGTGTCGACCCTCCGCGACGGTCAGGCCGTCACCGTGGCGGTCGGTGCCAACAAGACGTACGTCCCCCTCATCGCCGTCAACATCATCGAGTGCTCGGATCCGGGAGGCAAGGTCAGCAACCTCCCCAAGACGTTGTTGCACTGCGACGAGGACACCATTCAGGGCAACTCGGTCATCGCCAAGCCCAACGGGAGTATCCACGAAAGCGGCTACACCATCTACCGGCTACCCACATCCGTGTTGGGGGAGGGGAAGACCACCACGCCCATCTGCGACTCCACCCACGAGTGCGTTCTCTATGTGGGCCAGGACCAGAACGACTTCACCAAGCCCAAGATCTTCTCGGCACCGTTCTTCGTCACCGGCGGGAAGGCGGACAGCCAGCCATGACGGGAACCCTTCGAGTCCCCCAGTCGATGACCCGTGCGGCGACGGTGACTGTCCTGGTGGCTCTGTCCACGATCGTCGTGGTGGCCTACCGGCCCGGTGCCGCAGCAGCGGCGACGGCAACGGTGACCATCACCCCGAGCCCCTCGGCGAATGGGTTCACCAACGGCCAGACGGTGACGGTATCGGTCGGTCCGAACTCGCTCTTCGTGCCCCACACGCGGGTCAACCTGATCGAGTGCGCCGACCCGGGCGGCTCCAAGGACAACCTTCCGACCAGCCTCAGCACCTGTGATCCGAACACCGTCGAGGGGGACACCGTGCTGGTGCAGCCGGACGGTAGCTTCGTCGAGCACGGGTACACCCTGTACGCATTGCCCAATGAGGTTCTGGGTGAGCAGTCCAACTGGCAGCCGGTCTGTGACCGCTCCAATCAGTGCGTCCTGTACGTGGGCGAGGACCAGAACGACTTCACGCAGCCCAAGATCTTCTCGGCCCCCTTCGCGTTCACCGCTTCGGCCTCAGCCATCACCGTTGGCGGAGCCACCACCACGGCGCCGAAGCCTGCGGCACCCGCCGCGCCGACGGTCTCGTCCGGCGTCTCGCTGGCGCCGGCGACGTTGGCCTTCACCGGCACCTCGTCAAACTCCCTGTGGATCGCCCTCTCCGGCCTGTCCCTCCTCGTTGTCGGCCTGACCGGCCGACGCATCCTGCGGAGGTCGGGTCGATGACGGTGCTGGCTCCCCCCATGGTCCCGCAGATGGAGCCGATCGACGACAAGCCGATCGTTATCAACCGGGCGGTCACTCGTGCTGATCGCATCTTCCGATTCGCCCTGGCCTCCTCCAGCGCCGTGGTGTTGGTGATTCTGGCCGCCGTGGTGGTCTTCCTCACCATGAAGGGTTGGCCCGCCCTGCAGAAAGGGGGCATTCACTTCTTCACTGATTCATCGTGGTCGCCGGACAGCGGTCACTTCGGAGCCATGCCCCTGCTGGTGGGGTCGGTTGGCATCGCCGTGGTGGCCGTACTTATCGCCGGTCCCATCTCCCTGGCCGCCGCACTCATGATCAACGAGTACGCCCCGACCTGGGCACGGTCGACGCTCACCGGAGCCGTGGACATGCTGGCCACGGTCCCCAGCATCGTCTACGGGTTCTGGGGACTGGCTCTGGTCTCCAACCTGCAGGCCGCCCCGGCCAAGTGGATCGTGGACCACTTCGGATTCGTGCCCTTCTTCCGGACGCCGACACCGGGGGAGTTCGTCCAGTCCATCTTCGCCTGTGGGCTGATCTGTGCCGCCACCCTGGTCCCCATCATCACCTCGGTCAGCCGTGAGGTGATGGCCCAAACGCCCCGGGACGCCTGTGAGGCCGCACTCGGTCTCGGGGGGACCCGCTGGGGGATGGTCACCGACGTGATCTTCCCGTTCTCCCGGGACGGAATCGTCGGAGCCTTCCTGCTGGGTTTCGGGAGGGGACTGGGCGAGACGATGATCGTGGTGCTGGTGCTGTCCAAGGCCAACCACCTGACCTGGGCGATCATGGGTCCGAACGGGCTCGGCTCTATCGCCAAAGAGATCACCGAGGACTTCCCGACGGCCACCCCGCTGGACGAGAGCGCGCTGATCCTCCTCGGCCTGGTGCTATTCGTCACGACGTTACTGGTCAACATCGGGGCGCGGGCCATCGTCAATCGGGGAGGCAAGCGCTGATGGCCGTCATCGATCGGCCTTACGGGCCACCACCCGGCGGGCCCCCCGCCAACGGCACCTCCCCGGGAGGGCCTCCGGTCGGTCCGCCCCCGGGTGTGGCGACCGGAGGGGACCGACCCAACCGGCCACGAGGGATCACCTCGTCGATGCTGCTCGAGGCGGGTGGCTCGGCCGTTGCCGCCCTGGCCCTCGTCTGGGTCGTCTTCTCGCTGGCTGGGATCAGCGCCCCGTTCGGCATGGTCGTGTCCTGGTTCGGGCTGTTCTTCACCATCTACGGAATCCTGTGCTGGAGGCTCTACGGAATCCTCGTGGCTAAGGACAGGATGGCCACGGTGGGGATCTGGGGCGGGGCCCTGGCCGCCATGCTGACCCTCCTGGCGGTGATCATCTACGTGATCATCCGGGGCTTCTGGGCGGTGGCCGACGACTTCCCCCACTTTCTGACCGCAGACATGACCCACCTCGGTGGGGCGGCCACCATCACCCAGCTAGGTGTGGGTGCGGCCATAGTCGGGACCGTGGAGCAGGTGGCTATCGCCACCGTGCTGACCGTTCCTCTGGGCATCATGACCGCCACCTACCTGGTCAACTCCGACGGACCGTTCGCCCGGCTGGTCGGCGCCGTGGTCGATGCCATGACCGGTGCTCCGGCCATCATCGCCGGACTGTTCGTCTACCTGCTGTGGGTGGCTCCTCACCACGAGCACGGTAAGTCGGGCTTCGCTGCCGCACTGGCCCTGGCCGTGATGATGCTTCCTATCGTCACCCGGGCCGCGCAGGAGGTCGTGGCCATCGTGCCCGGCTCGCTCAACGAGGCCGCCTTGGCCTTGGGTGCCCCGGAATGGCGAGTCCTGTTGCGGGTGGTGCTGCCGACGGCACGGGCCGGCCTGATGACCGCGGTAATCCTCGGGATCGCCCGCATCGCCGGTGAGACAGCCCCTGTGCTGTTCAACGCCGGTGGCCTCGAGGCCTACAACTGGAACCCGTTCTCCGGGCAGCAGGACAACCTTCCTTTGAGGATCTACGAGAACATCTTCCAGCCCGGGGCCGTCATCAACCAGAGCGCATGGGGAGCGTCCTTCGTTCTGGTCTGGGTCGTTCTGATCCTGTTCGTCACGGCCCGCCTGCTGGGCCGGTCGTCCCCCGGACGGAGCAGCTGGTTCACCCCGTGGACCAAGCTCCGCAAGAACTCCGCCCTGGTCGAGCCGTGATCGCGCGCCGACCGTTCCGTCCTTTCCGCCATGTCACACCCGAGGAGCTATCCGTGAACCGCACCGCCCCCCGCCATCCCGCCGCCTCTCCGAAGGGGCAACCTAGGGATCCTTCCGTTCCGGGCTCTGCTCACCGGCGGCCCAGACTCCGCGCCGCTGTCCTGGCTTTGGCTGTGGTGCCGTTGCTCGGCGTCATGACGACTACCGCAGTGCCCGCCGGGGCCGACACCACCACCACGTCAACGGTCGCCGCAGCAACGCCGACGACGAGCGCTCCAGGGCCGACCACCACGGTGGCACCAACCACCACGGTGGCACCGGTGGCCGCACCGACGGCTACGGATCCGACTGTCGGCCGTCGCTCGGGTGCGATCCCGCTCACCTCAACCCAGCTCAATGGGGCGGGCTCGTCGTTCGCTGCGCCGGCCCTCGAGGAGTTCACCAACACTGTGCACGGGGCCCCGTACAACCTGAACGTCAACTACACCAGCTCGAGCTCGGGGGATGGCCGCTACGAGTTCACCAATCAGACCACCAACTTCGCCGCCACCGACATCGCCTACGGCCTGGGTAGCACCGACACCCAAGCACCCAGCTTCCCGTTTATCTACGTGCCCATCACTGCTGGTGGGATTGCCTTCATGTACAACATTCCCGGCCTGACCAAGACGCTCCAGCTTTCCAGTTATTCGGCATGCGCCATCCTCACCGGCGGTATCACCAACTGGAACGACCCCAACGTGGCCAAGGACAATCCGGGTGTTACGTTGCCCGACTTGGCCATCCGGCCGGTGACCGAGAGCGACTCTGCGGGGACCAACTACGTGCTCGAGGAGTGGTGCATCGCCGAACAGCCGGCGCTGTGGGCCGCCTTTGCCGGTCACGAGAACAGCCAGTCCGGCGGTCCGACCGACGGCGTGGCCATCAGCGCCACCAGCCCCAACTCCAACTGGCCCGGGTTGCCCAACGGCCTTGACCAGCAGAGCACCTCCGGCGTGGCCGGCAACATCGCCACCAACTCCGGCGCCATTGGGGCGGTGCAGGTGAAGTACGCCACCGACCTGGGCTTCTCTGCGACCAACGCTGCCCATGGGGTAGCCGCGGTGCTCAACGCCAGCGGCAAGTACACCGAACCCAGCGCGGTAGACGTGGCCTCGGCTCTGGCCTACGCCACCCAGCAGAATAACGGGACCCACCAGCTCAACTTCAACGGTGTCGGACCCAACGTCTACAACCCCTCCACCTACAGCTACCTCCTGGCCAAGACGACCGGTGCCGACCCGACCATTGGTGCGGTGCTCAGTGGTTACGTCAACTACTCCCTGACTCTGGGGCAGGCCGCGTCTCCGTCGTTTGGATACGCGTCCCTCGGTCTTTCCCTCGAGCAGTACGGGATCAACGCCGTGCTGGCTGACGTGCCGGGGGCGGTGGCCGTCACGGCGGCAGAGAACAAGGGGTATGCCTGCGGGGACCTCACGCCCACCGAAGTGGCAGCGGGCCAGACCACGCCGACCTGTGGTGTCGTGCTGGCCACCGCGCCGGCACCGGGCGCCAACGGAGGGCACGCCACCGGAGCAAGCGCCACCGCGGGGACCGTGACCGCCGGTGCGGCAGCCAAGAGCGGGACCACCTCGGGCAGTGGTGGCAGTTCGGGAGGGTCCGGGTCCGGATCCGGCGCCAGTGCTGGGGTGTCCCTCGGCGGAAGCACGGGCCTCGCCTTCACCGGGTCCAATCCCGTTCCCCTCGCCGTGTTGGGGGCCGCGCTCTTCATCGGGGCCTTGATCGTCCGACGCCGGCTCCTGCGCCGTCGCACGTCGGGTGGTGCGCCGTGACGTCCCGCCGGTTCCGACGCACGGTCGCGGCGATGGTGGTCCTGGCAGCCGGGATGCTCCTCGGCACGACCACGGGTTGGCATGCTGCTGCCCCCGCCGGTGCTGACACCGACCCCACGACGCTGCTCGGCCAAGGGGGATCCTTCCTCGAGCCGGTGATGTCCAAGCTGTTGAACGATGACGCCGCCAATCTCAGCCCGCTGTTCGGTTCCTATCTGCTTACTGACGACGTGTCGAGCATCGGGGCATTCGCCGGCTCAGGCCAGGGGCAGTTCGCCGCTGACTTCGCCGTCACCCAGCGCCCGCTCACCACGGCCGAATCGACCCAGGCGACCTCGGATGGTCGGACCTACGCCTACATTCCCTTTGCCGCCACACCGGTGGCCATCACCACCCTGGTACCCACCTATACCTGGGCCAATAGCGACAGCACCTCGATCACTCCGGCGGGCTTCTGTCAGGGCATCCCGCTGACCGTGGCCGAGCTGGGCGAGCTGTACGGCTACGACGCGGCCGATCCCCTCCAGGACTGGGGTGACAGCAGGATCACCTGCCCGTCGGGGGGTGGCCCCGGTGGATCCAGTTCCGAGCTCAACCTGCCGCCGGTGGCCTACGCCAACCTGGATCCGTCGATCGCCAACAACGCCCTCATGACCCTGTTGGACAGCGATCCCACGGCCAAGGGATTCTTCGACGCCGCCCTCAACGGAGGCCTGCCTGGCGCCCTGACCACCAGTGATACGCCCAGTGAGCTGTGGCCCTTCGCCGGCGATACCGTCCCTGGGGGAGACCAGCCCCTCATCGGCAAGCTGTTGGACATCAACTCGGAGACCAACGGCCCGAGCACGACGGCCACGCAGTGGGTACTGGGAGCTACCGCACCGTTGTCCTCCGTCTGGACGCAGGCTCCCCTCGGGGTGGCATGGGACCTTCCAACCGCGGCCATTCAGAACGCCCAGGGCAGCTTCGTGTCCCCGACCCTGGCGGCAGCCCAGGCTGCCCAAGCCGATGCCACGCTGGCCGCCACCTCGGATCCGACCACCAACAACCTGGTGACGTTCAACGCCAGCGGGAGCGACGCAGCCGCCTACAACAGCGACCTGATGGAGGAGAGCTATCTCGTCGTGCCTACCACCGGCCTCACCCCAGCCAAGGCCGCTGCGTTGGCCCAGGTGGTTCGGTTCGTCCTTGGCACACAGGGCCAGAAGGACATCGAGAGCTTCGGATCCGCTCCAGCCACCTCGGCCATGCAAACAGCTGGGCTGAAGGTGGCAACTGAGCTGAACGCCGAGGCCACCGGAAGTTCAGCAGCGAGCCAGGCGAATACGAGCTCAGGGAGCACTACGACCACCACCACGGCGGGATCGGCGACGACTGCCGGAGCGGCGGGCAGCAGCACGGGATCATCAGGCAGCTCGAGCGGGTCCGACGGTGGCTCGGGCACTTCGGGGAGCGGTCTGGCCTTCACCGGCACGGCCCATCTGGGTGCGTGGGTGCTGGCCGGTGCGGCCATGGTCCTGATGGGAACTGTCTTCAGACGACGCTTGAAGCGACGGGAGGCCCGATAGTGACCACGGTTCAACAGACGCCTGGAGGTCCCTGGGAGCAGCAGCCAAACCCCTATGGATCGCCCCCCTATGGGACGCCGCCCTATGGCCAGCCCAGCTACAACGAGCAGCCGGCGTATGGACCGCCGGCCTATGGACAGCCGGCCTATGGACAGCCGGTCCAGCCGATGCAGGATGCGTCGGGCCGATCGGGGCTGCGGGCCTCGAACGTGAGTGCGTGGTTCGGCTCGAAGAAGGTGCTGGAGCGGGTGTCCCTCGCCATGGAGCCGGGCAAGGTCACCGCACTGATCGGACCGTCGGGCTGCGGCAAGTCGACGTTCCTGCGCATCCTCAACCGGATGCACGAGCTCATCCCCTCAGCGGCCCTGTCCGGGTCGGTGGAGTTGGACAACGTGAACATCTACGGCTCGACCGTGCGGGTCACCGACACTCGGTTGAAGATCGGCATGGTGTTCCAGCGCCCAAATCCGTTCCCGTCGATGACTATCGCGCAGAACGTGCTCTCGGGACTTCGTCTCTCCGGAACCAAGGTCCGGAATCCCGACGCCCTGGTGAAGAACTGCCTTGAGCGGGCAGGGTTGTGGAAGGAGACCCGGAACCGGTTGAACGAAGCGGGAGCTGCGCTCTCGGGCGGTCAGCAGCAGCGGCTGTGCATCGCGCGGGCCCTCGCCGTCCGGCCGAAGGTGCTGCTCATGGACGAGCCCTGTTCGGCCCTCGACCCCATCTCGACCAGCGTCATCGAGGAGACCATCAGGGAACTGTGTCACGAGCTGACCATCGTCATCGTGACCCACAACATGCAACAGGCCCAACGGGTGTCCGATACCTGCGCGCTCTTCCTCGTCGACAGCGAAGGGGCACCGGGTCACATCGTGGAAGCCGGCCCAACCCAGCAGGTGTTCGACTACCCCCGAGATCCCCGGACGTCTGACTACGTCCACGGACGGTTCGGATGACCAGACGGACCGGTGCACGGATCGCCGTCGGATCTTCCCGGGAGCCGGGAGCTCACGATGGCTGAAGCGATGTCCGTCCCACGCCGCAGCCCTCGTCGCTCCACGTTGGCGGCCTGGCGCGACGAGTGGCGGCGTCGTTGGACGGATGCGTCGCAGACCACCCGCACCCGGGTGCAGGTGGCCGTGCTCCTGATCTCGGTCCTCGTGGCTTACAACTACTCACTGTCGACCCTGCTCCAGACGGCCGACCAGCAGACACCGCTGGCCTACATCAGCCTGGTGCCCGCCATCGCCTTGGCCCTGGCCGCCATCCGAGCCCGCCCGTTGCGGCCCGAGCCGGCCATCTACGACCGGCACGTCGACTACACCGTCGGTATCCCGCTCATCGTCACGGCGGTGGCCATCAACGAACTCCTGCCCGCACGGATGTCGGCCATGTTCTGGGTCTACCGGATCGACCTGCTCACCCTGCCCATCTTCGTCGCCGGAGCGGTGGCCATCATCTTTGGGACCAGGGTCCTGTGGCGACAGCGGCTGGCCGTCCTCTTCCTCTTCCTGGCCTGGCCGTATCCCTATCAGAAGTACCTGCTGGGCGTATTGAACGCCTTCACCACGCTGACGCTCATGGCCATGCAGAAAATCGCGGTGTGGGCCCACTTGGCCAAGCCGGCGAGCTCGCTCGACAACACCCTCTTTGTGGTCACCCACCACGGGTCGACCTTTGCGCTCAGCGTGGTCTCCGCCTGCTCGGGCGTAAACGGCGTTGTCGGCTTCCTGCTCGTTGGTTCGGCTTTTGCCGCCATTGTGCGTGGTCCGATGGTGCGCAAGGTCTTGTGGTTGGCCGGGGGGATGGCGCTGTTGTGGGCCATCAACCTGGTGCGGATCAGCTTCATCTTCTTCGCCGGCAAGGAGTGGGGGGAGTCGGTGGCCATCAACGTCTTCCACCCCTTCGTGGGCCTCGTCACGTTCAGCCTGGGCGTCCTGGCCATGATCCTTTTGATCAAACCGCTCGGGATGCATATCGCCATCGGTGAGACCGCACCTCCTCCAACGCCCGTTGTGGCCCCGGTCGGTCCCATCGCTGTGCCCTCGCTCTACGAGGAGGCCGAGTCACCGGTCAAGCACAAGGCCCCGCTGGCCGTACCGAAGGTGACCATGGCTATCGTCGCCGTGGTCATCGCCGCCCTCGTGGTGGGAGTCAGCAACGTCGGACTCCGCACCTACAACCTGGTGGCCGGGGTCACCGGTCAGGCCAAGCTGTTCGCGTATGTGCGCTATCCGTCGGCTCCTCCTGGCTGGGTGGAGCAGTACGACACCACCTACCAGTGGGCCAAACCCCTCTTCGGTGACACGTCGGTGTGGAATCGCTACATCCTGCGGTCCGATGGCCCCGGTCCCTTGCGCACCAGTGTCCCGGTGGTGGCCGATGTCATCAACACCCCCGACCTGTCGAGCTTCTCGGCCTACGGGGTGGAGAACTGCTACACCTTCCACGGCTATGCGCTGGCCGACGTCGCCCAGGTCTCCCTGGCCGGTGGCATCACTGGCCAGGCCATGTCCTACCGCTCCCAGCAGTTCGGGAGCTGGTCCATTGTCTACTGGATCGCACCCGTGAAGATGACTGGTGGCGGCACCAACTATGAGCGGATAGTCCTCTACGTTCAGAACTCCGGTCAGGGAGCGGTGGTCCACGGCCTGACCACGGGAGATGCGATCCACAACATCGGGGGATCGCTAAATCCGGCCAATCGCACCGACCGGGTCCTCATCAACAACCGGACGTTTCTCGTGGCGTTCGCCAAGAAGCTCATCGACACCCAGGCCTATCGGGCCGACCATGCCAATCCCGCGTTGACCAATGGCGGCGTCAACGCCATCAGCTCATGACGATCCATCACCGGGGCTCGCCCGGTTCACGGGAAGTTCACTTGACCGGCCGCACCCCTAATCGGAGGCTAGAAGCGTGACGTCAGGCTGGGAACCCAACTCGATGCCGGATCAGCAAGATCCCCTCCACCCTCCTCAGGAGACATGGGATCCAAACGTCACGGCCACGCAGGTGCCATCGCTCCCTCCGACCGTGCCGGATCCTCATTATTTCGACCCGAATGCCAACTCCGTCGGCTACGACCCACAGATGGCCTACCCCACACCTCCTTTGGTGACGCGAGGGCCGAACGGCTCGATTCCCCCGGCACCAGGGCCGGCTGCGGCTCCGTCGGTGGCGCCCGAGCAGTGGGCGTACGCGGACCCGAACACCAACGGAGCTCCCTACGCCACCCCGACCGCTCCCCCCCAGGCGGCGTGGGCACCCGGTGGGCCAGTGCCACAAGTGCCTCTCCCACCCGCTGTTTCTACGGCGGCGCCCGAGCAGTGGGCGTACGCAGACCCGAACACCAACGGTGCGCCCTACGCCCAGGCCGCTCCGCCGCAGCCGACATGGGCACCCAACGGACCGGTGCCGCACGCACCTCTCCCACCCGGGGTCTCGGCAACCGGTCCTGGGCAGTGGGCGTATGCGGAGCCGGGCGTCGACCCAACCCCACTCCCCGGCCAGTCCCCGTATCCGGGAACACCTCAGACCACGTGGGATTCAAACGGGACACCAACCCAACCCACGTGGGACCCACCCGGTCCTTCACCACAGGTCGTAGATCCACCCGCCCCAGGGCCGCCCGATCAATGGGTCTACGTTGACCCGAGCTCCTACTCCAATCCGTACACCGAACAGCCCGTCTATACGAGCGGCCCGCAGGTCATGCCCACCGTCACGCCGGTGGAAGCGACGCCTCCGCCGATACCGGGTCCGCACTATGCCCCCGAAGGGCCACCGCGGTACGCGTCCGGACCAGCTGCCACCAACGGCACCGGTTACACCGATATGTCCGCCTCACCCGGCTACGGCGCTACCGCAACTCCTCCCGCACCCCTTGGTTACGGGCCTGGGGGGATAAACGGTCCTGAGGCACCGTCGGCCTATGGTGCGGCCCCTACAGGCGCCTATGAGGCGGTGGGCCCCGGCTTCTACGGAGCCGCACCACCCCCGGGCGGCAGTCCGGTCGCCGGCCAGCCCACGGACCCGTTGCTTTCGCCCACCTATCAGCCAGAGGAGGGCGAGCTCAAGATCAAAGAGCGGCGTTCCTGGAAGACCTGGCAACTCCTGGCGGCAGTGCTGCTGGCGATAGGGGCGGGCATGTGGATCAACGGCAATGCCGGGACAGCCTCGGGCGACCCCGCCGCTTCGGGCTCGAGCTCCGGGGGCTACAAGTTGCCGGCCGATGGCGCCAGCGCCACTACCGTTCCGCCAACGGCGGCGGCTGCGGGAGCCGGTTCGACCGCTACCACCGCGCCGGCGGGCACGTCCTCGACCACCGCAACCACCGCGGCCGGCGCATCCACTACCCAGACCACCGCGGCTGCAGTAGGACCGGCGACGGTACTGATACCTCAGACGACCCAGAGCGGAAACTGGACGAGCCCTGTATTCACTATCGCCGGCGGAACGTGGAACATCGGTTGGGCATTTCAGTGCACTCCAGCGCCCACCGGGGGACCGACCTTTCAGATCTTCGTCGTCAACTCGGGCGCAGCTCCCGGGTCAACGCCGGCCGTGACATCAACGGCAGCCTCTGGTCAATCGATCAGCCCCGAGACCACAGCCGGCGGACAACAGGTGATCGTCCAGACAACGGCCGCCTGCCGTTGGGCGGTCAAGGTCACGGGATCAAGTTCGTAGCAGCTTTGGGTGGCGCCCTCGTGACGAGGTGGCTAGAGGCCACTCATTCAGTGGAGGTCACCCTGCTGCGCGGTCGCCGACTGCTGCGCCAGACGAGCGTTTAGCTCTTCGAAATAGTCGTAGTTGCGCTTGGTGGTCCGGTGAGGTTGCCCGACTTGGGCGACTCGCACCATGAATCGGGATGGAGGTGGAAGCGGCGCTTTTGGTGCTGGGGGAGTCGTAGAGGGATCCGTTACCGCCGCGATGAACTCGTCGAAGGGTCCGGTAGATGCGGCAGGTACGTACCACCCGCCGGCATTGAGGTCGTCATCAGGCGAGTGGTCGGGTGATTCGATTGTGCTTGCTGCGTCGCCATTCGGACCCGCTGGAATCGGGGACGAGATGGGGATCTCGTCGACGGTGTCAGCCAGTGTCGGGTGGCCATCGGTCGAACCGTTGGCCGTGCCACCCCACACCTGTTGCCGCAGGGTTGACGGATCCGGGATGGCATCAGTTCGCGGTTCGAAGGATGGAAAAGCCACGACTGCCCGGACCGCAGGATCGGGCGACTCCCGGAGAACGACGCCGGTGTGAAGGGAACGAAGCATGATGGCTAAGTTGCGTTCCTGACGACTCCAGTCGCGGACCCGATCTGCCACCGACAGTGCGATTCCGGTCACGTCACTCGTCATTGGATCCCGATGCCCTGAGTTGGCTGCGGTGTGGCGCCTCTTGTCATTCCGTTCGTCACAGATGGATCCAACCACGGCCAGGTGAACGTCAGATGAACGGCAGGTGGAATCATCAATTGATGGAGCTGAACAGTGCGTGAATAAGCCCCTGACATGGTATTTTCTCTTCCGGCCTGAGTGATCGCGGTGTTAGCGTTCAGCTGTGAGAACACCCGTCATGACCGAGGAGGAGGCGGAACTACGCCTTCAGGCCAGCGTCGCGGGCCTTGCTGACAGAGAGCCAATGGTGTCGGCGAAGAGAATCCTCACGGATCGCCAGCGCCGGTGGGGTGTAGCCCTCATCGCATTAATTCTTGTTGGGTGTGTCGCCGACCTGATCGTCACAATTTCAATTCTCGTCACCATCGTGACTCTGCTCTACGTGGGGGCGATCATTTACCGATTGGCGTTGTTTCGGGCCTCGAACCGACCACATACCACTGAGGTCGTGAACGATGATGAGGCGCGGGCAGTACCTCACCACGAACTTCCCATTTACACCGTGATGATCCCTGCCTATCGGGAGCCAGAAGTTATCAACGAGCTGATCCAGAGGATCTCTCAGTTCGAGTACCCGCCTGACCGGCTCGATGTAAAGCTGCTTATTGAGGCCGACGATGAAGAGACGATTGCAGCAATCGCAGAGGCGATGCCGGGTGATCAGTTCGAGATGGTGCTGGTCCCAGCGGGCGAACCTCGGACCAAACCCAAAGCTCTCAACTATGGCCTGACCCTGGCCCGCGGGGAGCTAGTTGCCATCTACGATGCCGAGGACGAACCCGAGCCCCTTCAGCTGCGCAGGGCGGTGGTGGCGATGCGCCGCCTGGGTCCTGATGTGGCCTGTGTGCAGGCGAAGCTGGATTACCACAATCCAATGCAGAACCTCATCACCAAGTGGTTCACGATCGAGTACTCCCTGTGGTTTTCATTCTTCCTGCCTGGCCTGGGGGCCATGGATGCGCCGATTCCTCTCGGCGGCACATCGAACCACTTCCGCCGGGTTGCACTCCAAGCGCTCGGTGCCTGGGACCCCTACAACGTCACCGAGGATGCAGACCTGGGGATCCGAATGTTCCGAGAGGGGTACTCGGTTCGGGTCCTTGAATCGAGCACCTTCGAAGAAGCCAACAGCGATTTCGTCAACTGGATGAAGCAACGGTCACGCTGGCTCAAGGGATACCTGCAAACGTTTGCCGTGCATCTTCGCCAGCCACGCGAGTTGCGCCGCGAGCTTGGGCTGGAAGGGCATGATGCACTTCGTCATGTTCGTGGGTGGAACTCCGATTCTGGCCATTGTCAACCCGATCTTCTGGCTCATGACCATCTTGTGGTTCGTGGCCCATCCAAGCTTCATTCAGGAACTGTTCCCTGCGCCGGTGTACTACCTGGGCCTGGTCTCGTGGGCTTTCGGTAACTTTCTCCTGGTCTACGTGACCGTCATGAGCTGCCGAGTTGGCAAGCGTGGCGAGCTACTCGTTCCGGCGCTTCTTGTCCCGCTGTACTGGGTGATGATGTCTATGGCCGCCGTGAAAGCTCTGAGTCAACTGGTCGGAGCCCCGAACTTCTGGGAAAAAACTGTGCACGGCCTGCATCACGAGCCACAGCCCGTCGTCGACGTTACGTCGTGATGAACGAGCCCTGAGAGCGTCTTCATGGCCACGCATGAATGGCAGGAGGACCCCGGTGGTCACGGCCCACCGGAAGACTTTCGTGTTGGAAAGCCGGGCTCCTCTGCGGAGAACCTACGTCAGATGCGGTTGGTCCGACGGTTCGTAGCTGAGGTACTCGAAGACCAGGGGGGTGATCGGTCGTCGGTCCTATCTGAGGCTGAGTGGTCGCGCTTATGCGAAGTTGCCAGCAATGCCGGTTCGGACGAGGACGCCATTGCCCGACTCGTCATGCAGGCATACGGTCAAGGAGCGGCAACGGCCCTTCCGACCTTCGGCCTGGAGCCCCAGGCGCCAACATCTAATCCACAAGATGTGCCTCCACCCCAACACCTCGTCGACCAGGTTCTGGCCGGCAGCAGTCCCGGACAGGTTCTCAACCTTCCTATCGACCCACCAGGGACGATCGCGGCATCGGAGGGCGTGCCGGTCTCATTCGTTGGAAAGGCCTGGGTGGGCGTTGATGGTCAATTGCCTATTTCGGCGCAACCTTCGCCAGCGGCACAGAGTCATTTGCTGGTCCCATCGGGCCCGGTTGCCAAACCCACGGTTGCCCCGATGGTCTCGTACGCCGAGCGTGGCGTTTCTGACGCTATCGACTCACCCGTGGAGACCGGGGCAACGCGGCGCCGGGCCCACAGCCGGCGACGGGTCAGGGTCATGGAGGATCGCCGGCGAGAACGGCTACTCACAGTCGCCTCCTGGGTTCGGAACATTGGCGCCATCATCCTTCTATTCGTTGCCTGGCAGCTTTGGGGCACAGCTATAACCCAGCATCACAGTCAAACGGCACTTCAACACCAATTTGCTACAGAAGTTCACCACGGGCCGGTGAAGCCAGCACCGGGATTCACGCTCATCCCAGCAACGACACGCATTCCCGATCCACCCCAGGGGACCGTGATGGCCCACCTGCAGATTCCCAAGATCAGCCTCGACCAGTACGTGGTTTCCGGCACCGCCGAGGGAGATCTTGCTAAGGGTCCCGGGCACTATCTGGGAACCGCCATGCCCGGACAGGCAGGCAATGTGGCCATCGCTGGTCATCGAACGACCCATGGTGCGCCATTCAATCGACTGGCGGAATTGGCGATCGGCGACCCGATCTACCTCACAACGTCGACAGGGAAGACGCTGACCTACATCGTGTCGGCTGTACCAGCAGCGGTTTCGCCTTCGGACGTGACGGTTCTCAACAATTTCGGCGATGACCGGCTGACGCTCACCACGTGCAACCCAGAGTACTCAGCCGTACAGCGGTTGATCGTGGTGGCCGCCTATCTACCGCCAGGGGCTACTCATCCCGTCCCGATCGCCAAGGGCACTGGGAAGGCCTATGCGTTGGCACCTGCAGATGCCACAGGTTGGAACACCTCGCTTCTGCCTCTGGTGGCCGTTGAAATTCTCCTTCTAGTCGGCCTGGGCCTGGCTTACCGCAGGCTCTCCAACGCCTACGGACGAGGGGCCCGATGGCTCATCCTCGGACCGGTGTGGTTGGCTCTCTTGCTTGCTCTCTTCGAGACGCTCACGAACTTTCTGCCTGCAGCTGTGTGATAGAGCGACGGTGGCGGCCTCAGGGCCGCCTCGGACTTCAGCTTGCCGTCGTAGGCACCGCGCTGAGGTGACCGTTGGCGGAGATAGGGGTGTCAGCGTAAGAGCCTGCTAGCGCCTGGCGCAGCTGGATCAGCTCATCGACGAGGACCCGATTGGTGGTGACGAACTCCTCGATGGCTGAACAGAGGTGGGTGACGGCTTCAGGTGCGATCGCAGGAGTGGCCTGAGCGCTGAGTTCCTCAGCCTCGCGCCTGGCTCTCGACACAATGGCCGCCGCTTCCACTTGAGCATCGGCGATCACGGCTCGGGCTTGTCGCTTCGAATCCTCCGCGGTCTCATCGGCGAAACGCTGGACTTTCATCATAATGTCGCCTATTTGCGCCTCGGGGGAGGCCACATGACGGGGCTCGACGTGCAGTGCCGCCGGTGCCTGTGCTGGTGCCGGCGCCGGGGGCCAGGAGTCGGAATTGCCTGGCGTGAGAATAAGCGGGAGGCCGGTTCCCTCCTCGTATGCGAATCCCATGATGTCTGCATCCTCCGGGCGTATTGGCAGAGTGGAGGAGCTCCGCGCCCCCATCTGTTGTTCGACCCCATCGTACTGGTCGACGTGGGCCAGAGCCAAGGGCCCTTGAATGTAATCCCAGCTTACAGTGGGTGAACGTTAGGGAAACTGTCTGAAAACTTCCTAAGCAGTAGCAGGTTCCCAGACACGCCTGCTAGTACCCGCGCCAGGCATCTCGTTCGTGATTATCGACATCGATTACCGCATTCGTGTCGTCAAGTTGGCCGGTGCAGATGCCGACAATTTGTCCATGTTCCGCCCACGCTCGATCATCAAGATCGGGCGTCGGCCGATGGGTCCGATTCCCGTCCCAGACCTTGCTGCGTCGTCCCGGAGACGACTCCCTTGGGGATTGGTCCTCAAAACGGGAACGATCGCCTTGGTGGTGGTCCTGGGAGTCGCTTCGTCTGGCTTCGCCGCCTCCCGATATGAGGCCCACCCATCAAACTTCCACCAAGCGCTGAGGGCGACTCACCCTCCCTCATCAACGCTTGCCGGTCCGACTCATGCGGCAGTTCAGGCACCGGTCACCACCTCCACAACGATTCCAGTTCCTCATGCCTTGACACTTCCCACAGCTAGTTCCCAGACCTCAGTTGGCTCGACAACTACTTCGACCATTGGGTCCGTGATCTCGAAGACGCCGACAGCTTCCAACAGCCAAATCATCCAGGCCTCGGGAAGCATGCTCTACCTGAACGGCTCGCCCTACCGATTCGTCGGTGTGGATGCCTATGAGGCCGCCACGCAGTGGGGCACGAATGCCGGGTGTGGCGCAGAGCTGAGCGATGCACAGTTGAACCAGCTGTTTTCGTCCCTTCCGCCCAACTCGCTCGTCCGGTTCTGGGCGTTCCAGGGAACAATGGCCACGAACATCAACACGCACCAGCTTGATTGGGGTCCCCTCGACCGAGTCTTTGCGGCAGCTGCTGCTCACGACCAGCGGCTGATTGTTGTCCTATCCGACCAAGGAGGAGCCTGTGACGGAAGCCACTGGCAGGATCCTTCCTGGTATGAGGGTGGGTTCAGGGACGTATTCAATGATCCGAGCACAACCGATGGCAGAGGTTTAACCCCCCTGTCGTATTGGGACTATCTCCAGGCCATCGTGAGCAGATACGCATCTTCTCCGGCGCTGGGAATGTGGGAGCCAATGTCTGAGGCCGAGGCGTCCACCTGCCCGTTGCAATACGAACCGGCGAACTGCAGTGGCCATCAGATATGTCCCGATGAGGCGTCAGCGGCGTCAGCCCTGCGCTACTTCTTCGACACGGTGGGTGCTGAGATTCACACGCTCGATCCTCGGCACCTCGTCGAGAGCGGTCTGCTGGGCGGAGGTCAGTGCGGAACGTCGACGACCGACTATCAATATGTATCGGCCAGCCCAGGCATCGACGTTCTCTCCTATCACGACTATTGGGGTGCCACTCCCATCGGGGGTGGCCAGGGCAATGGCATGCCGCTCCGACTCTCCCAGTCGTCAGCCTTGGGAAAGCCGATTATCGCTGGAGAGGCTGGCCTCGAGGCGGGAACAGCTCCGGGTTGCATGACCAACGCCAATCGAAACTCGGCGTTCATGGCCAAACTACAAGCCCAAGCCCAAGCGGGGAGCAGTGGGCTCTTAATATGGAACTGGGTGCCGTCGCTCTCGAACACATGCAGCTATGACGTTGCACCCGATGATCCACTTCTGCAACCGGGTGGTGCTGTGGGCTGAGTGGGTCACGCGGTCCGGAACGAAAACAGGGAAACTCCTTCACACCGCGATTCATGCTGCAGGATTTCCCGGGTACTGGTCATCAGGAGTTCACTTATAGTTTGCTTGAATTTCGCCTAAAGAAAAGCTCTTTTGACGTACAGATGAGCAGTGAAGAGCGTGGATATACTCCGTCAGTGGGCGCAGAAGGACAACACTCAAATAAGAGTGGATGCACCTGCATTCACGTCAGCGACTTGTCCCCCGGCTATTCGCCAGTGGTCGGCCCGCTGCACATCAGGTGTCGGCCGCTGTCGTTGCGTCGACGAGCACGTCGCTCGGGCGTGTGAGTCGGCGCAGGTAGCACCGCCCTCGCCAGAGGCGATGAGATGACCCTTACGGTGGATCACTTAGAACAGCGAAGGTCCTCAACCCCGTTCGAGGGTTGCGCGAGGAGTGGGGATACGAGCGCAAAGGCTGAGCCACACCACAAGTCGATCGGGCGAAGACTACTTTCCGAGGGTGGCGTGGTCGCCGTGCTGTGTCTTGCGCTCTATCTGACAGTTGGCGCAGTTCTTGACTTCCACTATCTAACGTTCAATGGCGATGCGACTTCCCGTCTCGCCAATGGCTTCTACGTTCTCTACTCACACGATCCACATTTGGCAGCGATTGGGTTCGTATGGAACCCCGGGGCTTCAATCGTCGATCTGATTCCTCTGCTCTTTTACCACCTGTGGCCTCCATTGGCATCTCACGCATTCACGGCAAGCATCGCGTCGGCCTGCTGCATGACTGGTGCGGTGTACCAACTGCGATGCGCACTTGCTGAATGGGGGGTTCCGAGGATCGCCCGCTTGCTTCTCGTAACCATCATGGCGCTGAACGGCATGGTGCTCTACTACGGCGGCGACGGGATGAGCGAAGGGCTATATCTGTTCACCCTGCTTGCGACTTGTCGATATTTTCTTCGTTGGATCCGCGACGATGACTTGGCATCACTGGTCTACGCAGCGGCTGCGTTGGGACTGTGTTATCTCGCTCGAAATGAGGCTGTTGGTCCAGCATTTGCCGCAGGCTTGGTGGTCCTCGGGGTTGGATACGTGCGTCGATCACGGGCTGAGAGCGCCGCTCCACGCTCTTCTCACGTGTGGGGAGCACTAACCGACGCGACGTTATTCGAGTTCCCTGTTTTCATAGCGGTGACGGGCTGGGCGGTTGTCAGCTACATCATTACCGGGCAGGCGTTCGGACAGTTCAGCTCGGTCTACGGCACGTCGTCACAACTGAAGGTCATCGGACAGGACGGAGGGCCGTCCCCACTGGTCCATGCCCGGATCCTTCACGATGTTCACGACATTCTCTATCTCGCACCGACGATTCCAATCGTTCTCATCGTGGCCTTGTGGGTGTCAGCCCGACGACGAGACCTTGGCATCCTCGCACCGTTGGCAATATTGGGTGGTGCGGTGTCGTTTGATGCACTGGCATATGTGTCGAACTCGATCGCGCAATGGTTTCGTTATTTTATTACCGCTGTCCCCCTCGAGATTCTGCTGGTTGGATGCATCGTCTCTACCGTTCCGGCCCTTATCGGTCCTCCCAGGCGAGATGTTGTAGTGCAGTCAAAGGGGAGAAGGAGGTGGATGGCTGTTACTTCCGTCGCGGTCGTGCTTGTCTTAGCCCTTCCATCCATGCTGACGACGGCTATCGGAATGATGAACCCGAAAGTCGGATACGAGGAAACGGAGCATCTCGGATTCATTTTCTTGAAGCACCCGACCACCTTCGAAAGGAATGTTCCCAAGACATGGCCCGCAATGGTGGATGTCGCTTCTTACTTCTCATCCCACCACATTGCTGAAGGACAGGTGGTTGTCGACAACTTCAGCGGCTGTGTCCCACAGATCATCACCATAAGTTCAAATCCCAAAGTGTTCGTCATACCGAACGACCGAGACTTCCAGCGCATCCTCGCTGATCCGCTGACATTTCATGCCCACTACATTCTCGATGTTGATCCGGTGGGCAATGGCACACTGACCGCGATCAATACGCTCTACCCGGCCCTGTGGAAGACAGGAGCGGGTTTCGCAAAAGAGGTGCACTCCTGGAAGGCCCTCGGCGAGTGTCCTTCGTTCCGGCTGTTTAAGGTAACAAAACATCCGATCCAGGCATCGGGCTGAGCTCGAGGCGTCAGGTCAGCAAATAGAGGAGCCGGATCGGGCACGGCACCGGCTGGCAACGCACCGATCGGCCGCACCGGAACGACGCTCACTGACTAGGTAGCGCGACGAACAGAGTGCCCGTTCTCTGCATCGGGGCCAGATCGATGGGTCAGAAGCGCGCTACAGCGTGTCTGTCCTCCAGCTGAAAGGTGGCCCCTGCCTTTAGGGCGGGCACAGCGAGCGCCTCTACGAACAAAGATGCTCCACGTGCTCTGGATACTGGCAGACAACGTTCGAGCCTGATGATCCACCCGAGAATGCTGTTCAGGACGGCGGGGACATCATCGAGGTCGCTCCCCTGCAACCGATGCCTGCGGACCTTCAACGCCGGCCTCATCAAGACGTTCCAACTCCACAACCTCGTAATATGGAAGTCGTTTCCTGCGATCAATTCGGTCAACGCCTCAGCGGTGTAACGCCTTTTGTGTAGGACTGCATCGTCGTGTGCTGACCACAATGTCGGATCAGAAGGCACTGCCACGAGAAATCGTCCACCTGGTCGCAACACGCGGTGAACCTCTCGAACCACGTCGGCATCGTTATCAATGTGCTCAAGCATGTCAAAGGCGATGACCAAATCCAATGACTGCGTTTTGACCGGCAGCCTTGTGGCGTCGGCACAGACAGCCGGAATCCCTCGTCGGTTGCAAATCTGGGGACCAACTGCACTGAAGTCGAGCGCGGCGGCATCCCAGCCGTGGTTCCTCAATACTCGTGTGTTGCCACCGCAAGCGGCACCGATATCGAGGGCCGTGCCGGGAACACTGATCGGACGTAGAAGACGGCGCAGCAGTGCTCGGCGCTCCCGATACCACCAGTGGTTGTCTTCAAGACGTGCCAACTTCTCGATTTCTGAGGTCTCCAAAGAATTCGCCAGCTCTCTAAGACGATCGGCATGTGTGGAACATTGTCGACGGCCGATCAGGCGGCTTGAGATGTGTCGTTTCGGCTAGACGCAGGGACCACCGACCTCATGGAGCGCACAGTTCGAGTGTGGATGCGAAATGCCCACTCGCGAAGTAACACGAACCTCACGCACGATGCGGCGACCATTCCGATCAGAATCGCTACACCTTCGGCAAACGAGCCTGTGCGACCGACGAGGTAGGTCAGGGCCAAGGCCACGGTGGTCAACCCAATACCGACGAAGAATGAGAACGTGCCAAGTGCGACGGCGTGACGGACTTCACTTCGTCGCGTGGCCTTAAAGGTGTACGAGACGTGAGCCAGCGTGTTCAGGGTGCCGGTGGCGGCTGCAGCCACGAGGTTCGCAGCGAACGTCCCGAGCGAGTCTTTCAGTAGTAGGAACAGCAGCAGATAGAGCACGGAACTGAGCACTCCGACGCTCGCGTAGCGCGCCAGTTGGTGGTGCTCCTCGAACTCCGATGAGGGGCTGGATCGCTGGCCCGTTTGGTCGGCCCGCCGACGAGCCATCCTCCACACGCCTTTCAAATCTTCCTTGGCAGTGCTCACGATGTGTACGCGCGTATCGGGGTCGTCGATCCAATCGACGGACACCTCATGGATGCGTAGTCCATTGCGCTCGGCCTGAATAAGCAGCTCTGTGTCGAAGAACCAGGCTTGGTCCACGATCTGGTCGAGCAGCGGTGCGACGGCGTCGCGGCGCATCGCCTTGAACCCGCACTGGGCGTCGGAGAAGCGACAGCGAAGGGTGCTCCTCAGGATCAGGTTGTAGGTCCTCGAGATGAACTCTCGCTTACCGCCGCGCAGTACGCGTGATCCAGGGGCGATTCGGCTACCAATGGCCACCTGGCTGTGTCCAGATAGCAGCGGAGCCACCAGGGGCAGGAGACCGTCGAGATCTGTGGAGAGATCCACGTCCATATAGGCCACGACGTCTGCCCGGCTGGCTGACCATGCGGTGCGGATGGCCCGACCCCGACCCTTCTGGTCGAGGTGGATGGCCGCCACGCCCTTCAGCTCGGTGCTCAGGCGTTCGGCGATCGCCCACGTTCCGTCGACACTGGCGTTGTCGACGATGACGATCGATGCCGGGAAGGGAAACTCGGCGTCGAGATAGGAGCGGAGCCGACGGACGCTGGACTCGAGGACCCCTTCCTCGTTGTAGACGGGAATGGCTATTTCGACCATCGGCGTCGGCTCATCTCCCCGGTCTCCATCGAGCGAGCCGGAGTGCCCGAGAGTTGAGGCTGAGGATCTGGTCGGATCGGGGTGCCGAGGCACGATTGAGGTGGTGAGGAACTCGGTGTCTGCCATGTCCCCTTAGTTCTGGCATTTTCCGCCAGCGGTATCAATCGAAAACACCTGGTGACGCGGAGAAATAACCTCGGGATTACCGAGGCGTAGCGCGACTGTCGCTTGGGGGACCGCCGTGTCAGATTGCCGGTGAGGCAACTGGTTGAGTCTCGTGCGGGAAGACCGGGGCGGGATCACGCTGGCCCCTAAACGAGTCGACGAATGGGTGGGCCCGCCGTGCTGTTCGGGGGAGGAGCGGGGCCATCTATCCGGCGCCGGCCAATCAACAATTGACCCACCGATAGTGGAGCCCTACCATGACAAATGCAGGGCAGTAGACGGCTCCGGTGTCGGGTGGTGTCGTAACGAGAGCGGCGGAACACTCCGGGAGATCTACACGTGCCTGAAGGACCAGGAGGACTCAGACAGACCCTGGTTACCCAGCGTGATGCTTCTTTCCCTGAGGGCGAGGGTTCCCGTGTTCAGGCTCCGGTTCGTGTACCGTTTGTCGCGGTGGGACGGCGCACGACCAATTTGACCAACTCCTCCGGCGCAGGGGGATCACTGAGATCGCAGTTGCGAAGGACGTAAAGCGGGTCGCAACTCATCATCCACCGGGTCCCCCGACGCTGGCTGCCCCCCTGCCCCTCGTGGTGGTCGGCGCCGGGGACCCGGCGGGCTCTCCTTTCGGATGGAGCCCTTCGATATGCCGGGACCGGGTTCAGCGGGTCGTTGGCATCCAATCGGCCCGCGTGGCCTCGTAGGCCTCGATCTCGTCTTCGTAGCGCAGGGTGAGGCCGATATCGTCCCACCCGTTCACCAACCGGTCCCGGGTGAACTCGTCCATCGGAAAGGTCACCTCGATGCCGGCGGGAAGCGCCTCGAGCGTCCCGCGCTGAATGTCGATGGTGATCAGCATGGCCGGTTCGGCGATCACGGCGTCGAGCAGCAGCCGCCCCGTCAACGCGTCGACCTGGACCGGGACGAGGCCCGCCTTGGTGCAGTTGTTACGGAAGATGTCGCCGAATCCCGGCGAGACCACGGCGTCGAATCCGTAGTCCTGGAGGGCCCACACGGCGTGCTCCCGTGAGGATCCGGTGCCGAAATTGGGTCCGGCCACCAGGATCGTCGCCCCGGCATAGACCTCCTGATTGAGGACGAAATCACGATCATCCCGCCACTCGGCGAACAGGCCTGCCCCAAAACCCGTCCGTTCCACTCGCTTCAGCCAGTCCGAGGGGATGATCTGATCGGTGTCCACATCGGAGCGGTCGAGCGGCACGGCCCGTCCACTGACCAGTTGCATGGCCTTCATGAGGTAACCACCTCTGCTGCCGCCTCCCTCATCAGTCGAGTTCCTCGGGTGAGGCGAAGTGGCCGGCCACGGCGGTGGCGGCAGCCACTGCCGGCGAGACCAGGTGGGTGCGTCCCCCTCGGCCCTGGCGCCCCTCGAAGTTCCGGTTGGACGTCGATGCCGCCCGCTCGCCGGGGGCCAGCTTGTCGGGGTTCATGGCCAGGCACATCGAGCATCCCGGCTGGCGCCAGTCGAAGCCTGCGGCGGTGAACACCGTGTCGAGGCCCTCCGATTCGGCCTGGGCCTTCACCCGGTGGGAGCCCGGAACCACCATGGCCCGGAGCCCCGACCGGACCTTCCTGCCCCGCAGCACGTCGGCGGCGGCCCGGAGGTCCTCGATCCGGCCGTTGGTGCACGACCCGATGAACACGGTGTCGACGGCGATGTCGTGCATCGGCGTTCCCGCCACCAGGCCCATGTACTCGAGCGCACGGTTGGCGGCGTCCTGCTCAGCGTCCTGTTCGAAGTCGCCGGGGTTGGGCACCGAGCCGTCGATGCGGGTGACCTGGGCGGGATTCGTCCCCCACGTCACATACGGCGCCAGCGTGGCGGCGTCGAGATGGACCTCGCGGTCGAAGGTGGCCCCGTCATCGGTGGGCAGGGACCTCCACGCCGACAGGGCCTCTTCCCACGCTGGGCCCTTCGGGGCGTGGTCGCGGCCCTCCAAGTAGGCGAACGTCGTGTCGTCGGGGGCGATCATGCCGGCGCGGGCCCCGGCCTCGATGGACATGTTGCATACCGTCATCCGGCCCTCCATGGAGAGGCCGGTGATGGCCGGGCCGCGGTATTCGATGATGTGGCCGGACCCACCTCCGGTCCCGATCTGGCCGATGATGGCGAGGACCAGATCCTTGGCGGTGACGCCGGGAGGGAGGGCTCCGTCGACCGTCACAGCCATGGAGGCCGGCCGCCGCTGCGGCAGCGTCTGGGTGGCGAGGACGTGCTCCACCTCACTGGTTCCGATGCCGAAGGCGAGCGCACCGAAGGCGCCGTGGGTCGAGGTGTGGCTGTCGCCGCACACGATGGTCATCCCGGGCTGGGTGAGGCCCTGCTCGGGCCCGATGATGTGGACGATGCCCTGGTCGGCATGGCCCATCGGGTAGCAGGTGATGCCGAACTCGGAGCAGTTGGCCGCCAGTACCTCGAGCTGCTTGGCCGAGATGGGGTCGGCCACCGGCTTGTCGATGTCGGCGGTCGGCACGTTGTGGTCCGCGGTGGCGATGGTCAGATCGGGTCGGTGGACGGTCCGGCCGGCCAGGCGGAGGCCGTCGAAGGCCTGTGGTGAGGTCACCTCGTGGACGAGGTGGAGGTCGATGAAGATGACGTCGGGCTCGTCCGCCGTCCCGGCGTGGACCACGTGGCGGTCCCAGACTTTTTCGGACAGGGTCCGGGGGTTGTCGGTCATCTCACGTTCCTATGCTGACGATCTGGACTTTGAGGGTACCCCCGGGGGCGGCATATTCGACCGCGTCCCCCGTGGCGTGACCGAGCAGGGCCTGGCCCAGTGGCGACCCCGGCGACACCACGGTCAGATCTCCCTGACGCTCCTCGATGGACCCCACGAAGAAGTCGGTGGTCTCGTCCTCGTCGTCACCGTCGTAGCGGAGGGTGACCACGGTCCCCGGGGCCACCGTCCCGTCCGAGGTCTGGCTGGCATCCACCACCGTCGCCGTCTTGAGCAGGCGCTGGAGCATCCGGATCCGCGACTCCATCTTCCCCTGGGCGTCTTTCGCCGCGTGGTAGTCGCCGTTCTCCGACAGGTCGCCGAGGGCCCGGGCCGTCTCGATGGCGGCGGCGATCTCCACCCTGCCCCGGGTGGTCAGGTCTTCCAACTCGGCCTGGAGCCGGTCGTAGGTGTCACGGGTGAGTTGGGTGTCCGAGGTGTCCGTCACGGCACAACAGGCTACTCGGGGTGTTTCGGCCTCAGGACCGACGGGCCAGCGAGTACTGCTCGGCGTCGAACCGGCGGGTCCGCTGGCGGTAGCGCCACGTGAAGTCGGGCCACAGCGTGGTGTTCCGGCCGGTGCCGTCGAGATACCAGCTGGCGCAGCCTGAGTTCCACACCGATCGGGCCAGCTTGGCCTGGATCTCTGCGTTGAAGGCCTCAGCGGCGTCGGGATGCACTGAGAACGAGTCGATCGACCGGGCAGCCATGGTCCTCAGGGCGTCCACGATGTAGTTGATCTGGCTCTCCATCATGAACACCATCGAGGAGTGGCCGAGCCCGGTATTCGGACCCACCATGACGAACAGGTTGGGGAACCCGACGAGGGTGGTGCCGAGATAAGCGCTCGGGCTCCCGGCCCAATGGTCGGCCAAGCTTCGTCCCTCGCCATCCACGACATGGCGGGCCATGGGTGGCTCGGTGACGGCGAAGCCGGTGCCGAGGATGATGGTATCGACGGTGTGCTCGACGCCATCGGCGGTCACCACGGCGTCCTCGGTCACCTTCTCGATGGGGGCGGTCACCAGGTCCACGTTGGGTTGGACGAGGGCCGGGTAGTAGTCGTTGGACAACAGGACACGCTTGCACCCGAGGGCATAGTCCGGGGTCAACTCGGCCCGAAGGGCCGGATCGGCGATCTGTTCGGCGAGGTGCTTTCGGGCGCCGGCCGAGGCTAGGCGAGCGAGGCGGGGCTCTTTGGCCATCATGATCACCATCAACTCCCGGGTCCAGTAGATCCGGGCCCGACGGAGAGCCATGGCCAGCCTCGATCGCCGGAAGAGCCGGCGTTCCCTGGGGGTGAAGGGACGATCGGGGCGGGGCATGACCCACGGTGGCGTGCGCTGGAAGACGCTGAGGTGGGCCACCTCGGGCTGGATCTGAGGGACGAACTGGATGGCCGAGGCCCCGGTTCCGATCACCGCCACCCGCTCCCCGGACAGGTCGTGGGCGTGGTTCCAGCGGGCCGAGTGGAAAACGGTGCCGCCGAATCGGTCGAGTCCCTCGATGGCCGGGAGCGAGGGGGTGCTGAGGAATCCCGAAGCCAGGACGCACAGGTCGGCGGTGAGCTCGCCGTCTCGGGTGGTGACGGTCCAGCGGTGGTCGTCGGCGTCCCACCGGGCACCGAGCACCTCGGTATCGAATCTGATCAGGCGTTTGACCTGGGTGCGCTCGGCCACCGTGCGGAGGTACTCCTCGATCTCCGGCTGCGGGGCGAAGGTGCGGGTCCATTCGCTGTTGGGCTCGGACGAGAGGGAGTAGAGGAGTGAGGGAACATCGCATTGGCACCCTGGATAGGTGTTGACATACCAGGTGCCCCCGAGGTCGTCCTCCTTTTCGAGGATCACCACGTCGTCCACGCCCACCGCCAGCAGTCGGCCGGCCAGGCCGACACCGGCGAATCCGGCGCCGATGATCACTACGCGGTGGTGGTCCTCATCGACGGGGCCGCCGGCTCGTTTGGCAGCGGTGTCTGAGCCGGCGGACGGGGCCACTCCGAAGGTGTCAACGGGCGGATTGGTCACGCCCCCAGTCTTAGCGCGCCAGGCGTAACGGTCGCTCCGGCTCCTGACAGCCACGTGACGCAGTGAGAAGCTGGGGTAGGCGCCGCATAGCCGAAGGAGCGGATATGGCCACTGATCCGATCGTCACCATCCTGGGAGCGGGGGCCCTGGGCGCCGCCATGGCCGTTCGACTGGGTGAGACCGGGCACGACGTCCGACTCTGGAACCGCACACCGGGGCGGGCCAGGACGGCGGCGGACAGCGCCACGGGTGTCACTGCGGTGGAGTCACTAGCTGAAGCGGTCCCCGGCGCCGGCGCGGTACTGACCGTGCTCCGGGACGGTGAGGCGGTGGCCGAGGTGATGGCAAGCGCCCTGCCCGCGATGGCCGATGCTGCGGTGTGGATCCAGGCCAGTACGGTCGGGCCAGAGCACGCACAGGCGCTGGCCATCCTGGCCCAGGAGCGCGGTGTCGCCTACCTCGACGCACCTGTGTCGGGGAGCACGGCTCCGGCCCGCCAAGGCACCCTGGTCTGGCTGGTGGCCGGGGACGACGATGCGCTGAAGCGGGTTCGTCCGGTACTCGAGGCGCTGGGCTCCTCGGTGCTGCACGTAGGGCGGGGCGTTGAGGGAAGCTCACTCAAGTTGGCTGTGAACGCCTGGCTGACTGCGTCGACCGTCGCCATCAGCGACGTGCTGGCGCTGTGCGACTCGCTGGGCGTCGACCACGCCACCTTCGTCAATGCGCTCGAGGCCGGACCCCTGTCCATGCCCTACGCACTCACCAAGGTGCAGATGATGGAGGCCCACTCCTTCGAGCCTGGGTTTGCCGTGCGACTCGCCCTGAAAGACGTCGACCTGTCCCTGAAAGGCCTTACTGTCACCCCGCTCTTCCAGGTGGTCCGGGACCGCCTGGAAGAGACTGTCGCAGCAGGACACGGCGATGAGGATGTTGCCGCCGTCGACTTCCTACGGACGCCACCGGCTGACTAGACCTATCTGTCGTCGCCCGCTCCTGGCCGGTTTCCCAATCCGGGTCGAAAAATGTTCACAAAGTTGTCATATGCCGCTATGGTCACAACTGAGCCGGGGGAGACGTGGCTCGGTCACACTGAGTGGCAAAAATGCAAGGGGGAAGTACATGCGAGTAGCAGGTAAGCGGGCTGCGGTGACGATGATCGTCACCTCCGCCCTTCTAGTAGGGGTGTGTGCCATCGGCATTGCGCCCTCCGGTGCAGCCACTTCGACACCGAAGATCAGTGCCTCGTCGTTCACCTTGAACTTCTCGGCCATGACCAAGCTGCAGGGCCTGGCCAAATCAGGCAAGGGCAAGGTCGCGGTGATCCTGCCCGACACCGTGTCGTCGGCCCGGTACACCGAGTTCGACGCGCCCTACCTGAAAGAGGCCCTGACCAAAGCCGGTCTGACCTCCTCGCAGTTCACCATCCAGAACGCCCAGGGGAGCGACGCCACCCAGCTGACCGACGCTCAGTCGGCCATCTCGGCCGGGGCCAGCGTGTTGGTGGTCGATCCGCTCGACTCGGGCGTCGGTGCCTCGATCGAGTCCTACGCCAAGTCCCACGGCGTGGCCGTGATCGACTACGACCGGCTCACCCTCGGGGGGAGCCGTCAGTACTACGTGAGCTTCGACAACGTGAAGGTGGGCACGCTGATCGGCAAGGGCCTCGTGTCCTGCGTGGCCAACTGGAAGGTGGCAAAGCCCCAGCTCGCCGTCATGGTGGGCTCGCCGACCGACAACAACGCCACGCTCTTTGCCCAGGGCTATAACGCCGTGCTGAAGCCGAAGTTCGCCTCGAAGGCGTACGTCAAGGCGGCCACGCCCGCCGGTACCTGGGACCCGCCCACAGCGGAGACCGAGTTCCAACAGGCACTCACCGCCCACCCCGGCATCAACGCCGCCGTGGTGCCCAATGACGAGAACGCCGCACCGATCATCACCTACCTGAAGACGCTCGGCACCCCGGCCAACAAGTTCCCGGTGACCGGACAGGACGCCACACTGGTCGGCATCCAGAACGTCATCTCGGGCTACCAGTGCGGCACGGTGTACAAGCCGATCTACCTGGAGGCCCAGGCCGCCGCGGCTCTGGCCATCTTCCTCCGGGCCGGTAAGCCGGTGCCTACGTCCCTGGCCAACGGGACGGCGAAGGACACGACCTCCCACGTGGTGGTCAAGTCGGTGCTGCTCGCTCCTGAGTACGTCATTCCGACCAACGTCGAGCAGACAGTGGTGAAGGACGGGTTCGTGCCCGCCTCCCAGATCTGCACCGGCGCCTACGCCGCCGACTGCACCAAGTACGGGATCAGCTGATCCCGTGAACACCGCTGGCCGGCCACACTCCGGCCCGGCATGACCACCACTGCCGAACGCGGCAGTGGTGGTGCCCCGGAGTTGGCTGACCAACCCCTGCTGAGCCTGCGCGGCATCACCAAGAGCTTTGGTGCCGTGCAGGCTCTGCGGGGGGTCGACCTCGACATCCTCCCCGGGAAGGTCACCGCCATGGTCGGTGACAACGGTGCGGGCAAATCCACGATGATCAAGACGATCTCGGGGATCTGGATACCAACCTCGGGGGAGATGCGCTGGAACGGGGAGGTGGTCAGCCCGCGCAGTCCACGGGACGCCGACGCCCTGGGCATCGCCACCGTGTACCAGGACCTCGCCTTGTGCGACAACCTCGACATCGTCCAGAACATGTTCCTCGGACATGAGCTCCTGCGGCACCGGCTGCTCGACGAGACCACGATGGAGAAGACGGCGAAACAGACGCTGGCCGACCTGTCGGTGACCACGGTCTCGTCGGTGCGCCAACTGGTCGGATCGCTCTCCGGCGGCCAGAGGCAGTCGGTGGCGGTGGCCCGGGCCGTCATGCGCGACGCCAAGCTGGTCATCATGGACGAGCCCACGGCCGCCCTCGGGGTGTCCCAGACCGCCCAGGTGCTCGACCTCATCCGGCGTCTGGGCGAGCGGGGGATCGCCGTGCTCGTGGTCTCCCACAACCTCTCCGATGTCTTCTCGGTGGCCGACCGGTTGGCCGTGCTCTACCTGGGCTCGTTGGTCAGCAGTGGGCCGATCGAGGACTACGACACCCAGAGCGCGGTGGAGCTGATCACCACCGGTCGATCAGCTGACGACAAGCACCCCGTGCACAGCGCCTCGGAAGACCTGCACGACAAGGTCGAGGCCCCCGTCTCGGACGGTCCGAACCCGACAGCGGAGGGATGACGCCGATGCCCCCGTCAGAGACCCCACCGGTGCCCGCCGCCCAAGGCAGCTCGACCCCAGCCACGCCGACCATCGCCTCGCGCCCCGAACCCGGACGGCTCGGGGGCATCCCGATGCCCGACCGGACGCCCAACTCCACCTTCGGGCAGTACGTGGTGGCCTGGGCCAAGCGGATCCGGTACGGCGAGAGCGGTGTCCTGCCCGTCGTAGGCGGGCTCATCCTCCTCGTCATCATCTTCCAGGTCCAGGACTCGGTCTTCCTCTCGGCCGGGAACCTCACCAACCTGCTGGTCCAGGGCTCGGTGTTCGTCCTGTTGGGCATGGCCGAGGTATGGGTGCTCATCCTCGGGGAGATCGACCTGTCGGCCGGCTACAACGCCGGGGTCGGTGCCGTCATCACCGCCATCCTCGCCAGTCCGCAGCACAACTTCCCCTGGTGGCTCGCCATCATCATCGGCATGGCGGCCACGGCGGCCATCGGGGCGTTGTGGGGGGTACTCGTCATCCACCTGCACCTCCCGTCGTTCGTCGTCACCCTGGCCGGGCTCCTCGGCTTGGAGGGCCTCCTCCTCTACCTGGTCAATGCCTACGGCTCGGGGGGCACCATCCGGATCACCAGCAGCGTGCTCAACGACATCACCAACGGGAACATGAGCCCCACGGCGGGCTGGATCGTCGGGATCGTGGCCGTGGCCCTGTTCGGTGCGGTGACGCTCGTGAAGGACGGGCGTCGGCGGCACAGCGGACTGGTGGCACCCCCGCTGGCCATCACCGTGCTCAAGATCGTTGCCGTGGGCGCGGCGGTCGTCGTGCTGCTCCTCGTCTGCAACCACAACCGGGGCGAGCTCGTCCCCCTGGAGGGCGTGCCCTACGTGGTGCTGGTGATCGCCGGCTTCCTCGTCCTGTACACATTCATCCTCGGTCGCACCCGCTTCGGCCGCTATCAGTACGCCATCGGGGGCAACGCCGAAGCCGCCCGGCGGGGCGGGGTCAGCCTGGGCTGGAACCGGCTGTGGGCCTTCACCCTCGGCGGGCTGACGGCCGGGGCCGCCGGCATCGTCTACGCCTCCCGCCTCGGGTCCATCTCCAACAACATCGACGGTGGCCAGCTCGTGCTCTACGCCGTGGCTGCCGCCGTCATCGGTGGGACCAGCCTGTTCGGTGGTCGCGGCAAGATGGTCCACGCCCTGCTCGGCGCACTGGTGATCGCCACCATCTACAACGGCATGGGCCTGTTGGGGCTGGCGGCCTCCTACCAGTACATGGTCACCGCCCTGGTCCTGTTGGCCGCCGTGACCATCGACGCCCTGGCCCGCCGGGGCCGCGCGGCGGCGGCCTGAGCAGCCCCACCGGGACCGGCCCGTCCGCCCGACCGGGTGGGGGAGGCGGCCGACAACATGCCTCCGAGTGCTGCCCCGTGGGATGATCGAGGGGCCAGGCACGTGAACGGGAGGACGCCGGATGGCTGAGATCGAAGGTACGTGGGACCCGCGGTTCGGGGCGGTCGTGGACGCGCTCTCGTCCAGCCTCGACGCGGGCACCGATGTCGGGGCCTCGGTGGCCGTCCTCGTGGACGGCCAACCCGTGGTGGACGTGTGGGGCGGCTACGTCGACGAGGCCCACTCGGCCCCGTGGAAGGAGGACACCCTCACCAACGTCTGGTCCACCACCAAGACCATGACCTTCTTGTGCGCCCTGATGCTGGCCGACCGCGGCGAACTCGACTTCTACGCCCCGGTGGCCGAGTACTGGCCCGAGTTCGCCGCCGCCGGCAAAGCGGGCATCCAGGTCCGACACCTGATGGGCCACACCGCCGGCCTGCCCGGTTGGTCCGAGCCCCTCCGCTCCGAGGAGCTCGCCGACTGGGACCGCTGCACCTCCCTCTTGGCCGCCCAGGAATCCTGGTGGGAGCCGGGGACGGCCTCGGGCTACCACGCCGTGACCCAGGGCTACCTCATCGGCGAAGTGGTGCGCCGGATCACCGGGGACACCATCGGCACCTGGTTCGCCCGAGAAGTGGCCGGCCCCCTCGGTGCCGACTTCCATATCGGGCTCCCCGAGTCCGAGGACGCCCGGGTCTCGTTCGTCATCCCGCCGCCACCCATGGACCTCGACTCGTTCACCCCCTCCGAGATCGCCATCCGGGCCATGACCAATCCCTTGCTCGACGCCACCTATCCCCAGCACGACTGGTGGCGGCGCGCCGAGATCCCGGCGGCCAACGGGCACGGCAACGCCATGTCGGTGGCCCTCGTCCAGTCGGTCGTCGCCGGCAGCGGCGAGGCACGCGGTGTGCGGCTGCTCTCCGAGAAGGGGTGCGAGCCGATCTTCGATCAGCAGGCCGACGGCATCGACTTGGTGCTCGGGCTCCCCAACCGGTTCGGGATGGGCTACGGGCTGTCCACCGAGATGATGCCCATCGGGCCACGGGCCTGCTACTGGGGTGGCTACGGCGGGTCGCTGATCGTGATGGACCTCGAGGCCAAGTTGACCGTCTGTTACGTGATGAACCGGATGGACAACGGGCTGCAGGGCGACTTCCGGGGCGCGACCATCATGCTGGCCGCCGCGGCCGCCCTCGTCGAGGGCTGAACGCTCCGTTCATGACCGATCGTCACCGACGGGACGGGAGCCCGGCCGGGTGACCGCCAGCACGGACCCCGGGGCGGGAGCCCCCGGAGCAGGGCCGCGGTCGCGTTCGTTCCAGGCCCAGTTCGAGGAGCAACAGCACCAGGCCTTCAACTGGAAGTCCCTGGTCAAGCGGCTCATTGTGGTGCTGATCGCCGGGGTGGCCCTCTACTTGGTCCTCCCCGACCTCTTGGACGTCTTCCACTCGTGGCCCCGCCTGGCCAAGTTGGACCTGTTGTGGTTCATCCCCGCCGTGCTCGCCGAGGTGGCCCACTTCGCGTGCACCTTCTCCCTGCAGCGCATCGCCCTGCGGACCAAGGCGTGGTTCCCGGTGGTCACCGCCCAACTGGCCGGCAACTCCATCTCCCTCATCGTGCCGGGGGAGCCGCGGCGGGGGCAGCGGTCCAGTTCCGCATGTTGGCCACGAGCGGCATGGACGCCACCGACGCCGTCGGGGGCCTCACCGCCTTCTCCTTCCTCGGCATCGCCGGACTCCTCGCGCTCCCCGTCTTCGTGCTCCCGGTGGTGCTGTTCGGCTCCCCGGTGAGCCGGGGCCTCGTCGACGCCGCCGTCATCGGGGCCATCGGGTTCTTCCTCTTCTGTGGCCTGGGGGCCCTGTTCATGACCATGGAGGCCCCGCTCCGTTGGGTAGGGCGGGTGTTCCAGGCGGCCCGCAACCGGATCCTGCGCAAGCGCGAACCCCTCTCCGGCCTGCCCGATCGGCTGATGGAACAACGGGACCTCATCCGCGGCGTGCTCGGCCAGCAGTGGTGGCAGGCCACCCTGCTCTCGGCCGGACGCCTGGCCTTCGACTACCTCTGCCTCCTCTTTTCGGTGCGGGCGGTCGGAGCCCACCCACGCCCCTCGCTGATCCTGCTGGCCTACGCCGTGGCCGGCATCATCGGCCTGGTGCCCATCACCCCGGGTGGCCTCGGCATCGTCGAGGCCAGCCTTTCGGGGCTCCTCGTCCTGGCCGGCCTGGACGGCGCCCAGGCGGTGCTCGCCACCCTGGCCTACCGCCTGGCCTCCTACTGGCTGCCGCTCATGTCGGGTCCGTTCGCCTATGCCGCCTTCAAGCGCCGCTACCGGAACCCCCATGCGCCGCCGTCGGTGACGGCCGACACCGCGCCGGTGTGAGCCGCGCCGGTGTGGTGCCGCGCCGATCTGAGCGGCGCGCTCACGAGAGGTCGACGAGACCCCCGGGACGGAGCGTGCCCAGCCGGCCGCACCCCTCCTCGGTGACCAAGACGGCCAGCTGATCGGCGTCGAGCACCGTGGCCCAGGCCCGACGGCCGGCGGGGGTGCGACAGGCAACCACGGCCCGCTCGGGTGACCCGGTGCGGCCGTAGGCCACCGAGTAGGTCTCGACGGTCACTTCGCCCTCGGCATCGGCGTCGGGCGCGCACTGGGGGAGCGCGCCCACCCCGGCCTGGGGGCTGGCCCAGGCGAAGCCGGCCGCCTCCTCCACGACGGTGCCGTCGGGGAGGGAAGACGCCCGCCCGAGACCACGCCCACCGGGCGTCGGTGGCTCGGTGCCGTAGACACCGACACTGTGCTTGGTCAGGTACCACCCGAGGCCGGTGACCAGACCGCGTGAGCCCGGGTCGGCCCGGAGGGCCCCGACCATTGCGGCGACCGCATGGGTCCCGTAGTTGTTGCCCGGACCGCCGGCAAAGGTCATGCCGCCGGTCACGGTGAGCGGGCGGGACGGATCGTCGATCGGGAGTCCGAGCTCGCGGGCGGCGATCTGGACCACCGAGGGGAAGCACGAGTAGAGGTCGACCGGTCCGAGCCCACCGACCTCGGTGCCGGCGAGGGTCAGGGCCGCGGCCCCGGCCAGGCGGATGGCCGGCGAGGAGTGGAAATCCAGCCGGTGGGAGAGGAACCAGTGATCGTCGGCGTCGGCCCCGGCCAGGGGGAAGACCCAGCGGTCCTCGGCGATGCCTGCCGACCTCGCCGTCGACGCCGAGCACATGAGCACGGCCGCCCCTTGGTCCACCTGCATGTTGGCCGTGAGCAGCTTGGTGTAGGGGTAGGCGATCATCCGGTTGGCCTCGGTGGCCGTGATGACCTCCTCGGTGGTCCGCGCCTCGGGCAGCCAGGCCGAGGGATTGGCCGCCGCCACCTCCGAGAACTCGGACCAGAGGCGACCGATCCGGTCCCGGTGCTCATCGAGGGAGCGGCCGGCCTCGGCCCGCAGGGCGTTCTCGAACAGCGGGAAGACGTGGATGGGGAGGTCGAGCCCCCGCTCCTCTTCGGCTTCGGTCGTCCCACGGCGGTCGTTGCCGAACACGGTGGGCCGGGCCGTGTCCGCCGGCTGGACGGTCCAGGGCAGCATGGGGCGACCGGCGTCACGCCGGTTGGCGGACTCGGTGTAGACGCAGTCCGCCCCGACCAGCACCGCCGCGTCGAGCTCGCCTCGTCCGATGGCGAGGGCGGTGGCACTGACCATGCTCTGGGGGTTGTTCCCGCCGATGGTGGTCACCATCACCTCGTCGGGCTCGATGCCCAGTGCCTCGGCGACCAGCGCTCCTGGGTTCTCGTAGCGCCAGCTCAACGGATCGGCCACCCGGACCGATTGGACGTGGCTGAGGAGCTGGTGGCCCCGGGGAGCAGCACCTCCCGGGGCTGCCCCGTCGCAGTCCTCGAGGGCCGCCCGCACGGCGTCGACCATCAGACCGACCGGTTCGGGCCGGTCGGCCAGGGAGCCGGCACCCTCGGATCCGGGCCGGTTGGTGGCCTGACCGACGCCGACGATGACCGGCGTACGGGGGTCGAGCGCCATGAGGCAGACGAGCGTACCTGGAGGCCCTCGGGGGTGATTCCCGCTCGGTACACTCGGGTGATGCGGATCGCCGTGGGATCGGATCATGCCGGGTTCGAGCTCAAGTCCACCCTGGCCAAGCACCTTGCCGACGGTGGCCACCAGGTCATCGACCTCGGGACCGACTCACCGGCCGTGTCGGTCGACTACCCGATCTACGGGGCGGCGGTCGGTCGGGCCGTGGCCGAAGGCCGGGCGGACCGGGGGGTGTGTGTCTGCGGCACCGGCATCGGCATCTCCATGGCCGCCAACAAAGTGCCCGGCATCCGGGCCGCCCTGGTCCACGACGTGACCACCGCCTCACTGGCCCGGCGGCACAACGACGCCAACGTCATCTGTCTCGGGGGCCGGACCCTCGGCCCGGCCGAAGCGCTCGATGCCGTGGACACCTTCTTCTCTGTCACCTTCGAGGGTGGCCACCACCAGCCCCGACTGCTCGAGCTGGCCGCCCTGGACGCGGACGGCACGACCGGCGGGCCCGACCAGCCCGAGAACACAGGAGCCCCATCATGACCGCCAGCTTCGCCGCATCGCCCTTCGACGACTGGCTGGCCGGCGACACCGAGGTCGTCACCCTCCTCAGGGAAGAGGCCGAGCGGCAGTCGACGACCCTGCAGCTGATCGCCTCGGAGAACTTCGCCTCGCCGGCCGTACTGGCCGCCACGGGCTCGATCCTCACCAACAAGTACTCCGAGGGCTACCCGGGTCGTCGCTACTACGGGGGAAACCAGGTCATCGACCAGGTCGAGGACCTGGCCCGCGAGCGGCTGTGCGCCCTGTTCGGGGCGGAGCACGCCAACGTCCAACCCCATGCCGGGGCCAACGCCAACCTGGCCGTCTACCAGGCCCTCTTGGAGCCGGGCGACACCATCTTGGCCATGCGGCTCGACCACGGCGGCCACCTCACCCACGGCTCCCCGGCCAGCATCACCTCCAAGGTGTGGCGGTTCGTCTCCTACGGGGTCTCCTCGGCCTCCGACGACGCCGACAAGCCCGGCGAGATCATCGACTTCGACCAGGTGGCCGACCTGGCCCGTCGGGAACGGCCCGCCCTCATCGTGGCCGGATCGACGGCGTACGCGCGGATCATCGACCCGCTGCCCTTCCGCGAGATCGCCGACTCGGTGGGGGCCCGCTTCATGTTCGACGCCGCCCACCCCGCCGGGCTCATCGCCGGAGGCGCGCACCCCTCGCCCGTCGGCGTGGCCGACGTGGTCACCTTCACCACTCACAAGACCCTGCGCGGCCCGCGGGGTGGGGCCATCCTCTGCGGGGCCGAGCTGGCCAAGGCGGTGGACAGCGCGGTCTTCCCCGGCCTGCAGGGCGGCCCGCTGGAGCACGTCATCGCGGCCAAGGCCGTGGCCTTCGCCGAGGCCGCCCGGCCCGAGTTCAGCACCTACGCCCACCAGGTGGTGACCAACGCCGCCGCCCTCGGGGCGTCGGTGGCCGAAGCGGGGATCCGCCTCGTCTCGGGCGGCACCGAGAATCACCAGGTCCTCCTCGACCTGCGCACCTTCGACGCCGAGTTGACCGGCAAGGTGGCCCAAGAGGTCCTTGACCGGGCCGGGATCACCTGCAACCGCAACACCATCCCCGACGACCCGAGATCGCCGTTCATCACCTCGGGCCTGCGCCTCGGGTCGGCGGCCCAGACGACGGCGGGCATGGGAGCCGAGGAGTTCCGGACCATCGGCGCGCTGATCGCCCGCACCCTGCGCGGCCGCGAGGACGAAGCGGAGATCGGCCGCGTCCGGGCCGAGGTCCGCGAGCTGTGTGCCGCCTTCCCCCCGTATCCGACCCTGGGCGGGGCGTGATCGCAGTCGATCCGGTGCTCGCATGAGCGCTGTCGTGCCACTCAACTGGTACGGCGTGATCCTGGTGGTGGCCGCGCTGGCGGCATGGATCCTCACCTTCCCGGCCCGTCGGCTGGCCGTCCAGATCGGGTACGTGGCCCAGCCCGACGAGCGCAAGGTCCACCAACGGGTGACGCCGTCGGCCGGCGGGGCCGCCATGTTCGTGGCCATGCTGGTGGCCTGGGCCGTGGCCGCGTCGATACCCGCCCTCGACCCGTTGTTCCGTGGGTCGTCCGAGCCCCTCGGGCTGATCTTCGGGGCGGCGGCGATCTTCGTGGTGGGCCTGATCGACGACTTCCGCGACATGTCGGCCCCGGCCAAGGTGGCCGGCGAGGTGTTGGCCGCCACCATCCTCTATTTCATGGGGGTGACCTGGTTCCAGTTCAAGATCCCGTTGGCCGGCCTCGTCCAGCTGTCCCCGGAGTGGACCCCGCTGCTCACCGCCCTGTGGGTCATCGCCATCACCAACGCCGTCAACCTGATCGACGGTCTGGACGGACTGGCCGCCGGGGTCGTGGCCATCGCCTCGGGGGCGCTCGCCATCTACGGCCTGCACCTCCAGCACCTGGGGAACCTGCAGACCGACAACATCGGCCCGCTGATCGCGGTGATCACCTGTGGGATCTGCCTCGGCTTCCTGCCCCACAACTTCCACCCAGCCAAGATCTTCATGGGCGACGCCGGGGCACTACTGCTCGGCCTGCTGATGGCGGCGTCCACCATGCTCATCGGGGGACGGGTGTCGGGAAACGTGGGGGGTGTCGCCACCCACACCGGGCAGACCTACTTCTTCTTCCTGCCCCTGTTCATCCCCTTTTTCATCCTCGGGGTGCCGATGGTGGACATGGCCTTCGCCTTCGTGCGCCGCACGGCCAACCGCACAGGCTTTGCCACACCGGACAAGAACCACCTCCACCACCGGCTGCTCCGACTGGGACACGGGCACCGGAGGAGTGTGCTGATCCTCTGGACCTGGACACTCATCCTGTCCGGCTTCATCCTGTTCCCGCTCTACATCTCGAGCGTGAACGCCATCATCCCCTTCGGCGCCCTGGCCCTCGGGGTCATCCTCTACACGCTCTTCCACCCGTCGCTCCGCCGGGAGGCCGATCCGGGACCCGAGGCGGCGGTGCCCGATCCCCCCGGGTCGCCCGATCCCGAGCCGGTCACGGTTCCGGCCGGGTCTAGCCCACCTCCCGGCCCACCGGTCACCGGCGAGCCGGTGGCCACCGAGCTCGCCCCGCCCGCGGTCGGCCCTCCGGCGTCGGTGGCCCGGACGGTCTCGGGGACGGCGGCCCGCGGCGCCGGCGAACGATAGGGAGCGACGAGGAAGCGGTCTTCCCGGTGGCCCACGTCGCCTCTGAGCAGGACCGAGAGGGGCGACGACGGTGTGGGTCGGGGCCGGATCGGCGAGGGGAACGGAGGCCCCGTGACCTCTGGGGCCGGGGGTCGGCGTGAACTGTAAACGGAATGTTTCCTACGTTTTGCCGCCACTACCTCGGAGGTGCGATGATACTGACCGTGATTTGCAGGCCGGTTGCCACTTCCGTGGGCATCGAGCGGGCCGGCCACTCGACTGGCTACGACAGCCGAACCACTGCGTGAATTCAGGAACGACTCGTGAAGCTCCCCACTCCCAGACACCCTGACGCGGCACGGCCCGACCATGGACGACCCCACCCCTGCACCCGATGCCGAACCGGGGCCGTCTCCGGCCGAGTCGGAACGCACCACCCTGGCCGGCGCGGCCGAGTTCCTGACGCTGGGTCTCACGGTGGCAGTGGCTCTGGTGGGCCTGGCCGCACTGGGCTATCTGGTCGACCGCTGGCTCGGCACCAGCCCCTGGTTCACGCTGGTGGGCCTGCTGCTCGGCATCGCCGCCGCCGTGCTCATCACCGTCTCGCGCGTGCGGCGTCTGCTGTGAAGGCGCCCACCCACGTACCCGTAGCTCCCGTCGCCGCCGTGGCGAGTGCGCCGACCCGGACGGGGGCATAGCCGGATCATGTTCGCCCACTTCGAGCTGCCCAACGTCCCCGACGTGGCCAAGCGGACCGTGGCCACCGTCCTCGTGGTCGGGGTGGCTGCCCTGGTGGCCTGCGTCTCCTTCGACAAGCCGTTGCTCGGGCTCGGTGCGTGCATCGGGCTCGGCCTCGGCACCCTCAACTTCCGGATGATCGGCCGCTCGGTCGAGAAGGTCAGCGTCAGCGGGGTGGAGAACAAGCGCCGGCCCCTGGCCATCAACACCTTCGGGCGGCTGGCCATCATCACCGTGGTGACGCTCGGGCTCATGACCTTCTCCCACCAGCTCGGCTTCGGGATCCTGGCCGGCCTGGCCGTGTTCCAGGTCATCCTCATCGCCAACGTGGCCCGCTCCATGGCCAAGTCGGGACCCATGCCCACGATGGACGACGTCATCAACGCCAGTGTGATCGACGACAACATCACGCCGACCACCCCGCCGCCCACCCTCGGGTCGAGCGACGACATGAGGGGCGGTGCCTGAGCCCATGGGACTTCTAGGCGGTCACCTCCCCATCACCCCGATGCTCGGGATCGACATCACCCCGGGCATCCATCCCCAGGTCAAGCTGGGCCCGCTGACCATCGACGTCGACATCGTGTGGGCCACCCTGGTGGCGGCCATCATCGTCATCACCATGGGGCTGATCCTGCGCAAGAAGGCCACCAACGGGGTGCCCAACAAGTTCCAGCTCCTCTGGGAGCTGGCCGTCGGGGCGGTGCAAAAGCAGGTCGACGACACCATCGGCCCCCGGGGCAAGAACGTGGTTCCCCTCGCCCTCACCCTGTTCATCTTCATCTTCACCTGCAACCTGTTCGAGGTGCTCAGCATCGGCAGCCCCTACGACTGGCTGCCCGCTCCGACCTCCGACATCAACCTGCCCCTGGCCATGGCGCTCACCGTGATCGTGCTGGTCCACCGGGCCGCCATCAAGAACCGCGGCGTCAGCGGGTACTTCAAGCACTACTTCACCCGGCCGTTCCCCCCCAAGCTGTTCTTGGTCAACGCCTTCATGAACGGCGTGGAGGAGCTGGTCAAGCCGGTCACCTTGACCCTCCGTCTGTTCGGCAACCTGTTCGCCGGCGGGCTCATGCTCTCGTTGCTGGCGTCCCTCGTCATCTGGAAGCTCGGGCCCGCACCCATCGGCGCGGTGCTGTCGGTGCCCTTCACCGTGGTCTGGAAGCTCTTCGACATGGCCATCGGTGCCATCCAGGCCTTCATCTTCGCCCTCTTGACCATCTTGTACTTCGACACGGCCATGGCTCCCGACGAGGAGCACGTCCAAGAAGGCGACTACATCGACGGCTGACCGCCGCCGCAGATTTCCCCGACAACGATCTCGACAATCCCACAATAAGGAGAAGGAACAATGGCAGACAGCACCTCGATGGTGAGTGCGGTAAAGATCGCCGGCGCCATGGTCGGCGCCGGACTGGCACTGGGCGGCGGCGCCGTCGGCGCATCCATCGGTGACGGCCTGGCCGGTAGCCAGACGATCGCCGGTATCGCCCGCCAGCCCGAGGCCCAGGGTCGCCTGACCACGATCATGTTCCTCACCGTGGGCCTCTGCGAAGCCGCGTACTTCATCAACCTGGTCTTCGCCGCCCTCTTCGTCTTCTCCCTGGGCAAGTAGGACCGCGGTGGCGCCGGCCGGCCGACCCCCGAGGGCGGCACCCCTCAACGGGTGCGTCCGCGGAGCCCCTCACCGGCGCCTCCACCCGAGCGAACAAGGATGACCAACGTGACGTTTGCCACCAGCAACTTCCTCGTCCCCAACGGGACCTTCATCGTCGTACTCCTGGCCTTCTTGGTGGTGGTGTGGGTCATCGGCAAGAAGGTGTTGCCCGTGCTCAACAAGGCCCTGACCGAGCGTCAGGACCAGATCCGGGGCGAACTCGAAGCAGCCGACAAGGCCAAGACCGATGCCGAGGAGGCCGACGTCGAGCGGCGGGCCGCCCTCGAGCAGGCCAGGGCCCAGGCACGTGAGATCGTGACGCAGGCCAACACCACCGCCGAGCGCACCGTGTCCCAGGCCGAGGAGCGGGCCAACGAGGCCGCGGCGCGCATCATGGCCTCGGCCGACGCCGAGGTGGCCACGGCCCGACAGGCCGCCGTCGAAGAGGTGACCGCCCGGGTGGGCGAGATCGTCCTCGCCGCCGCCGAGCGGGTCATCGGCCGGGAGATCCAGGCCGCCGACCACCAGGACCTGATCGACGAGGCCATCGCCGCCGTCCGGTCCGAGAGCTCGAGCGGTGCCGCCGCCGGGGCTGCCGGAGGCGGTCGGTGAACCCAGCCCTCCAGGGCTATCTGGCTGCCCAGGAGGAGTCGCTGGCCGAGGCCGGCGCCCTGGGTGAGGCCGCGTCCGAGCTCCGTGCCGTGGCCGACCTGGTCGACACGAGCAACGAGCTGGCCCTCGCCATCAACGACGGGTCGGTCCCGGTGGCGTCACGACGGGCGGTGCTCGACGATCTGCTGGACGGGAAGGTCCGACCCGAGGTGCGCAGCCTCGTGCACCAGGCGGTGACGGTGGTATCGGCCTCCGAGGTGGAAGCGTCGTTCCACTGGCTGGCCTCCCAGGTGCTCACGGCCTCCGAGCGCGGACCGGCCACCGAGGGCGAAGCCGACGACGAGAGCGTCCTTGGACGCCTCGGCTCGCGCAACCGGGTGGCGGGCTACGCCGCCGCCGTGTTCGAGCAGGTCACCGTGGCCGAACTCGAGGAGATCGAAGACCAGCTGTTCCGGTTCGCCCGGACCGTGCAGGCCAGCAAGCCCCTACGCCACGCCCTCGGCGACCGTGACCTCCCCGTCGCCCTGCGCCAGCAGGTCATCGCCGAGCTGCTCGGGGACCAGGTCCTCCCGGCCACCGGCCGGCTGGCCGCCTACGCCGTGCGGGGCGGACGCGCCCGCGACATCGTGGCCACGCTCGACTCCCTGGTGGAGTCAGCGGCGCGCGCCCGTGGCTGGCGCGTAGCCCGCGTGCAGTCGGCCGACACTGTCGGCGGCGACCAGCGACAGAACCTGAGCGAGGCGCTCGCCCGCCTGGCCGGCAATCCGGTCGAGCTCCAGGTCACCATCGATCCCGAACTGCTCGGTGGGGTCATCGTCCAGGTGGGGGACCTCCTGGTCGACGGCAGTGCCCGGCACCGTTTGGACGAATTGAAGGAGCACCTCCTCGTATCCGAGGCGGCCTACCAGATCCCAGAGGGAAGGAAACCAGCCGATGGCTGAATTGACCATCAACGCCGACGAGATCACCGCCGCCCTGCGGCGCTACGTGGACGACTACACCCCCGAGGTGGGGACCGAACAGGTCGGCCGCATCGTCGAGGTGGGCGACGGCATCGCCCGGGTCACCGGCCTGCCCGGTGCCGCCGTCAACGAGATCCTGGAGTTCGAGAACGGGACCGAGGGCCTCGCCCTCAACCTCGACGAGGAGACCATCGGTGCGGTCATCCTCGGCGACGACACCGGCCTCGAAGAAGAGCAGCTGGTGAAGGCCACCGGCCGCATCCTCTCGGTGCGGGTGGGTGACGCCCTGCTCGGCCGGGTGGTCAACGCCGTCGGTGAGCCGCTCGACGGCAAGGGACCCATCGCCACCACCGAGACCCGTCGCCTCGAGGTCCAGGCCCCGGGTATCGTCCGCCGCCAGCCCGTCTCCGAGCCCCTGCAGACCGGCATCAAGGCCATCGACGCCATGACCCCGATCGGCCGGGGCCAGCGTGAGCTGATCATCGGTGACCGCAAGACCGGCAAGACCACCGTGGCCGTGGACACCATCCTCAACCAGAAGGGCCTGGGGGTGAAGTGCATCTACGTCGCCATCGGCCAAAAGGAGTCCTCGGTGGCCCAGACCGTGGCCACCCTCGAGCGGTACGGCGCCCTCGAGTACACCGTCGTGGTGCTGGCCGGGGCGTCGGATCCCGCCCCGTTCAAGTACCTGGCCCCCTACGCGGGGTGTGCCATGGGCCAGCACTGGATGGAGCACGGCGAGCACGCCCTCATCGTCTACGACGACCTGTCCAAGCAGGCCGAGGCCTACCGCCAGATGTCCCTCCTGCTCCGCCGGCCCCCGGGCCGCGAGGCCTACCCCGGCGACGTCTTCTACCTGCACAGCCGGCTCCTCGAGCGGGCAGCCAAGCTCTCCGACGAGGAGGGCGGCGGCTCGTTCACTGCCCTGCCCATCATCGAGACCAAGGCCGGCGACGTCTCGGCCTACATCCCGACCAACGTGATCTCCATCACCGACGGCCAGGTGTTCTTGGAGAGCGAGCTGTTCTACGCCGGTGTGCGTCCGGCCATCAACGTGGGCATCTCGGTCAGCCGGGTGGGGAGCGCGGCCCAGATCAAGGCCATGAAGTCGGTCTCGGGCACCCTCAAGTTGGACCTGGCCCAATTCCGTGAGCTGGAGGCCTTCGCCACCTTCGGCTCCGAGCTGGACAAGGTGTCCCAGGCCCAGCTGGACCGGGGCTACCGGCTCACCGAACTCCTGAAGCAGGGGCTGAACGCCCCGGTCCCGGTGGAGGAGCAGGTGCTGGTGATCTTCGCCGGCTCCGAGGGCTACGTGGACGACGTCCCCGTCTCGGAGGTCCAGCGCTACGAGTCCGAGGTGCGCAGCTACTTCCGGGCCAACCACGCCGACATCCTCGACGGCATCCGCGACTCGGGGAAGCTGCCCGACGGCGACACCCTGGCCACCGCCCTCGCCAAGTTCACCGAGTCGTTCGACACCGGGAAGGGCGACTGACCGATGGCCGGAGGTCAGGAACGCATCCTGCGTCGACGGATCAAGAGCATCCAGTCGACCAAGAAGATCACGAAGGCCATGGAGCTGATCGCCGCGTCCCAGATCGTGCGGGCCCAGAGCCGGATCGCCGCCGCCAAGCCCTACCAGGAGGGCATGGCCCGCATCGTGCTCGAGACCGCGCTCGGGGATCCCGACGCCGCCGGTCGCCTCCTCGGCACGCCGGAGAACGTCGCCAAGGTGGCGGTGCTCTCGGTCGTGGCCGACCGCGGCCTGTGCGGCGGGTACAACACCTTCGTCTTCCGGGCGACGGAGCGACTCCTCCACGGGTTGGACACCGCCGGCACCGAGTGGCGCCTGTTCACGGTGGGCAAGAAGGCCCAGAGCTACTTCCGCTACCGGGGCCAGGACGTCGAGCAGTCCTTCGTCGGCATGAGCGAGCGTCCGACCTTCACCGACGCCCGGGCCGTGGCCTCGGCCGTTCTCACCCCGTTCGTCAACGGTGAGGTCGACCAGGTGATGATCGTCACCACCCGCTTCCTCTCGGCCGGCAGCCAGAAGGTCGACGTGCGCCAGCTGCTCCCCCTCGTCGACCCCCGGGCCGTGGCCGAGGCCGACGACGCCGCCCCACCCGAACCCGAGGGGCCGCAGGGCTACACCGAGTTCGAGCCGGACGCCGCCATCCTGCTCGAGACCCTGGCCCCCCGGGCAGCCGAGACCGAGATCTTCGGCGCCCTGCTCGAGGCCTCGGCCTCGGAGGTCACGGCCCGCCAGCGGGCCATGGCCGCGGCCACCGACAACGCCGGCGAACTGATCAAGAAGTACTCCCGGATCATGAACCGGGCCCGCCAGGACTCCATCACGACCGAGATCATGGAGATCGTCGGCGGGGCCGAGGCCCTCCGAGCCGGTTCCGACGAGGACGAGGGCGGCCTCGTCATCGAGGCCAGGGTCTGAGCCATGGCCCACCCGACATCCACCCGACCGCCCACAGCCGGCGCCATCACGCAGTTCGCTCTCGCTGACCAACCGAAGGAATCCACAGAATCATGACGACCACCGCACCCCAGCCGACCACGACCGACACCCTCCCCTCGGGACGGGTGGTGGCCATCGCCGGCCCGGTCATCGACGTCGAGTTCCCCCCGCACGCCCTGCCCGAGATCAACGGCGCCGTCGAGGTCGACGTGACCCTCGAGGGCAACAAAGAGCTCATCGTGGCCGAGGTGGCCCAGCAGATCGGCGACGGCCGGGTGCGCTGCATCTGTCTGAAGGCCACCGACGGGCTCACCCGGGGGGCCGAGGTCCGCAACCTGGGCCGCGGTCTCGTGGTCCCGGTGGGTGACGCCGTGCTCGGACACGTGTTCAACGTGCTCGGCCAGCCCCTCGACACCGACACCATCGGCGAGGCCGAGGACTACTGGGAGATCCACCGGAACGCTCCGGCCTTCGACACCCTGGAGCCCCGGGCCGTCATGTTCGAGACGGGCATCAAGGTCATCGACCTGCTCGAGCCCTACGTCCAGGGTGGCAAGATCGGTCTGTTCGGCGGCGCCGGTGTGGGCAAGACCGTGCTCATCCAAGAGATGATCAACCGGGTGGCCACCAACCACGGTGGTGTGTCGGTCTTCGCCGGGGTGGGGGAGCGGACCCGTGAGGGGACCGACCTCTGGATCGAGATGCAGGAGTCGGGCGTCATCGAGAAGGCCGCCCTGGTCTACGGACAGATGGACGAGCCCCCGGGCGTTCGCCTCCGGGTGGCTCTGGCCGCCCTCACCATGGCCGAGTACTTCCGGGACGTGAAGAACCAGGACGTGCTGCTGTTCGTGGACAACATCTTCCGGTTCGTCCAGGCCGGCTCCGAGGTCTCCACCCTGCTCGGACGGATGCCTTCGGCGGTGGGCTACCAGCCCACCCTGGCCGACGAGATGGGCCAGCTCCAAGAGCGGATCACCTCCACCCGGGGCCGGTCCATCACCTCGCTGCAGGCCGTCTACGTCCCCGCCGACGACTACACCGACCCCGCCCCGTTCACCACCTTCACCCACCTCGACGCCACCACCGAGCTGTCCCGGGACATCGCCTCGCTGGGCATCTACCCGGCGGTCGACCCGCTGTCGTCGACCTCGAACATCCTCGCCCCCGAGATCGTGGGCGAGCGCCACTACAACGTGGCCCGTCGGGTCCAAGGTGTGCTCCAGCGGTACAAGGAGCTCCAGGACATCATCGCCATCCTCGGACTCGACGAGCTGTCCGAAGAGGACCGGGTCACCGTCACCCGGGCCCGCAAGATCCAGCGCTTCTTGTCCCAGCCCTTCAACGTGGGCGAGGTGTTCACCGGACTGAAGGGGGTGACCGTGCCCGTCGAGGAGACCGTGGAGTCGTTCGAGGCCCTGGTCAACGGTGAGCTCGACGAGGTACCCGAGCAGGCCTTCCTCAACGTCGGTGGTGCCGAGGCCGCGCTGGCCAAGGCGCACTCGCTCGAGAACAACTGATCGGCGCCGGACCGAGCGATGGCCGACGCCAACCTGTTCACGATCAACCTGGTCACTCCCGAGCGCGTCCTCGTGTCGGGACTGGCCTCCGAGGTGATCCTCCGCACCGGTGAGGGTGACATCACCTTCCTCGCCGGGCACACGCCGCTCGTGGGTACCGTCGAGCCCGGCGTGGTCCGGGTCGTGCGGGACGAGGGCGAGGACGAGCGGGTGGCCGTGCATGGTGGCTTCGTCCAGGTGGAGCAGAACGTGGTGGGGGAGGACGGCGAGGCCGTGGCCTCGGGCACCCGCGTGACGCTGTTGATCGGGGTGGCCGAACTGGCCGAGGAGATCGATGTCGACCGGGCCCGGGTGGCCCTAGAGGCCGCCGAGGCCCGGGTGGCCGAGCTCGGGGGCGCCGGTCGGAGCACGGGTGCCGCCGCGACTCCCGGCGAGGGCGACGAGCCCGATGCCGAGGTGGTGGAGGCCGAGGCCGAACTGCGTCGGGCCCAGGTCCGCCTGGAGGCCGTCGATGTCTCCACCTCAGCCGCCACGAGCTGAGCCTTCCCCTGCCGTGCTCGCGTGAGGCGGCCATGGGCGCTGGTGGCCTGCTCGGCCCTCGCCCTCGGTACGGTGGCCTGTTCGACATCGACGGGCACACCTGTGGCGGCGCCGACCGGCTGTCACGGCATCAAATCGACCGGCCATCTGGTGCTCTCCGACGCCAACCCCATCCCCGTCGTCCGGGCCGTGCCCGGTACGTGCATCAAGGTGAGCGTCCCCCGGTCGGGGTTCGCGGGCAAGAGCACCGAGCCGCCGCGGGTCACCCCCGACGGCCGGCTGGCCCTGGTGTCGGACACCCTCGGGGCCGACGGCGGTCGGACCGTCTACTACTCGGCGGTGCGGCCGGGAACGGCCACGGTCACCTCGACCGTCGATGTCCAGACCAACCAGGAGGTCCCGGAGTGGTCCGGTCTCGTCGTGGTGGGGCAACGACCGCCGTCGGGGTGACGGCGGTCGGACCGAGGGGATTCAGTCCCTCTCCCACCGGCACCCCGCCGGCCGGATAGCGAAACGCCGCGTCTGAATCTGGCGCAGCGCCGCGGACACGAGCAGAAATCGGGGGTATCGAGTTGACGTTCGGCCTGCTAAAAACGTCTCTTGACGAGCGACACGATTCGGTGCGCTGCAACGGACAGGGCTGAGGTGGGGACCGATGCTGAACCGACGTGGGTGGATGGGCTCGTTGGCGGCCTGTGTGGCTGTCGTGCTGGGTGTGTTGGCACCGGCCGGAGCCGGGAGTGCCGCCACGCCTCTCGCCGGTCACGTGCCGACCGGTGGCCACGTAGCGCGAGCGCACATCTACAACGGGCCGGACAGCTACTGGCTGGTGGCCGCCGACGGCGGGATCTTCTCCTACGGCGACGCCGAGTTCAACGGCTCCACCGGCGGTTCGCCACTCAACAAGCCCATCGTGGGCATGGCGGCCACACCGGACGGCGGGGGCTATTGGCTGGTGGCCTCCGACGGCGGGATCTTCTCGTTCGGCGACGCCACCTTCTACGGATCCACCGGGGGGATCCACCTGAACAAGCCCATCGTGGGCATGGCGGCCACACCGGACGGCGGGGGCTACTGGCTGGTGGCCTCCGACGGCGGGATCTTCTCGTTCGGCGACGCCACCTTCTACGGATCCACCGGGGGAATCCACCTCAACAGGCCCATCGTGGGCATGGCCACCGACCCGCTCACCGGCGGCTACTGGCTGGTGGCCTCCGACGGCGGGATCTTCTCCTTCCACGCTCCGTTCCTCGGCTCGGCCGGGGCCATCGCCTTGAACAAGCCCATCGTCGGGATGTCGGCCAGCCCCGACGGCGGCGGCTACTGGCTGGTGGCCTCTGACGGTGGCATCTTCGCCTACGGGACCGCCCAGTTCCACGGGTCGACGGGTGGGATCCACCTGAACCAGCCCATCGTGGGCATGGGGGCCACCAACGACGGCGGAGGGTACTTCCTCGTGGCCTCCGACGGCGGCATCTTCGCCTTCGGGGACGCCCACTTCGCCGGCTCGGCCGGGGGGTCGCATCTGAACAGCCCCATCGTGGGGATGGCCGTTCTCCCGCCGTTCGTTCCGTTCGCCACGGCCATGGCCCGGACGCCTTCGGGACAGGGCTACTGGGTGGCCGGTGACGACGGGGAGGTCCTGAGCTACGGAGACGCCACCTTCTACGGCGACCTGTCCGCCGAGGTGCTGGACCAGCCCATCGTGGGCATCGCCGCCACTCGCGACGGACGGGGCTACTGGCTGGTCGACGCCTCGGGTCACGTGACCCCCTTCGGTGACGCCGGAAACGACGGTTCGATCAGCGATCCGACCGACTCGGTGGTGGGCATCACCGCCGACCCGTCGAGTAACGGGTACTGGCTGCTCAACACCGGGGGCGGGGTGTTCTCCTTCGGCGGCGCCCAGTTCTACGGCTCGACCGGCAACATCCATCTCAACGTGCCGATCGTGGCCATGGCCGCCACGACCACCGGTCACGGCTACCGGTTGGTGGCCGCCGACGGCGGGATCTTCACGTACGGCGACGCAACCTTCGAGGGTTCGACCGGCGGCACGCACATCGACTCACCGATCACCAGCCTCGCCCCGACCGCCGACGACCAGGGGTACTGGATGACCACCGAGGACGGCTCGGTCTACGCTTTCGGAGACGCCACCGGAGGTGCTCCGGGATCACCACTCACCCATGACCTGGGCGGAAACATCGCCACCGGCATCGTGAGCACCCCGAGCGGGCTCGGCTACTGGCTGGTGGACACCTCGGTGAACATCTACACGTTCGGCAACGCCGTGTCGTTCCCCCTCAACTCCTGAGGCGGCTGCAAAACTGCGGGCGGAGCCCGAGTGGCCTAACCGAACTCGATGGCGCTGTACTCGGCCAGCTTGTGCAGGGGGTGGCGGGCCTCGATGAGCCGGACGGTGCCCGACTTGGACCGCATGACGAGAGACTGGCTGGTGGCGCCGAACTCGTCGTAGCGGACCCCGTGGAGCAGCTCCCCGTCGGTGATGCCGGTGGCGGCGAAAAAGCAGTTGTCCCCGCGGACCAGGTCGTCGGTGGTGAGCACGGCGTCGAGGTCGTAGCCGGCATCGATGGCGGCCTGGCGCTCACCGTCGTCGCGGGGCCACAGCCGTCCCTGGATCTCGCCGCCCATCGACTTGAGGGCGGCGGCGGCGATGACCCCTTCGGGCGTCCCGCCGATGCCGACCAGCAGGTCCACGCCGGTGTCGGGCCACGAGGTGGCGATGGCTCCGGCCACGTCGCCGTCGGTGATCAGCCGGATCCGGGCCCCGGTGGCCCGCACCGAGGCGATCAGCTCGGCATGGCGGGGACGGTCGAGGATGGCGACGGCCAGGTCTCGGACCGAGGTGCCCTTGGACTTGGCCACCGCGGCCAAGTTGTCCTCGATGGACATGGTGATGTCGATGGACCCGGCCGATCGGGGCCCGACGGCCAGCTTCTCCATGTACACGCACGGGCCCGGGTCGAACATGGTGCCCTCTTCGGACACGGCGATGACGGCCAGCGCCCCGCCGCGACCGAGGGCGGTCGGGGTCGTCCCGTCGATGGGGTCGACGGCGATGTCGGCCTTGGGGGGCGTCCCATCCCCGATGCGCTCCCCGTTGTAAAGCATGGGAGCGTTGTCCTTCTCGCCCTCGCCGATGACCACCACACCGTCCATGGACACCGAGGACAGCACGATCCGCATGGCGTTGACGGCGGCCCCGTCGGCCCCCTCTTTGTCCCCCCGACCCATCCACCGTGATGCGGCCAGCGCGGCCGCCTCGGTGACTCGCACGAGCTCCATGGCCAGATTGCGGTCGGGTGCCTGGGGGGAAGTCGTCACGGGGGTAGACGATAGTGGCTGGCGGCCGTGGCGATCCGATCCGGAGACCGGCGGGGCTCCGGACGCCGGAGCCCCAAATCAGCCGCGTCGGTGGCGGCCCGGGCCATACTGGTGCGCGTGGACCGCTTCGTTGTCATGCCCAACGGTCCCCTGGAGGGGACGGTCCGGGCCGGTGGGGCCAAGAACTCCGTGCTCAAGCTCATGGCCGCCTGCCTGCTGGCCGAGGGTCGCCACGTGCTCACCAACGTCCCCCAGATCACCGACGTCGACATCATGGGCGAACTGCTCGGGGCCATGGGGGTCGACGTCCGTCGGGGAGACACCCCCGACGAGTTGGTCGTGACCACACCGGCCTCGGTGATCCCCGAAGCCCCTTACGAGCTGGTGGAGAAGATGCGGGCCTCGGTGGTCGTGCTCGGCCCGCTGCTGGCCCGCCACGGCTGGGCCAAGGTGTCCCTCCCCGGCGGCGATGACTTCGGCCCCCGTCCCATCGACATGCATCTCCACGCCCTCACCTCGATGGGGGTGACCTTCACCTCCTCCCACGGCTACGTGGAGGGACGGGTGGAGTCGACGGTGGCCTCGGTGCCCCGGCTGGTCGGCAACCGGGTGGTGCTCGAGTACCCGAGCCACACCGGCACCGACAACGTCTTGATGGCTGCCACCCTGGCCAAGGGCACCACCATCATCGAGAACGCCGCCCGCGAGCCCGAGGTGACCGACCTGGCCGCCTTCCTCAACGCCATGGGCGCCCGGATCACCGGGGCGGGCACCTCGCGGATCGAGGTGGAAGGGGTCGAGGCGCTGCACCCCACGCGCCACGCCGTCATCCCCGACCGGCTGGTGGTCGCCACCTTCATGGTGGCCACCGGTCTGACCGGTGGCGACGTGGTGGTGGAGGACGGCCGTCCCGACCACATGGACATGCTCATCGCCAAGCTCACCGCAGCCGGCCTGCGCATCACCCAGGAGCCCGAGGGCCTCCGGGTGGTTCGGGAGCGGTCGGACCGGCTCCAGTCGGTGGACGTGGCCACGCTGCCGTATCCGGGCTTCGCCACCGACTACAAGCCGTTGCTGGTGACGCTGCTCACCGTGGCCGACGGGGTGGGGATCGTCACCGAGAACCTCTTCTTCGGCCGGTTCCGCTACGTCGAGGAGCTGCGGCGCATGGGTGCGGACATCCGGACCGAGGGCCACCACGCGGTGGTGCGGGGCGTCGGCGCGCTGTCAGGGGCCCCGGTCCGGGCCTTCGACGTGCGGGCGGGGGCGGCCCTCGTGCTGGCCGGACTGGTGGCCGAAGGCGAGACGGTGATCACCGACGCCCATCACGTCGACCGGGGCTACGAGGACCTCTGCGCCAAGCTGGCCTCGCTCGGGGCGAACGTCCGCCGAGCCTGACGTCCGGCCCGGGGCCGGATACGCTCGACACTCCATGCCGGCCTCCCCCGCCAACGACCCCGCCGCGCTGTTCGACGCCGCCCGGGGGGGCAGCCAGGCCTCGCTGGCCCGCTTGCTGTCGCTGGTGGAGCGGGGTGGTCCGCAGTCCCGGAGCGTCGCCGCCCTCGCCTACACCACCCCGGGGGACGCCTACTCGGTGGGGATCACCGGTGCTCCGGGGGCCGGGAAATCGACCCTCACCGACCGCCTGGTCGCCCTGGCCCGCACCGAGGGGCTGAACGGGCCCGACCGGGTGGCCGTCCTCGCCGTCGACCCCTCGTCCCCCTACTCGGGTGGCGCCATCCTGGGCGACCGGGTCCGCATGCCCAGCCACGCCCTCGACGACGGCGTCTACATCCGGTCCATGGCCACGCGTGGACACCTGGGCGGCCTGGCCGTGGCCGTTCCCGACGCCGTCCGCGTGCTGTCGTCGGTGGGCATGCCCGTGGTGTTGGTCGAGACCGTCGGGGTCGGCCAGCAAGAGGTCGAGGTGGCCGCGGCCACCGACACGACCGTGGTGGTGGTCAACCCCGGATGGGGGGACGCCATCCAGGCCAACAAGGCCGGGCTGCTCGAGATCGCTGACCTGTTCGTGATCAACAAGGCCGACCGGCCCGGGGCCCGGGAGACCCGACGGGACCTCGAGCTGATGTTGGACCTGACCGAGTTGGGATCGTGGCGACCGCCCATCGTGGAGACGGTGGCCTCCACGGGCGACGGGGCGGACGACCTGTGGAAGGCCATCGGACAGCATCGCAGCCACCAGATCGACGAGGGCACCCTCACCCTCCAGCGCCGGGCCCGGCTCGAGCGCGAGTTCCGCCAGATCCTGGTGGCCCGGATGGCCGAGCAGATCGACGCCGTGCTCGACGGGGGAGGGGTGCACGACATCACTGCGGCCATGCTCGGGGGCGAGATCGATCCCTACGCAGCCGCCGACCGGGTCCTCGACCGGGTCGTCCCCCCGGGTTCGGTGCCCGGGTCCGGGCACCGAGGGTGATCGGGGTCCGCAGCCGACAGCGATGCCGTCGGATTCACCAAATTCGACGTGTCGGGTTCACCTTCGGGTCGTAGGCGCAGAGGTAGCGTGCCAGGGTGACTGTTGAATCAACCTCAGGGGCGCCCGCACTGTCTGTTCCGTTCGCACCGCTCGGCGGTCTCACCCAGCAGGTGACCCAGCACGCCCCGTTGCCTCCTCCCGAAGAAGACCCCATGTGGTTCCAGCGGGCCGTCTTCTACGAGGTGCTGATCCGGGGCTTCTTCGACGGCAACAACGACGGGGTGGGGGACATCCCGGGCCTCATCGCCAAGCTGGACTACCTCCAGTGGCTCGGGGTGGACTGCCTGTGGCTGCTTCCCTTCTACCCCTCGCCCCTCCGTGACGGGGGCTACGACATCAGCGACTACTACTCGGTGCACCCCGAGTCGGGCACCGTCGACGACCTGAAGCGCCTGTTGGAGGAGGCCCACGCCCGCGGCATCCGGGTCATCGCCGACCTCGTCATCAACCACACGAGCGACCAGAACCCGTGGTTCATCGAGTCCCGACAGAGCCGGGACAACCCGAAGGCCGACTGGTATGTCTGGAACGACGACGATCAGCGCTGGCCCGAGGCCCGGGTGGTCTTCATCGACGTGGAGCGATCCAACTGGGCCTACGACGCCCAGCGGGACCAGTACTACTGGCACCGCTTCTACTCCCACCAGCCCGACCTCAACTACGACAACCCCGAAGTGGCCGACGCCATGCTCAACGTGGTGCGCTACTGGCTCGACCTCGGACTCGACGGCTTCCGGCTCGATGCTGTCCCCTTCCTCTTCCAAAAAGACGGCACGGCCGGGGAGAACCTCCCCGAGACCCACGCCTTCATCCGCCGGGTGCGCAAGGAGCTGGACGACAACTACCCCGGGCGCATCCTGTTGGCCGAGGCCAACGGGTGGCCGGCCGACGTGGCCGACTACTTCGGGGACGACGACGAGTGCCACCTGTGCTTCAACTTCCCCTTGATGCCCCGGCTCTTCATGGCCGTCCGGCGGGAGCAGAGCTATCCCATCACCGAGATCCTGGCCCAGACCCCCGAGGCCCCGGGCAGCTCGCAGTGGGCCATCTTCTTGCGCAACCACGACGAGCTGACCCTCGAGATGGTCACCGAAGAAGAGCGCGACTACCTGTTCTCCGAGTACGCCAAGGATCCCCGGATGAAGCGGCACATGGGTATCGGCCGGCGCCTCGCCCCTCTGCTCGACCGTGACCGTCGGCTCTCCGAGCTCCTCTTCTACCTGCTGTTCACCCTGCGGGGCAGCCCGGTCCTCTACTACGGCGACGAGATCCAGATGGGCGACAACCTCTATCTCGGTGACCGCGACTCGGTGCGCACGCCCATGCAGTGGACCCCGGACCGCAACGGGGGATTCAGCCGGGCCGACTTCGCCCAGCTCTACCTCCCCCCGCTCATGGACCCGGTATACGGCTTCTCGGCGGTCAACGTCGAAGCCCAGCAGCGCAACCCCAGCTCGTTCCTGCACTGGATGCGCCGGATCCTGGCGGTGCGCCGAGAGTTCCCCGTCCTCGGCACCGGCGAGCTCGAGGTCATCTCCTCGGCCAACCCCTCGGTGCTGGCCTTCGTGCGCTCGGCCCCCGACCAGGCCCAGCGGGGCCCGGTGAACCCGGTCCTCTGTGTGCACAACCTGTCGCGACTGGCCCAGCCGGCCGAGCTCCATGTGGAGCGGTGGGTGGGGCGCCAGCCCATCGAGCTGCTCGGGCGGGTGGCCTTCCCGCTCATCGGCACCGAGCCCTACCGGGTCACCCTGGCCCCGTACGGGTCACAGTGCTTCGAGATGGCCTGAGGGACGGCCCACCCGACCGCTTCCTGGCCGGAGGGTGGTGACGCCTAGCCGGCGTGGGCCATCGGAACCGGCACGGCCAGCTCTTCGGCGGCCTGCTCGGGATTCACGATGTTGATCATGACCCCGGTGCCCAGCTCGAAGCCGGCCACCGTCGTGATCTTCGGCACCACGTGGACGTGCCAGTGGTAGGGCTCGGGGGCACGGTAGGGGGCCGAGTGGAAGACGAGGTTGTAGGCCACGTCCCCGACCACCTCTTTGAGCCGGCCGAGGATGACCTTGAGCGCCCTGCCCACCGCGACCAGGTCGGCCGGAGGGCTGTGGTGGAGGTGCGGCCCGTGGGCCCGCGGGATGATCAACATCTCGTAGGGGGCGCCGCTCCAGAACGGGCAGATGGCCAGCACCCGCTCGTCGGCGTAGACGACCCGGTGGTTGACGTTCTCCTCGGCGTCGACGGCGGTGCACAGGAGGCACCGCCCGGCGAAGCGGGCGAACCCGGCCTGCTCCTCGACGAGCTCCCGGGGGACAAAGGACATCCCGAGCAGCTGGCCGTGGGGGTGTTCGATCGACGCACCCGCCTCCCGTCCGGCGTTCACGATGGCCTGGCTGTAGCGGAGCCCGGGGATCGAGGCATGCTCCCCGATGCGCTCACTGATGGCCGTCATCACCGCGGTGGCCTGCTCGTCGCTCAGCTGGGACCACGAGTTCTGGTGGTCGGGGGAGAGCACGATGACCTCGTGGATGCCGCCCGCCGTGGCCTGGGTGAACACCGGACCACGGTTGGTGACCACGAAGGGCGCATTGCCCTCGAATGCCGGGTACCGGTTGGGGACCACCCGCACCAACCAGTTGCCGTCGGCGTCCCTCGTCTCGAGGGTGGGGGTCACCTGCTCCTCGTTGCCGGGACAGAAGGGGCACGGTCCGGAGGTGTCGGCCTGGATCGGGGCGGCTCGCGGGGCGAAAGCCTGGGGGCGGGACGCCCGCTCGGTGCTCACCACCACCCAGCGACCGGTCAGGGGATCAAGTCGGAGCTGATTCATCGGCGTTGCGCGTGGCCCCTGCTGGTCTGATGTGTCTCTCTACGCACGTGGGTCGCCACCTCGATCTGATCGTCGACGCCCTCCTTCGACCCGGGTGCTGGGGTGAAGATGACGGTACTGTTACGAGCGTAGCAATCTCGGCGGCGCAATAGGTGCAGGGCCAGGGGCGGCCCCGGCCGGCTTTGATGCCAGAATCGCCCCGATGACCCATACGGAGGGCTACCTGCTGGCCGCGACCCACGCCCGGGACGCCGGCTACGACATCATCCTGCTGGCCCATGTCCTCTCGGCCGCTGTCAGCCTGGTCGCGTTGGTCATCGCCGGCGCCAACGCCTTCGTCCTCCGGCGCTCGGGTCCCAGCTCCGATGCGATCCGCCGCTACTACCGCCCCGGGGTCAACTGGGCCGGGAAGGTCCTGTTCCTGGTGCCGATCCTGGGTGTCGTGCTCATGGCCCTGAGCCACGGGGACTGGTCGTTCTCCGACCAGTGGATCATGATCGGCCTGGCCCTCTGGGCCGTGGCGGCCATCGTGGCCGAGATGTACCTGTGGCCGGCCGAGCGCCGGCTGCAAGAGAGCGTCTCCACCCTGGAGTCGGTGGACGGTGGCAACGACGGCGGGGTCCGGACTGCCGTCACGGCCGGGACGGTAGGAGACGTCGACGCTCCTGGCGCATCGGGACACCGAGCCAGGGGCCGGGGCCGCCGAGTTGGGTACCGCGTGCCTGCGGGTGACCGGGCTGGCCGCCTCGCTCTCGGTGGTGTTGGTGGTGGCCGCCGTCCTGATGGTGTCCAAGCCCTGAGTCACCGACCGGCTATCGGCGATGCCGGTACTGGCCCGGGGACGATTGCCGGCTGGTAGGGACGACCGCCGGATCGGGGTCGCCTGCGGTCGCAGGCGTTCGCACCCACTGCTAGGGGACCGTGAGTGTGGCCGGCTCGGTCGTGGCCGAGCCTCCGCCGTTGGTGAACACGGCCCGGAACTCCCAGCCGTTCTCGAACGTGCCCAGGACGACCCCGCTCAGCGTGGGCGACGTGGCGTTCCCTGGGATGTTGGACCAGGTGGACCCTCCGTCGCTCGAGTACAGCCACACCACCGATGGGGGTCGGGTCGCCGCTGGCTGCCGCGGTGAAGGTGGCGATCTGCCCGGGTGCGGCGTTCTGATCGGTCGGCTGGGTGGTGATGGTCGGTGGCACCGGGGCGATCAGGTTGAGCGTGGCCGTGTTGGTCGTGGCCGAGCCTCCGCTGTTGGTGAACACGGCCCGGAACTCCCAGCCGTTCTCGAAGCGTGCCCAGGACGACCCCGCTCAGCGTGGGCGAGTGGAGTTCCCTGGGATGTTGAACCAGGTGGACCCTCCGTCACTCGAGTACTGCCACACGACGCGTGGGGGTCGGGTCACCGCTGGCTGCCGCGGTGAAGGTGGCGATCTGACCGGGTGCGGCGTGTCTGATCGGCCGGCTGGGTGGTGATCGTCGGCGCCACCGGAGGGTGGACCGTGAGTGTGGCGGCCGTCGTGGTTGCCGACCCGCCGACATTGGTGAACACGGCCTTGAACTCGTTGCCGTTCTCGCTCAGGTGGTGGGGGGGAGGGTCAGGCGTGTCACTGGTCGCCCCACTGACCGGGGGAAGGTGGTACCGCCGTCCGTCGAGATCTCCCACTGCACGGTGGGGGAGGGAAGCCTCCGGCGGCGGCGGTGAAGGTAACACTGGCACCGGTGGTGACCGACTGGCTCGTCGGCTGTGTGGAGATCGTCGGCGCCACGTTGGGCGAGGTAACGATGGCGTAGCCCGAGTCTGTGCCCGGTTCAGGGCCGAGCTGCTGAACCGTGCTCCCAGCAGGCAATGACACCACTACCGGCGTCGAACTGTTGGTGGTGTTGCCGTCGCCGAGCTCGCCGAGGTAGTTACTGCCCCATGCGTAGAGATGCCCGTCCGAGCCGATGGCGTAGCCGCAGGAGTAGTTGCCACTGATCGAGGTGGGCGTGACGCCCGCGGGCAGTGACACGATCACGGGCGTCGAGCTGCTGGTGGTGGAACTGTTGCCCAGCTGGCCGGCGATGTCGTTGCCCCAGGCGTACTCGTGGCCGTCCGACCCGATGGCGTAGGCAAAACTACCGCCCCCGGCGACCGACTTCGCGGTCACACCCGAAGGCATCGATACCACCACCGGGGTGGTGCTGCTGGTTGTGGTGCCGTTGCCGAGCTGACCGCTGCCGTTCAGGCCCCAGGCGTAGAGATTTCCGTCCGAGCCGATGGCGTAGCCGGTGCCGCCCCCACCGGCAATCGAGACCGGAGTCACTCCTGAGGGAAGGGGCACGACCACCGGCGTCGAGCTGGTCGCCGCGCCGCCGGTGCCGAGCTCCCCGTAGAAGTTGTCACCCCAGGCGTAGAGGTGGCCGTCCGAGCCGATGGCGTAGCCGGTCTCGAACCCGGCAGCGATGGCCTTTGGTGTCACCCCGGACGGCAACGAGACCTGAACGGGCGTGTCGCTCATCGTCGTGCCGTTCCCGAGCGCACCGTAGGGGCTGTCGCCCCAGCTGTAGAGGTTCCCGTCCGATCCGATGGCGTAGCCGAGACCCTGGCCGGCGGCGATGGCCGTCGCATGGACGCCCGAAGGCAGGGCAACGACGACCGGGCTCTGGCTGATGCCCCCTGTGGCGCCGTCACCCAGTGCGCCGGCAGTATTGTCGCCCCAGGAGTAGAGGTTCCCGTCGGATCCGATGGCGTACCCGGCGAAGTAGGACGGTGGAGGATCACCCAATCCTCCCGAACCGGCGATGGCGGTCGGATGCACCCCGGCGGGAAGCGAAACGAGTGATGGTACGGAGCTGTAGGTCGTAGGTGCCGTTGCCCAGCTCGCCGGATGGAGTTGTCGCCCCAGGCGAAGAGCCCGATCGAGCTGCCGGCGGGTGCCGCCGCCCCGGCAGGGGTCCGGGCCCAGGCCAGGGTCCCCACCAGCACCAGGACGCCGATGGTGCACCACCTGGCCGAACGGACAAGTGATCGAGTGAGCACGCCACACCCCCCATATACAGAGGGACCTTCTTCGGCCTAATGGCCTCGTGACAGAAGCTCGGTACGGTCCCCGGTACCTGACGGGGACGCTACTCCCGGCCGTCGAGTTGTCAAGTGGCTTGAGCGGCGGTGGCAGCCCGCCCCAGCCGAGGCGGGTCGGACCCTACGTGGCCGAGGTGGGTGTGAAGCGACAGGACAGGTGCTTGATCCCGTTGATGAAGTTGGAGAGGAGGCGGTCCGGCTCGCCCGTGGCTTCGATGTCGGGGAGCCTCTGCAGCATCTCTCGAGTCATCACGTCGATCTCACGCCGGGCCAGGTGGGCTCCGAGGCAGAAGTGGGGACCGGCGGCGCCGAAGCCGAAATGCGGGTTGGGCGAGCGCCGTACATCGAACGTATAGGGATCGTCGAAGACCGCCTCGTCCCGGTTGGCCGAGTTGTAGAAGAGGAGGACCTTGTCCCCCTCATGGAGTTCCTCGCCGGCGAGCACGGTGTCCGACGTGACGGTCCGGCGCATCCAGATGACCGGGGAGGCCCACCGCACGATCTCGTCGACACCCGTGCTGGCGATGGTGGTCGGATCGGCCTGCCACAGGGCCCGCTGGTCGGGATGCTCGGTGAGGGCCAGGAGCGCGTGGCTGATGGAGTTGCGGGTGGTTTCGTTCCCCGCCGTCAGCAACAGGATGAAAAAGGAGGCCAGCTCGCCCGAGGTCAGGGCTTCGCCGTCGATGTTGGTGGTGATGAGCGCGGTGGTGAGGTCGTCGGTGGGGTTGTCCACCCGATAGGCGCTGAGCTCGTTCATGAGGTCGGTGAGCTCCTGGCCGGCCTCGATGAAGGCCAGCACCGGATCGCTGCCCTCGGGGACGTACTCGGGGTCGCCGTTGCTCAAGATGATGTTGGAGCAGCGCAGCACCGTGGCGTACTGGGAGGGCGGCACGCCCATCATGTCGCAGATGATCTCCAGCGGGAACGGGGTGGCGATCTCGGTGGCGAAGTCGCACTCGCCGAGCCCGGCGGCCCGATCGAGGACCCGGTCGGCCACCTCTTCGATGTTCTCCTCGATGCTCTTGATCCGACGGGGGTTGAACGCCGCCGAGACGATGCGCCGGAGCCGGGCGTGGCGGGGATTGTCGGTCGAGATCATCCCGGCGAAGTACTCCACCATCTCGGGGGGGAGGTCGAGGATGCTCACCGCTCCCTGGCCGGAGCAGAAGATCTCGGGGTGGCGACTGATCTCGGCCACGTCGTCGTGTCGGGTGACGGCCCGGTAACCGGGACCCGGTGGTGGTGCGAGGGCCGAGGTCTCGGTGGCGTCGGGCTCCTCGAAAAAGGCGAGGGGACGCTCGGCCCGGAGCAGTCGGAACGCTCCTTCTCGCTCGCTCCAGGGACGGGCCCAGAAGGCCAGGTCGGAGAGGTCGATCTCCTCGAGGCTGAGGACGGAGTCGGGGATCATGGCCCCACCTTACTGAGGGCTCCCGCCCCCATCGCTTCCGGGCTCATCGCCCTTCGTCCCCGGGTCCAGCCAGGCGTCGCGGAGTAGGGCGCGGGCTTCGTCGATCCGATCGGCATCGACCAACGGCACGACCGAGTCGAGCAGGGCGCCCCATGCCACCGAGGTGGTCGGCCGACCCGAAGCCCGGAGGGCGGTTCGGGCCTCCTCGACCAGGGCTACCACCGTGGCCAGACGGGGGGGCAGGGATCGGTCGATCCGGTCGGCCAGCCAACCCGACAGGGCCGGGCTGGCGCCCCCGGTGGCCACCGCCACGGTCACTGGCCCCCGCCTGATCACGGCGGGGAGCTGGACCGTCCCGGGACGGTCGCCGTCGGCACTGGTGACGAGTACCCCGGCCGCCACCGCGTCGCCCAGGACCGACGCATCGACCGCCGGGTCGCCGGTCGCGGTGACCACGAACTCGAAGTGTGCGGCCTCGCCGTGGCGGTAGGCACGCTCCTCCACCACGATGGCTCCCGCCTCGACCAACGGCTCCGAGTGCGGGGCCGGCGTGGAGCGCTACCACGGTCACCACTGCACCTGCCTCGAGGAGGCCCTGCGCCCTCCGGGCGGCCACCGGACCTCCACCGACCACCAGGCACGCCCGCCCGGCCAGCGACAGGACCACCGGATAGGGGCGGACCGACTCCGACCCCGGATGGCCCGCTCCGGGCTCGTCGCCGTCGCGCTCAGGTCCGGTCGTCACGACGTCGATCCGGTCGACGTGCGGACACTTTTTGCGGGGCCGAATCCGGGGCGCGTGCTGGATTTCCTACTGGATTGGGCTGGATTCTCGCAAAACTTGATCTGATTACTCATGTATAATCTCCGAGGTCGGATGACTGCTCCAGCATGACCTCTCTAAGGCCACAGCCAGGCAGTTCTTCGCACGACTCAACGGGATGGACGGTAGCTCCGGGTGACCGGGGTGGGCCGTCGAGGCCCGGCCGGTGGAATGAGAAGCACCATCGGAGGGTTGTTGGATCTGTCGGAGTCGGTGCCAGCGCCAGGACGGGTGGGACCGGCAGAGAAGTGGTCGGACGTGAGACGGAGAGGGATCTGAAGGTGAGCATCGTGGCCAGCAAATCGGAACTGATGCAGCTGCGGGAGGAGATGGACGAGCAGTCCGCCGCCTTCGAGACTGCACCGGCAGGTCTGATCGTGGCGTGGGCCGTCGATCGGTTCGGCTCCAAGCTCACCATGGCCTCCTCCTTCCAAGAGGCGATCCTCATCGACATCGCCGTGAAGGTCGACCCCGCCATCGAGGTCGTGTTCCTCGATACCGGCTCGCACTTTCCCGAGACGCTCGAGTACGTGGAGACCATTCGCAACCGCTACGACCTCAATCTCACCGTGACCAAGCCGGTGGCCGGGGCCGAGGAGTGGCCGTGCGGAAGCGCCCAGTGCTGCGAGTTCCGCAAGGTGCGCCCGATGAAGCAGGCCATGGAGGGCAAAGAGGCGTGGATCACCGGGCTGAAGCGGGTGGACGCGCCGACCCGCCGGGAAGCGCCCATCGTCGCCTACGACGAGAGTTGGGGCATGGTCAAGATCAACCCTCTGGCCACGTGGACCGAGCAGGACATCGCCGGCTACGGAGCCGACCACGGCATCCCCCGTCATCCCCTCTTGTCCAAGGGGTATCTCTCCATCGGTTGCGCGCCGACGACGCGCCCGGTGAAGTTCGGCGAGGACCCCCGGGCCGGCCGTTGGGCCGACTCGGACAAGGTCGAGTGCGGACTGCACGTCTGAGATGACGGCACCTCCCTCGCTGCTGCGCTCCTGAGATGCCCAAAGACAGGGACGAGCTGTATGGGTTGAACATCCGCGGGACGGACCGGCCCATGCCCTTCGTCAACCCGTACCGGACGCTGGGCGAACTCAACGAGATCGAGCAGTGGAAGCTCGAGCGGCACCCCCTCGAGATCGCCGACGCCATCATCGACACGTACTCGAAGGAGGGTCCGGCCGGCATCGCCAAGGTGCCCGGCGAGGTGGAGCGCCTCAAGTGGGCGGGGATCTATCCCCAAAAGCAGGGCGGCGACGCCTTCATGATGCGGGTGAAGATTCCCGGTGGCTTCCTCACCGCCCCACAGATCCGGGAGATCGGTGTGGCCGCCGATGCCTTCGGCGAGGGGCCCGACGGCACCGAGTCCCGCATCTTCGGTTCCCGTTACGCCGACCTCACCACCCGTCAGACCGTCCAGATCCACTGGCTCCGCATCGAGGACATCCCCCGCATCTGGCGGCGGTTCGCCGCCGTGGGTCTCACCACCGTCCAGGCCTGTGGCGACTCGGCCCGCAACGTCCTCAGCTGCCCGGTGTCGGGCGTCGACGCCCACGAGGCGTTTGACGGCCTCCCCATTGCCCGCAAGGTCTCGGAGTTCTTCACGGGCAACCGGGAGTACGCCAATCTCCCCCGCAAGTTCAAGATGTCGGTGACCGGCTGCGTGGAGGACTGTGCCCAGGCGGAGATCAACGACATCGGGCTGTGGCCGGCCCGGGCTGAGGACGGCACCCTCGGCTTCAACCTGCTGGCCGGCGGCGGGCTGTCCGACGGCGAGCGGATGGCCTCGGACATCGACGTGTTCGTCCGCCAGAATCAGGCCGTCGAAGTGACCCGGGCCATCGCCCAGCTCTTCGGCGAGCTCGGCAACCGTGAGAACCGGGGCCAGGCCCGCATGCGCTACCTGGTCCAAGAGCTCGGTCCCGAGGGCTTCCGGGAGGAGCTGGCCAAGCGGGCCCGGTTCGATCTGGAGCCTGCCGGCGAGGATCTGACCACGCGCTACCGGGGCGACCATGTCGGCGTCCATCCGCAGAAGCAGCCCGGCCTGGTCTACGTGGGCTGCTCGGTCCCGGTCGGACGGATGAACGGCCTCGAGCTGGTTGAGGCGGCTCGGCTGGCCGAGACCTACGGCGACGGCACGGTGCGCATCGGTACCGACCAGAACATCACCTTCACCGGGGTCCCCGAGGACCGCATCGACACCCTGCTGAGCGAAGATCTCCTGCAGAAGTACTCCCCGTATCCGGGACCCTTCACTCGGGGCGTGGTGGCCTGCACGGGCAGCGAGTTCTGCCGGTACGCCATCGTCGAGACCAAGGAGCGTGCCGTCAAGTGGGCCCGGTTCCTCGACGAGCAGCTGGCCGGCGAGCCGGTCGGCGCCAAGCCGCTGCCGGGGGGCCGGTCAGGTCCCAAAGAGGATGCCGGGGTCATTCGGATGCACTTCTCGGGGTGCTCGGCCAGCTGCGCCCAGCCCCAGATCGCCGACATCGGGTTCCGTGGCGAAGTCGCCCACGTGGGCACTCACCTGTCCGAGGCGGTCGACATCGGCATGGGGGGCTCGCTCGGCGCGGGCTCGTCGTTCATCGACTGGGTGGAGCACGCCCGACCCGTCAACGACGTACCCGACGCGCTCTTGCGCGTGGTCCGCCGCTACCAGGCCGAGCGTCGACCCGAGGAGCCCTTCTACAACTGGGCCCGCCGGGTCCCCAACGACGACCTCCGGCGCACCCTGGCCGAAGAGGGGACCGGCACACCGGTGACCATGGGGGCCACCAAGGCTTCGGGCACGAAGGTGGCCAAGGCGCCGGCGAAGAACGTGGCCAAGGCGAAGAAATCCGCCAAGGCCTCAGCCACGAAGACGACGAGGACATCAGCCAAGTGAAGGCCTATCGCATCCGCGACGAGATGAACGGGATCGAGGAGCCACCCGGGAAGACCTGGTTCTGGGAGCTCCAGGCCGGGGTGATCGACGCCGGGCGTTGCATCCAGTGTGGGACCTGCGTTGCGGCCTGCCCGTCCAACTCCATCGGGATCGACGAGGACACCGACCTGCCCGAGCTGGTGAAGATGTGCACCGGGTGTTCGTTGTGCTGGGACTTCTGCCCCCGCGGTGGGCTCCGCTACGAGGCGTTGTGGCCACCTTCCACGGTGACGGGTGAGGCCGCCGACGGCGGTCTGACCGAAGCGGGCACGATCGTCCGGGCCGATGCCGCCGACAACTACTGGAAGATCACCGGTGGACCCCCCGGAGACGGCCTCGGAGCCGTGATGGACTCGTACGCCGTGCGGGCCGGTGCCCGACCCGACGATGCCCAGGACGGCGGTGTGGTGTCGGCCCTGCTGATCGCCGCCCTGGCCGGTGGGGAGATCGACGGAGCCCTCGTCACCCGGCCCAGCGACGATCCGGACGAGCCGTGGAAGGGAGTCGCCCACCTCGCCACGACGGCCAAGGAGATCACCGACGCAGCGGGCAGCTACTACAACCAGACCATGGCCCTGGCCGAGCTGGACCTGTCCAAGTACGACCTGCCGGCCAAGCCGAGGATCGCCGTGGTGGGTACGCCGTGCGAGATCCAGGGCATCCGGGCCATGCAGTCACGCCGGTGGCCGACGGGGGCCCATCGGGTCGACTCGGTGGTGCTGACTATCGCCCTCCTCTGCACCAAGAGCTTCGACTACCAGGGTCTCATGCTGCAGCTCCTCCATGAGGACCGCGGCATCGACCTCGAGCGTGTGAGCAAGGTCGATGTCATCCGGGGCAGGATGATCGTCGAATACCGCGACGGGGAACTGGCCGTCGACGAGCCCATCAAGAACTTCCATGGTGCGGCGTTGAAGGGCTGTGACGAGTGTGCCGACTTCCTCGGCCGGGGTGCCGACCTCTCGGTCGGGAGCGTGGGGTCGATGGACGGGTGGTCGAGCGTGCTGGTCCGTACCGAGCGGGGCCGCAGGGCGCTCGACAACGCCCGAGGCCGGCTGGACTTCCGGGAGCTGGACAATCCCGAGGCGCTGGTCAAACTGGACGCTTTCGACAAGCGGATCGCCTTTGACAGCTTACGGCGCCCGTTCGATCCCGACGCCCCGCTGTTCATCGACTACGCCGAGCACGTCGCCTCCTACCAGGACAGCGACCGGGCTCCGGTCCTGCACGACCGCTGAGGGTTCCTATGGCGGGTTGCAAGCTTGCAGATCTCCGGTCCGCCCTGTCATCGAGTTCTATGAAGGTTGTGTTCCGATTCCGTCCGTTTCCCCAGGTCGGCTTCGAAAGCTCTGGTTTCTGCTCGGGCCCTTCGGTACTGTGAAACCTATGGCGGTTTTCGAAGTTGACGGTGGCCCGAGGCTGGAGCTTCCGAGTGAGCCAGAAGACCTGAAAGCGGGGCTCCGCGATGCCCTGCTCGAGGGCCAGGACTGGCGGGCGGGCTACTCCGACGACATCTGCATCGGAGTGTGGCTGTGGCGCTGGTGGCAGCCGGCCCTCGAGCCGGCGGGCATGAGCCGCGAGCGTTTCGTGGAGGTCGTCACGGCCAACGGCCGCGAACTCTGGCTGTGGCTCATGAACGAGCGGCAGTGGAGCCAGTACCTCACCGCCCTGGCCGGTCGGGTGGTCCGTCGCCTACCCTCACCGTCACCGGCGGCCGCCTGAGCGGTAACGTCGAAGGGGAGCGTCCGGGTCGCGGGCGACCGCAACCAGTCCGTGGACCCGCCGTGCGGGCCCGAGCGAGCAGGAGGGGAGCCATGCCACGCGTGAGCGTTCCGGTGGACAAGGACCCATTGGTCTACGTGTGGACCGAGTTGGCTCCGCCGCTGACCGCGGCAGCCGGGGCCTACAGCGGGGCCGTCTACGAGCGGTCCTCACTCAGCCTCCGAGAGTTCGAGTCGGCCCGCACGACCATGGCCCGTATCAACCAGTGCGCCATCTGCATCGACTGGCGGACGGCCCGCGACGTGCCGGGAAGGGCCGCCGACCCCGGCGAGGTGGAAGAGGCGTTCTACGAGGCTGTCGGGGTGCGGGGCGATCTGAGCGGGCTCACCGCCCGCGAGCAGCTGTGTGCCGAGTTCGCCCAGCGCTACTCGCAGGACCACCTGGGCATGGACGATGCGTTCTGGGGTCGCCTGCACGAGCACTTCACCGACGACGAACTCGTGGACCTGGCCCTGTGCGTGGGGTCGTGGCTGGCCCTCGGTCGGTTCAACCAGGTGTTCGACATCGACGGAGCGTGCCGGGTCCCAACCCCGTCCGACCGCTGAGCCGGACCGGGCCCGACCGTGGAGAAAGTCATCACCCTTCTGTGGGGAGAGGGATCGCCGGAGGCGGGCGACGCCCTGCGCGACCGCCTGGTGGGCGAAACGGTGCCCAAGCTGCTGGCATCGAGGGTGCGGGGTCTGTCGGTGAACGTGCACGACGCCGATGCCGCCCCGGCGCCATCGCCCGCCCCGCCTCCCGAGGGTGAAGATCCCCACGTCGCCCAGCTCTCGGTGTGGCTGGACAGCTATGAGCACCGGGGTCGCGTCGAAGAGGCCGTCGGAGAGCTGGGCCTGCGCTGGGCCTCCTATCTTGTGGCCGAATCGCTCTACGACGACTACGGCACCACCCCCTACGCCACGCCGCGGAACTGGCCCGACGGCGACCGGTCGCCCGGTGTGCTGACGGTGGCCCTCATCCATCGACCCGAGGGCCTCGACTACCGGGAATGGATTACGCGCTGGCATGGCACGCAGTCCCCGGTCTCGGGGGAGCTGCAGCCCCGGACCCGCTATGTGCGCAACGAGGTGGTGCGTTCGCTCAGCGAGGGGGCACCCGAGATCGGGGGCATCGTCGAGGAGGGGTGGCCGTCCACGGCACACGTGGCTGACCCCATGCTCTTTTTCAACGCCACAACACCCGACGAGCTCGAGGCCAACGTCGGGCGGATGATCACCAGTGTGGATGCGTGCCTTGATATGGCCAGGCTCCGGAGCTCCACGATGAGCGAGTACCTGATCAAGTCCTTGGCCTGACCTGACGCCGGTCCGGGGGCGGTCCCGGTCCGGGGGGCGTCGGCCATCACCTACGCTCTTTTCTGGTCCGTCGTAGGCGGCCCGACACGACTGTTCGAGGAGCCTCCCGTGGGACTGTCCATCGGTATCGTCGGCCTCCCCAACGTGGGGAAGTCCACCCTGTTCAACGCCCTTACCCGTAACGAGGTGCTGGCGGCCAACTACCCGTTTGCCACCATCGAGCCCAACGTCGGGGTGGTGGCCGTTCCCGATCTGCGACTCGACCGCCTGGCCGAGCTGTTCCAGAGTAAAGAAATCGTGCCGGCCATGGTGACCTTCGTGGACATCGCCGGCATCGTGAAGGGTGCCTCGGAGGGCGAAGGACTGGGCAATCGGTTTCTCGCCGCCATCCGGGAGAGTGATGCCATCTGCCAAGTGGTGCGGGTCTTCACCGATCCCGACGTCATCCACGTGGACGGTCGGATCGCCCCAGGGGACGACATCGAGACCATCAACACCGAGCTCATTCTGGCCGACCTGCAGACCGTGGAGAACGGGATCACTCGACTGGCCAAGGAGTCCCGCAAGCAGCCCGACCTGGTTCCGGCCCTCAGGGCGGCCGAACAGGCCCAGGCCATCCTCGACTCCGGGCGGACCATCGCTTCAGCCGTGGCTGCCGGTGAGGTCGACCCAGAGCTGCTGGCCGAACTCCACCTGCTGAGTGCCAAGCCCTTCATCTATGTCTTCAATGTCGATGAAGGGGCCCTCGACGATCAGACCTTGCGCGCCGAGCTGGCCGCCCTGGTTGCACCGGCGGAGGCGGTCGTGGTGTGTGCCCAGATCGAGGCCGAGGTGGCTGCCCTCGACCCCGAGGACGCTGCCGAGCTGCTGGCCGGCTACGGACAAGAGGAGTCGGGGCTCGTCCAACTGGTCCACGTGGGATTCCGGACACTGGGCCTCCAGACCTTCCTCACGGCCGGTGAGAAGGAGTCCCGGGCCTGGACGATCCACATCGGTGACACGGCCCCCCAGGCCGCCGGAACGATCCACACCGACTTCGAGCGGGGATTCATCAAGGCCGAGATCGTCGGGTACGACGATCTCATCGAGGCCGGCTCGATTGGCCGCCGTGCGTGCTGCCGGCAAGGCCCGGGTGGAGGGTAAGGAGTATGTGATGCAAGACGGGGACGTGGTCGAGTTTCGCTTCAACGTGTCCTGAGCGACAGTTGCTGCAGAGCAGGGTCGTTACCCTTCTGGTGGGGTGAACGTCCCCAGCGGTATGCCGAGTTGACCACACCGCGCGGCCAGGAGCCGTTCAGCCTTCGGCGTGCCTGTGCGGTTGGGGACATCCAGTTCTGCGAGCCACATCGTGGCCAAGTGGTCGAGGCGCTCGTCACCAGAATGCTCACCGTCACGGAGGGTCCGAGTGCTGATGGCAACGAGTGCGTTGGGCGGCGTCACGACAAAGACGGAGCCACATAAGGCCTTCGCTGCTGTCGACGGTACTGCGGGTGTCACGGACGGTTCAGACGAGCAGGCAGCAGCCCCCACGCCCAACACGACAGCCAGAGCTGCTGCACCAAGACTCCGCGTGTCGAATCCGCCACGACCCATAGTGCACATCGTTGCATGCGTCCGGCACCGCTCGCCCAGCCGTGTGCCCGGGTTGCACCTGCCGGGGAGGCATGCCCGGGTGAGGATCACTGCGAGTGACACTCACTGCTCACCGATGGGCCCGTGCCGGGCCACTCGTGGTTGGCCTTGCTAGGGAATCCAGATCTGGGAGACCGGTCGCTCAGCGGTGCGAGCGTCACCTCCGATCACGAGATCGCGGTTATCCCGAGTCCACGACTAGCGCTATGCCTCGCATACCGAGCACGGTGTCCCGGCCAAGACCAGCCAGCAGTTGTCGGGAGGATGGGCATGCGGCTTGTCGTACCCAAGACACGGTCGATGTTCGAGTACCTCAGTGCAGAACGCCACCTTCCCTCCGCGATGGAGGACCAGTCGACCAGGACAGAGTTCTGACTCATCACCCATGGAGGGTGTGTACCCAGATGGCGGTCGGTGACCACGGAGTAACTACTGTTCAGCCCATTTCGTCAGTTGCCGTTCGCTGCGGGCTGGTGAAGTGACGACCGCCACTTCGCAGCGTGGTGGGGATGCGCGACCTCGCCCTCCGGCGTCAGGACAGGGGTGAGTCAATCCACAGGTCATTCCTCCGGCGTTCGATGGGTGACCAAGCCGGGCCAAGTCGTCGATCGGGTACATGCGGTCCCGACGAGCTGTATCCGGGGAGGGCCTCACTGTGGAAACGTGGAGGGCAGGCAGCCGGTGGGTCAGCGAATCACCCCACCGTGGGGCACTCGTCAACGGAGTGACGATGGCGCTGGTGTGGTTCTGCGGCGGCCTGCTCTTCTATCGGCACCAACTGCTGGGAGGACGCAGTGCTGGCGGGTCAGGTCGAACTGGGCTGGTGACGCGGCACTGTGGCCAAAACCGATCCGGCCATCGCCAATCCAGCCGCTCCGCCAGGAGTTGACGTTGTACTCCTCGATCCTCGAGCAGAGTGCGTATCGACTCAGGCTCGAGATCCTCGCCACTGCTCCTCGGTGACCGACCAAACCATCTCTCGCCCGATCTCTCCCGGTGCATCCACGGTGCTCTCCACGGTTCGGAGCAGGCTGAATCCCAGGCGTCGAGGGACACCGGCACTGGCGCCATTGGCCTCGTCGCAGTGGATCTGGACCTCCTCGATCTCCGGAATGGCGAAGGCCGCAGAGGTGAGGGCTCCCGCGACGGCGGTGGCAATCCCCCGTCGGAGCCAACCGTCCCGGACCCAGTAGCCGATCTCGATGCGTCCCGGGCCAAGACGCGGATGCAGTCCGGCTCCCCCAACGATCAGGGAGGACGAATCGTCCCAGATGGCGTAGCCGAAGTCATCGCCTTCCCGGAACGCGACGACCGACTGACGAAGGTAGTCCGACAGTCCGAGCTCGATCGGCTCGACCGAGGCCCAGGGCATCCAGGGACGGAGGTGATCCAGACTGGCCCTCACTGCGTCACCCAACGAGGGGAGCTCATCCCCGCGATAGCTGCGCAACGTCACGGGAGGAGCGTCGAGTTCGTCGGGGGGGAAGCTGTCCACGCCCAAGTCTGGCAAATCGGACGGTCACGGCGCCGTCGATGCCGCGGGGTCCCTCGGGGGCTGAGGATAGCCCTCTCAGTCACACGGCTCGACCTTCCCGGGGCCGGCGCCATCGTGGGCCATAGGCTGGTTTGATGGAGTTCAGCCGGGACCTTCGTTCGTCGGTACTGTCCGGCGAGATCACGGTCTCGTTCCGGCTGTGGAAGCAGCCCCGCGTAAAACCTGGTGGTCGGTATCGGGTCGGTGACGGGCAGATCGAGGTTGATTCGGTCGAGTCGATCCCCTTCGCGTTCATTGACGACTCCGACGTCCGCCGGGCAGGCGAGCCCGACCTCGAATCGCTCCGGAGGCGGGCCGCTCATGCCGGGCCTATCCACGAGGAGACCCTGCTCTATCGGATCGAGTTCCATCCCGTTAGCTAGGTGTTCGTATGGCATCTCTGCCCAGCAGGCAGCTCGGAGGGATCAGCTCGGCAATCGTGGGGCTGGCCGTCGTCTCGGTGCCCCTGACGTCCACCGGACAACTCGTCCGGTGTGGCGGCGACGGCCGCCGACCCACCTAAGGTGCCGGCGATGACCGATCGACCACCCAGACCAACCGCGACGCCGGTCATCCGACTCGAGGATGTGCGTGTGGTCCGCAATGGTACGGCCCTGCTCGACGAGGTCAGCTGGGAAGTGGAGGCCGGTCAACGTTGGGCCCTTCTCGGTCCCAACGGATCGGGTAAGACGACCCTCTTGAAGGTGGTGGGCTCCGCCCTGTGGCCGACGGCGGGCACGGTGCAGATTCTCGGCGAGCGCCTGGGTCGGGTCGACATGCGAGAGCTGCGCAAGCGCATTGCCGTCGTCAGCGCCTCAGTGAGCCGGACACTCCGGCCGGAGCTGCCGGCGCTCGATGTCGTGCTCACCGGTCGCTACGCCGCCCTCGAGACCTGGTGGAACGAGTACGGCGACGACGACCGCACAGAGGCGGCCAGGTTGCTTGCCGACGCGGGCTTTGGCGACGAAGGCTTTGCCGGACGTCCGTTCGGTCTCCTGTCCGAAGGCGAGCGCCAACAGGTCCTGTTGGCCCGGGCCCTGATGTCCAGTCCCGAGCTGTTGTTGATGGACGAACCGGCGGCCGGCCTCGACCTCGGGGCGAGGGAGCGACTGCTCGGGAGGCTTGGGGCGTTGGCTGCGGATCCGACCGTGCCACCCCTAGTGCTCGTGACGCACCATCTCGAAGAGATCCCCCCGGGTGTCACCCATGCCGCGCTCATGCGTGGCGGTCGGTTGGTGGCCTCGGGGGCCATCGATGACGTGCTCACGGGAGGAGCGGTATCGGAGACCTTTGCTGTGGAGGTGACCGTCGAACGGCGGGGTGGGCGGTGGTCGGCCCGGGCCAACCATCCCTGAGGACCCCCTGCAATGAGTCTGGGTCTGCTCAGAGGGTGGTAGGTCGGTTGACGAACCGACCGGCGGTGGGGGAGAAGAACCACCCACCTCCGGCCTTCGTGCCCCCGTCGACGGGGATGTTGTGGCCGGTGACGAAGCCCGACAGGTCCGAGGCGAGGAAGAGTGCCACCCGCGCCTGGTCCTCGGGCCAGCCGACCCGACCCACCGGTGCCCACGACGCCCACAGGTGCTCGGAGTCTTCCGAACCGCTGAGATAGTCCACCTGGGGAGTCTGGGTCAGGTCGGGTCCGATGCCGTTCACCCTGATCCCATGGCGTCCCATCGTGACGGCCAGGCTGGTGGTGAAGTGCGCCACCGCCGCCTTCATGGCGGCGTAGACCGGATCGCCGGGAAATCCGCGCATTCCCTCGACGGAATGGATATTGACGATGGAGCCTGTTCCGGCCGAACGCATGGTGCCGAGGAAGGCGCGGGTGACGGCGAACACGTGGAGGAGATTGACCTCGTACATGGCCTGCCATGACTCCGGTGATGAACCTTCGAAGCGGACCAGCGGCCGGTAGTCACCGACATTGTTGACCAGCACATCGACCCGGCCGTGTTCGCCGATGACCTCGCCGGCGAGCCGCTCCACGTCCGCCTCCACCGTGACGTCCACCACATGTACCCGGACCCGGCCGCCTGCTTCCTCGATGGCCCGTCGCGACAGCTCGGCCCGCTCGGGGTCGACTTCGGCGATCTCGACGAGGGCGCCATGACGGGCGAACAGCAGCCCGACCGCAGCACCGATTCCCACGCCGCCGCCGGTCACCACGGCCACCCTCCCGTCCAACAGGCGGTCCCAGCGGTCGATTTGGGCCACGTCGGTGGGTCGCGGTGAGCTCATCTTCGGGACTCCTGGTTCGAGGACATGCCTTGTTCCTACTGCCTCGGACCGACCACTGCCTGGGTATCGGTCGGTCCGTCACGGCCGACGCCGATTTGCCCAGGGGAGACAGGGGTTTGTTCGTCCTCCGATCCGTGTGCCATTTCCCAGCCGGCCGCCTGGGGAATGGAACAGAGCCTGCGGGGTTCCAATTGGTAGCGATAGAGGCCTAGGAGGGTCATGCCCGACACGACCGCAGTGATAGACCAAGCAACGACCGGAGCGTCAGGCCGGGATGTGGCGGACTTCTGGTTCGACCCGTTGTGCCCCTGGGCGTGGATCGCCTCGCGCTGGATCCTGGAAGCCGCCGAGGTGCGGACGTTCGACGTGCAGTGGCATGTGATGTCGCTGGCCTACCTCAACTCGGAGAAGGAGGACCTTGCCGAGAGCTATCGCAAGCTCCTGGCCGAGGCGTGGGGGCCGGTGCGCGTGTGCATCGCCGCCGAGCAGGCCTACGGCTCGGAGGTTCTTCTGCCCCTCTATACGGCGCTGGGGAACCGATTCCATCTCGAGGGCAAGCCGAAGGACCGCGAGACCATCGAAGCTGCGCTGACCGAAGCCGGTCTCCCCACCTCGTTGGCGGACGCCGCGGAGACCGACGAGTACGACGATGCCCTCAAGAAGTCGCATCATGCCGGAATGGACCAGGTCGGTTACGAGGTCGGGACTCCGGTGATCAGCGTCAACGGGGTGGCCTTCTTCGGCCCGGTCGTGACACCCGCACCCAAGGGCGAGGCCGCCGGCGTGCTCTGGGACGGGGTCGTCGCCGTGGCGGGAACGCCAGGGTTCTTCGAGCTGAAGCGCAGCCGGGACGTGCCCCCCATCTTCGACTGACTTCGACGTCAAGCCACCTACGGACACCCAGCGGTCGGGCCTGGCCACTCCACCGTACCGTGCCGTCAGTGGAGGAGCGAGAGGACGAGCAAGCCCTGGGCCAAGTGGTAGGTGACGTGGACGGCCAGGGAGCCAGCGGGCACGGGGTGGATGAACCGGTTCCACGCCAACAAGGTGTCCGAGATGAGGAACAGGATGGCGCCGGCTGCGGCCGCACCGACTCCCACGTTCACAGCCAGCACGACCATGGTGGCGATGGCCGCAACGTAGATGCACACCGGGGCCACCAGCTCCCGCTGACCCGAGGCGACCAGTGAGGTCAGCAGCTTTGTGCCCGGGACGCACTCCACCGCGACCACGGCCACCGACGCGAGGAGTAGCCCGACGGTGGAGAAGGCAAAAGGCGGGATGCCGGCCGGCGATGGTGGCTGGAGCAGCCCCACGATGAACAGCACATGGCCGACGAGGAACGCAGCCAGCCCTGGCACGAACAGGTCGCGGGGGAGCATCAAGAACACGTCGCCGGCGAGACAGAAGGCCAGCGCGGCGACGAACCACCACCTCCGGTCGACCAGGTCGATCTGCGCGGCGGGGATGACTGCTGCTGCGGTCACCAGCGCGACCAGCACCGCGGGCTTGGCCACGTACTCGAGCCGCCGGTTGTCTGTGCCCACTGCGACCCAGTCCCCGACGGCGGCCACGGCCGCCAGCGCCATCAGGATCCAGAAGGCGACCACGGAGCGACCCTAGTGCCGGGTCCGGACCATGGTCACGGGGGCTGCGCCGCAGGCTGCAGCCCAAGTCGTCGGTGGCGCCCGAGATGATCACGAACGGTCGTAGCGCGGTCAGCGAACCCACCGGTGGGCACGGTGAGTGACTGCCGGCCTTCATTCCACAGGGAGACGAATCCGACGATTCCCGCCGTGCACCTGGAGGCATCCACCACTGTGGAATTGCACATCGTTACAATTTTTTCACTGGGCGTAGCGGTCGGGGAGTTGATGTGCATGATCCTCGTGGTCATCATTCTGGTTGCATGGATGATCATCCTGGGTCCCAACTTGCTCAAGCGACGGTCCCGCACAGTCGGCGGCATCAACTCGATCTCCCACTTCCACCACCAACTCCGTGTACTGGAACAGTCCGGTCCCCAGCCCTATGTGGCGCCGGCGTTCCGCCTCCGCTCCGTGGACGGCTCGGCCCTCCCCTCGGACGGAGCCGAGGGCACCGGCGCCCAAGTGGCACCCAAACTGTCGGTGGTCGGGGCGGACCAGCTACCTCGACCGGCGCTGGCCTTTCTCGGGAGGGACTCGTCTGGCCCTGAACCCGCGTCGACCGGTGCTCGAGATGGGTATGGCGGAACGACCCCCGATCGCTACGACTACGCCTTCGACGACATCGCTCCGCGTGGACCGTCGATGCGTCCGGAAGCCCCGCCCCGCGCTCCTGACGCGTACGCCCGCCAACGGGCCCGGCGGCGGCGTCGCGACACCCTGGGTGTGCTCACCATGGTGTTCGCCTCCACCGTCCTGATCGGATTCGTCCCGGGTGCCAGCGCGGCCTGGGTGCTCAGTCTCGTGTCGGGTCTGGCCCTGGCCGCCTATGTGGCCCTGCTGGTGCGCATGAGGCAGGCGGCCGAGGAGCGGGAGCGGAAGCTCCACTACCTCCGTCCGGGTGGAAGGGCCGACGTCGGGTCATCGGCTGGAGGGTACGGGTCGGACCCGGAGCACAGCCCATACGGCACGGGGGATCTTCCGGTACGGATCAGCGGGCGCTACGCCCATCCCTCGAACCAGGCTGCAGTAGCCCACTGATCGGGGGGAAGACCCGCCTGGCCCCCACTGGGTAGGATGCGGCATGACTTCCTCCACAGTGCACTCCGACCCGACTCCCGACGGCACCGAGCGGCCCGAGGGATTCGCACCGACCGACCACCCGCTGTCCGGAGCGATGGGCTCGGCCCTGGCCGGCCGGGAGCTGCTCACCCACCCCTTCTACCTGCGGTGGCAGGCCGGTGAGCTGACCACCGAGGAACTGGCCAGCTATGCCGTCAACTACCGGGCCTTCGAGGCCGCCCTGCCGGTCGTGTTGACGGCGGTGGTCGAGCAGCTGCGCGACGAAGGCGAGATCGAGGCGGCGGCCACCGTTGGTCAGAACCTCGAAGACGAGCTGGGCCGACCCGAGCCCCACCTCGTCCTGTTCGACCGGTTCGCTGCCGCGGTTGACGCCCCATCCGGCGTCGACCCCGGCCCTGCCGCCCAGGCTCTGGTGGCGACGTACGCCGACTTGACCTCGGAGGGACCGGTGGCCGCAGTGGCGGGCCTGGCCGCCTACGAGATCCAGGCGTCGGCCATCGCCACCACCAAGGGTGACGGACTGCGCCAGTGGTACGGGATGGATGCCGCCGGCACGGAGTTCTGGGACGTGCACGCCGGCATGGAGGCCGACCACGGCGACTGGGCCCTCGACGCCCTGGCCCTGCTCGGTGCCGATCCCGCCGAGGTGGCCGAGGCGGCCCGTCGGGGAGCCGATGCCTGGTGGACCTTCCTCGACGAGCGCCAGGCCGAGGCGCCGGCTACGGCCTAGGGCGCACCCCTCGGCCGGGCACCCTGGTGCACCGGTGATCAGGCCGTCGGCCCCATCCGGTCAGCCGAGCTCGGTGCCTACCACCGAGACGAACGAGACCATCTCCCCGGGATAACCGCCCAGATTGTGGGTGAGGGCCAGCTTCTTGTCGGTGTGGATCTGACGCTCGGGCGTCGCCTCACCGCGGAGCTGCAGCCACGCCTCGAAGAACATCCGCAGCCCCGAGGCGCCGACCGGGTGCCCGAAGCTCTTCAATCCTCCATCCGGATTCACGGGAAGCTCGCCGGTGCGATCGAAGGTGCCGGCCAGCACCTCCTTCCACGCCGTGCCCCGCTCGGCGAACCCGAGATCCTCCATCAGGACGAGTTCGGTGGGGGTGAAGCAGTCGTGGACCTCGGCCATGGCCAGCTCGTGGCGGGGGTCGGTGATGCCGGCCTGGGCGTAGGCGTCCTCGGCGGCGCGGGCGCACTCGGGAAACCACGTGTAGTCGTACTCGGGGTCGATGAGGCCCGATCCGCTCCCGGCCGAGAACGACAGGGCCTTGATGTAGATGGGCTTGTCCGTGTACTTGAGGGCGTCCTCGGCCCGGACCACGATGGCCGCCGCCGCACCGTCGGCCACCCCGGCACAGTCGAACACGCCCAGTCGCCCCGCCACTCGCGGGGAGGCGCAGATGGTCTCGGTGGAGACCTCCTTGCGGAACTGGGCCCGGGGGTTCTTCGCCCCGTTCTGGTGGTTCTTCCAGGAGATCCGAGCCAGCACCTCGGTGAGCTCGTCCTCGCCCACCCCGTACTTCTTGCCGTAGGCCGGGGCCACCATGGAGAACATGGCCGCGGCGGTGAGGGTGCGTGCCGTCCCGTCACCGGGGATGGGAAAGGCGTTGAGGCCCTGGTAGCCCGAGTCCTTCACCTTCTCGGCACCCACGGCCATGGCCACGTCGTAGGCCCCCGAGGCCACGGCGTAGGCGGCGGCTCGCAGGGCCTCGGAGCCACTGGTGCAGTAGTTCTCCACCCGGGTCACGGGCTTGCCCTCCAGCTGGAGGGGCCGGGCCAGGGTGATTCCGCTCATCCCGGACTGGGCCGTGCCGAGCCAGTAGGCGTCGACATCCTCCTTGGTCACGCCGGCGGCGGCGAAGGTGTCCTCGGACGCCTCGATGATCAGGTCGTCGAGGCTCTTGTCCCAGTGCTCGGCGAACCGGGTGCACCCCATGCCGACGATGGCCACCCGGTCTTTGATCCCATGCGATCCCATTGCCTGTCTCCTCCTGCTCAGTTGGCCGGCGGGGCGTCACCGGCAGCGGAGCGCACCGGCTTGGCCTTCCAGAAGTAGTCGTGGATGCCGTCCGAGGTGTACAGCCTGCGGAAGGTCATGACCACCTTGTCGCCGATGTCGACCGTCGCCGGGTCCACGTCGGTCAGCTCGAGCGGGAACCGACCACCGCCGTCGAAGTCGAGCACGGCGAAGACGATGGGCGGACTGGCCGAGTAGGACAGATGGTCGATGGTGTAGGTGGCGATGGTGGCCTCGCTGTCGGCCCGGTCCACCGGATCCATGTCGTCGAGCGCGCCCCCCTTCATGGAGATGCGGCTGGGTGGCAGGTGGACGGCCTCCGACGTGCGGTCCTTCGATCCCACGAATCCGAACTTCCAGTCCTCGTTCCTCCACGCGGCCGTGGACGAGACCCGGGCCGGCTCGGGGCGACGCGGGGGCTCGGGGGTGACCATGCCCCGCCAGCTGAGGAACTTGCCGTACGGGAGGTCGGCGGTGGCTGCCACCTGGTCGGCCACCGTCTCGGTCGGCGACCACTGCTCCACTGCGTCGGTGGTTCGGAAGACCAGCACGTCGGCCCCGTCGGCCAGGCTCACGAGGGCGAGCACCTGGCCCGGTCCCGCCCGCTCGACCATGGAGGCGAGCACCAGACCGGGATGGGCGGTGCCGGCCTGGCCCACCGTGCCGCTCAGATCGTCGACCAGGACGCCGTCGCCCACGCCGAGCTTTCGGGCCAGGGCCTTGACCGCCCGCCCGTGCATGCCGGTCACGGCCACCAGGTCCACCTGGTCGGCGGTGACGCCCACCGATTTGAGGGCCGATTCCCAGGCTTCGGTGCCCAACGGGACATAGCGGGTCTCGCCGAACCGCTCCTCCCAGACCTTCGACCGCTGGTCGCCGGCCGTCCGCCAGCGGTCGAGGAACTCGTCGGTCACCGACGCCCCGCCCAGGTACTCGGCCAGCACCGGGGTTCCGGGCCCATCGTCACCGATGAGCACGGCCGCCGCCCCGTCGCCTCCGGCTGCCTCGTCAGCCGAGGTGGGGAGGCCGTCACGGGTGTCGGCCAGGACCACCAGGGTGGTCCCGGTCCCCGGGGCACCGAGGCTGGTCCGCAGCGCCCCCACCCCTGAGCGCAGCGCCCCCCCGAAGTCGAAGGCGGGGACGTGGCCGGCCTGACGCAGGGCGGCGTGGATCGTGGCGGCGTTGGTCTTGTCCAGGTAGGCGGGGGTGGAGGTGGCGAACCAGATGGCGTCGGGGGCGGCGGCCGGCACGGAGCGGAGGGCGAGACGAGCCGCCTCCACGCCCATGGTGGTGGTGTCCTCGTCGTAGGAAGCCACCGAACGGGTGCCCTTGCCGCCGCCGGATCCGAACACCTGGGCCACCGCGGACCGCTGGAGGCGCCGATACGGGACGTACCCGGCGATGCTGACGATGCCTCTCATCTCTCGTGTGGTCCCTTCGATTCCGATGGCTGGGTGTGAACGGCCGAACAATTGCGCGATCCGGGGCTTCGGGTGTCCCACCACGGCTGGCCGTGCCTGGTCCACCGAGGTGAACCCCCAGCGCAGGGGGTGACGCTGGCCCCTGGTGCTCGCTCATCCTATGATGTCCACAGTATCTGACGGTCAGTCAGGAAACCACCGCGGCGGCCGCCGCACCCGGACGATGGAGGCCACATGGATTTCGAGTTCACCCCCGAGCAGCTCGAGTTCATCAAGGAGGTCGAGGAGTTCCTCGACGCCAACGACGACCCCGAGGTCTTCGATGTCACCCGCGAGAACATGGCCCAGATCGTCGATACGCCGCTGCGGCGCCAGTTCATGGCCAAAGTCGGGGAGCAGGGGTGGCTCGGGATCACCTGGCCCGAGGAGTACGGCGGCAAGGACGGCGAGGGCATCTATGAGTACCTCTTGAACGAGGCTCTGGCCGCACGCGGTGGGCCCCAGATCGGCAAGGGCGTCGGCATCATCGGCAAGACCATCATCAGCCACGGCAGCGAGCGGCTGAAGCAGGAGTTCCTACCCAAGATCCTCCGCAACGAGGTGGAGTTCGCCGTCGGCTACTCCGAGCCCAATGCCGGCTCGGATGCCGCTTCCATGCAGTTGAAGGCGACCAAGGTGGATGGTGGCTGGCGGCTCAACGGACAGAAGACCTGGACCACCTCGGCCCACTTTGCCGACTGGTACTGGGTGGGGGCCCGGACCGATCCCGACGCCGCCAAGCACTTCGGGATCACCTTGTTCCTCGTCCCGATGGACCACCCCAACATCACCGTCAAGGGCATCTGGACCATGGGCGACGAGCGAACCAACGAGGTCTACCTCGATGACGTGTTCGTGCCGGACGACTACGTGGTCGGCGAGCTCAACAAGGGCTTCCAGTACATCTCCGAGGCCCTCGACCTCGAGCGCTTCACGTTGTTCACCTACTCGCCCATCGCCCAGCGACTCGATCTGCTCACCGAGTACGTGAAGGAGACGACCCGTGACGGGGAGCCCCTGAAGGACGACGCCATCACCCGCTCGAAGATCGCCCAGCTCCACACCGAGGCGGAGGTGGCCCGGATGCTCGGACTCAAGTTCGTGTTCGCCTCCTCACAGGGTGGCGCTCCACCGACCTCGGAGGCGTCCGAGTACAAACTCTTCACCACCGAGTACTCCCGTCGGCTGGCCAACGCCTCCATGGACATCGGAGGTCCGGGCGCCCAGATCCGCGTGCGGGACGAGGAGGCCCCCATGGCCGGCCGATCCGAGTCGACCTACCGGTACACGGTGATCGACACCATCGGTGGCGGCGCCTCCGAGATCCAGAAGAACATCATCGCCCGACGCAAACTCGGCCTGCCCAAGAACTTCTGATTCGGACCGAGCCGTCCCGAACCTGCACCCTGAGTCCCCACCTGTGACCGATACCCAACACGCCCCTGCCGTCGCGCCGTCACCGGCCACGAACGAGGGATCTCCGGCCGGCCCCGGCGGACCGCTCGAGGGCGTCACCGTGCTCGATCTGGCCACGGTGGGCCCAGCGGCCCGCTGCACGCGGATACTGGCCGATTACGGGGCCACTGTCGTGAAGGTGGGGTCCGTGCCCGGCCGCGGCGGCGAGGCCATCCAGCCGCCGTTCTACGCCTACAGCGGGGCCCGCTACCTGCAGCACGTGGCCATCGACCTGAAGGCCCCCGAGGGGAGGGCCGCCTTCTTGTCCCTGGTAGCCAAGGCCGACGTGGTGGTGGAGAGCTTCCGTCCCGGGGTGGTCGATCGCCTGGGCATCGGCTTCTCCGACCTCAGTGCAGTCAACCCGCGGGTCATCCTGTGTTCGACCACCGGCTACGGCCAGGACGGTCCGCACGCCGCCTGGGCGGGCCACGACATCAACTACCTGGCGGTGGGGGGCTACCTCGCCACCACCGAGCCCCGGGCCGACGGCGGACCCCCGGTGTCGGGTGCCACCATCGCCGATGCCGCCGGTGGCGGGCTGCAGGCCGCCCTGGCGGTGATGGCCGCCCTCATCGGGCGCGGCACCGACGGACCCGGCGCCCACCTCGACGTATCCATCGCCGACGGAGTGCTGTGGATGACCTCCCTCGCTGTCGACGAGTACCTGGCCACCGGGGCTCCCGTCGGACCCGGCCACAACATCATCACCGGGCGCTACGCCTGCTACGACACCTACCGGGCGGCCGACGGGGGATGGCTGGCCGTGGGGGCCATCGAGCCCAAGTTCTTCGCCAACCTCTGCCGGCTGCTCGGGTGCCCGCAGTGGACGGCCCACCAGCTGGACGACGACGCCCAAGAGGCCATCCGTGCCGACTTCCGGACGGCCTTCGCCACCCGGTCACGCGCCGACTGGGTGGCCGAGCTGTCGGGGTCGGACACCTGCGTCACCCCGGTCCTATCGGTGGAAGAGCTGGTCGACGACGAGCAGTTCACCGCCCGCGGGGTCATCGTCGAGGCGGTGGCACCGTCGCCCGACGGGACGGACCCGACGCCCTTCCGACAGGTGGGACCGGTGCTGGCCGGGATGCCGACCGCCGGGCACCCGGTCCTCGCCGGCGATCCGAAGCGTTCAGACACCGAACGACTGTTGCGCAAGGCCGGACTGACCGACAGCCACATCACCGAACTACGGGACAAAGGAGTAGTGGCGTGAGCGCCATCCACGAGGCGGACATCGCCGGGCTCATCGGAGTCGAGCAGTACGAGGAGCGGGGCGAGTTCCCCGTCGAGCAGGGGTACGTGTGGACCACCTGTTCGTCGGTCGAGAACGGCAACCCGCTGTTCTGGGACGAGGACGTCGCCGCGGAGGTGACGGGAGGACCCATCGCCCCGCCCACCATGGTCTCGGTATGGTTCCGCCCCCACCACTGGGCGCCGGGGCGCACCACCCAGGGTCTGCCGCTGCAGATCCACTTCGACCTGAAAGAAGGACTCGGACTGCCCGAGGCGGTCATGAGCGACAACACCATCATCTTCCACGAGCCGGTCCGTCCCGGCGACCGACTGGTGACCCGGCAGATCCTGCGCTCGGTCAGTGACGAGAAGACCACCAAGCTCGGCACCGGGCGATTCTGGGTGATCGACGTGGAGTACCGGAACCAGCGCGACGAGCTCGTCGCCGTCGAGAGCTACACCGGCTTCGGCTACCGCCGGGCCGAGAACCGAGGAGACGAGTCATGAGCGGGACAACGACCACCCGGCGCCTGCTCGCCAGCGTCACGGCGGGTGACGAACTTCCCGAACTGGCCTATCCGGTCACGGCGACCACCATCGTCCTCGGCGCCCTGGCCGCTCGGGACTGGCGGCCCATGCACCACGACAAGGACTTCGCCGTCAACCGGAACGGCACTCGCGACATCTTCCTCAACACCCCCAACCTGGCCAGCTGGTTCGAGCGGTTCATCACCGACTGGACCGGCCCCTACGGCCGCCTCCAGCGAGTGACGTTCCGGATGCTCGGCTCCATCTTCCCCGGCGACACCATGGTGTTCCAGGGCACGGTGACCGAGACCGGCGTGGACGGCACCGGCTGCGGCTGGGTGGCCCTCGACATCTCGGTGTCGGTGGACGGTGACGCCAAGACCACCTGCACCGCCCGGGTGGCCCTGCCGGTGACCGAAGACGACAACCCGTGGGACCGCAAGGGCGACCGGTGGCAGCCGTGACCCCCGCCCGAAGAGGTGTCACCCTCCGGGGTGCACCCCACCTAGCACTCGATCTACCCGAACAGGAGAGCTGACCATGTTGGACCTGCAATTCAGCCCGGAACAAGAGATGCTGCGCGAGACGGTGCGGGGGGTGTGCGCCACCACCAGCCCGCTGAGCGTGGTCCGCGAGCTCGAGGACGACCCGGTCGGCTACTCGCCCGATCTCTGGAAGCAGCTGGCCCACCTCGACCTCATCGGGCTGCAGCTCCCCGAGGAGTTCGGTGGCTCAGGGATGTCCACCCTCGAGAGCCTGGTGCTCTACGAGGAGTTCGGCCGCTCGCTCGCCCCCTCGCCCCACTTCGTGAGCTCCATCCTGTCCGGCGGCGTGCTGGCCCGGGCGGGCAGCCAGGCCCAGAAAGAGGAGTGGCTGCCCCGCATCGTCACCGGCGAGGCCATCTTCTCGGTGGCCTGGCTCGAGCCGGAGAACGGGTTCGGGGTGAAGGGCGTCGAGCTGCGGGCCGAGGCCGACGGCGACGGCTTCGTGCTCTCGGGAACCAAGCGCCATGTGGCCTTCGCCTCCTCGGCCACCCGTCTGGTGGTGCTGGCCCGTACCGGCGATGCTCCGACCGACATCGATCTGTTCGTGGTCGATCCGACGGCCTCGGGGCTCACCCTCACCCAGCAGATGTCCATCTCCTCGGACACCCAGTACCGGGTCGACTTCGACGGGGTCCGGGTGACCCCGGCCGACCGGATCGGTCCGGCCGGCAGCGGGTGGTCGACATGGGACGCGGTGATGCACGAGGCGATCATCCTGGCCGCCGCCCAGGCCGTGGGCGGAGCTCAGTACGCCATGGACATCACCGTCCAGTACGCCAAGGACCGCCAGCAGTTCGACAAGCCCCTCGGCGCCTTCCAGGCCCTGGCCCACTACCTGGCCGATGCCACGACGGCGGTCGATGGGGCCGAGGTGTTGGTGCACGAGGCGGCCTGGGCCCGCTCCGAAGGCCGGAGTGTGGCCAAGCTCGCCCCCATGGCCAAGCTCTTCGCCTGCAATACGTTCCGCGACGTGACGGCCACGGCCCAGCAGATCTTCGGCGGGATCGGATTCACCGTCGAGTTCGACATCCAGCTCTACTTCCGCCGGGCCAAGCAGCTTCAGATCACGTGGTGGGACACCCGCTACCTCGAGGAGTTGGTGGCCGCGGCCGTGCTCGACAGCTGACCCCTCGGCCGGCCCGCACGCCGGCCGACCGTGCTCCTACCCGGTAAAACGCACGTTTGCGGGCCGGGTTGCGCTACGGTCGATTGGGCGATCCGGGAGGGTCGAACCGCCGAAGAACAGGGGAGACGGCATGAGTATGGACACCGAAACGCCTGCACAGCCATCGGTCGGGGGAGGAAAGGCGTCCTCTCACGGGCCACTCTTCCGGTTCCTCTTCGTCCACGAGATCGACGACTATCCGACCAACGGGAAACGCACGGGCTATCTGGCCCTCGCCGTACTGGCCACCATCGTCCTCTACTACACGTACTACACGCAGACCGGGGTCACCCCCAACATCCTGCAGGACTACCACATGTCCTTCAGCTTCTACGTGTGGATCGTCATCATCTCCAACCTCATCGGGGCCTTCGCCTCCCTCCCGGCCAGCAAGACCGACCGGCTGGGCCGAGCCAATGTCATCATCTACGGCCTCTTGATCATCGGCCTGCTGGTGGCCATCGGCGTGCCCCTCGCCTCGGGCGAGTGGGGCTTCGCCATCGTGATCTGCGCCCTCGGGCTGGTGGAGGGGGCCATCCTCGTGGCCACCCCGGCCATGGTGCGTGACTTCAGCCCCCAGGTCGGCCGGGCCTCGGCCATGGGGTTCTGGACGGTCGGACCGGTGGCCGGAAGCCTGGTCACGAGCATCGTCGCCGCCAGCACGCTCGACCACTTCTTGAAGGGTGCCCCGATCACCGGGTGGAAGAGCCAGTTCATCATCTCGGGGATCACCTCCCTGGTCGTGTTCCTGGTCTGCCTGGTGCTGATGAAGGACCTCTCGTCAAAGCTGCGAGACCAGCTCATGGTGTCGGCCCAGGACCAGGCCCTCATCGAAGCCAAGGCCCGGGGCATCTCGGCCCAAGAGGTGCTGTTGGCGACGACCCGGCCCTGGAAGCAGATCTTCAAGTGGGATCTCGCCCTCTCGTCGTTCGGCATCGCTGTGTTCCTGCTCGTCTACTACGCGGCCTCCGGCTTCTTCACCATCTTCTATTCGACGGTGTTCCTCAATCCCAACGGAGTCAACTTCTCCGTGTCCCAGGCCAACCACCTCAACGAGTGGTTCTGGGCCGCCGACGCCGTCGCCCTCATCGTCTTCGGTGTGCTCTCCGACGTGTTGAAGGTGCGGAAGCCGTTCATGCTGGTCGGAGCGATTGGGGCCATCATCACCCTCATCGTCTTCCTCAACCAGACGACCCACGCCCACACCAGCTTCAACACACTGGTCACCATCGAGGTGATCCTGGCCGCCTTCTTGTCGCTGGCCTACGCCCCCTGGATGGCCGGCTACACCGAGATGGTCGAAAAGAAGAACCCCGCGCTCGTGGGCACCGGCCTCGCGCTGTGGGGATGGATCCTCCGCCTCGTGGTGGGGATCTCGTTCATCTTCCTTCCCGTCGTCATCCACTCGGTGAGCCCGATCGTGGACAACCAGCCCGTGGCCACCCAGACCATCCCGGGCACGCCCTACAGCGCCCAGACCTTCCAAGAGGCCCATCCTGCCTCGGTGGCCTTCGCCGAACAGCACGCCGCCTTCCTCGGGGTCCTCAACGAGCCGGCCAATGCACCGGCCGTGGCGGCCCTGGCCGCTAGCCCCACCGCAGCCAACCTGGCCAAGGTCGGCGCCCTGATCGGCCCGAAGAACACCGCACTGCTCCTCAAGTACAACACCGAGCTGACCAAGCTGGTGGTGCCCTACCAGAAAGAGCTCAGCTACCTCTCGGCCCATCAGGCAGCCCTGACCGACCTGCAGAACGGACTGGCCCAGGCGCCCGAGCAGTGGCAGCACTGGTTCTGGGTCTGCGTCGGCGGCATGGTCGTCTTCATCCCGACCATCTGGCTGAACCGGGGTCGCTGGAGCCCGAAGCGGGCCCGGGAGGACGAGGACGAGCACGAACAGGATGTGGCCCGCGAGCTGAAAGAGTTGGTGGGCGCCAACGCCTGAGTCCGGTTCGGGAGAGCTCCGGGTACCCCGGGCACCACTCCACTGAGGTGACCGACGCCGACGGACCGGTGCACGGTTCCGATCAGCCTGCGTGAGCACGGCCGTCAAGCGGGCACCGATTCGGATCCTGATTGTCGAGGCTCCCCTCCGACGTCACACCGGACCTCTACGGTGACCACCGTGGACCGCCTGCTCGAGCTCCGTCCCGGCTTTGCCGTGGTCGACGTGGAGACCACCGGGTTCATCCCCGACGAGGAGCGCATCGTCGAGATCGGGGTGGTGGTGCTCGACGGCGCGGGCCACGAAGTCGGTTCGTTCTCCACCCTGGTCGACCCGGGACGGGATCCCGGCCCCACCCACATCCACGGGATCACCGCCGCCATGGTGGCCGGGGCTCCTACCTTCGCCCGGATCCGGCCGTATCTCTGCGGGCTACTGTCCGGACGGGTGCTCGTCGGCCACAACGTCGATCAGTTCGACCTGGCCTTCCTGCGTGCCGAGTGTCGCCGCAGCGGGGGAGCCGGTGCCGTACCGGGGCCGCTGGCCACCGTCGATACCCTGCAGCTGGCCCAGGACTACCTGGGCATGCGGGGACGGGCCACCCTGGTCGACTGCTGTGGCCAGTACGGGCTGAGCTGGGACGACCATCACAGCGCACTGGGCGACGCCCGGGTGACGGCGGCCCTGTTCTGCGCCATGCGGGCCCGCCTGGGGGACGAGGTGCTCGGCCTCGCCCGGTCGTTGACCGGTTCGGTGCACGTGCGGTGGCCGGGCGGATCTGACGTCGTGCCGAACAACCGGGTTCGAGCCGACGCCATGGCCGGCTGAGGTGGCTGCCGGGCTGCGTGAGGCTCGTGCCTCAGGCCTTCGGCCCGGCGCCGGCCACGGGCTCCACGTCGACGGGTTCGGTGGCGACGGGCTCCACCCCGACGGGAGCGTCGACGGCCTTGGACGCCGGATCGGCCCGATGACGGGCGCTGCCCAGCATCTCGTCGAGGTCCCCGGCCTCGTTGGTCCCGGCCACGAGCGGGGAGCGGGCGAGAACGACCACGCCTGCGACCAGCACGGCGAGGGCGGCCACCTCGAGGGAGACCCATCCGATCCCCCCGCGCAGGGTGTCCGAGAACAGGGTGATCCCGAGCACGATGCTCACCAGGGGGTTGATGGTGACCAGCGTGGTCCGCGAGGCGGTGATGGGACCGGCGTGGAGGGCGTTTTGGAGGAGGAACACGGTCCCGAGCCCGCACACGGCCAGCATGTAGGGCTGGAAGTGTGTGAGCACGTGCCCCCATCCCTCCGTCGTGTAGGTGGTGATGGCCTTGGTGAGGGCGGCGGTGTACGCCGCGGTGACCGCCGTCGCCGCGCCGAAGGAGGCCGCCCGCCACCAGCGTGGACCACGTAGGGCGGCCACGATGAAGGCGGCGATGACCGACAGCAGGATGACCGAGGCGACCAGCCACTGGTGGTTGGTGGGGATGGCGTTGCCTCCCCGGGGGTCGGCGGCCAGGAAGAAGGCCCCGAGCCCGGCCACGATCACGAGCGAGCCCACCCACTCCTTCCAGCCCAACCGGTAGCGGAACCACACACCGAGGATGAGGAGCAAGAAGAGGAGCTCGGTGGTGAGGACGGGCTGGACGACACTCAGCTGGCCGAAGCGCAGGGCGGTGGCCTGGAGCCCGAAGACCACCAGCATGAGGGCGAACCCGATGAGCCAGATGCCCCGCTTGATGGCGTGCCGCATGAGGGAGAGCCGCATGGTGTCGGACTCGGGTGCGGTCTCGACCCCGATGCGTTGGAGGACCGAGGTCAGGGCGTTGACGAACGCCGCGCTGGCTGCCAGGACATAGGCCATGCCCACGTTGTAGCCCAGAACCGGTCGATCAGGCAGGCCCGCCCGAGGCCGTCAGGCCTCCGGGCGCGCCGACGTGGCTCAGCGCTGCCCGTCCCGCCATGCCGCCCAGGCCCGGTAGCCACCGGCGAGGTCGCCGGCCGCGTGGTAGCCGAGGTCGGCCAGCGACTCGGCGGCCAGCGAGGAGGCGTAGCCCTCCGAGCACACCACCACCACCGGGCGGTCGGTGTCGGTGACCTCGGCCAGTCGGTGGGATCCTCCCGGGTCGAGCCGCCACTCCAGCACATTGCGCTCGATGACCAACGCCCCGGGGAGGTCGCCCTCGTCGGCCCGCTGGGCGACGGGACGGATGTCTACGACCAGGCCGCCCGCCGCCACGACGGCAGCCAGCTCCTCTGGCTCGATCCGTTGGATGCGTCGTCGCGCCCGGTCGACCAGGTCGTCGGCCGACGGGCTCACGAGGGGTCGTGGTCGCTGGTGGCGTCGAAGGGTCCGAGGGGCGGGACTGATTCGGTGCGGAGGCGGTCCACGCGGCCCTCCGCACTCAGGTCGTAGTAGCTCATGGTGGTGAGCCGGGGACCGTAGACGTGCACGCTGAGTGCGGGCTGGGCGTTGTCGTTCACGAGATCATGAATGTAGTGGGGTCCGAAGCATCGGTGCTCCCCGGCCGACACCCGGTGGGTGCCGGTCACCGCCCTGCCATCCCGCGAGGCCCGCACGGTGGTCTCGACGAGGGTTCCCGAGGCCACCACCACTGCACCGCTGGAGTTACCGTGATCGTGCAGTTCGATGGCCCCTCCCGGAGGCCAGGCGATGGCCCAGGCCTCGAAGAGATCGGTGACGGCCAACAGGATCCACGACCGTTCGGTGACCCGCTGGAGTTCGGGAATGGCCGGTGCGGCTACGGCAAACCGTTCGGCGATGGGCAAGAGCTCGATGTGGCGGCGCTGGGGAGGATCGCCGGCCGCTCTGGGGGAGAGGCCCCTCAGAGCGGGTACAAGCCCTCCGGGCGGGTCGAGGGGTGAGAACGTCGGGAATGCCGCCGGCTCGGAGTAGGCGATGGCCATGCAGGCCACTGTAAACACACAAAGTCGACTAATCAAGTCGGATTTCTATGGATCCGGCATCCCGGCAGCCCGACACCGGAATCCACGGGGCTCAGCAGGCGGCCGCCCCGTTGTCGAAGATCGAGGCAGGAATGGATCCGGAGCCGGTCTCGGACTCCGGATCCTCATCGTCACCGGCGTCGGGCATGTGCAGTCCCAGGGCGTAGCCCTCGAGGAACAGGTCGGCCTCCCGGCGCTTCGGGTACCGGTTCTCCAGTTGGCGGAAGCGGGCGTTGTGGTGGTGCTCGACGAGGTGGGCGAGCTCGTGCACGATCACGGCGTCGAGGACCCAGTCCGGAGCCACACGCAGCCGTTCGGAGATGCGAATCTCGCGGGTTTGGATGGTGCACGATCCCCACCGCTTGTTCTGGTTGGTGGCCCAACGGATGGAGGATGCCTCGATACCGTCGAGGTAGCGCTCCCCGAGGATGCGAGCCCGCTCGGCCAGTTCGTCGTCGGAACTGTGCAGGAGGGGCCGGTGCCGCATCATGCGTCGGGACAACGCGTCGACCATCTCGTCGCGTTGGGTGCCCCGCAGATGGGTGGGGACCACGACGACGATCCGGTCACCCTCCCAGTGCGCCCCGGCCGTCTTCTTGCGCCGCTTGCTCACGCGGACCTCGACGTCGGGATGGAACAGGCTGGGTGGCTGGGTGGCGTAGTTGGTCATGGGATCAGACGGTAGGGAGGGGGTGTGACGCACCCACTCTCCGGCCACCCCCCTGTCTAGTCGCCGATCCGGCTCGGGTCAGGCGCCCGGGTCCAAGCAGGGCCGGACTACTCCGGCTGAGGACGACGGCCGTAGGGGGCTGGGGCCCCAGCCTCGGAGACCTCCTCGGGCTCTTCGTCTGAGGCCGGCCGGAGGGCCCGCCAGGCCGCCCCGCCGAGAATCCCGCCGACGATGGGAAAGACGATGAACACCCAGAGCTGACTGAGGGCCCAGCTCCCCTGGAAGACGGCGGTCGAGAGGCTCCGCGCCGGGTTGACCGAGGTGTTGTCGATGGGAATCGAGATCAGGTGGATCACGGTCAGGGTCAACCCGACGGTGATCCCGGTGAGCCCGACGGGCATGGACAGACGGCTGGTCGAGGCGATGATGAAGACGAACACGGCGGTGAAGAAGACCTCGGCCAGCATGACGGCACCGAGCTTGAACCCACCGGGCGAATGGATCCCGTACCCGTTGGAGGCGAAGCCCGATGTCTTGGCACTGAACGCCACTGCCGAGGACTTGGCGATGATGAAGATGACCAGGGCACCGATCAGTCCGCCGACGATCTGGCCGACGATGTAGAAGGGCAGTTCACGGGTCTTGGTCTTCCCGATGACCCACAGGCCCAACGTGACCGCAGGGTTGATGTGGCAGCCCGAGATGGAGCCGATGGCGTAGGCCGCCACGAGGAGGCTCAGACCGAAGGCGAGGGCGACGCCCAAGACCCCGACCGAGCCTTTCGGGAAGAAGTTTCCGGTGGCGAGGACGGCCGTCCCTGGTCCACCGACGATGAGGATCATCGTTCCGATGGCTTCAGCGATACCGATTCTTATTCGCTCGTCCATGGTCGGTCCTTTCGATCGGCGGTGGCAAACAGATCCATGCCGTCAACTCCCGCGCCAACGGCACACAGCCGTGGGCAGTCAAATCCTAGGCAGACCGGACGGCGCGATCGGGGATGTCAGCCCGTCTTCCCCAACCGTCAGAGCCCGGTGGTGCAGCCGTCATTCTCCGGTGGCGGCAGGGTGGTTGTCCTGTCCCCACGGATGGCACCGTCGTAGGTGCGGGTGGTGGCCGAGCCGAACGGAGCGCTGTAGGAGACCCATGGCGTGCAGCCCCCTTGGTGCAGGCCGCCGATGACCCCGACGACGTCCCAGCCCCGGCCGGTCCGGACGAGCCACGGTGCACCACTCGTTCCGTCCACATACGGGTTGCAGTCGAAGGCGGGGTAGACGCCGTCGTAGGTGACCGGCGCCGTGCAGGTAATGGGTGCGTCGTCGTGGCCGGCGGCGTAGGCCGGCACCACAACCGGACGGTGGGCGGCCGGGGCCGTGGCCAGTCGATTGCCTCCGGTCACCGATTGGATCTCCCGGGAGGTGCCGTTGACGCGATGGGGAGCGACCGTAAGGAAGGCAACGTCGAGCTCGGGGGCGCGGTGGGCGGTCCAGGCCGGATCGACGTAGGCCCCGACCACGGTCCAGAGGCCGTAGGGCTCGGTCCCGTCGTGATAGCCCGGCGCGAAGGTGTAGCCCACCGCCGAGCCGGTGAGGCAGTGGGTGGCCGTGATGAGAAGGTCGCCGGTCGGACTGTCGACCACGCTGGCCGTGCAGGTGTGCTCGGCGCTGCCGGGAGGAAAGAGCGGACCCACGGTTCGGTTGCCGTCGAAGGAATGGGCCGTCGGGGTGCCGGCGGGCACGGTTCCCGCCCCTGCCGTCCCGCGGTGACGGCGGTCACCATCCCGACCAGCGTGACCACGGCCACGGCGAGCACTGTCTGCCTGACCGCAGCGGTCACTCGTGCCGGTCCCAGGCTGCTCGACGACCTCGCAACGCCCATCGGGGAACGCTACCGAGTGGTGCCGACCAATCCCGGTCGGTGTCCTGACCGGACGGGCCGAATGGGAGCTCCCGAGGGCCCACGGTACGATGGGAGGGTGGGCCGCTACTTCACACCCCGGTGCATCGGGATGCATGTCACGCTCGTGATCCTGCTCCCAGTGTTCGCCTGGCTCACGTGGTGGCAGTTGTCGAGGGCATTGGGTGGAAACACGCTGAGCTGGGCCTATACCTTCGAGTGGCCGCTGTTCGCGGGCTACGCCATCTATATCTGGTGGCAACTCATCCACGACCAGACCACAGCTGTGACCCGAAGGGTGCTCTCGAACTCGTCGGTCCCCGGGGCCGAAGGAGACCACAGCAAGCCAGGTTGGGCCCTCTCGGGCGGGTATCGCAAGAATGTGGCCATCGCGGCCAGCTCTGCGGTCGACGGGACCGAGAAGGTCCACGGTGAGCGGTACGCCGAGCAGACGGCCGACGAGGCGGCGAGGCTGGCCGCCTACAACCGCTATCTCGCCGAGCTGGCCGCCGAGGACGACGCCGCCCGCGCCGCGAAGCGTTGAGCGGCTCTCCCTCACCGGCAGACCCAGCTGTCGGCCGCCAGGACCGGGGAGCGTGGGGCGGTATGCACGGGGCTCTGATTCGGTATCGGGTCATGGCTTTCGTGGTGGGCACCGCACTGCTGATCCTGACCGTGATTGTCATCGCCCAGGTTGCCGGGGCCCACGTGAAGACGGCGGCCAACATCGTCGCCCCGATCCACGGCTACTTGTACATCATCTACCTGGTGACCGCGGCCGACTTGGCCCGCCGGGCCCACTGGAAGCTCGGTCGGATCCTCACCGTGGTGGCCGCCGGGTTCGTCCCCACCCTGGCCTTCTTCGTCGAGCACCGCGTCTACCAGCAGATGCAAGCGGAGTTCGCCGCCGAAGCCACGACGACCGCGGTTCGATCAGACGGGTCGGTCAGCGCGGAGCACGGCCCAGGCGACCCTCCGCGCTGAGCTGCCGGAAGCGCCCTGGCTGAACCCGGGCCGGTGCAGCCAGATCAGCGGGCGCCGCGGAGCAACGTTCCCGGTCGGGCACCCGTCTCCTTGCCGTCGGCAAAGGTGGTGACCCCCGACTTGATGGTCTCGACGTAGCCGACGGCGCCCTGGAGGATCCGGCTCCCACCGGCGGGCAGGTCGTTCACGACGGTGGGATTGCCCATCTGCAGGTTGTCGTAGTCGATGAGGTTGAGATCGGCGACCGCTCCCACCTCGATGGTTCCCCGGTCACCCAGGCCGTAGAGGCGAGCGGTGTCGTGGCTCTGCTTTTTGACCATCCACTCGAGTGGGAGTCGCTCACCCCGAGTGCGGTCTCGCGTCCAGTGGGTGATCATGAAGGTGGGCTGCGACGCGTCACAGATGACTCCGCAGTGGGCACCCCCGTCGCCCAGTCCCGCCGCGGCTCGGGGGTGGAGGAGCATCTCGCGTGCTGGCTCGAGGTCGCCGTCGGAGTAGTTGAGGATGGGGACGTAGAGCAGTCCGCGTCCATCTTCTTCGAGCATGGCGTCGTAGGCCACCGAGAAGGCCGACCGGCCCGACGAGGCGGCGATCGCCGCCAGCGAGCGTTCGGGACCCGGTTCGTACTCGGGGGGACTGCCCAGGGTGTACGTATTGCGGAAGGCGTTGTCCATGCGCTCTTGGGCCGGGCCGTCCGGCTCCCACGACTCGATGCTCGCTCGCACCTCGGACGAACGCAGGGCGTCGACCAGCTCGTCGGGACGGAGCCCCTTGGCCTTCAGCTCCTGGTAAGCGGGGACCTGATCGAAGAGCGAGTAGGTGGTGAAGTGTCCGCTCAACAGGCCGAACCCCCGTCCGGCCACCTGGGGCCAGAGGTCGGCGCCGTCGTCCAGGGCCCGCAGCGACTCGTCCATGAGCTCCCGCCACAGTCCCGGGTCGTCGTCCACCTGCACCATGCCGAAGGTGATGGGCCGATGGATGGCGGCCGAAAGCCGCCGCATCCAGTCGATCTCCTTCTTCGGGGCGATGATGTCCTCGCCCGCCACCCCGGCCGGGGCCAGCTCGAAGATGCCGGTGCCCAGCTCGCCGAGGGCGGCTCCGATGCCGAACAGCTCGTCCTCGGCCGCATAGGTGCCCGGTACCGGCTCGCCGTCGATGGCCAGATGGGCGACAGTCCGCGACGTCGAGAAGCCCAGTGCCCCGGCGGCGACCGCCTCTTTGACCACCTGCTTCATGGCCGCGATGTCCTCGGGGGTGGCTGTCTCGTTGCGAGCCCCGCGTTCGCCCATCACATAGGCGCGCACGGCGCCATGGGCGATCTGGGTGCCGACGTCCATGGTCCACTTGCACTGGTCGAGTGTGTCGAGGTACTCGGGGAAGGTCTCCCACTCCCAGTTCATCCCCTCGGCCAGCGCCGAGCCGGGGATGTCCTCCACGCCCTCCATGAGGCCGATCAACCACTCGTGACGGTCGGGCCGTGCTGGGGCGAATCCGACCCCACAGTTCCCGGTCACCACGGTGGTGACCCCGTGACTGCTGCTTGGGGCGAGTACCTCGTCCCAGGTGGCCTGGCCGTCGTAGTGGGTGTGGATGTCCACCCAACCCGGGGTGACCAGCAGCCCGTCGGCGTCGACTGTGCGGCTGGCCGGCTCATCGGCAAAGGAGCCGACGCCGGTGATCCGTCCTCGGTCCACGCTGATGTCCGCGACGCGGGCCGGCGCTCCGGTGCCGTCGACAACCCTTCCACCCCTGATGACGAGGTCGTGCATACTCGGTTCCCCCTTGGAAGACGTTTCGCGATGCTGGCACGGACTCCGCGGCTGTGCAACGACGCGGGCGTCAACCTCCGTTGCTACCGGGTGGGGTCAGCGGGGAGGAATGGAGTAGGTGACCTGGGCTTTGGCCACCACTTCATCACTGCCGTCCGAGTAGATGGCGACGTCCGTGACGGCCAGCCGTTTTCCCAACTTGAGCAGTGTGGCGTCGGCCACCAGGTCGACCAGATCGGGCTTGCGAAGGAAGTCGATGTGCAGGCTGGTGGTCACCGACAGGGCCACCGGTCCGATCTGGCCGAGGATGACGGCCCAGGCCGTGCAGTCGGCCAGGGCCATGAGCGCGGGGCCAGAGACGGTCCCACCCGGCCGGCTGTGCGAGATGCCGACGCGCTGGCGTAGGCGGGCGGTCTTAGCGGTGAGGTCCTCGACGGTGTAGGGAAGCGCGACCCCGGGAAAGGAGCCGTCCAACATCGCTTGGAGCTCGGCGATCGTCATGACCGGCGACGGAGCGGCAGCCGTTGGTGAGGGTAATGGATCATCCATGATGCGGGAAGCGTATCCATAGGAATCGACATTCCACCCGGCCCGCCATTGTCGGGCAGACTGATGGCCACCGGGAGGGCGGCACCCAACCGGTCCGTCGGGGTCGAAGCTCCGTCGGAGGTGGCGACGAGGGGGAGACGCATCAATGAACAAGCCAGGCGGATTGAGCGACGAGCACCGAGCCGCGGCGCAGTTGGCCCGCGAGGCGGGCCTCGTCCTCATGGACCTGCGCTCGGGCACGCTGAAGGGGAAGGAGCTCGGGAACGAGGGTGACCGTCGCTCCCACCGCCTGCTGATGGAACGCCTGACCGAGCGTTTCCCAAAGGACCGTGTTCGCTCCGAGGAGGCCGACCAGTCCGAAGCGTTGGGTCCGCAATCGGGGCGGGTCTGGATCGTCGATCCGCTGGATGGCACCCGCGAGTACTCCGAGGGCCGGGAGGACTGGGCGGTGCATGTGGCTCTGGCCGTCGACGGCGTACCGGTGGTGGGCGCCGTGGCCCTCCCTGCGCTCGGTTCCGTGCTCGACACCGGTTCCCCGCCGGCGCTGTCGGCCCCTCGAGCGGTGCCGCGCATGGTGGTGAGTCGGACCCGGCCTCCCGACTTCGTACCGTTCGTCGCTGAGCGTCTGGGGGCCGAGACGGTTCCCATGGGCTCGGCCGGGGCCAAGATTGCCGCCGTCATCCGTGGGGCGGCCGAGGTCTACGTGCACGCCGGCGGGCAGTATGAATGGGACTCGGCGGCCCCGGTGGCCGTGGCCCTCGCCATGGGCCTGCACGCCTCCCGGTTGGACGGGTCGCCGTTGCGCTACTCACAGGCCGACCCCTGGCTTCCCGACCTGGTGGTCTGTCATCCCAGTCTGACAGTCGCCGTGATGGGCACCTTGGCCGCCGCCGGAGCTTCAGGAGCGTGAGCACGGCGACCGCGACCTTCACCCCGGCCCGACTCGGTCCCCTCACGCTGAAGAACCGGATCATCAAGTCGGCCACGTTCGAAGGGGCGACACCCAAAGGCGAGATCGGTGACGACCTGGTGGCCTTCCACCGGCGGGTGGCGGACGGAGGTGCAGCCATGACCACGGTGGCCTACCTGGCCGTCTCCCCCGAGGGCCGCACCGACCGTCACTGTGTGCTGCTCGCCGAGGAGCAGGTGGACGATCTCCGGCGCGTCACCGACGCCGTGCACGCTGCCGGCGCTGCGGCCTCGGCCCAGATCGGCCACGCCGGTCCGGTGGCCAACGCCCGCTCCAACGGCTCGCCGTCGTTGGGCCCGAGCCGCCGGCTCAATCCGAGCGGCACCATGACCGCGGCCGTGAGTGAACACGACATCGCCAGGATCACCGAGGAGTACGGGCGTGGGGCGACTCTCGCCGTAGAGGCCGGGTTCGACTGCATCGAGATCCACCTGGGACACAACTATCTCCTGAGTGCCTTCCTCAGTCCGAAGCTCAACCGCAGGACCGACCAGTGGGGTGGAAGTTTGGTCGATCGGGCACGCTTCCCCCTACAGGTCGTCAGGGCCGTTCGCGATGCCGTGGGGGATCGTGCCGCAGTTACGGCCAAACTCAACATGGCCGACGGCGTGGATGGGGGATTCTGGCTGGAGGAGAGCATCGCATTCGGCCGCATGCTCGAGTCAGAGGGATGCCTCGACGCGCTCGAGCTGACGGGGGGCAGCTCGCTATCCAACCCCATGTTCCTCTTCCGGGGCGAAGCCCCGAGGGTGGAGTTTGCCGCCACGCTGCCTGCACCACTGCGGGCGGGCTTCCGGGTGGTGGGGTCCCGCTTCCTGAAGGAGTACCCCTTCGAAGAGGCGTACTTCCTCCCCTACGCCCGCCAGTTCCTCGACGCCCTTACCCTCCCCCTCGTTCTGCTCGGTGGGGTGAACCGACTGGAGACGGTCGAGGCCGCCCTGGCCGAGGGGTTCGCCTTCGTGGCCATGGCTCGCGCCCTGTTGCGCGAGCCCGATCTGGTCAACCGGTGGGCGCAGGGTTCGGATGAGGAAGGTCTCTGCATCCACTGCAACAAGTGCATGCCGACCATCTACTCCGGCACCCGGTGTGTGTTGGTAGCAAACTCCCCTCCCGGCTGACCACGCTCGGGGTGGCCGGTCCCCAGTCGAGCGTTGCTTGTGTTTAGAGCTGCACCACGTGGGAGTCGGGCGTGCCCAGGGTCTTCAGATTCCCCCGCCGCAGGACCAGACCTGCCACCACCGCGCCGACCACGAAGATCAGTGCCGACCACCCGAATGCCGTGGTATAGCTGTGCAGGGCGGCTGTCTTCAGGTTTGAGGGTGTGACCACGCGGCCTACCAGGTAGGCGCTGGCTGCCGAGGCGGCCAGCGTGTTGAGCAGGGCCGTGCCGATGGAGCCGCCGACCTGCTGAGAGGTATTGAGTGAGGCGGAGCCCACCCCGGCGTCGTGCGGGGCGAGGCCGAGCGTTCCGGTGCTGAAGGAGGGGGCAAGGCTGAGCCCGAAGCCAAAGCCCAACAGGATGACGTAGGGCAGTACGTGGCTGACATAGGAGCTGTGCAGACCCACCCGGTGGAGGAAGAACATGGCCACGGCAGCGCAGAGCATGCCGATGGGCACGATCGGCTTGGGACCGAACCTGGGTAGGAGCACTCGGTTGGATACCTGGGCCATGGTGGCCAGTGCAGCGACCATCGGAAGGAAGGCGACCCCCGTCTTGACCGGGCTGAAGCCCAGGGTTCCCTGCAGGTAGTAGGTGAGGAACAAGAAGACACCGAAGATCCCGATACTGGCGAACAGCATGGCCAGCATCGAGCCACCCCGAGTCCGATTCAAGACGATGTGGAGCGGGAGCAGCGGGTACTTGGCCCTGGTCTCGGCGAAGGCGAAGGACGCGAGCAGCACCACTCCGAGGAGGAGAAAACCGATGGTGTAGGGATTGCTCCAGGCGGTGGTCTCGGCGTGTGACAGGCCGAAGACCAGCGAGAAGAGTCCGCCCGTCACAAGGGTGAGCCCGACGAGGTCGAGCGGATCGTGGTCGGCGGCCTTGTCGTTTTTCAGCCATAGGAGGGCGCCGGTGGCAGCGATGGCGGCAAAGGCCAGATTCACGAAGAGGGTCCACCGCCACGACGCGTACGAAGTGAGGATGCCACCGAGGAGTAGCCCTATGGCCCCGCCGGCGCCAGCGATGCCGCCGTAGATGCCAAATGCCTTGCCCCGCTCGGCCGGGTCGCTGAAGGTCGTGGTCAGCAGGGCGAGCACCGAGGGTGCCAGCAGGGCACCGAACGCACCTTGGACGGTGCGGGCGATGACCAGCATCGGGAAGCCGACTGCGGCCCCACCGACCGCCGAGGCAACGGCGAAGCCCACCAGCCCGATGAGCAGGGCCCTCTTGCGGCCGATGATGTCGCCGATGCGACCACCGAGCAACAAGAGGCTGCCGAAGGCCAGGGAGTAGGCAGTGACGATCCACTGCCGGTCGGCGTTGGAGAAGCCCAAGTCGTGTTGCGCGGTCGGAAGGGCGATGTTGACGATGGTGTTGTCGAGGATCACCATCAGCTGAGCCACACCGAGCACGGCGAGTATCCACCAACGCATGGCGTGGTTCGCTTCGCCATCACTTCTCGCCTCATCGGCTGGGGCCAGATCACTGGTTGCGGTCATAGGAATCCTCCGCTGTCTCACAAGTGGAGTTAGTATCTCCGCTTACTGCGCTACTCTACACGGGTCCGACACATACGGAGCTTCGAACTCCACTTAGCTCGCTGAGGTGGACTCGCCGGACGTGGGGCGGTGACGGGCGGGAGTGCGGCGAAAGGGCCATGCACATGAGTGATGCAGCACAGGAACCGGATAGAGCCTTGCGTGCCGATGCGGCCCGGAACCGGGAGCGGATCCTCGTGGCCGCGGGGGAGGTCTTCGCCCACCGGGGTCTCGATGCCACGCTGGATGACGTCGCTCATCACGCGGGCCTCGGCGTGGGCACTGTCTATCGGCGGTTCCCCGGAAAGGAAGCACTGGTCGAGGCCCTCTTCGTCCAAGCGCTCGACAGGATGGTGGCACTGGCCGAGGAGGCGGCCGCCATGGATGACCCTTGGGAGAGTCTGGTCTGGTTCCTCGAGCACGCCACGGAGATGCAGTCTGAGAACCTGGGCCTCCGGGACGTGGCACTGCACAACGGCTACGGACGCGACAAAGTGGCGGCCGCTCGTGAGCGCATCATCCCCGCCGTGTACCGATTGGTCGAGCGGGCCCAGCAGTCGGGCCGGCTTCGATCCGACTTTCTCCCGACCGACGTGCCAATCATCGAACTGATGGTCAGCTCGGTCGCCGACTACACGAGCGCGTTGGCCCCGGACTTGTGGCGCCGGTACCTGGCCATCGTCCTCGACGGTCTTGTTGCAGAACGGACCGAGACCAGGCCGCTCGTGGCCGGTCCTAACCGTGAAGTGATCGAAACCGCCATGAGTGTCCGCCGCATGCGAAGGAGCTGAGCAGCTCGAGGGCTTGCCGGGGCCGAGCCGGTTTGGCGGCGCGCCTCAGGTGTCGTCGGAGTCGGTATCCGAGGTGATGGGAGCGTCAAGATCCCAGCCCTCGTCCGCCCCATCGACATCGCCTCGGTCCGAAGAGGGATCTACCCCGTCTGGGTCGTCGATACCGCCGTCCAGGGTGGCCATGGCCTCGGGGTCGTCGAGCTCGACTCCCGCCTCTTCCATCTCTCGCTCGTCGGTCTGCAGGGTGGGGTCGAGCGTGGGGTCCAACTCCACGGCCTCGAGAAAACTGGGATCAAGCTGGGTCTTGTCGTCGAGTGCCTCGTCCCCCTGCTCGAAAGGATCTGATCCTGATGGCTGGTCTGGTGACCACTCGTCGTTCTGGCTCATGTGGCTGCACGTCTCTTCCCGGATCTGGTTGGTCGCCTCTCTTGAGCGTAGAGGCTGACGATGGAACCGTCGTCACTCGGTGGATCCCGGGAGGGCCTCGTGCCTACCTCGGCTCTCACAGGTCGGTCGTCGAGACCTATGGTTAGGAGCAGGTCGAGGTGAGCAATCAGCCCCACTTCGATACGTGGCCCACGTAGCTCAGGGGATAGAGCACTCGTTTCCTAAATGAGGTGTCGCAGGTTCAAATCCTGCCGTGGGCACGCTGTGATCTCGCGGGACATAGGAAACTTCCGAACCCTCGCGAATCACGATTTCCTGGGCCGAGCAGGCCCCTTCGGGGCGCCCGTGGGCTGATAGTCCCTGGTCGGGTCCAGCGTGAAGTCCCGGAGTAGCTCGCCGGTGGCGGCCTGGACGACCCGTACGTGGAGCTCGTGGACGAGCATGATGACGTGGGTTCCGGCGTGGATTCGCCCGACGCCGATGTGGTGGAGCTTGCCGTGTACGCGCAAGGTGACCGTCCCGGCCTTGTCGACTCGGTCCCGACGTACGCGATCATGGGGATCGGATGCGCCGGTCCCTGGGCCGGCCTTCGGACGGGCCAGGTAGGCGGTTGTCGGTGTCGACGACTCGGCGAGTGAGCGGTGGGGCCGGCGTTCGTTGTAGTCGTCGACGAACTCGTCGATGAGGGCCTGGAGTTGCGTCGATGGACGAGGGTTGGCGGGGTTGAGCCCGCAACCACTTCTTCATGGTCTGCTGGAATCGTTCGACCTTGCCGCAGGTGGTCGGATGGTTCGGCCGGGAGTTCTTCTGGTGCACGCCCAGGCGGCGAAGCTCTGATTCGAGATGCGTTGCGCCCGCCCTTCCCCCCGGCCAGTCGCGTAGTGAAGACCATGCCATTGTCCGTCAACGTCGAGGCCGGAACCCCATGGATGGCAACGGCTTCCCGGAAGCAGCCGAGGACGGTCCGTCCGGTGATCCGGCGGTGAGCCGTGACCGACAGGGCTTTGCGGGAGTGGTCATCCAGCCAGGAGAGGATCTCCACATGGGCACCGGGGGCACCCGACGCGGTCACGAGCCGATAGTGGGTGAAGTCGGACTGCCAGCACTCGTTGGGTTGGTCGGCCTCGAAGCGAATGTAGGACGAACGTGGCTTCTTCTGGGGCTGCGGGGTAACCAGTCCGGCCTTGGCCAGATAGCGGCTGATGGTGGCGCTCGAGACCCGGACTCCGTGGTGGTGTTCGAGGTGCCACCGGATGGTGTCGGGCCCCGCATCCAGACCGGCTCCACTCAGTTTGGTACGCAGCTCGACGATCGCATCGACCACCGATGGCTTGACGGCTTTGGGCGACGTCTTGGGACGTCGGGACCGGGGTTCGAAGGCCGCATCCCCCTCGGAGCGATACCGAGCCACCAGCTTGGAGACCCATCCCGGCGAGACCTCGTAGGTGCGGGCGACCTCGGCCTGGCTCCGGCCTTCGACGATGACCGCGGTGATGACCAATCGGGCTTTCGACATGCCCGAGCATCAAGGAATCAGGAGTTTCCTATCTCTTGAGAGATGCCTTTCCTATGTCCTGAACCACGACACTGCCGTGGGCACGCTGTCAGCCGGAACTCCGGGCGACCGTTGGGGTGGGTTTAACCAGGCACTTTGGCGCAGATCGATGTGCATCAGATCCTGAGGACCAACCAGCGACAAGCTGCATCAGCAAGGTGACGCGCATCTGTAATGGCGGACCCCGCAGGATGGCACGAGAGAAGCGGACCGCCATGGGAGAGTGACATGTTGACAAACAAGCAGAGCATCCAGGGTGCATACCAAGCCTTCGCTCAGGGAGACGTCCCGAAGGTCCTGGCGTTGATGGACGACAAGATCGAGTGGACGGAGGCAGAGGGCTTTCCGATCCACGGCACGTTTGTCGGACCGCAAGCGGTCGTCGAGGGTGTCTTCATGCGACTCGGTGAGATCGGTGACGATTTCACGGTGACCCCGACTCGAATTTCGTAGCGGAGGACGACACCGTGATCGCCATAGGTACCTACTCGTGGAAGCACCGGGTCACGGGCAAGCCAGCAGAGGTACGGATGGTGCACGTCTGGACATTTCGTGATGGCAAGGTCATCTCGATGCAGCAACACGTCGATACCCCAAAGTCCAGGAGTTGTCCGTTTGAGCGGACAGCGGTCGCCTCGATCGAGCGCACCAGAGCGGGTAGCCGAAGCCCTCTGATCCGGATTCCCTGGTGTTCTAGATTTGGCGGAAGCTCAGAGATGTGGTGCGCGGTACTCCAGCGGATCAGTCACCGTGGCCAGGTGAACTGGCTGGACGTGCCATCGGCTAGGCCGGTGTTGTTGGCTGCCAACTAGGGCAGGGCCGCCCGTCGGTCGCAATCTCTGATGGTGGGTGCCAGGGCCGCTAATGGCGCTTCCGGCGATCATGGCGCGACTGTGACCGTTTGCGTTTCCGATTCTTGCGTGCGGACTTCGTCGTCCCATCGTGATGTTCTTCTTGTTCCAGATTCTTCCGTCGGCGCGACATTCCCGAAATCCCTCCGACGACCAGAATGACGGCAAGGATCGAAAAAATAATCACGTAGAACATGATTCAGTAGATCACAGCCGGGCCGTCGAGGTCCGAAATTGTCGGTCGCTCGCTCACTAGTGTTTGCTGGCGGCTATCGGGTCTACGGCATGCAGAGAAGCAGACCCCGAGAATCCAATCACTCCGGAGGGACCGGTCTTCGCCAGCACGCCGTCGGTGAAGGAGAGGACTCGAAACGGGAGTGCGCTCATCCTTGGGGCTCCGGAATTGATCCGACCGGTATGAGCAAGAGCACAGGTGGTTGCAGTTGGGACCAGCGAGACTCCACTTGTCGACGGGCGAGGTTCCGGGGCTCGTCGTGAAGTCATCGATAGCCGAGGATTCTCCTTAGCAGTCAGTCGAGGAGTTGGCTGTGGACTCGTCGCTGCGCCGGGTCGCGTGGCGCCAGCGAGATGCTGATCTTCAATCTCGTCGTTCCTTCGCGATGACCAGCTGCCGGACGATCCACGAGACACATGAGCCTTGGGCGTCTACTGACGTCTCTTCGAGACCCTTCTCAAGGTCCCGCAGTTGGGTGTCGGTCACGGGGAGGTTCTCCGTCTCCAACCAGTGACGGACGTTGAACAGGTAAATCCTCGCGGCCAATGCTCCGGGCACCGTCACTGGCGTGAGAGCACCCCCAAGGTGGGAGAGTTCAGCCCCTGCGTACATGAGTCCGCCTCCAGAACGAACGATTCTGGTGGAGATCAACTCGTAGTCATGGAGGGGGCCTGGCGGATTGATTACTTCGTCCAGATCCTCAATGAGGAGCCTCCCGCCAGGGGCAAGTTGGCCTCGCCATCCTTCGGCGATCTCCGCAGGTTTGGGCAGGTGGGCCAGAAGAAGCCGGGCATAGATGAGATCGGCAGGTGCACCCGGCAGCGGCAGTTGCGTGACGTCGTGAGCCTCGAATCGAACTCCAGTCAGACGGGCTTTCGCTGCGGTAATGAAGCCGGTGGAGGTATCGATACCAATGGTGGTTCGGGGTCGACAAACTTCCCTCACCAGCTCGGTGGTGAATCCCGGGCCGCAGCCGAGATCAAGGGCGACGTTCGGCTGTGGGGGCGAATGGGCGCCGAGGAATGGTCGGGAGATCGGGTCGTACGCGGCCGCCACGAGACGGAGCCGATCTGCTGCCGACTGATTGATCCCGAACCGGTACCCATCCACACTCCCATTGTGGCCGACGCGAAACGTCCGAAGGCTCCCGGTGGGTGCTCCTACCGAGTTGGTGAAGGCGGGGTATCGCAGGACGGGACCAGCTGATCGAGGATCCCAGCAGCCTCCGCCGGCACTTCGACCACCAGAACGAGGTGTTCTACCTGAATTTCGAGGGCAAACGAGAAGAACGAGCAGCATGCGATCTCACGCTGGGCCAGGTCGATGACCGGAGCGATATCGGCCCCGGGAACGAGCGTCAGTTCGAGCCGAGTGGGTGAGACACGCTCTGCACGCTCACTCACCCGGCCGCCCAGCTCCTGCCATTCGCCCAGTTGGGACCGGGCGTCGCTCGGTTGGAGTGTGCAGGCAATCGGAACGTTCATTTCTCGCGAAAGTGTATTCGCCGAGGAGGCATTCCTACGCGACTACTGGTTATCTGCGCCGACGCAGGAGCGGCCCCCTATCTGTCTAGGGCCGGTGGCCGACCCCAAGCATCGATGCTCGGACGGCCCCATATCCCCGAAGCATCGAACCAACACCCTCTGACCCACCCACCCAGGCCCGACCCGACCTAGCCTGCGATCGGGGCAATTCTGAAGGAGGACCGATGACTCAGTCGTGGTTGGGCCGTCTTCCCCTTGGCAGTCGATCAGATGCCATCCGATATATCTCGAGAAGGGACGTCTCAGGTGAGCAGTGAGAGCCTCAGCGCTGCCGTCATGATTCATGGACCGGCAGAAGTCGTGTTTGCGGTCATCGCCGACCCTGCTACTCATCCTGCGATCGACGGGACGGGCTGGGTTCACGAGCCGGTCGATCATCAACCGCTGACCGCCTCCGGGCAGATATTTCGCATGGCCATGTACCACCCTGATCATCCGAACAAGAACTATGAGATGGCCAATCAGATCGAGGTGTTCGATCCTCCGCATGCCATCTCCTGGAAGCCTGGCTATGACCCCGGTGACGGCAACCTCCAGTTCGGCGGTTGGATCTGGCGTTACGACCTCGCTCCGATCGATTCGTCGCTGACCGAGACCAAGCTTTCGTACGATTGGTCGGCAGTGCCCGAGGAGGTGCGCCGGACGGGTCCGGCCTTTCCTCCGTTCCCTGCGAATCATCTTCTGAACTCGCTGAACCATCTCGCCGACCTGATCCCCCCGACCACCGACTGACGTCGCGTCGGGCCAGCGGTTCCCAACCACCGAGTCGAGGCGAGATCGCCCAGAGTCGGCCGTCCCTCGACGATGAGCAGGAACTACTTTTGAGAAGTTCCTATCGGAGGAGTCACCATGGCGAAACTCATCTACATAGCGAATCTGTCCCTCGACGGATACGCCGAGGACCAGGACGGTGGCATCAACTGGGGTGAACCGGACGAGGCGTATTTCGGTTTCATCAACGACATCCAGAGGTCGGTCGGCACCTATCTCTACGGTCGCCGCATGTACGAGGCGATGCTCGTCTGGGATTCTGCACCTGCCCCTGATCAGCCCGTCTGGGCCGTGGACTTCGCCAACATCTGGCGATCGGCCGACAAGGTCGTGTTCTCGAGGACTCTGACGTCGACGTCGACCGATAGAACCACACTGGAGCGGGAGTTCGACGAAGAGGCGATTCGGCGGATGAAGGCTGGCCTGAACCACGACCTCACCGTTGGTGGAGCTGATCTTGCTGCCCAGGCGATGAAGGCGGGCCTCGTGGACGAGTGTCACTTGATCTTCTGGCCGATCGTGCTTGGAGGCGGCAAACCCGCCCTCCCAAGGCACGGACGTCTCGACCTCGAGTTGATCGACGAAGGGCATTTTCACAGCGGCGTCACCCACCTTCACTACCGAATCGCTCAGTGAGCACCTTCAACGGACGCACTGGTCAGCCAACCCCTCGGTAGCGGCAGGTCGTCCGGTAAGACCTCTCGTCGTCAATGCACCCTTACGGTCCCGGGGGCTGTGGGGGCGCGTTACCCGGTGCGTCGGTCCTGCACGTGTCGTGATCCGGTCGGTTTGGGGCGCTGGACCTCGCCAGTAGCGTCGAGATCTCGGAAGGATCGATGGAGGTGGCGATGAGGGTCGTGTTCGTACACGGGGCGTGCGTGCGGGATGGTGCGTGGTGGTGGCACCGTACCGCGGAGCTCCTGTTGCGACGTGGGGTACCGAGCATGACCCCGCTGCTCCCGAGTTGCGGTGAGGATGGGCAACCGGCGGGAACTGACGGCCCAGGGCTGGCCGAGGACGTCGCTGCCGTGCGGCGGGTCCTCCTGGACAGCGACGAGCCCACCGTCCTAGTCGCCCACAGCTACGGGGGGATCGTCACTGCCGAGGCAGCTGCCGAGGTCGCTTCAGTGCGCCACTTGTTGTTGATTTCGAGTTACCTGCCCGAAGTAGGGGAGAGCCTCTCTGACTTCGGCGATGGGACACCTTCGCCGTTCCTTGAGGTCGACCCCGCCGGCGGGACGTTCGGTGTCCGACCGGAGTGCCTCGTGGAGACGTTCTTGCAGGACTGTGACTCCGACATCCAGACCCAGGCCACCGGCAAGTTGGCTCGGCAAAGCGTCCAGGTGACGGCCCAGCCGGTCGGTGCCGCGGCTTGGAACGATGTGCCCTCGACGTATCTCGTCTGCGCTCAGGACAAGGGAACGCCAGCTCGCCTGCAGCGGGAGTTCGCAACCAGGGCAGGCTGCGTGGTCGAACTCGACACCGGGCATCATCCGTTCTTGTCCCAACCGGCAGCCGTGACGGATCTGTTGCTCAGCCGGTGACCACCAGAGCGGTCAGATGGGCTGCCAGAGCTCGATGCGATTGCCCTCGGGATCAGTGACCCATCCGAATCTACCGACGCCATCCATCTCCTGGGTCTCGTCCACCACGTCCGCACCGAATGTGCGCAGTTGGGCAAGCATCGCATCCAGATCACGGACCCTGAAGTTGATCATGGCCTGCTGGGAGCGGGACCCGAAGTAGTCCGACTCCGACTCGAAGGTCGCGAAGACGGTGGCGCCAAGCTCCTGGCTCCACACGCCGTTCTCATCAGTCTCCAGGCCCAGGCAGTCGCGGTACCAGGTAGCAAGCGCAGCCGGATCCGAAGCCCGGAGGAAATATCCCCCTATCCCAACAACACGTTCCACGGGCTCAGTATGACAGGGCGGTCGAAGTTCCGTAGCCACGGAAGCGTCCGCTCCTTCAGGTCATCGAAGCCGCATCTGGTGCACCCGATCCTGGTGGGTGAAGCCCCTTTATCCCTCTCGGCTCGCCGACCCCGAAGGCCGAAGGGCGACAGGCGTGCCACGTTGCTCGAACGTGTGACTCGTGCCTGTGCTGAAGCGGGTCATGAGGACCTCGTCGCTCAGCGGGGCGGCAACGGTGCTTCGAGTCACCTCGGCGACCAGTGATTCACCATCTGAGATCGGCTCGAAGTGAAGGTGGGGATCCATCTCCCAAAGCATTGCGTCGAGTGGTTCGAGGTGGTCGCCGCTCAAGAGCGACGGCCAGGCGCCGTCGGCCATCGCAGCAGTGTTTCGGTCGACGGTCACGATGAGGCGATCACCGTCGAGGTCCACATCGCAGTGCACGTACCCATACGGCTGGAAGGCGGGGTGCAGGGCCAATAGTCGAGCTACACCCGCCATCGTGGAGGGCAGGCTCAATGCGTCCCGAAGACGAGCGGCAGCCACCCCGGCCACACCCGTGAACTGCTTTCGTCCGAATTCGTCCGCGGCGCCAGGACGGTCTGTGCGTTTGGCCGTTGCGGCCAGAAAGGAAAGAACCAAGAGGTGGCCTTGCAGACAAACTTCGTCGATGGTGCGCCGAAGGGCTGAGGATGACCACTCGGAAAACTGCAGATCGGGCACGAAGGGTCCGCTGTAGTTGCTCAGGCCCGGGTCGTGGGGGTCGATGGGATCCAACACGAAGGTGGCGGCTTGAGTGGCGCCCATGGCTTTGGCCTCTGGTGGCACGGGGAGGACTGGATGCTCCTGGGCGATGGTCACGGTCCAATGGCAGACGGGCGATCGATCGGCGGGCACCCGTGGAGGCCGGTGTATCGGGCGGACCAGTGCTCTGGGATTGGTAGCGATGGCGGTGGCGTCGAACGTAGGGTCCTCGATGTCGTGGCACATGGCCTTCACGTAGTCGGGGCCCATGGGTTCCACGTCCATCAGGGCGCCGCAGTGGTCCAGCCAGAACTCGCCATGGTCATGGTCGGAGATGAGAAAGCGAAAGTCCATGAACTGTGGTGGTGCGCCGATATCGAGCTGCATTCCTTTGAAGATGGTTTCAACCGAGTCGCCTTCGAACCCCAACGCACGTTGCATCCGCTGGGTGTAGACGGGGCTCGCCCCCATCCACTCGTCGATGGCGATGTCCCTCATGCCGTCGCGTCCGAAGGCACCAATGAGGTGGGGCATTCCAGCCCGGTCGATCAGGTGGCCGGCCAACAGGTACTCGGGAGTCAGGAGCGCCAGCTCGGTATGGTCCAATCCCTCAAGGCCTCGTACGGATGACATCAGTGGTCCCCCTTCAGCGGACGTGTGAACGGCTCGGTGAAATGTGAACTCCTCGCCCCGTGATGAGGGGGAGGTCGAGAAACGTCTGTATTCCCGGCTCCGCTGCGCACACCACCGGGATGGCGTTGACGGCGTGCATGGCGGTGGCCACCGAGGCTGCGCCAACATGGTCCTTGATCGGTAACTGACTCTTGGGATCGAGGCTCCCCAGGGCCAGCAAGCTAAGACGCACCGAGGGAGAACCCTCGATGTCGATGGACCAGCCATCGGGCCTGCGGGCCGGATAGGAGCTCGGGCGCTCATTGCCCACCCACCACCATGCATCGATCGACAGCAGATCCCGACCGGCTGCGACTCCCGCCCAACGGAAGTGTTGGCCGCTCACAGTTCCAGCCACAACAGTGCCGGAGAGTAGTTCCAGTGGCTCGTCGGCCACCAGGAGTTCCTGGGATACCGTGCAGCGCTCGAGCTCCACGCCAAGGCCTGCTGCGACCATGTAGATGGACTCTTTGAAGTAGCCGCTCATCGTCTGGGCGTAGGGATTGGCCTCGAGCGCGGCTTCACTGGCCGGTGACCCGAATCGGGCGTTCTCGAAGACCATCGCCCGGGACTCCAGTAGCGACCAATTGCCCACTTCATGTACTTCGATGTGGTCGAGTGATCGCAGGAGTCCGCTGGAAGCAAGGACCAGCATGTCACCGACAAAGCCGGGGTTGATGCCGGTCCCGTGCACCGAGGTGCCTCCGCGGCCACATGCTTCGGTGAGGGGGTCAACCACGGCTGGTCCGTAGGCCTGAGGATAGAAGAGGAATGGCGTCGCCACCACGTTGGCTCCGTCGGCCAGCAGTCCGCAGACTTCGTCAAGATCGGGAAAACGGGGCGTGTAGCAGACGGCGTCAACCCGGCCAGCCAGGGCCGATCCTGCATCCGTCGTGGCGGTGACCCCGGTCCGTGGCAGACCGCAGAGATCACCGGCGTCAAGCCCTTCCTTCTCGGGCGAGTAGACGACCACGCCCGCGAGATCCAGGTCGGGATGCTCGATGATCGCCCGTAGCGCCTCTCGTCCCACCGGCCCTGTGGCCCACTGCACGACGCGCAGTCCCATCGTCCCTCGCTCAGCCCGGGTCGATCAGGCGGGCCACGGTCTCGATTCGTTGCACGATCTCGAGAAAGTCCTGGTTGCCTGTGCCCGCGAACATCATTGCGCCGCTGTAGGCCATGAACAGGGTGTCGACACGGTCGGGATCGTCGAAGGGACCGAGCGAGGTCCGGAGGCGGTCGATCAGCACCCTGGCCACTCCGCCTCGGAGCCGCCGGACGTCGGGTTCGTCGGAGAGGATCGAGACGAAGATGGACCTGGCCAGCGGCGGGTTTACGGCCAGCATTGTTACCGGAGCCTCGATGGCAGCCCGGACCCGATCGATGAACGTGGCGTTCGCGGCGATGTCGGGTGCGGGCAACGACTGCATCTGGCGCCAGTACAACTCGGAGATGAGGTGCGCTTTCGAGGTGAAGTAGCTGTATGCCGTGGTATGGGTGACACCAGCACGCTGTGCCACTGCCCGGATCGTGAGCTTGTCGTAGCCCACCGCGTCGAGCTCGATCAGCGCGGACTCAAGCAGAGCTGCGACGGTCAACGACTGCCGCTCGGACAGGGACTGACGCGGTCGCGTGAGGGACGGGCGTGTGTCCTCCAACCCACTCATGGCCGGAGGGTGCGATCTGAAGGGGGCGGTGTGCGCATATCCAGGTGATGACCGGCCCGGGTTCTGCGCGGGACAGACGATCGGGGTCGGCCTTTCTTAGGTTGACACATGTAAAGCAGTCTGGCAAGGTGAGCCTCGTCGGTCACTCCTGCCACGGTCGGGAAGATCCCCGAACCCCTCACCGTTGGCCTACCGCCGGCATTCGGCCCGAGGAGCACCATGACCATCCGAACGAGATCCATCGGGGTTGGTCGTTATCGGGCGTCTGTCTCGCGAGACCGATGAGCGGGTCTGTGCCGACGGTCGTATGAATCACCCCAGTAGATGACGAAAGGAAGTGCCGATGGCTGACGAATCGATAGCGCCCTATGACCGGGGACTCGAAGTTCTGCGTGACGTGTACGCCGGCGACGTAGTCACCTTGCCCGAGGGCACGATGGCCTTCAACGATGTGATGGTCCAGACCCTGTTCGACCAAGTCTGGCGCCGCGACATCTTGGACGTGCGGTCGAGACGGTTGTTGCTCATGGGGGTGATTGCCGCAAACGGCCAGGTAGACACCTGGAAGATCCAGGCCCGAGCCTGCCTCAAGCGGGGTGAGCTATCCCCCGACGAGCTGCGCGAGACCTTGCTGATGCTGGCGCCGTACGCCGGCTATCCGAATATTTCGAGTCTGATTATCCCGTGCGAAGAGGTCATCGGAACGTGGCTTGCCGAAGGTTCTCCTCAATGGGAGGGAGAAGAGCCGTCCACCTAACCTTCAGTGCAGATCTGCAGGGTTGACTTGGTCAGACAGGGCGAGGTCCGCAAGGCGCCACAACATCACGTGCATACCGAGGTTCACCAAATCCACTCAAGTCGCCGCACAAGTTGACCGATGATGTATCGACTGACTTTGGGAACGGAGGAAACGTGGAATTCACTGTTGAAGTTGGCGACGCCGAGAAGCACCAGATGCACATCTATTTCGACCAGGTCTTTGGCGAGCTGGGGATTCAGGTGGACGGCAGGAACGTGGCCCAAGACTGGCGTCAGTTCTCGTTTCACCGGACCCGCCGCTATGAGTTCTCGGTGGGAACCAGCGAAACTCATGAAGTCGTCGTCGAGTTGACCCGAAAGGCCATCGTTGGCGGCTTCAGGAGCCAGACCTGCCAGGTGTCCGTCGACGGCGAGTCGGTGGGAACGTACGTGGGCAAGGTTTCGGGCAAGACCACCAAGGCGGCCTGATCCAGGTTTCCATCGGCTCTGCCCAGTCGTTGGGGTGTTGCCTAGCTGCTAGCAGCGAGATCACGATCGCCGGAAGCCGGCGCCCACGAGCAGGAATCAGTCCAGCCACAGGTGGCTACCGGCACGTCATCGGCACCCTTCACGGTGTCGGTCGGATTCGGCTGAGCCGCGAACGGTTACGACTGCTGACTGGTTGGCCGGGTGAACGTGACGTGGGTAACCCCAGTCGGGGAACTGGCAACCTCCACTTCGAAGCTCCGTTCGATCCCCTCGAGCCCTTCCCAGAGCCGCTCCCCGCGCCCGAGGACGATGGGGACGATCACCACGTGCATGTGGTCGATCAGGTCGGCAGCGAGAAATTGGCGCACGGTCTCCACCCCGCCACCAATGCGAACATCCAGTCCACCCGCGGCCTCTTGGGCCAGCTTCAAGGCCTCATTGGGGCTGGCATCGATGAAGTGGAATGTTGTTCCCCCCTCCATGGGGATGGGAGGCCGCGGGTAGTGGGTGAGCACAAACACCGGAGTGTGGAAAGGGGGGTCGTCGCCCCACCAGCCTTTCCACTCGTCGTCGTCCCACGGCCCACGCTGTGGTCCGAATTTGTTGCGGCCCATGATTTCGGCACCGATCCCGGGTCCCCAGCGGCTGGCTAGCGCTTCGTCGACGCCGGCACTCCCGCCCGGCTCTCCATGCATTCCTCGAAAGGTGCTGGTGCCAAAGAACCAGCCCATCAGCCTTTGCTCGGCGTGCCCGAAGGGTTGTTCGAGCGTCTGTCCCTCGCCCGCGCCGAACCCGTCCAGCGAGACGGCGAAGTTGTGGACACGGACCAGTGACATGAGGCACTCCAGTGTTGTCGGAACCCGATCAATGAAACGGTAGACGATCGGTGCCTCGGGTTCTCATCTGCAGTCCGGCGAGCCAGTTGATCCCTAGCGGCCCAGGCGATGAGGATCTGGCCCGGAGATCCGCTGAGCTCTTGCATCGGGGGAGGCCGCTCGTTGCCGCACTGGCATTTGTTGAGTAGAACGTGGGCATGCCTCCCATCGCCCGCCTTGCAGCCATCTCCCTGGACTGCTCTGACTCGACTCACCTGGCCGACTTTTATCGATCGTTGCTTGGACTTGAGACCTATTTCGAGTCGGAGGGCTTTGTTGCGCTGCAAGGTGGTGGTGTGCTCCTTACCATGCAGCAGGTCGCGGATCACCAGGTGGCGCAGTGGCCCAGTGGGGGCGTACCGAAGCAGATGCATCTCGAACTGGCGGTGAGCGATCTGGACGAAGCGGAATCGGCGGCACTGGCTATCGGGGCGACTAAGGCGTCGATCCAACCCGCTCCCGATACGTGGCGGGTCTTGATCGATCCGGCTGGTCATCCCTTCTGTGTAACCACCTTGCTTCCGCCGAGCTGACAGCCCTTCGCCAGAACGGTCACCTCGCCGACGGGTGGTGCCCGACCAGTGGGCGTGAGTGCGAGTAGGTGGACGGCCGGCACTGGGAGAATGTCTCCCATGAACACTCAACAACGAATCGACCGGCTCGAAGATGCTCTCGGCAATCTCGGAACCATCATCGAGGCAGAGGGTCGCTGGGCTAAGAGCGAAAATCCCACCGTTCGGACTTTTGGCGAACAGTTCAATCAGTTCGTGCTGGCCGTGGCCCGGGAGCGGACAGCCCGCTCGTAGGGAGCGGTTACCCCGGAGGGTGTCCTAGACCTTTGGGTTCCGACGTCGGCCGACGAGCAGATAGAGGAGCGAGTTTCCCGAGTTGGCGGCGCTGGCGATTCGCCACATGCGCTTGCTCCCACGGACCTGGGCATCAGACCGGTGGCGCAGGTCGCGCCAGACGAGCGAGGCCACCACGAAGTGGGCCACGAAGATCGCCGTCCACTGAGCCGGGGTCAGTTTCCGTTTCACCGCCTCAGTCTGCCATGGCCGGGGCCCGACCCGTAGGCTCGGAGGCATGTGCGGACGTGTTGCCCTCTACGACGAACCGGGTCGCTTGGCCAGGTTGCTCGATGCCGGGGTCAGCCCCGACCTGCTGGCCGAGTTCCAACCCAGCTGGAACGTCGCTCCGACCGACCGGTTGCTCGGGGTCTACGAACGTCACCATCAACGGGAGCTGGCTCTGTTCGCCTGGGGCCTGGTGCCGAGATGGGCAAAAAACCCCGCCGACATGAGGTCGACGTTCAATGCCCGGGCGGAGACGATCGCCACCAAGCCCATGTTCCGTTCGGCCTTCATGTCCTCGCGCCTGCTGGTGCCGGTCGACGCCTTCTATGAGTGGCAGACACTGGCCCCCAAGGTGAAGCAGCCCTATGCCTTTCGTCGGGCCGACGGTCAGCCGATTGTCTTTGCCGGCCTCCGCGAATGGTGGCGCGATGCCGAGGGAAATGAGCTCAACACGGCGACCATCATCACGACCGCGGCGGGGCCGGATATGCCCATTCACAATCGCCAACCGGTCGTGCTCGAGCCCGAGACCTGGGAGTCCTGGCTCGATCCCGAGCTGACCGACGTCGGGGTGCTCCAGTCGCTCCTCGTACCCGGCAGCGAAGGCACACTGGTCCGCCATCCGGTCTCAAAAAGCGTGGGCAACGTGCGCAACGACGGTCCTGAGCTGGTCGAGGCGATAGCACTCGAGGGCGATGGCGGGCTCAACAGTCTCTGACCGGAGCCCAATCATCCAGTGTTCTGAGTCTCCCAGCCCTCCACGACGGACCCGTCTCGAGGGAGGCCGTTCGGGTGGTGCCCAACGCCCACTCGAGGACTCGGGTACGCGAAGCTGAGCGTGTGTCCAACGCGCAACCGGATCCCCCCGTCGGGCCGGGCGTGCCGGTACGAGTGGATGATTCCGAAGATCTGCGGATCGCCGAGTACCGGGAGCTCAACGATCCGGCCGCTCGTGTAAGCAGGGAGGCCGACGAGTCGATCTTCGTCGTCGAGGGGCGGCTCGCCGTTGATCGACTCCTGTCCTCGGACTTTCGGGTGCGCTCACTGCTCGTCGACGACCACCAGGTGACCAATGCTGGTGCTCTGGTGGCGAGCGCCCTAGGGCGAGGCGTTCCCGTATTCGTCGCGTCCCGTGAGGTGGTGGCCGCCACGGTGGGGTTCTCGCTGCACCGCGGTGTCGTTGCTGTTGCCGAGAGGAAGCCGTCCCTCGAGCCGGTCCGACTCCTGGCCGATGTGGGGAAAGGACGCGTTGTCGGTGGTGTCGGCAAGCTCATCGCTGTTCTCGAAGGGCTCAATGATCACGAGAACCTGGGTGCACTGTTCCGCAATGCCGCAGCCTTCGGGGTAGCCGGGGTGCTCGTGGACCCGACGTGCGCCGATCCCTTCTACCGGCGGTCGATCCGCGTGTCAGTCGGCCACGTTCTCCACATCCCGCTCGCCCATGTGACCCCGTGGCCGGCCGGACTCGACGTGGTCCGAGAGGCCGGTTTTGTCGTCGCGGCACTGACGCCTCGTCCCACCGGTGCGAACGGAGTACCCGTGGTCACCTTGGCCGAGCTCAGGAGGACCATCTCCGACGCTGAAGGCTCCGTAGGAGTCGCCCTGCTCCTCGGCGCAGAAGGTTCGGGGCTGTCCGACGGAGCACTGGCCGCCTCCGACGTAGCCGTCACCATCCCGATGGCTGACGGTGTCGACTCGCTGAACGTGGCCACCGCCGCCGCGGTGGCCTTTCACGCCCTCGCCGGCGTTGAGGGTGGCTCATGACGGTGGGCGACGGGCCGGTCCGTACGCTCACCGGGTGAGCCCGGCCACGGTGGTGATGTCGCCAGGCTCGACGGCCGGGAGGTCGGACTCCCGAGCATCATCGACTGGGTCGCTGCTGTCCTGGAGGTTTCTCGCCGTCGTCTCACACCGACTGGTTGGCCTCGAACCTTCCGTCGTCGCCCCACAGGCGTTCCCGGTCGGCCAGCACCCGTCGAATCTTGTCCAGTGAGGGATGGCGATCGCCGCCGGCATGGATGGCCTCGATCCGGTCGGTCCTCCAGAGATCGTCGAGTACGGCGTCGACGGTCGCCGCATCGAGGCCTGTCTCGTCCTCGATCAACTGATTGTTGCAGTCCTCATCCCCGTCCTCGTGCAGCCCAATGATCACGAGCACGTCCTTCACGTCATCAGCGCTGGGCATCGGCCGACCTTACCTTTGGGGTCGCGGGATGCGGTGGTTTTCGAGCGCCCGGTTCGCGGGCCTGGTGCGCGGCCCCAGCTCACCGCACGCAGGGCTGGTAACCCACCCCCTCAGTGACTGGTTAGCACCCTTGCCGGTGAGCCCGGTTCCGATCATCATCGAGCAGAGGGCAACGACCGCCGACCGGTCCACGGAGCCCACAACGCCCCACTACAGGGTCCACTCGATGACGGTACGACAGGCAGGCCGATACGACATGGTCACGGATCACTGAAGGTCGATGGCAGCGGCCTGGTACTGGTGGCTCGTCACCTGGCGTCGGACCTGGCGGTCCACCCTGGTCATCGCCGTCTTGTGCGGCATCTTGGGTGCCGTCTCCCTGGCCGCCCTGGCCGGTGCTCGACGGACAGAATCGGCCTACGGACGCTATCTGAGCTCCATCAACGCCAGTGACGTCATGATCAACATCCCGTCGCCGGACACCGAGTTGAACGCCGAAGTGGCGAAGCAACCGGGAATCCGCTTTAGCGCGTCGTGGGCCGGGATGGATGTCGATCCGGTGGTCCACGGCCACATCGACGACTCGTTCACCACCGACGCTCTGCAGGGGAGCATGAACGGTGACTTCTTCACGCAGGACACGATGACCGTGATCAAGGGACGACTCCCGCGCCTGGGTGCCACCGACGAGATCGCCCTCACCCCGAACATCGCCCGGCTATTCGGTGTCGGCGTAGGTGGCCACGTGACCTACGCCCTCTACAACCCCTTGGACCAGTCGCCGGACCCGCCGGTGGTCGGACACGCCACCTACCGGGTCACCGCCATCGTGGACTTCCCACCCGTGCTGGTCGACCAGTTCGACCAACCGGCGGCTGCCGTCATCCCACCAGCGGCGACCGCCCAGCTCCACAAGGAGATCGCCTTCTCGTGGGTCGGTGCCCGCTTGGACCGTGGGAGCGCCGGCATCCCCGCCCTCCAGACCTCACTGGCCACGTTGGCCAATCACGTGGGCAACGGGTACTCCTTTGCCGTTCGCAAGCTGGACGATGTCCATCGCCAGGTCCAGGACGCGATCCGTCCTCAGGCGGTGGCCCTGGCCGTGCTCGGTGCCCTGAGCGCCCTGGCCTTGCTGGTCCTGGTCGGTCAGGCGCTGGCCCAGCTGCTCGACCGATCGGCCGGACAGCTGGCGACGCTCCGGTCCCTCGGCGAGACCCGGCCCGAGTCGGCGGTGGCTGGCGCACTGAGTGGACTGACGGCGGTGGTCGGCGGGATGGTGCTGGCCGTGGTCGGCGCCGTCGCCCTCTCACCGCTGGCCCCGGTGGAGCCGGTCCGCCAGTTCGACCCGGCCCGTGGTTTCGGCTTCGACGTGCCCATTCTGCTCGGGGGTGGCGTTCTCCTGACGGTGCTGTTGGTCGGGATGCTGGCCCTCCTGGCGTGGCGGACGGTACGACAGGCCCCCGAGTCGGGGGCCCAGGACCCGTCGGCCATCGCCCAGGCCGCCATCACCGCCGGTCTCCCCGAAGTCGTGGCCCTCGGAGCGGGCTATGCGCTCGAGCCCCCGCCAGGCGGTCGACGGGCCACCGTGCGCGCCAATCTGGTGGGATCGGTGGTCGCCGTCATCGCCGTCGTCACCGCTGTCGTCTTCGGTGCCAGCCTGAACGGCCTGGTTACCCATCCGGCCCGCTACGGATGGAACTGGAATGTCCTGCTCCAGTCCGAAGGAGGCTACGGCGCGTTCTTCACGACCAGCCCGACCCCGACCGACTTCCACAGCGGGGCCGGGGGTCTGTACTCCTCCATGGCCGATCAGCCCGGTGTGGCCGGCTGGTCGACGTTCGCCTTCGCCCAACTCCCGGTGGACGGACAGGTCGTCCCCGTCCTCGGATTGGCCACCCACAAGGGGTCGGTGGCCCCACCCACGGTCAGCGGCCACTCCCTCGACGGGACCGGTCCGTTTCCACTGAGCGGCACCGGGAGTGCCGGCCCCGACGAGATCGAGCTCGGGGTGACCACCCTTCACCAGCTGGGCAAGAGGGTGGGTGACACGGTCCATGTCGGTACCGGACCGACGGCCCGGACCTTGACCATCGTCGGAGTCGTGACCCTGCCGTCCATCGGTGTCCAGCTGTCCGACCACGTCTCGCTCGGCACCGGCGCCATGCTTCCCGAGAGCACCCTCCTGTCGATCCTCGACTTCGCTTCGGTGATCAACGATTCCTCCGCCAACGTCAACGAGGCGCTCACCGCCCTCCCCTCCACGGTGGCCTTCGACCTCGATCCCCGAGCGAAACCGGGGCCGGTGGTGCACAGGATCCTGGCCGACGACCCTGGGGGTGACCCGGGGGGAACGTACCAGCAGCCCCGCGTACTCGGTGCCGCCATCGTCAACGCCGGGCAGATGAGCGGTCAGCCCATTGCCCTCGCCGTGGCGCTCGGGCTCGCCGTGCTCGTCTCGCTGTCGGTGGCGGTGGTGGCGGGGGCCCGACGGCGACGCCGGGAGCTGGCCGTGCTGCAGGCACTCGGACTCACCCGCCGGCAGCTGCGCAGCGTCATCGCCTGGCAGACCGCCACGCTCCTCGTCATCGCGGTGGCCTTCGGCCTACCCCTCGGGGTCATCGGCGGCCACTGGGCCTGGACCGGCTTTGCCGCCTCGCTGGGTGTGGTTCCGGTGACCGTGGTCCCACTCGTACCCCTGGTCATCGGTCTGGTCGGTCTGGTGTTGGTGGGTGCCGTGCTGACCGCGGTGCCCGCCGTGGTGGCGACCAGCGCCACCCCGGCCACCGTTCTGCGCATCGAATAGTGGTCCCGGTTACACGATGTCCAGGTAGGGCCGGAATGACCCGGGTTCCCTGTCGTTCGTCGGAACGGTGGCGGAGGAGGCCAGGGTCGAGACGGACCCTTGTCGCCGCCGGGTCCCGATGGTGGCAAAAGTCGACAAGTATTGAGCCATGCGTCGTTTCGTACTCACGGTCACCTGTCCCGACGGCACCGGCATCGTGGCCGCCGTCACCGGATTCATCGCCACCCATGGTGGGTGGGTGGTCGAGGCGGCCCAGCACAGCGACCTGACCACCGGACGGTTCTTCCAGCGCATCGAGATCCTGGCCGAGAGCCTCCCCTTTGACGGGGAGGAGTTCTCCCGGCGGTTCGCCGACGTGGCCCGGGAGTACGACCTGACCTGGCACCTGCGGGACACCGAGCAACGCCGCACCGTGGTGGTGCTGGCGAGCAAGGAGGACCACTGCCTGGCCGACATGCTCCACCGCTGGCGCAGCGGTGACCTGGCTTGTGACATCCCGGTGGTCATCGCCAACCATCCCGACCTCCGACCCCTCGTCGAGTGGTACGGCATCGAGTTCCGCCACGTGCCCTTCGAGCAGGGAACCAAGGCGGAGGCCTTCGACGAGATCGTCTCCCGGTTCGACGCGGTCAACGGTGACGTGATGGTGCTGGCCCGCTTCATGCAGATCCTGCCTCCGACGGTGTGCGAGCGCTATCCGGGCCGGATCATCAACATCCATCACAGCTTTCTGCCGTCGTTCGCCGGGGCCCGGCCCTACCACCAGGCATTCGAGCGGGGGGTGAAGCTGATCGGGGCCACCTGCCACTACGTGACCGCCACCCTCGATGCCGGTCCCATCATCGAGCAGGACACGATCCGGATCGACCACGCCGACAGCGTGGAGGAGCTGCTCCGCATCGGACGGGACATCGAGCGCTCGGTGCTCATTCGCGGACTCCGGTGGCATCTGGAGGACCGGGTGCTGCTCAACGGGAACAAGACCGTCGTCTTCGGATGACCCCGGGGCTCCTGAGCGAGCTGCCCGTCGTGCAGGCCCCGATGGCCGGCGGCCCGTCCACCCCGGCGCTGGCCGCAGCAGTCTCCAACGCCGGCGGATACGGCTTCCTGGCTGCCGGGTACCGGACGGCCGAACAGCTGGCCACCGAGATCGCCGTCACCCGCTCCCTGACCGACGCCCCGTTCGGGGTGAACCTCTTCGTCCCTTCGGCGGCCGGTGACCCTGCGGGTGTGGCCCGCTACGCATCCGAACTCGAGCCCGAGGCGGATCGCCTGGGGGTGGCGCTGGGCGAGCCGCACTGGGACGACGACGCCTACTCGGCCAAGCTGGACGTGGTCGCCTCGGCCCGGATCGACCTGGTCAGTTTCACCTTCGGCTGTCCGACCGCCGGGGTCGTCGACCGGCTGCACGCCTCCGGGTCCCGGGTGGCGGTGACGGTGACGTCGGTGGACGAGGCGCAGGTGGCCACCGAGGTCGGGAGCGACGTGTTGGCCGTGCAGGGGACCGAGGCCGGTGGCCATCAGGGCTCCTTTGTGGACCTCGCTCCCAACCGAGCTCCCCTCCGGCTGCTGCTCGCCGGGATCGTCGCCGTCACCGACGTGCCCCTCATCGGAACGGGCGGCATCATGACGGGCGACGACGCGGCCCACGTGCTCAGCGCCGGCGCCACCGCCGTCCAGATCGGGACGGCGCTCCTGTGCACTCCGGAGGCGGGGACCTCGGCGCCCTACCGTGCCGCCCTACTCGACGGTCGCTATCCCGAGACGATCGTGACCCGGGCCTTCAGCGGACGCTTCGCCCGTGGGTTGGCCAACGAGTTCGCCGTGGCCCACGACGGCCAGGCGCCCCAGGCCTACCCCGAGGTGCACCACCTCACCCGTCCCCTGCGGGCTGCGGCCACCAGCGCGGGGGACGCCTCGGTGCCCAACCTCTGGGCCGGTACCGGTTGGCGTCGGATCACCGCCGACCCGGCCGACGTCATCGTCCGACGGGTGGCGGCCGGCGCGGTACCCACGTCCTAGGGATCAGCCGGAGCCGAGAGCCGCTCGGTCGCCACGCCGGCGACCGGTGCTCAGGGCTTGGTGGTCGTGGTGGTGGTCTCCTTCGGCACGCTGTCACCGCAGAGGGCGAAGGGCGTCATGTCCATGACCGCGCCGGCGGGAAGGGTGGCGCTCACCACACCGACCACCTGCCAGCTCGTGGTGCTGACCGGGAAGGAGGATCGGAGGGCGACCGCACTGCCGGGAGCCGAGGCCGAGATCTGTGCCCCACCGCTGAGGACGACCTTGCCGGCCGGACACGTCACCTTCTCCACCAGCTGGGTGCCGATCGCCGCACCCGCAGCCGTAGCCATGGCCGGACCGGTGACGACGGATCCGCCGACCACGGTTCCCGGCTGGCCTGCCGGCCCCACGGGGCCGGTCGCACCAACCGGTCCGGCCGGGCCGGTTGGACCCTGCGGGCCGGTCTCGCCGGTACGGCCTGTTGGACCCGAGACCTTGGGCGGAATCTTGGTGATGGCATAGATCCCCGTCCCGAGGCCAGCCAGGCCGAGGACGATCGACCCGATGACCACCGGTAGAACCCACCGGGGGAGGGCGCCGCCCGATGGTGGATCGGAGGAGGGCACGGGCACCGGGGTTACAGGGGTCATGGCCACGGCGTGAGATTACCCCGGCCCACCGTTCTCAGCCGGGGATGTCCGCCTCGTCACGCGGTGGGCCGTGGGCGTCGTTCGGGGCGAGGGCCTGCGGCTCCGAGCAGACCGGCTGTCGTGCGGTCCAGTGGGAAACCGTCCGACATGCCCCGGCATCAGGGAGCGTGCGGCAGTCAGGTACTCCACTGCTGGAGATAGAGGCGGGCCCGTGAGGCCTGCTGGACCCGGTCCATGAAGTTCTCGCCGATGCGGTCGGCGATCTCCCGCCGGTCCACCCATCCCCCTTCGGGTGCCTCCCGTGTCACCGTCTGCATGATGGCCGAGAGCCCCTTGCACGCGGCGATCAGCTCCCGGAACTGCAGCCCGAAGTTGTCATCCGGACAGCGGCGTGAGTCGAGCCACCGCTCGGCGTGGGCCAACGTGGCGTTCAACTGGTCGCAGGCGGCGAGCACGAGCACGGCCGGTGCCTCGGAGGCCGAGATGAGCCGGTCCTCGGCTTCCATCAACGACCGCACCAGCGGCCATGCCTCGGCGAGCCAGCGCTCGAGCGATCGTCGCCCGTACCTCATCTCCTGCGCCCCTCGTCATCGGTCACGCCACCATTGTGCCGAGATTTATCCCGGCGCTCCGAGAATCGCGCTCACCGCCACACTCCAGACGCTGGCAGTGAAGATGCCCTGGCCACCGTGTGGACAGGCCGAAAGGTGTCAGCCTGCCGCCGAGCCGTAGAAGGGTGCGTGGAAGGAGAACACCCCGCCGTCGCTGGCCACCAACCAGTAGCCGTTCCCGTCGTTGTCGTTGATGGTGGTGACGATGGGCCGGTTCAGTCGGATGAGCCCGGTCCCGCCGTAGAAGGGCGTGTTGAAGCCGGTGAACACCCCGCCGTCCGCGGCCACCAGTCGGTAGCCGTTTCCGTCCGCTGTGGGGTCGATGCCCACGATGGGTTGGTTGAGCTTCATGCCGCCCGTGGCTCCGTCGAAGGGGGCGTGGAAGTTGAACACCCCGCCGTCGCTGGCCACCAGCCAGTAGCCGCCCGTGCTCCGGTCGACAGCCATACCCACGACGGGCTTGTTCAGCCGGATGAGCCCGGTGCCTCCGTAGAACGGGGCGTTGAAGGAGAAGACCCCACCGTCACTGGCCACCAGCCAGTAGCCCGAGCCGTCGGGGGTGGCGCCCATCCCCACGATGGGCTTGTTCAACCGGATGGCGCCGGTCGATCCCTCGAAGGGGGCGTTGAAGGAGAAGACCCCACCGTCGCTGGCCACCAGCCAGTAGCCCCCGGTGGCCGGATCTACGGCCATCCCCACGATGGGCTGGTTGAGATGGGTCCCGCTCAGCCCGCCGTAACAGACGGCGGCTCCGAAGGCGGCCACGTCGCCGGACCGGTCCACTTCGAAGTAGCCCGAGCCGTCGTCGAGGGCGGCGGCCCCGACCACCGATCCCGACGGGAGGCTGTCACTGCACCCGGGCTGGCCCGGACCGGTGGCGCCCGACTCGGTGGGGTCGGGTGTGGTGACCTGGTTGGCCTGCCCGGGCCACGACGGCGTACCGCTGCCGTCGATGGCGGCGACCGAGTAGGAGTAGGTCGTGCCCACCGCGGCGGTGTCGTCGGTGAAGGTCGTTGTGGCGGCTCCGACCGTGGCCAGGGTCGAGCCGTTCCTGTCGATGCGGTAGGAGGCGATGGATCCCCCCGCCTCGCTCGACGGGTTCCAACGGAGCTGCACCGAGGTGGGTGAGGTGACCGCCGCCGTCACCCCGGACGGCGTCGAGGGCCCACCGGCCGCCGGGTAGGTGTAGGTCTGGACGTCGAAGGTGCCGCCCGCCGCGTTGGTCGGCGTTACGGTGACCGAGGTGCCTTGGACCGTCACCTTCAAGAAGCTGTAGACGTCGGCCGCCGCGGCGGGCGTGGGGGCGGTGTTGTTGGTGCTGCAGGCACTGCCCGTGGCGTGGGTGGGGTTCCAGCCCAGCGCGTAGACGTCTTTGTCCGGTGGTGCTGTCCCGTGGGTCAGGGCCTGGCAGGTGGCGCCGCCCAGTACGGGTTCGAGGACGCCGCCCCCGCCTCCGGTCACGTAGTTGGTGACCGTCCCGGCGCCGTTGGGCACGGTCCGCTGGTAGATGTGCGTGTGCCCGTTGAAGGCCAGCTTCACGCCGTTGGCGGCGAGGAGGGCTTCGAGGCTGGTGGAGGCGGCGGGATTGGCCGAGCTGTTCTGGAGGTACGGGTCCGAGGGTTGGGTGGCGTTGTCGGAGCGCAGGGGATAGTGGAAGACGGCCACCTTGACGCCCCCGGGGTGCTGGGCGAGGTCCTCTTGGAGCCACTTGTACTCGGGCGAGGAGGCCTGCCAGTGCTCGTCGGCGTCGGCTTGGTAGGGCTCGCAGTAGACGGCTGGATTGGTGCCGGGCGTGCCGCACAGCGCCCCGGTGGTCGTGCCGAGCTTGTTGGCCACCGAGTCCGACCAGGCGCCGTCGAGCACGTAGACCCGGACATCGGAGGTGGAAAAGGCGTACCAGTTGTCCGGGGAGTCACCGGCCACCCCGTCGATGCCCGAGTAGCTGTCGTAGGCGTAGGTCCCCCCCGAGGCAGTGGCCGTGTTGGCGTTCGGGAAGACCTTCAGGGGATTGATGTTCTGGCCATGGTCTCCGGGGCCCGAGAAGATCGGGACGCCGCCCGTCTGGGGCAGGTAGGACGGCCCGAAGATGTTGCTCACCTCGGGTTGGGTGCCGGTCTGTTGGAGGTCGCCGAAGGTGGTCTGGGTGGTCCCGCTGTAGGCGATGTCGCCGACCGACAGGAGGAAGTTGGCCCCCGAGAGGCCGATCTGGTGGTCGAGGGAGGCCTGGTCGGGGTTGACCCCACCGGGGAAGGGAATGTCGGTCGTGGCGTCCTGGCTGGTGAAGTAGTAGTTCTCGCCCGTGTCATCGGTCACGTCGAAGGTCACCGGTGTCGACGACTGGGCACTCGACGGGCTGAGCGTGGTGAACAGCTGGAAGGGCTGGGCGGCAGGTAAGAGGTTCACCGCCCCGGGCCGGTCGCTCGAGAAGACCGAGTAGCAGTACTGGGTCCCCGGGGCCAGGCCGGTCAGGTCGACCGAGGACTGGAACTCCGAGACGGCGTTCACCGTGAACTCGCGACTGGTGAGGCTGGGGGATGGCACCGCACTCACGGGATTGACCGGCGCCGGGAGGGACGAGGGGGCGACGGCTGCCGATCCGGTCCAACTGGTGACGGCGGCCGAACACGACGAGTCGGCCACCGTCGGGGTGGCCAGTACCGAGCCGGCCGTCGGCGAGTTGGTGGCCCAGTTGATCGAGGCCGAGGTCTGGGTGAGGTCGGTGACGTAGGGGGCGCGGGTGAGCGCGGGGTTGAAGCCGCTGTACGGCGCCACGGGAAGGGGGCTGTCTGCCGACGCCGACCTCATGACGACCACCGATGACACCGCCCCGACCAGGACGACGACACCCATCAAAACTCCGAGCGAAGCCCGCTTTCTCATGCTGCCCCGTTCATCGGTACGTGTCGCGCAAGTTACCGCAACGAAAACTTCCTCACAAAAGTTCACACGGAGTGCAAAACGTGGCCCGGCGATTTGGGGAATTGACCGCCCACCGGGGGCGCTCCTTTTGACCGTCTTGGTAGTTGGCCAACCACGCTGAGCGGTATTGCTGAAAGGGTTCGGGCCTTCTGGTCCGGCATCTGTGGGGTGCGGTTAGGGAGTGATTGTCGTCGAATGAGTCGTCAGGAGCGGCCACTCATTCGGCCAATGGTCGACGGATTCGGGCGGGTCGGATCCGACAATGGGCCAGGGTCAGGCGTCGGCCGGCCCTGCGTGACCCGAACCGGCGGCGACCCCCTCCCCGTCGACCGGTGGTGGGATGGCTGACTCGTGGGTCTCCGCACCGCCCGCCCGGAGGAGGGGCACCCGTGACACGCCCATCACGAAGAGGACCCAGATCCCGAGGCGCACCTCGGCGAAGCCTTCGACGGTGTGGCGGGTCACCTCCTGGCCGTCGCCGTGCCAGGCCACCAGCATGGCTGCCACCCCGACCAGGGTGAGCACCACCACCATCCGCCACGGATCAGTGCCGGTGGCTCCGGTGGCGATCCCGAGGTAGAGGGCCAGGGCGGCCACGAGCAACAACACGAGGAGCGGCGGCCACAGGACCGGGGTCAGCGGCGACCGGGCGGCGTGGGTGGTCGGGGCGTAGAAGGCCAGATTGCCCTGGGCGGAGTTGAACGCTCGTTCGGGCCTGAGGAGCGGCTCGCTCAGCACGTACCAGGGGTGGGAGACGAGGTAGCGCAGGTAGGTCCGACCGCCGTCGTGGGCCAGCCACGAGCGCAGGGGGGCGAACGTCGGGTCCTCCAGGTTGACCCCGACGATCGGGGCGGAGGACGAGGACGCCGGGGCTTGGCGGGCCAGTTGGTCGATGAGGCGTTGCTCGGGCATGCCGTGGGCGGCGAACCACGCCACCCGCCCGGGGTAGGGGAAGACCCGGACGAAGAACACGTCCGCCGTGTCCGACGTGGTCCGTTGCGAGGCGAGGGTGCCCCACTCGCAGAGGACGACCACCCCCACCAACGAGGCGGCCAGTACGGCGGCTCGGAGCGCCCGGCTCCGGTCGGACCTGACCCGGGTGAGGGCAAAGACCCCGGCGGCCAGAGCGAGGAACCCGACCGTCCACACCTGGGCGTCTCGGGTGGCGGCGAAGGCCAGGCATGCGGCCGCCGTGGCGGCGATGCGGGGCCAGGTCGGGGTGCGCGACGTCCAGATGAAGCCGGCCACCACCAGCGCCAGGAGGGAGAGGGAGAGGGACTCGGACAGCTCGGACCGGTTCCACTGGGTGATGGGGAGGGTGGTGGCGAACCCGAGGATGAGGAGTGCGGCAGCTGTCCGACGCCAGCCCGGTGCCACCAGCCGGCCCACCGTCCAGGCCAGCACCCCCCAGGCCACGGCGGCCACCGCGGCCTGCACGGTCACGAATGCGGTCGGGCCACCCACCACCTTCAGGACCAGCGGCGTCAGGGGTGGGCGGGCCCCGGCCCACAGGGCCCGGGACCCGAGCCCGGCCCGCGCCACCTTGGCGTAGGCCCTGGAGTCGGTCCAGATGAGCACCGGGCCGAGGCGGGCCTGCACCACCAGGTAGACGGCGAAGGCGCTCCAGCCCAGCGCACCCACCACCGACGGCGCGGTCACCCGAGCCGGGATTCGGTCCCGCCCGCTCCTCATCGTCCTGCACGCCCTCCCGCGTCCGCTGCTCGGGACCCTCGAGCGGGGGAGTCGTGGCTGACCAACGCCCGGCCCTGTCCCTGAGTGGAGCCGAGGTTAGCGAACCTGGTCGATCATCCGACGAGGGCGCCGAGCGCGTCGGCGAAGATCTCGCCGTGTCGGACCACATCGTCCATCGTGGTGGCGGGGCACGTGAGGACCATGTTGTGGAAGGGGGTGATCAACACGCCCCGGTTGGACAGGTAGAGGTGGAGGAACTCGTTCAACTCGACGTCCTCGGACGCAGCCGACTCGGTCCCGTTCACCGGGGCCGGGGAGCAGAACCGGTACTCGGACCGCGCCCCCAGCCGGGACACCGACCAGCCGAGGCCGTGCAAGGCAATGGCCTCTTCCATCTGGCCGGCCAGATGGAAGGAGAGGTCCGCCATGGTGTCGAAGGCCTCTGCGGTCAGCACGTGCTCGAGGGTGGCCCGTGCTGCTGCCGTGCTGAGGGCGTTGCCGGCCAGGGTCCCACCTACCCCACCCACGTCGACGATGTCGGCGCCGTCGTCACCGATGCGGGCGAGCAGCCCTTGCGCCAGCTGCTCGCTGAGGCCGAAGGCACCGATGGGGATACCCCCGGCGATGGCCTTGCCGATGGTGACGATGTCAGGACGGAGTCCCCACGCCTCGGTGGCACCGCCCGGACCGGCCGAGAAGGTGTGGGTCTCGTCGATCATCAGCAGCGTGCCCGTCTCATCGCAGAGCTCCCGGAGACCGGCGTGGAAGCCCGCCTCGGGCAGGACGATGCCAATGTTGGTGAGGGCGGGCTCGCACAGCACCGCGGCGATCTGCCCCGTGCGCAGGACCCGGGCCAGGGCGTCGAGGTCGTTGAACTCCACCGCCACCGTGGTCACCGCAGGATCGACGGCCGGGGCGACGTTCCCGGGCCGGGAGACGGTGGTGCCGTCGGTTCCGAGCACGACGAAGGTCTCGTCGACGCTCCCGTGGTAGCAGTAGGAAAAGACGGCCACCTGGGGCCGGCCCGTGGCCAGGCGGGCGAGCCGCAGGGCCCACCGGTTGGCGTCGGTGGCGCTCAGGGCGAACGACCACTGGGCCATGCCGAACCGACGGCTGAGCTCGGCTGCCACCCACTCGGCATCGTCGCTCGGGAGCATGGCGGTGATCCCACCGAGCGTCTCGATGCGCCGCCGGACCGCGTCGACCACGGGACGGGGGGAGTGGCCGGCCATGGCCCCGGTGTCACCGAGGGCGAAGTCCACATAGGTGTGGCCGTCGACGTCGGTCACCCGTGCCCCCTCGGCCCGATCGAGGGCCAGCGGGAACCCGCCCGCCCAGGTGGCCATCCAGGTCATGGGCACGCCGGTGAAGAGGTGCTCGGCCCGGGCGAACTGCTCGATGGATCGCGGATTGCGGGAACGGTGCAGCTCGCGCTCCTCGTCGAGCAATGCCGCCAGTCGGCTCCGGTCCATGGGGTCCTTTCGCAGGTGGGACGCCGGGTGGAGGGCCCGGCGGGTCGACCTACTCGTCCACGTAGTAGCCGTTGGTCACGCCGTGCTTGTCGGGCAACGACTCGACCAGTCGCCTGACCGCGCTGTACTCACCGTCTTTCCACGCCTCGGCAATGGTCTGGTCGCCGAGCTCCCGGTGGCGGGTGAAGTTCCACCACCGGGTGACGTCGCTGTCGTTGTAGCCCTTGTTGGCGAGCACGATGTTGAGCCGGGTGGCCTCCCACGTGACTTCGTCGGGACCCATCTCGCTCGACGGCGGCACGGCCGGCCGGGCCCGGCCCGGGTCCTGCTCCATCTCGTGGGCGATCTCGCGGTCCAGATCGCGGGACACGTGGCCCCGGATGGTCTTGAGCGAGCCTCCGGTGAGGGCCACCCGGTCGGTCACCCGCCGCTCCCGCTCGGCTTCGAGGCTGCGGGACCAGAGGCGCTGGGCGGTGGCGTCCACGTCGCCGGCGGTGACCCGCAGGCGGAGCCGGCGCTCGATGCGCTCGGCCGTCTTCTGGGGGGTGGCGGCCGGGGCGTCGGTGCTGCGGCGGCCCCGGGGCTCCCGCTCTTCGGGGTCGCCCAGCCTGCGGTCGGCCCGGCGACGGTCGGGGACCTCGCCGGGAGGGGTGGTCCGGGCCGGGGAGCCGACCAACTCGGTGGCCATCGGGCCCGGGGACGAGGCCGGCGAGCTGGATGGCTCCGAGGCGGGTGAGGCGTAACTCTCGGGCGGGAAGATGTCCCCGGTCGTACCGGCGATGGCCGCTCCCAGATAGGCCGCACTCCACTCGCTCTCGCCCACGGCCACCGAGGGCGCCCCGGTGGCCGTCAGACGGGCGACGGGTACGTCGAGACAGGCCGCCACCACGATGGCCTCGGTGAACCCGAGCCGTCGGTTCGTGGTCTCCACCTGGGCCACCGTCTCCCGGGTCCAGGCGATACCCCGAAGGAGCATCTCGTCGGCCAGGGCCTGCTGGGTCAGGTTGGCCTTGGACCGGAGTGCGGCCACATTGCGCCGCACGATGTCCTCGATGCCTTTGGTCGGTTCACCGTTCATCTGCCTAGCGTAGCGCCGCTTTGTTAGAAATTTGAACATATCCACCAACTTCCGTTGGAATGTTCGTGCTTGTCACCTGCGGTTTAGGTCCAAGATGCGTCCGATCACGACGATGAGAGTCTGAACACTCCCGGTGACCGAGGATGCGGGCCCTGACGGGGGCACCGGTGCAGACTCCGCGGAGGGCGTCGGGTCTGGTGGGCGCTGAGGCCCGAGAGGCGGCCTCGGTGCGGCCGGGCCACAGGCTCCCCGAACCGTCGGGCCTGCTCCCTCGGCGACGACGCTTCCACCAGGCCCATGATGACCCCTGTGGGGTGGGTACGGGGGGACCCCACCACCGCTGCCGTCCGACCGGCTGGTTCCGGCAATTCGCACTACAGCTGAGGCGCAACCATTCCGATCATGAGAAGGAGGGTTACGAAACATAAGGGGCAGGAAAGACTTTGACGATCGACCCGTTTCACGTGGACAGGTTCAGCGAATGGTCCGACGCCGACTTCGATCTTGACGATCTGGAGTTGCCCACTGCGCCGCAGTGGAGCCGGTGCGGTGCAGTGCACTGCATCGACCGGGGACCCTGGATCGGGACGCTCGTGTGCTGCATCAGGCGCAGCGGACACGAGGCCGGCCACTCCATGTCGCTCGGTGACGAAGGCGCGGTTGACTACTGGCGCGAGACCTGGCTGTAGGTCAGCGCCGACGACCCGCCGCCGGGCCCAGGACCAACGCCTGGTCGCCACCGATGCTCGCCGGTCCCCGCACGCCCTCGCCGACCCCATCGCTCGACAGCACCACGGTCCTGCCCTCGAGGCGTGACCGATCCTGTCCCGTCAGCGACACCGCGTCGGGGGCCATATTGAGTGCCACCAGGTAGGACTCGTCGCCCCACCGGCGCTCGAAGGCGAGCACGCCCTCGGCCACATCGACGAGCTCCAGGTCCCCGAGCCTGAGGGCGGCTGCGCCATGGCGGAGGGCCAGGAGGCGGCGGTAGAGGTGGAGGATGGACGTGGGGTCCGTCGACCAGATCGGCGTGGTTGCGCCGGTCCGACTCGGGCGGGAAGGGGAGCCACACCTCGGTCCCGGCTTCGGTGGGCCAGCCGTGGTCGGCCGACCCGTCCCAGGGCACCGGCGACCGGCAGCCGTCCCTGCCTCCTGGATCCACCTGACGGTCGGGGGGGACGATGCCGTCCAGGAGACCGAGCTCCTCACCCTGGTAGAGGAACGGGGTGCCCCGCAGGGTCAACAGCAGTACGGCGGCGGTGCGGGCGCGGGACTCGCTGCGCGCCTCGGTGGTGGCCGGGTCCTCGCCGTGACGGGCCCCGGCCCGGTCGTAGCGGGTCCGGTGGCGGGGGTTGTCGTGGTTGGACAGGACCCAGGTCGGCCAGGCGTCTCGGGGCTCGAGGGCGGCCATGGCCTCGTCGATGCACCGGGTCCAGGCGTCCTGTCGCCACGGGGCGAACAGGGGTGGGAAGTTGAAGGCCAGGTGGAGTTCGTCGTTCTGGCCGTAGTAGGAGGCCACCGCCTGGGTGGACAGGAGGTAGACCTCGCCCACGATCACCCGATCACCGGCGTAGCCGTCGATCAGGGACCGGATGGCCCGGAGCCGATCGTGGGTCACGGGGACGTCGTTGAGCGCGCTGTGGGGGATGCCGACCACCTCGGGCGGCTCGTCGGGCAGCTCGGGGTCCTTGCCGATGCAGTGGATCACGTCGGCCCGCACACCGTCGACGCCCCGATCGAGCCAGAACCGGAGGACGTCGTGCATGGCCGCTTCGACCGCGGGGTGATCCCAGTTGAGATCGGGCTGGGCCGCCTCGAACAGATGCAGGTACCACTGCCCCGAGGCCTCGTCGAGGGTCCAGGCCGGCGCGGTGAGATCGAACGACGAGATCCAGTTGTTGGGCGGTGTGCCGTCGGGGTCGGCGTCACGCCACACGTAGAAGTCGCGGTGCTCGCTGTCCCGACCGGTCGCCGCGTCGAGGAACCACGGATGCTGATTCGAGGTGTGGTTGGGCACCCAGTCGATGATCACCTTGAGTCCCACGGCGTGGGCCTCGTCCACCAGGAGGTCGAACTCCTCCAGGGTGCCGAAGAGGGGGTCCACGTCGCAGTAGTCGCTCACGTCGTAGCCGAAGTCGGCCATGGGCGATCGGAAGAACGGGGAGATCCACAGGGCGTCGACGCCCAACCAGGCCAGATCGGCCAGGTGGGCGCGGATGCCCCCCAGATCGCCGATCCCGTCCCCGTTCGAGTCGGCGAACGACCGGGGGTAGATCTGGTAGAAGACCGACGTCTTCCACCACGGGTGGGACGGGTCGGGGAGGGGCATCGACAGGGACGCTACCAAGGGGTGCGCCACGCCTGAGGCCTCCCCTCGGCTGCCCCGTCCCGCCCACCCGCTTCGTTACAGTTCGCGCCCCCACCTGCCGAAGTAACTCGTAGCTGATGTCCCGACGACAAGCGAGGTACGACCGCCATGGTGGATAGGCGAATGGCAGAGGACAGCTCATATCTGGCCGATGGACTGGCCGGGAGCACGCCCCCCGAGGTGTTCGCCACGGGCAGGGTGTGCATCGCCGAGGACTGCACCGTCAAGCTGTCCCGGTACAACAGCACCGAGTGGTGCGCCCTGCACGAGAGCCCGGCGTCCACCCAGCGTCCCTACGACACCTCCACGCGCCAGCGCCGCCGGACCCGCCGGAGCACGCCCCGCAAGCAGACCGCCAACGGTCAGGGCCAGCCCCGGAAGTCGGATCGCCAGACCGCGGCCTAGTCGGCTCGCCACGGGCCTCGGCCCGCTCCCGGCGTCCAGACCCGTACCACCGGCCCGCCGGTCGTCGTGGTCCGCGTGGCTGCCAGGCCGCCACCCCTGCTGGTCGGTCCCGTGACGCCGTCGGTACACTGCGGCCATCGCTGAGCAGAACGGGGAAGTCATGGCGCGTCGTCTCGAAGGAACAGTGGCCCTGGTCACCGGGGCATCCAGTGGCATCGGTGAGGCCACGGCGGTGGCCCTGGCCGCGGAGGGCGCCAAGGTGGCCATCGCCGCCCGACGCCGGGACCGGCTCGAGCTGGTCGTCGAGCGCATCGGCAACGACACCGACGTACTGGTCATCGAGACCGACATCACCGACGAGGCGGCGGCCCGGGCCATGGTCGAGGCCACGGTCACCGAGTTCGGGCGGCTCGACACGGTGATCAACAACGCCGGGGTCATGCTGCTCGGCCCGATCGTGGACGCACCCGTCGAGGAGTGGCGGCGGATGGTCGAGCTCAACGTGTTGGGCCTCCTCTACACCACCCATGCCGCCCTACCGCACCTGTTGGCCGCAGCCGAACAGGAGCCCCGCCGGGTGGCCGACGTCGTCAATGTGAGCTCGGTGGCCGGCCGGGCCGCCCGGGTCGGGAGCGGGGTCTACAACGCCACCAAGTTCGGCGTCGGGGCCTTCTCGGAGTCCCTCCGACAAGAGGTGACCACCCGCCATGTACGGGTGAGTCTCATCGAGCCGGGGGCTACGAGGACCGAGCTCGCCGGCCACAACCGGCCCGAGGTGCTGAAGAACATCAGCTCCACCTTCGGCCAGACCGAGATCATGGCGGCCGAGGACATCGCCGAAGCCATCGTCTTCACCGTCACCCGGCCCCGCCATGTCACCGTCAACGAGGTCCTGATCCGACCCACCGAGCAGGAACGCTGAGTGGTCGTCGGGGGCTACCCACCCGCCACCCACTTCCTCGGTGACCTCGGCTTCGTATCCGAGGTCCTCTCCGACACCAGCGCCAAGGGCCGCACCCGGGTCAGCCCGTTCGTGGCCGGGGCCGACGGCGGCGCCCGAGTCGGCGTGGTGGCCACGCTGGTCGATGTGGTCGGTGGCCTCCTCGGCGTACGCATCCTGCGACCAGATTGGATGGCCACGGCCGACATGACGGTCCAACTGGTCCGCCCTGCCCTCGGCCCGTTCGTCGAGGCCCGGGTCGAACTGGTGCGACGAGGACGGACGACCATGGTCCTCGAGGCCCTGGTGGTCAACGTGGACGAACACGGCACCGAGCTGTCCGGCGATTCCGATCCCGTGGCCTGGAGCACGACCACGTTCGCCGTGCTCCCGGGGGGCAACCGGACCATGGATCAGGACCTGCCCTTCGACCTGCCGACCACGATGGCCATCGGGGACGGCACCGGGCTGTCCCGATCGCTGCTCGACACCTTGGGCATCTCGATCGTGGATCCCGCCGCCGGCCGGGTGTCGCTGCCCGTCCACCCCTATGTCCACAACTCGATCCAGGGGGTCCAGGGCGGCGCCATGGCCCTCCTCGGCGACGTGGCTGCCACCGAGGCGCTGGGTGCGGCCGCCGGACTCGGACCGGGCTCGGTCGTCGTCACCGATCTGCAGGTGGCCTACCTGACCCTCGGGCGGGTGGGGCCCATCGTCACCCGGGCCACGGTGCTCGACGGGAGCGGGGTGGAGCACGCGGCCCGTACCGGGGCGTCGAGTGCCGTGGTCGAACTGGTGGACTCGGGGGCCGAGGACCGGCTGTGCACCGTCATCAACGCCCGGGCCGTGCCGGTGGCCGAGTTCGCCGCGGCGGACGGGGCGGTGGCGCGGTGAGCGGCTTCACTCCGGAGCAGCCGGTCGATCTCCGCCACTACATGAACGAGTACTTCCGCCTGGAGCGGTGGGAGATCCCCCCGGCCGACGGCATCGAGGGCTTCTCCGAGTTCGGTGGCCGCATGCCCCTCGACGACCACCACCGGGGTGCGGGGGGAGGCATGCGCACCGGTGCCCTCCTCACCAACCTCGACTCGGTGGGAGGGTTCCTCGCCGGCCTCTCGGTCCTGCCCCGCTGGATCGTGACCACCAACCTGATGGCCACGGTGACCCGGCTCGACCATGCCGGACCGCTCCGCATCCACGGCAAGGTCCTCCGCCGCGGCAGGAACTCGGTCGTGGCCGGACTCCGGGTGGTGGACGAGGGCCGCTCCGACGTCTTGGTGGCCGCGTCGACGGCCACCTTCGCCGTGCTCGACCCGGCAGCCGACATGTCCCTCACCTTCACGCGGCCGGCGGTCGTGCCCATGCCCCCGCCCATGGCGGCGAGTCCGCGGCCCGAGGAGTTCTTCCACATCGAGCCAGGTGTCGGGTCGACCACCCGTCTCCAACTCGCCGATCACCTTCGGAACCCGTGGGGGATCCTCCACGGGGGCGCCATGGCCGTCCTGGTCGACGTGGCCGCCTGTCGCGCCGCGGCCTCGGCGTCTGGCCAGGCAACCCCTGATGGACTGGCCGCCGCCGACACAGTGCTCCACTACCTCCGCCCTGTGCGGGTCGGGCCGGTCGAGGCCCGGTGCTGGGTGATCGGTGGTCCGGTGGGACGGGCCCTCGTCCGGGTCGCCGTCCACGATCTGGGGGCCGAAGACCGGATGGTCTCGCTCGGGTCCGTGGTGGTGGTGGCCGTCTGATGGGGCCGCCGGGGAGTCGTAGGGTTGACATAGCGCAGTAATTAGGGTTACCTAACATTGAGCTATGGACGAGAACTGCAGGGCCAGCCGGTGATCCCGACCTTCGTCATCTTCCTCCGCGAGGGTGTGGAGGCGAGCATGATCGTGGCGATACTCCTCGCCTATCTGGACAGGATCAACCAGCGGCGGCATTTCAAAGACGTGTTCATGGGGGTCGGAGCGGCCCTCCTCGTGGTGTTGGGCGGCGGAATCGCCGCGTACCTCGTCATCAGGCAGTACGACGGCTCCACGGTCCAAACCGTGTTCGAGACCATCACCTACCTGGTGGCGGCCTGTGTGCTCACCTACATGACCTTCTGGATGCAGGCCCATAGCCGCACCATGACCGCCGACCTTCAGCGGCGATCCGAGGAGGCCCTGAATGGGAGAGCTCGGTGGGGACTGGGACTGCTCGCGTTCCAGGCGGTCGGGCGGGAGGGGCTGGAAACCATGGTCTTCACCCTGGCCATCGTGTTCGCCTCCTCGACGCAGGCGGCCACATCAGCCCACGGTCACGGACTGCTGTTCGGTGCGCTGCTCGGCCTGGGTGTGGCGCTCGTGGTGGCCTACGTCATCTTCAAACTGGGCCGTCGCCTCAACCTGGGATTGTTCTTCCGGGTGATCGGGATCATCTTGATGGTCTTCGCGGCCGGACTCTTGGCTGATGCCGTGGAGAACATGCAGGAACTCGGTTGGCTCCCTTTCCTCGGCCACTCGCTGTGGAACACCAGCGCCATTCTGAGTGAAGACAGTTCACTCGGTGATGTATTCCACAGCCTGCTGGGCTACGCCGACCATCCGAGCGTGCTGCAGGCCATCGTCTGGGTGACCTTTGTGGCCGTCACGGCGACCTTGTTCATTCGGAACGGCCGACGGGCGAAGACCGCTGCCGTGTCGACCACCGGGGCCGGCACCGTCGCCGTCCCACCGGTTCCGGGTGGTGCTTCTGCGGTGGCGCATGGGCCGGTCGGTGGACCCTCGGCCCGGGGCGCGTGAAAAAAGCCGCGAGAACGCCGTCAATTGAAGGTCGGACGGTCGTCATCACCGGGGCCAACTCTGGGGTGGGCCGGGCAACCGCGGTGGCCCTGGCTCGGGCGGGAGCGGACACCGTGATCACCGCCCGCAACGAAGAACGGGGCCGTCGGGCCATGGCCGAGATCCGACAGGAGAGCGGATCCGACCGGGTGCACCTTGTGGTCTTCGACTTAGGTGACCTGGCGTCGGTCCGCCGAGGAGCCGACGAGATCCTTGGCCGATGTCGGCGGATCGATGTGCTCGTGAATAACGCCGGACTGGTCCAGTCCGAACGGCACGAGACGGCGGACGGGTTCGAGGCCACCTTCGGGATCAACCACCTCGGACCCTTCCTGCTCACCCAGCTGCTGACCGAGCGCCTGGTGGCGTCGGCCCCGTCCCGGGTCGTCAACGTCGCCTCGATCGCCCACCGCGGGGCGAGGAAGGGGCTCGACTTCGACGACCTCCAGTCCACCCGGCACTACCGGGGGATGGAGGCCTACAGCCGGTCCAAGCTGGCCAACATGCTCTTCACCGTCGAGCTGGCCGAGCGATTGGCCGGGACCGGGGTCACCGCCAACTCACTCCATCCGGGCACGGTCGCCAGCGGGTTCGCCCGGGACGACGATGCCACGGGGTTCCTGGCTTTCGGGGTCAAGGTCATCAAGCCGTTCATCCTCACCCCGGAGAAGGGTGCTCGCACCTCGGTGTACCTCGCCACCTCCCCCGAGGTGGCCGAGGTCACCGGCCAGTACTTCGTGAAGTGCCGCCCCCGCGTGCCCTCCCAGGCCGCCCGGGACCCGGCCGCCGCCGCCCTGCTCTGGTCCATCAGCGAGGAGCTGGTCGACCGGGCCGGCGTCGCCCCCACCTGACCGCTCCGGTCACGGGCGGGACCACAGTCCGCCATTCCACCAGGCTGCGGGCCTAGCCTCGGGGCGAATGGCGGGTGCCCGCTCGGGGAGCCGCCCATCCACGGGAGGTAGTCATGTCGAGCTCGGGGGGAGTGGACGTCACGTCCGAACAGCGGGACATCTTGCGGGTCATCGGGAAGTCGTGGGGCTGGGTGCTGTTCTTCGGCATCGTCACCCTGGCCCTCGGGGTGCTCGTCGTGCTGAAGCCGAAGGACACCATCTACGCCTTCGCCATCGTGCTCGGCATCTGGCTGTTCGTGGCCGGCCTGTTCCGCATCGTGCTGGCCATCGCCGATCACGAGGACAGCAGCGGGACCCGGTGGCTGATGGCGATTCTCGGGCTCTTGTCGGTGATCATCGGCATCCTCTTTCTGCGTCACACCGAAGAGACGGTGACCACCCTGGCCTTCCTGATCGGCCTGTTCTGGGTGGTGGGCGGGATCATCGAGTTCTTCACCGCCTACAGCGAGCACGGCTCACCGGCCCGCGGCTTCCGCATCGGCATGGGGGTGCTGGCCTTCGCGGCGGGCATCGTGACGTTGACGTGGCCCCACCTGACGCTCAACGTCCTGGCCGTGATCATGGGCATCTGGCTGATCATCTACGGCCTGTTGGAGATCGTCCTCTCCCTCCAGCTGCGCCACCTGGCCGACGTCTGACCGACCGACCGACCCGAGTCGGCCGGCCCTGTCCGGCGTAGTCCCGGTCAGCCCGTGGATTCCGTCAGCCGTAGGGGCCGGCCATGGCCACGATGGGCTTGTTCAGCGGTGCACCCCCGTGGGACCCCAGGAACGCGGCGTTGCCGTAGTTGAAGATGCCGCCATCGGAGGCCACCAGCCAGTAGCCGCCGCCGTTGGGCGTGGCGGCCATCCCGAGGATGGGCTTGTTCAACGGGACGGCCCCGGCCGAGCCGTAGAAGCCGGCGTCGCCGTAGGTGAAGATCCCCCCGTCGGAGGCCACCAGCCAGTACCCGGCGCCGTCCGGTGTGGCGGCCATGGCCACGATGGGCTTGTTGAGCGGTGAGCCGCCATGGGAGCCGTAGAAGCCGGCGTCGCCGTAGGTGAAGATCCCGCCGTCCGTCGCCACCAGCCAGTACCCCTTGCCGTCGGGCGTGGCGGCCATGCCCACGATGGGCTTGTTGAGCGGCGAGCCGCCGTGGGAGCCGTAGTAGGTGGCGTCGCCATAGGTGAAGATCCCGCCGTCGGAGGCCGCCAGCCAGTACCCCTTGCCGTCAGAGGTGGAGGCCATGGCCACGATGGGCTGGTTGAGCGGTGAGCCCCCGTGCGAGCCGTAGAAGGCGGCGTCACCGAAGTTGAAGATTCCCCCGTCTGTGGCGACCAGCCAGTAGCCGAGGCCGTCGGGTGACTCGGCCATGCCCACGATGGGCTTGTTCAAGGTGATGTTCCCCGTCGAGCCGAAGAAGCCGGATCCGCCGTAGTTGAAGATGCCCCCGTCCGACGCGGCCAGCGTGTACCCGGTGGCCGGGACGAACAGCACATTGTCTGGACCGTTGAGCCCGGTCAGGAGACCCGACAGCGTGCCGGTGGGGGTGGGCGTCCCCGACGAGGCGAGGAGGGCGGGCGAGAACTTGGTGAGGGAGTTGTTGCCGAAGTTGGCCACCCACAGGTTGCCGAAACGATCGAAGGACAGGCCGTCGGGCGAGCTGATGTTGGTGGTGTTGGAGGTGAGGGTGACCGTCGGGGTCGGCGCGCCGGTGGACGTCAGCTGATTGGGTGAGAAGGCCACCACACTCCCCGGCGCCACGTCGTTGGCCACCCACAGCCGGCCCGATGAGTCGAAGGCCAGGGCGTCCGGCGAGGTGATACTGCCGCCGGCCGAGGTGAGGGTCACGGTGGGGGTCGGGTTACCCGAGGCGCTCAGCTGGGCGGGGGTGAAGCTGACGACGCTGCCGGGGCCGGGCGATGTCGTGATGTCGTTGCCGACCCACAGGTCGCCCCGTGCGTCGAAGGCCAGCGATGACGGGACGGCGATGCTGTTCGAACCGTTGGTCGTGATGGTCACCGCGGGGACCGGTGCCCCCGAGGCACTCAGTTGGCTAGGCGTGAACTCGACCAGAGTGCCGCCCGCAGGGCCGGTGGTGGTGTCCTGATTGGCCACCCACAGGTCACCGGCCCGGTCGAAGGCAAGATAGCTGGGCCGGTCGATGCTGAACGAGGAGGTGGCCGTGAGAATCACCGTGGGGGCCGGGGCCCCGCCCACCGCCAGCTGGGCCTGCGTGAACTCGACGACGGTGTTGGCGTTGTAGTTGGCCACCCAGACGTTCCCCGACGGGTCGAGGGCCATGTAGTACGGCGTATTGAGTGTGGTTCCCAGACCGGACACCGTGCTCGTGGGGGCCACGTTGCCCGTAGACCCGGGGGCGAACGACGAGATCGAGGACGAGTTGAAGTTGAGCACGTACATGGTGTTGACCGGTGTCGGGGTCGCAGCCACCGCCGGTGTTGCCGCGCCGGCAGTACTGCCGGCGGCCACGAGGACCGATGCTGCCACCATGCCGCCTACGAGGGCCAGGGCGGCTACGAGGGAGAGGGCCGTCCGCGCCGGGCCGCCCCTGCGTTGCGCTGGTGACCTACCGGCGGGGCGATCCGCCACCGCGCACGCGCCAACTGCCGTCTGGTCCGAACCCGCCATCGGTGACCTCCCCGTACAGCCCCCCGACGACGCCATGCTCGCACGCTTGGTATCGAAAGTCGATGGGCAATTCGGCCGCTCCGCCGTTGGAGGACCCGAGGCAGTCCTGGGCCCGCCGCCTACGGACTCCGCTCAGACCGTTGGGGCGCGCCGGGTCCGCAACGCCTCGCGCTGCACCTGGGCCTCTTTGGCCGCTTGTACCTGCGCCGGGGTGAGCGGCGCATGTCGGAGCGGCTCACCGCCCGGCGCCAACGACGTCACCAGAAGGTCGAGATGGCGGAGCCATGCTTCAGGCGAGACGGTGGCCGTGGTCTCGATGACGCCACGCAGCGACCAGAACAGCACGACCACGTCCTCGTAGACCAGGTCGTCGCGCACCGCCTGGGCCTGCTGGGCTCGGGCCAGCAGGGACCGACCGGCCTCTTCGATCCGGTCGCGTACCTCGCCGGCGGAGTCGTTCCACAGCCGGGTCAGACAACCCGCGTGTTCGAACTGCAGCTGCCCTACGGCCCGGAGGTATTCGGTGAAGCCATCGGCCGGGGACTCGTTGGCGAGGGCCGTCCGGGCAGCCGACAGCACGGCGTCGAGGACTTCGGACACCACGGCCTCGATGAGCAGCTCTTTGGTGGGGAAGCGCCGGTAGAGGGTGCCCACCCCGACGCCGGCCCGTTGGGCGATGACCTCCACGCCGACGTCGACGCCTTCCTCGTCGAAGATGGCCCGGGCCGCCTTCAGGATCTTGTCGCGGTTGCGGGCCGCGTCCCGGCGGAGCGTGGGCTCGTGGTCCAACGGATCGCCGAGGTCGGGGACCAGCGGAGCAGAGGGGCCGGTGTGGGAGGTCGTAGGCGTCATCACTCGGCGATGGTCCCGCCGGGCACCAAGGCCAGCTCGGCGTGTTCGACGTGGTGCTGGTGGTCCTGGTCCTCGCCGGCGGGCACCTTGGGGGTCGTCGGGATCATGATGCCGGCCACGATGGCGACCGCGGTCACCGCGGCCAGGAAGGCGAACCCGTTCCGGTAGCCCGTCTCGGCCGGATAGCCGCTGTGCAGCAGGGTGGCCGTCACGATGCTCGACATGATGCCCGCACCGATGGCGCCACCGATGGTCCGGATGTTGGCGTTCATCCCGCTGGCCACACCGGTCTGGGCGGCCGGCACGGCCTGGACGATGAGATTGGACATGGCGGCGAAAGCCAGGCCGATCCCGATGCCGAGGAGGGCGCTCGAGGTGTAGATCTCCCAGGGGTGGGTGTGGGCGAAGGCCAGGATCAGATAGCCGATCAACGAGAACACCGATCCGATCACCACCGCCGACTTGGATCCGATGGCGGCGGCGATCCTCCCCGACAGCATGCCGACGATGAACATGGTCACGGTCAGGGGCAGGAGGTAGAGCCCGGACTGGATGATGCTGGCCCCGAAGCCGTAGCCGTTCGAGCTCGGCGTCTGCAGGAACTCGGGGATGAACCCGATGGCCGAGTACATGCCCACACCGAGCAGCAGTGCCACCAGGTTGTTGGTCCACACGGCGGGAACCCGCATCATCCGCATGTCGACCAGCGGCTCCTTCGAGCGGTATTCGACGATGACCCAGGCCACCCCGAGGATCACGGCCAGGCCGATGAGTCCGAGCACTTTGGGCGAGCCCCAGCCCCAGGTGGGGGCCTCGCTGACCCCGATGAGCAGGGCGACCAGCCATCCCGAAAGGAGCCCTGCCCCCCACCAGCTGATCTTGCCCGGGGTCCGTACCGGCGACTCGGGGACGAAGAAGAAGGCGCACACCGCGGCGACGGCCGAGATCATGAGGGGGAACCAGAACAACCAGTGGTAGTTGAGGTGGCTCACGATCGGCCCGGCGAGCACGATGCCCGCCCCACCACCGACGGCAGCCATGGCCGCCACGATGCCGACGCCGGTGGCCACCTTGGTCGCCGGGAACTCGTCACGGATGATGCCGAAGGAGAGGGGCAGCACGGCGCCGCCCACGCCCTGGATGGCCCGGGCCACGATGAGCACGCCGATGGAGTTGGCCAGCCCGGCGAGGATGGTGCCGACGGCCAGGGCCAACAGGGTGACCACCAGCATCCGTTCTTTGCCCACCATGTCGCCCACGCGCCCGAGGATGGGGGTGAAGATGGACGCCGACAGCAAAAAGACGGTGAGCAACCAGGTCGCCGTGCCCTGCGAGGTGTGCAGCTCGGTCTGGAAGGTGTGGAGCACCGGCACCACCAGCGACTGCAGGAGTGAGTAGGCGATCACGGCGAGCAGGAGGACGACGAAGGTGACTTTGTAGTTGGCCCGTTCGGAAGATCTGGTCATGGGGTCCTGTCGGTCGGGTGCTGACGGTCGGGCTGGCTTGCTCCGGTGACCGGTGTCGGACGCACCATCAGCCGGTCGAACGCCGGCCGATGGAGGGATGACACGCTTGATCCGGAGGAGTTGCTCCACTTACGGTAGTACAACCGGAGTACCCATTCCACTTGTTAGGCAGGAACGGGAGGCACGCCCTCGGTCCCGGTGATCAGTCCCTGGTGGGCTGCGGCGACCGCCCGCACCGTCCGGATCCCGAAGTACGCAAACCCCACGCCGAGGGCCATGGCCGCTGCCGCGAACACCAGGGCAACCGGGGTCCCTACCCACATCAGCACGTCGGCGATCGGAGTCACGACGATCAGGGTGATGAAGCACGTCCACAGTCGCCCCACCGTCGGTCGGTCGGCGTGCCCGGGGGGCAGGCAGTCTCGCAAGGCCTGGTAGGGGAACCACAGATTGACCACCGGGATGAACCAACTGCCCACCCCCAGCCCAGCCGAGCGGACCGCGGGGAGGCCGAGGCGCCGCGCCATGGTGGCGGCCCGGTGCTGCCACATGAGGACGCCGACGTAGAACGGTGCGGCAACCGCGAGGTTCACCAAACCCAGCAGGTCGGTGCGCAGGACCGAGGAGTGCAGCCCGGTTGGGGCCACTCCGGTCGAGGCCTGGACGCGGAGCTCGTGGAAGACCTGGCGGAAGTGCGAGCTCTCGGACCAGGCCACCAGCAGGCCGACGGCGACGACGACCGCATACCAGGCGAAGGCGCGCTCGGCCCACGGCGTCATGGCCGACTCGGCGTGGAAGGCCACCTCGGGTGAGGCGACGGGGAAGCCCGTCGCCACCGGGGCGGAGGGCCACGGGCCCGGAGCCACAGGCGCGCCCGGACCGGACCCGGGGTTGTTGCTCGGATCAGCGACGTGTCCGGTCCACCGGCCCCCGTCCCACCATCGCCAGGGCTTCTGGGCCCACGGGTCGGGATACCAGCCGGGTGGCGGTGGGATGTTCCCGGTCATGGCCACGGGCCGAAGGGTACTTCGCCCACCCCTCGGCGGTGGGCGGGGGAGCGACGACCGCGCCTAGAGCGGCTCGCCCTCGCCCAACTCCGAGGTGGCCTCGGCGATGGCCTCGGCCTCGGCACCGGCGGGGAGGGGTCGGCCGCCGCCGGCGTCCTGCCACAGTTCGGGAACCCGCCACAACAGGACTCCCACTCCCACCACACAGGCCAGGCCGCCCGACCACACGGCGAACTGAGGCCCGCCGATGGCAGAGGCCAGCCCGGCCTCGGCGTCACCCAGCCGGGGTCCTCCGGCCACCACGGCGAAGAAGGTGCCCGACAGCCGACCCTGGAGGTGCTCGGGCACCGCCCGTTGCTGCACGGCCTGGCGGAACACGGCCGAGATGACGTCGGCCGCCCCGGCCAGGGCCAGGAGGGTGAGTCCGATCCACAGGACGGGGATGATGCCGAACAGGCCGATGGTCACACCCCACACGGTGACGCATGCGGCGATGGCCCGGCCCTGGTGGCGGACCCGGCTGCACCATCCGGTGAACAGTGAGCCGACGAGCGACCCGGCGCCCGGAGCGGCGTAGAGGAGGCCCACCACACCGGCCCCGCCCCCGAACAGCCCGGCGCCGAGTGCGGGGAACACGGCCCGGGGCATGCCGAAGATCATGGCGTTGAGGTCGATCCAGTAGGTGGCGGACAGGAGCTTCTGGCCCCGGAGGTGGGAGAACCCCTCGGTCATCGATCGCAGGCCCATCGGGGTACCTCCACCCGACGGTACGAGGGCGGGCAGCAAGAGCGCGGCCACGAGAGCCACGCCATAGGTGGCCACGTCGATGCCGTAGACCGCACTCAGCCCGATGGTGGCGATGAGCACCCCGGCGAGGGCAGGCCCGGCCACCAGGGCCAGTTGCTGGATCGTGGTCTGCAGGGCGATCGCTGCGGTGACGTCGGCTTCGTCGACGAGCATGGGCAGGGCCGCCCGCCGGGCCGGCCAGTCGATGCCCTGGAATCCCGCCCCGGCACCCGAGCACACATAGAGGGGCCACACCGCCGGGTGGGCCAGGGAGGCATTGATCACGAGCCCGGCTACGGCGGCAGCCATGGCCACCTGGGTGAGGACGAGGACCTTCCTCCGGTCCATGGCATCGGCCAGCGTGCCGCCCCAGAGGGCTCCGGCGAGCAGCGGGAAGAGCTGGGCCAGCCCGATCAGGCCCACCACCAACGTCGAGTGGGTGAGCGAGTAGGCCTGGAAGGACACGGCCACCAGCGTGAGCTGGGAGCCCATGCCCGAGACCACCTGGCCCGCCCAGAGGCGGCGGAAGTGCCGGTAGCGCCGCAAGGGGGTGATGTCGACGACGAACCGGGCCACCCGCCAACGGTAACGGCCCGGCCCGTCTTTCCGGCACCGACGACCCGCCTCACCTCCTACTACAGCGCTGATCAGACGCGCTGGTTCGCCCAGACGGTGGCGCTATCACCAACTTCTTACAACAATGAACTCGCTCGGCGTGGCGGGTCCGCTACAATGGAATGCGTGAGGGACATGGGCAATCCGTCAAAGCAGGGGCGAGCGGCCGACGAGGACCAGAAACTGGTCGACTCGGGGCCTCCCTCCATGGCTGTATCGATTGCCGGAATTTCCACTGCCTGTAGCAAGGATGCACTCGTATCCAGCGCTAAGGCAGTACGGGAGGCACTCTCGACGGACTGAACAGACACTGACAAGGTCTGGAACCGTCGAGGAGTCGCTTCTTTGGGAGTGACTCCTTTTTTGTTGCACCGGAGCATGCTCAACGTAAGTCCCCCGGGACCGCTTCTGCGGATTCTCGGTCATCTCCCGAGTGGCCCAAGGCCCGATCTCCGGTGAGCGCTGCGTGCGCCTCCGAGTCCCCCACGGTCTGCCCAGTGTGGACCACCACAATCAACACCGAAAGTAGGAACCGATGTACGAACACCAATGGACAAGTGAGTGCGGCGAGGCCACCTCGACCATCGACCGCGTCGGGCCCGAGTGGGCCGAGCGGGCCACGATGGCCCGCGAGCAGGAATGGTCGTCGGACCGCGAAGTGGATCCCGGTGACACCCACGACAAGGGCGAGGCGTCGCTGTGTGTCGGCGAGGCAGCCTGACGGATCGGCTGGCGTCGTTCGACGGTATCCCTAGGTGCCCGAGGTGATCGGCGGGACCGGGTGACTCAGTCGTCCTCGAAGGGTTCCGGCCCGTCAGGCTGACTGCTCGAGCCCGGCTCTTGGCGCTCGAACTGGATCCGGTAGAGCTCGGCGTACTGCCCACCGGCCGCAAGCAGCTCGTCGTGACGCCCGCGTTCGACGATGCGACCGTGGTCGAGGACGAGGATCACGTCGGCCTCGCGCACGGTGGACAGCCGGTGGGCGATGACCAGCGAGGTGCGCCCGCTGAGCGCGGTGGCGAGGGCCTGCTGCACCGCCGCCTCGGACTCCGAGTCGAGATGGGCGGTGGCCTCGTCCAGCACCACGATCTCGGGCGCCTTGAGGAGGATCCGAGCGAGGGCGATGCGCTGTTTCTCCCCCCCGGACAGCCGATATCCCCGATCGCCCACCACGGTGTCGAGGCCATCGGGCAACGACGAGACCATGGTGGCGATCTGTGCACCGGCCAGTGCCGCCTCGATCTCACCTTCGGTGGCGTCGGGCTTGGCGTAGAGGAGGTTCCCCCGGATGGTGTCGTGGAACAGGTGGGCGTCCTGGGTGACCACCCCGATGGTCGAGGTCAGTGAGGTCGATGTCGAGTCGCGCACGTCGAGGCCGTTGATCCGGATGGCGCCCGAGCGCACGTCGTACAGGCGGGGAAGGAGCTGGCTGATGGTGGTCTTCCCGGCCCCGGACGGGCCCACCAGGGCCACCAGCTGACCGGGCTCGGCGACGAAGCTGACGTCGAAGAGCACCTGCTGGGAGACGGTGGTGTCCAACACGGCCACCGACTCCAGCGAGGCCAGGGAGACTTCTTCGGCGGCCGGGTAGCGGAAGTCGACGTGATCGAACTCGACCCGGGCCGGGCCGGGCGGGACCGCACGGGCGTCGGGTTTGTCCTGGATCATGGGAGGAAGGTCGAGGACCTCGAAGACCCGGTCGAACGAGACGAGGGCCGTCATCACGTCGATCTGCACGTTGGACAGTGCGGTCAGGGGGCCGTAGAGGCGGGCCAGGTAGGCGGCCAGGGCCACCACCGTCCCGAGCTGCAGGGTGCCGTCGACCACCTGGATGCCACCCCAGCCGTAGACGACCGCGGTGGCCAGGGCTGCGGTCAGGGTGAGGGCGGCGATGAAGAACCGGGCGTACATGGCCTGGGTGACCCCGATGTCCCGCACCCGTCCGGCCTTGCTTTCGAACTCGTCGCGTTCCTGGTCGGGGCGTCCGAACAGCTTGACCAAGAGGGCACCCGAGACGTTGAACCGCTCGGTCATGGTGTTGTTCATCTGGGCGTTCAGCCCGTAGGACTCGCGGGTGATCGAGGACAGCCGCCGGCCGACCCGCTTGGCCGGCAGCACGAAGACGGGCAGGATGATCAGGCTGATGATGGTGATCTGCCAGGACAGCAGGAACATCACGATCAACACCAAGGTGACGCTGATCAGGTTGGACACCACCGACGACAGGGTGTCGGTGAAGGCCTGCTGGGCCCCGATGACATCGTTGTTCAGCCGGCTGATCAGCGCGCCGGTCTGGGTCCTCGTGAAAAAGGCGATGGGCATCTTTTGGATGTGCTCGAAGACCTTGGATCGCATGTCGAAGATGAGGCCCTCGCCGACCTTGGCCGACACGTAGCGGATGCCGATGGACAGGGCGGTGTCGACGATGGCCAGTACGGCGGCCACCGCGGCCAGGCCGATGATGAGGCTCTTGTTGTGCTCGGGGATGCCCTTGTCGATGATGGAGCGGAACAAGAGGGGATTGATCACCCCGATGACCGCATCGATGACCACCAGCACCAGGAACCAGATCAGGATGGACCGGTAGGGGCGGGCGAACTGGACCATCCGTCGGGCCGTACCCTTGGTGACCCGCTGCTGGGTGACCGAGTCGTCCCGGCGCATGGACCGCATGACGCCACCGAACTGCCCGCCGCCACCCCCCATGCCGTGGCCGCCCATGCTCATGGTCGGGTACCGGGGGCAGGGATCATGCCCGGGACCCTACAGTTCGTCGCTTCCGACCCATCCGTGGATGGCCGGACCGTCCCCCCGGCCGACGACCGGCCGACAGGGGGAGTGGCCTCAGACGACGAGGCCGCGCCCGTAGACCGGGGGCAGGTCGAGCGCGGTGAGCAGACCGGGAGCTCCCTCCACCACGGCGGGGATGGCGTTGACCAGCCGCATGGCCGTCGCCTTCAGGCCCGCCGTGTTGTGGTCGCCGTCGGTGCCGAGGAGTTGGAGGTCCAAGGTGTAGGTGGGCTCACCGGTGATGGTCACCCGGTAGCAGCCGTGACCGGCCGGCTGAGGCCAGTCGGGGGCCAGATCGTCGTGCAGCCGGGTCACGTGTTCGAGCACGATGACCGCCTTGCCGTTGCGCAGGCCACGCAGCTCGAAGTGGAGCGCCGCGGCGGTGCCTTTCTCGATGGTTCCCGAGTCCACCTCGAAGGTCTCGGTGGCGGGCAGTCGCTCGTACCACTCCTCCACGCTGTCCAGCTCCACCTCGAGTCCGGCGGCGAGCTGGCGCACCACGCTTCCCCAAGCCATGGTCATCACGCCCGGCTGCAGGATCATGGGCACGTCGTCGAGGGGCCGCCCGAAGCCCATGATGTCGAAGATCACCATGGGCTGGTTGTACGTGGCGTAGTTGAGGACCTCGGCCACCCGCACCTCCTCGATGCGCTCGCACACCCCCGAGAGCACGAGGGGCAGGGCGTCGTTGGCGAACCCGGGGTCCACGCCGTTGACGAAGAGCGACACGCCTCCTTCGACGGCGGCGGCCTGGATGGGCGCGATCATCGAGTCGTCGACCACCCCGAAGGGGTACTGGAGGAAGACGGGCCCGCTCGAGACCACGTTCACGCCGGCCCGCAGGATCCGCTCCATGTCGGCGATGGCCTCCATGAGCCGGTGATCGGCCATGGCGGTGTGGACGACCACGTCGGGCTCGAGGGCGAGGAGCGCTTCCACGTCGTCGGTGGCCGCCACCCCGAGGACCCGGTCCAGGCCGGCCAACTCGCCGGCGTCCTTGCCCACTTTGTCGGGGTTGGACACCCAGAGTCCGACCAGCTCGAGGTCGGGTCGGGCGTCGATGCCGGCGAGGGCGTGGCGACCGACATTGCCGGTGGACCAGGCGACGACGCGGTAGGTCTTGGTCACGGATGCTCCTTGGTAGTTGGGATGAGCGGGGCCGTGCCCCGGTCAGATGGCGATGTCGGGTAGGCCCATGTCGAGGTTGGGGCTCTCGATGCCGCCGTCGACCTCGATGATCTTCCCGGTGATGTACGAGCCGGCCTGGGAGGCGAGGTAGACCACCGTGGCCGCGATGTCCTCGGGATCGCCGATGCGCTTGAGCGGCGTGCCGTCCTCCAGGGCCTGGCGGAGCTCGTCGGTCTGCATGACGATGTCGAGGGCGGAGGTGGCGACCGATCCCACGGCGATGGCGTTGACCCTGATCCGGGGGGAGAGGTCGGCGGCGGCCAGTCGGGTGTAGTGGGCCAGCGCTCCTTTGGCCGTGCCGTAGGCCACGTAGCCCCGCCCGGCCATCCGACCCATGGCCGAGGAGATGTTCACCACCGAGCCGCCGTCTCCCTCGAGCATGAGAGGCACGGCCGGCCGAAGCAGGGCATGGGCGGTGGACACATTGAAGTGGAAGGCCTGTTCCAGTCGACCGGGCGAGGTGTCCATGAACGGGCGGGGCATGGCGCCGCCCACGTTGTTCACCACCAGGTCGAGGCGCCCGAAGGCGTCCCGGGCGTGGTCGACCAGGGCCGCCACGGCCTCGAGGTCGCTCAGGTCGGCCGGCACGATCACGGCACGGCGTCCGGCCGACTCGATCTGCTTGGCCACCGCGCCCAGTTGATCGGCGGTACGGGCCGAGATGACGACGTCGGCACCGGCTTCGGCCAGGGCCAGAGCCGAGGCCGCCCCGATGCCGCGGCCGGCACCGGTGACGATGGCCACCTTGTCGGTCATGGTGAAGCGATCGAGAATCATGGTGAAGTCCCCCTTGTCGGTGTCAGTGCTACCAGTCCGGCGCCGTCCCGTGCCACGTGCGCCGGTAACCCTCGGTTGTCCGGCGCCTGTGGATCAATCAGCCAGATCGGCGGCTGAGGCGATGTGGGTCGGTCGCAGCCGGACGAGCAGCTCACCGGGAACCCCGTTGCGCCGGCCGTACTCTTCGGCCCGGTCCTGGCCCATGTACCGACCCCCGAGGGCCGCGGCCCACCGGCCCACCTCGGTGAGCTCCTCGCTGATGGTGACCACCCCCTCGAAGGTGGCAAAGGCGAAGGGCGGCTGCTCGTCGTCGACGCACAGGGAGGCTCGGGGGTCCCGGAGGAGGGACTTGCCCTTCAGGGAGTCCCTTCCGGTGTTGAAGACGATGTCACCGAGGGGGGAGTCCTCGTCGGCCGTAGAGGGATCGAGGACGAACCAGATCGGCGCCACGTGGGGTCGGCCGTCGGCCCGCACGGTGGCCAACTTGCCGGTGTGGGGTGGCTCGCTGGTGAGGAGGGCTACCAGTTCGTCGTGGCTCATGGGATGGAAGGGCACGTGGAACTCCTCAGGTCGGTCGGGTGGAGGGTAGGCCCAACTTGCGGTGGTCCCAGGACACCGTGCGCTCGACGTTGAGCTTCACCACCACGCGCTTGTGGAGCATGGTCTCGACGAACGGCTTCAGCTCCTCGGTGTAGGCGCCGTAGTAGCGCTCGAACACGCTGATGCCCAACTCCAGCATCTTCTCCGGGTCGTCGACGATCTCGGCCGTCCCGACCAGCTCGACCCCTCGGAGCTCCTCGTAGTAGTCCCCGTCCTCGAACATGCAGGTGAGCTTGGCGTCGCGCCCGAGATTGACTGCCTTTTGGGCCTTGGCCTTCGTCTCGATGGCGATCGACCCGTCGAGGAATCCGTACCACATGGCCACGGCGTGGATCGATCCGTCGTGGTTGAGTGTGCACATCGTCATGGGTCGCCGCTCGTGGAGGAAGGCGTCGACCTCCTCGGGGGTCATCTTGATCTGGTCCCGTTGCTTGACCCCGTGACCCATCTGCTGCGGCGCCTGATCGTCGGCCATTGACCCTCCCTGGGCGTGTCGATCGCCCGGTGGCGACCCATCGTCGGGCAGCGTACCGGGGTGGGGAAGCGTCCGACGACGGTTCGGTCACCTGCCGACGAGGGGCGACCGCCACGGGCCTCGAGTGCCCACGACAACCGGGCAGAATGGCCCGGTGAGCACTCAGGACCGATCCAGGTGACCCCGCAGTCGAAGAAGGGGAGTCACAGAGACGACAGTGCCTACCGGGTGTGCTTCGTGTGCACGGGCAACATCTGTCGGTCTCCCATGGCCGATGTCGTCCTCCGTCGCCTGGCCGACCAGACCCTCCTGGCCGATGGAAGCACGCTGTCGAGCCGGCTCCACGTCACCAGTGCCGGCACCGGGAACTGGCACGCCGGTGAGGGAATGGACACCCGGGCCCGGGACGCCCTCGAACGTCGGGGTTACCAAGACCACGGCCATCTGGCCCAGGCCTTCGACACGCAGTGGTTCGACTCCACCGATCTCGTGGTCTGCCTGGACCGCCGACACCAGCAGACCCTGGTCGGCCTGGCCCGGAGCCGGGCCGGCGACGACCGGTACCTCGACCGCCTGGTCATGCTGCGGAGCTTCGATCCCCGGGCCAGCGGAGCCGTCGATGTGCCCGACCCCTACTACGGCGACGACTCCGACTTCGAGGCGTGCCTCGACCTGGTCGAGGCCGGATGCCGGGGTCTGGTCACCCACCTTCAGGATCGGGTCTGACCCACCACCCCCTGGTGGTCGCCGGCCGGCGAGGCCCTTACGACGAGGAGGCCGCCGTGCTGGAGTAGCCCATGTCGAGATAGCGGCCGACGTCGGGACCGTTACAGGAGCAGATCTGCACGGTCGGCAGCCACTCGGGGGAGGTCACGGCGACCAGGTCGTTGGCCACCGGTGTTCCGTTGACCTCGAAGGACAGTTGGGTCTTGGTCGGTTGGGCGACATCGTTCTGACAGGCGACGGTCACCGTGTTGGTGCCCTGTGGGTGGATGGCGTCGTTGACCCCGTAGTCCAACTCGATGGTGTTGTGGCTGGTGAACTCCATGATCTGCCATGCCCCCGTGCTATGGATGAAGAACGCCAACTGGTCGCCGCTCGCCGCCGAGCAGCCGAGACCGATGCCGTTGGATGTCGGACCCGAGACGATGGCTACCGATGCCGACTCCTCGATGGCCGGGAACGGCCGTTCCACGGGATCGTCGACATACTCGGCGTGTTCGGCGCTGGCGATGGCCACCTCGACCCCACCGGCAACCGGGGTCACCGTGGTGTCGTAGAGCTGGGACTTGGGCTGCCACACCATGGGCGGGGCCGAACCGCCCAGCTGCGGCTGGCCGAGGGCGATGGGTGCGAGGGGCAGATGGACCACCGAGGCCGTACTGGCTTTCACGCCGAGGAAGGTGGGGATGGCCACTGCCGCCAGCACCAGGGCCACGGTGACGAAGCCCACGATGATGCCGGCCAGTCCGAGCCCCGATCCCTTCTGGGCTCCGTGCGACCGGCGGATCTGGGCCCGGGAGACGAAGCCGAACACGATGCCGAGAATCGAACCGACGCCGACCAGGGTGAGGATGGAAAGGATGAGGCTGGCCACGGCCAAGCCGTTGGTCTTGGGGGCGGGTGGTGGGTAGCCGTAGCCCGGGGGGACGCCGGTGGGCGGGGCGAACGGAGGGGCCGCGGCGTAGCCGTAGGTGGGCGGGACCGTTCCCGGGCCGGGACCCGGTGGGGAGAACGGTGCAAAGGTGGGGAACTCGGGGATCGGCGGCCGTGAGGGAGCACTGGGCGGTGGCCACGCCGATCCGAGGTCGGGGATCGATGGGGGACCTGCCGGACCCACAGGCGGGATCGCCGACGCGGGAGGTCCCGGATGGAGGTGGGGCGGGTACCAGTTGCCGTCCGAGGCCATCCACCAGCCCGGAGGGTGGGTGACGTCGGTCATGGTGTTCCCGAGTGGAGTTCCGCGTGCTCCATGCCTCCAGGTATCGGCAGTTCGGACGGGGCGGTTGAGCACCCAATCCACAGGACCATTCGGCTCCTACGCAGTACCCCGTTGTGTCTGAAGGTGCGCGGTGTCCTCTCGTGTCCCGAGGACCAGCCGGACGTGGCCGTGCGCCGGTTCTACTTAGAAGGTGACGAACGAGTCGTGCTCAAAGGCCCGCATCCGCTCGTACACGTCTCGCAGCTCCGAGCGGCGGGACCGGTCGTTGGCCAGGTTGACCAGCTCGAGCGGATCGGCGGCGTGGTCGTACCACTCGTGGTCGTTGTCGTCGAAGGCGCAGTCCACGTCGAACAGCTTGGTGCCGGGCGACTTGCCCCACAGCCCGGTCGACGGCTTGCCCCCACCCACCCCGTAGTAGCGGGCGTACTTGGTCTGTCCGTCGTAGAACCCCCGCAGGGCGTAGCGCACCTTGTTGAGCTCGGTGGTCTGGGCCGAGTCCTGGGCGAACAGGATGTGGTCCCGCACCGTCGCCGACGGGTCGGCGAGACTCGGACTCAGGTCGACACCCTGGACGGTGGCACCCGAGATGGCCGGGTCCACGCCGCCGAGGGCGCAGATGGTGGCGGCCAGGTCCACATGGGAGCCGAGCGACGAGGTCACCGAGCCGGGAGAGGTCACGCCGGGAACCTTGATGTAGAGGGGCACCCGCATGATCTCGTCGTAGACGAAGGGGCCTTTGGAGCGGAGCCCGTGGGAGCCGCACATGTCGCCGTGGTCGGAGGTGAAGATGATCACGGTGTCGTCCCAGGCACCCGATGCCTCGAGGGCGGCGAGCACGGTGCCGAGGCTGCGGTCGGCCAGTTGGTGGAGGTGCACGTAGTAGTCGAGGTGGCGGAGCCAGGCGCCCTTGTCGGACGGGTCGATGTAGCCCCACAGGCCGTGCTGCTGGTCCCAGCGCCACTGGCGGTGGGCCTCGGGCTTGGTGTGCAGGTCGTCACCGAAGTTGTCCGGGAGCCGGTCGACGACCTCGGGGTAGGGGTCGGTGAAGATGGGCAGTGGGTCGTCGTCCTTCCAGGCGGCGGACTCGAGCACCTGGCGGATGGCGGCCACATCGTCGGGGTGGCCCTCCCGGTAGCCGGGCTGGTCGACCGGGAACCACATCACGTCGTGGGGATTCACGAGGGCGACGGTGAGGAACCATGGCGGCGTCTCGGGGGAGCCGGCCCCTCCGCCCTCGGGCTTGGCGTTCTCGGTGAGCCAGTGGGCGGCGTTCGAGGCGATCAGCGGGTCGAAGTGGACGCCGGTCCCGGCCCATCCCATGAAGTGCCGGTCGTTGCCGTCCCAGTCGGCGAAGCCGTACGCCTCCATGTCCGGAGTGGGGGAGTGGGAGAGGTGCCACTTGCCGATGTAGGAGGACCGGTAGCCGGCCCCGTCGAGCAGGGAGCCGAGGGTGGGCGTGGTCGTGGGGAGTTCGTCGTGCTCGGGCATGATCACGTTGTCGAGCACCCCGTGGCCCTCCAGGTACCGGCCGGTGAAGAGGCTGGCCCGGCTGGGGGAGCAGGGCGAGGAGTGGGTGAAATAGTCGGTGAACTCGAGCCCCTCGGCCCGGAGCCGGTCCCGCCACGGTAGGGACACGTGCGGGGGGAGCCAGGCCCGCTGCCGCTCCTGGTCGGACACGACGAGCAGGATGTTGGGACGTTTCGGCGGGGTCTCGCTCATGGCCGTTCACGGTAGCGCCACCCCGGTGGCAGCTGGGAGGGTGGCCCGAGTGCAGCCAGGACGACTGGTCCGGACGCCGACGCCCCGGCCTGGGATGTTGGCACGAAAGTGAAATGTGTTCTACTTTTCGATCCGTACGTTCGTCGACAAGCCAGGGGGAGGTTCGAGGATGCCCGACAGCGAAGTCCTGCACGCAGCGCACCGGCTCGAATACCCGTACTCGCGTTCGGTGGGACCGGTCATCGGAGCCTTCCTCACCGGACTGCGGGACGGAAAGCTCTACGGGGTCACCGGGGCCGGCGGCTCGGTCATCGTGCCGCCCACCGAGTACGACCCGACCACCGGTGACGACACCGGGGAGATGGTCGAGGTCGGGCCCGGCGGCGTCGTGGAGTCGTGGGCGTGGGTGTCCCATCCCCAGCCCAAGCACCCGCTCCAGACCCCCTTTGCCTGGGCTCTCATCCGACTGGACGGGGCCGACACCGCCCTCCTCCACGTGGTCGACGCCGGGGCGCCCGACGCCCTCAGCACCGGCGACCGGGTCACCGTCCGGTTCCGACCGCAGGCCGACCGCATCGGGGCCATGGCCGACATCGAGGCGTTCGTTCCCGAGGGCCCGTCGGGGGGTGCCTCATGAGTGCTGTCGACGCTGCCGGGGCCGAAGGCGAGGTCCAAGGCCCGGTGACCACCCTCGCCACCCCCATCCGCCTCGATTTCGAGTTCACCCCAGGGATCGCCCAGTCCAAGTTTCTCCGGGGACTGGAGCAAGGCACCTTCCTCGGCCAGCGGTGCGGGGTGTGCGGGAAGGTCTATGTGCCCTCCCGCGGCTCGTGTCCGACCGACGGGGTGCCCACCACCGAGGACGTGCTGTTGTCCAACTCGGGCACCGTCACCACCTACTGCGTGGTGAACGTGCCCTTCGCCGGCCAGTCCATCGAGATCCCCTACATCTGCGCGCAGATCCTGTTGGACGGGGCCAACCTCTCGTTCATGGGACTCCTCCAGGAGATCCCGACCGATCAGATCCGCATGGGCATGCGGGTGGAGGCGGTGTGGGTGGACCCGGACCAGCTCGTACCCTCGCTCGCCTCGGTGAAGTACTTCCGCCCGAACGGCGAGCCCGACGCCGAGTACGACACCTATAAGGAGTACCTGTGAGCGCCGCCGCCGCACGGGCCACCCGCACCCCACGCCCGGTCTCCATCGCCTCGTTCGCCCAGACCCAGAACGTCCGTCGCGACGACGAACGCAACGAGGTCGAGATGCTCATGCCGGTCGTAGCCGAGGTGTTCGGCAACATCGGCATCACCAAGGACGACGTCGACTTCATCTGCTCGGGATCGACCGACTACCTCATCGGGGGACCCTTCAGCTTCGTGATGGCCCTCGACGCCGTGGGGGTATGGCCCCCCCGGTCCGAGAGCCATGTCGAGATGGACGGGGCGTGGGCCCTCTATGAGGCATGGGTGCTGCTCCAAGAAGGGGAGATCGACGCCGCCCTCGTCTACAGCTTCGGACGCTCGTCGCTGGGCAACCTCGGCGAGATCCTCGCCCTCCAGCTCGACCCCTACTACCTGGCTCCCCTCTGGCCCGATCCGGTCAGCCTGGCCGCCCTGCAGGCCCGGGCCCTCATCGATGCGGGCAAGGGGACCGAAGAGGAGTTCGCCGCCATCGCCGCCCGCAGCCGCAAGGACGCCTTGGCCAACCCCAAGGCCCAGGTGGCCAACGACATCCCGGCGGCGTCACTGCTCGACGAGGAGTACGTGGTCTCGCCGCTCCGGCGCCACACCCTCCCTCCGATCACCGACGGGGCCGCCGCCATCGTGCTGGCCGCCGGGGACAAGGCGCTGGCGTGGGGGGAGAAGCCCGTGTGGATCACCGGCTTCGATCACCGCATGGAGACCCATGCGCTCGGGGCGCGTGACCTCGCCACCTCGCCGTCCACGGCCAAGGCGGCCGACGTCGCCGGGGTGGCCGACGGACCGGTCGACGTGGCCGAGATCCATGCCCCGTTCGCCTCCCAGGAGATCATCGTCCGCGACGCCCTGGGCCTCGACGACTCGGTGACGATCAACCCCTCGGGTGGGGCGCTGGCCGCCAATCCGCTGATGTCGGCCGGTCTCATCCGGATCGGGGAGGCGGCCGAGCGGATCCGGTCGGGGGAGGCCCGGCGGGCGGTGGCCCACGCCACCTCGGGCCCCTGCCTGCAACAGAATCTCGTCTGCGTTCTGGAAGGTGCGTGATGGCCGAGCGTTGTGCAGTCATCGGAGTGGGACAGACCCATCACAAGGCCAAGCGGGACGACGTGTCCATCGCCGGCCTGGTCCGCGAGGCGGCCAAGGCCGCCCTGGCTGACGCCGACCTCACGTGGTCGGACATCGATGCCGTGGTCATCGGCAAGGCCCCCGACATGTTCGAGGGCAACATGATGCCCGAGATCTACCTGGCGCCCGCCCTCGGTGCGGTGGGCAAGCCCATGTTCCGGGTCCATACTGCCGGGTCCGTCGGAGGCTCGACGGCCCTCGTGGCTGCCCATCTGGTCAAGTCGGGCATCCACCAGCGGGTCCTGACGGTGGCCTACGAGAAGCAGTCCGACTCCGACGCCATGTGGGCCCTGTCGGTGCCCCAGCCCTTCGCCGCCCCACTGCTGGCCGGAGCCGGCGGGTACTTCGCCCCCCACATCCGGGCCTACATGCGCCGGTCGGGGGCACCCGATCACATCGGGCGGATGGTGGCGGTCAAGGACCGCAAGAACGCCATGCGCAACCCGTATGCCCACCTGCACCTGGCCGACATCGACATGAAGATGGTCGAGGACTCCATGATGCTGTGGGAGCCGCTGCGCTACCTCGAGTCCTGCCCGTCGTCGGACGGAGCGGCCGCCATGGTGCTGGCTTCGGAGGATGCCATCTCGGGCCAGTACCCACCGGCGTGGATCCATGGGACGGCCATGCGGTCCGAGCCGACGATGTTCGCCGGGCGCGACCAGGTCAACCCGCAGGCGGGACGCGACTGTTCGGCCGATGTGTACGCCCAAGCCGGCATCACCAACCCGCGTGAGCAGTTCGACTGCGCCGAGGTCTACGTGCCGTTCAGCTGGTACGAGCCGATGTGGCTCGAGAACCTGGGCTTCTGTGACCTCGGCGACGGGTGGAAGCTGACCGAGTCGGGGGCCACGGCCTTCGACGGTGACATCCCCTGGAACGCATCGGGTGGGGTCCTTTCCTCCAACCCCATCGGGGCTTCGGGCATGCTCCGCTTCCTCGAGGTAGCCATGCAGGTGCGGGGCCAAGCCGGCGAGCACCAGGTCGACGGGGCCAAGCTGGCTCTCGGACAGGCCTACGGCGGAGGATCCCAGTTCTTCGCCATGTGGGTGGTGGGCAGCGAAAAGCCCTAAACACATTCCGGAGTCCACCCGCTGACAGCTGCCGGGTGACACGGTCGGCGAGGCCCCACGGGGGCCGGGACACCTTCCCGCCGGAGCGCTACCCTGAGTACGTGCGCTGAGAACTGCTGGTCCCGTGTCCGTCTTCCGTCCACCGGCCCGAGAGGTTCTCCGTTGCCTGCCCGTCGCATCCCCCCCCTTCGCACCGATCCGTCACCGTCGGCCACCGTGGTGGCGCGCCACCTGACCCACGACCGCGGTGGCCGCATCGTCCTCGACGACATCTCCCTCACGGTCGGCCCTGAGAGTCGGATCGGCGTCATCGGCCCGAACGGCGTCGGCAAGTCCACACTGCTCCAACTCCTGGCCGGACTGATCGAGCCCGATGCCGGGAGCGTCACGCTCGACCCTCCGACGGCGACGGTCGGCTACCTGGCCCAGGAGCAGCAGGCCGCCGAGGACGAGACGGTCCGGGCATGGCTGACCCGGAGGACCGGCGGTCTCCACGCCGAGGTCGAGTTGGCCGAGGCAGCCTCGGCGCTGTCGACCGGTGGTGCGGCGGCCGAGCGTCGTTACGAGGCGGCGCTGGAGCGGTTCACCCGCCTGGGTGTGGCTGATCTCGACGCCCGCATCGACACCCTGCTCGACGAGCACGAGCTCGGGCGGGGTGTGTCCTTCCAGTCGGTCGCCACGCTGTCGGGTGGTCAACGGGCCAAGGTGGCCCTGGCCGGCATCGAACTGTCCCGCTTTGACGTGACCCTGCTGGACGAGCCCACCAACGATCTCGACTTCTCCGGGCTACGCCGACTCGAGGAGTGGCTCACCTCCCGGCGGGGAGGAACGGTGATCGTCTCCCACGACCGGGCCTTCCTGGCCCGGACTGTCGCCACCGTGCTCGAACTCGACGTGCACACGCGCACCGGCCATGAGTACGGCGGGGGCTGGGCCGGCTACCAGGCGGAGCGGGCCAATGCTCGGCGTCACGCCACTGAGGCCTACGAACGCTACGAGCAGCGCCGGACCCAGCTCGAGGGCCGGGCTGAGCGGCAGCGGCAGTGGGCCACCACCGGGGTGCGCAACGAGACCCGGAAGCCGAGCGACAACGACAAGGCCCAACGGGACTTCCGGGTCAACCGGACCGAGAAGCTGGCAGCCAAGGCCCGCCAGACCGACCGGGCCCGGGAGGCCCTCGAGGTCGTGGACAAGCCGTGGGAGGGCTGGGACCTCCGTTTCACCATCGAGGAGGCGTCCCGGGCCGGCACGGTGGTGGCCCGGTTGACCGGAGCGGTCATCGAGCGGGGTGGATTCCGGATGGGGCCGTTGGACCTGGAGATCGACTGGGGCGAGCGGGTGGCGCTCACCGGGGCCAACGGCACGGGCAAGTCCACGCTCGTGGCCGCCCTGCTCGGCGTCCTTCCCCTGTCCAGCGGCGAGCAGTGGTTGGGCCCCAGCGTGGTGGTCGGCGAGCTGGGCCAGGACCGCCGGGCGCTCGGTGCGGGGCCCGACCTCGTGCGCTCCACCATGGACCGCTGCGGGGTCACCCTCCCCGAGGCCCGGTCCCTGCTGGCCAAGTTCGGCCTGGACGCGGAGCACGTGACCCGTCCGACCGAATCCCTTTCGCCGGGTGAGCGGACGCGGGCCGAGCTCGCGGTGTTCCAGGCCCTCGGCGTCAACTTCTTGGTGCTCGACGAGCCCACCAACCATCTCGACCTCCCGGCCATCGAGCAGCTGGAAGAGGCCCTGGCCGGATTCGGAGGCACGCTGTTGCTGGTCTCCCACGACCGCCAGCTGCTCGAGTCGGTCGAGCTCACCCGCACGCTCGAGCTCCCCTGATTCCGACAACGTCGCAGCCCACGGCGGTGGGGGCAGTTGGGTAGGTTCGTCGACAACTCCGAGCCAGTGGAGGCACTTGATGCTCAGCACCGTGACCGACGCCATCCAAACCGTCGTCCCGCCGGAGGGGGACCGGCACGGGCCGCTCCATCCCCTGTTGCTCCTCCTCACCGTGGTCACCGGCCTGGTGGATGCCTTCAGCTACCTGGTCCTCGGGCACGTCTTCGTGGCCAACATGACCGGCAACGTGGTGTTCTTGGCCTTCGCCCTGGCCGGAGCCAAGGGGTTCTCCCTGGCCGCGTCCGCCCTCGCCCTTGTGGCCTTCGGCCTCGGTGCCGCGGTCAGTGGACGCATCACCACCCACCTGGGTCCGCGGCGCGGCCGCATCCTGGCCGTGACGGCCACCTTCGACGTGGCGGTCACGGCCGCCTCGGTGGTCATCGGCTGGGCGGTTACCGACCCGGGCCATGGTGTCACCCGCTTCGTCCTGGTGACGCTGCTCGCCCTCGGGGCCGGGATGCAGAACGGCACCGCCCGCAAGCTGGCCGTGCCCGACCTCACCACGACGGTGCTGACCCAGACCATCGCCGGGTTGGCCTTCGAGAGCCGGCTCGGCGGTGGAACCAACTCCCGGATCGGCCGCCGCGGGCTGGCCGCCATCGCCATGTTCGTGGGTGCCCTGGTGGGTGCCACCCTCGAGCTCCACGTCAGTCAGCCCCTCGGCCTCCTGGTGGCCCTGGTGCTGTTGATCGTGGTGGCACTGGCCGCCGGTCGGCTGTCCCGGGGCGCACCGCTCTGGGACAGCCCGATCCCCGAGCGGGCCTGATCGGGTCGGCGATCACCCCGACGCGGTGAACACGTCGGCGCCGAAGGTGCGCGCCGCCCGGGCCTGGCCCAACGGGGGCAGGCCGAAGATGCTCTCGAGCGAGGCCAGCAGGGAGTAGTGGTTGTAGGGAACGGTGCTGACCGTGCCGCCCTTGATGAACGGGGACAGGACCACGGTGCCGATGCGACCACCCCCGGGCCCGAACTCGCCGGGCTGAGCTGCGGCGGGTCCGGGTGTCTCGTTGCAGCAGGCCGAGGCGTCGGCATTTCCCCCATCGGCGTCGGCCTCGTCGAACGTGACGGCTAAGAGCCCGTCCTGTTTGAACGCGGGCGAGCCGGTGATCAGTGGGACCCACGTCTTGAGGAAGGCGTCGATGTTGACCAGGGGCGACGCCGAGCCCGTCTGATTGAGGCACGGGGCGTCGTGGCCGTCGTTGCAGAGATTGGGGGTGATGTAGCTGAGATTGGGGGTGGTGGCGATCGACCGCAGGTCGACGGCCAGACCGGTGGTGCCCGCCGGCGTCGTGGCCGGGAGGGAGCCGTCCGGTGACCCGAGCGGGACCACGTGGGTGTTGCACAGGGCGGCGTCGTCGATGATCGAGTGGAAGTAGACGAAGGGATCGTGGCGGGAGGCGTAGCCGTCGCCGGGCACCGCCGTCTCGGTGTGGTCGGGCTGGCCGACCACCGGATGGCCGCACACCGGTGACTCTCGGCTCGGAATGTTCCCCATGTCCTGCAGATAGGCCTTCCAGGTGCGATGGGCGTCACTCAGCTGGGTGGCCACGGTCGGCACGGTGGCCGGATAGACGCACCCGGAGTCGTCGATCTGGCCGGCGGCATCCACCGTTGCGGTGGGGGAAAGTCGACGAACTGCGGACAGTCGGCCTGGGTCAGGGGATTGGGGGCCTGCCCCGAGATCATGGCCACGTAGTTGTCGAGCGAGTGGTGCCCGATCCCGTAGTACTGGGTGAGCAGCGCTCCGGCGGCGGGGAGGGTGCCGGCCAGGTAGGGGTCGTTCGAGGGCGTCCCGAAGGTGGTGGCGTAGCCCTCGTTCTCGAGGACGATGACAAAGACATGGCGGACGGCAGCCAGCCCTTTGACGCCACCGGGGGCGGTGCTCGTGGTCGAGCTGCCCGATGCCACCGTGGTCCGGCTGGGACCGGCCGGCGGGGTTGGCGTCGCGGTGCTGGACGAACAGGCGGCCAGCAGGATGGCGACGCCCGTCACCAGGACTGAGGCCCATCGGCGGTGGGCCCGGGTCCGACGCCGGACCCGTCCCGGCTGGTCCGAAGGTGGTGCCATGGCGTGTGTTCTATCCCACCGCCCGCCGGGGCGGGGCGCGGTCCCCGACGGTCCAGGAAACTCGGTGTCTCGAGCACCCGGCGGCCCCGGTCGAGGGGAGCGGTCGCCGTCCCCGTGCCCGGTCGGCGGGCCGATACACTCGGCCTCGTTCGCCGAGCACCCGGAGGCATCACGTGAAGATCGTTGTCGACTACGACGAATGCGCCAGCAACGCCGTCTGCATGGGCATCGCCCCTGAGGTCTTCGAGGTCCGGGACGACGGCTTCCTCTACGTGCTCAACGAGCACCCCGGCGATGAGCTGCGGGAAAAGGTGCGCCAGGCCGCCAACGGCTGTCCGACGGGCGCCATCACCATCATCGAAGACGAGTGACCGAGGCGTGCCCGGGGACCTGCCGAGAGTTCGGTTCGCTCCATCACCCACGGGCTACTTCCACGTAGGCAGCGCCCGAACGGCGCTGTTCAACTGGCTGGTGGCTCGACAGGGCGGCGGCACCTTCGTCCTGCGCATCGAGGACACCGACACCGAACGGAACCGGGAGGAGTGGGTCGACGGGATCATCTCGGCCATGCACTGGCTGGGTCTCGACGCCGACGAGGGCCCCTACCGCCAGTCCCTGCGCACCGGCCGGTACGACGAGGCCGTCGACGCCCTCTGGGCGGCCGGTGCGCTCTACGCCTGTGACTGCACGCGGGACGAGATCGACGCCCGCAACCGGGCCGCCGGGATCCTGACCCCGGGTTATGACGGCTTCTGTCGTCAGCGGGGACTGGACCGGGACGGACGGGCCCTCCGCTTCCGGACCCCCGACGAGGGGGTCACCGTGGTCGTCGACGTCATCCGCGGTGACGTCGAGTTCCCCAACACGGCCATGGACGACTTCGTGGCCGTGAAGGCCAGCGGTGCTCCGCTGTTCGTGCTGGCCAACGTGGTCGACGACATCGACATGGCCATCAGTCACGTCATCAGGGGCGAGGACCTCCTGCCCACCACGCCGCGGGGGGTCCTCGTCTGGCAGGCCCTGGTGGGGGCGGGGTGGATGACGGACGGCTCGACGTCGGGCGGCGACCCGAGACCGGCCCCGGGGCTGCCCGTCTTTGCCCACCTCCCCATGCTGGTGAACGAGCAGCGCAAGAAGATCTCCAAGCGTCGGGACAAGGTGGCCGTCGAGGAGTACCGGGACCAGGGCTATCTCGCCGCCGCCTTCCTCAACTACCTGAGCCTGTTGGGCTGGAGCCCACCCGGGGGGAGGAGCTCTTCGACACCGCCCAGGCGGTGGCGTGGTTCCGCCTGGAGGACGTCAACCACTCGCCGGCCTTCTTCGACGTGGACAAACTCACCCACATCAACGGCGAGTACATCCGGGCCATGAGCACCGAGGAGTTCGTCGAGGCCTCCCAGCCATGGCTCGTCGGCGAGGGGGCCCCGTGGCCCGAGGCCAACTTCGACGCCGGCGTGTTCGCCCGGATGGCTCCACTGGTCCAAGAGCGGGTGGCCACCTTGGGCGAGGTCCCCGGGATGGTCGACTTCTTGTTTCTCGACGAGCCGCCCATCGACGAGGCGGCCTGGGCCAAGGCCGTGGTCGGCGACCCCGAGGCCGTGACGATCCTGTCCGCGGCCATCGAGGCCTACGAGGGCCTCGCCGACCGTTTCACCGCCGACGAGCTCCACGCCGCCACCCAGGCGGTGGCCGACGGGGTGGGCCGCAAACTCGGGAAGGCCCAGGCCCCCATCCGGGTGGCGGTGACCGGCCGCCGGGTGGGCCCGCCGCTGTTCGAGGCGCTGGCGGCGATGGGCCCAGATCGCGTGCTCGACCGACTCCGGACCGCGGCGCGCCGTGCCGGGGGAGGGGTCGGGTGACCCCGTGGCCACGGTCGACACCTCCCGGCCACCCCTGACCGGAGTGAGCCGGTCGCCCGCGACCAGCCGAGCCCATCCACTGCGCGTCGTGCTCCGGGTCCTCGCCGTGGTGGTGGCCGTCCTCGTCGCTTACCTGGTCGTCACCGCGCTGCAGGTATGGCTCACCGGCCGCCGCTACGAGCCCCACCATGCCGGCGCCATCGTGGTCATGGGGGCGGCCCAGTACGACGGGGTCCCCTCGCCCGACCTCGCCGCCCGGCTCGACCAGGCCGAGATCCTCTGGCGGCAGCACTACGCCACCGTGATCATGGTCACCGGCTACAAGGAGGCCGGTGACCAGTTCACCGAGGCCCAGGCGTCGGCCCGGTATCTGATCGCCGCCGGGATCCCCGGCCGGGACATCTTCGAATCGGGAGGGAGCGACTCCTGGGAGAACCTGGCCACGGCCGCGCCCACACTCAAGGCCAAAGGGGACACCACCGTCCTCGTCGTGACCGACCCCTTCCACGAGGCCCGGAGCCTGGCCATCGCCACCGACGTCGGTCTGCACCCGTATCCCACGCCCGCCCAGCACTCGCCCATCACCGGCGCCTCGACCATCCCCTATTACGCCAAAGAGACGGTGGGCGTGGCCGTCGGACGGATCATCGGGTTCGACCGGCTGGACTCGCTCCACCGGTCGATCGACCTGGTCGGGGGTTGAGGTGGCTGACCGCAATGTCTTGTTCATCACCGTGGACCAGTTCCGCGGGGACTGTCTTTCGGCGCTCGGCCATCCGGTGGTGTCCACCCCGTCCCTCGACCGATTGGCCGCCGAGGGGACCCTGTTCGCCAATCACTGGGCCAATGCCGCGCCCTGTGGACCGTCGCGGGCCTGCCTCTACACCGGCACGTACCTGCACCACAACCGCTCGATCCTCAACGGGACCCCGCTCGACGCCCGCTTCACCAACGTGGCCGAACTGGCCCGCCAGGCTGGGTACGACCCGGTGCTCTTCGGGTACACCGACACCAGTCTCGACCCCCGCACCCTGGAGGCCGCTGACCCCCGTCTGCGCTCCTACGAACAGGTCCTCCCCGGCTTCCGGGCCGTCGTGCACGACCCCTGGGAGCAGGGGAGCCAGGCCTGGGGCAGGTGGCTGAGCTCCCGGGGCGTCGATGTCCCGCCCCGTCCCCAAGACCTCTATCGACCGCTTCCCGATTTTCCCGGGGCCGACGACCACGGCTCGACCTGGGCCCCGGCCCAGTTCCGCTCGGAGGACTCCGAGACCGCCTTCGTGGTGGAGTCGGTCGTGGAGTGGATCGAGCACCACGGTGATGCCCCCTTTTTCATCCACGCGTCCTTCATCCGCCCCCATCCACCGAGGCGCAACCCGGCCGGCTATCACGACCGGTACGACGCGGACGACCTACCCGACTTCGTGGCCGCCACCACCAGAGAGGAGGAGGCCGCCGCCCATCCGCTCAACGGGGTGGTGATGCACCTTCCCCTGGCCGCCGCACCCGATGACGAACGGGAGCGCCGTCAGATGCGAGCCACCTACTACGGGGCCATCGACGAGGTCGATGCCCAGTTGGGTCGGCTGTTCGCCTACCTCGACGGTGCGGGGCTGCGGGATTCCACCCTCGTCGTTCTGACCAGCGACCACGGGGAGATGGGAGGTGATCACTGGCTGTTCGAGAAGCTCGGCTACTGGGACGAGTCCTTCCACGTCCCACTCATCGTCCGAGATCCCGACATGGCCGCCGACGCCTCCCGTGGACGGGTGGTCGACGCGGTCACCGAATCGGTCGATGTCCTGCCCACCATCTGCAGCTGGCTGGGGATCGACGTGCCCCTCCAGGCCGACGGGTTCGCCCTGCAGCCCTTCATCACGGGGGCAGACGCCACGGAGGGGGCGAACCCCCCGCACTGGCGCACCGAGGCCCACTGGAGCTGGCACTTCGCCGACCCGGCCACCCGAGCGGCCGAGGACCATTTCGGGATTCCCATGGCCCACTGCTCCTTGGACGTCGTCCGAGGGCGTGATCTGAAGTACGTGCAGTTCGCCGCCGATGCCGATGTGCTGCCTCCGCTGTTGTTCGATCTGCGCGCCGATCCCTTCCAACTGCACGACCTGGTGGCGACCGGGGGAGACCGGGAGTCGGCGTGGCTCGCCGCTCAGCAGCTGCTGCAGTGGCGTATGCGCACCGACGAACGCTTGCTCTCGGGCACCGTGCTGACCGCCGAGCGGGGTGCGGTCTCGGCGCAGGACTCGTGGCGTTGAGTCGCCAGTAGCCGCTCGTGTCGAACAGAGTCGGAGGCGAGGTGGACGCTCAAGGTCCCCCGAGGAGGAGTCGGGGAAGCTCGGCCACCGAATCGATCAGATGGGTGTGCGGGGCCTCGGCGAGCTCCTCTCGGGAGTGGGCGCCACTCAGAACGCCGACCACCATGGAAGCGCCAGATCGGACGCCGGCCACGAGATCGCTGGTGGTGTCCCCGACCACGGCCACCTCAGCCACGTCGTCGATCGCCAAGCGGAGTACGGCGGTGAGGATCATGTCCGGATAGGGCCGGCCCCGGCCGGCGTCGGCGGGCGACAGCGCGAGATCCACGGTGTCCTGCCATCCGAGGGCGGCGATGATCCGGTCACGGGTGGACGGGGAGAAGCCGGTGGTCAGGCAGATCCGCATCCCAGCGTGGCGCAGGGCGGACAGTGCTGACTCGGCTCCGGGCATGGCCACGACCTCGCCCCGATCGACGGCCTGGTCGAAGGCGTGTTCGAAAGCCAGGTTGGCCTGCTCGGCTCGAGTCCCATCGCCACCGAGCAACTCGGTGAAGACCGTGATCTTGGACTGGCCCATGGTCCGCCGCACGTAGCTGACCGGGTCCTCTCCGAGATCGTCGGTGGCCAGACCGACGCTGTCGAGCGCCCGGGCGAATGCTTCTTCGACTGCGCCGCCATCGGCGACGGTGGTCCCGGCCATGTCCAGGGCAACCAGTCGGATGCCTGCGGTCACGCCAGCACCTGGTCCCAGGTCTCCTCGGCGATGGCGGGCGACAGGGTCATCCCCCGGCCCGCCGGCCCGGTGACCAGCATGACGCCGGCATCGAGCTGCTCCGAGCAGTACAGGGACCCGTCGGTGGTGAGCGTGTAGACCCCGGCCCAGCGTCGGACCACCCGGGGGAGTTTCCAGCCGAGGAGGGATTCGGCCCGGGCCCCGAGATGCTCGAAGGGGGTCTCGTCGACGGCGAAGTCGAACGGCTCCTCGTAGACGTGGGTGTCTCCGATGGTCAGGCCACCACCGGCCCGTTGCACACAGAGCAGCTGCAGCCCCCATTCGGCACCGAGGGCTGAGGGGGCAGGAAGGGCGCCACGGCCGGGAAGGTCGAAGGCGGGGTAGTAGCGCATGGAGTCGCCATCGGCCACGGCCGTGGTCAGGTGTTCCGGCGTCGCTTCGGTCTCCATCATCTGGAGCCGGCAGCGCTGTAGCGGGGCGGCCGCCAGGGCCGCGCCCACACGGCCACCCAGTCCCGAGAGGCGGTCTCCGACACACATGAGGATGAGCGAACCCTGATGCCGGCCACCGCGGTGGTCGATGGCGGTGGGCCCGCTTCCACCCCCGGCGCCCGGCTCAACGTCGACAACCTGGCGGCCAGGGAGCCACTGGTACGAGTCGGTGCCGGCGAGTGAGCTGCGGAGGGCGGCGAGGACGGCTCGCGGTTCGACCACCCCGTCGGACCCGCAGAAGAGACCTCCGGCTATCTCGCCCCTGATCGAGGGATTGACCGCTCGAACCCCGTCCGGATCGAGCAGCTGGAAGTTGCGACTCCCGGCGTCCGGAAGTGATGCCGCCTCCGCCATGAGCGAGAGTTCTTCGGCATTGATGGCCACGGTGATGGATCCGTCGGGCCGAAACCCGATATCAGGGGCCCGCCGGGCCAGGTCTTCCCAGAGGGTGCGGGCTCGGAGGGCCAGGACGAGCTCGCGCCCGGTGGCCCGTCCACTGACCCAGATCAGGCCAAAATTCCTTACCGAGGCCCTCCGGGGCCCGACATCGGCCTCCAGATGGACGACGTCCCAGCCCCGCCGACGGGCCTCGAGGGCTTGCATCGTGCCGAGTACGCCACCACCTACGACGACCACCCGTTCTGAGGACATTGAGAGACGATCGTAGTGACGGCGGACTCCCTACCCGGGAGATGGAAGGTCCAGGCGACAGGTTCGACCTGATCCCTCCCTGGCGGGCCGTCCCCCGGCCAGCCAGGGTCGGCTAAATTGACGGTTCGCCCATTCGGGGGTGGCGCAACTGGCAGCGCGCATGATTCTGGTTCATGAGGTTGGAGGTTCGAGCCCTCCCCCCCGAGCGCTTGCGATGCCCGAATAGGGTCTTCGTTGCAGGCAGCCCCGGAAGGGGCGTTTCACCGGATCGATCCGTGAGGAACGGCTCGGACAGGGTCCCATCGTCTAGAGGCCTAGGACACCACCCTCTCAAGGTGGAGACACGGGTTCGAACCCCGTTGGGACTGCCAGAATCGAATCAACCCGCTTGCACGTATTGGCGGAGGGCCTCTCTGATGGCTTCTGACACGCTGATGCCGTCCTCGGAAGCCCGCAGCAACAGGTCACGCTTTAGTTCGGGATCGAGGCGCACCGATTCGACCGATGAAGGTGCGGACCCCATCGATGGCCGCCCGCCTTGCCTACGACGGATGCTCTCGACGTCGTAGCCCCGCTCGGCTTCGTCGGCCATCTCCTCGATCATCTCGTCGGTGATGGGCGTCCCATCCGCCTTCGTCCCGTTGCTCTTCATGTTGATCACCAGCCCTTTGGCAGAAGTCTTCGATACTGCTCGGTCATCGGCATCGCATGAATGATTGCTGGGCCCTGCGGCCGATCCATCACCACCAGTTCGAGAAGATTCCCTGACCGGTCAGGTCCGAGCACCAGATACCGGATCGGATCGTCAGCCACCTCTTCGATAACCAACGCGTTGTTCAGAACATGCTGCATGTCCTCGGCCTGAATGTCATGGCGAAAGGCCGAATGGAGAATCTCCACAGAGGAAGTGTACTACGAAACCCCGTGTATCCGGCCAGCGAGGCGAATACTGGTTGGCTCTCCCAGAGGAAAAACCCAACATTTCACCCAACAAATCCGTTCCAGGGTGTTGCAGCGCGGCGCAGCACGTTCCACGGGTCACCGAGTTCGGCGGATTTGACCTGCCAAAATGACATCCCCTGAGACCGCCTGGTTCACGCTGCCACGATCCGTTCCGCCCTCTCAAGGTGGAGACACGGGTTCGAACCCCGTTGGGACTGCCAGTTTGCGTAGGTGCATCGCTCCAGTGCTTCGAACCACTGTCGGTCTCAGTCGATAGATCCCTTGGTGACGATCCATTGGCAGGACTGTCCGGTGACCTCGGCGATGAGATCGAAATCGGCGTCGTAGTGCAGGAGCGTTAGTCCGTGCTCCTCGGCTGCGGCGGCGATCAGTAGGTCCGGTACCTTTCGGCCCCGCTGGCGCTTCGCCGACAGAAGCCTCTGAGTCTGGCGGGCCCGAGCGACGTGTGCCGCCGACGTCTCGACGAGTTCCAGTAGTTGGAGCGCACCGATCAGCTGATCCCACTCCTTGTCATTGCGGGCAGAGAATCCCACTTCGAGGTCGGAGATACCTGCCCGGGCCGCCGATCCAGCCTCAACGAGGGGCTCGAGCGCTGATCGCACGGATGGGGAGCCGACTCGGGTGAGGACGCTGGTGTCGACAAGATGGGTCAGCGCCACGCGTCATCTCGATCAGAGAGCGGCATGGCCGAAAGCACGTCCATCGAGTTGCGGACGACTTCTGACCGGTCAGAACCGACCAGCCGAAGCGCCTCGTTCACTGTGGCCTTGATCGTGGTCGTGCCCAGTTGTGATCGGGCAGCGTCAAGTGCTTCTTCATCGATGTCCACGAGCCGCTTGGTCATGTGCTTAGTATATACCTGCGTGAACCGTGTATATACAGGTCCAGAGCCAGAGAAGTCGTCTCGTTGGCCGTAGAAACCCAACATTTCACCCAACAAATCGGTTCCGTGGTGTCGAATCACTTTCGGCGTCAACGTCGAGAGCATCGGGGTCGTCGACGAAACGTTCCGTGCGGCCTTGGCAGCCGGGGGTCGAGCTATCACTGGACCGGCCAGGGGTGATTGGGGTGGTTACTCAGGTTACATTGCCGACACGGAGGATAATCGATGGGAGATCACCTGGGCACCAACGTCATAGATGTGTCCTGAGCTGCCCTGGCTATGCCGACTGCTCTAGGTTCGGGAGCGGATTGTAGCTACGCATCTGTGAGCTGGATCGACGTCCCTTTGAGCCACCAAAAAGTCGCGCCAGCAAGCGCGAGGATTCGCTCTATCGATCGGAATCGGACCCCAGCCATCCTCACCCTGTTAGAGAGCGGCGAACGTGGGCATGGAGCATCTTCTTGTAAGCGAGTTCGTTCGCTTCGGCCATTCAGTCCGAGCCGTCTCACAAGGCACAAGCGGCGAATGCGGCAGCTGGTTAGGTGAACCAGACGACCTCTGTATCGTCCGTTCATCGCACCTCTCAACCAGTGTTTCAACTCAATCAGTGCTTCAACAGGGTTCTGGTCCTACCCGAAGGCTTGGCGCAACCTGGTGATTACCAACTTCTTCACGAGGCTGGCAGGTAGCGGGCTATCGATTGGGAATCGAAGTGCACCAGCTGAGGTCTTGTAGTTGGCGAGTTCATCCACAAGTTCTGGGAAAACCGATCCGCTGTGGGGCAAATAGCTGAGGTGGTTCTTGAAGGCTCCGAAGCCAGCAACCACCTTGCCCTTCTGCCGAAACGCTGGCAATCCATACGAGATGCCCTGCTCCGCATCGGGAATGACATCGAGAATCGACTGGCGAAGGCTGGCCAAGGTACTCCGCTTTGGTTCTTCTAGCGACGAGAGATACTCATCAACTTCGAGGTTGGACACGGCCCCTCCTTTTTCTACTCAGTGAAGACGGGCAGTCGAGACCAGAATCATCGCACTGGGAGAATTCAGCGGGTCGCACGGTGGATAGAGGTCATCGACCCGGCGGTGAGGGCAGGTATCCGCAGGGGGATCTCCTGTCGGTAAACGGCTCGGCGACGAGTTCATGGACGTTGCCGTCGGGTCCCCTGAAATGCTCTGTTTCTGGGCCGGTCGCACCGTCATTATCGCCACCGACCGGCGCGGTCAGGCGCACCCCATTCGACTCCTAGCCCCAATCGAATTGCTTCTTCGACTGCTGAATAGAAATGGCCGGGAGAGTCGATTTCGAGTTCCCCGACGGGTTCAAGGGGCGGTTGCGCAATGAACCGTGGCTCGGTGCCGTGGTGTGCTTGAGCAGCGTGGACCAGGAACGGGTGACAGAGATAGACATCGCCAGCTGATCCAGTGGCTTGGACGACAGGGCGCTTGGCAGTGATCCTGAAGTTCTCAGCCAAATCCAAAAACGACAGGCCCTCTTCACCATGGGGCACGAGGATGGCAGGTATGTCGAGATGTGAGCCCACACGGATCCTGGTCGGTGCGTCACTCACTCCCACGTCGGAAAAAAGGAAGAGCATGAGCAACGCTCTTCCGCGGGACCGGAGGTTCAGCCGGTAGGGCCATGCACCGAAGCTTCCATCGCAGTGCCAACCAGTGTCATCTGGCTCAGGAAGCTGGGGAAATCGGATGGGAAATGTGCCGAGACCCGAGCGTTCGACCCAGCGGCCTTCGCCGACCAGTTGGTCAAACGCAAGTCGCAGGCGCTCGGTGTTCACTGCCTCTCGAAAGGGTCGAGCGCCTGATCCCGGTAGGCGAACTACCGCCTCTGTCCATTCGGAGGGATCATCCGGCGAGAGGGCCATCTGACGCCAGAGAAGAGAGCGGCCTTGGACAGCCACGTCTCTTGGAAAGGCCTGCTGTAACCGCACAAATCCGTCCCGGACGAACGATTCGATCTGCTCGGGACTGAGGGTTGCTTTCACCCGATAAACCGTATCCGGGCACAGGAGGATTGTCACCGAACAGGTGGGCTCATCACGCTACTCTGTCGGCGCTATGAGGCGGCATGGCAGTTTGGCGAGCCGGACTTGCAGACCTGGGGGCCGACAGCGAGTACCGACACGTTGAGTCAACCCTCGGTCATGTTGGCTGCTGGTCTGATTGACATCACCTGGCGGCTGTGAGTTACCACCGATGAAATTTTGAAGTCCGCTCCGTCACTTGGCATTGTGGACGTGCTCGGGAGGTACCAGCAAGGACGTTTCAGGCCAGTTGAAAAGAGATTTAGCAAGGGAGGATGTACGAGTGAAGGGGGGATCGGCCTAACAAGCAGGGCATGGTGAAGGTCGAGTGGAATGCAGGAGTGACATTAGTAAGCCAGCGTAGGGAGGCAGCATGCGAAAGCTGGGAGTGGTCGAGTTCGTGACACTTGACGGCATTATGCAGGGCCTTGGGGGACCCGAGGAAGATCGGGAGGGCGGATTTGACCTCGGCGGTTGGAGCGAACCCTACGGCGATGGCGTGCTCGCGAAGCATGCTGGGCAAGGCATCGGCCAGACCACCGCCTACCTGTTCGGTCGCAAAACGTACGAGCACATGGCCGCACACTGGCCGCACGAAGGCGCCGATAACCCCATCGCCGCGAGCCTCAACGCCACGCCAAAGTATGTGGTGACCGAAACCCTTCGGCAGCCGGATCTCGAGTGGGCCAACAGTCATGTCATCGACACCAACATGGTCGAGTCGGTGCGAGCGATCAAAGCGGAGGGCGACGGATTCGTAACCGTTCTGGGCAGCGGCGTGCTCGTACAGTCGTTGATCGCCAACGACCTGATCGATGTGTATCGAATCATGTTGCATCCGCTGGTGCTCGGGACGGGCAAGCGGCTGTTTCGGGAGTACCGGAGCCCCTTCCGGCTGCGCTTGACTGATTGTACGCCGACCACCACGGGCGTACTGCTTCTCACCTACGAGCGCGAACCAACCACGACCTAACGTCAGCCTCCAACTGGCGCTCCGGGTCCAGTCCCAATCAATGGCGCGAGATGGTTTAACGATGGATTCAGGGGGAATCAGTCAGGCTGAGTCGCAGGTGGCGATCCAGGAGGTGCCTAATGGCTGAAATCGGTGTGTTTCTCTCCAGTGAGGAACACGGACCAGAGCGAACTTTGGACCAGGCTCGTCAGTCCGAAGAGGCTGGGTTCAGATCCCTGCTCATCTCCGATCATTTCCACCCTTGGACCGGTGCTCAGGGCGAGAGTCCGTTCGTCTGGAGCGTGATTGGCGCCATCTCGGCGGTGACTCACATGAAGGTCACCACAGGCGTCACCTGTCCGACCGTCCGAATCTCTCCCGTCATCCTGGCCCAAGCTGCGGCGACCGCCCAACGCCTGCTGGACGGTCGGTTCGTCTTCGGGGTTGGTTCGGGGGAGGCCCTGAACGAGCACATTCTTGGGGACCACTGGCCGTCGGCCCCCGTGCGCCAGGACATGATGGCTGAGGCTATTGAGGTGATCCGGAAGTTGTGGGAAGGCGGGAACGTCCTTCATGAGGGGCGCTTCTACAGCGTCGACAACGCCCGGATCTACTCGCTGCCAGATGCCCCTCCTCCGATACCGATCTCTGCCTTTGGACCGGCATCGGCCAATCTGGCCGCCGAGATCGGCGATGGGCTGGTCACTGTCCAACCCGACCGCGACATGGTCGATTCCTACCGCAAGCAGGGCGGCAGTGGCCCCGTCATTGGTGCCGTGAAACTGTGTTGGAACCTAGACGAAGCGACAGCCGTCAAGACGGCGCACCAACTGTGGCCGACCGAGTGTCTGCCCGGACAGCAGATGCAGGAGTTGCCCATGCCGGCGCACTTCGAAGAAGCGGCCTCGTTGATCACAGAGGACATGGTCCGCGAGAAGATCCCGTGTGGGCCCGACCCGGAGCGGCATGTAGAGGCCATTAATGCGTTTCTGGAGGCTGGCTTCGACGAGGTGTACATCAACCAGATCGGGACCGACTGGCCAGGCTTTCTCGACTTCTACCGTCGGGAGCTGGCGCCCCGTCTCGATGCCTAGCCCCGTGGACGAACACTGTCACTGGTCTGGCCGATGGTGACCGCCTCCCTCCGGCCTGGTGTGTTGCTTGACCTGGATGGGACCCTGGTCGATACGAACTACCTGCACACCTTGGCCTGGGCGCGCGCCTTCAGGGATGCGGGGGAGTGGGCCCCAATGAACGCCATCCATCGACTGGTAGGCATGGGTGGCGATCAGCTGGTCTCCGAGCTACTGGGACACGAGAGTCCAGAATCGGTGGAATACAGAACCGCCTATTACCGGGATCTCCTCCCGGAGGCCACCGCGTTTCCGGGTGCGTCGGAGCTGGTGCGAGCCCTGCACGATCGCGGACTAGCCACCGTCCTGGCGACCTCTTCACCGGCGGAGGAGCTGGACAGTGTCTTGCGCCTCCTCGCCATCAGTGACGCACTCGACCACCGGACGACGGCGGACGATGTAGAGCACTCCAAGCCATCCCCGGAGATCTTTTGCACAGCAATCCGCACGGCCGGGCTGGATCCGACACGGACGCTGGCCATCGGAGACAGCGTGTGGGACATAGAGGCGGCACGATCCGCCGGCATCGCCTGCATCGCCGTGGAGTCCGGGGGCTTCAGCCGGCACGAGTTGAGTGAGGCGGGAGCGCTTCAGGTGTTCCGCGACGTGCAGGAGGTTCTCCTTCAGATCAACGCCACTCCCTTGGCGCAGCTGATGCGGTAGGCGCCTGGCCGCGATTACGTTGTGGGTTGCATCGGGCCAAGCACCGCAACAACCAAGTGTCTCGAGTGGCGGAATACTGAGAAATCACCGTGGCCGGGCCGAATTCACTCCTCGTCACGGGCCAGAGGGCTCTGGCTCGGCCTTGCCAGCAGCTCTAGGTGACTTCTCTGGAGAGTCGGGCATTTCTTGCTCACTGACCCCTTCAGCTTCGAGTTCGTCTACCTGTTCTTGGTCGGCAGCCGCCTCTGCTCCGAACTCCTGATCCTGCGGATCCTTGCGCTCCTGATTGGGTGGCATGCGGGGCTCTCCTTCTTTCGACTTTTCCGTGCTCTACCCGTCCGCTCCTTCCCGCAACCCGGCTATTTAGGGCAATCGCTACCAGTACGATTCTTGGATGGATGGCCCGCCAACCGGACTGCCTCCATGTCGATGTCATGACGGTAGAGATGTCTCAGTCGAAAACCGAACTGGGAACGGCTTAGGTGATCCCGCCCCAACTGGATGGCGGGTCGCTCGCAGGGAATGAATCGGCGAGCTCCTTGTCGAGTACTGCCTCAGACGTCGATGGAGAGAGGGGACCGCCTCGGGACACGCTCGCGTCACCCTGCCGGGACGAACTACCCGACTCAGCACAGAGCCCGGCGAGCCGTCTGAGAGCTTCAACGTTGCGCACGTGGACCAACGGCGCCAGGACTGGATTACTCCACCGCGCCACAGTGGGCGAACGCGCTTCCTCAGACATCACGACTCGGGTCCCGGTTGGCGTCCCCTCGAGAACGATCTCGACTCGAGCCCTGCCGAAGGGCCGCGCCCGGGCTTCTAGAACTAGACGGCGACCAACTTCGCACTCCTCGACCACGGTTGTATCCCTCAAATGGAAGGGCCAGACCCCCACGGTGTGATGGAACATCGATCCGATTTGGGGCCAATCTGCGTCTACGTCTCTAATGTGGCTGGCACCGACCACCCAGTCTGCGTAGCGACGACCGTCGGCTAGGAACCCCCAAACTCGGCCCGAAGAGACAGGCAACTCCTTCGTGGTAATGGCCGTACGCAATCCTCTCGACACACCGATCACGAACGAATTCGGCGAATGGTAGCGACGCCGTCCCGAAAGGCTCCGTCTACGGTCACAATCTGCTGTCGATTCGACAGTGATTCCGCGCTTCGAGAGCGGTGCGAACAAGAACGAGTGGTCATCGACGAGAACCTCTTCGGACGAAATGGTCGCAAGTGCGATCCGAACTACCTGTACCCTCACGTGTTCGGGACAAACTCTCCTCGCGCTGACGGTGACTGCTGGTGTGGTGCTCGGAATTCTTCTGATCCTCGATCGAGACGAATTTGCGTCCGTCGGCGTAGCCGATGAAGCCTCCGATCATCGGGCGGCTGGTCACCTCGCACGGCAGTTCTTCGGCAAGCTGCTCCAGACGGTTCTTGAGCACCTTGGGGTCGTGGACGGTCACGGCGAGTACCTCCTTCGGGCCAGGATGAAAAATGTAGCTACCTGGTGCGACAATCAGCGCATGTCAATCCCGCTTGAAGGACTCCGCACCGTCATCTATCCGGCCCCGGATCTCGATTCGGCGAAGCAGTGGTGGACCGCTCTACTCGGCATCGACCCCTACTTTGACCAGCCCTTCTATGTGGGTTTCAGCGTTGCTGGTTATGAGTTGGCCCTGATGCCTGATGCCAATCCAGCGGACGGTGCCCTCGTCTACTGGGGAGTCCCAGATGTCGCGGAGGCTGTTGCCACGGCTTTGGCGTCAGGTTCCACCGAGCACACCCCAGTCACCGACGTGGGCGACGGCATCGTCACGGCAACAGTTCGGACGCCTGACGGCAGCATTCTGGGCTTGATCTACAACCCGAACTTCAGTCTCGACTGAGCCAATCGGGGGAGGTGTTGGCCGCTGACCTCATGTGTGCCGCAACGCGGCACCGGCTGGGAGACGCCGGAACGATCTGGTCCGCCCTCTTAAGGTTGGGACACGGCCGAGCCCGTTGGGACCGCAAGAAAGGCCAGCTCAGAGCCGTTCCCTGGGGGGACCTAAAATTAAGGTGCCTGCTACTGAACTTTCGCCCCGGAGGCCCAGAAGTTCAGGGGGTCGACAAAATCCCGGCTCGAGGTGGACAATCGAAGACATGGACAAGACCTTCAGAGCAACCATGCAAAAGAGCACCAGCAAGGGTGGCTGGACCTATGTCGTGATGGATGGCTCGGCTGAGTACTTCGGAACCAAGGGTCTCGTAAAGATTCGCGGAACAGTCGACGGCCAACCGTTCCAGAGTTCCTTCATGGCATTGGGTGACGGTACGCACAAGCTCCCGATCAAGTCAGAGATTCGGGAGAAGATTGGCAAGGCCGAAGGCGACGAGGTTGTCGTCACACTCACCGAGCGACTTCCCACGTAGCTGTTCGGCACTCAGCTGACCCAATCCCGGTGATCAAGGAGCACCAGGACGTAGGGTCGTCCTGGATAGTCGGGAGGCCATGGCGTGGTAACTGACGACACACTGCAATATCCGATCCATTTGCCCCCGTTGGTCGTGAATGCCTCTCGAGTCGCCGAGGCTGCGGGCTTTGGTGCTCATGGAGCCGTTTCGTCCTGCTCGCCAGGGGTTGGGGCCGTCCTTGCTACCTTGGCCGCCGGCCGGGTCGGAGGCCGAATCGCCGAGATTGGAACAGCCTATGGTGTCGGTTCTGCCTGGCTGCTGTCGGGAATGGATTCATCGGCGACCTTGGTAACAGTTGAGGTCGAGGACCAGCGAGCCATCGCGGCCCGCGACCTTCTGAGCACAGATGGTCGGGTGACGTTGATTGCAGATCGCTGGCAGGACTGCCTTCCCGCCCTGGCCCCTTTCGATCTTGTGTTCGTTGATGGCGGATATGTCGAGCACCTCGCCGAAAACCCGGGCATCACCGACATGGTGGTTGACCTGATCTGCCCCGGAGGCCATCTAGTCCTGGATGACCTCACTGCCGAGGCAGAATGGCCAGATGAGTGGCGGGGCAAAATGGATCCGAAGAGAGAACTTGCGTTCCGACATCCCCTCCTCATCGGAGCGGAGTTTTACGTATCCGATGCAGGCGCGGCCGGCGGGCAACGCACCGGCGGCCTGCTCATGACCCGTCGCCTTGAATCGTCCTGAACAAGCGATCCAGGACTTATCCAAACGCCCATACGCGTCGGTCGGCCACGGTCGATATCGCCATCGACCCGGTGTTTGGAGAAACCTGGTCACGCCGGATCGGCAGCTCGCCTTCGGTTGTAGAGGCGGATTGCCCAGAGGTACGACGCCAAGGCGATCCCGACGCTCCACGCAATTGCCGCGAGGCCGTGATCGCCAATCGCTGTATCGGTGAGTAGCCCACGCACCGTGTCGACGATCGGAGTGAACGGCTGGAACTCGGAGAACTGACGAAGCCCGGCTGGCATCGTCTGTGTACGCACGAACGCGCTGCTCAGGAACACCAGCAGAAAGAGGATCATCGGGGTGTTGCTGGCCGTCTCGACACTCTTGGCGGCCAGACCGAGTGCGACGGCAAGCCAGATGAGTGCGAACGCAAACAGCGCCAGGATCCCGATTGCTCCCAGCCAGGAGAGCAATCCAGCCGCTGTGCGGAACCCCAGTGCGAAGGCGACGCCGAACAGAACTGCCATTGCCGCCAGAGTCTGGATCAGGCTGCCGAGCATGTGGCCGGTCAGGACCGAAGCACGGGTAATGGCCATGGTCCGGAACCGGTCGATGATACCGCCGGTCATGTCCATGGCGACCATGATCGACGTGCCCTGGACCGCCGAAGCAACGGTGACGAGCAGGAGCCCGGAACGACGAAGTTCAGGTAGGCGCTGCGTCCCTGGTGTGCACCGAGGCCGGTGCCGAGCTGACCGCCGAACACGTAGACAAACAGGAGCAGCAATACGATAGGTATGCCGATGAGCATCAGTGTCATCGACGGATACCGCAGTTGGTGCTTGAGATTGCGACGCAGCATGACTCGCGAGTCGCTGACGCTGTAGGCGAGTGCAGTCATGACGCGGTTACTCCTCGGGGCGTTAGGTCCTCAGCTATGCCCAGCCGTCCTTCCCTGTCGTTGATGCCGGTGACGGCGAGGAAGACGTCATCGAGGTCGGGCGTGTGGATCGAGATCCGCTCGACGGCGACATGCGCCTTGTGCAGATTGTCGAGTAGCTCACGGAGTGAGTCCACGGAGCCGCCCGTCGGAACCAGCAGGGTCAGCTGGTCTTGATCAACAACACCCGCCGGAGTAGTCGCGGAAGCCGACCGCAGCAGATCGGGATCCGTGAAGTGGAGCCTGATGTGACCACCGGGAATCCGGTGCTTCAACTCATCTGGGGTCCCTTCGGCGACGATTCGCCCCTGGTCAAGCACGGCGATTCGGTCTGCCAGCTCATCGGCCTCGTCGAGATTTTGCGTGGTGAGTAGGACGGTGACACCCGAAGCCGCGAGCTCGCGAACGATCTCCCACATCGTCAGGCGGCTGCGCGGGTCCAAGCCAGTGGTCGGCTCGTCGAGGAAGATCACCCGGGGTTCGCCGACGAGGGTCATGGCGAGATCGAGTCGACGACGCATACCGCCCGAGTACACCGACAGCAGCTTGTCGGCGGCGTCCGTGAGATCGAACTGCTCAAGCAGCCGGGCGACCCGCTGCCGGCCGGCGTCGCGGCCGAGATGGCGCAGATCGGCCATGAGCTGGAGGTTCTCGGCACCGGTGAGCAAGTTGTCGACCGCCGAAAATTGGCCGGTGACGCCGATGCGAGCCCGCACCCCGTCCGGGTCGCCCGTCACGTCATGACCGGCGACCTGCATGGTCCCGGAATCGGCGAGGATCAATGTGGACAAGATGCGCACGATCGTGGTCTTGCCGGCTCCGTTCGGCCCCAGGAGGGCCAGCACCGTGCCTTCCTCTGCAGTCAGGCTGACCCTGTCGAGTACCAGGTGACTGCCGAAGGACTTGCAGACATCCCTGGCCTCGACTCCCGGTGCACCCGTGCGGCCGGTCACTGGGCCCCGTCCGATCCATAGGGATCCGCCGGCTCGGCGATCTTGCCCGAAGCTCGCAGGTCTTCTCGACGCGCTTTCCATTCCTGTTCCAGTACGGGAAGCCGCTCAACCAGAAAGTCGGCGAACGCCGCCCACTCCAACAGGTTCGCCCGGCGTTCGGGCGGGGTGCCTTCCAGCAGGCGGAGACCTTCTCGGGCGAGCTCGCCCTGCTCCTCGTACTCGGAGAGGTCGAAGCCCGTCGCCCGTTGGGACGACATGTCGATGCAGACGCGGTCCATCCGCTCGCCTGCGGCCCTGGAGCGTCGGATCAGCCCAAGATTCTCCAGCGTGCTGACCGCACCGGCGATGGCGCTGCGGCTTGCCAGTAGGGCGTCGGCCAACTCCGCAATGGTCTGTTCTCGTGGATCGCAAACGGCGAGATAGCCGATCGCTCGGCCGACCATCGGCGCCATCCCGTAGCGGCGGGCGTAGAAGCGACCTGCATGGTCAGCAAACGTGATCTCTGCGTCGCTCGGCACAGAACTAGCGTACATAAATACCTGAGATAACACAAATCAGTGTTATCTCAGGACAGTCGTGCCCTTTGGCTCGATTTCTGTTGATCCGATGCGGCGATGGGAGCCAGCCGTGGACCTGGTCGACCTTCACGATGGCGCAAAGGGCAGTGGGCGCCGAAGTGCACGACCCTCTTGTTTGACATCCGACCCACTCCCGGCGGGATTGAGTTAGTCGTGAGGGTGGGAGACAAAATACGATGATCGGCGAAGGTGGAGGCTCGGTGGCAAGGCGGTCTCCCTTGCCACGGCGGTCGGTCCTCAGGGGGGAAGGGTGGACTTCGAAATGATCGAATCGAATCCGGAATCGGAGTCGATACTCGTCACTCGCCGAGGTGATGCACGGATTCGAGTGGTGAAAGGGGGCAATCACGTCACCAATCTGCTTGAAGCGGACGCAACCGGCCGCTCCATCGATGCCATCGCGGTGCGGGCCGATCCGGGCGGAGGACCGCCACCTCACCGGCACGAGTTCGGCGAGTGGTTTCACGTTCTCGAAGGATCACTCGATATCACCACGGCCAAGAACGGCGAGATCGCCACCCTCTGCACGGCAGAACCCGGCGACTCGGTCTGGGTCCCACCGAATGCCTGGCACGGGACGATCAATACGTCAGGAAGCGACGTGCGGTTCCTGGTCGTCGGCGTTCCGGGCACCATGACGGAATACTTTGCCGAGGCTGGTGTCGAAGTCCCTGATGAGCAAACGCTTCCGCAGACGGAACCACCGGGGCCAACCGAACTCGGCGATCTTCCCGCCCGGCACGGCATCACCTTCTTCCCCGGCTGAGCGACAACACGGCCGGTAGAATCGACCGGCGGCCCCTGAATCGGGCACGAGTTCGCCTATCGGTCGCGACGGGGCAGCAGGACCATGACTGCCACCGCAGCGAGGATTATCGCACCTGACGCAGCATAGAAAGCAATCCGCAGGCCGTTGATGAAGGCTGAGCCAGCGAGAACCCCAACTCGGTCTCCAACATGTGTTGCGACCGCCACGGATTCCTGAGCTTTGGCAGCCAGGGCAGGGAGTATGCCAGGAAAGCCGGAGGTGGTTCCGGTACACGCCAGTAAGGGTGCTTCCGAGCACGGCGATCCCGAGAGCTCCACCGACCTCCCGAGAGAGGTCATTCATGGCTGAGGCCACTCCTTGCTGCGACCTGGGCAGAGCCGAGGTAGTCGCACTGGTCGCCGGGGTCATGGTGGCACCCATGCCGGCCCCGAGGACGAGAAGGCCGACAGCCAACACTTCATACGAGGTATCGGCGTGGACCTGGCCGAGATCACCAAGGCACCGGCATTCAGGACAGTCCCGCGGCCCAGATCTGGCGGGAGCCGAATCGGGCGGCAAGTGGAGCCGATGCCCGGGAAACCGGCATCATCGTGATCGCCATGGGCAACATGCTGACCGCAGCAACGAGGGCTGAGTCCCCTGCGAATGAGCTGCAGATATTGTCAGGAATAGGAAGATAAAGCCGTAGAAGGCGAAGAACTGAATAAATGTCGAGATGCTCCCTCTGCTCAGTCGACGGCGGCAAAAGATTCGTGGATCGGGCTGGAAGGTGACAGTTGCTGGGATGAGGTGGTCACTCTCCTCACGCTTGGGTGGGCGGATCAGTTGAACCGTCGCACCAACTGAAGTAGCTGCCTTCGTAGGGTGTTGTCGTCAAAGTCCGGTTACCATTGGATGCATCACGGCTCCGCTGATTGCAGCCATGAACATTGCGGTCTGAAGATGTCCGTCAGCGCCGATCCCGGGACCGATGAGGAGGTCCGTCAGGCGGTCGACTACTGCTCGATAGCGGACATGGTTCGTGAAGAAGCGCAGCACAACGGGGTCGCTGAGTATCACACTCACCGTCCGACGGCGATCGACGGACAGATCGACGATGCGCTCGAGCAGTACTTCTCGTCGCCGTGCCGAGGTCGATTCTGCCTCCGCGGCGACGATGACGGCCTCGAGCTTGGCCAGTTCGTCCTCCGCCGCGGCCAACACGATCTCGTCCTTGGTCCTGAACTGGAAGTAGATGGCTGCCTTGGTCACCCCGATGGCGTCAGCGATCATCTGGAGGGATGTGCCGCCCACTCCCTGCTGGGCGAACAATTCGAGGGAGGCGGCGACGACGCGGGACTGCGCTGCACTCAGCGGGGTCACGTCCAGTTCGCCGACCGCGACGTGCTCGGCGCCATGGTCCACGACACCCACCCTACAGGCGCTTGAACCAAACTAGTCGAACGGCTAGTCTCGGTTCAGGCAGCCAACCCCACTTCGTGGCCCGGGTGATTCACAGCCGTTTCGCACGCCGCCTCGAAGAAACGGCAAGGAGGTGCTCTGCATGACCGACCCCGACGAAACCATCCAGAAGGTTCTGGAGGTCCGCAAGGTTGGCGCGGAATACGAGGAACACCAAGTAGGCAAGTCCGTTGGACATCCCTGTCGACCTACACAACTTCAAGAAATTTCCAGTGGTCGATCCGCCCGGCATGCACAAGCCAACAGGCCCTGACACACGAGCTCAGATCAGAGCTGATTCCAGTGCAGAGCTTCCCGACTACAGCGGTCCGTTCAAGGCCGATCTTCGGTTCTCGGACTTCTCGAACCAGGCCCTCATCAACATGATTGCCATGAGTGACGAATACTACCGAGTGTGCGTGGAAGCGTGGGCCGACGAGGTGGCCAGGCGTTATGGCCCGATCTGATGGCGGAGATCCAATCGGAGGCATGGCAGACCATCGTCCTGCCGCAGCTACAGCACATGCTCGAGGAGTGGATGGAGATCCCGGCCTCGGGGCCGAGGGGTTGGCGGCGGAAGTAGCCGACGAAATTGCCGCACGGAAGGAGGAGGGTGGCGTCGTCACGATCAACCCGTTCCGGGCCGAGATGATCGACGTCGCTTCGTCAAAGGAGAAGCTCGTCAAATGGGCGTTGGGCAGCCACGAATATCTGCTCACCGCCATCGAGGGGTGGGCCGGGGACATCGTGATCCGCTACGGGCTCGACGCCATGTTCGACATCCAGTGGGGTCTCTGGAGTGAAACTGTGCTGCCGGCAGTCCGCGATCTCAAGGCGCGATGGATGAAGGTCGGAGACGGCACGGTCGAGGCCTTCATGAAGGACATCCAGGTTGACGCCTCGTCCTTTCCTGGCAAGGCCTTCGATCTGACGTTCGAGATGCCGGAACCAGATGTCGGAATCATGACGTTCAACAAATGCATTCAGGTCGACCAATGGGAATCGCTCGGCCGCCCCGACATCGCGGAGAAGTCAGCTCACGTGACCTGCCCTGCCTCGATTATCGAGACCGCCAAGATGTACAACCCGAACATGAAGGTCGAGATTCTGGCCATCCCGCCGCGGGTAAGCAAGGACCATGTCTGCTGCCGGTGGCGGTTGTCCATGCGCGACGAATCGGACCCCGAGTATGTCCCGGTGGAAATAACGAGGAAGGTTGCGAACTGAGCCCGTTGCATGGTCGGTTGCAAGACAACACTCCGACGACCACTCATGTCGCGCCGAGCGATCTCCGCCGCCGCACAAGCTCAGGTGATGGCTTGCTCGACTTGCACGCCCAGCCATCATCAGAGAGTGGCTTACAAGGATGCCCTCAATGAGGTCCACTCGCATGCGCCGAATGCCTGACGACCGATGAAGGTGGGTCCCGTACCCACTGGATCGAGAATCGGGTGGCCCGTAGCGAAGCAGCAACCAAGGTGGTCATCGCTGATTCGAATGAATCGAATTTCTGACCCGCTCACTTTCCGTGGGCAGTGCTAAACCGTTCAGATGGTCAGCCACAGGATGAAGCGGCCCATCTGTCTCTCGATCGGTGCGGTGATGATCGCCGTGCTGGTCTTGAGCCTCGTGATGGACTCGCATCCCGCCGATGCTTCCACGGCGTCAGCCTCCCCTCTTCGAGTCACCTGGATGAACAGTTTCGCTTCTCCTGGGACCCCCGCCAAGGACAACAAGGTGGGAGTCATCAAGGTTGGACCGAGTAGTGCGAAGAACATCTTGGTGTTGGAACCGGGCACGTCCGCCGGGGCCACCTACTTCGTCCCACTGGCCAAGTGGATTGTCTCGAAGGTCACCGGTTGGCAGGTGTGGTCGGTGGAGCGCCGGGAGAATCTGCTGGAAGACCAGTCCGAGCTGAATCTGTACAAGAACCACAAGGTGACGACCACCCAGCTGTACGACTACTACCTCGGCTATTTGAAGAACCCGAGCATCACTCATCACTTTCAGCTGATCCCCAACTCCAGTGTCACCTTCGCGAGTCAATGGGGAATGAACGTCGCCGTGCAGGACCTCCACGTAGTGATCACTGCGGCCAAGAAGCTGGGCGGTCGCGTCGTTCTCGGAGGTCACTCGCTAGGTGGATCGGTGGTCACCGCCTATGCGACCTGGAACTTCGGCGGAAGGGCCGGAGCGGTCGATCTTTCCGGACTCGTGTACATCGATGGAGCCAGCAGCCCGGTTCCAATCACGGCACAAGCAGCAACACAGGATCTCCAGGCCCTTGACAACGCAGGCTCGTCACCCTGGCTCTCGTTCGGCGGCATCACCGCCCCTTATTCAGGGTTGTTCCAAGCCACGGGGTCGGCATCCGCGTACCAGGACCCGAATGCAACCTCCCTAGGGCAGACGTCGGGGCTCCTGCCATCGACCATCGTGCCACCGGTGCCCGTGACGAACCTCGGCCAGTTCGGTTACGCCCTCAATGTTGCCACTTCGCCGCCAAGCCTGATCGCTGCCCAAGCCCACCTGGGCCAGGGGATCGCCACGGCAGGCCCCGTTCACGGGTGGAACGGGCGAGGAGCCCTCACGCCCATTCGTCGCTTCGCCACGATGTTCTCGGGTGAAGGAATCCACAATGCCGATGGCACCGAGTGGTACTTCCCGCAGCGGCTCACCGATGACACCGGGGCGGTGGCCAACGGGAATGCCAATCCAGCCCAGAGCGTGCTCGACGTGCATGCGACTATGGGCCACGCACTGCCCAAGACTCTGCTGATGTATGCCTTCGGGGCGCGATTGGGAGGGCAGGCTGTGCTCAACTCCACAATGGCCTTGGCCCAGCAGTCCGGCATTTCGATGAAGAACCTCACCCTGGTCAATCGTCAGAGTACTTACGCCCACAACGAACCCTGCCGGAGCGTTTCCGAACAACGCATTCCCTTCGAAGGCCTCACCCCCCTTCTTGAAGAGGGTTGCCCGCGCCACTTAACTAAATATTGACGCGCAACAGAGGAATCTGCGGGAGCGCCTCGAGCGGCAAGGAGCGAGGTGGCGTGATTCCGCCAGCGCGATCAACTTCACCGAGATGAGCGATGAAAGTCCGCAAGGTGGTCAATGCCCTGTTCCTTCTGCTGCTGGTGCTGCTAGTGAACTTCACGAAAATAAAACACCTGAAAAGACCTCGGCTGGACGGGAAGTACGTTGCGCCGGCTGGATCCGTCCACGGGTCCCAGTAGCCATCTCGACTGTGGGGGCTAACTCCCCATCAGATCAGGACCAGAAAACCGTTTCCCTGACCGGTGCCGGTTCGTAGGGGCTCATGTTTTGGGTGGGACAAACAAGGAGGCGGCTTCCTTCCGGTTGGGGAACGAAGAGCCTGGGAACGAGCTACGAAGGCGCCAATGTCTCCTTAGCCAGTCGGCCTACCCGAGGTCACCGCAAACCACCTCAGGCGGCAACACGGCTCGGATCCGAATAGGGTCCATCTAGGCGCCGCGGCCGACATCCCGAGGCGTGCCGAGGCAGCGCCGGCGAAAGGGAGAGCACCGCAATGAATCTCGACGACATGATCCTGGTCAGCATCGATGACCACATGATTGAGCCCCCGGCCATGTTCACCAACCACGTGCCGAAGAAGTGGCTGGCCGATGCCCCGAAGGTGGTCCACGAGGACGGCATCGACCAGTGGGTGTTCCAGGGGGAGAAGACGAGCACGTCGTTCGGCATGGCGGCCACCGTCGGCTGGCCGTCTGCGGAGTGGGGATTCAACCCGGGCACCTACACCGAGCTCCGGCCGGGCTGTTTCGACGTGCACGAGCGGGTGCGGGACATGAACGCCAACGGCGTCCTCGGCTCCATGTGCTTCCCGACCATGGCCGGATGGAACGCTCGGACGTTCGCCGAGTCGACCGACAAGGAGATCGCCCTCGTCATGCTCCAGGCCTACAACGACTGGGCCATCGACGAGTGGTGCGGGACCTATCCCGGGCCGCTTCATTCCGCTGGGCATCGTCCCCATGTGGGATGTCGAGGCCGCCGTCACCGAGATCCACCGCATCGCCAAGAAGGGGTGTCGGTCGATCAGCTTCCTCGAGACTCCTCACGTGCAAGGGTTCCCGAGCTTCCTGTCCGGCTACTGGGATCCGATGTTCGCGGCGCTGAGTGAGGAGAACATGGTGCTCTCCCTGCACATCGGGGCCGGGTTCGCCGTGATCCAGCGACCCGAGGAGGCCCCGGTCGACCACCTGATGGTGCTGGCCTGCCAGATCAGCGCCATCACCGCCCAGGATCTGCTCTTCGGGCCCACCCTGCGGCGATTCCCGGACCTCAAGGTGGCCCTGTCGGAGGGTGGCATCGGCTGGATCCCCTTCTACTTCGACCGGATCGACCGGCACTTCTCCAACCAGGAGTGGCTCCACAGCGACTTCGGCGGGAAGCTGCCCTCCGAGGTCTTCCGTGAGCACATCCTGGCCTGCTACATCACCGACCCCTCGGGGCTCCTCCTGCGGGACCGGATCGGCATCGACGGGATCGCCTGGGAGTGCGACTACCCCCACACCGACACCACCTGGCCGGAGTCGCCCGAGTTCGCCTGGAAGGAGCTCCAGGACGCGGGGTGCAGCGATGAGGAGATCCACAAGATCACCTGGGAGAACGCCTGCCGGTTCTACAGCTGGGATCCGTTCGCCCACACCCCGAGAGACCAGGCCACCGTCGGGGCGCTTCGGGCGCAGGCCAGTGATGTGGATACGACCAGGATGTCCCGCGAGGAATGGCGCAAGCAGAATGAGGCCGCCGGCGTGGGCACCATCTGAGTCCGTTCCACCAAACCGGTCTGAGGGGATATGGGAGCGGACCGCGTCACCGACCAGGGCCCTTCCGGACTCGCCTTCACCGGCGGTTCTCTCGCCGGTAGATCCTTGACCCCAGTTGTGCCCGGTGACGAGGGTGGCTTCCGATGAAGGTTCTGGTGACGGGGGGAACCGGCTTCATCGGCTCGCATACGGTCGCGGCCCTGGTCCGGCACGGACATGACGTGAGGGTCTTCGCCCGGAGTCCAGAGCGGGTGGGCTCCATCCTCGGACCGCACGGTGTCGAGGCCGAGATCGTTCAGGGCGATGTTACGGACTCCGACTCAGTCGTTGCTGCGCTCGATGGGTGTGACGCGGTGGTACATGCGGCGGCATCGATCCCTCTCGGCTCCAGCACCTCCTCCGATGTGAACGTCATTGGCAGCAAGACCGTCCTGGGTGAGGCGGTGGACCATGGTCTCGATCCCGTCGTCTACACCTCCACGGCCACCGTGTACCTCCCCTCCACGGCGTCGACGGTGACCCCGACGTCCGCGCTGGCCCCACCGCTGTCCGCCTACGACGCGTCAAAAAAAGAGGTGGAGCGTTTCGTCCGGGCCAAACAAGCCGAAGGTGCTCCGATCACGAGTTTCCTCCTGGGGGGCGTCTACGGGCCCACATCCCCTCACCTCGAGGGCAGCTTCTTCGCCGTGATCAGCGCGTTGGAATCCATGATGCTGGCACCCCCCGGAGGCACGGGGATCATCGATGTCCGAGATGTCGCCGAGTTGCTGACCAGGGCCATCGAGCCCGGCCGAGGTCCCAGGCGTTATCTAGCCGGCGGACAGTACCTCTCGTGGATCGAGTGGACTGATCGGCTGGGCGAGGCGGCAGGAGTGGAGGTGCTCCGTGAGGAGGTGAGTGTGGACCAGATGGTTGCTCTCGGGCGGGAGTTCGATGCGCAGCGGGAGCGCGGCGAGCAGGTAGACATACCCCTATCTGAAGAGGTCGCTCTCATCATGACCAGCTGGGTGCCGACCGACGACTCCCAGACGTTGGGTGAGCTGGGAGTCAGCTACCGACCAGTGGTGGAGACGCTGCGTGACACGGTCGAGTACCTCCGTTCCATCGGACGCGTACCCCTGCCCGGGACCTCATCGAGCTCCTGAAGTCCTTCGGCCACTCGTCGATGGGTCGGTACACGATTGAGTACTTCAGGTCCACCCTGGGCGCTGGAGCCACGCCGCCTGATAGCAGCGGGGGGAGTTGTCGCGGCCTCTCCCAAGGATCCCCACCGCCATCGTGAGCTGGCTCGGCTCGGTCCCGCGATCCCGGTCAGCCCAGTTCTGCGAGCTTGACCACTCGGGTCGCAGGCAGGACATCGTCCACGTCTGGCCCGACCCATCGCACGCCCACCGTTCCTCGAGAATGTCCCGCGGTATCGAGCCAGTTGGGCAGGCCAGGATCCCGGTGCGCAACGACGAACTGAACGCTGCCATCGGGCTCGAGCTCAGCAGAATGGCAGTTGAGGGTGGCCTGGTGGTGGACGTAGTCCAGTGTTTCCATCCAGTGGTTGTGGAGGGCGAACATCCAGTAGTCACAGGCCGGGGGCATCACGTCGATTAACAGCGCCTCGTCCTCATCTAGATCGAAGTAGGCCTGGTGCCACTTGATCTGGGGATCCTTGAACTTGTCGGTGAGATCGTCCTCAGCCGCATCGGTAAATTCATTGGGCCAGTTCGATTGGCGCACCGCCCACTGGGCACCGATGGCCGATACCGCCTTCACGTAGTGGCCGGCAATGATCAGTGATCGGTAGAGGTCCTCAGGAGTGAGCGGCTCCGGCGTCGAACCTTCGGCCCCGATTCGCTCGATATGCAGTTCAGCATGCTCCTGATGGCGCTTGTCGAGGAATGTCTGTCGGAGGGCCAGGGACCGTGTCTCAGGTTCCGAGCGCAACCAATTCCCCGAATGCTCACGTTGGGAGATGATGACCTCGAAGGTGCCGTCGGACTCGATCTGCATCTGCTCCTCGTGCAGAGTGGCACCGGTCCCTGGACCGCCGCCTCCGAACCCCGCCCCCGAGAACAGGTTGAAGCTGATCCATTTGGCCTCGCCCCGGGTCCCCCAGATGCGGTAGTCGTACTCACCATCGAGCGTCGCCCCTAGATAGTGGTTGTCGGGGTTCTCGCCGACGATCTTGATCGTCTCGTGGCACGTGCAGATGAGCTCGGGATAGTCGGCGTGGAAGTGCTCGAGGTGCGTCTCCAGCGCCCCTCGCAACAGCCTGGTCAACATGCGAAACCCTTCGGCACGATCGAGCGGGTTCTCCGGGTTGCCGTCCGCCAGGACAGACTCGCCGGCGTCGGCGAGAAGGTCGCAAAACTCCCGCCATGCCGTGCCGTCGATCACCTTCTGGGTTACGTCGTCCATCGCTTCCTCCTGTGCAGCCTTGCTGACATGACCATTACAGATTGGCTAGTGTTTGTAAACATGGCCCACGCCAACGAAGACAGCGACCCCTTTGCAGCATTCGAGGTGGTTGCCGGAACGGCGAGAGATCCGTACCCGGAGTTCGCCCGCCGGCGGGCCGAGGAACCCGTGATGCCGGGCACCTTGATGGACCTCACCCACCTCCCGGCCGAGTTCTTGCCCGACGAGCAGTGGTCGGTGTTCAGGTACGAGGACGTATCCCGTGTGTTCCGTGAAACGAAGTCATTCAACTCAGCCGGTCACAACGACACCATCGGCCTCATCTTTGGCGAGACCATTCTGGGCATGGATGGCCCGGCCCACCGAGCTCACCGGAGCCTGGTAGCCCATGCGTTCAAGGAGAAGTCACTCCGACGATGGGAGCCTGAAGTCATCGCACCGGTCTGTCACCAACTGCTCGACGGTATTGCGGACGAGGGTTCCGCTGATCTGGTGCAGGCGCTGACCTATGAGTTCCCGACCCGGGTCATTGCCGCGATCCTTGGGCTACCTGTAGATGATCTCGAGAGGTTCCGGGAGCTCTCCATCCGGTTGATCGGAATCGCCGGTGAAATGGAGGCCGGGTTTGCCGCCTCCATGGAGCTACGTGACTACTTTCAGGATCTGATCGACCAACGTCGCACCACGCCGGCAGAGGACGTGATCAGCGACCTGGTGACAGCCGAGGTGGACGGGGAGCGGTTGACCGATGAAGCCATCTGCTCGTTTCTGCGACTCTTGCTCCCTGCCGGTATCGAGACCACGTTCCGATCCTCAGGCAACCTCCTTTTTCTCCTACTCACCCACCAGGACCAGTTTGCACAAGTTCGTGAGCACCGTGACCTGGTGCCGAGAGCGATCGAAGAGGGGCTGCGGTACGAAACGCCGCTGACGATGGTGGCCCGCTTCGCCGTGCGCGACGTGGAGTTGGGTGGGCGGACGATCAGCGAGGGAGCGACCGTGTCTCCGGTGATCGGCTCTGCCAATCGCGACGAGTCCCGTTGGGACCGTCCTGATGTCTTCGATATCCACCGAACCTCGCAGCCTCACATCGCTTTTGCCGCCGGACCCCACATGTGTCTGGGCATGCACCTGGCCCGCATCGAGACCGAGGTCATGCTCAACGTGCTGATGGACCGGTTTACGGACCTCGAGCTCGACCTCGGAGCTGGTGATCCACACATCCGGGGCATGACCTTTCGTTCACCGACAAGCCTCCCCGTGACGTTCAGGCCAGTCGGCTGACGCCTCCTTCGAAGCGCAACTGATCCCGTCGACCATCCTCCCCGTGCTCGGCTTCGGTCAACGGTCCCGGCATCGCCGCCCCGTCTGAAACGGGGGTCGATCGAGCCACCGCGCCGGTTAGCTGGCGCGAACGTCTCCCGGGGACCGGAAGGGTGTATACCTGCTCAGAACAGGCTGCCGGGGACACGCGAGAGGCCAGTGGCGAACCGACCCTACGTTGTGCGGCCTCATATCAGGGGGAAGCTATGGGATCCAGGTACCTTCGGTGTTGGCCGGGCCGGGTGGCCGTCGTGTGGCTCGTGGCGGTCATCGCCTTCGCCGGCGCTCCAGCGTCGGGCGCAGGAGCAGCGACGTCCGGCTCGACCAGCCGGGCTCCAGTGCCGGCATCGGCCTTCAAATCGACGGCCGGCCTCACCGCGTCGACGGTCACGGTGGGGAACGTGTCCACCGAATCATTGGGCCTGTTTACGGGCTCAATCGTAGGGACGAAAGCCTATGCGGCCTATGTCAACTCACAAGGGGGGATCAACGGACGGAAACTTGTGGTGGACGCCCAGGACGATCAATTCACCGGCTCCAAGAACAAGCAGCTGACCCAGAGTGCCGTTCAGAACGACTTCGCCCTGGTGGGCAGCTTCTCCCTCGAGGACAGCTTCGGGGAGTCGGTGCTGGCTCAGAACCCCGGCTACCCGGATGTCTCCACGACCCTCGACCCGGCCCTCGCCCAGCTGCCCAATTCGTACAGTGCCAATCCCATAGGCAAGGGCTGGCCGACCGGAGCCGTCAGCTACTTCGGCCGGAAGTACCCCAAGCAGGTGAAGCACACTGCCGTGCTGGCCTCCACGTACGGGTCGGCTTTGGCCACCTGGAAGAAGGAGAAGCCGACCCTCCTCCGGGCCGGCTACAAGATCACCTACTTCGCTACGGTGCCCATCACCCAGACGGACTTCAATCAGAACGTCATCGCCATGCGCAATGCAGGGGTGCAACTGGTCTTCATCGACCAGCTCCCCCAGAACTACGCCGGCGCGCTCCTCAAGGCACTGACCCAACAGAACTTCCATCCGAAGCTGGTCATCGGGACGGCGGCCTACAGCAATGAGCTGGTCGCCTCGGCCGGCGGCCCGGCGGCGGCCAACGGGAGCAACGTCGAGATGCCCAACGCCCTGTTTCTCGGAGAGGATGCGCCCCTCATTCCCGCCGTCGGGACCTTCTTGAAGTGGGTGCAGAAGGTCTCGCCAGGATTCAAGCCGGATTACTACACGTTGGCGGGGTGGGCCAACGCACAGCTGTTCGCCCAGGCCCTGAAGGCTGCCGGCAAGAACCCGACGCAGGGGTCGCTGCAACAGCAGCTGCGCAAGATCACATCCTTCAACGCATCGGGACTCTTGGCGACCTCCAATCCGGCCGCCGGCACACCGGCTACCTGCTACCTGGTGGCAAAGATCGTCAAGGGGCAGTTCGTGCGGTCCGATGACCCGCCAGTGAGTGGCAAGACCCAGGGCTATCGCTGTGACGGTGGCTATCTGGTACCGAGCAGTTAGTGACGTTGAGGGTGAAGGGCTCTCGGCTGGAGGTACGGTGACTGCGGTGAGCAACTCGAAGGTGCCGGGAGGGGTCGTTCACAGACTGCCAGGAGACCTGCGCCAGGCTCTGGTCATCAATGAGGCAGCCCTGCACGCCTGGAAGGACATCACGCCTCTTGCTCGCAACGAGTTCATCTGCTGGGTGGAGGATGCGAAGCAAGAGACGACCCGAGAGCGACGTATTCGCCGAACCCAAGAGGAGCTGGAAGAAGGCCAGCGTCGACCCTGTTGCTGGCCGGGGTGTAGGCATCGCGAGCGCAACGGTCGGTAGCCGCCAAGTGGCCCGAGGGTGGTAGCAGGGCGGGCGCAGGTCCTCGCCGGACGACCGAGCAGTAGGGGGCCCTCACCGTTCATGTGAAGGCAGAGCGAGGCTCTCAGCCTCCGCCTACGGTGAGATCCAGGGCCATGCAGACGCTCGTCTGGCTATCGACGTACTCCCCAAACCGCTCACACGGTGAGAACCCACAGTCCAGGTAGAGGGCCCGGGCAGGGGCGAAGGCATCCATCGCCCCCGTCTCCAGGAGCAGCGTCCTACACCCCCGGCCCCGCGCCAGAGCGATCAGACTCTCCACCAGGAACCTGGCAACTCCACGTCCGCGCCACGACTCGAGCGTATGCATTGATTTCAGCTCGGCGCGTCCTGCTTCCAGCGTCTTGATGGCCCCGATTCCCACCAGCGCACCGTCGTGACGGGCGCCGAGCACGATGACCGACGGCTCCACGAGACCGGACGTGTCGAGAGCAAAGACCCCTTCGGGCGGTGTAACCGAGTTCGTGAAGGCTAGGTGTGCCTTCAGCACGTCTTGGACCTCGCTACTTCGGGGATCCTCGACCGTCGTAATCAGGGCCACGAGACAGTGGTAGCAAGCGGGGAGCGAAGAAGCAATCGCCGGCCGAGCTTGCGCTAGCAGCCGACCCAACCACTACTGATCGAGATTCATACCGAGGCGAACACCTCGCGCACTTCCTTCGTCAGCACATCCACCCCGGGCAATGGGGGCACCGGGTAGGCGAAAGCGGCGTCTACCGCCTCCTTGCTCTCGAAGATGATCACACTCATCCCAATCCCGTTGAGCGGCTCGAGCCAGTAGGCGTTGACCATCCCAGGTGCACGCTGCAGAAGCGGGACGCGAGCAGCCTGGAGGTCGTGGCGCGATGCCTCCGGGTTCTCGACCTTGACCGTCGTCACGATTGCGTACACCCTCGCCTCCTCATGATGTGCCTGGTCGGAGACCGTACCCGCCGCAGCCCGTTTCCGGCGGCTGGCCGACCGGCGATGGACGCCATGCAGCCGTGGGTGAGTTCAGTTCCGTGGTTCGCAGGGCGGGCTCGGAGCGGATCGAACGTGTGTTCGTAGGGTGGAGTACCCTGAGGGGATGTCGAGTTCTGTCGAGGCTCCCGCCCCCGTGTGGGCTCAGGGTCTGAACGCCGAGCAGCGACAGGCAGTCGAGCACGACGGCGGCCCCCTCCGCATCATCGCCGGTGCCGGTACGGGCAAGACTCGCACCCTGGTCAGCAGAGTGGCCCGACTTCTCGACGAGGGGGTGCCACCGGAGCGAATCCTGCTGGTCACCTTCAGCCGTCGGGCGGCAGCCGAGCTCGTTCGTCGTACCGGGCACTTGGTCGGTATGGACACGGCCAAACGGGTCGAAGCGGGGACCTTTCACTCGGTGGCCCACCGGATCCTGCGTCGTTACCGAGCCTCCCTCGGGCTGGGGGAGGGCTTCACGGTCATGGATCAGGGTGATGCCCATGATCTCTTCGCCCTTCTGCGGTCGCCCATCGCGGCAGACCGAAAGCGCCGCTTCCCGCAGACGTCCACGGTGGCCGCCGTGTACTCGCGTGTGGTCAGCTCCCAGATGAGTGTGGAGGCGACGGTAGCCCAGGTGTTCCCCTGGTGCACCGAGGACATCGAAGGCCTCCGGGTCATCTTCACGGAGTACACCGAGCGGAAACGGTCCCAGCAGCTACTCGACTTCGATGACCTCCTGCTCTACTGGCGGGCTGCGGTCCTCGATCCTGACGTGGGCCAGTTCCTGGCGTCGATGTTCGATCACGTGCTGGTCGACGAGTACCAGGACACCAGCATCGTGCAGGCCGAGGTTCTGCGGGCGCTCAGGTCTGTCGATTCCCGACTCACCGTGGTCGGCGACGATGCCCAGGCGATCTACTCGTTCCGGGCTGCCTCCGTGCGAAACATCTTGGACTTCCCCCTGCACTTCCCCGGCGCCACCACGATCACGCTGGAGCAGAACTACCGATCCAGTACCCCAATATTGGACCTGGCCAACGCAGTGATCGCCGAGTCCGGCGAGGGGCACCGAAAGCAACTGTGGACCGACCAGGCCGGAGGGGTCCGACCGGTGCTGGCGACCTGTGAGGACCAGCAGTGTCAGGCGGACGCCGTGTGCACGACCATTCTCGAGCACTATGAGGCAGGCACGGCGCTCAGGGATCAGGTGGTGCTGTTCAGAACCGCACACCACAGTGATCTTCTCGAAGTCGAGCTCGGACGTAGGGGTATCCCCTTCGTCAAATATGGCGGCCTCCGATTCCTCGAAGCCGCACACGTCCGCGATCTGCTGTCCGGACTGCGGGTGGTGGCGAACCCCTGGGACGAGTTGGCCTGGCTGAGGGTGCTCCAACTGGCCGAGGGCGTCGGACCCAAGTCGGCCCGGCGCAGGATGGAGGAGCTCGGCGTGTGGGAAGCGGGATTTGTTTCGCCGAACCCCCTCGACCGGTTCTGCGCCTCCCCGCTGGGCGGTGGGTCGAACCGTGGTTCGGGGTCCGACCTCTGTGCCCTGGCCGATGGCCTCAGCCGCTGTCGCCAGGAGGACCTCCCCGTGGGGGCCAGAGTCGAGGTGCTCCGGAGCGTCTTGGAGCCGATGATCAGGCGGAGCTACGACCATCCCGACGCACGTCTGGCCGATTTCGACGCGCTGGCCGGACTGGCTTCCGAGTCCACCGGAATCGACGCGTTTCTGGCCGACCTCACCCTGGATCCACCGTCGTCGACCGGAGATCTGGCCGGGTCGCCATCCCTCGATGATGACTGGCTCACGTTGTCCACCGTCCATTCCGCCAAGGGGGGTGAGTGGAATGTGGTGCACCTCATCCACGCCGCCGACGGGGCCTTTCCCTCGGATCTGGCGACCGGGAGCGCCGAGGGTGTCGACGAGGAGCGACGACTCTTCTACGTGGCGCTCACCCGGGCCCGGAAGCATCTGCAGATCTATGCGCCGCTCCGCTATCACCACGGTGATCCCGGTGGTTGGACCGACCGACACAGCTATGCGCAACGGACCCGATTCCTCCCTGCTGATCTCGACGATCTCATGGAGATGCGGGCAGTGAGGAGCCATCGCGACCATCCGATGCCGACGGCCTCGCTTCCGGTCGCCAAGGCTGTCGACATCGGCCTCGGGGGCCTCTGGTAGGCCTCCGCAGCAACGAACGGCGGCCCGCTGGAGGGGGGTGGGCGGCGAGATCGGTAGGGCAGAGGGCCCAGCACCCCGCCGCTGGGCCTACTTCGACCTGATGCGGTGGTTCAGTCGGCCGCCGAGCGGGGCTCGAGCACCAGCCGTCCGTCCGATTCGAAGGCGGCGGCGGCCTCGCCGGCGAGCAGGCGCCGAAGGGGTTCGCCGGCGATGGACCCGCGCCAGCCCTGGTCGAGTCGGCTGGGTTCGCCGGTCACCAGCTGGGCAATGTCCGCGCGGGTGGCCAGCAAGGTGGTGTCGAACTGCAAGTCATCGGCGATCTGGCGCACCAGGCCGGTGCACACGGCCACGGCGGCGGGGGAGGCCCTCGAGTCGTCTACTTCAGGCGGAAGGCGCAACTCCTCGGCAGACAGCGTGCGACCACGCTCGACCGCCTCGAGAATGGCGGCGCCCGCTCCTTTGGCCAGATGCCGGGCGTCCACCCCTCGGAGTCGCTCGAGTTCGTGTCGGCTCCTCGGCGGCCGCTGGGCGATGGTGAGGATCGCCAGATCCGAGAGCACGCTCCTCCGGGGCCGGTCCAGTTCGGCCGCCGTTCGCTCGCGCCAAGCTGCCACCTCCTGGGCGACTCCTCGTGACCGACCGGTGAGCTTCCGGACGTTCCCGGCCTTCCACCAGGCTTCTTCGGGAACGACGTCCCGGCGACGCCCGGCGAGCACCTGACTGCACTCCTCGGTGGCCCAGTCGAGCCTGCCCCGATCTTCGAGGAGGGTCACCATGGTGGAGCGCAGATCCAACAGGTAGCGGACATCACCCTCGGCGTAGGTGAGCTGCTCGGGGGGCAGGGGTCGGTGTAGCCAATCGGACAGCTGGTCGGTCTTCGGGAGGAGGATTCCGAGGACCTGTTCGACGAGTCTCGCCAGTGAGGGCGAGGACATACCCAGAAACCCGGCGGCGATCTGTGTGTCGAACACGGCGGACGGCGCCACACCGCAGGCGGTGCGCAGCACATCGAGGTCCTGGCCGGCCGCGTGGGCGACGGCCACGCCGGAACCGCCGAACAGGCGAGCGAGCGGCGAGGGATCGACCGCCAAGGGGTCAACCAGAGCGACCTTGTCCTTCCATCCCAGTTGGATCAGCGCGAGTTTTGGCCAGTAGGTCCGCTCGGTGTGGAACTCGGTGTCGAGCGCGTAGAACTGCTCGGCACTGATCTGGTCGCACAAAGCCTCGAGGTCGTCGCTGCCCGTGATGAGGACTGACCCGGGGACGGTGGAGCTCACCGACTGGAACGTAGCCCAACGGGAGCTGTAGCGAAGTCGAGTGGCGGAACGACGGTCCAGAGCCTGGTTGTCAGTGACGACGCGGCCCGGAGGTGCCGGTGTACCGCCTCAGGCCCCGGGAGCCACCAGGCTGTTGCTCCTTGCCACGGCGCTGTACCACGCGGCGCTCGGCTTGGGGCGGCGCTCGAAGGTCTGCCGGTCGACACTGTGGAGTCCGAACCTCGGTCCGAACCCGTGCGACCACTCGTAGTTGTCGAGCAGGCTCCACACGAAGTACCCGCGGATATCCACGCCGTCGTCGAGCGCTCGGCGCACGCCCCGCAGTGCCTCGGAGATGTAGGCAATCCGCTCGGTGTCGTCCTCGGTGGCGATCCCGCTCTCGGTGAGGAGCACCGGGATCCCGGTGATGGCTGCGGCCCGTCGGGCACAGTGTTCGACCCCTTGTGGCCAGTACTCGTATCCCATCTGGGTTAGCGGGACCCCGGGTTCGTTGGGAGCTTGGCCCTCGGGTCCGAAGTGCACACGGGAGTAGCACTGCACCCCCATGAAGTCGTCGCCTTCGGTGGCCCGCATGAAACGGTCCTCCAGGATCTCCTGGGCCGCTTCGAGCACCTCCTCGCCTCCGGGATCAGCCACCATTTCGTCCATCGACAGTGTGAACCCGACGGGAAACTGTCCAGGCCCCGAACGGAGGGCGTCGACGGCCAGTCGATGGCCGCGCACGATGGCCTCGTTCACCGCCAGGTGGCGGCCGAAGTCATCTTTCACCCCGGGAGGTGAGGATCCGAGGGCGTAGCCCATCACTCCGATGAGGTTGAGTTCGTTGATGGTGCAGGCCCATCCGATGAGGTCACCGAAGTGCGAGGTGGCCCGGGCAACGAAGCGGGCGAACTTCTCCGGGGCGTCAGCAGCCTCCCAGCCCCCCCGTGCGGTCAGCCAGGTCGGGGTGGTGAAGTGATGGAAGGTGACGACCGGTGCGACGTTTCGCTCCCGCAGTGCTGCGCAGATTCGCCGGTAGTAGTCCAGTGCCGCCAGGGAGAACTCGCCCTCGGCCGGCTCGATCCGACTCCATTCGAGCGAGAAACGGTAGGCACCGAGTCCCATGCCCGCCACCAAGTCGACGTCCTCGTTCCACCGGTAGAGCGAGTCGCAGGCATCCCCGCTCGATCCGGCGCATCCGGAGACGGGGTTGTGTTCCCACGCCCACCAGTCGTTGTTGACGTTGCCCCCCTCGATCTGGTGAGCCGCCGTCGCCGTGCCCCACAGAAAGCCATCAGGAAAGGTGAATTCTGCTGTAGCGGTGTCGATGTCGTTCACGGGAGGTGACTGTACCTGCCACAGCCAAGAGGCACCGGCTCGGATCCGAGGTGACTCAGGTCCACAGAGCTGCCGCCTGGCGTCGGTAGCGCGGTTCCCACACATACTGGGAGAGCAGCCTGACCGGTGGCGGCGGCATGGCGAGCACGGCTCTGCGTTCAACGGGATCGGCGTCGTCGAAGATCCAGGGAAAAAAGCGCGCCGAGCCGCGCATGCCGACGGCCTTTGCCGTGGCCTTACCGAAGGACGCGAACTCCTCGTCGCTCATGGCCTGCTCGATGACGGGAAAGCACCGCGACTCTTCGTCGTCGAGGTGGGCGGCCAGGAGCGCGGCCATGGCATCCAGCCGGTCGGCAACGTCACTGCCTGCTCGATCTCCAGGTTGGGACACCAGAGCCGAGAACCCCTCATCGACGGCTGTGCACGCGGGAGCGAGTGCGTCGTGCTGGTCCTCCATCTCCTGGAGGACGGTCAGTTCATCGTCTCGGCCGGCCAGCTTCGGGCGCACCAGTGGCCACAGGGACGCATCTTCGACCTGGTGGTGATGGTGGAGCTGTTCGTTCACGAATCCCCAGTGCTCGGCCAGCAGCCGGTACCGGTTCTGGTCCTGTCGAGGGGAGCGCAACGCCGAGCTCAGCCGGCCGAGATCACGCCGGAACGCCTCGTGGATGAGGTACACGATGGTGAACCGACCCCGTGGTGGACCGGTCGGGTTGGTGGGTGATCCTGCTTCGCTCATGGCGACCTCCTTCGTCCCGAAAAGGGTAGGACGAAGCGGGGCCCGCCGCTGTCGGCACGGCTCTCGGTCGAAGCAGGCTCCGGCCGACACCCAGGGGGACTAGCCGGCTGTGGCGTCGCTACGGTGGGGCAGCACCCAGCCCGGGCGGGGGAAGTGACAGGTGTACCCGTTCGGATAGCGCTCCAGGTAGTCCTGGTGCTCGGGCTCCGCCTCCCAGAACGGCCCTGCCGCCGTGACCTCGGTGACCACCGTTCCCGGCCACAGGCCCGACGCTTCGACATCGGCGATCGTGTCCTCGGCCACACGCTTCTGCTCGTCGTCCAGGTAGAAGATGGCTGATCGGTAGCTGGTACCGAGGTCGTTGCCCTGCCGGTTGAGGGTGGTCGGGTCATGGACCTGGAAGAAGAACTCAAGCAGCTCTCGGTAGGAGGTCACCGCCGGATCGAAGACGATCTCGATGGCCTCGGCGTGTCCGGCGTGGTTGCGGTACGTGGCATTGGCAACCTCACCGCCGGTGTATCCCACCCGCGTGGACAGGACCCCCGGACGCTTCCGGATGAGGTCCTGCATTCCCCAGAAGCACCCTCCGGCCAGAACTGCCTTCTCTGTGGTGGCACTCATCGGGTCGCTCCCTCCGGTGTAGCCGGTCCATCGAAGACCGGCAGGTACCTACCGTATCCCTCCGACTCGAGGTCCTCGTACGGGATGAATCGGAGTGCCGCCGAGTTGATGCAGTACCGAAGACCTCCCTGGTCAGCGGGACCGTCGTTGAACACGTGACCCAGGTGACTGTCCCCGTGGACAGAGCGGACCTCGGTCCGGACCATTCCGTAGGCGCGATCCTCATGTTCGACGACGTTTTCAGGCTCGAGCGGCACGGTGAAGCTGGGCCAGCCACAACCGCTGTCGAACTTCTGCTTGGAGGCGAACAGGGGCTCGCCCGACACCACGTCGACGTAGATGCCTGCTTCTTTCTTGTCCCAGAACTCGTTGTTGAAGGCCGGCTCGGTGGCGGCTTCCTGGGTCACTGCATACTGCCGGGGGTTCAGCTGCGAAATCTTCTCGGCGTCCTTCACGTACTTGTCGGTCACTGGTGCTCCTTGCCACAGCTCGCTTCTTCTCTGCAGGTACTACAACGCCGGATGCCCCCGGTCCATTTCCCATCCCGGGGCGTCGTTCCGCCCGGTGGGGCACGCCTGGTCCCGAGCACCCGAGGAGTCGTTCCCACCCCGGACCAGCGGGAGTGCCCGGCCCTGCGACCAGCGGGCATGATGAACGCTGACGCCCTCGAGATCCGCTCGAGTCAGAGGAGGCCCGCTGGTGGCTTGGGATTTTTCGACAGACCCCGAATTTCAGGAGCAGTTGGACTGGGTAGAGCAGTTCTGCCGAGAGGAGATCGAGCCTCTGGAGCTGGTGTTCCCCTATGCGGTCCGCATGCGTGACCCGAAGATGAAGGCCCTGGTCGATCCCTTGAGACAGCAGGTGAAGGACCACGGCCTCTGGGCCATCTTCCTCGACAAAGAGCTGGGCGGCCCGGGATTCGGCCAGCTCAAACTGGCTCTCCTCAATGAGATCATCGGCCGGTACGGCAGTGCCCCGGCGATCTTCGGATGCCAGGCCCCCGACACGGGAAACATGGAGCTCTTGGCCGCCTACGGGACCGAGGTGCAAAAAGAGCGTTGGCTGGAACCCCTCATGAACCAGGAGATCTGGTCCGCCTACTCGATGACCGAGCCGCAGGGGGGTTCGGACCCCAATCTGTTCGTGACCCACGCGGTTCGAGACGGCGAGGAGTGGGTGATCAACGGCGAGAAGTGGTTCACCAGCGCGGGACGGCACGCCGACATCCTCTTTGTCATGTGCACCAACGGCATGTTCGTGGTTCCTCGGGAGACGCCCGGAGTCGAAATCATGGACCAGCCCCGGACCCACGACCACATCATCTATCGCGACGTCCGGGTTCCCCTCGACCACCTGCTCGGACCGGAGGACGGGGCCAAGGTGCTGGCCCAGCGCCGCCTCGGTGGGGGACGGATCCATCACGCCATGCGGGCCATCGCCCAGTGCAAGCGGGCCTTCGACATGATGTGCGAGCGGGCCCTCAGCCGGGAGTCCCACGGCAAGGTCATCGCCGAGCACCAGATGGTCCAAAGTGCCGTGGCCGACTCCTACGCCGAGATCAACATGCTCCGCCTGCTCGTGCTGTGGACGGCGTGGACCATCGACAACTCGAGCACCCAGGAGGCCAGGACCCAGATCGCTGCCTGCAAGTACACCGCGGCCAAGGTGTTGAAAGACGTCGCCTACCGGGCCATCCACATCTTCGGCTCGCTCGGGGTGACCGATCTGACGCCGCTCCAGGCCATGTGGGCCGGGTCGCCGGCGATGAGTGTCATGGATGGTGTCGATGAGGTGCACAAGGTGACCGTCGCCCGCAACGTGCTCAAGGGCTACCAGCCTCACGAGGGCTTCTGGCCCACCGACTACCTTCCGAGCAAGCGGGCCCAGGCCCGTGAGAAGTTTCGCGAGGTCATGGCGGCCGATCCCGATCTGGTCAAGTACGCCGACTACATGGAGCGACGCTCGAGCGGGAGGGGATGACCATGGATCTTGTCGACCGCAATGTGGTGGTGACCGGCGGCGCCAGCGGGATCGGGCGAGCCATGTGCCGCGCCTTCGCCCGCGAGGGGGTCCGGGGCGTGGTCGTTGCCGACCTCAACGGGGAGGGTGCCCAGGCGGTGGCGGCCGAGCTCAACGACCAGGGATTTCCGGCCATCGCCGTGACCACGGACGTGTCCGACGAAACCGAGGTCGTCGCTCTGGTGGCCGAGGCGGAGTCGGCCTTCGGCGCTGTGGACGTCTTCTGCGCCAATGCGGGCATCGTGGTGACTGGGGGCATCGAGGTGCCCGACACCGAGTGGCAGCGTATGTGGTCGGTCAACGTCCAGAGTCACATCTACGCGGCCCGGGCCGTCGTGCCGGCCATGGTGGCGCGCGGCGAGGGCTACCTGGTCCACACCGCTTCCGCTGCCGGGCTGTTGACCCAGCTGGGATCGGCCCCGTACAGCGTGACCAAGCACGCCGTCGTTGCTCTGGCTGAATGGTTGTCCATCACCCATGGTGATGCGGGACTTCGTGTGTCGTGCCTCTGCCCCCAGGGTGTCTGGACGGCGATGACCGGGGCCGACGACCTCGGCTCGCGTGACGCCACCGTTTCGACGGTGGGACGAGACGGCATGCTGGATCCCGAAGTGGTGGCCGATGCGGTCATCGAGGCGCTGGGGGACGAGCGCTTCCTGATCCTTCCCCATCCGGAGGTCGCCACCTACGAACAGCGCCGTGCCGGCGATCGAGACCGTTGGTTGCGGGCCATGCGGGCGATGCAGGCGCAGCTGGTCAAGCTGGTCACGTGAGGATGGTTCCAAATGGCCGTGCCAGCCATCCGACCGGGGAGTGACGGCGAGGCCCTCGACGTCGCATCGTCGAGGGCGTGACCCTTCCCCGGAGAGCCCGGCGAGCTAAGCGCCCTCCCGGCCCCGAAGCCCACCTCGAGCAGGCCGACGATGCGCAGGTCGACGGAGATCTCCCCTATACCCCCGGAAGCGCTCGGGGGGCCCTCAGCCACCCTGCCTTCCGGTCGGTGTGGCTGGGTACGTTCGCGTCCAACATCGGCACCTGGATGCAGAACATTGCCCTTGGCGTCCTTGCCTATCAGCTGACCCACTCGGCGACCTATGTGGCAGCCATCGGGTTGGCCCAACTCGGCCCGCTCTTCCTCCTCTCCATGGTGGGCGGTGCGTTGGCCGATGTCGTGGACCGCAAGAAGCTCCTCATCGGGTGCCAGGTGGAGCAGTTGCTGTTCTCGCTGGCCTTGGCCTGGGTCGCCTCCCGTAGCCACCCCTCGACGGTACTGATCTTCCTCTGTGTGCTGGCCGTGGGCATCGGCAACGCGCTCAATGCCCCGGTCCTCTCGGCGGTGCTCCCGGTATTGGTCCCGAGGGAGGACATGCCCGGAGCGGTGTCGCTGCAGTCGGTGCAACTGAACCTGTCCCGGGTGATCGGGCCGGCCATCGGGGGGCTGCTGCTTCCGATCGTGGCGGCCTGGGGCATCTTCGTACTCAATGCGGGAACCTACGGATTCGCCATCTTCGTCATTGCCCGGGCTGCCCTGCCCCGTCTGCCTACCGATGGCCGACCATCGGTACCCACATCGGGTATCCGACGGCTGCTCGGTGGGCTGGCCGTGGCCCGGATCGACCCGCTGGTGCGCTACTGCCTCGTCACCGTCTTCACCGTCTCGTTCTTCTGCCTGCCGTTCATCGGGTTGATGCCCGTGGTCGCGGCCCGCAATCTCCACATCAATCCTGCCGGTGCCCTCTACGGCGTCCTCTATGCACTGTTCGGATTGGGCGCGGCCCTCGGGGCGGTCTCCGTCGGCACGGTGTTCGTCCGTATGCCGCGGCTGCTCCTGATCCGAAGGGGACTGATCGGCTTCGCGTGCTCACTGGCCGTCTTCGGACTGATCCGACAGATCTGGACCGCCTATGCCGTCGTACTGGTCGTGGGCTTCGCCTACTTCGTCACGATCACCTCGTTGTCGACCGCGCTGCAGGCCCATATCGCCGACGACGTCCGCGGGAGGGTCATGGCCCTGTGGATCATGGGTTTCGGTGGCACCGTGCCGATCGGACTCATCGTCGGCGGGGCCGTGGCTTCGGCGACTTCGGTGGAAGCGGTGGTCGAAGCGGGAGCGGTAGCCGCACTGGTGATCGGGGTCCTGGCTTGGATTCGCGCCCCTGCAGTCGAAGAGGGGGTGGGGCCGGTCTGATCGGGAGTGTGGCCGTGTGGAGGTGCGGGGATCGTGGCCTGCCATCGCTGATGGGCCATGCTGTCGGACATGGACCACTGCGACGAGTGCGGATTCACCTACGACAGTTTGGCGGTGGCCGACGCACCATCAGCTCTTCGGCTCGGCGGGGAGCGCCTGGCTGAGGACCTGTTCAGCGGGGACGACGCCTCGATTCACAGCCGTCCGGACCCGAACACCTGGTCGGTCGTCGAGTACACCTGCCATGTCCGCGATGTGCTGCTCGTGCAACGCGAGCGGATACTGCAGGCGTTGGTGGAGGAGGCTCCGCGTTTCGTCCCGATGCATCGGGAGGAGCGGGTCATCACGGCAGGATACGACCGGGAGTCCGCCACCGAAGTGGCTCAGGAGCTCACCGTGGTAGCCAATCTCGTCGCCAAGGTCGTCACGCTGCTCGACGATCGGCAGCTGGCGAGGACCTGCGTCTTCAACTTCCCTGAACCCCGGGTACGTGACGTGGCCTGGGTCGTGCGCCACTCGGTCCACGAGGTGGTCCACCACGAGATGGACGTGCGGCGAGTCCGAACACAGCTCTTGGACGATGACGTCTGGACCTGAGGAACCAGGGTCTCGGACCCGACTGCTCTCGTGGTGAGGGGAATCCGGTAGCGTCGGCCACGTGGACGCGGCTGATCACGAGCGGGATGGTGCGGACGAGATAAACGGGTTCCTCCGGTCTCTCGGAGCCAGTGAGGACCAGATTGAGGAGGCCTGGAGGAACTGTCATGTCGCCAGTCTCGCCGGCGACCTGGTGTTCGCCGAGGGTGCCGATCTTTCGGCCAACGACCTGGCTGTCCGGGCCAACATCCCCGTGGAAACCGTCCTGTCGCTCTGGCGGACGTTGGGCATCGTCGTTCCCGAGCCGGACCTCCCGATGTTCACGTCACGCGATGCCGAGTTCGTATCGTTCCTGGTGGACGAGAATCCCGTCGGTTCGCACGGAGATGAGTTGCTGCGGGTGCTCGGAAGTTCACTGTCCCGCATGGCCGAGGCGGCCGTGGCCGTCTATGTCCAGACCAAAGAGCCCGAACGCCTCGCCGACGGGACGGACCTCCTCGAATGGGCCCAGGACATGGTCCGGGTGAGTTCGGCGGCTCTGCGGCTCGGTGACGCCATGGGAACCGTGTTCGCCCACCACCTCCGAGACGCCATCGACCGCCAACGGGTGGCACAGCAGGGGGTGACCGAGAAGGCGCTCCACCGCCTGGCCGTTGGCTTCGTCGACCTCGTCGGTTTCACTCCTCTTTCGCTCCACACCCAACCCGCCCAGCTGTTGGAGCTGGTGAACACCTTCGAGACCAAGGCGTTCGAGGTGGCGGCGGCACGCAACGGTCGGATCGTGAAGCACATCGGTGACGAGGTGATGTTCGTGGCGCTCGATGCGGCGTCCGGGTGCGCCATCGCCCGGGACATCACCGATGCCTTCGGCGACGGCATCGAACCGCGGGGAGGCGTGTGCTTCGGCGACGTGATCGTGAGGCGCGGTGACTACTACGGGAAGGTGGTCAATCTGGCCTCCCGACTGGCGGAGCTCGCCATCCCCGGCGAGGTGCTCGTCGACGTGGAGACATCACGATGGGCCGGTGATGCCGTCGAGTTCCGGTCGGCGGGCCGCCGCCTCCTGAAGGGCTACGACGATCCGGTCGACGTGTGCTCGGTCGGTGCGGTCACCCTTGCACCGATCTCGTCTTCTGTGGCTTCCGCCTGAGGCCTGCATCCGCCGGTAGGGGCCGGCAAAGCACAACCTGTTCGGAGTTCAGGTGGCGGCGGTGGGTCGGTGGGCTTCGATGGCCGCTTGATTGTGTTGCTCCAAGTACATCTGAGCAACGACGTCGGCATCGGCCAGCGCTGGACAGGCCGCGCTGTGACCGTCCTGCTCGCAGGCCTGGTCGATGTACTGGAAGAAGGCCACGAAGTCCAAGGTCTCGCTCACGGACGGCGCTGATCCGGTCAGGAGAATCCCTTCCTCGCGAAAGATGTCGCTGAGGCTCAGTTCGGTTACGGCCGCTGATGACTGGGGTGAGGTCGTCGGACTGGTCCCCGAGCTGGCGTGGGAGAGCGGGCGGGGTGTGCTGTCGGTGCGTGCCGTCCCACAGCCGCACAGCATCACCGCGGACAGCACCAACCCGAAGACAAGGCCGCGCCACACAGGTCAAGTGTGGCAGTGGACGTCGACGAATGCGCGGCATTCCCCGTCACCGACCCGACGCCAGCGTCAGTGCACCGGGCTCGCCGGGTTCAAGACCGTCCCCGAATGTGCCGATCATGGGGGCAGGACTGCCGCAACCACCGTGGTGCGGCCAGACGGTGGCTCGCAAGCCACAGGCGGTGAGAGAGGGCAGATGAGTACCGGCGGGGGACATCCTCTGGGCACGCCCCCCGTGGGCGCTTTGGTGATCGCACTGTCGATGGCGGCACTCGTCGTGCTCGGTGTGACAACCACTGCCGCGACGGCACCATCTGACACCAACGCCAAGGAGGCATCGACTCTCGTGACCGAGGCCCGGGCGGCCATGCTGGCCGCGGGTGCGGTGAGCGCGACGGGAGGCGGATCGACTCACGTCACCGGTGTCGGCCGGGTCATCGTCTCGGAGTCCGACTACGCGGGTCCGACGTCGGGTAGCCAAGAGCTCACGATGACGTCCCGGCAAGGCACCACCACCGCCCTGCCCAACGCGACCACCTTGGACATCACCGGAGCGCTCTACGTCGACGGCGATGCCGCTTTCTGGTCGTCGACCATGGCGACGGGCGATCGTGAGGCTGCTGCACTGGCGGGAACATGGGTGCAGATTCCGACCAGCTCTCCGGCCTACTCACCCGCTGCTGCCGATCTGACCCTCCCCTCGCTGGTTCGGGATCTCTTTGATGCCACGACCTACCACGAAGGGGGAACCCGCATCGTCGACGGCGTGCGGGCGGTGGCCGTCAGCTACCAGAACAGTGGCGACGACGCCGGTCCGGTCACCTGCTACTTGGCGACAGGAGGGACACACCTGCCCGTAGCGGTGACCGTGAGCGGGTTGACGCTGCATCTCTCCGGCTGGGGCCGGGCCCGTGGGCTCGCTGCTCCTGTGGACGCGAGCCCGATGCCCGCGTTGCCGACAACGGCTCCTTCGGTGGCCTGACTCGGCGACGACGCGTGTCCCGGTCATCGTTCTTCGCCCGGGCTCGGAAGGACGTCAGTGGTCGGTCAGCACCAACTCCAAGATCTCGATCGACTCGCCCTCCAGCCCGACAACGGTCATCTGTTCCCCCGAGGGGATCAAACCCATGCGAAGGTAGGCGGCGCGGGCGACGGCGTTGTCCTCCCGAACGCCGAGGCGGAGCGTGACGGCCCCCTCGGATCTGGCCCATGCCCCCACGGCGTCGAGGAGAAGACGAGCAACTCCTTGGCGTCGGTGCGACGCGGCTACCCACATCCCGATCAGCTCGCGGTCGCTCGGATCGTCGGACCACCCGCCGATGCCACCGGCAACGCCGACGGCATCGGGGCCATCGGTGGCCACGAACCACTGACAGGTCGTCGCCCGATGGCGCCAGACCGTCTCGTCGAAGGCCGCCTCACGCTGATAGTTCGAGGTGAACGCGTCGGGGGCGTCTTGGAGTGATCGCAGCCGGACGGAACGGATGACCCGCCAGTCATCGGGGTGCAGCCTGCCGATCTCGATCATGGTCGGTGCCCAGGGTATCGGGGGCCGGGCCACCTTTTCCTGCCGCATGCAGGGTCCGCTCACGTCCCACCCTCGACGTCGGGTGCCTCCCGGTGAAGCGATTGTCATGTCGCATTACCCGAAGTTCATTCTGGTGTCATGTCGAATTGACACTCCGGCAAGGTCGTTCGCATACGTTGACAACGTGGCTCAACATGATGCAGAAGCTCGGAAGATCGCCCCGAGGGAGTGGGACGTCGTCTGCCCCGGATGCCCGGGATACGGCACCCGGGTCGGTGCGGTCCAGGGGAGCCCCGCACTCACCTGTCGGGAGCAGGCTCAGCTGCTGGCCGACTTCCACCGCCAGCTCTACAGCGAACTCGGCGAGCGAATTCTTCTCCGCTGAACCCGCGGTCCAGCCCGCTGGACATACGAACATACGTTCGCTACCGTCGACTCATGCGCTACGAAGTCGACGTCACCATCGCACGATCGCTCGATGCCAGAACCGAGCAGTTCCTCGAGGCTGCCCAGCGGTCGGCCAACCGACTGATCCGGTTCTCGGGTGACCGGTCGTCGATCAACCTGACCGTCGAGGTGGCGGGCATGTGTCGCGAGGATGCCATCCGATCCGCGGCCCGCGAGGTGGCGGGCATCTTTCCCGCCTGTGACAACGAGAAGTACGGCGAGCCCCGACCGACCCGATAGCGCCGTGCCGTGACGGCATCCACTTGGGGTCGCGTATGTGACCAGCCGATGACGAGCACCCGTGCTCATTGGTTGCATGTGGACCGGAGCACGGAGCACGGAGCACGGCGCCACCGGCGGGTGGGGTTCTGAAAGAACCCGGTTTTCGGGTAGTGCTGACCTATCGTTGCACCATGTTCCGGCACAGGTCCCGGCCGGCTGGCGGCTCTCCAGGGTCGGTGACGTCGATGTCCGCTGTTCGTCGGGACGACGCTCCAACGAGCCCAAGGCGATGATCGCGGTGTTCGGACTGCTCTTCAAAGTGGTGAAGTGGGTGGTGATCGTGACCGCCTACCTGTTGGTCGGCCTGGTCAAACTGGTGACCATCGTCGTCGTGGTGGCCTTCTTTACGAGCCGGGCGGCCATTCGTCGCATGCTCGACGCCAAGGACCGCAGGGACGGAGACGATGACGACGAGTACGACCTCGGCTATCCGTCCCACCTGGGTCGGTCGTCCGAGCGCCTCACCCAGGACGCCTTCGATGCCCGGTGGCAACGCGAGCGCGACCTCCGCGTGGCCCAACGCCGGGCCGATGACGCCGGCCGGGGCCAGCCACGTACGCCGGTGGACCGGCCTGTTCACCCTGTCGGTGAGCGGGGAAATGCCGCGATCCGGGGGGTCGAGCACGGTAGTTTTGGCCCCGTCGGCGCGACTTCGAACGGACATGTGCATCATGAGACACGGGAGCACCGGTGGAAGGACAGTGACCGTGACGACCGGGGGGCCACGGTGATTCGGCCATGAACATGGTGAAGCGGATCTTCAAGATCGTCGGCATCATGGCGGTTCTCGTCACCATTCCGCTAGCGGCCTACATCACGACCAGCAAAGGCGTGGACTACGTGCACGGGTTCGGCAAGGCCTGTGCCATCATCCACAACGGGTGGAGTTTCCGTGGCCAGTGCGGCGTCCAGGTCCCTCCGGTCCCGTAAATTGCGTTTCGGCCTCACGTAGCCTCGTCTGGGCGTAGGCTTCTCCCGAGTAGGGACATCACCGACGGTCCACGGGGGTTTGTGGGCGGTCGATGGAGCCAAGATGTGCCGGACAGGGGCTCATCTCGATTAGTGCGCGGAAACGTGCCACGCCAGTCCGGCAGGCACTGGAAGGGAAGGGATCACACCATGCAGACAGAAGCAGCGATTCTCTGGGAGATGGGCGGCGACTGGAAGGTCGAGACCATCGAGCTCGATCCGCCCAAGGCCGGAGAGGTACTGGTCAGGATCGCCGCCTCGGGCATGTGCCATAGCGACGAGCACCTACGGACCGGTGACCTCGGGGGCATCTACCCGATCATCGGTGGCCACGAGGGTGCCGGCGTGGTCGAAGAGGTGGGTCCGGGCGTCGAGGGCCTCAGCCCCGGCGACCACGTCGTGTTCGGCTTCGTTCCCGCCTGTGGACACTGTCCGTCCTGCGCCCGGGGTCACTCCAACCTGTGCGACGTGGGCGCGCTTCTCATGCTCGGCGCCCAGATCGACGGCACCCACCGGCACCATGCGGCCAGCGGCGAAGACCTCGGCACGATGGTCTGCCTCGGCACCTTCGCCAAGCACACCGTCGTCAACCAGGCGTCCTGTGTGAAGATTCTCGACCACTATCCCCTGGACAAGGCGTGTCTTATCGGCTGCGGTGTGACCACGGGATGGGGATCGTCCGTGTACGCCGCCGAGGTCAAGCCCGGCGACGACGTGGTGGTCATCGGCATCGGTGGCATCGGGGCCTCCGCTATCCAGGGAGCCCGCCTGGCGGGTGCCGAGCGCATCTTCGCCATCGATCCCGTTCCGTTCAAACTCGAGATGGCGAAGAAGTTCGGTGCCACCCATACCGCCTCGAGCATCGAGGAGGCCCTGCCGCTGGTCAACGAGGTCAGTTGGGGCAAGAACGCCGACAAGGTGATCTGCACCATGGGCGTGGGCGACGGACGCCTGATGGAGACCATCATGCAGATGACGGCCAAGGGAGGCCGTGTGGTGGTGACCAACATTCACCCGATGTCCGAGACCGACGTGACCCTGTCGCTCACCTGGCTCACGCTCCTGGAGAAGCAGGTGGTCGGCACCATCTTCGGTTCCGCCAACATCCGCTACGACATCCCTCATCTGCTCCGCCTCTACGACCAGGGACAGCTCGATCTCGACGGCATGGTCACCCAGACCTACAAGCTCGAGGACGTCAACCTGGGCTACGCCGACATGCTGGCCGGCAAGAACATCCGGGGCGTGCTCCAGTACGAGTAGCCGCTCTGCGGAGGGTGGGACCATCAGCCGGGGACGTGCCCGGAAAGGGGCCCGAGCGGGCTCCCGGCCGCTTCGAGAGATGAAATTCTTCGTGTCCGCGCCCGGGTACTTCTACGATCTGGGGGCAAAGGTCCAGCTCAGAGGGGTACTGCTTGGTGAGCACCCCGCAGGAGGCCGAGAGCATCATCGGGGCGGTCCGGTGATGGTGCGATGATGGGGCCTGTGAAACACCTGCCCGCCGAACCGGCTTTTTCAGACGAAACAGTTCATTGTTTTCATGTCACCTGATGCCCGGTTCACCATGGGTGTACGGCCTGCCACAAGGTGTGGGACGTACCTGCTAGTTTGCGGTTTCGGGCAGCCGGCAAATCAACCCCAGGCATCCAAGGAGCCGAAGTGAAACGGATCATCATTGCGTCGGTCATGGCGATGACCGTCGTGGCCGCAGCGCTGGCGGCCAGCAACACGGCGGGGGCGTCGGGACCGGGGGCGGTCATCACCTTTGGGCCGACCTCGGTGACGTTGCAGATACCCGACCCGCCCTGTCCCACCACCATGCCGAACTGTGTGTGGAAGTTCTTCCTCAACGAGCCCAAGACCTCGGTCGACATCCAGACTGTCTACGGGACGTCAGGTACCCTCACCATCGACTATCCACCGCACGAATGCCAGATCATCCAGGCGGACGCCTACATCGGCCCCACGGCCAACGGGCCGTGGACACCTCAGCGGGGGTGGCAGCACCCAGCTCCCGACAGTGATTGCTCGGTGACACCGCCCTCGCCGCCCGCGGACGGTTCTGTACCACCGACGCCGGCTCCCCAACCACCCAGTGCGCCGGCGGCCGCACCGGTGGTCACCCCGCCGGTCACCGCGGCCCCGATCCAGGCGGCCTCCGACGGCCCGGTGACCACCACACCGACGACGACGCCGGCGCCAACGGTCAAGGCCACTACGGCGCCGACCTCGTTGCCCTTTACCGGGGTGAACATCATGCCGTTCATCCTGGCCGGTGTGACCTGTGTGGCCCTCGGTCTCGGACTGCTGCTCGGGCGGCGGAAGGATCCCCTGTAGGGGTTCTCACCGCCGACGTCGGCCCAGTCAGCTGAGGCCGGGGGCGTCACCCAGGAGGACGGGCGCTTCAGACCGCCACCGCTCCATCACCCGCATGGTGGCCGCCCCGTCGGCGAACGAGGGCGCGGTCTGGCTGTGCTCAGCCACCGCGTCGCGGACCACTCTCGCCCAGGCCACCATGGCCTGATTGTGACCGTCGCCTTCGGGTCGGTCGAACTCGATGGTGTGGGGCGATTCGCCCGCCCGGCGCAGGACGAGTCGGACGTCACCCACATTCTCCAGTGCACCCTCGGTCCCGGTGACCACGATCCGGGCTGGCAGGGTCACCCCGGCCGTGAACGACGAGTCCACGGTGGCCGTGGCGCCCGAGTCCAGGGTGGCCCAGCCGGTGAAGGCATCCTCGGCGTCACAGGGGACCAGCCGACCGGTGTCGTCGGGTCGCTCCCTGATGGTGATCCAGGTCACGGCGCCAGCGTCGCTCACCTCACCGAGGAGCCAGCGGATCAGGTCGATGGCGTGGGAGCCGAAGGCGCCGATCCATCCACCCCCCAAGGACCTGTCGAACAACCAGCCCCAGGGGCGAAGCGGTACCCGTGATCCCGAGTTGAAGGCGGTGTAGGCCAGATGCTGCGGCTCGCCGATGGCTCCCGTCGAGATGAGCTCGTGCATGGTGGATCGCGCCGGTTGGTGGCGGAACTCGAAGTTGACCAGATTGACGACGCCGGCCTCCTCGGCCTGGGCCACCATGGCCTCGGCGTCCTCCAACGTTCGACCGAACGGCTTGTCGCACAGCACGGCCCGACCCGCCTCGAGGGCCATGGCTACGTGCTCCCGATGGAGGAACGGTGGCGAGTGGACCGAGATGAGGTCGACGTCGGACCGGCACAGGGCCCGCACGGCGTTGTCGTCCCGTGCGGTGACCACGTCGGTCACCGTGCAGCCGTTGGCCTCAAAGGCACCGGCTACCACCCGTCCTCCGAAGCCCGCACCGATGATCCCCACCCTCATGGCGTCACGCCCCTGATGGCTGACAGGGCTCGGCTCCCGTGCCCGTCGCTCGGGCTGTGCACACCACGGTCAGCGGAGCGATCCCACCTCGTGGAGCTCGATGGCATTCCCGGACGGGTCATCGAGAAATGTCTGGCGGTTCGCTCCCGACTCGACCGGGTCGGCGATGTCCACTCCCTTGGCGCGAAGCTCGGCCACCGTGGCATCGAGATCACTGACGCGGATGGCGAAGTGCTGACCCAGATTGCGAGGTACGGGGGCCTCGAGCAGATGGACCTGTTGGCCACCGAAGTCGATCCAGGCTCCGCCGATCCCAAAGTCCGGACGGTCCGGGCGGACCTCTCCTCCGAGCACCTCGGTATAGAAGGCCACCGAACTCGGCACGTCGGACACATTGATGGCCACGTGGTGGATGGCAAGCGGCTCCATGGCCTGCAGTCTGGTCCTATGCGGCCCGGGCTGCAACGGCAACGGTGATCACCCGGGTCGTGCGCGCTCTTCGACCTCGGATCACGGGCCGGTCAGGGTCAGGATGCCGCGGATGTTGAGGCCGTTCTTCAGGTCCCGGTATCCCGTGTTCACCTCTTCGATCGGGTAGGCGCGGGTGATCAGACCGCCCAGGTCGAAGTGGCCGTCGGCGTCCAGCTTCAGCAGCCTCGGGATATCGGCCCGGGGATTGGCCGAGCCGAAGAGCGATCCGACGACCTGCTTCTCCATGCCGGTGAGGTTGCTGAGGTTCATCGATACCTGGTTCTCGGCGTAGGGATGGATGTTGGTGACAACGACCCGGCCCAACTTGGCCGTGAGGCTGAGCGCCTGGTTCATCAGATCCCCCCGGCCCACGCCGAGGGCCATGATGACCTTGTGGGCCATGCGCCCGTGGGTCATCTGGCGGACCGGATCCAAGGCCTCCTCCATCGAGGCGAAGGTCACATGGGCGCCGAACTGGACGGCTTGTTCCCGCTTGAAGGGCACCGGATCGATGGCCACGATGGTGGCGGCGCCAGCCAGGCGGGCGCCTTGGATCGCCGAGGCGCCGATGCCACCGACGCCCACCACCACCACGGTCTCACCGGCACGGACGTCGGCGGCGTAGACCGCCGATCCCCATCCGGTGACCGCTCCGCACCCGACCAGGCAGGCGGTGCGCAGCGAGTAGCCCGGGTCGATCTTGATGCAGCTGGCCTCGTTGACCACGGTGAAGTCGGCGAACACGCCGACCAGACACATGAGCTGGAGGTCCCGGCCTCTGGCGTGGTGGCGGGAGGTACCGTCGGCTTGGCGCCCGTAGCCGATCAGCGCTCCGAGGTCACAGAGGTTCTGGTGCCCGGTCGAGCAGGGAAGGCATCGGCCGCACGACGGCAGGAAGGCGAGGACGACATGGTCGCCGGGCACCAGGCTGGTCACACCCGGTCCCACCGCCTCCACCACGCCCGCCCCCTCATGCCCTCCGATCATCGGCAGCGGCATGGGCGAGTCGCCGGTCACGATGTGGTCGTCGGAGTGACACAGGCCGGCCGCCACCACGCGAACCAGAACCTCGTCGTGGCGCGGCTCGTCGAGGTCGACCTCTTCGATGCTCCACTCGGTATCGACCCCCCAGCACACCGCGGCCCGAGTCTTCGTCTCCATCACCCCTATGCAGTGCTCCGACGGGCCGGAGCCCGACGCTAGGACGCCGTCGTACCGATGCTACTGAAGTGGGCGACGCGGAGGGCATCCCGTCGGACGGGACCGCCCCGATCAGGCCAGCTCCGACCCGGTAACATCGCCGGTTGGCGATAGGGGCGGTCCGGCCACGAGGGGGAGAACCGTGATGACTATCGGGCGTTCGGTCCGGGTGGCAGCTGTGCTCGTGGTGGCCGTGGCCACGACGAGCGTCCTCCTGGTGTCGTCGATGGCCGGGGCGACCGGATCGACGCCAGTCACCGGTGAGTCGGGTTCGGCGACTTCAGGCCTCGCCCCGATGGAGGGGTCGTACACCTTTCACCTCACGTTCGATGGTCTCCACCGTGACTACCGCCTCCATGTGCCGCCCGCGGCCAGCGCCGGCCAGCCACTGCCCCTGGTGCTCAACCTCCACGGGGCCACCCAGAACGGCTTCCTCGAGGAGTTGCAGACCGGGATGGACAACTCGGCCGACCAGAACGGCTATCTGGTCGCCTATCCGGACGGGACCCGGATCGCCAAGGTGTTGACGCCCGATCCCGTGGCCAAGAACGCCCAGTACGGCTGGAATGCCGGGCAGTGCTGCGGGCTCCCGGTGACCAAGCACATCAACGACGTCGGATTCTTGGAGCAGGTGATCGCCGACGTCGCCAAGCAGACCCCCGTCGACCTCCGCAGGGTGTACATGACTGGGATCTCCAACGGCGGGATGATGGCCTACGCCATGGCATCAGAGGCCTCCAACCACGTGGCCGCCATCTCCTCGATCTCGGGGCAGGTGGAGCTGCCCACCATTCATCCGTCCCGCCCGGTGGCCACGTTGGAGTTCCACAGCCTCGACGACCCCATCGCCAAGTGGGTCGGGGTCCCCAACAAGGACCCGCGACTCCGGCTGTCGGTGATGGAGGGAGTCGACCAGTGGGTCAAGGCCGACGGGTGCAACACCCATGCAGTGACCGGCACCGAGATCGTCGGTGCCGCCGGGTCGATCTCGGCCGGGGAGACGGCCACCCCGGTCACCTATCAGCACTGTCGGGCCGGGACCGAGGTGGCGCTGTGGCGGTTCACCGGCTCCGGGCACGTGTGGCCCGGAAGCCTGTTGAACACCGGCCCCAAGAGCACCTGGATACTCGACGGCGTCGGACGAGGGACGGTTCTGGTCGACGCCAACGAGGCCATGTGGCAGTTCTTCCAGCGCTATCAGATCCCCGCTGGCGACGTGTCCCACTCGTGACCGGACGCCGGACCGAGATAAGGCGAAGGCCGGGCAGTGGTGCGGGCCGCACGCAGGTGACGGACAGGCCACCCTCGGTTTGGTAGCTCGGGCGTGCCCGGGCATCGCCGCATAGGGTGGGTTCATGAAGCTGCGCACGCTGGGAAGAACCGGCATCAAGGTCAGTCCGCTCTGTCTCGGGGCCATGATGTTCGGAGCGTGGGGCAACCCCGACCACGAGGACAGTGTCCGGATCATCCGCCGGGCCCTCGACTCGGGCATCAACTTCATCGACACCGCCGACGTCTACTCCGAGGGAGAGTCCGAGGTGATCGTGGGCGAGGCCCTGGCCCAGGTGGACCGCTCCCGGGTGGTCGTGGCCACCAAGGTGTTCGCGCCCATGGGGGACGACCCCAACGCCCAGGGCAGTTCGCGGCGTTGGATCATGGCCGAGTGCGAGAACAGCCTCCGCCGACTGGGTACCGAGTACATCGATCTCTACCAGGTGCACCGGCCCGACGAGAGTACCGATCTCGACGAGACCCTCGGGGCCTTGAGCGACCTCGTCCACATGGGGAAGATCCGCTCGTTCGGCAGTTCGACCTACCCCGCCGAACGCATCGTGGAGGCCCAGTGGGTGGCCGAGCGTCGGGGACGGGAGCGCTTCCGCACCGAGCAGCCTCCGTACTCGATCCTGGTACGGGGTATCGAGGCTGACGTGCTGCCGGTGGCCCAGGCCTATGGGATGGGCGTCATCCCGTGGAGCCCTTTGGCCGGGGGTTGGTTGTCCGGTCGCTTCGGGGAGGGCAAGGACAACACCAGCGCACGAGCCGCGCGCGTTCCCGGGCGCTACGACCTCAGCCTTCCTGACAACCAACGCAAGCTGGCCATCGTGACCGAGCTGGCCACTGTGGCCGAGGAGGCCGGCATCACCATGATCGAGCTGGCCCTCGCCTTCGTCCTCGAGCACCCGGCGGTGAGTGCCGCCATCATCGGGCCGCGCACCATGGAGCAGCTCGAGACGCAGCTCTCGGCACCGGAGGTCGTGCTCAGCTCCGAGGTACTCGACCGGATCGACGCCATCGTGCCACCGGGGACCAACATCAACCGCGAGGGACGCGGGTTGGACGCCTCCGGCACTGGCCGACGCCCGACTCCGCCGACGCCACAGCCGATAGCCGAATCCCCGGTCAGCGGCCGGGGTGTGCCGGCCCGGTCAGCGGGCCAGCAGCGCGGGAGCCAGGGCCTCTAGCTGGGAGAGGGCGCGATCGACAGCACCGAGCGGTTGGATCAGTACGTGGTCCGCACCGCTGTCGAGAAGTTCGTCGACTCGGGCGGCGATGGCTGACTCGTCACCCCAGGACACGATGGCGTCCACCAGGCGGTCGCTCCCACCGTCGGCGAGATCCCCGTCGGTGAAGCCGAGGTGTCGGAGGTTGTTCACGTAGTTCGGGAGACTCAGGTACACCTCCATGTGGTGCCGGGCCACCCGGCGGGCCGTCTCCGGGTCGGTGGTGAGGACCACGGCCTGTTCGGGGACGAGGAGCTTGTCCGGACCTAGTGCCTCGCGGGCCAGAGGTGTGTGCGAGGGGGGGACGAAATACGGGTGGGCCCCGTCCGTCCGCTCCCGGGCCAGTTCGAGCATCCGGGGTCGGAGGGCGGCCAACAGGTGGGGGACCGGGACGGCGGGAACCGGGCCCATGGTCTCGGCACCGGCCATGTCGTCCAGGTACTGGACCATCCGGGCGATGGGACGGTCGTAGGTCAGGCCGCTCATGTCGACCATCGGCGCGTGGCTGACCCCCATGCCGAGCACGAACCGGCCGGGGTAGGCGTCCCCCAACGTGGCCGACCCCCCTTGCATGGCGGCCGGGTGCCGAGACCACACGTTGGCGATGCCCGTGCCCATGACGATGTGGTCGGTGGCGGCCAGCAGCACAGCCTGGTGGGCCATGGCCTCTTTGCCTCCGATCCGCTCGCCCACGAACAGGGAGCCGTAGCCCAACTCCTCGATACGCCGGGCCGCTGGGCGCTCGACCTCCGCGGAGACGCCCATGAGGGCTCCCAGCCATACACCAACCGGGCCGAGGCGCTCCCGTGCGGCTGCGACGACGTGCTCTTCGGTGATGGTGCTCACGCTCCCTGATGGAGGATCGGACTGCTGGACGGTCGGGCTACGAGACGGTCGGGGTACACGGCACGGTGTTGGCCCATGCCTAGTACCGATCGTAGGGCAGGATGCGATCCTGCATCTGGGCCGACGGCCGAGTCTCCACAGGATCTCCTCCGACCGGGTCGGGTGGAGTCACCGGTTTCCGGTCCACGAGCCGATGAGCGCCGGCAGCTGGCCGATGTCGTCGATGACATGGTCCGGACGTCCGGCCGTACCGTCCAGATCGTCCGGTCGGAACTTGCCCGTCTTGACCAGCACACCAACCATGCCGAGTGCCTGGGCTCCGAGCACGTCCGAGCCGATGTCGTCCCCGACCATCACGGCCCGGTGTGCGTCGACGCCCAGGCCGTCGAGTGCAGCCAGGAAGATGGCCTCGGCCGGCTTTCCTACAATCGTGGCGGTGGAGTGGGAGGCCGCCTCCAGGCCCATCAGGAACGCCCCCATGTCGAGCGCCAACCCATCAGAGGTCTCAAATCGGGTGTTCCGGTGGAGGGCGACGAGCGGGGTGCCCGCCACAGCCAGGGAGAACGCCTGATTCAACGCGTCATAGCCGATGTCGGGTCCGGCGCCCCCGAGGAGTACGACACCGGCCTCATCCGCCCCGACGAGGTCAATCCCGTCGAGGTCCTCGCTCAGATCTCCCTGGTTGAGCACCAGACAGCCCACCCCTGGATACCTCGCTGTCAGGTACCGGGCGGCGGCACTCACGGACGAGACGATGTGCGAGGGGTCGACCGGCATACCCGCGGCGGCCAGGCGACGGGCGATCTCCGCCCGGGTGATCGATGAGGTATTGGTGACCAGGCGCACCTCGATGCCGTGGTCGTCCAGCCACCGGAGCGTGTCGACCGCTCCTTCCAGTGCCTGCCAGGACACGGTCAACACCCCGTCGATGTCGAGCAGCACCACCGGAGCCATGGGACAAATTACCCGCCCGGTGCCCGAACCCGAGCGGGCTCAGGCCCCACTCACCCCGGCGTTGGCGCGGGCTCGACGCCGGGGGCCGGCTCGGGTTCGGCTGCCGCCGGCTTGACCCTGCGCACCATGGTGCTGGCCGCGTCGGCGTCGCGGATGGTGAGGGCGATGACCGACGCCACCAAGGCGATCCCCGCAGAGGTCAGGAAGGCGGCGTGGTAGGCGGCGAGGTTGGGGACGGTATGACCCATGGCCTCATGGGTGGTTCCGACGGCGGCGAGGACGGTGGCCAGTACGGCCACCCCGAGTGCGCTCCCCAGTTGGCGCCCACTGTTGAACAGCGATGAGGCCGAGCCGGTGTCGGGAAGTGAGATGGTGGCAAAGGCGGCCGCCTGACAGGAGACGAACACCTGGGCCATGACGAGCCCGAGCGTGAACATGAGGGCCCGCATCCACCACAGGTCGGTACCCAGCCCGATCTGAGTCATCAGCGACATCACCACCGCCACGGCCACCAGGGCGATCGACACCAGGCGTCGGGGGCCGAACCGCGGGTAGAACAGCCGACTGGCCAGTTGAGCGCCCACCATCACCCCGATGGCCTCGGGGAAGGTGTTGAGGCCTGACTGGAGGGCGGAGAGGCCGAGAGCGATCTGGAAGAACAGCGGCACCACGAACAGCAAGCCGAGGAACGCCGCCATCGCCACCATCAAGACCAGGCTGGTCGAGCGGAAGAGCCGATTCCCGAACAGGCGCAGTTTGAGGATGGGTGCCGACGCACGCAGCTCGACCCACACCATGACGACGAGGAGCAGGACACCGAGGGCGATGCTGCCCAGGATCACACCCGATCCCCAACCCTTGTCGGGTCCTTCGCTCACGCCGTACATGAGTAGGGCAAAGCCGATGCCGGCCAGGAGGAAGCCGGGCAGGTCGAAGGCACCCGGATGGGGCTGTCGGGTCTCCTCGAGGAAGAGCAGTCCGAAGAGGATGGCCACGATCCCGAAGGGGAGGTTGACGAAGAAGACCCACCGCCACGAGAGCTCGGTCACGAGCAGGCCACCGAGGACGGGCCCGAGGGCGGGGGCCAAGGCCGTGGGCACGACCAGGATGCTCGAGGCCCGGACCCGCTCCGCCGGTGGGAAGGCCCGGAACAACATGGCCATGCCCACCGGGGTCATCATCCCGCCTCCGACCCCTTGGAGGACCCGGAAGAGGACCAGCTGGGAGAGGCTGTCGGCCAGTCCACACAGCACCGAAGCACCGGTGAAGATGGCCACCGACAGCAGCAAGATCCGTTTGGAGCCGAAGCGATCGCCCATCCAGCCGGCCGCAGGGATGAACACGGCCAGGCTGACCAGGTACCCGACAGCCACCGAGTCGAGGCCCGCGGTGGCTTCGTTGAACTGCCTGCCGATGGCCGGCAACGCCACATTGACGATGGTGACGTCCATGATGCTCATGAACATGGCGGCCACATAGACCACGCTCACGCTGATCTTCGGGTTCATGGAGTAGCGGGTCATGGTCACGATTCCTCGGCGCAGACGACCCTGGCGGTCGGCCACACCACATAGCTCTCCGCTGGACTCTAGGGGTACGTGGCGGCCGCCGTGACCAGCCCGATCTCCGTCCAGCGGAGCGGTGCCAGGACCCTTCCACTCGGTCGGCCCCGCTCGTGGTCGTCGTAGGGCTGCAGGGCTGGAGGTGGTAAAGATGACTGGACCGGTCAGGTTTATAGACTTAAGCTTCGTACCGGTCCCACCGGGTGTGCGGGTGGGACCGGAGCCACGGGCCGGCCGGTCGAGCCCGGTACCGAGACCCCCACCGACACGACAAGGAGCGTGACCTGTGAGTATCCACGTCCACTGGTTCCTCCCGACGACGGGGGACAGTCGGGACATCGTCGGCTTCGGACCGACCACCGTCCATCGGGCACCCGACATCGACTACCTGGCCCAGATAGCCCGGGCCGCCGATCACCTCAAGTTCGAGGCAGTGCTCACCCCTACCGGCACCTGGTGCGAAGACTCGTGGATCACTACCGCCGCACTGAGCCGGGACACCCGTGATCTGAAGTTCCTGGTGGCCTTCCGACCTGGTCTGATCTCGCCCACTCTGGCCGCCCAGCAGGCCTCCACCTTTCAGCGCATCAGCGGTGGGCGGCTGTTGCTCAACATCGTGACCGGCGGGGACGCCGTCGAACAGCGGCGCTTCGGGGACTGGCTCGACCACGATCAGCGCTACGACCGCACGGCCGAGTTCATCACCGTGCTGCGTGGAGCGTGGGAGGGCAGACCCTTCGACTTCCACGGCGAGCACTACGAGATAGCCGGAGCTTCCACCTCGAGGCCGCCCGATCCGCTGCCCGAGATCTTCTTCGGTGGGGCTTCGCCCGCCGCCGAGCAGGTGGCCGCTCGCCATGCCGACGTCTATCTGACGTGGGGCGAGACGCCAGCCCAGGTGGCCGAACGCATCGATCGGATGCGGGCCCTGGCCGAGGAGGCCGGTCGACAGCTCCGCTTCGGAATTCGACTGCATGTCATCAGTCGCGACAATGCCGCCGATGCATGGGCAGTGACCGAACGGATGCTCGATGCCATGTCCGATGACGTCATCACCCAGGCCCAGAGCGCATTTCTCAGTGCCGAGTCGGTCGGCCAGCGCCGTATGGCCTCCTTGCACAACGGCAGTCGGGACAACCTGGTCGTGTCCCCGAACCTCTGGGCCGGATTCGGCCTGGTGCGTTCGGGTGCGGGCACAGCCCTGGTGGGCAGCCACGCGGAGGTGGCCGATCGGATGGTCGAGTACCACCAGCTCGGGATCGACCACTTCATCATGTCCGGGCAGCCTCATCTGGAAGAGGCCTACTGGTTTGGCGAAGGAGTACTGCCTCTCCTGCGGGAGCGGGGGCTCACGACGCCAGCTGGCTCCAGCACCGCCGTGGACGCCGACAACGGCGGGGAACCGGGCGTCCAACCATCTGCGACGCTGGTCGGACCCTCATGACCGTCCGCTCCTCCCTCGTGGCGGTGAGTAGCGGGGACTCCGCCACCTCAAAGACCAGGGCCGTGGCCCAGGCAGCCCTTGACCTCGGGGGTGGGGGCACACTCATCGACCTGATCGAACTTCCCGCCGACGCCCTCCTCGGCCGAAGCCAGCATCCAGCCGTCGACGACGCGGTAGCTGCCTCGTCAGAGGCAGGAATCCTGGTGCTGGCCACGCCGATCTATCGAGCCACGTTCAACGGCACCATGAAGGCCTTCCTCGACCGGTTCGGCCAGGACGCCCTGGCCAAGACGGCGGTCATCTGGGTGGGCACTGCTGCAGCCCCCGGCCACTTCTTGGCCCTCGACACCGGGGGTCGGGCTGTTGTGGCCAGCCTCAAGGGGTGGACGGTGCCGACGGTGGTCTACGCCACCAGTTCGGACTTCACCGACGGCCGGCCTTCCGAGGCCGTGGGACAGGCCGTGCGACAGGCGCTCGACGAGGCGAAGGTACTAGCCGACGCGCTGGGTCGCTGAAGCACCGCGGGGAGCCGTGCGTCGGTGCAGCAGCGGCTTCCTGGCCGGCTAGGCGCCGAGGAAGCTGAGTCGGACGTGGCGGACCGGATTGTCGCCATTGGTGTCCACCAGGACGACGCTCTGCCAGGTCCCCAGCTCCAGATGTCCGTCCAGTACCGGGATGGACAGTGAGGGACAGATCAACGCGGGCAGCACGTGGTCGGCCCCGTGGCCGGTGGCGCCGTGTCGATGGCGATAGCGGTCGTCACGAGGGAGTAGGCGGGCCAGCGTCTCGGCGAGGTCCTGCTCTGAGCCCGAGCCGACCTCCATCAAGGCCAGACCGGCCGTGGCGTGTGGCGCAAACACGTGGACGAGGCCGTCTCCCCGTCCGGCACAGAACTTACGGATGGCTCCGGTCAGATCATTGACGATGTGACCCGTGGTGTCCACGGTGATGAGGCTCGAGTCCATGGTTCATGATCGCACCAAGTGAGCCCGGATACGAGTCCAGTCGGTCTACGGGCGTACCCGCCGCCGGCGTGCCCTGAGGGCGGACCGGGCGGATAGCGTCAGATGGAAAGGAGGCGCTGCCCGTGCAACTCACCAATCTCTCCGACGAGTCCGACGAGTACCGGCGGGCGAGGACCGACCTCCAACTCGCCGAGATCGAACTCATGCGCCACCGCGAGCGGGTGGCCCAGATGAGGCGGGAGCTGCCCTCGGGGCCAGCGCTCCCCGACTACGAGTTCGCCGAGGCCGCGGCTGACGGGCCGGCGGGCGAAACCGTCCGTACCGTGCGTCTTCGTGACCTGTTCACGGGCCCGGGTCGCCCGCTCGTCATCTACCACCTGATGTTCGGAAAGCTGCAGACCTCACCGTGTCCCATGTGCACCATGTGGGTCGACGGGATGAACGGGATCGCCCATCACGTGGCGCCGAGCGCCGACCTCGTCGTGGTGGCGGCCGCAGAGGTAGGTCCGCTGCGGGAGTTCGCAACCTCACGAGGATGGACCAACATTCGCCTGCTCTCCGCAGGGCCCAGCACCTTCAAGTTCGACCTCGGCAGCGAGGATGCCGAGGGTGTCCAGGACTCCCGTGTGTCGGTATTCACGCAAGACACGGATGGAACGGTGCACCATCGTTATACGGGCGCCCCGAGGATGAGCGATGACATCGACCAGCGGGGAATCGACCTGCTCTGTCCCACGTGGCACCTGCTCGACCTCACCCCGGTTGGCCGGGGTGAGTTCTTCGCGTCGCTCGAGTACGACTGAGGACCCCAGACCCTCGATGCAGTTCCGGTGTGGTCTACTGCCGCCGCACCCAGGGGGCGCGCCGGTCGAGCCGGCTCGTCGGACACTGAGCGGCTTAGCGATCCTGACAGAGGCAGAAGGGATGGCCCGCAGGGTCGGCAAAGACGACGAACACGCATCCGGGCTCCGCGACGCGACCACCGAGGGCCCTCGCCCCGAGGGAGGCAGCCTGAAGGCAGCTCGCATCGAGGTCCGCCACCGTGAGATCGAGGTGAACCTGTTGAGGCACTCCCTCCGGCCACTCCGGACGCACGTGGTGTGGCACCCGTTGAAAGGCCAGCTTCACGGGTAGATCATCCAGATGTACCTCTGCCCATTCGGGGTCATCGTCAAGCAGTCGCCCACCGGTCAGATCGGCATAGAAGCCAGCGAGCGTGGGAGGATCTGGGCAGTCGAAGACTACGGAACGCAGGCCGATCCCTGCTGGGCCAGTCATGGCGTCTTGGATACCCACCCCGGCCCGACCGACACCAATTTCTGCGGCCCATGCCGACCCGGATCTCCGTCCGGTACAGGAGTTTCACCGAGCGCTCGGTGGGTAGTGCAAGGTGAGCAGGCAGAGAGGAGCGATCATGGACGTTCATGCTGAAGCTACCTTCGAGGTCAAAAGTTGGGATGAATCCCCAGTAGACGACGGTTCTGACCTTCCGAAGGTGACGAGAGCCGACGTGACCAAGCGTTACGCCGGTGACCTGGAAGGGAGTTCGAGCACCGTCTGGCTGATGGCCTATGCCGAGGATGGGTCGGCGACGTTCGTGGGTCTGGAGCGTTTCATCGGTCGGGTGGGGGACCGGGACGGGTCGCTCGTCCTGCAGCATCGCGGGTCGTATTCCGACGGGGCAGCGAAGGCGACCCTTACCGTCGTCGAAGGTAGCAACTCGGGGGATCTGTCCTCGGGCGCAGGTGGTGGGGAGTTCCTCGCCGATCCCAACGGCTCCGTGGTACTGGACCTCGCCTTCGACTGAGGTGCCGGTTGAGCGGGGACAGTCAGTGAGCGGTGAGCTGGGCGTGGCTCAGGTGCCAGTATCGAGCAGGCAGCTCATGACGGAGCCTTCGTGCGGGCTACAGCCTGGTGCACAGGAGCGCGCCTAATGTCGGTTCGGAACAGATCCATCCGTCGTGAAACCGGTGGTTACGAACGAGCGGGAAGCCAACGACGAAATGATCGACCAGGCCAAGGCCGTTGCGGACAGCAGCGCGGTACGGGTGGCGCTCTGGCGGGCCATGCACGTCCTGGTGGATGCGCCACCTCATCTGATCGAAGACGAGGTCGGGCTGGCCCTGGCCGCACCCGATGACGGGTGGCGCCACCGACCGGACATGGACCCTGAGGGTACGAAGCCGTTCCGGGCCGGGATCGTTGCACGAGCCCGGTTCGTCGAGGACTTGCTCGCTGAACAGGTCGGCCAGGGTGTGTCCCAGTACGTCATCTTGGGGGCGGGCCTGGATACCTTCGCCCAACGCAGGCCCGGTCTCGCCTCCTCGTTGCGGGTGTTCGAAGTCGATCAGCCGGGTCCTCAGGCATGGAAGCGCCAGCGCCTAGTCGAGTTGGGGTTGGCTGTTCCCGACTGGCTGGAACTGGTCCCGGTCGACTTCGAGGCAGGTGAGTCCTGGTGGACGGGCCTCATCGCCGTGGGCTTCGACCCCACTCAGCCCACCGTCATCGTTTCGACCGGTGTGTCCATGTACCTCACCAAAGGCGCAAACGAGGTCACCATGCGGGAGATAGCTGGCCTGGCGTCCGGCTCGACCCTGGCCATGACGTTTCTGTTGCCTCCTGAACTCCATGACCACTCGGTGCGCGCCGGCTTCCAAGCGGCAGAACGGGGGGCACGGGCCGCCGGCACCCCGTTCATCAGCTTCTACCTACCCGAGGACCTTCTCGACCAGGCCCGTGACGTCGGATTCACGACCGCCCGGCATGTGTCTGCGGCCGAACTCAACGAGCGTTACTTCACCGGGAGGAGTGACGGGCTCCGCGTGGTGCGAGGCGAGGAGTTCGTGGTCGCCACCACGTGAATCGATGGCTACAGGGCACCTTCGTGGGTTGACCGCCTACTCACGCACCTCGGCGATGAAGGCGGTGGATGCGGGCTCACTCCGACCTCGGTCGGTCTCGGTGTGCGATGCATCGTGCGCGTTCCCGATCAGTCCGTTCCCGTGCACGCACCTGAGTCCCGATCTGGCCGTCGCATGAGGTAGTCCTCACCCGGAGGCATCGTCGACCTAGATTTGTGGCGTGGAGAAGGTCGAACAGGGCCAACTGCGCCTCCCCGAAGATGGTCCTCTGCGGGGCGAATCAGCCGAGACGATAGCTGTAGTGTCCGGCGCCCGTGTGGAGCAGATCCTGAGTGGCGAACTCGAGGCTCCGGTCGACTACCGACAGGACCAAGACGAGTGGGTCGTCGTGCTCGCCGGCGGGGCAACGCTGGTGGTCGATGGGGCGACGGTGCAGCTGGAGGCGGGGGAGTGGCTGGCGCTGCCGCAGGGCGTACCGCACCGGCTGGTGTCCACCGAGCCGGGCACCAGCTGGCTGGCCGTACACGGCGGGGGCTGAGGGAGCCGTTGGCGCTACGGTGGCGCGACCGCGGCGGACCGGCCCTCCGGTACTGTGCGGTCTGCCCCTCGTCTAGCCGGGTGACCACGCCGAGATCCTTGCGCCCCCACCACCCACTCCCAGCTCACCGGCCGGTTGGCCCGGACCGTCGTCATCCTGGTTGCCGTGGCGGTAGCTACGGCTGGCTTGGCCTTCCGGCCACCGTCCGCGGGTGCCGACCCAGCGGATCAGCCGGGCTATCTGGCCCTGGGGGGATCGGCATCCCTCGGCGTCCAGCCGACCATCCAGGATCCGAGGGGCCAGGAGACCCGCACCGGCTACGCCAACGACCTCGAGGCCCTGGCCCGCTCACGTTGGCCCGGTCTGGAGCTCACCCAGCTGGGCTGTCCGGGCGAGTCGACCGCCACCATGATCGCCGGAGGGGATCGCTGCACCTATCCCGAGGGGTCACAGCTGGCTGCGGCCGACGCCTATCTGCGTGCCCACCGGTCCACCCGGCTGGTGACCATTGATCTCGGCTTCAACGACATCTCGGGCTGCATCGCCAACGCCGCGGTGGTGCCGGCGTGTGTGACGGCTGCGCTGACCTCGGTTCGACAGCACCTCACCGCCATTCTCTCGTCACTGCGGTCCGCGGCTGACTCCCGGGTCACGTTCGTCGGGGTCGGCCACTACGACCCGTACGTGGTCGCGGCCCGAAGGGGTGGAGCCGACCTGTCGTACGCTGCCGGCACGGTACGGGCCATCGATGAGTTGGACGACACCCTGCGCTCGGTCTACACCGCAGCAGGCGTGACCATGGCCGATGTGTTGACCCCATTCGACGGGAGTACCGCGTCCTCACTGGCGAGCAGCCGCTCGCTGGTCATCTCCGCCGAGCGGGTGTGCGGGCTCACCTGGATGTGCACGGCACCGCCCTTCGGTCCTGACGTGCACCCCAACGATCGCGGCTACTCGGTCATCGCCCAGCAGCTGTCAGCGGCGATCGACCAGAAGCCCTGAATCGACCCCCACGCCGCCGACGTTCACGGGGTCGGGAACCAAGGGTGAGTCGACGGCCACCACCCCCGTGGCCTGGACCGGGTTGACAGCCCGGCCACGGGGCACCAGCGTCGACCAGGGGGCCCGGGAGCGACCGGTCAGGATCTTGGCCAGGGGCGTCCGGGCCAGGATGCTCGTCAGGGCCACACAGGCGGCGAAGACCACCACCACCGTGATGAGACAGATGACCGGCCAGGGCACGACGTGCGTGGCCCGGCCCCATCCCAGCCAGCCCAGGGCCAGGATGAAGACCATCTGGGCCAGGTAGACGCCGTAGGAGTTGTCGGATCCCGATCGCGTCATGGCGCGCACTCGGGGCGAGCGGCGGCGGTCGACCAAGGCCATTCCGGCCAGGTAGATGCAGGCGATGGCCCCGATGTTGAAAGGCACCACGATGGGCTGGAACGGGTCGGCACTCGATCCCAGCCAGTGCACGTGGCGGTCGGCAGCGAGGTAGTACCAGGCCTCAGCGGTTGCGGCAGCGACCAGGGTGAACGCGATGACCTGCGTCCGGTGAGCCCGCAACCACGCGTGAAACTGGTCGAGGTGGAGGGCCACCACCATGCCCGCCACCAGATAGAACTGGTACGACGTGATCTCCCGGGTGGCCCAGAACCCCTCGAAGGCGGACGGGAGCGCTCCCCAGTGCATGAGGGAGACCAGGGCCACCTGCACGGCGCCACTCACGGCTAGCACCACCCCGTGGTGCCCACGCCAGCGCACCATGGCGAGGGCCAGTAGGGGGAAGATCAGGTAGAACTGCATGATGACCAGCAAGTAGTAGAGCTGGTAGTAGCCGCTGCCGATCAGGTAGCCGAAGTGGCCGACGGCATGGGCCCAGCCCGAGGCGAGACTGAGCGTGAGGGCGAAGTAGATGGCTGTCCAACACAGATAGGGCAGGCCGACCGAGAGGAACCGGCGCCAGTAGAAGGTGCGAAGGCCACCGCGACCGAGGCCGTTGTAGCTGTAAGTCAGCATGCACGCCGATACGAAGAGGAAGGCCTCGCGGGTGACGTGCAACAGCATCAACGAGGCTCCGACGGCGAGCCCGGCCACCGGAGCGAACGCCAGCAGTGAGTGGGTCGACACCACCCCGGCCTGCTTGATCGGACGCATGGCATCAATGTGGTCGAGCCGGGACCGGGTGCCGGTTCCAGCGCCGGATCCCGCACCGGCCGCGGTCCGGACGGGATCGACCGGTGGGGGGCGTTGGTCGACGACCGCGGTCGTCATCGAGCCGTGTCGAGGACGGCGAGTGGCTCGATGTCGACACGGGCCGTGGCCCGGCGAGAGACCTTCCCGGTGGCGGTGGTTGGAAGCCGGTCAACCACGTAGAAGCGCTCGGGGCGGCGGGTGGCCGGCAGCCCCTCTGCGGCACGATCCCGCACCCGCCGGGCGACGGCCAGGCCTCGGGGTGCTTCCCCGGTTCCACGGACAGCCCGGACCACCAGATAGACCACCGGCACGTGGCCCAGGGCCTCGTGCGGCTCGGCAACCACCAGAGCCGCCTCGACCTCAGGTTCTTCGAGGAGCAGTTCTTCGATCTCCCGAGGGAACATCTTTTCGCCGCCCCGGTTGATGACGTCGTCTCGTCGGCCCACCAAGAACAGGTAGCCGTCCTCGTCGCGGTACCCGTAGTCGCCGGTCTTGAGCCAGTGGCCGACCCGGCCGGCGTTGCTCCCCGGTCCTTCGTTGGTCTGGCCTCCCGAAGGCGGATCGACCGACGGACCACGGATCTCGATCTGACCGATCTGTCCCGATTCGACCGGCTGGTCGCGGTCCGGCTCGGCTCCGGTGATCCGGAGCTCGATGGCCACCGGGAGTCCGACCGAGCCGGGCTTGCGAGGCCCGTCGAGCGGATTGGCGGCGATCTGGCTGGCCGCCTCGGTCATGCCGTAGGTCTCGATGACCGGAATCCCGGTCGCCTCCTCGAACCGGCGGAGCGTGGCTAGGGGCAACGGAGCGCTGGCGGAACGGGCGAACCGGATCCGGGTGGGGACGACCTCGTGGGGCTGCAGGCCCCCCAGGTGGGCGAGGATGGTGGGCACGGCATTGATCCAGGTCACCTGGAGGTCGTCCATCAACCTCCAGAAGTCGGTGCGATGGAAGCGATCGTCGAGAATCAGCTGGGCCCCCGAGTAGAGCGCGGCCAGTACGCCCACCACCTGGGCGTTGATATGGAAGAGGGGGAGCGGGTTGAACCCCCGGTCGGACGGCGACAAGCGGTGGTGCTCGGCCACGGCACGGGCCGTGTGGAGCAGTTGGCGCTGATGGAGGGCGATCACCTTGGGCGCGCCGGTGCTGCCCGAGGACAACAGGATGGCCCCGCCGCCTCTCGAGGGCCCTGGGGCCTCGACCCCGGCCGGGGCCCAGTCCCGCATGTCGGTGTGCGTCACGCCCGAGAGCTCGTGCAGGCCGAGCCAGCGCACGGGCGTGGCCGGAGGCTCGGGCTGGTCGGCGAGGACGAGAGCCGGCCGCAGGCGCCCGATGGTGGCGACCGTCGAGCGGTGGGGCGCGTGGGGGTCGAGAGGGGTCGCCCACCTTCCCGAGGCGATGACACCCAGGTAGGTGACGGCGAAGTCGAGGGGATCGGCGATGGCCAGCCCGACCTGTTCGGCAGAGGCGATCTCCTGGTCGTCCATCCACCGGCCGAGCTGAACCACCCGGCGTCGGAGCGCACCGAACGAGAGGGACCGGTTCGAGTGGGACCGGCGGAGATAGGTCCTGCCCCCCTGGCTCGCCGCCCTCCGTTCGATGACCCCCATCAGGTCAGCGGGGCCACTGGCCATCGTGGCCCAAGGTGAGATGGTGTCGAGGTCGGCCCAGGAATCGTCGGACCTCGACGGGTGGCGGTCCTCCCGGGTGGATGTACCGGCCATCTCAGTAGGCCATCCGGGGGTCGTCATACTGCTTGAACTCGAGGAGGTTGTCCGACGGGTCACAGAGGGCGAACGTTCGATGCGCCTCGACCAAGCCGTCGAATCGGGTGGTGACCGGGCGAAAGAACGGAACCTTTCGCAGCTCGCACAGCCTCACCAGTGCGTCGAAATCCTCTGCCCGGCGGAAGGTCACCCCGAAGTGCCGCGGGTAGATCGATTCGGGTGTGGCGCGCTCGGGGGGTGGCTCGGTCAGATGACAGACCAGTTGGTCGCCGAAGAAGTCGAGGGTGATCCGGTCGTCATACCGCCGGGCCAGCTTGCAGCCGAGCAGGGTGACGTAGAAGTGCTGGGTGGCCTCGAGATCGTAGGCCGGCACGGCCAGGTGGAAGACGTCCCGTCGGTCCCTCACCGGACGACCGGCTCGAAGCACGTCAGCGTGTCCGCCCGTAGGCCGAGTCGGAGCGTCTCGAGGCCGAGGACGGCCGTCGAGGCAATGTTCCCCAGGTTCACATCGGCTCCCAGTCGTTGGACGAAGTACGCCTGGAGCGCCGTGGACGGGGCTTCGAAGAGCAGGTGGTCGGGGAGCGAGCAGTGGGCCAGGAGCTCGTCCAGGATCTCGAACCGCAGCTCGCCGTTGGCCCGGCAGATGCCGGAACGACCACTCTCACGTGACTCGAGGGTCACGAGGCAGGCTCCCGCCGTCAGGTCCTCTTCGATACAGGCCAGCCAGTCGGCGGCGGTCAGGCTCTCCGAGCGTTCGGCGTCTTTGAATCCCACCTCAGAGATGACCCGGAAGTCCGCAGAGAGCTCACGCACGTAGCTGGCTTTGGCCGTGTTGGACAGGTCGATGGTGCCGTTGGACACCTCCACGTAGTGACAGGAGAAGTCGTGGCAGAACCGCCGGAAGTCGTCGAGCCGGCCCTGCAGGATGTGCTTTTCGAAGAGCGTCCCTCCGAAGTAGTGGTCCACGCCGTGGGCCCGAAGGATGTCTACCTTGCGCTTCAGGTCGTTGCTCACCACCGCGGTCCCCCAGCCGAACTTGACGAAGTCGAGGTACTCACAGGAGCTGGCGATGATGTCGTGGAAGCTGCGAGCGGGCAGGCCACCGTCGATCATCATGGTGATGCCGTGCGAACGGGGCTTGGAGGCCCGCTCGGGCAGGTGCAGCGCGGTCTGGTTCATCGTGATCTCCCAGCGGTGGTCGGTATCGAGGTGGAGTTGGGTGCCGTCATCGGGGGACCGGCGGGAGTGCGCTGGTCCGCCGATGACGTAAGCGTCAGGAGCGACGGCGCCGACGTGGTGACGTGGTCGTGCGCCACCGCCCGTTGCGCTGGTCCGGCGGCGACCAGGACCAAGCGGGACACCGAAGCGTTGCCCACCGGGCTCCACGGCAGGCCTTCGGGGTTCTGGTCCGCCCAGACGGCCCGAAGCATGCGGACACTGCCGCCGTGGGCCACCACCACGATGTCGCGGCCGCTCCCCAAAGAGCCCAGCCACATGGCGAAACGCCGACACCGTTCGTAGAGCTGGGCCAACGACTCGCCGCCGACCGGATGGCAGTCGAGGTCGGTGATCCGTCCGCCCACGATGCCGGTCTCGGTGGGGTCGAGATTGGCCGTCGGGGTGCCTTCGGATCGACCCAAGGCCCGCTCACGGAGTCGTCGGTCGGTCAGGACTCTGGCGCCGGTGGCGGCGGCAACGACGGCTGCGGTCTGTCGGGCGCGTTGGAGGTCACTCGAGTACACGAACTCGACGTCCTTGGCGCTCACGACAGCTGCGGCTCTGGCGGCCTGGAGCTCACCGCGGGGCGTCAGCCGGGCCTCGTCGTTGTGGCCCTGGACCATCCCGGCGGCGTTCCAATCAGTCTCACCGTGTCGGATCAGCCACACGATTCTCTGTCTGGGCGGGCGAACGATCACCACACGACCATGCCCCGGTCATGTGAGAGGTAACTGAGAATCACCTTAAGAATCCCTTGGCGGGCAACAGCCTCCCTGGCCCCAGGTGGTTGTACCGACGCCTGCCGGCCCGAAGACCGCGGGATAGGGTCGCGGGTGATGCCACCGGACCGACGGTGCGACTGGGCCGAGGGTTCGGACGCCATGCGCGCCTATCACGATCACGAGTGGGGCGTTCCCTCCCGCGACGACCGCCATCTCTTCGAGATGCTCATTCTCGAGGGCGCCCAGGCCGGACTGTCCTGGTCGACCATCCTCAATAAACGGGAGAACTACCGGCGGGCCCTGGACGGGTTCGATCCGGCCAAGATCGTGCGCTACGGCGAGAAGAAGATCGCCTCGCTCCTGGAGGATCCAGGCATCGTCCGCAACCGACTGAAGGTCCGGGGCACGGTGACCAACGCCCGGGCCTTCCTCGAGACCGGGGACGAGTACGGGTCGTTCGCCGACTACCTGTGGGGGTGGGTGGACGGTTCGCCGAGGGTCAACCGGCCCCGCACCATGGCCGCCGTCCCGGCCCGGACCGAGCTCTCCGACCGCCTGGGGAAGGATCTGAAGCGTCGGGGGTTCACCTTCGTCGGATCCACCATCGTGTACTCGTTCCTGCAGTCCACCGGGGTCGTCGACGACCATCTGGTGCGGTGTCCCTTCAAGGGTCATCCGTCCTGAGACGAGCGACCGAGTGGCGTGCATCGGCAAGCGCCCTGGGGGGTCGGTGGCAGTATCCGGATCGACCTGAGGCGGCCGACCGGCGGGTAGACCGGTGGGATGCGGCTCGATCGGCTTCGTTGCGAGGATCTGCTGTGTCGTGCTGAACGGGGCGTCCTCGGCACGGTCCATACCGATCGCGGCGTGGACGCGGTACCCGTCTGCTTCGTCTGGGACGACGCCCGGGTGGCTGTGCCGATCGACACGGTCAAGGCCAAGGGATCGGTCGGCCTCCAACGGGTGAGGAACGTGGCCGACGATCCGAGGGCGGTGATCCTGTGCGATCACTGGGACCCGGTGGACTGGTCCCGCCTGTGGTGGGTGAGGGCTTCACTCGTCCATGCCGCCGTTGATCCACCGATGCGTCACCGCTTCGAGGAGCTCCTGAGCGAGAAGTACCCCCAGTACCGCGACCGACCGTTCGCTGACCTGATGACGTTTCGAGTCGTCAGTCTCACCGGTTGGTCGGCCGAGCGTTGAACCCTCGCCCGGGTCCACCGCACCCACCGTCGGGTCCGCGCCGTCGCGCCGAGCCCGATCAGCCGAATCGAAGGGGATCGAAGAGCGAGTGGTCCAAGGTGGGCAGAACGTCGGTGGCCAGATCGGCCAGTAACTCGCCGATGACCGGAACGAACTTGAACCCGTGTCCAGAGAATCCCCCCGCCATCACCACCCGGCCATCGGTCTCGGGAACCGGACCCACCACGAAGTGCCGATCCGGCGTCATGGTGTACATGCACGCCACTCCCGAACGCCACCGGCCGGCCAGGCCCGGCAGTCGAGTAGCCAGCACGTCGCGGAGGGGGTCGGCCTCGGCTTCGGAGACGCGGCGGTCGAGGTCGTCCGGATCGGCCGGGCTGCCGCGGTGGAAGAAGGCGGCCTTCGCACCCTTGCCGTCAGTGAGTACGGGAAAGCCGTAGAACTCGGCGCCAGACTCGTACTCCCACAGGTACACCGGATGACGTCCTACTTCGAACGGCCGAGGGTCGCCCGAGGGCTCGAACCAGTGGGTCACGTGTCGCTCCACCGAGAGTGGAGCCAGGCCGGCGAGAAGGTGTGCGGTCCACGGGCCGGCGCACACCACCAGCCGGTCGGCGGTGACGTCACCCGACGTCGTGCGCACCAGGACCCCGGTGCCGGCGAGTTCCCAGCCGAGGACAGTGGTGTCGAAGGCCAGTGTTGCCCCGGCATCGGCAGCCAGTCCCAGGTGGGCGGCCACCGTGGACTCGGGGTCGACGAATCCCGCCCCGGGTTCGAAGACGGCCGCGTCTCCACTTCCGAGGTGGAAGGTGGGGAAGTGCCGGGCCAGATCATCGGGGCCGTACACCTCGTGGGGGAGTCCCCAGGTCTCGGCGCTGGCGATGCTCCCGGTGACCACCGAACCGTCCTCCGGCCCGATCATCAGTCCGCCGGTCCGAACGAGGGCGGTGCGGTCGGTGAGCAACGCCAGCTCGTCCCAGAGTTGGTAGGCCCGGATCAACAGAGGTACGTACCGCGGATCCTCGTAGTAGGCCTGTCGCACCATCCGGGAGGCGCCGTGACTGGACCCGCGGTCATGGGCCGGCCCGAACTGCTCGAAGCCGATGACGCCATGGCCCCGCCGGGCCAGATGCCAGGCGGCCGCCGAGCCCATCCCGCCGAGGCCGATGACCGCAACGTACAGGCGGTCGCTTCGCCCGTCGGTCACGGGTGCTCGATCCACCCGCGCCACCGGGTTGTGCCCGAAAGGTTGTCCCACGCCGTCCACGCCAGCAGGCCGGCCATGCTGGCCATGGCGGCCCCGGTGCGGACGAGGCCCGTGTCCACATCCCACGACTCACAGGCCAGCCCATGGTCCAACGGGACGGTGGCCAGTTGCTCCAGGGGGTTGCCGTCGATCGGGTCCGGGTCGAGGAGGCGGTTGGCCAGGTCGAATCCGGAGGGGTGCGGAAAGTGGGCGGCACCGTTCCCGGGGAAGGTTCCCCGGTAGTGATGGGGATTCTCCCGATCCAACCAGGCCCGGGTGGCGCGCTGTACCGGGTCGTCGGGATGGCCGACCCCCCAGTAGGGGAGCGAGCGCAGGCTGAGAGGCGGCTCGTCTCGGCACTCGACGCGGCCGTCTACGTCGCAGGCCCAGGCCCACATGCGTCCGTGCGGGCCGTCGACGGTCAGCCGTTCGGGCAGTGCGGTGCGGATGGCTCTGGCGTGGACCCGGTAGGGGTGTGGCGAAGGACCCGGGCCATCGGTCCGTTCGAGTAGCGCGGCCGCGGCGTCGAAGGCGGCAGCCAACAAGGCGTTGGCCGTGGTGACGAACGGGAAGTCGGTGGGATCGTCCGTTGGCAGAAGGAAGGTGGCATAGAGGTCCCAGTTCGGATGACGCCACGGTCGGACCCTCGACGCCAGGCCTGCGAGGAGCTCCACCACCGCCGGTACCTGGAGGACGGAATCGTCGTCGGTGGCTTCGACGTAGCGCCAGACAGCGAGGACCGGTGCGGCGGCCTGGTCGAGCTCGAATCCCGGGTAGAGCGAGGTGCCGTTCAGATAGAGGGCGTGGTCAGCCACCCGTGACCCCGCGGCCTCCAGCGCGCTGAGCAACACCTGACGGGAACGCCCGGGATCGGTGAGGAGGAGCGCGGGGAAGGTCCACCCGAAGGCGTCCCGGCTCCAGAACGCCGCGGCCACGTAGTAGTGCCGACTGCGGGACGTCACGAGTACCGATCGCCCGGTATCGAGGCAGTCACCCTGGGCGAAGAAGTAGTTGAAGAACAGGTTGGTGTTGATCCGTTCGGACAGGGCAGCAGGCGAGATGCTCGACGGCAGTGCGGCCCCGTCGACCGGCAGGGCGCGTTGTTCCAACCAGGCCGTAGCGGTATTCCAGAGTTCCGCGAATCCGCGGCGGCCCAGATGGAGCGCCGTGGTCGTCGCGCCATCGGGCTCGGTGGCGACCCCCACGTAGAGCTCGGCGACCACGGACTCCCCGATGCCGATCTCCCGCTCGAGATGGGCGTGCCAGGCCGGCGCTTCCACCTCCGGCTCGCCGTTGGTGGTGGGAGCGGCCACCTGAAGGCCCTCACCGCCGCGCCAGGCGATGGATATGAGGGGTAGGCCCGCCGTGCAGGACACGACCCTGGCTCCGGTCCACGGGTCGTCGTGACCGTGCAGCCTGGCGTCGACTGCCTTGGTGCGGAGGTGGGTCACCGAGGTGGAGTCCCAGCGGCCGGACCATCCGAGCTCCACCCGGACGGGCTCGGTCCCGTCGTTGCGGTAGGTGAGGCGCAACGCCACGCCCCGTTCGTCGCCTCGGTCGTCGATGGGAGGACAGATCCGTCCTTCGAGCTCGCCGGACGGACAGGCGGCGGTGAACACCGGCAGCCAGTGGGCGTGGCGGCGCCAGGTCAGACCGCTGAGCGCCATGGGTTCACCGTCGACGGTCAACCAGGGCCGGATGAGGGACTCCTGTGCGGCCGGGGAGGCCTCGACGAGCCCGAGGGCCCGTTCGAGGAGGACGCCGAGGGACCGGACGGACCCGTCAGCGGCCTCGACGTCGGCGAGCGAGACCCAGAGGTTGCCGGTCGGGACGAGATCGGGTGGGTCCCTGACCTCGGGAGCGTAGGTCGCCAATCGGGACCGAGCTGTGGCTGGCTGGTTCATCGCTCGTCGCTCGGGCCGGTGACGTCGGTGTCGCCGGGTCCGAGTCCCAACAAGCGAGCGGCGTTCCCGGCAAAGAGCTGGTGGCGCTCCGAGGCGGACAGGCCCAGTTCGTCGACGATCGCCACCTGGCTGTCGTAGTAGGCCCTCACCAGTCCCCGCGGGAAGTGGGCCGAGTCCGATCCGAAGAGGATCCGGTCGGGACCGACGGTGTCGAGGAACTTCACGAACAGGTCGGCCACGGTCAGGGGATAGGGCATCCACCGCACCCACTCGTTGTTCCCCGAGGTGTCGACGTAGACGTTGCGACAGGCCCAGGCCAGCTGTAGGAGTTCGGCCGGATAGCCGCAGCCGAAGTGGGGCACGACGAAGGCCACCTCGGGATAGGCCTTCGCCACCGGGTGCAGCATCAACGGATCGATGTTGACGTGGGCCGCCGTGCCGCCGCCGCCGTCGAGGGTCCCGAAGTGGATGAGGACGGGAAGGGCGAGCTCCTCGGCCACGCGCCACACCGGGTGGAGCGACTCGTCGTCGATCGGTCCGTTAAGGGCGGGGGCCAGCACCTTGAAGCCGCGCATACCGTCCTCGACCACTGCTCGGCGCAGCTCGGCCGCCGCGCCGGGAAGGAAGGGGTCGTGGTGGGCGAAGCCGAGCATCCGGGGCCGACCGGCCACGGCGCGGCGCCAGGGTCCGGTTGCCCCCGCCGGTCACGAAGACCACCGCCTCGAGCCCGGCGCCCTCGATCTCCTCGGACCACCGCTGGGCCTGGATCTCCGGCGGCGGCTCGTGCTCCTCGGGAAAGGGGAAGCCGTACGCCGTCCACCACTCTTCTTGGTAGCGGCGCCAGTTTGCGTGCAGGATGTCGGCCTTGCGGTCACCGAAGCGGCGGCGGTACGCCACATCGGCGGGAGCAGGGTGCTCGTCGGGCACGGGGAAGTGGGTGTGGAAGTCGATGATGGGGAAGCCCCACCGACTGATGCGCATCCCACCGCCTCGGAGGGATGGCTCGGGCCGGCCTCCGGCGGCGACCTCACCCACGGGAGAGTTCGCTGAACAGACGCGACGGGTCATGGACCGCCTCACCGCCGACAAGCGTGGCCACGACGTCGATGGTGCCGATGCGCTCGACGGCAACCGTGGTCGGATCGTCACCCAACACGACCAGGTCGGCCAGCCGACGTGGGGCCAGCGTTCCCCACAGGCCCTCGCAGTGGGCAGCCCGCGCTCCGGCGGCCGTGTAGGCGGCCAGACCTTCCCCGGCCGTCATCGACTCGTGGGCCCCGAACACGGTGCCGTCCGCCGTCGTTCGCTCGACCATGGCCTGGATGCCCTGGAGCGGTGATCCGGTCGTCACGGGTCGATCGGAACTGCCCACCACGGGAACGCCGGCCTCGATCAGCGTGCGGGCACGGAAGTAGTCGCGCGCCCCTCGCTGCCCTCGAAGAGCTCGAGGAGCGCGTCGCCGAAGTCATCGATGAACTGCGGTTGGGTCACCACGGTCACCCCCATCCGGGCCACTCGCTCCACCTGGTCCGGCCGGAACATGACCCCGTGCTCGAGCCGGTGGCGCGGGCTGCCCCCGGCCTGTGCCGGGAACGGGCCCCCGGACCCGGCCTCTTCCAAGGCATCGAGGACGAGGTCGACGGCGGCGTCGCCGATGGCGTGCGCGGCCACCTGCCATCCGGCCCGGTGGGCAGCGACGATGGACCGGGTGAGGAGCTCGGGGTCGTTGTCGAACTGTCCTCGGATCTGACCCTCGCCGTCGGTGGTGGCGGCGGAGTGGCCGAGCCCGGAACCGTCGACCCAGATCTTCATGGCCCCGAGCGAGAGCCACTCGTCGCCGAAGCCCGTGTGGATCCCGAGGTCGAGCCCCGTGGTGATCCCATCGTCGCGGTGGGCCCTCACGTCATGGAACAGTTCGTTGAACGCCATCACCTGGGCCCGGGTGTGCAGGCGGCCGGTCCGGCGGGCCAGTTGGTAGGCGGCCAGTTCGACCGGGGTGTGGTCGATGCCCGGGGAGCCGATCCCGGCGTCGGTGAACCCGGTGATGCCCTCGGTCACGTAGTGAGCCGTGGCCCGATCGATGGCCTCGGCCATCCGCTCGATGGAGGACGGTCCCACGTACTCCTTCACGAGGTCCATGGCCGTCTCCTCGATGAGGCCGGTGGGTCGTCCGTGTTCGTCGACTGCCACGGCACCCCGACCCCCGGGGCCGAGCGAACCGGTGATGCCCACCGCCTCGAGGACGAGGGTGCTCACCACACAGGAGTGCCCCGTGCGGTGGGTCAACCAGACCGGGCGGCCCCCACCGGCCCGATCCAGCTCCTGGTGTCCCGGACCTTCGCCAACCCCGATGCCGCCCCCGTAGCCGAATCCGATGACCCAGTCGTCGGGGCCCAGGCCCTCGGCATAGGAGGCCACCGCGGCCAGCGTGGCCTCGGTGCCCAGGCAGTCGGCCAGATCGAGGGAGACCAACCCGAGGCCGAACGATGTGGTGTGACAGTGGGCGTCGTGGAACCCCGGGGCGAGGACGGCTCCGTCGAGGTCGACCACGTCATGGGCCGCCTCGCCCGCCACCTGCTCGTCGAGGCCCACGATCCTCCCGTTCCAGACCCCGAGGGTGGCGGCCCGGGGACGTCGGGGGTCGACGGTCAGGACCCGGGCGTTCCTGATCAGCAGGTCAAGCGTCATGGGTAGGCCCGAGGGCCCGTTGTGGCTGTTCAGGAGGAAGTTTCACGCGGGGACTAACTTAACGGGACAAACCGTTCGACACCGAAGGCACTTCCGGTCCGGTCGATCGCTTCTCGAGGGGGACAGTGTGTGTGATTCGATGGTGACCATCACCCGCGACGGGGTGCTCTTCGCCAAGAACAGCGATCGTGATCCCAACGAGGCCCAGTCCCTCGAATGGGTTCCCTCGTCCGATCACGGCCCTGACGATCGGGTCGCCTGCACCTGGATCGAGGTGCCCCAGGCCGCCCACACCCACGCCGTGCTCCTGTCCCGGCCGTGGTGGATGTGGGGGGCCGAGATGGGGGTCAACGAGCACGGTGTGGTCATCGGCAACGAGGCCGTGTTCACCACGGCACCGTCCGGGGACAAGGCGCTGCTGGGCATGGACCTCCTCCGGCTGGCCCTCGAGCGGGCCGCCACCGCCGAGGCGGCCGTGTCGGTGATGGTGGAGCTGCTGGAGCGGCACGGGCAGGGAGGGCCCTGCAGCTACGAGCGCCCCGACTTCTCCTACGACAACAGCTTCCTCGTGGCCGACGCCGAGGGCGCGTTCGTGTTGGAGACGGCCGGGTCCCGATGGGCCACCGAAGTGGTCACCGGACCGGGCCGGAGCATCTCCAACGGACTGACCATCCCGGCCTTCGCCAAGGCCCACAGCCGGGCCGGTCGGACCTGGTTGGCCTCGGCGTCCGCCCGGCGGGAGCGCACCGAGGCCCAGGCCTGTGCGGCCACCGGTCCCGGTGACCTGATGGAGGCGTTGCGGGGCCACGGGAGCACCACCACCCCACGCTGGTCCCCGCTCCACGGTGGGCTCGGCGCACCGTGCGTGCATGCCGGGGGACTGGTGGCCTCCAGTCAGACCACGGCGTCGTGGGTCTCGGACCTCCGCCCGGGTTCCCGACACGGGATCCGCCACTGGGCCACGGCCACGTCGGCCCCGTGCACCTCGCTGTTCAAGCCGGTGGCGGTGGCCGAGCCCCTGCAGCTCGCCCCGCTCCCCACCAACGTCTTCGATGCCGACAGCCTCTGGTGGCGGCACGAACTGCTGCACCGCAGCACCATGGCCGCGCATTCGACCCTCATGCCCCGCTACCGGTACGCGAGGGACCGGGCCGAGTCCCGGTGGCTGGCCGACCCACCGCCGTCGGCGTCGGCCTTCGGCGAGGCCGAGCGGCTGGAGCGCCGGTGGCTGGCCGACGTGGCCGCGGCCCACCTTCCCGACAACCGCCCCTCGTGGGTCAAGCGGGCCTGGAAGTCCATCGACCGGGCCGCCGAGATCGACCTACCCGTCGCCATCGACAAGGAGCTGCACCGATGAGCACCCCGCGCGTCCTCGTGATCGGAGCCGGACTCTCCGGCCTTGCCGCCGCCCGACGGCTGCGCTCGTCGGGAATCGACGTAACGGTGCTCGAGGCCCGGTCCCGGGTGGGCGGACGCACCGAGGGGGGCACGACAGCCGGTGGCGCCCACGTGGAGCTGGGCGGCCAGTGGCTCGGACCGACCCAGACCCGGATGTACGAACTGGTCGACGAGCTCGGCCTGCAGACCTTCCCGACCTACAACACCGGGAAGCACGTGATCCAGCTCGGCGGCAAGCAGAGCCGGATGGCCTCCAAGCGCGGGGCCGTCCCCAAGCTCAACCCTTTCGTGCTGGCCGACCTCTTCCAGGGGATGACCCGGTTCCAAAAGCTGGCCGATCGGGTCCCCCTCGACAAACCGTGGACCGCCCCAGGAGCAGCCTCCCTCGACAACCAGACCTTCGAGACGTGGATTCGGCGCAACCTCCGCACCGAGACGGGCCGGGCCTACTTCCGGGTGGCCACCGAGGCGGTGTTCTCCGCCGAGAGCGGAAACCTCTCCGCCCTCCACGCCCTGTTCTACGCCCACTCGGGCACCGATCTCGAGGGACTGATCAGCACGGCCGGCGGTGCCCAGCAGGACCGGATCGTGGGTGGATCGATACGGATCAGCGAGACCATGGCCGAGAGCCTCTCGGACCGCGTCGTCCTCGACAGCCCGGTCCGACGGATCGAACGAGACGAAGGCGGGGTGACGGTGACCACGCGGGCCGGCGACCGCTTCGAGGCCGATCGGGTCATCGTCACACTGCCGCCCACCCTGGCCGGACGGCTGGAGTACGAACCGGTCCTCCCGTCGTGGCGGGACCAGCTCACCCAGCGGCTGCCGGCCGGTTCGGTCATCAAGCTCTACGCCGTCTACGACGAGCCGTTCTGGCGAGAGGACGGGTTGACCGGCCAGGCGGCCTCGGACGAGGGACCGATCAAGGTGACCTTCGACAACTCACCACCCTCGGGCACGCCCGGTGTGCTCATGGGCTTCATGGAGGCGAACGACGGCCGGCGGGCGGCCCGCCTCTCACTGGAGGAGCGCCGGGAGGCGGCGGTGTCCTGTTTCGTGCGGTACTTCGGACCCCGGGCCGCCCATCCCGTCGAGTACATCGAGCGGGACTGGATGGCCGAGGAGTTCAGCCGGGGCTGTTACGGGGCCCACTTCACCACCGGGGTCTGGGGCGACTACGGGTCCGCCCTCACCGAGCCGGTGGGCCGGGTCCACTGGGCCGGGGCCGAATGCTCCTCGGTGTGGAACGGATACATGGAGGGTGCGGTGCGCTCGGGCGAGCAGACCGCCGACGACGTGGCCGCCCTCTTGGCCTGACCGCACCGAACGGTCCGGTTCAGCCGGCCACGCCGGCCACCACGTCGACGAGCAGGGCCAACTCGGCCTCGGTGTTGTAGTAGTGCGGGGAGGCCCGGACCTTGGCGGTGGGGTGGGGGGCCACCATGTCCAGCCGTGCCCAGGGGGCGGTGCTGACCGAGACGTTGATGCCGGCCGACGCGGCCGCCGCGCCCACGGTGACCGGATCCACCCCGGCCACGGTGAAGGTGACGATGCCGGACCGGCGGCTGCCGCCGTCGTGAACGATGACGCCGGGAAGGGCTGCGAGGTCGTGGCGCAACCGCTCGGCCAGTGGGCCCACCCGTCGGGCGATGGCGTCTGCGCCGAGGGCCAGCGTGTGGTCGATGGCCACGCCCAAGCCCAGGTGCGCGGCGATGGGAACCTCGAACTCGGCGAAGCGCGCCGCACCGTCGCGGTACTGGAAGTGCACGGGATCCTTCCACTCGGCGGCGCTGTTCCCGATGCCCGGGGGCGAGAGACGCTCGGCGAAGTCGGCGCGGACGAAGACGAGCCCGGTGCCCCGGGGTCCGCGGAGCCACTTGCGTCCCGTGCCCGTGGCCACGTCACAGCCGATGGCCGCCACGTCGACGGGGAGCTGGCCGAGGCTCTGACAGGCGTCGAGGAAGTAGGCGACCGAGGCGGCACGGCACAGGGCCCCGGCCTCCTCGACCGGGTTGATCAGTCCTCGGTGGGTCCCGACGTGGGTGAGCGCCACGAGCGCCACCCCCCCGGCGTCGAGGAGCGACGCCAGCGCGTCGAGGTCGAGCGTGCCGTCGGTCGTGCTCGGTACCGCTTCGATGCTGGCCCCGGCCAGCTCGCAGATCTGCAGGAGACCGAGGTAGTGGCTGTCGTAGGTGATCCGATCGACCAGCAGGCGCTGTCCCCGCTCGATGCCGCCACCGAGGAAGTATCCCCAGACGGCCTTGGTCCAGGCCTGCGTGTCCGATCCGGTCAGCTCGACTTCACCCGGGTGGGCATGGAGCAGCCGGGCGGCGGAGGACCGCACCGCAGCCAGGCGGTCGGCGACGGCGTTGGCCGCCTCGTAGCCCCCGCGGTCGGCCTCGAAGCGCAGGTACTCGATCTCGGCCTCGAGGGTGGCGGCGGTGGGCAGGCCGGCTCCGGCGTTGTTGAGATGGGTGACCTGAGCACACCCCGGAGTGGCGGCCCGCTCGGCGTCGACATCGATGGTGCCGGTCACGACCAGCGAATCTACCCGGGTTGCCGGGCCGGCCGTCGGCCAGGGTGACGGTGACCGGTGCGGGTGGCGGGCGCCCGGATCGATAGGGTCGGGGCATGAGCCTACGGTGGGAACCCCTGCTCGAACGGGACGCCGACCCCGACCCCTTCGTCCAGTTCGGGCGATGGTTCGCCGACGCCGCCGCCGTCGTGGACGCGCCCGAGGCGATGGCCGTGGCCTCGGTGGGCGACGACGGGAGGCCTTCGGTCCGGATGGTGCTGCTCAAAGAGTGGGGCGTCGAGGACGGCTTTGTCTTCCACACCAACTACCACGGCCGCAAAGGACGCGAGCTGCTCGAACATCCCGCCGCCGCCCTCCTGTTCTACTGGGAGCCCCGCGGGCGGCAGGTGCGCATCGAGGGCACCATCGAACAGACGAGCGACGAGGAGTCCGACGCCTACTTCGTCACCCGGCCCCATGGCGGTCAGATCGGGGCCCACGCCTCCTACCAGAGTCGGGTCGTCGCCAGTCGGGAGGAGCTCGACGAGCGGGTCGCCGCCCTGGAGGTGGAGTTCGAGGGGCGTCCCGTCCCCCGTCCCCCGTGGTGGGGAGGCCTCCGGCTCCGCCCAGAGACCTTCGAGTTCTGGCAGAACCGGGAGGACCGCCTCCACGACCGGCTCCTCTACACGCCGGGAGACGACGGCTGGCGGATCGACCGGCTCCAACCCTGAGCGGGCCGCCCCGGTTCGGCGGGGACGCGGCGCAGTATGTTCTTGCCATGGCAGATGACACGACCCTGGTGCTCGGACGGTGCGACCAGCTCCTCGAGGAGCTCGACCCGACGAGCACGCCCGTGGAGAAGTTCCGGGCCCGCCAGTACGAACTCGGCCTGGCCTGGGTGTCCTTCCCCGAGGGCTACGGCGGCCTCGGCCTCGCCCCCAATCTGCAGCGGGAGATCGACCGGCGCCTGGGCGGGGCAGGGGCCACGCCTCCGGGGGCCCGCGAGTTCTTCGGCCTGACCATGGCCGGCCCGACTGTCGTGACCCATGGGTCCGACGAGTTGCGGGACCGTCTCCTCCGTCCCATGTTCACCGGCGAGGAGTCGTGGTGTCAGCTGTTCAGCGAGCCGGGCTCGGGCTCGGATCTGGCCGGGCTCTCCACCCGGGCCATCCGTGACGGGGACGAGTGGATCATCACCGGACAGAAGGTCTGGAACACCCTGGCCCACATCGCCGACCGGGGCATGCTCGTGGCCCGTACCGACCCCGACGTTCCCAAGCACAAGGGGCTGACCTACTTCGCCCTCGACATGCACGCGCCGGGCGTCGAGGTCCGTCCCCTCCGCCAGATGACCGGCGAGGCCGAGTTCAACGAGGTCTATCTCACCGAGGTGCGGGTGCCCGACGCCGACCGGGTGGGCGACGTCGGTGAAGGATGGCGGGTGGCCATGACCACCCTGTCGAACGAGCGCACCACCATCGGCGGCGGGACCGGCGCTACGGGCAGCTCGGGGCCGGGCTCGGGATCCATCGCCGAGGCCGTGCGCATCTGGCAGAGCGACGGCCACCGCCAGAACCCGGTGCACCGCGACCGGCTCACCCGGCTGTGGATCGAGTCCGAGGCCCTGCGACTGACCAACATGCGGGCCAGCCAGAACCGGAAGGCCGGGAACCCGGGCCCCGAAGGCTCCATCGCCAAGTTGATGTTCGCCGAGGTCAACAAGCGGATCTACGAGCTGTGCATCGACCTGTTGGGCGCCGACGGCCAGGTGGGCTACGACTACACCATGCGCCGCTCCGAGGGGGTGGGCCTCATCGGTCCCCCCGGTTCGTCCCGCAAGCTGTTCATTCGGTCCCGGGCCAACTCCATCGAGGGCGGCACGTCGGAGATCCAGCGGAACATCCTGGGCGAGCGCATCCTCGGGCTGCCCGGCGACGTTCGCGTGGACAAGGAGCTCCCCTGGGCCAAGGTCCCGCGCAGTTGAGTCCCACCGCGCCGCCCACGGCGGTGCCAGGGTGACCGACGCCCAGTCGTTCCTCGGCATGGCGCCGGTCGGTGACCAGCTCCACTGGCGCCTGACCGTCGTGCCCGAGCTGACCACACCGGGCAACTTCCTCTTCGGAGGGTGTGGCCTCGGCGCCGCCCTGGTGGCCCTGGAGGGTGCATCGGGTCGACCCACGGTCTGGGCCACGGCCCAGTACCTCTCCTACGCCCCGACCCACGCCGAGCTCGACCTCACCGTCACGTTGGCCGCCGAGGGCCGCCGGGTGACCCAGGCCCGGGCCGTCGGCCGCGTGGGGGACAAAGAGATCCTCACCGTCAACGCCGCCGTCGGCCTGCCGGGTTCCCTCGAGGCCGGAGGCGTATGGATCACCCCACCCGACGTGCCCCCGCCCGACGAGTGTCCGCCCCGACACCTCCCGGACTTCAACACCACCTCCATCTTCGACCGCATCGACGTCCGCCTGGCCAAGGGCCGGTCCTTCGAGGAGATCACCGACGGCACCGGCGGCCCCGGCGAGTCCCAGAGCGCACTGTGGGCCCGGGTGCCCGGCCACCTGGAGCCCTCGGCGGCCACCCTGGCCATCATCGGCGACTACGTCACCGGTGGCGTCTCCCAGGCCCTGGGTCGCCGGGTGATGTCCCGGAGCCTCGACAACACGGTGCGCATGGTCAACCTCGAACCCACCGAGTGGGTGCTGTGTGACATCCGCATCCAGGCGCTGGTCCACGGGTACGGCCAGGGGGTGGCCTACCTCTGGTCGGAGCGGGGGTCGCTGCTGGCCACGGCCAGCCAGTCGATGAGCATCCGGCTCTGGGACTAGTAGCCGGCGAAGGGGATGCCCGTGGTGTCACCGGCAGCGGTGGCCGGTGGCCCTCGCCATGGGATCGGGCCCGGGCCGGGTGAGTGGCTCCCCGGTGGGACCTAGTCTCTAGGCCAGCGCCTCCCGATCGGGGCGCCCGATCCCACGGGGAGAACCGATGAAGATCAGCACGTTCCTCAGCTACTCCGGCGGCTTCCGCCAGGCCGCCGCCGAGGTGGCCGAGTTCGAGAAGGCCGGACTGGACATGGTCTGGGTGGCCGAGGCCTACGGGCTCGACGGCCCCAGCCTCATGGGCTATCTGGCCGCCCTCACCGAACAGGTGGAGATCGGCTCGGCCATCCTGCCCATCTACACCCGGACCCCCACCCTGATCGCCATGACCGCGGCCGGTATCGACACCTTGTCCGACGGACGCTTCCATCTGGGCCTCGGCTCATCGGGGCCCCAGGTCATCGAGGGCTTCCACGGCGTCCCCTTCAACGCGCCCATCGCCCGCACCCGGGAGATCGTCGACGTGTGCCGCCAGGTATGGGCCCGGGAGGCGCCCCTCGTCCATGAGGGCGAGTACTACACCATGCCCTTGCCTCCCGATCAGGGGACGGGCCTCGGCAAGGCGCTCAAGATCATCGCCCACCCGGTCCGTTCGGCCATTCCCATCTGGGTGGCCGCACTGGGCGAGAAGAACGTGGCCATGACAGCCGAGGTGGCCGACGGCTGGATCCCCATGATGTTCATGCCCGAGAAGGCCCGCGACATCTGGGGTAAGGCCCTCGACGCCGGGGCGGCCAAGCGCGACCCGTCCCTCGATCCGCTCCAGATCACCACCGGCGGCCTCCTCGCCATCGGCGAGGGTGACGAGGTCACCGCCTTGCGCGAGCTGGCCCGTCCGGGGGTGGCCCTCTATGTGGGCGGCATGGGAGCCAAGGGGAAGAACTTCTACAACGATGTCGTCTGCCGCTACGGCTTCGAGAAGGAAGCCCACGCCATCCAAGAGCTCTACCTCGACGGCAAGAAGCAGGAGGCCGCGGCCTTGGTCCCCGACGAGCTGCTGGCCGCCACCTCGCTGTGCGGCCCCGAGTCGTACGTGGCCGAGCGCATCGCCGCCTACGCCGAGGCCGGTGTCACCCACCTCCAGGTCACGCCCATTCCCGTGGGTGACCAGAAGCCGGTCGAGCTCATCGCCGCCGTGAAGGAGCTGGCCGGCTGAGCGTCGGCGTCGCCATCAGGCGACGTGCGATGAACCGGTGACCGCCTCGATCTCGGTGATGAGGTCAGCGTGTAGCCGACCCTCCCGAATGGCGGTGGCCAGGTGGGAGGCGTTGGTGCGGAACCGGTCCTCCCCGAGGACGCGTGTGACGGCACGGCCGATGCGGGCGACCGAGGCGCTCGGGCGGAGGCGAACCCCGACACCGGCTGCCACCACCCGGGCCGCGGTGTCGTTCTGATCCCGTCCCATGGGCATGCACACCAGCGGCACACCGGCCGCCAGCGCCTTCATCGTGGTGCCGTGGCCGCAATGTGAGATGACCAACGATGCCTCGGGCAGGACCGACTGGTGGGGCACCGAGCTCACGACAACCACGTGGCCCGACGACGCCACCTCCTGGGGACCGACCGCCCGCCCGAGGGTGACGAGGGCCCGGACGGGAAGCGTCGTGAGGGCCTCGACCACCCGCCGCAGCACCGGGGCCTGGTTCTGGAAGGTGGTGCTGAAGGCCACCAGCACCAGGGGGCGTCGGTCGTCGGCGGGCCACGGAGGCGTCCAGGGGTGGACCCACTCCGGGTCGTCCAGCACGGGGCCCACGTAGCGGACGTTGGCGGGGACGGTGGGCGCGGCGTAGTCGAACTCGGGACTGGCCAGGACCAGGATCCGATCGGCGGCCAGGCCCTGGTCGTAGAAGGACGTGAGCGGGCTGAGGCCGAACTCGGCCCGGGCCCCGTTGAGGGCGGGGAGGCCCTTGCTGAACAGTCGGTTGACCAGGGCCAGCACGGCGGCGTCCCGCCCGCGTCCCAGTGGCGAGCGGGCCGGGGCGAAGCCGGGGCCGATGGGCGGGGTACCGCGCGCCGGCATGACCCAGATGTTGCTCATGAGGAGCACCACGGGCAGTGAGGCGGCCTGGGCGGCGATGACGGCGCCGAACAAGAAGGCGTCGGCCACCAGGGCGTCGGGTCGGATGACCTCGATGGCGTCGGCAGTGTCGACGGCGAACCGGGCAGCCGGTCCGGCGATGAATCGGTCCCGCAGCCGTTGCAGCAGGACGAGCGGGTTGGTCGACTCCCAGTCCTTGATCGGATCCTCCTTCGGATCGAGGGAGGTGCGGTGGGGTGCCGACACCCACGCAGAGAACGTGCAGCCGGCCTCGGTGGCGGCCGGCTCGATGGTGGGATCACCGAGGACGTGCACGCGGTGGCCGCGCCCCACCAGCCTCCGGGCCACGCCCAACTCGGGCGGGACGTTGCCGCCCCCTTCCCACAGGGCCAAGAGGAACTGTTTGTTCAGCACCGGATGACCGAACCTTCGGCCGCCACCGTTACCGACGGCTTGGTGGCGGACCGGTAGCGGTCGGCGACCCCGTCCAGCATGTCGTCGGTGCGGCGGGGGCTGTGATGGGAGAGCACCACCGACGACACACCGGCGAGCGCTCCGAGACCGACGGCGTACTCCATGGCGGCGTGTCCGAACGCCGCCCCTTCGGGGAGCTGGTCGGCGGTGAGTTGGGCGTCGTGGATGAGGACGTCGGCACCACGCACGAGTGCCACCACGTCGGCGGGGTAGTCGCCCCACCCGTCGGGTCCCGGCCCGTAGGAGGTGGGGCAGTGGTCGGGGATGTAGGCGACCACGCTGTCGCCGGCCGAGACCCGGTACCCGAAGGTGGTGCCGCCCTTGTGGGCCACCTCGGTGGCGCTCACGGTGAAGCCCTCCAACGCATAGGTGCCCGGTGCGAGGGACGAGAACGTCCATGACCCGAGCAGCCCCTCGGGTCCGATGGGGAAGTTGGGTGGGGACATCATGCGAGCGAGGGTGGCGGTGGCGGTGCTCCCGTCGGGCTGGGCGGGCAGGTAGAGGTCGCAGCGGGCGTCGTCGCGGTCGACGGCCGTACAGAACGGGAGGCCCTCGACGTGGTCCCAGTGGAGATGGGTGAGGAGCAGGGTGCCGTTGAAGGGGTCACCGTCGAGCACCGTGGTCAGCCCTTGGATGCCGGTGCCGGCGTCGAGGACCAGGGACGGCGGCTCACCGTCGTGGGCCAGGGCGACGCACGAGGTGTTGCCGCCGTAGCGGACGAAGGGGAGTCCGGGGGTGGGGATGGAGCCGCGTACACCCAAGAGGTGGGCCCGCACCCCCTAGGCCCGTGAGCTCTCGACCCGGTGGCCCTTGGCCAGTTCGTGGAGCTGGTCGGGATCCATCGCACCGTAGGACACCACCGCCACCCGGGACGGGGTCACCGCCACCAGGGTCGAGGTGCGGGTCCCGCCTTCGATGCCGGACCGCTCGCCTAAGACCGCACCCGGCCCGAACTCGGCCAGGCGCTCACCTCCTTTGTCCACCCGGATGACCCCGTCGAGGACCAAGAAGACGTCCGTTCCCGCCTCGCCCTCCCGGACGAGGGCCTGGCCGGCCGCCACCTTTTGGAACCGAGGCTTGGACCCCTTGTCCATCAGCTGGGCCGACAGGGCGCGTTCGAGGGCGCTCTCCACCGCGGTCACGAGGGCGGGGGAGTCCTCGTCGCCCCACGGGGTGTGCCGGCCGAAGGACTTGCGGTACCAGTCCTTGAAGTCCGTGAGCCCGGACTTGGCGGCGAGCTGTCCCGCCCCGTCGTAGAACCAGTGGCGAGGGAAGCGGCTCGCTCCGATGACCTCGAACTCGGCCGGCCGGTCGACATGGAGGGTGAGGCTCAGGGTGGACCAGACGAGGGGGGCCTGCCACTGGATGAACGGCTTGCGCCGCACCCGACGGGGTGCCGGGAGCCCGGTGCGCCCGCCGGCTGTCTGGGTGAACCGGACCCAGCCGTCGCCGACCTCGGCGGGCTGTTGGAGGACGGGGAGGGCCACCGCCTCGAACTCCTTGTTGAGCCCGGCGACGGCCACGGTGGTGGAGCCCATGAGGCCACCGCCCGAGTACCCGTGCCCGGTGACGGTACCGTCGGCGTCGGTCTCCATCCATGCCGAGAGGATGTTGGCGAACCGGAAGCGGTCGGCCTTCCTCAGGGCCTCGATGTCCTCGATGACGTCAGGGGGTGGCTCGTCGTAGTGGGTGAATCCGGCGTCGAAGGCCACACGGGTACTACCCCGTACGGCCTCGGAGGGGATCCACGACAAGGAGGTGACTGAGCTCTCGGTTCGCATGCTGCCATCGTCTGCCGCGCCCACGCCCGATTCCACGGTGTTCGCCTGCTTCAGAAGGTGTAGCTGGCACCACCCCTTCTTGACGTGGTCACTACCTGTACCCCGATGGAGACCTATGGGATAACTGATGCATCATGGATTCCGAGGACTCCCAGCCGGCTGCGGCCATCGACGTCTTCCTGGCCGACGACAACGTGATCGTGCGTGAGGGCGTGAAGACCCTCCTGGCCCGCCAAGCCGACCTCCGGGTGGTCGGCGTGGCCGAGGACTACGACAGCCTGGTCGAAGGAGTGATGGCCACCCAGCCCCACGTGCTGGTCACCGACATCCGCATGCCGCCCACGTTCCAGCGTGAGGGGATCGAGGCCGCCCGGGAGGTCCGTCAGCGCTGTCCGGGGATCGGGGTGGTGATCCTGTCCCAGTACGACGATCCCGAGTACGCCATCTCGTTGGTGGCCGAGGGCTCGGCCGGCTACGGCTACCTGTTGAAGGACCACATCGCCGAGGGCAACCAGCTGGTCGACGCGGTGCGGGCGGTGGCCACCGGGGGCACCGCTCTCGACCCGTCGATCGTCGATGCCCTCGTGTCGCCGGTCACTACCCACGGGGGCCTGACCCCGGCCGAAGAGACGTTGTTGAACCAGGTGGCCGAGGGCAAGCCCATCAAGGCCATTGCCGCCGCCCAGCACACCACGCCCGAGGCGGTGGACGCCGAGGTGGAGACCTTGTTCGTCAAGCTCGCCCAAGGGGTCTCGGCGGGAACCGAGGGAGCCATCCGTCGGCTGCGGCTTCTCCACCAGTGCATCGTCGATCGGGAGGAGCAGGGCGAGTCGCTCTCCCGGCTCCTCCCCGGCGGCCTGGCGGAGAAGTTGCGGCGGGACGGACGGGACATCGGGAAGACCGAGATGGTGGAGGTCACCGTCCTCATGAGCGACATCCGCTCCTACTCGACCATCGCCGAGCACGCCGACCCGAGCCAGCTGGCCAGTCAGCTCAACACCCACCGGGCGGCCATGAACGAGGCCATCCTGGGCCAGGGAGGCACGATCATGCAGTTCGTGGGTGACGCGGTCATGGCGGTGTTCGGCGCCCCGTTCTCCCAGCCCGACCATGCGGCACGGGCGCTGGTGGCGGCGGCCGACGCCCACCGGCTGCAGGCCGAGGTCAACGCCGTCTGGGAGCGGGACGGCCTGCCCGCCTTCGGCCTGGGCCTCGGGCTCTCGACCGGGGAGGCGGCTGCCGCGCTGCTCGGTACCGAAGAGCGCTTGGAATACACCCTGGTCGGCGATACGGTCAATCTCTCCCAACGCCTGCAGCAGCTGGCCGAAGCAGGCGAGACTGTACTGAGTCAGGCCACGATGGACGCATTGGGAGAGCCGGTGGAGGCGACACTCTTGCCCGAGCAGCTGGTCAAAGGAAGGGACACCCCGGTTCGGGCGTGGCGCATCGCCCGCCAGGTGCCGGTGGTGGCCGTCCCTGCCCACGCCCCCGCTCCCGTCGACCACGGTGCCGGACCGAGCACCACGACCCCCAGCCCTGTGGCCGCATCGCGCGGCGACTTCGACCACGCCCCCAGAGGAGAGTTCAGATGAGCGCAGTGACCGCGGACCCCACCACCCTGGCCGCCGAGAACCCGGTCGTGAGCGACGTCCTCGTGGTGGAAGGCGTCCGGAAGACCTTCGAAGCCGAGAACGCCCCGGTGCGGGCGCTGCGCGGCGCCAACCTCCGTGTGCCGGCCGGCGACTTCGTGGCCCTCATGGGACCCTCGGGGTGCGGCAAATCGACGCTCCTCAACCTGGTGGCCGGGCTGGACGTGGCCGATGAGGGCACCATCAGCGTGGGCGGCGAACTGGTGACCGGACGTACCGAGGACGAGCTCTCGCTCATCCGGCGCCAGCACATCGGGATCGTCTTCCAGTTCTTCAACCTGCTGGAGAGCATGACCGCCCTCGAGAACGTGGCGCTTCCGGCCATCATCGCCGGCACCAAGCGGAAGCCGGCCGAGAGCCGGGCCCGGGACCTGCTCGACCTCCTCGGGGTCGGGGACAAGGCCAAAGCCGTGCCCGGGTCCCTCTCCGGCGGCCAGCGCCAGCGCCTGGCCATCGCCCGAGCGCTGGCCAACGAGCCCACGCTGCTCTTGGCCGATGAGCCGACCGGCGCCCTCGACTCCGACAGCGGCCACGAGATCGTCGAGCTGCTGTCGCGGCTGCACCGTGGGGGCCAGACCATCGTGCTCGTCACCCACGACAACGACGTGGCCCAGGCGGCCGAACACCTCATCTACATGCGCGACGGCCAGATGGTCGAGGGTCCCGACCGGAATCCGGCCACCACCCACGAGTCGCCGTGACCTCGACGCCTGCCGCAGCCTCCGGACCTGCGGCCACCTCGTTGGCCGCAGGTCCACCTGCTGTCGGCTCGCTCAACGGGCACCCCTCCCAGGCCCGGGCGGTGGTCTTCGCCGAGGACCGCGCCGACCGGGCGCACCTGTCGGCGGCCCTGGTGCTGGTGGTGCCCGCCCTCGGCGTCCTGGCCTACGGCTTCGCCAAGGCCGTGTCGGTCGGTGTCACCACCGCTGACGCCGTCCGCATCGAGCTCACGCTCGGGTGGGTGGTGGCCGCCCTCGTCGCGCTGGCCCGCCCCGAACTGGTCCGTCTGGGCCGCCTGCTGGCCGTGGCCGCCCTGTTGGGCGCGGCCACCCTCAGCGCCGCCGTGGTGGGGGAGACGACGGCCGGAACCACCGGACATGCCGCCCGCCTGCTGGCCACGCTGCTTCCGGCTGTGCTCATGGCGGTCGGGGTCCACTTCCTCCTCTCGATCCCCGACGGACGGCTGGCCACCCGGGCCCGACTGGTCACCGTGGTCGTGGCCTACGCCGCCGGGGTGGCCTTCGGGCTGTGGGCCTGGTTCGGTCCGGGCCGGATGGACGACACGGCCGCGGTCGTCGGCTGGCTGGTCGCGGTGGCCGTGGGCCTGATCGGGACATCCCGCCGCTACCGCTCGGCCCCGGGCGTCGACCGCCAGCGTCTCCAGCTCATGGCGGCCGGTGCCGTGGCCACCTTCGAGGTCGGGCTGGTGGTGGTGGGTCTCTACCTGTTGGTCAAGTGGCCGGTCCATCCCTGGGCCATCGCCGCGGCGGGCACGGTCCTCGTGCCGCTCGGTGTGGCCTTGGCCACCTTCCCCCGGCTGCTCGGCAAGTCGGATCGGGTGCTCGTCGCCCTCCTGACCGTGACCGGACTGTCGGTGGTGGTCCTGGCCGTCTACGTGCTGGTCATCCTGGGCTTCGGCCACGAGCCCGGCTCCGAGGACCGCGAGGTGCTCGGGCTCTCCATCCTGGCCGCGGCCATCGTGGCCCTCGGGGCGTCGGTCTCCCATCAACGGGTCCAGCAGTTCGCCCAACGCCTCGTCTACGGCACCGACGCGGTCCCCGACGATGTGGTCAAGACGTTCAGCACCCGCCTGACCCGGGCCGTCACCATGGACGAGCTGTTGTTGCAGCTGACCGAGTCCCTGCACAAGTCGATGACCCTGACCAGCGCCGAGGTGTTCACGGGATCGAGCGAGGTGCTGGAACGGAGTGCCTCCATCCCCGACCGGGGGCAGGGCACGTTGCACATCGGCCCCCAAGAGCAGCCGGTCGTGGCCCGGGCCGGCGTCTCGGGAAACGCCTGGACCTCGGTGTGGCTGCCGGCGGTGATCGCCGGTCGGGACCACGCCCAGCTCCGGGTGTGCCCGATCACCTACGGCGGCGAGCTCCTCGGACTGGTGGTGGTCGAGCGGCCCACCACCGAGCCTCCCTTCAGCGAGCAGGAGGACCTGACCCTGACCGAGCTCTCCCGCCAGGTCGGCCTCGCCCTCCACAACGTCAACTTGGACTCGGCCCTCCAGTCCACCCTGGACGAGGTCCGCCGACAGGCCGCCGAGCTCCGGGCCTCCCGGACCCGGATCGTGGCCGCGGCCGACGCCGAGCGCCGTCGGGTGGAGCGGGACCTCCACGACGGGGCCCAACAGCACCTGGTGGCCCTGGCGGTGAACGTGCGGCTGGTCAAGGACCTGGTGGCCGAGGACCCCGAGGCCGCCGCGTTGGCCCTCGACGAGATCGCCGTCGAGGTCAAAGCCACCGTGCAGGAGCTCCGGGACCTGGCCCACGGCATCTACCCGCCCCTGCTCATGGACAACGGTCTTCCCGAGGCCCTGCGGGCGGTGGCCTCCCGCAGCCCGCTCGACGTCACCACCTCGGTCGACGACGTGGGTCGCTTCTCGCCCGACGTGGAGGCCGCCGTCTACTTCTGCTGCCTCGAGGCCCTGCAGAACGCGGCCAAGCACGCCTCGGAGTCCCACGTCGAGGTGCGAGTGTGGGAGGAGGAGGGCGGCCTGTTGTTCACCGTCAGCGACGACGGTCCCGGTTTCGACGCCCGGGTGGCCCGGGCCGGGCACGGGTTCATGAACATGAGCGACCGGCTCGGCGCCATCGGCGGCTCGGTCCGGTGGGACTCCACCCCCGGGGCCGGCTCCACCGTGCGGGGCTCGATCCCCATTACGTGAGCGTGGCGGTGTGGCGGGAGGTCAGCCCGGTGTGGTGGGCAGGAAGGCCATGGTCTCCCGCTCGGCCCAGATGCGTTTGAGCTCGGAGGGTCCGAACTCCTCTTTGTTGACGTAGGTGAGGGCGCCGCTGGTGGCGGCGTCGGGCGGCAGGTCCTGGGGGGTGTAGGTCGAACACAGGATCACGACGGCCTCGGGCTCGGTGGCCACGATGCGGCGGGTGGCCTCGACCCCGTTCATCCCGGGCATGTTGATGTCCATGAGCACGAGGGCGGGGTGGAGTTCGGCCGCCATGGCCACGGCCTCCTCGCCGTCGGTGGCTTCGCCCACGACCGTGAACCCGTCCATCCGCCCCACGACCGCCTTGGCCGCCGAACGGAAGGGAGCCTGGTCGTCCACGACCAGCACCGGGAGCGTCTCCGTGAGTTCCATGATCGCCAATTCTCGCACGCGGGGTGACCACGAGACAGGGAGCTAGCACGCCCTGTGGGTGTGGCTACCCCGTGGCTGGGCCTCCGAGGTAGATGAGCACCGCTTTCACCCTGCGGTTGACGTCCTCCTCCTCGGTCAGCCCCAGCTTGGAGAAGATGGCGTTGGTGTGCTTCTCGACCGCCCGCTCCGACAGGTAGAGGGAGGCGGCGATGGCGGCGTTGTTCTTCCCCTGGGCCATCTCGGCCAGTGTCTCCATCTCTCGGGTGGTAAGGCGGTCGAGGTCGGAGGGGCGGCGGGGGGCCGAGGCCCCGACCAGGGCGTCGACCACCGCCGGGTCCACCACCGATCCGCCCTCGGCCACGGTGCGGATGGCCGTGGCCAGTTCGTCGACCCCGGCGATGGTCTCTTTCAACAGGTAGGCACGTCGGGCCGAGCCGTCCGCCAACAGGGCGAGGGCGTACTCGGGGTTGGCGTACTGGCTGAGGACCACCACGCCGATCTCCGGACGGTGCTGGCGCAGGTGGGCGGCGGCCTGGATGCCCTCGTCGGTCCCGGTGGGCGGCATCCGGATGTCGGTGACCACCACGTCGGGCTCGACCTCCTCGACCAGGGCGAGGAGCCCGGGCAGGTCGTCGGCCGTCCCCACGAGCTCCAGGCCGTCCTGTTGGCCGATGAGCTTCTCGACCCCTTGTCGCAGGAGTGCGTTGTCCTCCGCCAACACCACCCGGACCGTGCCCATGGGCGACAACCGTAGTCGGCCACGTCTCTGACCTGGATGAGTCTCCGCCCCGGGGACGACCGGGGAGGTGCGGGCGGCAGTGACCGAGGTGGTGGTAGTACCCACGGGGTCGTTGGGCTGGCGCCCTTGGATCCTCGGACCAGGGCCGTCACAATGACGGGATGACGGGCATCCGACGGGCGCCGCCGAGTCGGCCGGGCTCGGGCGGCGCCGTTGGGATGCTCGACCGACCGAGCGTCATCGCCGGGCGGCTGCTTCAACCCTGCGAAGCCCGATGAGTTCGTCGTTTCACCCACCACCGCCCGTATCTTCCGGTTCCATGTCGGCCAGGAGGTCGAGTTCGGGATCTACACCAACGCCCAGACCAACCTGCGACAGGTTCGGCACTGCGGCCGTGGCTCCCATACCGTCGGTTCACGGCCCGCCTGGTGGGCATCGTGGTCCAGGCCAGCTCGGTGGTTGAGGACGACACCGATGCGGGCAACAATCTCCAACCTGTTGCTCTTCACGCCGGCACGGACTGCCCCACTTCTCCACTGCTGCGTCTACTTCAGCGCGGGCAGCAGTGCGGGTGTCGGGAGGGAACGCACAACGTGGTCGCCGTCCAGCGTCAGATCGCCAGCATCCTCCCGAAGGGCTTCGCACCGTTCGCTGCGAACTCCGTTCCGGCCATCGAGGCCAAGGCCGAACGTGCCATCAAGCCCGAGTCCATCGCTCTGGCCGTGTTCGGGGGCATCTGTGCCCTGGCCACACTGCTGATCGCCGCCCAGATCATCGGCCGCCACCTACGGCTAGATGTCGACGACCTTGCCGTACTGCGTGCCCTGGGGGCCCCACGCCGGGTCGTCATCGTGGACGGGCTGGTGGGAGTCATCGGAGCGCTGGTCGTTGCGTCGGTGCTGGCCCTCGGCGTGGCCCTCGCTCTCTCCCTGCTCTTCCCCTTGGGTCCGGTTCACGCGGTCGACCCCACATCCGGGGTGGCCGCGGACTGGACGGTGCTCGGACTCGGGGTCCTGGTGCTCGTGGTGGTGCTCAGCGCCACGGCCCTGCTCATGGCCCGCCGGCTCGCCCCTGACCGTCACCGTGCGCGCGAGCCATCCGTCCGGCGCGCACCCTTCGGTCATGGCCGGGTACGCGGCCTCGGCCGGAATGCCCGAACCTGCCGTCAGCGGTATGCGGTTCGCCCTCGAGCCGGGGGCCGGACGCAACGCCGTCCCTGTGCGTTCGGCCATCCTCGGGTCGGTACTCGCCGTCACGGTAATCGTCGCTACGGTGACCTTCGGAGCCAGTCTCCAGACCCTCATCACCCATCCCGCTCTTTACGGCTGGAACTGGACCTATGAGCTCACGGCCAACCAGGGAGGCGTAATCCCCGGCGCCAAGGCCGCCCGCCTTCTGGCTGAGGACCATCGGGTCGCGGCGTGGTCAGGAATCTCGTTCGACGTGATGAGCATCGACGGCCAGCGCTCGGTCCCCGTACTCGACGAGGCTGCGGGAGCCACGGTGGCGCCGCCCGTGCTGTCGGGTCATGCAGTCGAGGCGAGCGACCAGATCGTCCTCGGTGCCGTCACATTGGCCCAGTTGCACAAGCGGGTCGGAGAGGCGGTGGTGGTGGACAACGGATTGAGGACGGTCCACCTCCGGATCGTGGGGACGGCCACCATGCCCACCATCGGTGGGGGTCAGGGAGGCCAACACCTGGAGATGGGCCCGACCGGAACGGCTCGGTGGTGCCGGACCCGGTGGTCGGGCGCTCATCGCCACCAGTTTGCTGCCGGCCGTGGCCCTGGACGGCCACGGACCGCCCGGTACGCAGTCCGGACCGACAAGCCATCCGTGCTGCGCCTGCGAGGCGGGACGACGGCCGCGGCCTCCGGTCACTGCGGCCAGCTCCAGCACGTCGCCCGGCCACCACGAACCAGTCGACGATGGCGTCTCGGTCTTGACCGTCCAGCGCCCGGCCGAGATCGTCAACTACCGCTCGATGGGCAGCACGCCGGCCATCCTCGGGGCGGCGCTGGCCGCCGGGGCGGTGGTCGCCCTCGCCCTCACCTTGGTCGCCTCGGTCCGCCGTCGCCGACGGGAGCTCGCCGTCTACAAGACCCTCGGCTTCACCCGCCGGCAGCTCGGTGCCACGGTGGCTTGGCAGTCCACCGTGGCCGTGTGCATCGGGACCGTCGTCGGCGTGCCGATCGGGATCATCGTGGGACGGACGTTGTGGATCCTCTTCGCCCACGAGATCGACGTCGTCCCCACCCCGACGGTGCCGGCGCTGACCGTCCTGCTCATCGCGGTGGGGGCACTCGTACTCGCCAATGTAGTGGCGGCCCTACCCGGTCGCATCGCCGCGCGCACTCCGACCGCACTGCTCCTCCGCTCGGAGTAGCGTCTGCTGCTCGAGTGGCGGACGCACCCCGATGCGCCCGGTCCAGTGACTCAGGCCTCGGAGACCAGGTCGTCCCGTTCGAGCTCGAGATCGATCGACTCGAGGGCCAACAGCGAGTCGAGCTGTGAGGCCATCTTCTCGATCTCGTCGGCGTCGTAGTAGCTGCGGTTCAGGGTCAGGGTCAGCTGCTGTTGGACGAGGGCCAGGGCATCCTCGGCGGCGGCGGCGGCGTCGTAGACCGAGAAGAGCTTGGCCTGCATGGCCTGGGCCGAGATGAACCGGGTGCCCCGCTGCTGGGCCTCGGTGGGGAGGGTGCGCAGCACGTCGCCCGGTGTCGGCTCCCGCCGCTCGCCGCTCGTCTGCTCGGTGGACACCTCGTTGCTCTGCTCCATCGACACTGGCTGCTCCACGTTCTGTTCGCGCTCCTGTTCGATCTGCTCCATGGCCTGTCTCCCCCAGCGTCTCGCTCACAGCCTCTCGGGCCTTCTGCTGAGGGATGACCTCCTCTCGATAGATCTAACACCCGGTGGGGCCATGATCTTCCGCGGGGCGGTGCAGCTTCCATCGGTTGGATCACTCCGGAGCTTGAGCGATCCGTAGAAACTACCTGGACCAGCGGTTTTGCCCCGGTGCCGGTAAAGCAACCGAAGGACGGCAGAAACGGAGTCACCTGGAGCGTTGACCGCCCGAGCGGGCCTCGGTGGCCCACGAGGAGAAGGGTGATGCCAGCCCCCTCTCGATCCACAGGCAGCCACCCTTGGTTTGGCGGCTCCGGTCGACCACGCTGGGTACATGGCCCCGGTGACGAGGAGATCGATTGGTCCGTGCCGGGCCGGGACGGGCACTGTGTATCCGGTGACGAGTCGGGACATCCGAAGGTGAGTGCCGGAGACGGCGTCGACGTCGTCGTGGTGGGATCGGGGCCGAACGGCCTGGCCGCTGCGGTGACCCTGGCCGCCGCCGGATTGGGCGTCACCGTGGTCGAGGGGGCCGAGACGGCCGGCGGAGGATGCAGGACCGAGGCCCTCACGCTCCCCGGATTCCGGCACGACGTCTGCTCCACCGTCCATCCGATGGTGTTGGCCTCCCCGTTCTTCCGCCAGCCGATGTTCGACGGGCTCCGCAAGACGTTGCGACAGCCCGAGGTACCGTTCGCCCATCCCCTCGATGGGGGAGCCGTTGCTGCCCTCCCGTCGGTGGTCGACACGGCCCGGTCACTCGGTGTCGACCGCGACGCTTACCTCCGTCTGCTCGGCCCGCTGGTGGAGCACGCCGGTGACCTCGGGGACGCCATCCTCGCCCCACCGCTCCGCGCCGTCCCTTCCCACCCGTTGGCGTTGGCCCGGTTCGGCCTCTCCGGACTCCTCCCCGTCTCCCGGCTGGCGCACCGGTTCGTCGGCGAGCCGGCCAAGGCGCTCCTGGCCGGTGTCTCGGCCCACTCGATGGCCCCGCTGACCTCGCCGCTCACCGGTGCGTTCGGACTGTTCCTCACCCTGATGGCCCACGCGGCGGGCTGGCCGGTGGTCGAAGCAGGGAGCTCGGCCATCACCGATGCCATGATCGACGAGCTCGAAGGACTGGGCGGGACCGTCGTCACCGGCCAGTGGGTCCGTTCACTGGCCGACCTACCGCCGGCCCGGGCCGTGGTGGTCGACACCTCCCCGCAAGGGCTGGCCGCCCTGGGGGGCCAGGCCCTGCCGGCCCGTTACGGGCGGGCCCTCTCCCGGTTCCGGCACGGACCCGGGGTGTGCAAGGTGGACTGGGCGCTGTCGGGTCCGGTGCCCTGGAGCGCGGAGGTGTGTCGGAAGGCGGGCACCCTGCACCTCGGGGGCACCTTCGACGAGGTGGCCTCGAGTGAGGCCGACGTCAACGCCGGCCGGCATCCGGCCCGGCCGTACTGCATCGTGGTCCAGGCGGGCGTGGCCGACCCCACCCGCGCCCCGGCCGGTGCCGAGGCCCTCTGGGGCTACTGTCATGTCCCGTCGGGCTCCACGGTCGACATGACCGGTGCCATCGAAGCCCAGATCGAGCGGTTCGCCCCCGGCTTCGGCGACCTGGTGTTGGCCCGGAGCGTCCGCACGGCGGCCGACGAGGAAGCGCACAATCCGAACTACGTGGGCGGCGACATCGCCGGGGGCGCGGCGACCTTGATGCAGACGGCGTTCCGGCCCACCGTGCGGTGGAACCCGTATCGCACACCGCTCGACGGGGTGTACCTGTGCTCGGCGTCCACCGCCCCGGGAGCCGGCGTGCACGGGATGTGCGGTGTCTATGCCGCCCGCACCGTGCTCCACGACCACTTCGGCGGGCCCTCACCGCTCACGGTCTGATTGTTGTCGCCAATGGCGATTGCACCCTTCTCAAACCGGCTTCGACTTGTTACCATGACAGTTCGGACGACACGCCCCGCCACGAAAGGAGAATGCCCGATGACCATCGCAACCGACAGCGCCATGTGCGGCATGCTCCATCGCCGGGCCTCTCGACCGGCCTCGCACCGAACGGCCTGATCCCTCCCGGGGATCAGTAACTGGCCCGCAGGGGCCATCGACGTTCAGGCGATCCGAGCTCCCGTCTCGCACCCGGCGCTCATCGGCACCCACCGGTGGCGGCTCCTCCGCCACCCCCACCGTTCCACCGGTCTGTCGCCCTCGTGGCCCCAGGCCCTTCCCGAGGCAATCCCATGCACCCCCAACTACTCCACCAACTTGCCGACGACTCGATCATCGACCGGCGCCGGCACGCGCCGCCCCACCGCCGGGGAACGGTGCGCACCCATACCCCGTCGCGCCTGCGCCTGCGGGTCGGAGGTGTGCTCATCGCGGTGGGCACAAAACTGGCCGGGACGCGTTCGCCAGCCGTGCTCCAACATCACAGCTCGGTCCCGTCGTAGTGCCGGATCACCCCGGCGCAGGCGGCGGGACCGAGGGTGGTGGGGCCGACTCCAGTCCCGCCGTCCGCTCCGGTAGCAGGAGGATGGCCCCGACGAGGAAGCACAGGGCGCCGACGAAGGTCCCGAGGTTGGAGAGCTCGGCGTGCCACAGCTCACCGGTGTCCGGGATGATGAACGCGGCGACCGCCGAGACCCCGAAGGCGATCGACCCCACCAGGTTGAGGGCGGTGATCCACCACGAGAGGCTCGAGGGCGACCAGGACATCCACCCGTGGGAGACCTCGAACCACGCCAAGCCGCTGGCCACGAGGAAGCACACCGACCCGATGGCGTCGGGACGCCAGACGTGCTGTTGGGCGGTCTGGACGGTGAGGTCCCGGCCCATGGCCGTGCCCGTGCTCACATTGAAGTACAAGGTCCCGATCAACTGGATCCCGCACGCCCACCAGTCGATCTGGCCCGGCCGGTAGGTAAAGACCGCCCCCCACCCGTGGGCGGGACCGCTGGGGCCGGCGTCCACCGCCTCGCGGTACTGGAGGAAGCCCGCAGAGGTGAAGAAGAGCGAGCCGATGAAAAAGGTGACGGCGTCGGCCCGGACGCCGACGGCCCCGGCGTAGCCGGGCACCGCACCCAGGGCGAAGAGGGCCGAGCCCACCGCGAACAGGACGGCGATCCACCAGCCCCGGGCCCGAGGCGACCACCAGGTGTGCACGCCGGCGCCGTCGTCCGTTGCCGCGGCCTGCTTTCGGTGGCGGCGCGAGTCCCACCGAGCCACCAGCCCGTCGGGTCGCTCGTACTCGACAAAGGTGACAAAGGGCCCCACCCCACGTCGGCGGTCGGTGGATCCCTCGGCCGTCACCGGCGCGGTCGTCGGGTCGATGTCGTCGCCGGTCACCGGGCGCGGGGCCATGGGATCAGTATCGCCCGCAGAGCGTGGTCCGGGCCGCCATGCCACTCTGCGATGATGAGCACCCGCCGGCGCCCGGAGCAGGAGGCCCGGCCCGGGAGGGAGAGCCATGGACCGCCAGATCACCGATGCCGACCGCGCCGCCCTGGTGCGGTGCGCCGTGTCCCGGGTGGGACGCGACGAGATGAAGGGGGCCCTCGGCCGGACCAACGACGCCTCGTTCCAGGCACCGACGTCGGTGACCAACGCACTGAAGGCACTGCGCAAGCACCGGGACCCGACCAGTGTGGTCACCCGACCCCAGTACCGCGCCGCGCTGCCCTATCTGGCCGCAGTGGTGTCCGACGGCTGCGTCAGCGCCACCATCGAGGCGCTCGGGGAGCACTCGGACGATCCCACCCGCGAGCAGTTGCTGACCGCCCTCGAGGAGGTCCGGGGTTCGTTCACCGACACCACCATCGGGGTGATGCTGGCGTCGGTCGCCGATGCCGATATGCCCTCCTCGGACCTGTGCTTCGAGCTGGCCACGGTCGACGAGCGCTTCGGCCTCACCGACTGGGCGGACTCGGCCACCAAGGACGGGAGCTCCACCGGGGACGGCGAGTCGAAGGGGACCGAGGGCCCCGGGTCCCCCGACCGGGGCACGACGCCCGAACAACGCCAGGCCCGACGGCTGAAGAAGCACAAAGACGCCGAAGAACGACGCCGGAAGATGGAGGTGGCGAGGAAAGCCGGTGAAGAGGTGCGCCGCGCCCGCAAACAGGAGCGGGCCGCCGCCGCGGCCACCGGGACCGGGAAGGGCCGCCCCGGGTCGGCGACGCCGGAGGCCCCGGCGCCGTCCGAGGACCGGGGAGCGAGTGCCGCGCCCCGGCTCACCCGACGGGCCACCCTCACCCCGGTCGAAGAGGAGGAGTTCGACCGCACCGACCCTTGGGTCGGCGCGGTGGTCTTCGCCTGGGTCGACTTCGACTCCGTCGACCCCGCACAGCCCGAACTGGCGGGCAAGTCGCGTCGATGTGTGGTCGTGGCCGGTTCGGCCACCGAGCTGCTGGTGCGCCCCGGCTACTCCGAGGGGGGGATGAAGAGCCGGGACTGGAAGTCGGTGGCCCTCCGCCACTGGAAGCGGGCCGGGTTCGATCAGCCCACCTGGATCGACAGCGAGACCTTGCGGGTGCCCCGGCCGGCCGACGGGGGTCCGGTCGGGTGGCTCGAGCCCGAGGACTGGAACGGCCTCTGGTAGTGAGGGTCGGCCGCCACGGGCCGCCGACGGCCAGTGCATTGCACCATGCAACCCAGTACACTGGTGCCATGCGCAGGAAGAGCTTCGAGGACATGAACTGTTCGGTGGCCCAGACCCTCGAGGTCGTGGGGGAGTGGTGGTCGATGCTCATCGTCCGGGACTGCTTTTTGGGCGTCACCCGGTTCGACGACTTCCACCAACGGCTCGGGATCTCCCGGAACATCCTGACCGATCGCCTCGACCACCTGGTGGAGCGGGGTGTGCTGGTGCGCGTCCCCTACCAGGAGCATCCCGTCCGCTACGACTACCGACTGACCGAGAAGGGCCGTGACCTGTGGCTCGTGCTTACCGCCATGCGCCAATGGGGCGACCAGTGGGAGGCGGCCGACGGTCCTCCGATCGTGGTCGAGCACAAGACCTGTGAGCACGAAGCGACCGTCGTGCCCTCGTGCTCGTCGTGTGGGGAGACCCTCGACGCCCGCTCGGTCCGTGCCGTGGCCGGCCCCGGTTCGAAGAACCGGCCGGCCGACGAGATCCTGCTACCCGTGCGCGGCGCCTGACGGCGCCAGGTCCGCCACCCAGGCGGGCCTTCCGAGTCAGTTGCATAATGCAATCTACCGGGTTAGGGTGACGGGGCCGGGATGACGCACCACTCCCGATTGGCCCGGCAGCAGGAGGAACTCATGGACTCCCCCAAACGGTCCGCACTCGTCACCGGGGCATCGAGCGGCATCGGCCTGGCCTACGCCGAGATGCTGGCCGATGAGGGATTCGACCTCACGGTCGTGGCCCGGGGGGCCGAGCGCCTGGCCGACGCGGCGAAGAACCTGCGACGCCACGGCGTGACGGTCGTCGAGGAAACGGCCGACCTGAGCGACGAGACCCAGATCGGCCGGGTGTTCGCCGCCCACGGCGCCGCCTTCGGCGGCATCGACGTCCTGGTCAACAACGCCGGCGCCGCCCGTATTGGTGCCGCCTCGGAGAGCACCGCCTCGATGATCGACGGACTGCTGGAGCTGAATGTTCGAGGGCTCATGCTGGCCTACCGGGAGGCCATCCCGCTGTTGGGCAAGGCCGCCTCCGACCACGGCCAGGCCCTGGTCTTCAACGTGGCATCGATCGCCGCCCAGCGCGGCTCACCGATGATGTCGGTCTACGCAGCCACCAAAGCCGCCGTGCTCAACTTCAGCCAGTCCATGCAGGCCGAGTTGGTCGGGCTCGGAATCCGGTCGACGGCCATCTGCCCGTCCTTCGTCGACACCCCGTTCACCGACGCCCTGAAGGACCGGATCCCCGCCGAGTCCATGATCCGACCGTCGGACGTGGCCGAGCTCACCCGGCCGTTGCTGCACCTGTCGGCGGCCTGTTACGTGCCCGAGCTCACCATCGACCGACTGGCGGCCTGAGCCGTGGTCGCCACCGACGCCAGGCCCGACCAGCCCCCGGCTCACTGGGGCGACGCCCGCTCCCGCACGGTGACCTGGTACGACCCCATGGCCACGGCCTCGGCCGGAGCGGCCATGAGCGGGCTCGAACTGCTCACGGCCATCAGCGACGGGACCCTGCCGCCGGCCCCGATCGCCGCGCTGTTCATGATGCGGGTGGCCGCCATCGAGGACGGTCGCGTCGTGTTCGAGTGCGAGCCCGATGAGTCGGCCTACAACCCCATCGGGGTGGTGCACGGAGGCCTCGTCTGCACGCTGGCCGACACCGTGGCCGGGTGTGCCGTGCACTCCACCTTGGCGGCCGGGGTGGCCTACACCTCGATCGACATCTCGGTGAACTACCTGCGTGCCGTGACCAGCCAGAGTGGTGTGCTCCGGGCCACCGGCGAGGTGACCAAGCGGGGGAGGCGGGTCTCGTTTGCCCGCGCCGAGATCGTCGACGGCCACGGCAAGGCGGTGGCCACCGCCACCAGCAGCTGCCTGATCATGGACAACCGGCCTGCCTGACGCGTCGAATGTCGGGCTGAAGGACTCGGCTGTCCGGCGGCGGGCGATGAGCCCGGATCGGACCGGTGGACTCAGTTGTATAATAGAACTAACAGCACAGCCAGCGAGGAGGTCGCCATGACCGAGGCACTCATCATCGACGCCGTGAGGACACCGTTCGCCAAGGGCAAGGCCAGCGGGGCCCTCGCCCAGGTCCATCCGGTGGATCTCCTGGCCCATCCGCTGCGGACGCTCATGGAGCGCAACGGGGTGGATCCCGTGGAGTTGGACGACGTGATCATCGGGACGGTGAGCCAAGCTTCCGAGCAGGCCCTCAACGTGGCCCGGAACGGGGTGCTGGCGGCCGGGTTCCCCGAGCGGGTGCCAGCGACGACCGTCGACCGTCAGTGCGGCTCGTCCCAGCAGGCCGTGCACTTCGCCGCCCAAGGTGTGCTCGCCGGCTCCTACGACCTGGTGGTGGCCGGGGGAGTGGAGTCGATGAGCAGGGTACCCATGGGCTCGTCGGCGAAGGGTGCCCGGGGCTTCGGCCACGACCTCGCCGCCCGCTATCCCGACGGGCTGGTTCCCCAGGGCATCAGTGCCGAGCTCATCGCGGCCAAGTGGAGCCTGACCCGCGGTGACCTCGACGGGTTCGCCCTCCGCTCCCAGGAGTTGGCGGCACGGGCCCGCGACGACGGGCTCCTCGCCGCGGAGATCGCCCCCATCAAGGCGGCCAACGCCGACGGGGAGCTGGTCGAGGTGTCGACCGACGAGGGCATCCGGTCCACGTCACTCGAGGCGCTCGGTTCGCTGCGGCCCGCCTTCGAATCCGACTCCTTCAGCCGCCGCTTCCCCCAGATCGGTTGGTCGGTGACGGCGGGGAACTCCTCCCAGTTGACCGATGGTGCGGCCGCGCTGCTCATCGCCAGCACGGAGAAGGCCGCCCAACTGGGACTGTCGGCCCGGGCCCGGATCTCCACCATGGTGGTGGAGGGCGATGATCCCATCTACATGCTGACCGGCGTCATCCCGGCCACCTACAAGCTGCTGGCCCGTTCGGGCCTGAGCCTCGCCGACATCGAGTTCTTCGAGGTCAACGAGGCGTTCGCCTCGGTCGTGCTGGCCTGGGCCAAAGAGGTCGGTGCCGATCTCGACCGGGTCAACGTGCGGGGCGGGGCCATCGCCGTCGGGCACCCCCTCGGGGCCTCGGGCGCTCGGCTCATGACCTCACTCCTCGGCACCCTCGAGCAGCACGAGGCGCGCTTCGGCCTGCAGCTCATGTGCGAGGGCGGGGGCATGGCCAACGCCACCCTCATCGAGCGCGTCGGCTGATCGTCGCCGACAGGCGGTCTAGGAGCTGACGTCGACCGGTGTGCTGGCGCGGCCGGGGTGGCGGAACCACCGGGCCTGGCCCTTGCCGTGGGCCTTGGCCTCGTAGAGGGCATGGTCGGCTCGGTCGATGAGGGGCTCGACGGTCAGGTCCGACGGCTCCGAGCTGGCCACGCCGATGCTGCAGGTCAGGGTGATCGGGTGGGCCGGGTCGCCGACCTGGTGCCGGGCCACCTGGATGCCGATCCGGGTGGCGAGCATCGCCGGCACCTGGGAGTCGCGGCTCCCGAGCCAGCCCACGATGAACTCGTCCCCGCCGAAGCGGGCGATCACATCCGAGGCCCGGGTGGTCGACCTCAGGGTGTCGGCCACCGCCCGGATCGCCGCATCGCCGCCGTCGTGACCGATGGAGTCGTTGATCGCCTTCAGGTTGTCGAGGTCGATGTAGAAGAGGGTCAACCGGAGTTCACCGAGGCTGCGACGTGCCGCGGCCAGATCGAGGCCCAGCGCTTCGAGCGCCGCGCCGCGGTTCAACAGTCCGGTGAGGGAGTCACGCGTGGCCTGTTCGAACAGGGCTTCGCGTTCGGATTCGTTGGTCTGCACGGATCGGTGCAGCTGATTGAGGGTGGTCTGGAGGGCCGCACCCGTGCGGCCCGGCAGCTGGCGCCCGAGGACGGGATTGTCGAGATCGCCTTCGGCCAGCGCGTCCGCCTGGGCCTGCACCGCCCGCAGGGTGGAGGCCATCTCGTTGATGGCCGCCGCGGCGAGGGCCAGCTCTTTCGGGCCGGTCTCGTCCAACCGGGGAAAGTCGAGCTCGCCTCTCTGGACCGATTCGGCCGCCTCCACGATCTCGTCGAGTGGTCGCCGCACCCGGCGGGTGAGCACGATGGTGGCGGCCACCACCAGGGCCACCGCCAGGAGGGTGAGTACGAGGGTGACCACCAGGTCTTCGGTCGCCGCCCGCGACTGTTGGGCCGAAGCCGCCCGGAGATCGGCCGAGCTGGCGAGGACCAAGGTGGCGAGCGAGTTGGCCCAGGCCACCTCGGACCGGGCGATCGGGCCGATCCTGGTCGAGTCGTTGAACCCCGGTGGGGCCTGGTGGTTGAGGCCCGCAGCGATGGCCGTCTGGACGTCGCCCGAGAACGCCCGGGTCTGGGCGCCCCGTTCCAGGGCGCTCCACGCCGCGGTGGCGCGCGGTCCGAGGGATCGAGGGAATGAGCGGGTGGCGTCTTCGTACTGTTGGCGGCTGTCGATGAGGTTCTGCACCTGGTCGGCCGTGGCGGTGGCGGTCAGCACCGACTCGAGCGATCCGCCACCTCGGAAGCTCTCCTCGCTGACGCCCGACGTGAAGGTGGTGAACGACGACCCGAGGGCCGAGAGCCGTTCACGGGTGGCACTGCTGTCCGTCCCGTTGCTGGCGGCCGTCTCGCGGGCGAAGGTATTCCGCCAGCGGTCCTCGATCGTGGTGTCCAACCCGTCGAAGACCGCGGTCACCTGGGCCGGCGTGGCCGTGGACCGATCGATGGACGTGCGCAGCCGTTCCAGCTGCGTGAACCCGGGGTGGAACGCCCCACCGGGCTGGAAGAGGGCTTGTCGGTCGACGGCGCGGCGGGCGGAGACCAGCTGATGGTGCACGTTGACGCCGAGCAGCGCATCGAGGGCGGCAGGGGTGACGCCGTAGGCGTGGGCGGTGACCTCGGACTGGCTGGCCACGTACTCGGCGTACACGCCGGTGCGGGCCCGGAGGACGGCGTCGAGGTCGAGGGAGGACCGACGGACGGCCACGGCCTGGCGGAGGGAGGACAGCTGGTGTCCGACCGTCGTCCCGGCCAGCGCCACGGCCAGGGCCAGTGGCACCAGGGTGACCAACATCACGGAGGTCCGGATGCTCAGGGCCGATCCACCCCGCCACCCGCGACGGCCCCGGGGTCGGCGTGACCCCGCCTCGGACGCCTCTTCGGGCCGGCTCTCGGGTGTGTGTGGCACGTCGATCTGCTCCCGCCGGGGTGCTGGTGGGGCGTATCCCGCCCGGTGCTTTCGATTACGGAGAAAGCGCTCCCCGAGAGGTATCGGCACAAACGGGTCCGAGCCGAAGCATCTTGCGGGTCGACGCCGTGCCTGAGTCGCGGTCCCGGCGGCCGATGGGGCCGGCCCAGGCCGCACGGGACGATCCCGGCGTGATGGAGACCGGCCCCCAGGAGCCGGTTGACAGGTAGTTAGAATCATTCTAAGGTTGGAACTGTTCGACAGTCGGGTCCGACGATCGGATCCGGCCCACACTCGAATCCGCCAGGAGGACACCATGGCCAAGCCCACGCTCACCACCGAGTCGGGAGCTCCCGTCGTCGACAACCAGCACAGCCAGACGGCCGGTCCGAGCGGCCCGGTCCTCCTCCAGGACCAACACCTGTTGGAGAAGTTGGCCCGTTTCAACCGGGAGCGGATTCCCGAGCGGGTGGTGCACGCCAACGGGTCGGCGGCCTACGGCACGTTCGTGGTCACCCAGGACGTGACCCGCTGGACTCGGGCCGCCTTCCTGGCCGAGGTGGGCAAGGAGACCGAGACCTTCCTCCGCTTCTCGACGGTGGCCGGCGGCCGTGGTTCGGCCGATGCCGTCCGTGACCCCCGCGGCTTCGCGGTCAAGTTCTACACCGAGGAGGGCAACTACGACCTCGTCGGCAACAACACCCCCATCTTCTTCATCCGTGACCCGCTCAAGTTCCCCGACTTCATCCACTCCCAGAAGCCCGATCCCTTCACCAACCACCAGGAGGCGGACAACGTCTGGGACTTCTTCTCCCACTCGCCCGAAGCCACCCACATGTTCACCTGGCTCTTCGGCGACCGGGGCATCCCGTCGAGCTACCGCCACATGGACGGCTTCAGCTCCCACACCTTCCAATGGGTCAACGCCGCGGGGGATCCGGTGTGGGTGAAGGTCCACTTCAAGACCGACCAGGGCATCGGCACCCTCGACTCGTCCGAGGCGGCGGAGCTGGCCGGGCTCAACCCGGACAGCCACCAGCTGGATCTGATCGAGGCCATCGAGCGGGGCGACCACCCCTCCTGGACGGTCAAGGTCCAGGTGATGACCCCCGAGCAGGCCGCCGCCTCGCCGGTCAACCCCTTCGACCTCACCAAGGTCTGGTCCCAAAAGGAGTACCCCCTCCACGAGGTGGGCGTCCTGACCCTCAACCGCAACGCCGACAACTACTTCGGGGATGTGGAGCAGTCCGGCTTCGATCCGGGCAACTTCGTCCCCGGCATCGGCCCGTCCCCGGACAAGATGCTCCAGGGTCGTCTGTTCGCCTATGGCGACGCCCACCGCTACCGGCTGGGCATCAACCACACCCAACTCCCCGTCAACGCGCCCCACGCCACGGTGGCGGACAACTACGGCCGGGACGGCCTCATGGCCGGACACGGCAACGGGGGTCGGGCCAAGAACTACGAACCCAACAGCTACGACGGTCCGGTCGAGACCAACGAACCCTACGCCGCCGGCCTGGCCACAGACGGGGTGAGCGGGACCTACGACTGGGACTCCCGGGACACCGACGACTTCACCCAGGCCGGTGACCTCTACCGGCTGCAGCCTCCCGAGGCCCAGACCCGGCTGGTGGACAACATCGCCACCGGGCTCGGCGGGGTGTCGGCCGGCCCGGTCGGGGACGGCATCGTGGAGCGGAGCATCGCCCACTTCCGGGCGGCCGACCCCGAGTTCGGGGAGCGGATCACCCAGGGTGTGAAGGAGCGGCGGGGCTGAGGTGGGGACAGCACTGGCCGACCGGTTGGGGGCGCGGGGCTGGCGCATCACCCCGCAGCGCCGCGCCGTGGTCACCGCCCTCCAGGGGGAGCACGTCCACCTGAGCGCCGACCAGGTGCTGGCCGGCGCCCGCCGGGTTCTGCCCGAGGTCAGCCTGGCCACGGTCTACAACACGCTCAACGAGCTGGTGTCCATGGGGGAGATCAGCGAGATCCGGCTGTCCGACGGGACCACCCGCTACGACCCGAAGGTGGGCCCCGACCATCACCATCTGGTGTGCGAGGGCTGCGGGCTCACCTTCGACGTCGAGCCCCGAGGGGTGGAGGGGCTCTCCCTTCCCCGGGTCCAGCGCTTCGGCATGACGATCGACACGGTCGAGGTGGTGTTCCGGGGACGCTGCAGCAACTGCGCCGAACACGGCTGACGGATCGGCCGACCGCGTGTCGGGTCGGGGCAGGCCCGACGGGCGAGGTCAGTCGGGCCGAGCGGTGTCGAGGGAGATCCGCTGGTGGGCGCCGGCCACGCCAGCGGTCTCCCCGGCGAGGAGACCGGGTTGGGACTCCCTGATCACGTTCAGGATGTCGTCACCGATGAGCTCTTCGCGCTCGAGCAGGGCGTCCCGGAGGGCTTCGACCACATTGCGGTGCTCGTCGAGCATTCGGGTGACCGAGTCCTTGGAGGAGGTGAGGAGTGCTTCCACCTCGGACCTCCCCTCGTCGGTGCCGAGGACCTTGGACACGATCCCCCCGGCGGGGTACTCCATGGCGGCCGAGGAGATGAGGGTGGAGCCCATGCCCAGCTGCCCGATCATCTGACAGGCGTTCTGGGTGGCCGCCTGCAGATCGCTCGCCACCCCGGTCGAGGCCTCGCCGAAGAACAGCTCCTCGGCCACCATGCCGCCGAAGGCGATGTCGATGAGGGCGCGCACCTCGGACTTGGTCTTCGTGAAGCGCTCCTCCTCTTCGGAGTGGCTGAGCAGGCCGAGGGCGTCCTTGCGCTTGATGATGGTGAGCACCTCGAGCTTGCGGCCCTTGCCGACCAACCAGGCCACCGTGGCGTGCCCGGCCTCATGGGTGGCGATGGTCCGGCGCTCGGCCTCGGTGTACTCGACCGGCTGGGCCAGTCCGATCTCCTCGGTCATCTTGGCGTGCTGGAGGTCGTTCCACGAGAACCGGGTCGCACCCCGCCGGAGGGCCCAGACGAGGGACTCGTCCAAGAGGTGCTCGATCATGACCGGCGAATAGCCGGCGGTGAGGGCGGCCAGTGTCTCCCGGGTGGTCGGCTGGTCGAGCTCGGGCTCGTGGGCCTTCTTGCCCAGGTAGTAGTCGATGATGTCCCGGCGTCCCGAGCGGCTGGGCAACCCGAAGTAGATGTTCCGGTCGAACCGTCCGGGCCGGAGCAGGGCGGGATCGAGGTCGCTGGCCCGGTTGGTGGCCCCGATGACCAAGATGTTGGCGGGCACGTTCTTCGGCTTGTCGAGGCGGCGGTGGGAGGGCAGCCACGAGTTGATGCCGTCGATGAACCATCCCTTGATGCGCAGCGAGGCCGGGGTCTGGTCGAAGGACTGGAGTTGGATCAGCAGTTCATTGACCACACCGGGGATGCCCTCGCCCTGGCGCTGCCCACTGCCCCGGGCCCCACCGATGGCGTCGAGCTCCTCGATGAAGCCGATGGCACCGCCCTCGCGTCGGGCGTGCTTGCGGAGGGCCTTGAAGTAGGCGCGGATCTTGCGGTTGGTCTGCCCGTAGAACATGGACTGGAAGGCCGAGGACGAGACGAACAGGAACGGGACGCCGGCCTCGGCCGCCATGGCCTTGGCCATGTAGGTCTTGCCGGTACCCGGAGGGCCCTCGAAGAGGATGGCCTTCCGCGGCGAGCCCCCCATCTGCTCGGCGAAGGTCCGGTGGGCGAGGAACAAGTTGAGGGTCTTCGTGACCTCTTCGACCAGCCCCTCGGAGCCCCGCACGTCGTCAAAGGTCATGGAGAGCTCGTCGGGTCGGTAGAGAACGTGCGGCGAGCGGCCCGCCCCGAGCAGGGGGACCACCATGACGAGGACCAACACGGTGATGAGGACGATGGCCGGCAGCATCGGCTGCAACGAGGCCGGGGAAGTGGGGGATGGGCAGCCCGGCGCCCGGGTCCAGCACGTCCCGGAGCACGAGCAGGATGGCGATGGGCGCCAACACCACGGCCACCCGTTGGAGCCGGCTGCTCCGGGAGCGCTCGCGGTGCGCCCCCACGTCGGTGGTGGCGATGGCGGCCACGCCGTCGTGTTGGAGGCTGGCCAGGCCGGCCGTGTCCGCCCCCTTCTTGCCACCCTCGAGGGGTGTCGACCCGCGCCGGGGGGTCCCGTCCCCGGTGTCGAGCGAGGAGTCCCGCCGGGGGGAGTCCTGTGCCTCGTGGTCGACCATGGCCTGCCTCCAGTCGGGGACCGGCGACGCCGCGCTGCGACGCTCCGCTCCCTAGTCCTTGGCGAAATGTGTCGCGTCGACCGGGTGGGCCCCGTCGACGCCAACCGTCCCGGGCCCGAGGGCGGGGGGTGGCCAGTGCCGAACTTATCCCCGTGGATTTTGGCCTGTCCGGAATGATCCGAAACGGGTGCGGAGCGTGTCGGAGTGCTCCCGCATGGTGACCGGGTCGGTCAGGTCGTCGGCGGTGCGGCGACGGTGGCGGGGGGTGTTGTCACTGCCGGTGTGGTGACCGGCGGCACGGTGGCCGGCGTGGTCGGAACCGGTGCGGTCACCGGGGCCGTGGTGGGGGAGGCCGGGTGGACCGGGATGGGGTTGGGTGTGGTGGTCGGACGGGCGCCCGAGTTGGGCACCGGGAACTCGCGCACTTCGAAGTCGGAGATGATCGTCGGGCACAGGGTGGCCGCCACCAGCGAGCACGACTCGGTGGCGATGTCGACGGCCGTGCCGTTGGCGACGGCTGTTGTCACCTGGGGGAAGATCACCACACCGGTGACCGCGTGGGGTCCGCCCGAACCTTGGAGGGCACCGGTGATCCCGGCCGGGTCGGTGAGGGCGGCGACGTCGGGGGTGGCGAGGGTGCTCTGCTCGCCGGGCGGTGCCGGTCCACTGCAGCTCGGCTCGGCGGCTTGGAACTTGGCCACGGTGAAGTAGTGGCAGACCTCGGCGACCCCCTGGGTGCTTCCGGTCGTGGTGAACGAGCCGAAGACGCCTTCGGTCCCCGCCGGAGGCACCACGTTCACCGCCGGCGGTGTGGCCGTCGGCGGGTAGATCGACCAGTCCGCTGGACCCGGCCACGGCCGACCACTCCGAGCAGTTCCACCCGTAGGGGCCGAGGAGTGTGTGGGTCCCGTCGGTGTAGAACTCGACCTTCCCGACCAGGGCGGTCGGTATCGGGGCCAAGAGGACACTGGGCTTCCACCCACCACTGGCCAGGGCGGTCCCAAAGGGGGTGGAACACGCCGTCACGGGGAAGGCCACCGCCACCTCGCCGGTCGGCGTGGTGTCGGGGCTCACGCCGTTGGCGGTGACGGGGTCCTGGGTGGTCGAGGTGGACCCGACGATGGCGTTGAGGGACTTGCCGCACCCCGAGAGCACGATGCCGACGGCCAGGATCCCGGCGCACGCGGTGAAGGCCAGGCGCGGCCCACGCCTCCGGTGCCGTCCTCGGGTCGTCGTGGCGGGCGGGATGGGGTGAGTCACTGGCCCAGACGTTAAGCGACCGGTGGCCCGCCCCGGCGGAACCACCACCCTGGGCGGCGTTCGGCCCACGGTGGTGGCCTCGACGGTCGTGGCGGAGTCCACCGATGCCGGCCTCCCTGCCGGTGGCTACCGGATGGGCAGGAGCTCGTCCACGTGGGCCAGCTTGTCGGGGTTGCGGATCATCCGGATGGTCGTGACCCGGTCACCCTCCACCGAGAAGGCCGTCACCACATCGATCGACCCGTCGAGGTAGACGACCGAGCCGACGTCACCGTTGACCATCGCCGAGCGGGCACTCATCTGGCCGGCGTGGCGCCGGGTGAGATTGACGAGGAAGCGCACCACCCGTTCGGCCCCGACGACCGGTCGCCGGGCGGCCCGGCGGGCCGCACCGCCGTCCGAGACGCAGACGACATCGGGGGAGAGGTACGAGAGGGCGAGATCGACGTCCCCCATGACCACCGCGGTCATCAAGGCGTCGACCACCGCCCGCTCGTGCCCGCGGTCGACGGGCGGGTGCTCGGTGGCGTCGGCACGACGCATCCGTCGCCGGGCCCGGCTGGCGATCTGGCGACAGGCCACCTCGGATCTGCCCATGGTCTCGGCGATGTCGGCGTAGGGCTCGGCGAAGACGTCGGCCAACAAGAAGACGGCCCGCTCGACCGGCTGGAGCTGGTCGAGCACGGTGAGGAAGCCGAGCCTCAGCGACTCGGCCAGCTCGGCGGCTTCGGCCGGACCCGCCTCGGTCACCAGTGGCTCGGGAAGCCAGGGGCCGACGTAGGCCTCCCGTCGCCGCCGGGCCACCCGGAGGTGGTCGAGGGCGATGCGGGTGGTGACGGTGGTCAGCCAGGCCTCGGGACGATCCACCTCGCCGGGCCGGAGCGTGCGCCACCGCAACCAGGCGTCCTGGACGACGTCTTCGGCATCGGCCACGGTGCCGAGCATGCGGTAGGCCAGACCGACCAGGCGTGGCCGCTCGTGCTCGAACAGCTCGTCTGCCATCGCCGAGCCGTGTGTCGGGACCTCGGTCACGCCACCATCTTGGCGGAGCCGGCGTGGCGCTGTTCGATCCGTCGGGCGGCCGCGTGCCCACTGGCCAATGAGGCATCGGCCAGCAGACCCACCGGCCCCACCCAGTCCCCGGCCATGGTTACACCGGGGACGTCGGTGTCCTCGACGTCGGGGCGGCCGGCGAGCCCGCCCCGAGAGGCCAGGGGAAGGGCGCCACTGACCGTCATCGAGGCCAGGAACCGTCGGACGACGATGTCGGCGGTGCGCACGCCGGCCGTCAGGGCCAACGCCTCGAGCTCGGGCCGGTCGTCGGCGGCACGCCGCGCCCCGTAGCGAATGACCGCCATCACGGCCCCGCCGTCGCTGACCTGGTGGGCCGGCGGCGACTGCACCGTGGCGTAGAGCGGGTCGTCGAGCGAGAGGACGTAGCCGGGATCCGGGACGCACGAGAGCCCGAGGTCGAGGCAGGCCGCGGTGACCGGGGGTCCGATCTCACCCCAGTCCGGATCCGATGGCAGGAGTCGTCGGATGGCGGCCGGACCGCCGGCAGCGATCACGACGTCGTGGGCCGACAGGGTCCCCCCTGACGTGTCGACCTCCACGAGCCCTCCCCGACGGTCGAGGCCCCGCACCTCGACACCCGGGCGCAGGTCGACCGAGTGGGCAAGGGCGTCGGTGAGCTGCCGCCACCCGCCGTGCAGGTAGAGCACCCCACCCCGGGTGGCGATCTGCAGCTGGCCGAGGGCGGCACCGGCACTGAAGCGCTCGAAGTCGTTGCTGTAGGTGCTGAGGCGCAGCAAGGATCGCACCAGGAGCTCGGCATCGGGGCGGAAGTGGTTGTCGTGCAACCACTCGGCCACCGTGGTGTGGGCGAGCTCCTCGAGGCGGAGGCGCCGGAGGCGACCGAGCAGATGGATGAGCTGGAACTTCGATCGGGACCCGAGCGCTCCGGTGCGCCGGAGGGTGGCCGGACCGGTGGGCAGGGCGTGGAGATCGCCACCGGTCAGGGCCCGGTACCGGTCGAGGGGCGGGGCCACACCGAGGGGAGTGATGCCGAGGGCGGCGAGCACCTTGGTGCCGGCCCCGTTCCGGTAGAGGGCGTGGGCCCCCATATTGAGGGTGAACCCGTCCCGCTCGACGGTGCGGGCCCGTCCCCCGGGTTGATGGGCCTCGAGGACGAGGACCTTTGCTCCGGCCCGGCGGGCCGTCTCGGCCGCAGCCAGTCCGGCCAGTCCCGCTCCCACCACGATCACGTCAGCGTCGGTTGCCATACCTATCTGACGTCACGACGGTCGGATCTGTGACACGTTCACCCGAACTCGCCTGTCACCAGGATGGATGCGACCCCTGCCGCCTGGTCCCAGCCCGCCCCGGCTGAGTCAGCGACGCGGGGACGGGTCGAGATTCTGCAACCGCAGTTCGCCGTGGGCCACCAGTCGATCGGCATCGTCGGTGATATCGACGCTCCAGAGCTGTTGGGTCCGCCCCTGATTGAGGGCCACGGCCTCCACAGTCACCCGCCCCGAGTCGAGGGACCGGAGGAACTGGGTGGTGTTGGTCAACCCGACGGCCATGAGCCCCCGGTCCTGGACTGCCGCGCTGGCCCCGATGCTGGCGGCACTCTCGATGGCCGTGGCGTACACCCCGCCGTGGATGATGCCCCAGGGGGTGTGGTGGCGGGCATCGAGGTCGATGTGCCCGAGCACCCGGTCGCTGGCCACCTCATCGACCACCAGCCCCGCGCTCCGGACGAACTCACCCGGCTCCGCCAGGGATCCCTCGGTGGCCGATGGCGTGCCGGCGATGACTGGTGGAGTCGGTTCGTTCATAGAACTGACTCTAGGGCGACAGCCGGGAGCGCACAAGCAGACCAGGGCCGATCAGGGGCGTGCGAACCGCGCTAAAGTAACGTTAACGTACACGTAAAGGTTGGTTCACTACTCCGTGACCTGGGAGTATGCACCCGGCCGCCCGACCCACCCCGGATCCAGGAGCGCGATGGCCGTAGTCGAAGAGGAGCAGTCCGAGAGCGGGAAGGGCACCGCCCGCCCGACCGTCCCGGGTGGGGTGCTGGCCGGACTGCCGGCCAACTACAAGTGGATCGCGCTGTTCATCTCGACCCTCGGCATGTTGATGGCGACCATCGACGGATCGATCGTCCTGATCGCCCTTCCGGACATCTTCCGGGGCATCGGGCTCGACCCCCTGCAGCCCGGCAATACCTTCTACCTGCTCTGGATGATCCTCGGCTTCTTGGTCATCACCAGTGTCCTGGTGGTCAGTCTCGGTCGGATGGGTGACATCTACGGGCGGGTGCGCACCTACAACCTGGGCTTCGCCGTGTTCACGTTCTTCTCGTTGATGTTGAGCATCACCTGGATGACCGGGCATGCGGCCGGCGTCTGGCTGATCACCATGCGCATCTTCCAGGGCGTGGGCGCGGCCATGCTCATGGCCAACTCCTCGGCCATCCTGACCGACGTGTTCCCCGACAACCAACGGGGCATGGCCCTCGGCGTCAATCAGGCGGCGGCCTTCAGCGGCACCTTCATCGGACTGGTGCTGGGTGGTCTGCTGGCCCCGATCAACTGGCGACTCATCTTCTTGGTCTCGGTGCCCATCGGGCTGTTCGCCACGGTCTTCGGGTACTACAAGCTGCGCGAGACGAGCCCCAAGCGGCCGGCCCGCATCGACTGGCCGGGCAACATCACCTTCGCCATCGGGCTCATCCTGGTCATGATCGGCATCACCTACGGCATCGAGCCCTACGGGCACCACGTCATGGGCTGGACCAGTCCCGTCGTGATTGGAGCCCTTGGCCTCGGTGTGGCGCTCCTCATCGCCTTCTGCATCATCGAGACGAAGGTCGATGAGCCGATGTTCCGCCTCCAGCTGTTCAAGATCCGGGCCTTCACCAGCGGCGTGCTGGCCAGCTTCCTCGCCGCCCTCAGCCGGGGTGGGCTCATGTTCATGCTGATCATCTGGCTCCAGGGCATCTGGCTCCCGCTGCACGGCTACGACTTCAGCGTCACCCCGCTGTGGGCGGGGATCGCCATGCTCCCCCTCACCCTCGGGTTCCTCATCGCCGGGCCGGCCTCGGGCATCCTGTCGGACCGCTACGGGGCCCGGCCCTTCGCCACGGGGGGGATGCTCGGCACCGCGATCTGCCTGGCCCTGCTCGAGTTCCTCCCGGTCAACTTCTCCTACTGGTGGTTCGGGATCGTGTTGTTCCTCACCGGGCTGACCATGGCCTCGTTCGGCTCGCCCAACCGGGCCGGCGTGATGAACAGCCTGCCGCCCCAGCACCGCGGGGCGGGCTCGGGCATGAACACCACCTTCCAGAACTCGGCCCAGGTCCTGTCCATCGGGATCTTCTTCACCCTCATGATCGTGGGGCTCACGTCGTCGTTGCCGGCCAACCTGCTCCACGGACTCACGGCCCACGGGGTGCCGACGGCGGTGGCCAACCAGGTGGCCCACCTCTCACCGGTGTCCACGCTGTTCGCCGCGTTCCTCGGCTACGACCCCGTCCAGCACCTGATCGGCGCCCACGCACTGAGCCAACTGCCGTTGGCCCAGCAGCACGCCCTGACCGGTCGCAGCTTCTTCCCCGGCCTGATCTCGGCGCCCTTCCGCGCCGGGCTGCACGCCGCGCTCGACTTCGCCATCGTGGCCAGCCTGCTCGCCGCCGGTGCCTCCTGGCTGCGGGGTGGGCGCTATGTGTACTCAGAGCCCGAACCGGGCCGATCCGGCAAGGTCCCGTCCGGTCGTAGCCCCGGGCCATCGGGCGCGGTCGCGCTTGACGAACGGCAGGGCCACGGCACCCGACGCGGAGCTGGTGGGGGTGGGCACTCCCGACGACCTGTCCGGAGCGGCCATCGCCCAGTCGGAGGCGGAGTGAGCACGCCGACCGGTGGGACCCAGGTGGCGCCGACCGTCCTCCGGATCGGTGAAGTGGCCAGGCTGACCGGCCTCACCCCGCGCACCTTGCGCTACTGGGAGGAGCAGGGACTGATCGCCCCGAGCGGCTATCGGGGTGGCGGCGAGCGCCTCTACTCGCAGACGGACATGGCCCGGGTCATCCGCATCAAGGACCTCCAGGAGCTGTTGGGCTTCACGTTGGCCGAGGTCCGTGTGGTGCTCGACACCGAGGACGTGGAGGTCCTCGACCGGGTGCGGTCCGAGTACCGGTGGGGCGACGGTTCCCCCGAGGTCCGCCGCGAGCTGCTCGACCAGGCCATCGAGGCCAACAAGAAACTGTTGGAGCGGCTCGACAACACCCTGGCCCGGATCGGCCGGTTCCGGGACGAGCGGGCCGACAAGTCGATCCGACTCCAGGAGATCCGTGATCAACTCGACACCTCCGGCCCCGAGGCGTAAGGCCTCGGCACAGCCCCGGTGGCCGTCCGGTGGTGATCGGGTCGACACCACGACGGTCGAGCCGACCGAACCCGACCTGCCCATCAGAGAGCTACACCTCCCACCAAGACAGGAGCCGCACATTCATGAGTGATGCCATGCGAGCAGAGACGGTCGCCATCACCGGACACGGTCAGGACACCATCGAGGCGTATCTGGCCCAGCCCCTCGACACGGAGCCCACCGGCGGCGTCGTGGTCATCCACCACATGCCCGGCTACGACGAGGGAACGAAAGAGATCACCCGGAAGTTCGCCTACCACGGCTATCTGGCCATCTGTCCGAACCTCTACACCCGGGAGGCCCCAGGAGCGAGCCCCGACGATGCGGCCGCGGCGGCACGGGCGTTGGGCGGGGTGCCCGACGAACGCCTGGTGGGGGACGTCGGCGGTGCCGCCGCCCACCTCCGAGCGCTCACCTCCTCCAACGGCAAGGTAGGGACGATCGGGTACTGCTCAGGTGGCCGCCAGTCGTTCCTGGCTGCGTGCAGCCTCGACCTCGATGCCGCAGTCGACTGTTACGGGGCCTTCGTCACGAGGCCCACGCCCAAGGAGTTCCCCCTCGACTTCGGGGCCATCGTGGGCCTGGCCCCCAACCTCTCGTGTCCGCTGCTCGGCCTGTTCGGTGCCGAGGACCAGTACCCCTCGCCCGAGGAGGTCGGTGAGTTGGAGGCGGCCCTGCTCGACGCGGGCAAGGAGTTCGACTTCCACAGCTACGAAGGTGCGGGTCACGCCTTCTTCGCCACCGATCGACCGAGTTACCGCCCTGAGGCGGCGAACGACGGCTGGGCGAGGATCTTCGAGTTCTTCGGTGCCAACCTGGTAACCGACTGACCGACCGCCACGCCACCCTCATCCGATCACCGACCGAACGGAGCATCCATGTGTACCTACCAGACGACGAAGCTGGGAATGGAGGGCAGCGGGAAGGGGGCGGACGGATGGTTCACCGTCACCGACGCCACCGTCTACTTCGACCACCCTGTTCACGCACCCGCGGAGCACACGCTGAACATCGACCTCCTCAACCCGTCCCGAGGGGCTGGCGCCCGGGTGGCCATGGAGCTCGACCCACAGTCGGCCCGCGCCCTGGCCGAGGCCATCTTGGCCACGCTGGAGTCGGTGCCGCCGGGCCTGATCGAACTCCCCGCGGCCTGATGGCCGCACCGAGTATCCGCTGGTGACCGGTTGAGGAGGGAGCCGCCGACGCCCTGCCGCCGGGCTACTGGGGCGGTGGCATCTGCCCGGGTGCCGGGGGCGGCGGAGCATCGCCGGGGGGCGGCGGGGGAGCCGAGGGCACGGGGGGAGGCGCTTGGCCCGGAGGCGGGTAGCCCGGCATGGGAGGAGGCGGAGCCTGTCCGGGCGGAGGCGGGTAGGCCCCACCCGGAGCGGGTGGGTAGGCGGGCTGTGCCGGCGGGTAGCCCGGCTGCACCGGTGGGTAGCCGGCTTGCGAGTAGCCACCACCTGGGGGGGCGTATCCGCCACCGGCCATGCTCAAGCCCTCAGGTCCGGCGGGACCGCGGTAGGTGCTCTTTCCCAGCCAGAGGATGTACCAGAAGATGATCGACAGCAGCACCAGACCGACGGTGAATCCGCCCCCGTGGCCAAAGCTCTTCGACACGTCGTGGAGCACGATGATGGCGATGACCAAGAAGGCCAGTGAGCCGACGAACGGGATGATCGGGAGCAGGAGGAACCATCCCCACCACGTAGGCCGTCCGGCGATCTTGAGCAGGATGATGAAGCTATAGATGGGCACGAACGCCGACCATGCGGGATCACCGTAGGGACCGGCTTTCTTGTAGCTGCCGTACGCCCCCAAGGTGAAGACGAAGTAGAGGACGATGTACAGGATGATGAGTGCGAACACTCCACCCCCCGACGTCGCCAACATCAGGTGTCCCATGGTCTCCCCTTTTGTGGCCTCATCGGGCCCGATGCCGGATCCCGCTTCCGTACTTGATAGCACCTGACCCGGCGTAGTGCGTTGATCCTTGGCTCAGCGGTCTCCTGGTTATTGCGGTCACAATTATCTGGGCACACCGCCGCGGCATGGGCCACCTGTCCCTCGGTTCATCGTTGCCGCACCGGAGTGGCGCACCCAGGCCTTCGTGGGTGTCGCACCCCGTGACTATGGTCGCAGAGCGATGATGCACGTTTACTCGGCGGACTCTGCCCGGACCCTGGCTGTGCAGCTCGCCGAGATCCTGAGCGACGCGCCGGCCGATCCGTTCGTCCCGGAGTGGCTGGCCGTCCCGTCCGACGGCATGCGCCGATGGCTCACCTTGGAGCTGGCCCGGCACCTCGGCGCCTCGGGCCCCGAGACGAGTGACGGAATCGCCGCCAACATCGTCCGGGCCTACCCGGGCGATCTCCGCAGTGCCGTCCTGGCCGTGGGCCGTCCCGAGGACCAGGCCGACCCGTGGCGAATCGAACGGATGGTCTGGCCGGTGCTCGAGGCCATCGCCGACGCCAGCGAGGCCACCCTCCCGACCGGTCTGACGGTGCTCGATGGCCAGCGGGAGGGGGCCTCCCTCTACGCCAAGAGTCGCCGGATCGCCGACCTGTTCGACCGCTACCACCTCCACCGTCCCGAGATGGTGCGTCAGTGGGCCCGGGACCGGCTGGTCGACGGTACGGGCCGGCCGCTCGATGACCACGCCGCCTGGCAGGCGCGGCTCTGGCAGCAGGTCCGGGGACGTATCGACGAACCCAGCCCGCCCGAGCGCCTACCCGCCACCCTCGGACGGCTCCGGGCCGGCGACGAGCTGATCGACCTTCCGCCCCGTCTGGTGCTGTTCGGCTTCACCCTCCTGCCGGCCGGTGGCTTTCTCGACATCGCCCGAGCGGTCGGGACCACCCGAGAGGTCCACGTCTTCATGTTGGAGCCCACTCACCTCGATCCCGCTGAGCTGCTCGTCGCCGATCCGCGACCCGAGGACGGATCGGTGCGGGTGCGGTCGAATGACGCCACGACCCACCTGGCCCGCCATCCGCTGCTCCGGAGCTGGGGACGACTCCACCGTGAGACCGCCCTACAGCTCGCCGATCTCCAGATCGACGGCGTACCGGTGCAACGGTTGACCGGCGAGTCCGAGGCGCCCGAGGCCCCGCGCACACTGCTGGGCCGACTCCAAGGTGACCTCCGAGGCAACCGATCGCCCGAAGCGACGCTGCCCGACGATCCTGACGATGACTCCGTGCAGTTCCACGCCTGCTTCGGGCCGACCCGCCAGGTCGAGGTCCTCCGCGACGCCTTGCTCCACCTCTTGGCCCAACCCGGCTCGGACCTCACCGAAGACGACATCGTGGTCCTGTGTCCCTCCCTTGACCGTTTCGCACCGCTGATCCAGGCGGCCTTCGGCGCGTCGGCCCCGGCCACGACCACCCTCCCGACCGATGCCGCTCCGGATCCGGAGGTGACTCCTCACCGGAGACAGCATGGTGCACCGGCCCTGCGGTATCGCTTGGCCGACCGCTCCATCCGCACCGTCAACCCGGTGTTGAGCGCTACCTCGGCCCTGCTCCAGCTGGTGGCCGGTCGCTTCGACGTGGACTCGGTGCTGGAGTTCTTGGCCCTCGGGCCCGTGCGGGAGCAGTTCGGCTTCGACGACGACAGGCTGGGAGTGATCAGCGAGTGGGTGGAGGCCACGTCGGTCCGGTGGGGCCTCAACCCGTCACAGCGCGAGCGGATGGGCCTTCCTGGTTCAGTTGTCACCAACACGTGGGACGCGGCCATGGACCGGCTGCTCGTCGGTTCGGCGGTCCTCGACGAAGATCTCCGACTCGCCATCGGCGAGGTGGCCCCCTTCGGCGTGGAAGGCGACGACGTCGAGACGATCGGCAGTCTGGCCGCCGTTCTCGGCTGCCTGGCTGATCTGGCCTCGGCGGCGGCCACCGCACATCCCCTCGCCGAGTGGATCGATCGCGTCCGAGAGGCCGCCGGGGCCCTGTTTGCCACACCGCGGGACCAGGCCTGGCAGCTCGAGGCCCTCGAGCGGATCTTGGGCGACGTCGTCGAATCCTCGCGACTCGGCGGCGTGGACTCGACGGTGCCCCTCGCGTTCGGTGACGTCTGGAAGCTGCTCGACGAACGCCTCGACGACAAGGTGGGCAGGGCCGACTTCTTCCGGGGGGGCATCACCGTCACCTCGATGACCCCCCTCCGCTGGGTCCCTTTCAAGGTGGTGTGCCTCCTCGGCATGGACCAGTCCGCCTTCGGGGCTGAGGGCTCGGCCGGCGATGACCTCGCCGCCCTCGTCCCCCTCGTCGGCGACCGGGACCCGAGAGGGGAGGCACGCGAGACGTTGCTGGAGGCCGTCCTGGCCGCCGAAGAACATCTCGTCGTCGTGCGGGAGGGCCACGACGTCCGGACCAACCAACCTGTGCCGAGAGCGGTACCTACCACCGAGCTCGTTGAGGCCCTGCTGGCCTCGGTGTCCCCCGAGGCGCACGCCGGGGTGGCCCACCGCCTCGAGATCGACCACCCGCGCCAGCCCTACGACGAGCGCTGCTTCGAACCGGGACGGTTGGTCACCGGCACGACCTGGGGGTTCGACCGTGACGAGTTGGCGGGTGCCAACGCTCGCCGGAGCCAGGCCACCCACCGACAGCCGTTCTTGGACGAGCCGCTGGACCCGCTGACGTCCGATGTCATCGAGCTCTCCGCGCTCCACCGGTTCCTCAGGAATCCCACTGCCTCGTTCTTCAGTGCCCGCCTCGAAGCACGGCTGCCGCGTCCCGAAGACGACCCACCGACCGCTCTGGCCGTGGACCTGGCCGGACTGAGCGGGTGGGCGGTCGGCTCACGGCTCCTCGAGGCCCGCCAGGTCGGACGGACCTTCGAGGAGTGGCTGGCCTACGAGCGACAGCTCGGCACCTTGCCGCCGGCACCACTGGGCGACGCGCAGCTGGACGTCCTCGACCACACCGTCCGCACCATGCTGGACGCCGCCCACCAGGCCGGCATGGCACCAGGCCCACCGCGTCCGACGCCGGTCGACGCACTGCTGGCCGACGGGACCCGCGTGATCGGCTCGGTGGCCCTCCGCCTGGGTGATGACGACGAGGAGGCGTCGGGACCTGCATCCCTCTACTACTCGCGGTTCAAGCCCACCCACCGGGTGGCGGCGTGGCTCGACCTGATGGCCCTGATGGCTACCGACCCCACCCGGCGGTGGCGCTCACTGGCCGTGAGCCGGCCGGAGAAAGCGGGTGGCGACCCCACCGTCAACGACCTGGTTGCCTCGCCTGCCCTCGACGAGGGCACCATGACCGCCCAGGGTGCCTTGGCCATCGCCGTCGACTGCTACCGGCGGGGCATGACCGAGCCGCTCCCCTTGTTCCCGACGTTCTCGTGGCACCTGTATCACGGCAAGTCGGCCAGCAGCCGTTGGCACGGCTTTCCGTTCCCCGAGGACGGGGACCAACTCGCCGTGCGACTGGCCTTCGACAACCAGGACTTCGACGGCATCACCGCACTTCCTCCCCGGCCCACCGACCCCCGAGGAGTGATGGGCCGGGCCATGCGGTTCGCCACCTACCTCCACCGGACCATCGACCAGTCCACCATCTCGCGGCCGAGCGCCGCTGGGGGCAGCGCGTCCATCCAGTCGGCGGAACGCTGATGCCGGCCGACGACGCCACCCGGTTCGACCTGGCTGAGCCCCTGCCCCGAGCGAAGCTGGCCATCCAAGCCAGTGCTGGCACCGGCAAGACGTACACCTTGGCCGACCTGGCCACGCGCTTCCTCGCCGAGGGACGGACCTCGGCCGCCGAGCTGTTGATCGTCACCTTCACCCGGGCCGCTACCGATGAGCTCCGCTCCCGGGTCCGTGACCGGGTGATGGGCGCGGTGGCGCACCTGACCTCGGGCCGACCTGCCCCCGAGGGTGACACCCTGCTGGCGTTGCTGTCCGAGCGGGGGGACGCAGACCAGTTGGTCCGGCTGCAGCGCGCCTTGTCCGAGTTCGATGCCGCCACCGTCACCACGATCCACGGGTTCGCCAAACAGGTGCTCGGGGCCCTCGGCGTCTCCGCCGGGGCCGATCCCGACGCACGGCTCGACGCCGACTCGACCCGCCTCATCAAGGACACATGCGCCGATGTACTGATCGCTGCCGCGGTGGACGGCGGCCGGGTCGAACTCCTCCCCACCTTCGACGCCCTCTTCCAGGCGACCGAGCTGGTGGACGGCCGACCCGATCTCGACCTCGTACCGCTGCCTGATCAACGGGGGGCTGCACCGGCCGATCTACTGCTCCGGCGACTGGTCGAGCGGAGCGTGGAGCTGGTGGCCCTCCGCCGTCGACAGGCCGGGACGCTCAGCTTCGATGACGTGCTGACTCAACTGCGCGACGCACTCGTCAATCCCGGCGGCGAGAGCGTGGTGGCCTCGCTCCGCAGCCGGTTCAAGGTGGCCTTGATCGACGAGTTCCAAGACACCGACCCCGTCCAGTGGCAGATCTTCTCGACCCTGTTCGACAGCCCGGGCGCGGAGACGTCGCTGGTGCTCGTCGGAGACCCGAAACAGGCCATCTACGCCTTTCGGGGTGCGGACGTGCACACCTATCTCCGCGCCGTCCAGGACGGTCCGGCGACATCGCGTCGGTCGCTGCTCACCAACTGGCGCTCCGACGACTCGGTGCTCACATCGCTGAACACCCTGTTCGACGGGGCCACCTTCGGCAGCCCAGACATCCCATTCGTGGCCGTGGCTGAAGCTGAGGTGAACCGGGGTCACTACCTGCGGGGTGAGGACGGCGAGGCACTGCCGGCGCTCAGCCTGCGACTGGCCATCGGCGACATCCGCCGCCACAAGAACAACGACCAACTGGTGATCACGAGTGCCGCCACCAAGGTCATCTACGCCGACTTGGCCAACGAGGTGGCTCGGCTCCTCGACGAGGGAACGCTCCCCGAGGTCAACGGTGGCGACACCGACAGCCGAGCGGTGCGACCTCCGGACATCGCGGTGCTGGTGGGCATGCACGCCGAAGCTGCCGACGTCCAAGCGGTACTGGCCGAACGAGGGATCCCGGCCGTCGTGGCCCGTGGTGGAAGTGTGCTCGAGTCACCGGCGGCCGACCACATGCGGTGGCTCCTCCATGCCCTCGCCCGGCCCGCCGACCCGCGCCGCGTCCGGATGTACGCCCTCTCGTGGTTCGCCGGCCACCGGGCCGCCGAGGTGGCGACCTTGCCCGAGGTGGCGATGGAAGGCATGCAAGAACAGCTGCGCCAGTGGTCCGAGATGCTCGGGACCCACTCCGTCGCCGACACGTTCGCCCGGGTGTGGTCGGAGAGCGGGGTCGTGCCGCGGGTGCTGGGTGCGGCCGACGGGGACCGGAACATGACCGACCTCGACCACCTGGTGGAGCTCTTGGAGGGGCTGTCGGCCGGCGGGCGCAGCGGTGTGGCTGGGCTGATCTCGGTGCTCGACACCGAGCCCGAACGTGAGGATGAGACCGAGGTCGACGGTGACGTGTCCGCACGTCGGATCGCCTCGGAGGCGGCGTCGGTACAGATCATGACCGTGTGGGCGGCCAAAGGGCTCGAGTTCCCGGTGGTGTTCCTGCCCACCTTGTGGCGCCCACCGAGGGAGAACGAGCCTGTGGTCTACGTCGACCCTGACTCGGGGCGCCGAACCTTCGACCTGTCCTGCGGGGCCGAGTGGCCGGACGAAAAGGCGGCCCTCGAGCGCCGCCGACTGGCCGCTGAGGAATCGGCCGGGGAGCGACTCCGTCTGTTGTACGTGGCCATGACGCGGGCGCAACACCAGACGGTGGTGTGGTGGTCCCAGGCGAAACGGAGCAACGAGACGGCCCTCGCCCACGTACTGTTCGCGCGCACTGGGGGCAGGATCGACCCCGAGACCTTCGCCGCCTCGAGGGTCTCGATCCCCGACGACCGGGAGGCCCTGGCCCGCCTGGACCCTCTGGCCCTGGCCGCCCGAGGCACGGTGGCGGTCACCGTGGTCGACGAGCCGCCCGAGCATCCGGAGCGGTGGGTGCCTCCGACCGGTGACCGGGAGGAGCCCGAACTCGCCGTCGCCACGCTGGACCGGGTTCCGAACCGGTGGCGTCAGCGGTGGTCGTTTTCCGCCATCGTCGACCATGCCGCCGCCGAGCAGTTCGATCCCACCGACGCGTCGCTGGCCGACCACGGTGCCGGTGACGAGGGGGATCCGAACGGACCCATCGACGGGCCTGGGTTCATCCGGGCCGCTCAGGAGCCGGAGGTGGTGCCGGTCGAGCCGGTGGCGGTGAACCCACTGGCTGATCTCCCCGCCGGGACGGTGTTCGGCACCATGGTTCACTCCATCCTGGAGGAGGTCGACTTCAACTCGGACCTCCTGGTCGACGAGCTGGACGAGGCGGTCGAACGCCAACTCCAGTGGCGCTCGCTCGACCTCACGCCGGTGATCCCAACAGGATCCTCGCCCGAGGTGGGCCGTGCCCTGCTCGTTGAGGGCCTGCGCACGGCGCTCCACTCGCCGCTCGGCCAGGTGTGCGCAGACCAGCGGTTGGCCGACATCGGTCCGGTGGACCGTCTCGCCGAAGTCTCCTTCGACCTGCGGCTGGCCGGCCACGGAGCACCACCCAGCGTGCGGGAGATCGGTGAGTGCGTCCTCGACCACGTGGGCCCCGACGATCCCCTGGCCGGGTGGGCCGGCCGCCTGTCGGCGGGGGCGATCGAGGCCACGGTGGCGGGCCACCTCACCGGCTCCATCGACCTGGTGATGCGTGTGCCCGGCCCGGCCGGCCCACGTTTTGTCGTGGCCGACTACAAGACCAATGCGCTCCACGAACGAGGGGTACCCGTCGGCCCGGACGACTACCAGGCCGATCGCCTGGTGGAGGCGATGGAAGAGCACGACTACCCGCTCCAGGCCCTCCTCTACTCGGTGGCTCTCCACCGATACCTGCGATGGCGGATGCCCACCTACTGCCCCGACGACCACCTGGGTGGAATCGCCTACCTGTTCCTCCGCGGGATGTCCGGCGCCCGCCAGCTCGACGGGAGTCCGGCCGGGGTCTTCGAGTGGGCCGTCCCCCCGGCCCTGGTGGTTGCCCTGAGCGATCTCCTCGATGGTCGACGTAGTGGGGGGCGAGCAGCATGACCCTGCACACCGTCGCCAGTCCCGGTGGCCCTGTCGTCATCCCTCCGGGAGTGGGGGCCCTTTCCCCCTTCGTCGAGGCCGGTGTGCTCGGCACCTTTGAAGTGCAGTTCGCCGCCTCGGTGCTCCGCCTCCAACCCGGTCTGGGAACCGAAGAGCTGCTGGCCCTCGCGGTCGCCTCCCGAGCCCCCCGCTTCGGTCACGTCTGCACGCCGCTCGACGCCATGGCCGTCCGTCTGGCCGAGCTCGAGGGGGAGGAAGCCGACAATCTGCCCTGGCCGTCGGCCGACACCTGGGCGGCCGAACTCGCCCACTCAGCGGTGGTGGCGCCGGCAGCCGAGGCGGACGCGGGACTGCTCCGTCCACTCGTCTGGGACGGGGGCCGCCTCTATCTGCAGCGGTACTGGCACTATGAGCTGGCCATCGCCGCCGACCTCACCCGTCGGTGCGCACCGGTCCCGTTCGCCGGTGAGGGGTTGACGGGACCGGTCGGTGGTGACGTGGAGCCGGTGCTCGACCTGTTGTTCGGCCCGACCAGCGGTTCGGTCGACCTCCAACGGCTGGCGGCCCAACGGGCGTTGGCCCCCGGGGTGTCGATCGTTGCCGGCGGACCGGGAACGGGGAAGACCTACACGGTCGCCCGCCTCCTGACCGCCGCCCACCTGGTGGCCGCCGGACTAGGCAGGCCCCTCACCGTTGCCCTGGCCGCCCCGACCGGCAAGGCCGCAGCCCGCATGGGCGAGGCGGTCCAGTCCGCAGTGTCCGAGATCCAACTCCCGGCGGGCTCGGTCGATGTGGCCGCCCTGGTGGCGGCCACCGCCCCCACGACCATCCACTCCTTGCTGGGCTGGGAGGATCGTACGCACTTCCGCCACGACCGGGACCACCCTCTGGTCGAAGACATGGTCATCATCGACGAGACCTCCATGGTCTCCCTTCCCCTCATGGCCAAACTCCTCGATGCCATCCGGCCCGACGCCTCGGTCGTGCTGGTCGGAGATCCGTTCCAGTTGGCCAGCATCGAAGCCGGGACGGTGATGAGCGACCTGGTCGGCCCGGCGGGCCGGCGCGGGGTGGCGACCGAGGTGGTGACCGAGCCAACGGACCTGGACCCGACGTCCTCGACCCCGGCACCGGGCACCGTGGTCCCACACCCACCCTGTGGGACTCGCTGGCCGACCCCGACCCCGACCCCGACCCCGACCCCGACCTCACGCCCGATGCGGTCCCGACCGGCATCCTCGCCGACCGGGTGACCGTCCTTCGGACCATGCGCCGGTTCCAGGGTGACTCGACGATCGCGGCTCTGGCCGACGCCGTGCGCACCGGCGACGGCGTCCGGGCGCTCACCCTCCTCGAGGAAGGTGCCGAGGATCTGCGGTGGATCCGGCCCGACGACCCCGAGTCGGTGGCGGCGGTGGTCGATGAGCTGGTGGTCACAGGAGTGGAGTTGGTCATCTCGGCCATGGCTGGTGATGGCGCCGCCGCGCTCGACGCCGCCGGGCGTGTCAAGGTCCTGGCCGCCACGCGACGCGGTCCGTACGGCATAGCGGACTGGACCGACCGGATCGAGCGCGGCGTGGCCGGCCGGATCCGGGAGTTCCGTCCTGATCGGCGTTGGCATGTCGGACGTCCGGTCCTCGTCACGGCCAACGACCGAGCCAACCAGGTGTTCAACGGGGACACCGGGGTGGTCGTGGACGGCGATGAGGGGCTGGAGGTGATCCTGGCCACGGGCGAGGCCCTGCGCCGGTTGGCGCCCTCTCGTCTGGACCGGGTGGAGACCTGGTGGGCCATGACCATCCACAAGAGCCAGGGATCCGAATTCGGCCACGCCGTGGTGTCGCTCCCCGATCGCCACTCGCCCATCCTCACCCGGGAGCTGCTCTACACCGGGGTTACCCGGGCCCGGGACCGGCTCACCATCGTGGCCGGCGCCGAGGCGGTGGCCCAGGCCATCGCCCGCCCGCTGGCCCGGGCCTCCGGCCTACGGGCCCGACTCTGGCCCGACTGAGCACTCCGGGCGCGGGCCGCGGTCGGTGTCTAGCCTGACCGGCATGGACGACCACGCATCTGCCTGTGAGACCGCCGCGGCAATCCGGAACAAGGAGGTCAGTCCCCTCGAGGTCATGGACGCCACCCTGTCCCGTGTCGAGGCCCGGAACCCCGGACTCAACGCGGTCATCTGGCGCAACGACGACGAGGCCCGGGCCGAGGCGCGAGCGCTGGGCGAGCGCATCGCTGCAGGCGCCGAGGACCTCCCACCCTTCGCCGGGGTGCCCCTTCCCATCAAGGACCTCCTGCCCGTGGCCGGACAGCCCGTGACCTATGGCTCCAAGGGCGCCCCGGACGGCCCGGCGGCCGAGAGCGAGCCGGTGGCCGACGCCTTCCGGCGGGCCGGCTTCATCTTCACCGGCCGGACCAACACGCCGGAGTTCGGGTCCATCACCGTGACCGAGAACAGCCGCTTCGGCATTACCCGCAGCCCGTGGGACCCGGGCCACACCTCGGGTGGGTCGAGCGGCGGGGCGGGGTCGGTGGTCGCCGCGGGCATCTTCCCGGTGGCCCATGCCAGCGACGGTGGGGGGTCCATCCGGATCCCCGCCTCGTGCTGTGGTCTGGTCGGCCTCAAGCCCAGCCGGGGCCGGGTGGCCTCGATCGTCCCCGGCTGGCAGGGCATGACCACCGACGGCGCGCTGGCCCGCACGGTGGCCGACAGCGCGGCGGTGCTCGACGTGATCAGCGATCCCCACCCGTACGCGTGGTGGAATGCGCCCCGACCGGAGCGTCCCTTCGCCGACGAGGTCGGGGTGGATCCCGGCCGGCTGCGGGTGGCCCTGTGCACCGTGTCGGGCCTCGGACTTCCCTTGGCCGAGTCGACGCTCGCCGCTGTCGAGCACGCCGGCCGACTCTTGGAGGCGGCCGGCCACCACGTGACGCGGCTCGACGCCGACGTGTTCGATCCCGCCGGCCTCGGGCCCTTCCTCAATGTGGTGAACTCCGGCGCGGCGGAGATGGACGGCCTCGACTGGGACCGGGTCGAGCCCCACAACCAGGCGGCCCGCCGCGCCGCCCAGGAGGTGGACAGTCTGACCTTCGTGGCGTCGGTCAACCAGCTGAAGTCGATGACGGCGACGATCGTCGCCCGCTTCGATGACGAGTTCGATCTGCTGGTGACACCGACCATGACCATCGAGCCGCCGAAGGTGGGCCTCCTCGAAGCGGTCCACGCCGGGGCCGGGTCGGGCATGCCGCCGATGGAGGTTGTGGCCATGGCCGCCTTCACCGCGGTGTTCAACATCACCGGCCAGCCCGCCATCAGCCTGCCCCTCCACGTGGCGCCCTCAGGTCTCCCCGTCGGCGTCCAGCTGGTGGCCGGACCGTGGCGGGAAGCCCAGCTGGTGCGGGTGGCGGCTCAGTTGGAGCAGGCCGACCCGTGGGCCGGCCGCTATCCAGCGTTCGACTGATCTCCCGCCAGAGGGCCACGGTGACGTGGCCGGGAGTCACTCCGGGTGAGCGGGCGGGCGCGGCTACTCCGTGCGGAGGAGGCCGGCCGGCCGGGCACGGGCTGCCACCAGTGCGGGTCCCACCGCCAACAGGTTGGCCACGACCAGTGTCCCGACCGCCACGGCGGCGATGATCCCGACGGTCACGACGGGCACGGGTACGACGCCCAGGGCCCCGGCGAAGAACTGCCAGACCAGACGGCCGATGGCGATGCCGGCCGGCACCCCGATCACGATGCCCACGACGGCGACCGTCGAGGTCTGCCACGAGAGCGTGAAGGCCACCTGCCGGCGCAGGAAACCGAGCGCCTTCAACAAGCCCACCTCCCGGCGCCGTCGGGTCACACTGACCACCAGCACGTGGAGGAGCGTGGCCACCCCGAAGACGATGAGGACGAGGCCCAAGATGAGCGGGAAGTTCACCGCCTCGCCGAAGTTGACGAGATTGGTGGGAGTGAGCGGATGGTTGACCTCGCCGGAGAACTCCTTGGTCATCCCGGCGAGGGCGGCTCGGCCCTCGGGTGCGGGGGTGGCTCGCACGAGGAAGGCCCCACCTTCGTCGAACACCGTTCTCGTGGCGCAGGCCTGCCGGGTGCTGCCCGGGGGACAGTGGGCGCCGAGACCGGCGAAGCTGAACACCGCCCCGGTTCCCAGGCCGCCGGCGCCGAAGTCGGGCGGGAACGACGTGGTCCCCACCACGAGGTAGGTCCCGGTGTGGGTGGCCCCCCCGGGCAGCGGCACGCTGACCCGGACCCTCGACCCGAGGGAGGCCCCGACCTTCCGCATCGTGGTCGGACCCAGGCTGACCTCGTCGGCGGCGTCGGGGAGGTGGCCTCTGACTGTGGTCAGGAGCAGTGGTCCGCGCAGGGGCTGCCCGCCGAGGGCGTTCACGGTGACCCCGTTGATGCTGACGTCACCCGAGATGCCCGCCGTGATGCCGGTGATGGCCTTCTGGTGAACCAGGGTGTTCACCAGATGGTCGGCCTGCTGGAGGTCGCCGGTGTTGTTGACCCCGAACCACAGGTCGAAGGGCTGGCCGTACAGGGAAGGCGTGGTGGTGAGGTGGGTGAGGCTGGCACCGAACACCACCGTGGCCGAGAGGGCCGTCACGGCCAGGATCGCGCCCACGAGGGCCGACCCCACGGGAACCGAGTTGCGACCCCGTCCCCGCTCGAGAGCGTGTCGGACACCGATGAGCGCGCTCGGGGAAGCTCCCGTGCCGGCCATCAGTGCCACGATGCGGGAGGGCCGGACGGGCCGGCTGCCCTCGGGGCTCTGACTGGCCCGGGCGGTGCGGACGGCGGGGACGAGGCCCAGCGCCACGATGACGGCCAGGGCCAGGAGCCCACCGAGCACCAGTACGGGCAGGTCGAGGGTGAACCCTGCGGTCGGATCGGCCAGGCGTGCCTCACCTACCGGGGTGAGCGGGGACAGCAGCGCGGCCACGATCAGGCCCAACACGACGCCCACCGCACCGATGACCACGGCGCGGAGCAGACCGAGGGCGGTCAGCTGCGGGCGGGACACCCCGAGGGCGCTCAAGGTGGCGAAGGTGTCGGCCTCGACCGAGGCCTGGCGAGCCAGGGCCTGGGCCACCACGATGATGCCCACCAGGGCGGTCAGGCCGGCCAGAATCCACCATCCGACGGCCTGGGGGTGGATGGAGGAGGCAATGGACGCGGCCGCCGTGTCGAGGTCGACCACCGACAGCCCGCCGAGGCCCCGGGCCTGGGCCTGGAATCGGGGAAGATCGGCGGCGCCGTGGCGGAGGCGGACGAAGTCGGCGTCGAAGCTCAGGAGCTGGTTGCCGTACTCCCTGGCGAACGCGGGGGTGGTGTAGAGGTCGTAGGAGCTGGCGCTGGTGGAAGGGAACTCGTTCTCAGCCACCTCGATGCCGACCACCCGGAAGTCCACGACGGGTCCCTTGGGCACGATGGTGGCGTCAGCCAGGGCTGCGTTCCGCTGGGACGCTGCCGCGAACGGGACACGGACCAGTGAACCGAGGTGCACGTGGTCGTCGCGCTGCAGGTTGTACGAGGCCAACACCTCGTGGGGGTTCGACGGGTTGGGCATCCGACCCGCCACCAGCTTGACCATGTGGGGGAGATCGGTGGCCGATACGTCGAAGACGGCGAACTCCTCTTCGTCGATCGGTCGGCATCCCGCACAGGTAGGCGTACCTCCTCCCGGGAGCTGGACCAGTGTCGACGAGGCGACGTCAGGCAGGGAGCCGATCGTCGGGGTGGGCGTGGGGCTGTAGAAGAAGGCGTCGTAGCCGTGGGCCGCCTCGTAGCGGGAGAATGCCGTGGCCGTCCGGCGGGCCGCCACCACGCCGGCCAGCACCAGGCCGCTGACCAGGGCGATGAGCAGGGCCAACAGCAGCCATGACTGCCATCGGTGACGGAGCTCCGCACGGAATAACACCCTGAGAACCGCCACCCCATGACCTCCTGGTCAGCAGTGTGATGGACGGTGAGCGGTCCATCAAGGGCGCCACCCCGCACGCCCGAGGTCGTACTACCACCACCGACCGCACCGCCGCCGGTGGTCGGCTAGCCGAAGACCCAGGCCCTCGGCCACGCCGGCCAGCGCGGCCAGGTGGTCGTCGACGGTGGCCAGCCCGGCGTGCATGGTGTTGATGGAGAGATGGGAGGCGCCGACCCCGTCCCACAGTCCGGCCCGGCGGACCACCTCGTCGGGGTCGCCCCGCCAGTCGAGGCGACCCTCCATGCCGATGACCGCAGGGTCCCGCCCCGCCTGCTCAGCGCCTTCGGCCACGTAGCCCAAGGCCTCGTCGAGGTGAGGCCCGGGCTGCATCATGGGCAGCCACCCGTCGGCCAACCGACCGGCGCGGCGGAAGGCGGCTGGGGACGCACCGCCGAACCAGATGGGGATGGGTTGTTGGACCGGGCGTGGGGCGATGCCCACGCCGGTGACGTGGTCGAACCGGCCGGCCATGGTCACCGAGCGGGTGGTCCACAGGGATCGGAGCAGACCCACCTGCTCTTCGAGGCGTCGGCCCCGGGTGGAGAAGTCCTGTCCGAGCGAGTCGTACTCCACGGCGTTCCATCCGATGCCCACCCCCAGCCGGAACCGTCCGTCGGTGAGCAGGTCGACCTCGGCGGCCTGTTTGGCCACGAGGGCGGTGGGGCGCTGGGGGAGGATGGTGATCCCCGTCACCAGCTCGAGCGAGGTGCAGGCGGCCAGGTAGCCGAAGAGCACGAACGGCTCGTGGAACTGGGTGTCGATGTCGTAGGGACCGTCCCAGCCGATGTGGACGGCCGGGTCGGCGCCGACCACGTGGTCGTAGGCCACGATGTGGTGGAAGCCCAACGACTCCACGCCCTGGCCGTAGGCGCGCACCGCCCCGACGTCAGGTCCGATCTCCGTCTGGGGCAGTACGGCACCGACGTACATGTCGCGAACGCTCCGATCCCGGCGCCGCGGAGGGAAGGTCGGCGCCCGGCCCGACCTTACCGGTCCCTCGCCGACCGGTCAGCTGTCGGGGTGGCCGATGATGGGCCACCCGACCTCGGTGCGCCACTGCGAGGAGTCGGCGGTGGTGGCGCCGTCGACGAGGTAGGTCTCACGGATCGGACCGCTGGCCGCCAGTCCGTGCTCGGCCACGTAGACCCCGAGGGCGCCGTAGGTGAGGTCGATGTCGTCCTCGGGCCCCGTGTGGACCAGGACGGCGAGCTCGGCACCGGGAACCTCCCCGCCCCGGATCCGTCCCTCCGTCGGGAGGTCGGCCCGCCGGGCGCCTGCCGCCGGGAGGTAGAGCGTGGCGTGGCCCGGTCTCGCCTTCGAAGACCTCGTTGGCGTAGAGGCCGCCGGCGGGGGCCGTGGCGGCCAGGCCCTGTGCGGACGCGGTGGCCCGCAGCTCGGCGAGACCCGACGCCCACCACTCGGCGATCCCGTCGTGTCCCACCACCGCACTGATGGTGAGGGCTTCGACCGGCGGGACCGAGCGGTGCTCGATCAGGGCCCCATCACGGGAGGGATCGAGCAGGGTCCGCAGCGACTCGACGGCCGCCTGGGTGTGTTCCAGCTGGCTCTGGAGCCGGTCGAGGTGGGCGGCGATGAGCTGGTCCCGAGCGGCCCGGTCAGGAGCGGCCAGCACGGCCCGGACCTCGTCGAGGGGCATGTCGAGGCTGCGGAATCTGCGGATCATCTGGGCGGTGGGCACCTGGTCGGTCGAGTAGTAGCGGTAGCCGCTCCGGGGATCGATATCCGACGGTTCGAGTAGGCCGACCCGGTGGTAGTGCCGCAGCGTCTTGACCGTGAGGTGGGTCATGCGGGAGAAGGCGCCGATGGTGATGTCGGTGGTCATCGGGAGCAGTCTCCACCCTCCCGCGGGGGGAGGGTCAACCGCGGGGATTGTCGCCGAAGGCGCCTTGACCCTCCCCTTGGGGGAGCGCCCATAGTGGGCCCATCATCAGCCCACGACGTTCGCCCGAGTAGGCGGGCGGGAAGAGGAGTCAGCCATGACGGCCAGCACAAGCGATGAGACCGAGACCGAGACCGCTGCCTCCGGTGGTGGCGCGCTACCTCGAGGCCGCCGATCGGGGGGACATCGAAGCACTGGCGGCGTGTTTTTCCCCTGACGGCACCGTGGTGGACGAGGGCGTCACCTACCGGGGACCGGACGAGATCGCCCGATGGCGGGAGGAGCTGAACTCGACGTGGGAGTACACCTCGACGGTGACCGGCTTCCGACCTGCCGGCGACGACCGGTTCACCGTCCACGTGCTCGTCGAGGGGAACTTCCCTGGAGGCCGGGCCGATCTCACCTACTCGTTCTCGGTGCGCGGGGACGAACTAAGCGCACTGACCATCGTGGAGTAGGGCCAAGTGGGTGTGCCGTCACCGCTTCCTGCTTAGCTGGCCGGCGTGGCTCGGTCGTCGTGTTCGGCCACGTCGCTCTGGCGCACCCAGGTAGCGTACATCTCGGCGTATCGGCCGCCCCGGGCGACGAGCTCAGCGTGGCTGCCCACCTCGATGATCCGGCCCTCATCGACCACCACGATGCGATCGGCCCTCATTGCCGTGGACAGGCGGTGGGCGATGAGGATGGCCGTCCGGTTCTCAAGGAGGGCGTCGAGGGCCGACTCGATCAGGGTCTCGGACTGGAGGTCGAGGTTGGAGGTGGCTTCGTCGAGCACCAACACCCGGGGTTGGGCGAGGAATGCCCGGGCCAGCGCAATGAGCTGGCGCTCGCCCGAGGACAGGGTCTGGCCCCGCTCGTGGACCACGGTGTCGAGGCCGTTCGACATGCGGTCGACGACACCGGTCAGGCCCACCTTGTCCACCGCCTCGTGAATCTCGCCGTCGGTGGCGCTGGGTCGGGCGAAGGCGATGTTGTCCCCGATGGTCCCGGCGAACAAGAAGGGTTCCTGGGGTACGACACCGAGCTGACTGCGGAGCGAGAACATCGTCACGTCGCGGAGGTCGTACCCGTCGATGAGCACCCGTCCCCCGGTGGGGTCGTAGAAGCGGGTCACCAGCTTGGCCAGCGTGGACTTCCCGGCTCCGGTGGGCCCGACGAAGGCCACCGTCTCGCCGGGTGCGATGTTGAGGCTCACGTCCTCGATCACGGGACGGGCCGGGTCGTAGCCGAAGGTCAGGCGGTCGAAGACGATCTCGCCCTCGATAGGGGGCAGCTCGACGGCGTCCTCGGCCTCCCGTACCTCGGGCTCGGTGTCGACCAGGTCCCGCAGCTTATTCACCGAGGCCTGGCCCTGCTGGTAGGTGTTGTACTGCTGGACGAGGAGCTGGATGGGCTGGAAGAACCGGTTGAGGTAGAGGAAGAAGGCCACCAGGGCGCCGATGGACAAGGTGTGGTTGACCACCATCGAGCCGCCGATGGCCAGGAGCACGGCCTGTCCGAGGACACCGAGCAGTTGGGTGCCGGGTCCGTAGATGGCGTTGACGCGGGCGGTGTAGTTGTTGGCGTCTCGATAGTCGCCGACAACGTTGCGGTGATGGATCACGTTGTGCCGCTGCCGGTTGTGGGCGGTCACGATGCGTACGCCATGCAGGCTCTCGGAGAGGTCGGCCAGAACGTTGGCGATCCCGTCCCGCACCCGGTCGTAGCCGCGTTCTGAGGCCCGTTTGAACCACAGGGAGGCAGCGACCAGAGCCGGGATGATCAACACGATGGTGATGAAGGCCAGCCGGACGTTGGTGGTGAACAAGATGATGGTGATGACCACCATGGTTAGCGCCTGGATGGCCAGCTGCGAGAGGCCGTCTTGGAGGAGCTGTTGGAGATTCTCGATGTCGCTGGTCATCCGGCTCATGACCACGCCGGCCTTCTCCTCGGTGAAGAAGCCGAGCGAGAGGCGTTGGAGGTGGGCGAAGACCTTGACCCGGAGGTCGTTCATGACCCACGCCGCCAGTCGTCCGGTGACCTGGACTTGGAATCGCTGGGCCAGCGAGGTGATGACGACGAAGACCAGGTAGGCGACGGCCATGGCCACCACCACGGCGAAGTCATAGTGGCCCGGGGTCATCCCGTTGTTGATGGCGTACTCGGTGAGCTTGGGCCCGACCTGGGAGGCCACCGCCACCAGCACCACCAAGATGCCGGCCATCGTGAGCATGCCGGGGTACTTGGTCAGCAGTCGCCACAGGCTCAGTCGCTTGAGGTCGGCTTCCGAGCCGTTCTGGGTGAAGACGATGTCGGGATCGGCGTACTCGGGCTCGTCGGCCAGCAGCCGGTCCACGCCGTCCTGGAGTTCGGAGGGGATGCCGGCGAAGGGCAGGCCGGACGCAGCCGACGCGGCAGCTCCTCCTGGCCCGCCGAAGCCGCCACCACCTCCGCCGAACATCATGACCGGCCTCCGCCGCGCACTGAGTCGAGCAGGGCCCGCAGCGGCTTTCCGTCGGGCTCGGTCTGGTCGCCGGCCGTTTCCGACTCGTCCTCGACCATCTCGGCATCGGCCTCCCGCTCGAACTCGCCGGCCTGGGCCAGCACCTCGGCATAGAGCGGCGTGGTCTCGAGCAGCTCGGCATGGGTTCCGTCGGCGACGATCTTGTGCTGGTCGAGCAGGACCACTCGGTCGGCCAGGGCGATGGTGGACAGGCGGTGGGCGATGATCAACGTGGTGCGGCCTTCCATCTGGACTCGCAGGCCGGCATGGATACGCTGCTCGACCTGGACGTCGATGGCGCTGGTGGCGTCATCGAGGACCATGATGGGTGGGTTGACGAGCAAGGTACGGGCGATGGCGATGCGCTGCCGCTGTCCTCCCGACAGCGTGTAGCCCCGCTCGCCCACAACCGTGTCGTACCCGTCGGCCAGATGGGCGATGAACTCGTGGGCCCCCGCCGCCTTGGACGCGGCCACGATCTCGTCGAAGTCGGCGGACGGCTTGCCGTAGGCGATGTTGTCCCGGATGGACACGGAGAAGAGGAACGGCTCATCGAGAACCACGCCGACGTTGGCCCGCAGGCTGTCCTGGGTGACGTCCCTTACGTCGTGACCGTCGATCTCGATCGATCCGTGTTTCGTGTCGTAGAAACGGGTCAACAGCCGGGCTACCGTCGACTTGCCTGCCCCGGTTCGACCGACCAGGGCCACAGTCTCTCCCGGGGTGATGTGCAGGTCGAAGTCGGCCAGCACCAGCTGGTCGGCGTCGGCCGCGTAGGCGAAGTCCACGTGGCTGAACCGGACGTCCCCTCTGATGTCGTGGAGGCTCACCGCATCGGGAGCGTCGGTGACCGTCGGCTGCTCGTCGATGATCTCGTAGATGCGGTCGGCCGAGGCCGCGGCCCGCTGGCCCATCATGATCAGCATGCCCAGCATCATGAACGGCGCCTGCAGCATCAACAGATAGGCGTTGAAGGCCAGGATGTCCCCGATGCTGAGCCCGCCGTGGATGACCATGTACCCACCGAACAGCAGCACGAGGGCCAGTCCGACCTGGGGGAGGTTCTGGACCAGGGGGGCGAAACGGGCTCGGAGGTCGGCGTCTTTGATGTAGCTCCAGCGCAGCTTGTCGGCCGCCCCTGACAGCGCCCGGAGCTGCTGTTGTTCGGCCGCGAACGACTTGACCACCCGGACCCCGTTCACGTTCTCGTCCACGATGGTGGCCACGTCGGCCAGTCGAGACTGGATGATCCAGGACACCGGGAACATCGACTTCCGCATCTTGATGCCGGCAAGGTAGACGAAGGGCATGGTGGCCATGGCGATGAAGGCCAGCGGGACGTCGATGGAGAGCATGAAGCCGAACGCCACCACGGCGATCGAGCACTGGACGAGGATCGAGGGGGCGAAGGTCATGTACATCTGGACAGAGCGGATGTCCGAGTTGGCCCGGGAGATCAACTGCCCTGACTGGACGCGGTCGTAGAAGGAAAACGACATCTTGGTCAGATGCTCGTAGATGATGTTCCGCAGGTCGTACTCGATGTCGTAAGCCGTCTCGAACAAGAACAAGCGCGAGATGTAGCCGGCCACGCCGCCCACGAGGCCGATGCCGACGATCAGCCAGACGTAGTGGCTGAGGGGAACCGTGTGCTTCTGAATGGAGTTGGTGATGGCGTCGTTGAGAAGGTTGGGCACCAACACCTGGAGGACGAGCCCGACGAACGACGCCACGAGCGACGTGATGAAGATCCCCTTGTGGGCGGCCATGATGGGCATGACCCGCCGGAGCCAGGTAAGCGATTTGTCCGGATCGATGGTGGCCCGGGGCGCCTCGTTGCGGGCGACCACGTCAACGGGGACGAACTCTGTGCCCACTTCTACGGGACCCTTCGGTGTGGGGCGGAAGACCCGGGAGAGGCTCATCGGACGGCGCTCCGGGCCAGGCGGGAGGCGAGGAGGGCTCGTCGCCACATGCTCAGCCCCTCGAAGGCCCGGTCGGCATCGGCCTGACTCTCCAGGTGGGCGACGATCTCACACAGCCGGGCGTTGACGGCGGTGTCGGCGGCCTCGAGGATACGGCTCCCGTGCTCGGTGAGGACGTGGTCCACCCGGCGCCGGTCGGCCTCGACGGTCCGGCGCTCGATGAGGCCCCGGACGACCAGGCCGTCGACCACCGCTGTCACGGTCGGGGGCCGGACGGCCAGGCGCTCGGCCAGGTCCGAGGAGAGGGCGGAGGTTCCCTCCAGCATGCCGAGGACCCGGTACTGCGGGAGCGAGAGGTCGACATCGCTGAGGCCGATCTCGACCTGCTTGGACAGCCACGCCGCGGTGCGGCCGAGGGTCCGGCGGTCGTCCAGGCGCGTGTCGGCAAGGCCAGTTCCTTTGAGAGTCACATAGTTAGATTATCGAATGAGATGAGGTGTCCGAACATTTCAGGCGGCGGAAGCTCCCTTGGCCCGGCGTTGAGGAGCCCTCAACGGAGGCGATTTCTCTTCCCACTAAGATTCGGGGATGTTGGCGGCCCCGGTGAGCCCGTGGACCAGGGTGTCCCCGGTCGGGGGGCCCGGCCGGAACGGCCACCCGAGTCGGTGCACAGGGGTTGCCGCGGCAAGCGACCGCTCCGATGCCCGATCTGAACCCGGTTCAGTCACCAAGATCCTGGTCCGGTGGCCGTAGCACCGCCGCCCCGCGTCCTCATCGCTGACGGTGACGACCTGACCAGGACCATGATCCGCGACGCTGTCGAGCACGGGGGATTCATCGTCGTGGCCGAGGTCGCCGATGCTTACGCCGCCATCCGGGAGGCCCGCCAGAGCCGGCCCGACGTCGTCCTCTTGGACGTTCGCATGCCCGGTGGTGGACTCCATGCCGCCGAGGTGATCGGGTTCGGCCAGGGCCACGTCTCGGTGGTCATGCTCACCGACTCGACCGATGACGAGGACTTCTTCACCGCGCTGTCCGTCGGCGCTTCGGGATTCCTCCTGAAGGGCCAGGACCCCGCGGAGATCCCGACCGCCCTGCATCGGGTGCTCGCCGGTGAGGCTGTCATCGACGGGTTGCTGGCCAAGCGGCTGGTCGAGGAGTTCCGAGCCGACGGCACCGCCCAGCAGACCGGCCGTCGATTGCCGAACGGAGCCCGACTCACCCCGAAGGAGCGCGACGTGCTGACCTTGCTGGTGGACGGCCTGCAGACCAAGGAGATCGCCGAGAAGCTGCGAGTGGCCGACGTTACGGTGCGCACCCACCTCTCGAACATCTGCCAGAAGCTCGGGGCCACCAACCGGGCCGAGGTGTTGGAGCTGGTCCGTGCCTCCGAGGGTGGCGGCCGTGCCGGAGATGACCAAGGTGAGGTGGAGGACGACGCCGGGTACCTCGTGGGCGGTTCGGCCGTCGTCGCCGGCGATAGCGACGACGTCTCCCTCGATCAGGTCCTCCAGGACCTTTCCTGGATCGCCGAGTCCCGCACCCAGAGCGAGCGGCAGCTGGCCGAGTGGGTGCAGATGGCCCGCAGTCTCGGAGCCTCGTGGACCCGCATCGGTGGACGCGCTCGGGATGACCCGTCAGTCAGCCTGGCAGCGGTTCTCCGTCGAGGAGTGACGACGGCTTGCGTGGCCGACCCGAGGTACCCGATCCGGGGCCTCCGAATCGGCCCCCACTGGGGAGGATCTACGAGATGAGGCCACCGGTATTGAGGTTGAGGCCGTCAGCACTCTTCGAGCGGTAGACCGCTTGGATCTCGCTGAACTCGGCCAGGCCCCAGGGTCCGTTCTCCACACCCACGCCACTCCACTTGAACCCACCGAACGGCTGTTGGGGGGCGAGGGCCAGGTGGGTGTTGACCCAGGCCGTGCCGCACTCGAGCTGGTTGGCTACGTCAGTGGCGCGGTCGGCATCGGCTCCCCATACCGAGCCGGACAGCCCGAAGTGGGTGGCGTTCGCCCGGGAGACCACGTCGTCGACATCCCGGTAGGAGATGACGGGAAGGGCCGGCCCGAACTGCTCTTCGTCCACGATGCGGGTCCCGTCGCTCAGGTCGGTGAGGATGGTGGGCTCGAAGAAGTACCCCGGTCGGTCCATGGCCTTGCCTCCGACGGCCGCACTGGCCCCATGGGCGATGGCGTCGCCCACCAGCTCCTTCACCCGTTCGAACTGGGGTGCGTTGTTGATCGGCCCCAACTTGGAGTCGGGCTCGGTCCCTGCTCCCACCTTGACCTTGGAGGCCTGGTCGGCGAGCACCTCGACGACCTGGTCGTAGAGGGCTTCGGGTACGTAGACCCGCTTGATGGCCGAGCACACCTGGCCGTTGTTGTTGAAGGCACCGGCGAAGATGGCCTTGCCCACCACGGTGGGATCGGCGTCGTCGAGGACGATGGCCGGGTCGTTGCCGCCGAGCTCCAAGGTGACCCGCTTCAGATCGGGAGCAGCGGCGATGGCCACCTTCTTGCCCGTCTCGATGGAGCCGGTGAAGCTGACCTTGCGGGGGACCGGGTGGCTGGTCATCCAGGCGCCGAGGTCGTCGCCTCCGCTCACGACGTTGATCACCCCGGGAGGCACCACACCCCGCAGCAGCTCCACGGTCTTCAGGGTGGAGAGTGGGGTGAAAGGCGACGGCTTGAGCACCAGGGTATTGCCGGCCAGCAACGCCGGGGCGATCTTCCAGAAGGCCAGGGTCAGCGGAAAGTTCCACGGGGTGATGGCCGCCACCACGCCGACCGGGCGCCGCACCACCTCCACCCTGGCCTCGTCATCGTCCTGGATGATCTGGGCCGGGGTCTCCAAGTTGGCGAAGTACTGGCACCAGATGGCGGCGGCGAAGACCTCGATGTTGGCGTCGGCCAGCGGCTTGCCCTGTTCCGAGGTGAGCACCGGCGCGATCTCGGCCCCGGAGGCCAGCAGCACATCGGCCATCTTCAACAGCGTGGCCCGTCGGACGCTCTCGTCGGCCTTCCAGTCCCGTTGCGCCTTGGAGGCGGCGTCGAAGGCGGCGTCGAGCTGCTGGCGGCTGCACTCGGGAGCCTCGGCGAACACCTCGCCGGTGGCCGGATTGATGACGCCGAACGACTCGGCGGCAGGGACGGTGTCGCCCCCGATGGTCATGACGAACTCGGACATGGGTGACCCCCGGTCCTCGATGGGTGAACTCCGCTCCGGCGAACCTACCTCAGACGGGAAGGGGTTGGGACTCCGCCGGTTCGGCGGGTCCTCGGGGGCGCCCGAGGCCGGGTCGGGCGCGGGCAGCTCGGGATCGACCGACAGCCGGGGCAGGATCCGGTCCAGCCACCGGGGAACCACCAGTTGGCCTTGCCGAACATGAACATGAGGGCGGGTACCACGGCCATCCGGATCAAGAAGGCGTCCATGAAGATCCCGCCCGCCAGTCCGAGGCCGAACTCCTTGATGACCCGTTGGCCACCGAGGATGAACGAGCCGAACACGAGGATCATGATGAGGGCTGCGGCGGTGATGGTCTTGCCCGTGGCGGCCAGTCCGTTACGCACGGCGACGCGGTTGTCGCCCGATTCGAGCCACTCCTCTTGGATCCGGCTGATGAGGAAGACCTCGTAG
>CAWFQI010000021.1:0-16724 GCA_963817985.1 uncultured Acidimicrobiaceae bacterium | reverse complement strand
CCAGCTGCTCTAACCAACTGAGCTAAACGCCCGAGCGCATCACGCTACCTGCGCAGCAGCCGCAGACAGGGCTGCTAGAAGATCAGGGGTGGAACCAGCCACCGGGGTACGGCGTGCCGTGTGGTCCAAGGTGACCAGCTCACGGCCCTTCGAGTTCGCCGATTACCGCTCCTGCCTCCGTACAGATCAACATCCCCCCGAGATAGTCCCAACTCCCGAGCTGCGATCCGCCAACAACGGCGTATCCATCGAGCACCCCTTCAGCGACGGCACACAGATCGAGAGCAGCGGCGCCGAGCATCCGGCACTGGGACCATCCGAAGTACCGGAGCGGATAGCCGGAAAATCCGATAATGGCTTCGTCCGAGGGATCGGCAGCCCGACAGGTTGGATGGGTACACCGTAGCTTCGAGCGCCACCGCCACGAACAGCCTCGAAGCGGACTCCCGAAGCCTGATTCACCACTACGGCCAAGCGCGGCCCTTCGGCATCCACTACACAAAGACTGGTGGCATACCAGGGGATTCCCCACGCTGCGTTGGTAGAGCCGTCGACGGGATCGATTACCACGATGAGCGGCGAGTCGGGCCGGTGGACGCCCGACTCTTCGGACATGACCCCGAGTCCCGCTCCTTCGAGGATCGAGAGCGCCACCGCATCTGCGGCCAGATCGGAGCGGTACTGGCCCGGCCGGGTACCGGCGAGGCCCCAATCGCCCAGGTCACCAAGGGCCCTCGGCCACAGCCGATGCAGTGGCGTGGAGCACCGCCAGCAGCTCGTCGTCGTCCATGGGTCGACGATACCGGAGCCTCCGGTGTCCCGGTAGGCTGAGCCAACTGTGGCAGTCATCGATGTGGCCGGTTACGTGGCCGAGCTGAAAGAGCATTCGGTCGACCATGGCTTCCACGTTCACGACGAGCGGCACTTCGTCGAGACCTACTCCCTTCGCCAGGCCTGGGAGGTCGACCTCCACCCGGAGGAGGGCTGCGGGGGGCCGCTCGACCTGCACCTTGCTCTCGAAGTCGACCCGAGGTCCTGCTCTCGTTTGAGGACGCCGTGGTCGGGCTGCCCGAGGACGACGAGCCGCCCGAGCTTCCATTTTCCTCTGACCTTTACCTGGGCGCTGCCCCCGCTCCCGCACGGCCCGGACCTGCTGCGCCTGGCTATCGACCTGGCCGGCGTGGGGGGTATCGAGCTCCCCCTCGAAGTCTCCGCGATCGACTCCTTTGCATCGGCCACCGACCCGGCCGAACGACGGCTGAATATGGTCGCCCGCTCGACGGTCTCTCTCGCCCGGATCCTGGCCGGCGAGGAGCTGATCTGCGAGATCTTCGACCGGGTCTGGCGGTCAGCCGGTACCTCCTCGACTCATCGGGTAGCTGGCTGGGGTGAGGTTCGCCACGATCCCGGTCCGATTCCGGCGTCTGGCCGTAGGGACCACGGTGGTTATCGGGCTCGGCGTGCCACCCTGAGTGCGTGTGGCAACAGTGGCACGTCGCTGGCCCAACAGGCCTGAGGCCACATCGAACCGCTCGCTCACCCCTGCTGGCCCGATCAACCCACGAGAAGTGACCCCCACGACGGCCAGCCGACTCAAAGAAGACGCCTACCAGCAGCTGCGCCAGGCGCTGCCCATCGCCGCCGAAGCGGCCTACCACGACGGGCAGTGGCAGGCGCTCATGACCACCGTGTCCGAGAGCAACCGCGTTCCGGAGTCCACCCTGGTCGACTCCCTCCGGGTGCAGTGTCAGCAGGCCGACAACACCACCTTCGGCCAGCCGGCACCACCCTCTTCGATCCCTCCTCCCGCGCCGGTGTCCAGCTCGCCCTGACCCACCCGGGCCATCAGGCCAGACGTCGGCTGGGCTTTCCACCGGTCCGATATCAGGGAATGGCGCCGCTGGCGGAGAGCGACGGGGTCGGCGAGGTTGCCTCGGGCGACCCCGGGAGGAGACTCTGGCCCGCCATGGCCAGCCGGCCCACCCGGATCACCTGGGGGAGCACCCGGACATCGAGCCACTGCCCTGCCGCAGCCGTGGGAACGATGTGCATGCCGTCCCCGTCTCGGATCTGGACCCCATCGAGGGATTCCTGGTAGACACCGCCCGGACACAGTTGAGACTCGAAGTCGTCGAGCTGCACCGTCGCTGGATGTTCAGCCGCCACTTCACGCACGATGGCGTTGTAGGCGTTGAGCCTGGCCGGGGTGTCCTCCGGCCACACCTGGCCGTTGGGTTGCTCGTTGGGGGCAAAGCAAGGAGATGTCATGAGCTCCATGAGTGCTCCGGTCGACGTGCCCACCTGCACCGCCTGCTCGAGTGACTGCTTCACGGCACTGTCGAATGCCGGCTGGCCGATGTGCAGCCACCGGCCGTCGATCATCCGGTCGGAGAGTTCCCAACGGCCGGCCAGTACTACGACCACATTGGGTCGAAACTGCTCCAGGTCACCCTGCCATTGGGCCGGCCACTGATCGGCCGCCGGAGCCGACGAGTTGCACGCCGGCACCTCGGGGTGGTCGACGCCGTAGAGGCGGTACTGGGTACTGCGCAGAAGCCCACAGCCGATGATGGCCCCGTTGTCGATGCTCACGTCGTAGCTGTCCTGGGGTTGACTGGCCAGCATGGCAAAGGCCATGCGCCACGCCACCCCGTCGCCGAACACCATGACCTTGACCGGCGGTCCGACATAGGCCGCCCCCTGCACACGAAGCGGTCCGGCGGCTTCGGCCGCCGTCGGGACCGTGGCGGCCACGGTGACCACCACCACACCGAGGAATGCTCCCGTGTCAAGAGCCAAGCCCGCCACTCCGAGAAGGTCCGGGTCTTCCTGCGCCGGATGGGCTCCTCGACCAGGTAGAACGAGGCAGTGGCTACGGCCAGGGTGGCAGCCACTCGGACCACGAGCAGTGGATAGCCCCCGAGGTGGAGCCGCTCGGCGGTCAGCAGTGCGAAGAGAGGGACGTGCCAGAGGTAGGTGCCATAGGAGATCTTGCCGAGATAGCGGAATGCGGGGTTACCAAGCGAGCGGGACAGTGAGTCACCCTGGGTGGTGACCACGCAGAAGATGACCAGGGCCACGCCCAGGGCGAAGACGAAGAAGCCCCCTTCGAACAGTGCGGCACCCGGTCCGGTGATCCGCCAGCACAGCACCGTGCCGACCAGGAGGGCCAGCCAGCCGGCGGCCTGGAGTGCGGCCCGAATCGGCCTCGGGGTGATCTCCCAGGCCGTGATGGGTCGGATGCCGAGGCCACGCCGACGATGCAGATCCCGCCGGTGAGCACGGGGAGGGACGGCGCCGGCGGTGCCCGCCGCGGGGTGAGGGCGTTGGACGGGCGTGCGGTCGAGGGCGGTCGAGGAGGGCAGGCTCGAACGGTGTTGGGCCCACATGGCCATTCCGATGGCAAGGGCGGCACCGACCAGGATGTCTTGGCTACGGGTGTCGGTGCCTTCGTAGAGGCGCATGACCGACGCCCCGCTCTGGTATTGGAGCCGCATATCGATCGCCGAAGCGATGGCACCGACGACCGCCACTGACAGGACGGGCCAGAGACGCCTCGAGGGCCGCAGCCTCCGTCCGAGGTGCAGCATGACCAGGACGACTGGGGGCCACACGATGTAGAACTGCTCCTCGATGGCGAGCGTCCACATGTGCTCGAGCATCGAGGGCTGGGCCGTGGCGGCGAAGTAGTTTCCCCCGCCCACGATGAAGTGCCAGTTGGCCACGTAGAACAAGGTGGCCAGCGAGTCGAGGCGGAGGCCGGCGAACTCCCCCGGTCCCGAGAAGACCTTCACGATCAGGGCCACCCCCACCAGCATCACCAATAGGGCGGGCAGGAGGCGGCGGGCTCGGCGGGCCCAGAACTGTCCCAGGCGGACGGTGAGGCTCCTCGCCCACTCTCCGAGGAGGAGCGAGGTGATGAGGAACCCAGAGAGCACGAAGAAGACATCCACGCCGAGGAACCCCCCGGCGGCCACCGGTGCGCCACCGTGGTAGAGCATCACGCCGAGCACGGCCACGGCGCGGAGCCCGTCGAGAGCCGGGACATAGCTGAACACGATGGGACGACCCCGGCCGTGGCCGGAGTCGAACGGTGACCTGCGCTCCCGCCTGGGAGCGGTGTGGACGCCAGTACTCATCGGGTTGCCTGCCTCCACGCACGCCGGACCGGTGCGGCCTGGCCCCAGGGCCCGGCACCGTCACTACCATCTTCGCAGGTCCAGGGGTCTTTACGCACGCGCCAGCAGCCAAAAAGGCCCGGCAAACCGTCCAGCCACGCCTGGGACCCGCCTGGGATGACCTCGGGGTTGGACCGAGGTCCCCGGACGGGTGCGGCTACAGGCTCGGGGTGTAGCCCGCCGGCAGGCTGATCGACTTCTTCTCCAAGAACAGCTCAAGGCCGTCCTCGCCGAACTCGCGCCCGACCCCGGAGGCCTTGTAGCCGCCGAAGGGCGAGGAGAAATCGATGGGTACGTTCGAGTTGACCATGTACGTGCCGGTTCGTACCTGGCGGGCCACCGCGAGGCCCCTGTCGTTGTCCCCGGTGTAGACCCCTCCGCACAGTCCGTACTCCGAGTCGTTGGCGATGCGCACGGCGTCGGCCTCATCGTCGTAGGGAATGACCGAGAGCACCGGCCCGAAGATCTCCTCTTGGGCGATACGCATCGAGTTGTCGACGTCCACGAACACGGTGGGCTCGACGAACCAGCCCTTGTCGATCCCCTCGGGACGACCACCGCCGACCGCGACCTTGGCCCCTTCATCCTGGCCGATACGGATGTAGTTCTCGACCCGGTCACGCTGCCGCTCGGCCACCAGGGGACCCACTTCGGTGGCGGGGTCGAGGGCATCGCCCACCTTCATGGCCCGGACCTGCTCGACCAGGGCCTCGGTGACCTCGCTGTAGCGGTCCCGTGGGGCGAGGATCCTGGTGAGGGAGATACAGGCCTCGCCGTTGTTCATGATGGCGTTGGGAAGCAACAGCGGGATCGACTCGGCCAGGTCCACGTCATCGAGCAGGATGGCGGCTGACTTTCCTCCGAGCTCCAAGCTGACCCGCTTGAGGTTCTGTCCACAGGCCGCACCGATGGCCCGCCCGGCCACGGTCGAGCCGGTGAACGACACCTTGTCGACACCGGGATGGCTCACCAGGTGAGCTCCGACCTCACGTCCGGCGGGCACCACGTTGAGCACGCCGGCGGGAAGACCGGCCTCGGCGAAGATCTCGGCCAACACGTTGGCGTCCAGCGGAGTCTCCGGGGCGGGCTTGAACACCACGGTGCTCCCCGACAGGAGAGCCGGGGCCAGCTTGGCGCAGGCCAGGAAGAGCGGGACGTTCCAGGGGGTGATGGCAGCCACGACGCCGACGGGCTCCTTGGACACCAGCACCGGTCCCATCAGCCCGTCCTTCACCGTGTCGAAGGCAAAGGTGGAGCTGAGGCCCGCGTAGTAGTCGAGGATCATGGTGGGCGCGAACACCTGGGCCAAGGTTCCCCACGAGATCGGTGAGCCCATCTCGTTCGAGATCAGTTCGGAGATGCCTTGCATGTCGTTGCGGATGGCGTCGGCCACCTTGGTCAGCACGGCCCCACGCTCCGCCGGGCTCATCCGCGGCCAGGGGCCGTGCTCGAACGCCTCCCGGGCGGCGGCCACGGCCCGGTCCACGTCGGCCACCTGGGCCTCGGGGACCCGTCCGACCAGCTCCTCGGTGGTGGGCGACACCACGTCGAACACGGCGGTCGAGGACGGCTCGACCCACTCCCCCCCGATGAACAGGCGATCGTACGACTTCATTGCGTCCTCCCAGGCTCGAGACAGAAACGGGTTAGGTGGCCGAAACCTGACGGTGCACGTCGACGGCCGACCACGCTGACGAGGAAAATCGTAGCCGGATCGAACATCTGACGCACCGTCACCTCGAACCTGGCTACGCTCGCCAGGCACCCCGGTGCGGACGCGGACCGGCCCCGCGACCGACTGTCGCCGACGACGACGGGCGGTGATGGCCGAACACCCGTGACGTTTGCGACCAGGAGGCTGCCAAATGCTCTCACCGCTGGATGACTATCCGGTCCACCAGATATCCGAACCGATGCGGTTCGTCGGGCCCTCGGACCGCAATTTCTACGACCGCTACTACTTCAACATCCACGGCGCGGCCGGCGTGCATGGAACCGAGGACGAGCTGTTCGCCGTGATCGGGGTGGGCCAGTACCCGAACCTCAGCGTGGCTGACGCCTTCGTCTCGGTGATGTGGGGTGGCGACCACCGGGTGGTCCGGTCGTCCAAGACCCTCGGGGCCGATCGGATGGACGCCTCGGTGGGCCCGATCCGAGTCGAGGTGGTGAAGGGCCTCGAGCAGGTCCGGGTCATTGTGGAGCCCAACGAGTGGGGAATCGAGTTGGATGCCGTCTACGACGGATTCTCCCAAGCCCACCTCGAGTCTCGTCACTTCGACCGTCAGTTCTCCAGGGTTACCTTCGACTCGACCCGGTTCGCCCAGCTGGGCTCCTGGACGGGAACCCTGACCGTCGGCGACCGCCAGCTGTCGTTGACCCCGGACCGCTTCTGGGGCTGCCGTGACCGCTCGTGGGGCGTACGCCCGGTGGGTGAGCCCGAGCCCCCCGGCATTCGGGCCACCGAGGCCGGGGCTGGCTTCTTCTGGATCTATGCGCCCGTCCGGTTCGAGGACCACGCCATCGTCACCATCATTCAGGAACGTTCGAACGGCGAGCGCATCATGCAGGACGCCCACCGGGTGTTCCCCATCGGGTCGGGACGCGAGGCCGAGTGGCTCGGCCGTCCCGAGCACGAGCTCCGCTTTGCCCCCGGCTCACGGTCGGTGACCGGCGCCACCCTCACCTACTACGGAGCCCGGGGCAAGAAGACGGCCGAGATCGAGGTCGAGACGCAACTGGCCTTTCCGTTGCTGCTCGGCAGTGGCTACGGCCTCGAGCCCGATTGGAAGCACGGGATGTACCAAGGGGAGCTCGTGGTCCAGGGCCAGAGCGTGCCACCTGCCGACCCGTCTTATTCGACCTGGGCCTTGACGGAGTATGCGGCCGCATTCTCCTATGACGGCCAGGTCGGCTACGGCATGTTCGAGAACGCCGTGATGGGCCCCCATGAGCAGTACGGCTTCAGCGGCTGGGAGTGAGGAGCCCGTCGACACCGTCCCAGTCGCACCGCGCCGCGCACCATGCCCACAGGTCGGCGCCGGCCGCGGCGAAGGCGTCCCCACTCAGGTGGGTCCACGGGACCTTGTGTTCCCACCGGGGCCGGCGGTCCAGCCAGAACCGACCAGTGGCCGTGGCCGCCTCGGGGGCCGAGGCCAGCCACACGGCCGTGTCGGCCCCCTGGTCCGGCGTGCGCAGGATCGGTCCCATGACCTTGGCGAAGCCCGGCAGCCCGCTGCGGATCCCGGGGGTATCGGCCCAGCCTGGATGCATGGCGTTGTACACCACGCCCGTGCCGTCGAGGCGTCGAACCCACTCGTGCATGAGCACCAACTGGGCTCGCTTGACCTTGGCATAGGCCACTGTGCCGTCGTACTCGTCCGGGCCCATCTCGAGGGTGGCGAGGTCGAACCTCTGGGTGTACATCCCTCCCGACGAGACCTGGATGACCCGTGAGGGGATGGCGGCGCGCAGCCGCTCGAGCAGCAGTCCGGTGAGGAGGAACGGGGCTACCAACTGAGTGGCCACGGTGACCTCGGTCCCCTCGTCGGTCACCGTGTACCGACCGGTGAGCGCCCCGGCGTTGTGGACCAGCACGTCCAGGTGGTCATGGTGGGCGACGAACTGGTCGGCCAGGGCTCGGACGTCATCGAGTCTGCTCATGTCGGCCAACAGGAAGTCCACGTCGCTTCCGGGCGCAGCGTCGGTAATGGCCGCCCTGGCTTGAAGGGCCCGGTCCTGATTTCGGGCCGTGAATCGGACGGTGGCACCTCGACGGGCCACGCCGATCGCCGTGGCGAGGCCCAGACCCGAAGTCGCACCGGTGACGAGCACCACCACCCCGTCCATCGCCGGAGGTTGGTTCCATCGAGCCAGACGGCTGCGCACCTCGGGACCGATGGAGGAGAAGCTGCCCACTACGGTCGCCTCCAAGGCCTCATCGACCAAGCGGGCCGGTAGCCCTCCGAACGGACCAGCCGTCGGTTGAGGTCTGGCCGGGGCACCCAGCACCTCCCGGAGTCCGCCGAGGCCCCGGTCCCCGATGCCACGGAACACCGGGCTCAACAAGACGTTGAAGTGAGCGAGCGGGCCGAGCAGCGTGAGGTCGGCGTCGTAGGTGAGGATGGACCCGCCACCGGGTCTCGGGACCACGGTGACGGTGTCCTCAGACCGCACCGAGGCGCTTTCGGCCAACAGGACGACCCGGTGCGGACGTTCGTAGGAGACCACGCGGTAGTCGAGCGGAAAGGTCCTCGACGAGAACTTCACCTGCAACCGGAATGAGCTGCCGAGACCCACCGGGCCCTCATCCAACCGCTCAGCCCCGGCCACACCGGGATCCCACTGGCCTGCGTTGGAAAACTCGGCCAGATAGTCGAATGTCTCCTCGGCCGATCGTTCAGAGACGACGGTTCCACGGTAGCGGGACATCGTTGATCCTTCCGTCTGCGCCGACTCACCCCGGCTGCACGACCCCTTAGGGCCAATATACTGGGACTTCTCCCACGCCAGACCGGGGTCATCCAAGCCCGGGCGCCGCTCCGAACACCAACTGTCGGGTCGACGAACAACTGAGGAGCTGTCCACATCCATGAGGATCGCCATCGTGGGAACAGGCGTTTCCGGCCTGGTCTGTGCCCATCTGCTGAGCAGGCGTCATGACGTCACGGTGTTCGAGGCGGATGGTCGGCCCGGGGGCCACGCCCACACCGTGCGCATCGACTTGGCCGACGAGACCCACGAGGTGGATACCGGGTTCCTGGTCTACAACGAACGGAACTATCCGGGCCTCGTCCGGCTCTTCGACCAGCTCGGAGTAGCCACCAAGCCCAGCGACATGAGCTTCAGCGTCTCGGACGACTTGAGCGGAGTCGAATGGCGCGGTACCTCGCTCACTACGCTGTTCGCCCAACGACGCAACGCCCTGCGCCCGGCGTTCCTACGCATGCTCTCCGATGTCGTTCGGTTCAACCGGGTGGCCCGAGCACTCCTCACTGACGACCATCCCACCGACCAGTCACTGGCCGAACTGCTGGCCGCCGGGCACTGGTCTTCCCGGTTCATCGAGTGGTACCTGATACCTATGGGGTCGTCCATCTGGTCGGCAGACCCCCAGTCCCTCCTCGACATGCCCGCAGTCACCTTTGCCCGGTTCTTCGACAACCACGGGCTCCTCAACTACGGCGACCAGCCCTCGTGGCGGACAGTGGACGGTGGCTCGCGGCGCTACGTCGAGGCCATACTCGCGCCCCTGGGTGGCGCCGTTCGCCTGTCCTCGCCCGTAGCCAAGGTCACCCGACGGGATGACGGCGTGGAGCTCCACACCGACATGGGTCCAGAACGCTTCGACCATGTGGTGCTGGCCACGCACAGCGACCAGGCGCTCCGGATACTCTCCGACCCGTCCGTCCCTGAACGGGAGGTGCTCGGCGCCATCCGGTACCAGCCCAACCGAGCCACGCTCCATACCGACGAACGGTTGCTCCCGAAGTGCCGGCGGGCTTGGGCCAGCTGGAACTACCACCGTCTGGCCGATCAGCCCAGGCTGGCCACCCTCACCTACCGACTGGCCAGCCTGCAGGGAATCGAGTCGGCCCACGAGATCCTGGTCACCCTGAACCGAGACGATGCCATCCGTGAGGACAAGGTGGTGGCCAGCTTCGACTACGCCCACCCGGTGCTCGACGTCCAGGCCATCGTCGCACAGCGACGCCATGAGGAGCTGAACGGCTACCGCGGCACCTGGTTCTGTGGCGCCTACTGGGGCTACGGCTTCCACGAGGACGGCGTCCAGAGTGCCCTCACTGTCTGTCGACGCTTGGCCGGCGAAGACCTGTGACCCAGCGGCTCGGGGAGCAGGGCCATGACGCCCAGGTGCTTCCGTTCGCTCCCACCAGCAGCACCGGTCCCACCCTCCGCAGCGGGATCTACGAAGGTACCGTCGTCCACCACCGCTACCAACCCGTCGAGCACCGATTTTCGTACCCCATCACCATGACCATGCTCGACCTCGCCGAGGTGTCAGCGGTCTGCAGGCGCCATCCTCTCTGGTCTGATGAACGGGCCAACGTGGTGTCGTTCCGACGGGCCGACTACCTGGGTGATCCGGCCATGCCTCTCGACCAGTCGGTGAGGGACCTGGTGGAATCGCAGACGGGGCACCGACCGAGCGGACCGGTGGCCCTGTTGACCCAGGTGCGCACCTGGGGCTGGCTGTTCAACCCCATCAGCGTCTACTACTGCTTCACCGCTGACGGAGCGGAGGTGGAGACCACAGTGGTCGAGGTCACCAACACTCCGTGGCACGAGCGGACCACCTACGTGCTGCCTGCGCCCGGTACCCATCTGGTGGCCAAGCAGCTCCATGTGTCACCCTTCCTCCCCATGGACCTCACCCACCGATTCATCATCGGAGCTCCGGGCGAGCGTCTCGTGCTCGGCGTCGACGACCTGAAAGACGGCAGCCGGGTGTTCGCCGCGTCCATGGTGCTCCACCGTCGGCCCGCCGACCGGCGGTCCCTCAGTCGGGTCCTGTGGCGCTACCCGTTGATGACCATGCGGGTATCGTGGGGGATCTACCGCCAGGCCCTGGCCCTGCGCCGTAAAGGCGTACCGTTCCATGCCCATCCGGCGGCCGCCGAGACGGGAGACGCCGGGGTCGTCGCCGCACCAGGCAGCCGATGAGGGCCCTCCGCGAACCCTTGGCCGCCGCCTTCCTCCGGTACATGGCCTCACATCTGCAGGGCGGGTCACTCACGATCGTCGACGATCACGGCACCCACCGATTCGGGTCGGGCCTGCCCCAGGCGGCGATGGTCATCCACGATCCGTCCGTCTATCCGATCGTCCTGTCCGAAGGATCGGTGGGGTTCGGCCGCACCTACGCCGATGGCCTGTGGGACTGCGACGACCTCGTCTCGTTGGTCAGAGTCCTCTCGGTCGGGCTCCGACCGGTGACGGCGGTCCAGGATCGCGTTGGCCAGTGGTGGGGATCGGCCACGGACTGGTTCCGACGCCTGAGCCCTCCCGGCCCCCAGGATGATCGGGACAACATCCACTCCCACTACGACCTCTCGAACGAGTTTTTCGCGCTCATGCTCGATGAGACCATGATGTATTCGTCGGCCATCTTCGTGGACCCGGAGATGAGCCTGGGCGACGCCCAGCGGTGCAAGTTGGACCGGCTGTGCACCAAGCTGGGCCTGACCCCGTCGGACCACGTCGTGGAGATCGGTACCGGGTGGGGAGGATTCGCCGTCCACGCCGCATCGACCTACGGGTGCCGGGTCACCACCACGACCATCTCCGAAGCCCAGTTCCAGTTCGCCTCCAAACGGGTGGCAGGCGCCGGCCTGAGCGATCGAGTGACCGTCCTCGATCGGGACTACCGGGACCTCACCGGCACCTTCGACAAGCTGGTTTCGATCGAGATGATCGAGGCGGTCGACTGGCGCCATCACGACACGTTCTTCGGTACATGTGCCTCCTTGTTGCACGATGGAGGCCTGATGGCCCTCCAGGCCATCACGGTGGACGACAGGAGCTACGAGCGAGCCAAGAACGGGACCGACTTCATCAGTGAGCTGATATTTCCTGGTGGCTGCATCCCCTCCGTCGAGGCCATCACCCGCTCGTTACGCCGGGCCACGCCGATGACCGTGGTCGATCTCGAGGACATTGGCCGCCACTACGTGGAGACGCTGCAGCGCTGGTACGAAAACGTGGACCGTCACCGTGTCGAGATCGGCGCACTGGGGCTCGATGCCCGGTTCCAGCGCCTCTGGGACCTGTACCTCTGCTACTGCGCCGGGGCATTCGCTGAGCGCCATATCAGCGATGTCCAGATGGTGATGGCCATGCCGGACTGGGCCGCCCCCATGGCGGTCCGCACGTAGCGGCACCGGGCCGCCGCCCTGCTCTAGGAGACTGTGCGAATGGAATCGGGCTCCCAGAAGGCCCGCAACGAGGCGATCTTGTCGTCCGAGGAGCGCCGGTAGATGTAGATGCCGTCCACCTCGACCGCGGTCCCACCGGCGAAGGTGATCCGGATCACCCCCACGTTGGCCGCTTCCTCACCACACAGGAAGGACTGCCGGATGGCGAATGTGATCGACTCGTTGGCTGCGATCACGGTGTCGTAGAAGGCGGCGATGGCCTCCCGGCCCCGGTGGCCCCGACCTTCGGGATCGAAGGCCGACGGACCGATGGGATCCTCCACCGTCCCGTCCTCGGCGAACAACGCCAACCACCCCTCGCGGTCGCGTGCCTCGACTGCGGCCATCGAGGCCTGGCCCAGCTCCCGGGCCGTGGTCACGAGGCGGCCTTGGCAATGACGTCGTCGGCAAAGCGGCGCAGGTTGTCCAGCTTGGTCTGGAGTACTTCGGTGTCCGGCCCCACCGCATAGGGCCATCGGAAGCCCACGATGACGTCGGTCACGCCCTGCTCCTCCAGACGGCGGATACCGTCGACCGTGTAGGCGTCGAGAGAGATGACGTGGACCTCGAAGGGCCGGTCGACCGTCCCCTCCTCCTCGCGTAGCTGCCCGAGACGCTCCAACAGTCCCGGAAGGTCCTCGGGGTCACCACCCCCATGCAGCCAGCCGTCCGAGCGCGCCGCCCGGCGCAGGGCCGGTGTGGCGTGCCCTCCCACCAGGATGGGGAGGGGCTCGGTAGGGGTAGGACTGATCTTGACCGACGGCAGGTCGTAGACCTCCCCGTGGTACTCGAAGTAGCCACCGGCCGCGAGACCCTGCACGATGGCCATGGCTTCGTCCATGCGGCGGCCCCGGCCCTCCCAGGGGACATCCACCAACTCGTAGTCCTCGGGCCACGGGCTGGAGCCCACCCCGAGCGACAGCCGGTTGTTGGTCATTACCGCCACCGAACTGGCCTGCTTGGCCACGAGAAGTGGGTGGCGCATGGGGAGCTTCAGGACGAAGGTAATGAAACGAAGCCGTTCGGTGACGACGCCGAGGGCGGGAATGAGCGAGAACGGCTCGATGAAGGGCTTGTCCTCTAAGAACTCCCGAGTGTGGTCGGGTGAGAAGGGGTACGTCGAGTCCGACTCCTCCGGATAGCAGAGACTGTCCGGTATGACCATGCCGTCATAGCCGGCTTCCTCTGCAGCCTGGGCCAGGGGCACGTAGAACGATGGGTCCACCATGGATTCGGCATAGGAGAACCGCATCGGTCAGGCCTCCCACTCCACGTGGGCCCGCAATGCCCCATCCTCGGATGTCCAGCCCTTGGTGGCGGCATATTGGACCATCCCGCTGAACCCGTCGTCCCAGGATGGGTCGAGCGGTGACCCATCCACCTTGGCGGCATCGACCGCCAGCCGTCGCACGGCGGCTGTGGGGACCAGCACGTCGCCGTCGGGTCCGACCGTTCCCACCTCGTGGACCCGCAGAGCTGCGCTGAGGGCGCCGAGCGCCCCTTCGGCAGGGCCGTCCTCAGGGCTCACTAGCAGCGCCTGCACCGAGAATCGCTCCAGGTCCTCGTGCTGACGAAGCACGACGTCACCGGTAGAAAGATCGACCACTAACTCCATCCGCACCCCTGCTCCTCGCTCGTGCCGACACTGCTCCGGACCCTACCAAGTTCAACCACCCCGGAAACGCACGTCAGCTAGGTGCGGTAGCCGGAACCCCATGTGCCTTCAGACGCTCGGCGACCCACGAAATGCCGTCGGGTTTGGCCATCTGGTCAGGCCACCCCGCCAGGACGGCTTCGACCTCGTCGAGGGTGGCGACGTAGCCCACCACCATCACAAGGACCCGGTCCAGGGGCATCTCTTCTACCTCGGTGTCGCCGAAGGGTGTCCATGAGTCGGCCTCGGGAACGAGCTCCAACATGATGTACAACTCACCGGTGTCCTCCACCCAGCTCAGCTCGTAGCGGCTTCCCTTGGCATCGAACCAGTTTGTACCCAGCTCGACCTCGGCCGACTGTCGGCGGCGTTCGTCGCTGCTGTAGAACTCCTCGATATCCATGGCTCTCCTCGTAGGGGATGGTCGACCGTGAACCGTTCGCCGGCGGAGCGGGGACCCCGACGGCCGTGGAAGCAACGAAGGCCCGGGCGGCCTCCTGGCACCGGACGGCCCGAGCCGCATTCGACCACGGTCTGGTCGAGGCACAGTATCGCAGGCACTCAGGTGGGGTTGTAGCAGTTGAACATCCAGCGAACGCCGAACCGGTCCGCGCAGGTGCCCCAGTACGCACCCCAGGGCATGTCCTGGAGTCCGAAAAGATCGCTCCCGCCCTCGGAGAGTTCTTGGAACAGGCGCTCCGTCTCGTTCCTGTCCTCCAATTCGAGGTTGATCGTCACGTTGTTCCCGGTGCGCAGCTGATGTCCCTGGGACTCCAACATGTCGGTCCCCATGAGGACATGACCACCGAGAATCGGAAGTTCGACGTGCATGACCAGGTCGAGTTCGGCTTCGGGCAACGACGGCATGTTCGGATCGGTGGGCATGTCCCGAATCCGCGAGATCGGTGCCAGGAACTCGGTCCCGAACACGGTTTGGTAGAAGAGGAACGCCTCTTCGGTCTGACCCATGAAATTCAGATAGGTGCTGACTCGGAGCATGGTGTGTCCTTTCGTTGGGGCGAGGTGTCCGCCACATAGTGGTGCAGATCCACAGATGACGGTCGACCGAACCTGAGACTGGGAGCGACCGTCTCTCCCTTTGACGGTTCGACCATCGGAATTTCATCGCCTGGGGTGGACCAAACGCTCGGGCCGGCCCTTGACGCCGCGAGATCAACTGTGTTTCCTGGTTCGATGTACACACCGCAGCACTTCGCCGAGACCGATCCGTCTGTGCTCCGGGATACGGTACGCCAGATCCGGGCAGGCGAGCTGATCACTTACGGTTCTGACGGCATCGAGGCGTCCTATCTTCCCCTGCTCATCTCCGATGACGCCACGCTCGTCACTGGTCATCTGGCCAAGGCCAATGGCCAGTGGAGGAGGGCGGATCTTTCCGTGTCGGCGTTGGTCAGCTGGGTGGGTCCGTCTGCCTACGTCTCTCCCCGCTACTACCCCTCAAAGGACGAAGGGGGACGCGTGGTGCCGACCTGGAACTACATCGCCGTAGAAGCAAAGGGCACGCTCATCCTCCATGAGGACGACGAGTGGAAGCGGCGGCACGTCGAGTCCCTCACTACCGTGCACGAAGGCAGGCACGCATCGTCTTGGTCGGTCGCTGACGCTCCCGACGATTACATCGCCGGCATGATCAAGGCCATCGTGGGACTCGAGGTGCAGCTCACGTCCTTGGCAGGCAAATGGAAACTGTCCCAGAACCGGTCGCCGGCAGATCTGGCTGGCGTCATCGCCGGCCTGAATCGGGACGGCGGCACGGTCAGCGAGGCCGCAGTGGCGGCAGAGATGGCACCGTTTGCCGCTCGAACCGTTGATTGACCAAAGGCCCACATCTGGTCACGTTGGAGGTCAGGCCCCGCTCGTCACCCAAGGGCCTCGAGTTAGGGACGGCGCTGAATGAAGATGTCAATGCGCGTGATCAAATTGCCGTCGTTGGTCTCGAAGAGCAGAACCTCGCGCGTCACATCCATGGATCCGTTCAGTTCCATGGACTCTGTTAGCTCCACGATCACTAACGAACCGGACGAAAGCACCCGAGAAACGGTCAGGTTGTAGCTGATCAGTGTGGGAAGCAGCGAAGCCAGAAAGTCGACATACGGAGCGCGTTGCGAATAGGTGTCGCCGAAGGGCCCGACGCGAACGACGTCAGGGTCCAAACACTCGGCCATGGTCTCCCAGTCGTGTGCAACCATGCAGTCGAGGTAGCGACGAATCACTGACTCGGCGTTGACGTTGGCATGCGCGCTCACCACTGGGCGAAACCTACCCCACGACACCCCGGATCGCGGGTGCCGCCATTGAGGTGCAACCTCTGCGATCTTCGACGGCGGCCAAGCGGAAGGCATCGGCGCCAAGAGCTCAAGGGTCACTTACCCCTGACACGATCGGCCCTGTGCGAAGGAGCGAACGGTTCACATGATTTTTGATACACGAATTTCAGTTCGTGGGGCAGGCAGGGATCGAACCTGCGACCGAGGGATGATGAGTCCCCTGCTCTGACCACTGAGCTACTGCCCCGCGTGTCCCGACCGAAGCGACATGCCACGCCGCCGTTGAGAAGAACGAGCTGAGTCAGGACACCCGCTCTGATCCCGACGGTGAGCGTACAGCGTAGGCAGAATCTTGACGGGAAGGGAATGCGTGACCATGCGTGACCCACGGTGCGCCTCAGTGAGTACAAAGCTCACTTGAGGCCCCATCACAGAGGGTCCGGCCTTAGGAATGGTCCGTCGAACGAGGCCCGGAGCTTGGCCAAGCTCGACGCCAGTAATAGGGAGACGTGCATCTGGCTCAGCCCCACCCGGTCGGCGATCTCCGACTCGGTCAAGCCGTCGACAAAACGGAGGTTGATGATGGTCCGGTCACGCTCGGACAGATCAGCGAGCGAGAGGGCGAGGAGGAGGCGGTCATCCGTGCCTGCGTAGCCGAAATCGACCTCACCGA
>CAWFQI010000020.1:0-88369 GCA_963817985.1 uncultured Acidimicrobiaceae bacterium | reverse complement strand
GGTGGAGGTGAAGGGACTCGAACCCTCGGCCTCTACATTGCGAACGTAGCGCTCTACCAGCTGAGCTACACCCCCGGGATGTCGGAAGATTAGCTGTCCCTGATCGTGTCGTGGACCGAAGCCCCGTGCCGTTTGGCCGGTGGCCGACTCACCGCCATCAACGGCCCAGCACCGAATGGCCGCGGACGTTACGAAGACCCCGGCACCGTAGAGGACGTGGTCGTCGTGGTGGCGGGAAGGGTGGTGGTTGTCGTCGACGCAGGGGGTGCGGTCGTGGGCGGCGCGGTGGTTGTTGTCGTGGTCGTGGGGCTGGCGGTCACCGGGGGCGGCACGAAGGTGAACATGCCCTGGGCACAGTCGTCCGGCGGTTGGGCGATCACCACGTCCACTCCGGGCATGTTCGAGAACGTCCACACCGGCAAAGGTGGCCCGTTCTGGAGGCACGCCAACGCCGGCGAGGTCGTGGCCACGGTGGTCACCGTCCCGACGAACTGGGCCGATCCCGTGACGGCCGGAGGCGTCACCGGGGTCAAGGGCACCGTGACGTAGTTCCAGACCGCCGTGGTGGCGAAGCCGGTGCCCGGCGGCAGGGTGACCGTGGGTCCGGTCTGATAGTCCTTGGCCGGCGGCGCGTTTCCAGGAGCGCGGCCAGGTTGGCCGGGTCATTTCCGTCCATACCCAGGGCCCAGATACCCAGCCCGGCGATGTGGAACGAGTTGGCCAGCTGCGCCTTCAGGGCCAGAGAGGTCGGATCGTCGAAGTAGGTCTCGTGCCACTGCGTCCCGACCTGATAGGCGGTCCACGGAGTCTGTGTCGCCGGATCCCAGTACGTCGGGTGACCCGACGCGGCGATGACCGCATAGCTGAGTGGTGACTCGCCACCCGTCGCCTTGGCCGCGTTTGTGCCGTCGGTGGTGGGCCAGTCGTAGCCGTAGTAGGGCACGCCGAGGATGACCTTCGAAGCCGGCACCACCGAAGTGAACTGCTGGAGGGCCTCGGTGTCGCTGTACCCCCCGCCCACCAGGGGTGCTGTCGGACTCGGTGATGACCGGTTGTTCATGTCGTAGGCCATGACGAAGAATCCGTCCAGAGCCGGAGCCAGCGCGGCGACGTTGTAGAACCCAGAGGCGTCCCCGGCTGCACTGGCATAGGTGGCCATAGTCACCTGCCAGTGGGGATTGGCAGCGTGCAGCGAGTTGGACACCTGGGTGATCAGGGAGGTCAGACCGTTGCGGTCGCCGCTTCCTTCCCCCTCGAAATCGAAGTTCACCCCGTCGAGATTCTTGGCCGAGACCGCGCTGATCAGCGCCGCCGACAAGGTGGCCGGCGCATTGGGGTCCGAGGTGATGGCGTCGAGCGAACTCTGGCTGAAACAGGTCACCGTGAGGACGACTCGGTCACCGGCAGCATGAGAACGCGTCACCAGGTTCACCAGGTCCTGGCTCTCGTAGCCGTTCCACCCTGCCCCACTCTCGTTGAGGGTGCCGTTGCCGTTGGCATCCACACTGAAGTACGCCAGGGTGGTCAGATCGTTGACATCGAAGCCGTTCGATTGAGGCAAGGTCCAATAGGGTGCGTAGCCGAAGATCTCATGAGACTGGAGCGGTGCCGACGACGCCAACGAGGGGGGGGCAGGAGCCGGAGTCGACGTAGCCTGCGGAAGGGTCACCGAGGCATTGACGCGTGAGGCCTGGAGCCCATTTCCCACTTCTTGAGCATGGATCTGTGCCCCTCCACCTTGGCCGGTCGGGTCGCCGCCTGCTGCAGATTCGAAGCCCCGTCCACTGCCGGCCAGGAGGATCAGGGCTAACAGGCCGATCACGATCGGCCCGACGCGGCGCTTGCCTAGACCATGCTCGGGATCACTCCCTCGGGACCGCACCGAGGCGGCCCAGCCGACAGCCACCGCCCACGCTGCAGCGGCACGACCCGCGACGGTGTGGCCGTTGTGGAGGACTGGTGTGGGTGCTGGCGGCGTCGCACCGGCACCGACGGCGGCCAGGAACGGGTCGACGTCGGTCGACGGGAGCACGTACCGGGTTGGGACAGCCGTGGTGAGATCGCTGCCCGGAATCAGCTCCACCGTGATGACTCGGCCCATCGACCCGTCCGGCAGTGCGGCCGGACCGCTGGCACTGGCCCCCACCACCTCTGACCATGGGGTGAGCACCGGCACCGTCTGGGGCCCGTTCCCGGTCGAGCTGACGATGATGCCCGGGGCCGCCACCACCAGGTCTACCTCCGCGGTGGAGATCAGCGCCGCCTCCGCACCTGCTTCGGGGGTTCCCGGCACCGGGTGGACGACGGCGAGCGTCTCGTAGGTCTGGGGCCCTTCGGCGGGCCGCTCGCGGTCGTGGTGGCGGCGGAGTGGTCTCATGGGAGGGTTCTCGAAGAGAGTCGGCTGGGGATCCCGTCGGCATCGCGCTGAACTGGGCGCACTTTGAGTGGCCAAGCTATCACTCTGCGCAGTTTTACACCAGGCACAAGGAAGTTCTCGGCAGGGAAGACCCAAGCCTAAAGCAGGCCATGTTCTACCGAAAGGGCTGTAACTAAAGAATTACCCTGGATATCCGACAATTACCGTGCGGGTCATCGTTCCGTGGCGAAATCAGACTGGGCACCATGACGTCGTTCTCCATCCACAGCATCCGAGCGGGACGGTAACCCCATGCTCTTCGTCGAGGGCTTCAGGCTCTTGTTCGTGTTGGCCGGATCGGCGGCCGGATTCGAGATCGGCCGCCACACCCAATCGAGCCCCCACGCACCCATCATCGGACTCCTGTTGGGAGCGGCGATCACCTATGTGCTCGGGGGCGTCGGGGGACGACTGGCTGATCGGGGCCTCCAACGCACGGTCTTCTTGTTCCGCAACACCCCTCCCGGGGAGATCTTCGCCGCTTCGATCATCGCCACCACCGGCATGCTGCTGGGCCTGGTGGTCGGACTGCCGATCCTGCTCCTGGCCCGTTCGGGATTCATGCTGCTCCTCATGGCCGTGGTCTCGTGGGTCCTGGCGACGCTCGGATGGAGGCTCGGATCGATCAAGGGCCGCCAGATCATCGCCGCCGCCGGGCTGTCACGCATCCTGGCTCCACAACCGGCGCCGCCTCAGGGTCATGCCCTGTTGGTGGACGGCTCGGGAGTGATGGACCGGTATCTGATGGTGCTGGGTAAAAACGGCCTGCTGCCCGGTGGGCTCGTCATTCCCCAGTTCGTCATCGATCATCTCCAGGCGGTGGCCGAGGCACCCGACCCGGTGAGCTCGCGTCGGGCCCGTCGCGGCATGGAGTCGATCGAAGCCCTCCGCGAGCTGGGCGTGCCGGTCCACGTGGCACGGGACGAGGTTCCCGAGGTGGACGACATGGTCATCAAGCTGCTGACCGTGGCCCGACGGGTGGGGCTGCGGGTCGGGACCTGCTCGAGTGCGGTGGTCGACGAGGCGGTGCGTTGGGATGTGGCCGTGGTCGACCTTCGAGACGTTGCCCACGATCTCAGCCCCGAACACCTCCCCGGCGAGCGGATCGAGGTCGAGCTCATCCGCGAAGGCCGTCAGCCTCGCCAGGCCATCGGCTACCTGCCCGACGGCGACATGGTCGTCGTCAGCGACGCCATCCACCTGGTCGATCAAGGGGCGGTCGACGTCACCGTCTTGTCCACCCGACCCACCAGTCAGGGGGTCATGGTGTTCGCCAAGGTGAGCGTCGACCAGGACGCCGGGGCCGACCTCGGCGCCCGCGCCTGATCGTCGATCGGACCTCAGGCCTCTTTGACTGCTGCCACCAGCTTGGCCAGGGTGTCTTTGGCGTCGCCGAAGAGCAGCGTGGTCTTGTCGTCGAAGAGCAGATCGTTGTCGATGCCGGCGAAGCCCGGCCGCATGGACCGCTTGAGGAACACGATGTTCTCGGCCTCGTCGGCGTTGATGATGGGCATGCCGTAGATGGGGCTCCCGACCGTGTTCTTGGCGGCAGGGTTCACCGTGTCGTTCGCCCCCACCACCAGGGCCACGTCGGCGGTAGCCATCTCCGGATTGGCCTCGTCCATCTCCTTGAGCTCGTCATAGGGGACATTGGCTTCGGCGAGGAGCACGTTCATGTGGCCGGGCATGCGGCCGGCGACTGGATGGATGGCGTAGAAGACCTCCACACCCCGCTCCATCAGGAGGTCGGCGAGCTCGCGGGCGGTGTGCTGGGCCTGGGCCACGGCCAGTCCGTAACCGGGGATGATCACCACCTTGCGGGCGTAGGCCAACAGAACCCCGATGTCCTCGGGCGTACCCGAGCGCACCGTCCGGGTCTCACCGGCGCCGTCGGCACCAGCTGTGGCTGTCACCACCGAGCCGAAGGCACTGAACAGCACGTTGGCCAGCGAGCGACCCATGGCCTTGGACATCATCCGGGTCAGCAGGATTCCCGAGGCCCCGACCAGGGTGCCGGCGATGATCAGCAGGTTGTTGTTCAACGTGAACCCGGACGCGGCGACAGCCAGACCGGTGAAGGAGTTGAGTAGGGAGATCAGCACCGGTACGTCGGCCCCACCGATGGGCAGGACGAAGATCACCCCGAGCACCAGGGACAAGATGGCCGTCGCCACCAGCAGCGGCACGCTGGCGGTCACCACGGTGGCCACAGCCAGACCCACGATGGCGAGACCCACGATGGCATTGATCACCTGCTGGGCCGGATAGGTCACCGGGCGTCCGGTCATCAGCTCCTGCAGCTTGGCGAAGGCGATGGCACTGCCGGCGAAGGACACACACCCCACCAGCACGCCGAAGAGCACCTCGACGATCCGGTAGACGGCCGGTTTGCCGGGAGCCTCGATGAGGAAGACCACCATGGAGATGAGGGCGGCCGCCCCACCCCCGACCCCGTTGAAGATGGCCACCATCTGGGGCATCGCCGTCATCTTGACCTTGCGGGCCGCCGGGACGGCCACCAGCGCGCCGATGGCCATGGCCACCAGCGTCAGGACCAGATTGAGCGAGTGGGCCCGCACCTCGGGGTAGGCAAACGTCATGCCCACGGCGACGGCAGCAGCTACTGCTGCGAGCAGGTTCCCGTTGCGGGCCTGCTTGGGTGAGCTCAGTCCCTTCAGCGCCAGGATGAACCCGATGGCGGCCAGAAGGTAGACCAGGTCGATCCACGTGTTGAGGGTCACCGGGCACCGTCCGTCGGAGCGCCCTTGGCGTCATCGGCGGCTGCGTCTCCGGTCTTCGACACCCGCTCGGCCGGCTTGGCCTTGAACATCTCCAACATCCGGTCGGTGACGACGAACCCGCCGACGATGTTGAGGGTGGCGAGCAGTACGGCGAAGAAGGCCAGGGTGATCTGGACGGCCCCGTGGGCGCTACCCATGATGATGATGGTTCCCACCAGCACGATCCCGTGGATGGCGTTGGACCCCGACATCAACGGGGTGTGCAGGATGCTCGGGACGGCGTTGATGACCTCGATGCCCACGAACCCGGCCAGGACGAATACGGTCAGGAACTCGAGAATTCCAGTGCTCATGACTCGGTCTCCGTATCTGTGTCGGTCTTGGTCTCTGGCTCTGGCGGTTCGGTCGGAGGCGCCGCACTGGGCGTCGGGGCCAGACCCAGCGCCTCGGCGGTCGGTGCGTGCACGATCGTTCCGGCCCGGACGACACAGGTGCCGGCCACGATCTCGTCGTCGAAATCCGGTGCCAACGCACCGTCTTTGACCACCAGGCCGAGGAAGTTGGCGATGTTGCGGGCGTAGAGGAAGCTGGCGTGGGTGGGCATCGACGACGGCGGGTTGGTCAGTCCGACCACGGTGACGCCGTGGTGGACCACGTCCTCGCCGGCCACCGAGAGCTCGCAGTTGCCGCCCGAGTCGGCGGCCATGTCCACGATCACCGAGCCCTCGGCCATGCCGTCGACCATGGCTGTGGTCACGAGCACGGGCGCCTTGCGCCCGGGAATCTGGGCCGTCGTGATGACCACGTCCGACGCGGCGACCTCGGCTGCCAACAGCTCCTGTTGCTTGGCCAGGTACTCGGCCGACTGCTCTTTGGCATAGCCACCGGCACCGTCCTGGGTCTCGAGAGCGAGCTCCACGAACTTGGCGCCGAGGCTCTGGACCTCCTCTTTGGCCGCCGCCCTCACGTCGTAGGCCCGCACCACGGCCCCGAGACGGCGGGCGGTGGCGATGGCTTGGAGTCCGGCCACCCCCGCTCCCATGACGAGCACCTTGGCCGGCGGAACCGTGCCCGCCGCAGTCATGAACATCGGGAAGAACTTGGCCAGGTGCTCGGCCGCCGACAGGCCGGCGCGGTAGCCGGCCACGGTGGCCTGGGAGGAGAGGGCGTCCATGGATTGGGCCCTACTGATCCGAGGGAGCAGGTCGAGGCTGTAGACGGTGGCTCCGCGGTCGGCCAGGGCCTGGACGACCTCCGAGGACGCCACAGGTTGCAGGAAGCTGATGACCGACACGCCTTGGGGCAGGGCGGCAGCCTCTTCCAGGGTGGGGGGCTGGACCCTGGCGACGAAGCCGGCCCCGCCCAGCGCCTCGGCGGCGGTCTGGACCACGTCGGCACCGGCCTCCCGGTAGGCCTCGTCGGGAAAGCGAGCAGCCACTCCGGCCCCCGACTCCACGACCACCTCGACCCCGGTCTTGGCCAGTCGGGAAGCCACCTCAGGGACGATCGCCACCCGATCCTCACCCGGTCGCGACTCTTTGACGACAGCGAGTTTCACGGCCAGAGGTATACAACAAATTGGAGGTCGCGCCTACTGGGGATCCTCGATCACGTCTATTCCAGGCTCAGAATCGAGAGGATCCGGCCAAGCCGAACGGTCCGTCCCACCCTTGGCAACCTGCCCGCCCGACGACTCCCGAGCCCAGCGGGGTCAGTCCTCGGTGACGGTCTCGTCCGGGTCGGGTGCGTCGCCCGCCGTGTCGACGGGGTCGGTATCGGACGTCTCCTCGTACTCGGAACGTTCGGATCCGCCCGGGTCGTCAGCCGCGGCGGCCTGGGCCTCAGAGGGGCGTATCCAGGTCCGGATCTCGGTGCGGGAGAACTGGGGGATGTCCGAACCTCCGGCCAGCGAGCGGGCGTTCTCGTCGGACATGGGGCGGGCGAAGAAGAACCCCTGGGCGGCATCGGCGTTGAACGAGCGGACGATCTCGACCTGGGTCGCCGTCTCGACCGCTTCGACGATGGCCGACATGCCGAGCGAGTGCGCCATGTGGATCACCGTCTCGACGACCAGGCGATTGATGCCCTGGGTGGGCTCGAGCCCGGCGATGAAGGACCCGTCGATCTTGACGGTGCTGATCGAGTGCCGTTTGAACGGCTCGAACGACGACCAGTTGGTCCCGGCATCGTCTACCGAGAGCTGGACACCCATCTGGGAGAGCGTCTTCAGGTCAGCGGACGCCGAGGGGTCCACAATGGCGTCTTCGGTCACCTCCAAGGTGAGCTGTCCACTGCGGAAACCGGTGTGTTCGAGGGCGGAGGCCACTGCGTTCGACACCTCGCCCCTGCGCAGCTGGTTGATGGTGCAGTTGACCCCGAGCTGGATGCTCGGTGACCACGAACAGGCCTGCTGGCAGGCCTCCTGCACGATCCACCGGGTCAGCGGTCCGATATCGCCGTTCTGTTCGGCATAGGGGATGAGCCGATTGGGCGAGATGAGCCCCTTGGTCGGGTGCTGCCAACGCACCAGGGCCTCCATGCCGAGGAGGCGTCCCGAGGACAGGTCGACGACCGGGAGGTACTCGAGGAGTGGTGCCCCGGCAAGGGCGAACGTCGGCTCCGCCTGGGTCAGCACGGGATTTCCGCTCCGACCGACGCGACGGACCAAGGGCACTCCACCGCTGCCCACGTCCACAAATCTCCTTGCACCTTGGGACCATCGACCATCGGAGGGTCCTACTTGAGGGGTTTCGGCGACCTGTACCGAGGCGCCCTCCCTGGTCGCGGCGCTGATGGGCCCGTGGAAACGGTGCAACTCCCCGCAGGGACACCGATCAGCCGGGCGACCCGCGGGACGGCGTCTCGGCGGCGGCGAGAAAGGCGGGCCACTCCCCCCCGCCGTGGGCCACCAGATTGGCGCCGGTGACGTAGGAGGTGAGTGGTGAGGCGAGGACGAGGCACAGTCCGGCGATGTCGTCGGGGGTGGCGAACCGACCGAGTGGGACCGTGGCGGCGACCCGGGCCATCCCGTCGGGGCCGCCGTAATGGTCCTCGGCCCCCTCGGTGGCCACCATTCCCCCGGTCACGGCGTTGACTCGGACCTTCGGGGCCCATTCGACGGCCAGCGACTGGGTCAGATTGATCAGCCCGGCCTTCGCGGCTCCATAGGCGGCGGTGCCCGGCGAGGGCCGGATCCCGCTCACCGACGTGATGTTCACGATCGACCCACCCTCGGCCTGGCCCTGCATGACGGCGTTGGCCGCCTGGGCGCAGTAGAAGGGAGCCAGGAGATTGAGGTTGACGATCGAGGCGAGGAAGCGGGGCGAGGCCTCGGCCGCGTCGACCTGCGGTGACCCGCCGGCGTTGTTGACCAGGGTGTCGATCCGGCCGAACCGTTCGACCGCTGCGGCCATGACCGAGGCGGCCTGGTCGGCGTCTCGCACATCGCCGGTCACGAACACCGCTGTTCGGGCCGCACCCGAGGCGTCGATCGACCTCGGGAGTTCCTCGTCGGCCACCGGGGTGCGGCCGCAGATCACGACTTCGCCCCCGGCGGCCAGGAACCCTTCGCTGATGGCCCGACCGATGCCCCGCGATCCGCCCGTGACCACGGTGACCCTTCCCTCGAAGTCGAGGGCGCCCGCAATCCCCGCAGAATCCAATGTGGCCACAGCTGCCTCCCGGTCTCCGACTGGTACTGTCCTGACGCTGTATCAGATCACGCCGAGTGCGTGCCCGCTCCACGTCGTTCATGCCCCGGCACCCTGGGGCCGGAACAACCGAGGGGCCACGCCCACCAACCGCCCGGAGCAGTGCATGCCGATCGTCGTCCACCAGAACACCCCAGGGATCGCCGAGGTGGTGATCGACCATCCCCCGGTCAACGCCCTGGACGTGGCCGGCTGGTTCGGGCTGGCCGAAGCCGTGTTGGCGGCCGGACGGGTGCCGGACAACCGTGTGGTGATCCTCCGGGCCGAGGGTCGTGGCTTCTGTGCCGGCGTCGATATCAAAGAGATCCAGCAGCGGGGGGACGAGGCGCTCATCGGGGCCAATCGAGGCTGTTTCGCAGCCTTCGCCGCGGTGTACGAGTGCGAGGTGCCCGTGATCGCCGCCGTCCACGGGTTCTGCCTCGGGGGCGGCGTGGGCCTGGCCGGCAACGCCGACATCATCGTCGCCTCCGAGGATGCCACCTTCGGGCTGCCCGAAGTGGACCGGGGGGCGCTCGGCGCTGCGACCCACCTGTCTCGCCTCGTACCCCAGCACCGGATGCGCTCCATGGTCTACACAGCCGAACCGGCCACCGCCGCCGAACTCCACCACTACGGCTCGGTCCTCTCGGTGGTCCCACGCGAGCAGCTCGTCGAGGCGGCCTACTCGGTGGCGTCCTCGATCGCCGCCAAATCCCCCACCATCCTCCGACGGGCCAAGGAGTCCCTCAATGGGATCGATCCGGTGGACGTGAAGAACAGCTACCGGTTCGAACAGGGCTTCACCTATGAGCTCCATGTCGCCGGGGTAGCCGACGAGCAACGCGCCGCCTTCGTCGAAAAGCGCGACGCCGACACCACCAGATAGGGGCGGCCGTGCCTGACAAGCGACTCACACTCGACGAGCTCACCTCCGAACTCCGCAGTGGGATGACCATCGGGATCGGTGGCTGGGGGTCCCGGCGAAAGCCCATGGCCGCGGTGCGGGCCATCCTTCGGTCCGACCTGACCGACCTCACCGTGGTGTCCTACGGCGGCCCCGATGTCGGCTTGCTGTGCGCGGCGGGCAAGGTGCGCAAGGTGGTCTACGGATTCGTCACCCTCGACTCCATTCCCACCGATCCTCACTTCAAAGCGGCGAGACAGAGTGGCGCCGTCGAGAGCATGGAGCTGGACGAGGGCATGTTCTACCTGGGCCTGATGGCCGCCTCCCAACGTGTGCCGTTCCTGCCCACCCGGGCCGGACTGGGATCCGACGTCATGGTGGTCAATCCCTCGCTCCGGACGGTGCGCTCGCCCTACGACGATGGGGAAGAGCTCGTGGCGGTGCCGGCCCTGCGCCTCGACGCCGCGCTGATCCATGTGAACCGGGCCGACGCCAAAGGGTCGGGTCAGATCCTCGGGCCCGACCCCTTCTTCGACGACCTCTTCCTGGGCGCGGCCGACCGTCGCTTCATGACCACCGAGCGCATCGTGGACACCGACCAGTTCGCGTCGGAAGGGCCACTGCAGACCTTGTGCATCAGTCGGCTCTTGACCGACGGCGTCATCGAGACGGACGGCGGGGCCCACTTCACCGCCTGCGTGCCGGACTACGCACGAGACGAGGGGTTCCAAAAAGAGTACGTGGCCGCCGCCGGCGACCACGATGCCTGGTCGGCCTTCGCCGAACGGTTCCTCGAAGTCGATGAGGCCGCCTATCAGGTGGCGGTGGGTCAGGCCCGTGTGGAGCGGGCGGCACGCATCGCCGCCGAGAAGGCGGCTTCGGCACCTGGGGGTCAACGATGAGCGCACCAACCTCGCCCTCGACGGACTCGGGGGTGAGCCGAGCCGAGTACTGCGCGGTGGCCTGTGGGGAAGTGTTCCGCGGCGACGGCGAGGTAATGGCCAGCGCGTTCGGCACCGCACCGGCCTTGGGGGCCAGGTTGGCCCGACTGACCTTCGCCCCCGATCTGGTCCTGACCGACGGCGACGCCGCTCTGGTGGCGGGGGTGCCCGCCCTCGGTGCCGATCCCTCGGACCTCCTGCTCGAATCGCACATGCCCTATCGCAAGGTGTTCGACACCGTGTGGTCGGGCCGCCGCAACCTCATCATGATGGCCTCCCAGATCGACCGCACCGGCAACCAGAACATCAGTGCCATCGGCGACTGGGCCCGCCCCAAGGTGCAGCTGGTCGGCGTGCGAGGGGCACCGGGGAACACGGTCAACCATTCGACCAGCTACTGGGTCCCGGCCCACTCGACCCGCTCGTTCGTCGAGCAGGTCGATGTGGTCTCGGGGGTGGGCTACGCCCGGGCCGAGGCCGCCGGCCCCTCGGCCACCCGCTTCCATGAGATCCGTCGGGTGGTCTCCAACCTCGGTGTCTTCGACTTCGAGACGCCCGACCACACCATGCGGCTGCGCTCGGTCCACCCCGGCGTGTCCGTGGACGAGGTGACCGAGGCCACCGGCTTCGCGCTGGTCGTCCCCAACGACGTTCCCGAGACACGGCAGCCCACGCCCGAAGAGCTCGAGTTGATCCGGACGGTGCTCGACCCCCGGGGACTGCGCGACCGCGAGATCCGGTCATGACGACGGTGGAGCCGGAGTCCACCCGTCGCGTGCACCCGGCCCTCACCACGCCGTTCTGCCGACTGGTGGGCGTGCGGTACCCCATCGTCCAGACAGGCATGGGGTGGGTGGCCGGACCCCGACTCGTGGCCGCCACCGCCGAAGCTGGCGGACTCGGCGTGCTGGCTTCGGCCACCATGACCTTCCCTGAACTGGTGCGGGCCATCGCCGAGGTGCGGGAGCGCACCGACCGTCCCTTCGGGGTGAACATGCGCACCGACGTGGCCGACGTGGGCGACCGGGTGGCCCTGATGATCGACAACGGGGTGAAGGTGGCCAGCTTCGCCCAGGCCCCCAAGCCCGAACTCGTCACCCGGTGCAAAGAGGCTGGGCTGGTGGTCATGCCGACCATCGGCGCCCGTCGCCACGCCGAGAAGGTTGCGGAGTGGGGCGTTGACGCCGTCATCGCCCAAGGCGGTGAAGGAGGCGGTCACACCGGGTCGGTACCGACATCACTCCTCACCCCGGCCGTGGTCGATGCCGTCGGCGGCACCGTGGAAGTCATCGCCGCGGGCGGGTTCTTCGACGGTCGCGGCCTGGTGGCCGCGCTGGCCTACGGAGCTTCCGGCATAGCCATGGGCACCCGCTTCCTCCTGACCCAGGAGAGCCGGGTGCCCGACGAGGTCAAGCAGGTCTATCTCGGGACACCGGTGACCGGCACCGTGGTGTCCACCGCGGTGGACGGTGCCCCCCAGCGGGTCATCCGCACCGAGTTGGTCGACCGTCTGGAGCGATCCAGCTGGCTCGAGAACCTGCCACGGGCGCTGGCCAACGCCCATGCGTTCCGCCGGGAGACCGACACCAACCTCCTCGCCCTCCTCCGGGAAGGAAGGGCACTCAAACAGGGAAGCGAACTCTCGTGGTCACAGGTGGTCATGGCGGCGAACGCGCCCATGATGACCAAGGCGGCCCTGGTCGACGGTCGTACCGATGTCGGCGTCCTCCCCACTGGTCAGGTGGTCGGCGAGATCGCCGAGCTCCCTACCGTCGCCGAGTTGATCGGCCGCATCGTGGACGACGCAACGCTCGTACTGGACCGGCTGAGCGGAGCGGCGCCCGCACCTCCTTGAGCCCCGACGGGCACGGGTGTCGGGCCTGCTCAGCGCGCGCGGTTCACGGTCCGAGCTCGGCCACGAGGCTCGTGGGACCGAACATCACGGCGTTCGACCCCCAGGTCACCGAGGTCAACGTGAAGGTCCGGTACTTGGCCACGAGCCCCCGTACCGCTGCCAGCGTCTCGGCTCGGGCGATGGCTGCACCGAGACAGGCATGGGGTCCGGCCCCGAAGGCCAGGTGGACCGCCCCGCGGGCGCCATCGAACCGGTTGGGGTGGTCGAAGACCGAGGGGTCCCGGTTGGCATCGGCCAGAAACGGCGCCACCAGATCGTTCTCGTTGATCGCCGTCTCACCCACCGTCGTCTCGGTCGAGGCCCTGCGGATGAGAAAGCGCACCGGCGAGCCGAGGCGCAGGATCTCCTCGATGCTCTTTCGCTGAGCAGCCTGGTCGGTTCCGGTCATGGTCTCGGCCAGCGCGGCATTCGTCATGGCCTCAGCGGCCGCAAAGCTGAGCAGATTGGCCGAGTTCTGGAACGATGCATGGGCAAGCATGAGGGAGGACGCCAACTGCTCACGGACCGTCAACTGGCCCGAACGCCGTGCCTCGTCGAGGAGCTCGAGTGCCGATCCCGGTCGGTAGGTCTTGTCCCGGATGGCCATCCGGACGAGGGAGAGGACCTCATGGCCGGCTTCGATGGCCTGGGCCAGCTGCACCGGATCGAACGACGGGTCGAACTGGGCACTCATCATGGCCAGGTGCTCGGCTAGCCGGTTCTCGTCGCCTCGCTCAAGTCCGAGGATGAAGTAGCACATGTCCTCGGCGATCGGCACGGCGAAGTCGTTGACGAGGTCGACCGGGCCACGTTCGGGGAGCCCAGCGATCAGCTGGTCCACAAACTGATTGGAGGCGGCGGCGGCCGACCGAGTATCGGGAAGGACGCGGCTGATGATGCCGCGGAGGCGAATGTGTGACTCGCCGTCGAGGAAGAGCAGGTTGGAGTGGCTCTGGCGCAGTTTCCCGTTGCTGATGAATGATTCCATCTCGGGGCGGAAGCAGACCTCACGGCTGTCGACGTACTCCTTGATGGAGCGAACGTGCTGGCCGGGGCCCCATGCCTCGGCCGGGGTTCCGTCAGGAGGCGCCCAGGTGGGGAACCAGCTCTCGGTCACCCGATCCCAGTGTTCGTCCCAGAGATCGAGAGCCAGGCTCCGCGCGGCCGATCCGTCCCGTGCACTCATTGAGGGGCGGGGCATCGTCTCGCCATTATACGACCGGCTTTGTACAGAACCCCCGCACCCTTCGGCATCACTCGACCGTTCCCGTACACCCCCAACGCCGCCCATGGCAGTGCACTCACGGTTACCGTCCGGTTCATCGGATCCGCGGTGGATTCCTCATTGTGCGCAGGCCAACCATGGGGGATAATCACTCACGAAACGAGAGGTGCAGTCATGCACCATCTGGAGCCCATCGATGTACCTGCCGGGCATCGACTGAAGTGGGGGACCCGCCGAGCGGTGTCGTCACCACCGCCGTCGATGCGGCAGTCAGGAGTGCTGAATGTCGGACGCAGTGCAGTCTTCTCCGCCTCGATCCCCCTCTCAGTGGAGCGGCCATAGCGTCCGTCCCGCCAATATCGTCGGCGTGGGTGCCGTGACCGGCTACGGATGGGGGGCCAAGCATCTGTGGGACGGGTTCCTCCTGGGTGAGAGTGCCGTCAAGCTGGTCACCGGCCTCGATGGTTATGTGCCCGGGGGCCAGGCCTACCTGTCGATGATCAGCGACGAAGGCGACCCGAGCGACGGTTCGACACGGTACATGCGGGCCGTGCGGTCAGCCGCCCGTGAAGCCATCGCTGACGCCCATGAGCGGGGTTGGAAGCCCGGTCCGGTGGTCGGCCTGGTACACGCCATCGAAATGGGTGACGTCGAGATCTGGAGCGACTTCTACAAGTCGGGCGCCACCAGGGTCCGCCCGAAGAAGTGGATGGACATGATGTCCTCCACCGTGCTCACCAAGTTCATGCGGGAGAACGAGTTCCATGGGCCGTCCATGTCGGTCTCGGCCATGTGTGCCGGGGCCAACGCCGCGCTCATCACGGCCAAGACCTGGTTGGACGCCGGCATCGCCTCGGACGTGATCGTGCTCGCCACCGATCTCTCGTGCATCCCCCAGAACCTCCGGGCCTTTAGCGACCTCGGGACGGCCGTGCTCGATCTCCCGCCCCTGGAGGGCTGCCGCCCGTTCCAAGAGGGCAGCCGCGGCTTCGTCGGCGGGGAGGCTGCCGTCGCCACCGTGCTGTCGTCGGAGGCCACCGGCTCCTACGCCTCGGTCCTCGGGGGGGCGATGACCCACGACGCCTACCACTCGGTGAGCATCGCTCCCGACCTCGAGCAGATGTTCCGCTGCTTCAACCTGGCCCTGGCCAATGCCGGGGTCGATGCCGCCGACGTGGCCTACCTGAACGCCCACGGTCCGGGCACCGCCCTCTGCGACGCCTCCGAGGCACGGGTGCTCGATGAGCTCTTCCCGGCGGCGCATGGCATCTTCTCGGTGAAACCCCTGCTCGGGCACTGTCAGGCCGCCGCCGCCGCCGTCGAGATGCTGGCCACCGTCTACGCATTCCAGACCGGCTACGTGCCGGCTCCACCCCAGGTGGCGCCGGGTCACCCGCGCCTGGTCAACGGGCGTTCGCCCCGGATGCCCGGCCTGATGGTGAAGTCGTCGGTCGGCATGGGCGGCTACAACACGGCAGTCGTGGTGGCCGAACCCGACAGCTGAGTACCACCCTGGCCGGTCTCGCCCTGGCCAGTGCCCCTTCACGGGGACCCCAACGAAGCTCCAGGCGACCCATACGCCGAGGTCACCACGGCTAAAGGTACTGGTCTGACGGGCCGATACCACAGGTCTATGGTCACCACGAGCGAGTTTGACGAACGGCGCTCGAAGGTCGAGTTCGACCGGGTCGAATTCGACAAGCTTGCCACGGACGATCGGGCCTTCGAGCTGTCCCGGGGCGTCGACATCAGCGACAAGCAGTTGCGCTCGGTGACCTGGGTCTATGACATCGTGAAGGACTCGGTCATCTGGTCCACCTCCATCGAGGAGTTCTTCGGCTTCGAAGACGGCGTGCTCGGCTTCTCCGTGGTGGATGAGGCCGCGCCGCCTGCCGGCACCACCGAGTCGGCGGCCGGATCCGGCCCCGCTGGTGCCGGTGTCCGCTTCGCCGACGGCGAGGACGCCGGAAACGCGCTGCTGGCACCCATTCTCGCCCCGCTGCGCATGGGTCATCCCCCTGCCAACTTCGAGCTCGACTTGAACGTGATGTGCCCCGACGGCATCGTCCACACGGTGGTGGTCCGGGCCTCCCCCATGGTCGCCCCCGCCGTCGGGAAGGTCGAGGAGGGCGGCGAGCCGCCCAAGGGGTTCTACGCCGGGGTGGTCTTCGACGTGACGGCCCAGGACACCTTCGAGCGTGAACTCGGCGAGATGGTCGATCGCTACCGCTTGCTCACCGAAGTCTCTCCCGACGTCGTCTTCGTCCACCAGGATGGCCGTCTGGTCTACTGGAACCGGGCCGGGGCCCGGCTGGTGGGCATCGGTCCCTCGGACAAGGAGCAGGCCGAGGCCTTCGCCAAGTACTACCTCCACCCCATCACCGACTTCCTCCATCCGGCCGACATCCCCCATGTGGCCGAGCGCCTGGCCCAGCTGACCGAACCGGGCCAGTTCTTCGAGCACGGCGAGATCCGGATCGTGGCCCCGGACGGAACCATCAACGTGATGGAGGTCACCAGCGTCCGCACCACCTGGGCCGGCGAGCCGGCCTTCCAGGTGATCGCCCGGGACATCTCGGAACGCAAGGCCGCCGAGGCGGCCAACCGTTACCGGGCCAGCCTCGTGGCCCACGTGTCCGACGCCATCATCGGTATCGACGCCGAGGGCATGATCGAGAGCTGGAACGAGGCCGCCCGAGCCATCTACGGATGGAGCGAGGAGGAGGTCGCGGGCCTCTCGATCGCCGCCGTCGTCACGGCCAACCGGAGCGACAGCGCCGCCGTCCTCGAGCGGGGCCAGCGCACCCACCATCGCAAGGACGGCTCCGAGGTCGACGTCATGGTCTCGATCGACCCACTGATCGACGACGACACCCAGCCGTCGGGCTGGGTGGTGGTGTGCACCGAGCTCACCGACGCCCGGCAGGCCGAGGCCGGCCGGCGCGCCGCCGAGGAGCGCTACGAAGCCGTCGTCGCCTCGCTCAGCGAGGGCATCGTCCTGTTCGACGAGAACGGCAACGTCTCCGCCCACAACGAAGCGGCCGGGCGAATCCTCGGGGACCGCCTCAACTCGGGCTCCAGCCACCAGATCTTCACCGGTTCGTCGATCGCCATCGAAGCCAACGGGCACCCCATGTCGGCCGACTCGTTCCCGCACGCCGTGACGTTGGCCACCGGTGTCTCCCAGGACGACCTGGTCATCGGCGTCACCGACGGCAGCGGTCGGCGCCAGTGGCTCTCGCTCAGCTCGAGGCTCCTCTCGGGAGCGGGACCGAGCGAGTCACCCATGGTGGTCTGCTCGTTCACCGACGTCACCGACCGCAAGGCGGCCGAAGCCCAGCTCCACTGGTTGGCGTACCACGACTCCCTCACCGGACTGGGCAATCGATCCCTGTTCAACGACGAGCTCGAGCGCGAGCTCCTCGTGTCCATGCAGCGCGGTACCAACCTCGCCGTGCTCTTCATCGACCTCGACCGGTTCAAGCTGGTCAACGACTCGTTCGGCCACGCCAGTGGCGACGAGGTGCTGTTGGCTCTGGCCCAGCGGTTCAAGTCGGCCGTACGGGGCGGCGATGTGGTCAGCCGCTTCTCCGGTGACGAGTTCGTCGTGCTGTGCCGCAACGTCCGCGACGTGGACGTGGCCATCTCGCTCGCCACCGAGTACTCGAGGTTGCTGGCCGATCCCGTGCAGCTCTCCACCGGCCGGAACGTCGTGGTCACCTGCAGCGTGGGCATCGCCTTTGTCATGCGGGGCCGTCAGTCCGCCCAGGACATCCTCCAACAGGCGGACGTGGCCATGTTCCAGGCCAAGAACAAGGGACGGTCACGGGTCGAGGTCTTCGACGAGTCCCTCCGGGCCAAGTCGGTGGCCCGGCTCGAGATCTACGACGACCTGCGCCACTCCATCGATCACAACGAGCTGGCCGTGCACTACCAGCCGATCGCCTCGGTGAAAGACGATCGCATCGTGGCCATGGAGGCCCTCGTCCGCTGGCACCACCCGTCGCGGGGGCTGCTCGGCCCGATGGAGTTCATCCCCTTCGCCGAGGAGACCGACCTCATCTTCTCGCTGGGTCGCTGGGTGCTCCGCGAAGCGTGTCAGACCATGGCGCGGTGGCGGCGCGAGCTCCCCGGTGCCGAGGATGCCTACATCACCGTGAACCTCTCGGCCCACCAGTTGAGCGACACCGAACTCCTCGACACCATCGCCTCGGCCCTGGCCGACTCGGGTCTGCCTCCCGAGGCCCTCGTGATGGAGGTCACCGAGAGCATGCTGATGAGTGACACCTCGGCGTCCATCGCCATGCTCGGAGGGATCCACGAGATGGGCGTCGGCCTGGCCATCGACGACTTCGGCACGGGCTACTCGTCACTGGCCCAGCTCAAGCGGTTCCCGGTCAAGATCCTCAAGATCGACAAGTCCTTTGTGGACGGACTCGGGGCCTTCGAGAACGACGAGGCCATCGTGGCCGCCATCGTCCAGCTGTCCAAGGCCCTCGGGCTCGTGGTCCTGGCCGAGGGCGTGGAACGTCCGGTGCAGCTCCAACGGGTGGCCGAGCTCGGCTGCGACCTCTATCAGGGCTACCTCATGTCCCGCCCCACCAAGGCCGACAGCGTCGACTTCACCCGGCACTCCTCCACCGAGGACCAGGGCGGCCCGGGCGCCGAGGCCCTCGAGGCCTCGGGCTCGGTCCCGGCTCTCGGTTCGGGTTCGGGCGCCTAGGCCCGAGTCGGCATCAGCCCAGGCGCTCGATGATGGTGGCGTTGGCCTGGCCGCCGCCCTCGCACATGGTCTGCAGCCCGTAGCGGGCGCCGGTGCGCTCCATCTCGTTCAACAGCGTGGCCAACAGGCGGGCTCCCGACCCTCCGGTGGGATGGCCGATGGCGATGGCCCCACCGTTGACGTTGACCTTGTCCATATCGGGGTGGTGCTCCTGCTCCCACGCCAGCACCACTGAGGCGAACGCCTCGTTGATCTCGATGAGATCGATGTCGTCGAGGGACAGCTTGGACTTCTCCAGTACCAAGGTGGTGGCCGGGATCGGTGCTGTCAGCATGATGACGGGATCGTTGGCGGCCACGGCGAACGTGTGGAACCGGGCCCGGGGAACGAGGCCTAGTTGGCCGGCCCGCTCCTCGGACATGATCAGCACCGCGCCGGCGCCGTCGGAGATCTGCGACGAACTCGCTGCGGTGATGCGCCCGTCCTCGACGAACGCCGGTGGGAGGCTGGCCAGTTTCTCGTAGGTCGAGCCGGCCCGCACGCCCTCGTCGAAGGTGAGCACTCCCTCACCGGCCGGATCGCCCTCGTCGCTTCCCGCCACGGCCACCTTGTCCTCGATGACGGCGCGGCGGGTGGCCAACGGGATGATCTCGTTGTCGAACCGGCCCTCGGCGATGGCCCGCGCGGCCCGGTCGTGGGACCGGAGGGCGTAGCGATCCATGGCTTCACGGCTGATCCCCCAGCGCCGGGCGATCTCCTCGGCGCTCAGACCCTGGTGGATGAAGTCGAACCGCTCGTGCACCGTCGGCCCGTAGGCCTCGCCCGGGCCGTGGTCGGTGGTGGCGCCGATGGGCACCCGGCTCATCGACTCCACGCCGCCGCCGATGGCGATGTCCATGGCCCCCGACATGACGGCCTGGGCGGCGAAGTGGACGGCCTGCTGAGCCGAGCCGCACTGCCGGTCGACGGTCGTGCCGGGAACGGTGTCGGGGAATCCGGCGGCCAGGGCGGCGTTGCGCCCGATGTTCATGGCCTGCTCGCCGACGGTCATGGTGCACCCGTAGATCACGTCCTCCACGAGGGACGGGTCGAGATCGTTCCGTTCCACCAGGGCCCGCAGCGGCTGGGCGGCCAGATCGACGGCGTGCCATCCGGACAGCCGGCCGTTCCTCCTCCCGACGGGCGTGCGGACAGCGTCGACGATCACGGCATTGGGCATGCATCCATTCTGGCCCAGTGACCGTGGTTGCCGGAAATCTGGCGGTGTGTCAGATTTCCCTAGCCCGGTCGGGGTCGCATCCCGATGCGCTCGCCAGACCGGTGGCCCACCCGCGCCTACCGATGGATCCTGACCATGGACGAACCGATGGACCTGCACTTCACCGAGGCCCAGGAGGCCTTCCGGGCCGAGGCGCGCTCGTGGTTGGCCGAGCATGCACCCCCACCCCGCTCCCTTCCCTCACTGGACACCGCCGAGGGCTTCGAAGCCCACCGGCGGTGGGAACAGACCCTCTACGACGACCGGTGGTCGGTGGTCTCGTGGCCCGAGGCCTTCGGGGGCCGGGACGTGGGCATCCTCGAATGGCTCATCTTCGAAGAGGAGTACTGGCGGGCCCAAGCCCCCCTCCGGGTCAGTCAGAACGGCATCTTCTTGCTGGCCCCGACCATGTTCGAGTTCGGCACCGAGGAGCAACAGGCGCGGTTCCTACCCGCCATGGCCTCGGCCCGGGAGATCTGGTGCCAGGGATGGTCCGAGCCCGACGCCGGCTCGGACCTGGCCGGCATCCGCAGCCGCGCCGTGCGGGCTCCGGGGGACGACGGCTGGGTGCTGACGGGACAGAAGACGTGGGCCTCTCGGGGTGCCTTCGCCGAGTGGTGCTTCGGTCTGTTCCGCACCGACCCCGCAGCCGAACGCCATCGCGGCCTCACCTACTTCCTGATCGACATGGCCACACCCGGGGTGACGGTCCGGCCCATCCCCCAGATCGACGGCGAGACCGGCTTCGCCGAGCTCTTCTTCGAAGAGGTCTTCGTTCCCGACGAACAGGTCCTCGGTGGCGTGGGGCAGGGCTGGAGCGTGGCCATGGCGACGGCCGGATCGGAACGGGGCCTCAGCCTCCGGAGCCCGGCCCGGTACACCGAGGCGGCCCGCCGGCTGGTCGCCCTGTACGCCAGCCGTCGGGCCGAGGACCCCGTGCGGACCGCCCGTGGTGCGGACGCCGTGGCCCAGGCGTGGATGGACGCCGAGGCCTACCGACTCAACACCTTGTGGACGGCCACCCGCGTCCTCGACGGCGGCTCGGTCGGGCCCGAAGCCAGTGCCAACAAGATCCACTGGTCGGAGACGGACCTGGCCATCCATCGGGCGGCCCTGGCCCTGCTCGGCCCCGAGGCGGAGCTGCACGGTGACGGCATCGATGCCCCGTGGCTCGACGGCTACCTGTTCGCCCTGGCCGGCCCCATCTACGCCGGCACCAATGAGATCCAACGCAACGTGGTGGCCGAGCGCATGCTCGGCCTGCCGCGGGGCTGAAGGCAGGACGACCGTGCACTTCGCCTTCAGCGACCAGCAGACCGAGTTCCGGGACACCGTCCGTCAGGTACTCGCCAACGAGTGCACGACCGACGCGCTGCGGGCCGCCTTCGAACACCCGGCCGCCCGTACGCCACGTTGGGACGTCCTGGTCGAGCTGGGCGTGGTCTCCCTCACGGTGCCCGAGGCGCACGGGGGCCTGGGTCTCGGCCTGGTCGATCTGGTCCTGCTCCTCGAAGAGGCCGGTCGGGTCTCCCTTCCCGAGCCTGTGCTGGAGACCACCGGCGTGGTGGCACCCCTCCTCACCGACCTGGCCCGATCGGCCGACTCCGGAGTCGCCGCTCGAGCCAAGACGTGGCTGGAGGGGATCGCCGAGGGTCGGATCACCGCAGCCGTGGGCACCGTCGCCCCGGGACTCGGTGCCGGACCGGACGGTGGGCCGCGTCCGTCGACGCCTCTGGCCGTGGCCGGGGTCGACGGCGCCGATCTGGCCGTGCTGCTCACGTCGGGCGACGACGGCCTCCCCGAACTGCATGTCGTCGACGGCGAGGTGATGACGGTGCGGGCGGTGCCCTCCCTCGATCCCACCCGCCGACTGGGTGTCCCCCACTGGTCCCCGACCGCCGAGACCCGGGTCCTGTCCGGACCCGAGGCCGCCGAGGCGTGGAGTCTGACCCGCGACCGTGCCGCGGTGGTCACGGCCGCCGAACTGTTGGGGCTGGCCGACCGGATGATCACCATCGCCGCCGACTACGCCAAGGAGCGCCAGCAGTTCGGCAAGCCCATCGGCAGCTTCCAGGCCGTCAAGCACCTCCTGGCCGGCGCCCAGGTGAAACTGGAGTTCGCCCGCCCGGTCGTCTACGGCGCGGCGTGGTCACTCGACAACGCCGAACCGGTTGGGTCAACGGCAACCGTCACCCCAGCTCCGGCCGTGTCCCGGTCGGCCTCGACGGCCAAGGCCTACGCCTCCGATGCCGCCACCGAGGCAGCACGGGTCTCGCTCCAGGTCCACGGGGCCATCGGCTACACCTGGGAGTGCGATCTCCATCTCTTCTTGAAACGGGCCTGGGCGCTGGCCGAGGCATGGGGATCGTCGGCCGACCACCGCGCCCTTGTGCTGGACTCGCTGGTCGAGGAGACCGGGGAGCCCGACCGCTGACCCGTCGGCTCAGATCCGGTGTCGCCGACTGCGGCTAGGGCTGGGCGAAGGCGTAGATCGGAACCCCGTTGTAGGAGACCGATTGGGAGGGCAGATACGGTCCGTTGACCACCACGGCCAGCGAGCCCGATGGGGCGGGCCCGGCATCACCTTCGACAGTGACCACGGCGCCGTCCGGCCAGACCTGGACGACCACGCCCACGTGGACCGAGGTGGCCGTGGAGAACGGTCCCGTGCCGTAGAGGACGGCGTCGCCGGGAAGGGGCACCGCGCTCGGGGGTAGGACCCCGGTGTGGGCCGCCGCCCACGTGTAGATGTTCCCGGTGAACGGATACGAGGGGATGGGCACGCCGGCGTGCTCCCACACCCAGGTGGCGAACAGTGCGCACCACTCCTCGCAGGGGCCGTAGGGGTTGCAGTAGCGGCCCCGGTCGGGGTCGGCGTTCACCTGGCTGTTGGCGATGGAGACGATGGCCGATCGGGCGGCCGTCGGGGCCGCACTCGGCGGATTGGTGAAGCCGTACGACCACCCGTCCGGCTCGAGTAGCCAGTACCCGGCGCCGTCGGGGGACATGGCGATGCCGGCCACCGGCGGCACGTCAGCCGGGTTCCCCCCGTAGCCACCGGCCAGGGAGCCGTAGAACCCTGCCGTCCCGAAGGGGAAGACCTCCCCGTCCGTGGCCACCAGGAGGTAGCCGCGGTCGTGGGGCGTGGCCACCATGTCGACGACCGGGTCGTTGAGCACCGCGCCACCCAGTGATCCGAGGAAGGGGGCGTCGCCGAAGGTGAAGATCCCGCCGTCGGCCGCCACCATCCAGTAGCCGTGACCGGTGGACGAGGCGGCCATCCCGGTGATGGGCGCATTGAGCCGGACGCCGCCCTCCGAGCCGTAGAACGAGGCGTCACCGAAGGTGAAGATCCCGCCGTCCTGGGCCACGAGCCAGTAGCCCTTGCCGTCGGGGGTGGCGGCCATGCCCACCACGGGTTTGTTGAGATGGCTCCCACCCATCGAGCCGTAGAAACCGGCATCGCCGAAGGTGAAGATTCCGCCGTCCAGGGCCACGAGCCAGTAGCCCTTGCCGTCGGGGGTGGCGGCCATCCCCACCACCGGGCCGTTGAGGCGGAGAGCGCCGAGCGAGCCGTAGAACGTGGCGCTTCCCTGGGCGAACACGCCCCCGTCGGCGGCCGCCAGCCAGTACCCCTGGTGGCCGGTGGTGGCGGTCGGATCGGGCACCATGGCCACCATCACCGAGCTCAGGGCCGGGCCGATGGGGGCGTTGATGGACTGGGCGTCGCCGAAGCCGATGACGCCTCCGCCCTGGTAGACGTGGGGGGCGATCTGTGGCGTGGCCGCCGATGCCTCAGCAGGCGGCCCTGCGATGGGCGAGAGGCCGGCCAGCACGGCCAGCACGCTCAGGACGAGGACAGATGCCCACCGGCGTGACAAATGACCACTCTGCGTCGTTTTTTTGAGCACTGGCCCCCGTTCGTTCCCTCGTACCGCGCCCATGGTACGCAACCCGCCCCGCCGGGACGGGGACCCTACACACCGGTGGGGCACGCCCTCATTCGCGATGTAATAAAACCATGCTGGGTGGTAATGTAGTCGAACCACTACTCAGAGTGGTTACTAGCACCGGAGGGGCCCGATGACCGAAGCAGATGAGCGGTGACGCCGCGACCGGAACAGCCTGAACCGTTCCTCCGAGGGGCGCCCTATCCCGCCGCTGGTGATGTCCCCTATCCCCGGGCCAACCCCACCGACACGGCCCGACTGCCGTCGGACACGTGGCACGCGGCCGTCGTGCCGGTGGGTGTCCGGCTCGAGTTGGTCGGTGACGCCGAGGCCATCGACATCGCCTATCGGACCACCTCGGGCAACCTCGGCTACCGGGGCGACGGTGCCGGCATCACCTTTTCGGTGTGGCGCGCCGGCCGGAAGGTGGGCGAGGAGGAAGCGGTCCTCGGCGACGGCCTCATCCGGGTGCCGCTCGGTTCGTCCGCCGCCGACAAGCCGGCCACCATCTACCTCCCCGAGGGCATGCAACCGATCATCCAGTCCCTGACCGCCGTCAACGGGGAGATCAGCCCCGCTCCGGAGCTCCCCCGGTGGATCGCCTACGGCGACTCCGTGACGCAGGGCTGGATCGCCTCGGGGCCGGCCCAGGGTTGGGCGGCCATCGCCGCCCGCAAGGCCGGCCTGGACCTCGCCAACCTGGGCTACGCCGCCGCCGGTCGCGGGGAGATCGTGTCGGCCGAGCACATCGCCGCCCTTCCCGCCGACATCATCTCGGTGGCCTACGGGGCCAGCTGTTGGACCCGCGTGCCCTCACAGCGTGGGGATGCTGGGCGAGGGATTCGCCGGCTTCCTCGACGTGGTCCGCGAGGGCCATCCGTCCACCCCCATCATCGTGGTGAGTCCGGTGCTGCGACCCGACGCCGAGGACGAGCCCAACCGGCTGGGCGCCACCCTGGCCGACATCCGCCACACCATCGAGACCGTCACGCGCGAGCGCATCGTCGCCGGGGACGAGACGTTGGCCCTGGTGGCCGGCGAGTCCATCATCACCGCCGAGCATCTGGGCGACGGAATCCATCCCGACGACGAGGGACACAAGCGGATCGCCGCCACGGTGGGCAAGGCCCTGACCCTGGCCATGAAGTCGGTCGCCGACGCGCCGAGTGCCGAGGCCGCCGAACCGCCGGTCATGACCGTCCGCGAGGAGAAGCCCAAGCGCAACGAGAAGGCGGGGCGGGACCAGAAGGCGGGGCGGGACAAGCCGGCCCGTGATGAAGGCGACGTCGAGTCCGATGTCGACGACGAGATCGACGACGAGATCGACGACGACTCCGACGACAGCTCCCGGCGCGAGGACGTGGCCGCCGCCTCGGCCCACTGACCGAAGGCGCCGCCGAGGACCGGTCGGGCTGCGGACCCGGGGTGTGAACCCATAGGGTCTTGTGCGGTGGGCACCGTGCCCACCAGGACGGGGGCTCCCCGTCGGCACGACATCACGAGGTCCCGATCCACCATGGACGCCAGCACACTGATCCAATCGTTCCGCGTCGACGGCAAGGTGGCTGTGGTCACCGGTGCCGGGAGCGGCATCGCCCGAGCCAGCGCCCAGGCGCTGGCCGGGGCCGGGGCCACCGTGGTGTGTGCCGACATCCATGAGGAGACGGCCCAGGCCACGGCCGAGCAGATCGTCGCCGACGGCGGCACGGCCGAGGGCGTCGGCCTCGACGTGTCGAAGAAGGCCGATGTGGATGCGCTGGCCCAACGGGTGGCCGCTGAGCGCGGTGGCATCCACGTGTGGTGCAACATCGCCGGGATCATGCTCGGAGGCCCGTTCCTCGACGAGTCCGAGGAGGACCTCGACACCATCATGGCGGTCAACCTGAAGGGCGTCTTCTTCGGCTGCCAGGCCGCCGGTCGGATCATGGTGGACCAGCCCGAAGGGGGCAGCATCATCAACTGTTCCTCGGCCGCCGCCGACACCCCGAGCGCCAATATCGTGAGCTACGCCATCTGCAAGGCGGGCGTCAACCAGATGACCAAGACCTTGGCGGTGGAGGTGGGCAAGCAGCACGTGCGGGTGAACGCCGTCGCCCCCGGATTCATCATCACCGGCATGACCACCGGCCACTTCCATCTGCCCGACGGGGGCCGTGACGAGGCCATGGAGAACTCACTGGTGTCCGCCATGGCCAAAGGCGCCCCGCTCCGTTCGGTGGGCGAACCCGAGGACATCGCCGGCGCCGTCCTCTACCTGGCCTCGGATGCCTCCCGGTTCATGACCGGCCAGGTGATTCGGCCCAACGGCGGCGTGGCCATGATCTAACCCCCGTCCGGTCGGCTCCGGGGTGCCGCCGCTCACCTGACGGACCGTCAGACCAGGCGGTACACTCGATCCATGGCCGAACTGCCCTGGATCATCTCCGTCGACGACCACGTGGTGGAACCACCCAACGTCTGGATGGACCGCCTGCCGAAGAAGTACCACGACGTGGGCCCGCGGATCGTGCGCGCCCCGATGGGCGAGATCACCTTCGTGGGCGGCAAGCTCACCGTGGTCCCCGGGTCGGAAGGCTTCCCCACCGACTGGTGGTACTACGAGGACCTGAAGCGGCCCTTGCTCCGGGTGGACTCCGCCGTCGGGGTGCCCCGTGACGAGGTGACCATGCGGGGGGTGACCTACGGTGACATGCGTCCGGGCTCCTACGAGGTCAAGCCCCGCCTCGAAGACATGGACGTCAACCACCTCGAGGCCTCGCTCTGCTTCCCGACCTTCCCCCGCTTCTGCGGCCAGACCTTCACCGAGGCCCAGGACAAAGAGCTCGCCCTCCTCTGCGTCAAGGCCTACAACGACTGGATGGTCGACGAGTGGTGCGGGCCCGAGGCCAACGGTCGGCTCATCCCTCTGTGTCTGATCCCGCTCTGGGACGTGGAACTGGCCGCCGCCGAGGTGCGCCGCAACGCCGACCGCGGCGTGCGGGCCGTCTGCTTCAGCGAGATCCCACCGTTCCTCGGGCTGCCCTCGGTGCACGATCCCGACCACTACTGGGATCCCTTCTTCCGGGCCTGCGAGGAGACCGGAACGGTGATCAACATGCACATCGGATCGTCCTCCAAGATGCCGTCGACATCGGCGGACGCACCGCCCGCCGTGGGCTCGACGCTGACCCACTCCAACGCCACCTACTCGATGGTGGACTTCATGTTCTCGGGCGTGCTGGTGCGCTTCCCCCAACTCAAGCTGGCCTACGCCGAGGGGCAGATCGGCTGGATCCCCTACATCCTGGAGCGGGCCGACACCGTCTGGGAGGAGAACCGGGGATGGGGAGGCGTGGCCGACATCGTTCCTGAGCCTCCCTCCACCTACTTCTTCCGCCAGATCTACGGCTGCTTTTTCAGCGACGCCTTCGGCCTGAAGAACATCGAGTCCATCGGGGTCGACAACATCACCTACGAGTCGGACTACCCGCACTCCGACTCCACCTGGCCCGAGACCCGTCAGATCGCCGAGAAGCAGATGAAGGATCTCACCGAGGAGCAGATCTACAAGATCGTCCGCGGCAACGCCATCAAGCTCTACGACCTCGACTTCAAGTGAGCTCGGCGCCACACCCCCCGCGACACCCGCGGACCCCGGCCTAGGGACCTCCGCCATGGACCTCCGCTACACCGACGCCGAGCAGGCGTTCCGGGGAGAGCTGCGCCACTGGCTGGCCGAGACCCTTCCCGGACTACCGCCCAAGCCGGCCCCCACCGATTGGCCGGGCCGGCGCGCCTACGACACCCACTGGCAGCGCTTGTTGTTCGACGCCGGTTACGCCGGGGTGGACTGGCCGACCGAGGGCGGCGGACGGGGCTCATCCCCGGTCGAGGAGCTGGTGTTCAAAGAGGAGCTGGAGCGGGCCCACGCCCCCTATGTGGGGGTCAACTTCGTGGGGCTCCTCCACGCCGGCCCCACCATCATCGCCGAGGGCACCCCTGAACAGCGCCAGCGCTACCTCCCGTCGATCCTGAAGGGCGAGGAGGTCTGGTGCCAAGGGCTTCTCGGAACCCGACGCCGGGTCCGACCTCGCCTCCATGCGCACCCGCGCCTTTCGCGACGGTGACGACTACGTCGTCAGCGGCTCGAAGATCTGGACGTCCCACGCCGAGGTGGCCGACCACTGCGAGCTCCTGGTGCGAACTGGAGCCGACGACAGCCGGCACCGGGGCATCTCCTGGCTCATCCTGCCCATGGACACGCCGGGTGTCGAGATCCGGCCCCTGACCACCATCGCCGGCTCCACCGAGTTCGCCGAGCTCTTTCTCGACGAGGTGCGGGTGCCGGTGAAGAACCGGGTCGGCGACGAGAACGACGGGTGGCGGGTGACCATGGTCACCCTCAGCTTCGAGCGGGGCACGGCGTTCGTCGGCGACCTCCTCGAGGCGTTCGAACTCCTCTCGGCCACGGTGGCACTGGCCCAGCGCACCGGGGCGTGGTCCGACCCTGGAGTGCGCCGTCAGGCCGGCCACCTGCGGGCCGAGCTCGATGCCCTGTGGGCCCTCACCAAACGCAACGTGTCCCAGGCCGCCCGCACCGGCATCCCCGGTGTCGGTGGGACCTTCTTCAAACTGGCCTACACCGAGACCAGGTCGAAGCTGGGCGAGTACTCCCTCGCACTGCTCGGACGGGCCGGTCTGGCCGCCGACGACGTCGAGGGCGCCGACGGGCTGGGCGAGCTCCCGTCGGCGGCCATGGTCGAGGACTGGCTGCGGGGTATCTCGTTGACCATCGCGGCCGGGACCTCACAGATCCAGCGGAACATCGTCGGGGAGCGGATCCTCGGACTGCCCAAGGAGCCCTCGGGACCCCCCAAGCCTGCTGCGGCCCCGGCATCGTGAGCGACGTGGAAGCGGGACCGTGGACTTCGAACTGACCGAGCTCCAGACCGAGCTAGCCGCCGGCATGCGGCATCTGTGCGAAGGGGCGTTCAGCCTCGACCGGCTGCGCGCCTTCGAGTCGGCCGACCAGGTGGTCGACCGCAACGGCTGGCAGCAACTTGGTCAAGCCGGGGTCTTCAACCTCTGCCTGCCCGAATCGGCCGGGGGCGTCGGCCTCGGGCTAGCCGAAGCGGCCCTGGTCTTCGAGGAGCTCGGGCGGGCCCTCGTCCCCGGGCCCCTGGTGGCGTCCCACCTGGCCGCAGGGACCATCAGCGGGGCCGACGACGGCTCGGTGGTCGTGGGCCTGGTCGAGGCACCCGATCACACCGAGAACGACGTCGTCCCCCTGATCGTCGAAGACCTCGACGATCTCGACGTGCTGTTGGTCCTGTCGCACGAGGGCGTGACCTCGCTCGACCCTGACGCATTGGACGCGACTCGTCTGAAGCGGCCCATGGACCCGCTGACCCCGGTGTGGTCGGTGGCCGGCCTCCCCCCGGGGACTCTGGTGGCCGGGCCCGAGGTGGCCGAGCGGTGGCGCCGCCGAGGCGCCGTGCTCACCGCCGCTCTCCAGGTTGGCGCGGCGGCCTGGCTGTGTGACCTCGCCGTCGAGTACGCCAAGCACCGCCAGCAGTTCGGACGGCCCATCGGCGGCTTCCAGGCCGTGAAGCACCTCTGTGCCGACATGGCCGTCCGCGCCGAGGTGGCCCGCTGCGCCGTGCAGGCGGCCGCCGTCACAGCCGACCAACCCGACGTCGGCGATGCCGCGGTGGCGGCCTCGGGCGCCAAGCTGCTGGCCGATGAGGCCGCCATCACCAATGGGCGTTCGTGCATCCAGGTCCACGGGGGAATGGGCTTCACCTGGGAGGTGCCCGCCCACCTGGCCTACAAGCGCTCCCGGGTGCTGGCCACCCGCTTCGGCACCGACGACGAGCTGGCCGAGCAGCTCGCCCAGGCCATCCCGGTGGCGACCGGCGACCTACGCTGAACCGGTGAGCAACTCTTCGGCCCCCCTCCCTGTCGACGCCGTCTCCGTGCTCCCTCCCGGGCGCACGGTGTTCGGCATGCAACTCCCCATCCAGAGTCAGTCCACCATCTACACCCAAGCCTGGGAGACCTCGGCCGGGCCGGACGAACTGGCGGCGGTCGCTCTGGCCTGTGAAGCCGCCGGCTTCTTCTACGTGGGTGTCTGCGATCACACCTTCATTCCCGAGCGGCTGGCCGGTGCCATGAGCACCACCTGGTACGACACCGTGGCCACCCTGGGTTGGCTCGCCGGCATCACCTCGACCATCCGGCTCCTGTCCCACATCTACGTGGTCGCCCTCCGCCATCCCCTCCGGGCAGCCAAAGAGTTCACCACCCTCGATGCGCTGTCGGGTGGCCGGATCATCTGTGGCGTGGGGGCTGGGCACGTCACCGAGGAGTTCGACCAGATGGGCCCGGCGTTCGAACACCGTGGAACGGCCACCGACGAGGCCATCACCGGCCTCATCGCCGGCATGGTCGATGAGTTCCCGGTGCTCGACGGGCCCACATGGCAGGCCTCGGGTCTCGGGCTCAAGCCCCGGCCGGTGCAGTCGCCCCGTCCCCCGGTGTGGACCGGGGGCTCGTCACCGGCCGCCCTGCGCCGGACCGCCCGGTACGGCGACGGTTGGCTCCCTCAGTCCCTCGGCCCCAACGAGGACCTGTTGGTCGAGCTCCGGCGGCTGCGTGAGGAGTACCGTCCCGGCGCCCCGCTCGACATCGGGGCCCTCGCCGCGCCGTTCCATGTCGGTCCGCCGACGGCAGGGTTCGACCTCCCTCCGGGCACGGTGACGGGCAGCGCCGACCAGATCGCCGAGTACCTGCAGCCCTATGGCGCCGCCGGGGTGGGCCAGGTGCAGGTCCGCTTCCCCACCGGTTCGGTCGAAGAACAGTGCGACCAGATCGCCGCCTTCGGCGAACTGGTGATCCCGCTCGTCACCGCCTGACCCACCGCCACCTCGCTGGCCGGAACGGCCACGGAATGGCGACCTGACCGTGGGGGAACGGCGCGTTTCACTCCATCGGGCCCCAGGCAATCCTCGAGGGTTCGCGACCGGCCACGAGCCACCCGACGGCCGTCGCCAACACCGGCATGCCCACCAAGATGAGGAGGAGATCGCCGACGGGGACGTTCCCGAGGGCGCCGATGCCTCCGTTCAACGAGTTGCTCCGGAGCCAACCGATCATGCTGATGTACCCACCTACCACCCCGAGGAGCGCCCCGAGGAAGCCGAGTGTCCCGGCCGTCACCGCGGTCAGGGTGCGACGTGTGTAGTTGGACGCACCGGCGGCCGCCAACTTGCGGAGATCGCCTGCCGTCTCGCTCCGAACGAGTCCAACGGTCATGGCGAGCACGGCCAGGGCGATGAGGATCCCGAAGATCGTCGCCGCGCCGATCACCGCGAAGGACGTCGGCTGGTCGTTCTTCGACTCGACCGAGAGCTGCGACGCCGATGCCGCATGTTCGGCGCTCGTGATTTGGGCGGCCGTGAAGGGTTGAGCTCCCTGCACCAACCAGTCGGTGGTGCTGGCGGACACATGGAACCGGCGCATGGCGCCCTCGGTGATCACCGTGTTCGGCGCCGAGGTGCCCAGGGGAAGCATCCCTTCCTCCTGGATCACCGGATGCGTGAGAACGGCAGCGCTCGGACCGTCCGGTGACTTGCCCCCCAATGCGTAGTTGAGCACGAGTCCCGAGGCGCCGGCGAGACCGGGCCGTGAGGAAAGGATGTCCGCCCGTGGACTGACTGCGGACGGGACGATCCCGAACGCCCGGAGCAGCGGCGGCGTTGCCACGTAGATCTGACCGTCCCACTGTCGACCACTCTGGGTCCCGTTCAACTGCGCATTGGGCGTCTCGAGGGCGATGAGTTGGGCGCCGAGTCCCTTGGCGATCTGCCCGGCGGCGGCCGACAGCTGCCTGGGAGTGGCCGTCTCCACGGAATGGTCGTTGACCGGAACCAGCTGGCCGCCGGCGTTGCGGTGCACGATCGCCTGGCCCGGCGGCGGCAGTGCCGTACTGAGGACGAGCTGAGTGGAGGCAAGGTTCGGGCCCGCGTAGTCGAGGACGTTCCCGTACCGGGCTGCCGCAGCCAGCATCACGATTACGGCGATGAGCACGCCGATGCTGATCGCCGCCAGCGCCGATCCGGATCGGGCCCGGTACCGGGCCAGGTCGCGTAGCGCCAGCCGGACGGCGACCGGGGCCCGACGACCGAGCCGGGCCGTGAGGGACAGGAGAAACGGGGCGAACAGGATGAGACCCGGGACGAGCAGGACCATCCCGAACAGGAGCTCCGGCGTGCCACCGCTGCCGTTGCCGTTGTTGGTGCCGCCGCTGTACCCGAACAGCAAAAAGGCGAGGACGAGGAGGACGACACCGGGGATGACGGACCGGTGGATCTGACGCGGAGGAGCCGGTCGGCCCGACAACGCCTGGACGATCGGCACCCTCGTGATCGCCCGGGCCGGTCGGGATGACGCAACCAGCGCCGCGACGACGGCCAGCACCATGGCGGTGACCACCACGGTCCACGGCAGCGCGAACACGCCGATGACGTGGTGGGAGCTCTGCTCGAGATCGGGACGGTAGACGAACCAGATGGCCAGGCCGAGAACGAACCCGAGGGTGGCACCGACTACACCGACGACAGCACCGTTGGCGCTCAGGACGAGGCGAACGTGACGGTCGGTGGCGCCGGTCGCCTCGAGCATCCCGATCGAGCGCAATCGTCGCTGGGCCAGGACGGTGAATCCACCGATCGAGACGAGGGCCACGAGCAGCATTCCGAGGACCAGGGCGACGAGGGAGATCGTCTCGGGATTGATCGGGTTCGACTGCACCACCGACGCCGGGGTGTCGACCTGGACGCCTCTGAACGACTTCAACGAGGCCCCTGGCTGGTCGAACAACACGGTGATGCTCGTGGCGTTCCGGACCTGCCCAGGGGACACGAGCGCGAACTCGTCCAGGAGGCTCTGGGGGTTCTCGACGACGCCCACCACCTGGCGCTCCTCGCCACCGACTCGCCACCTGTCCCCCACCCGAAGGCGGAATGCCGAGGCGACCCCTCTCGTCACAGCAACCTGACCGGCGCCTGACGGGTAACGACCGGACACGAGCGAGAGCATCGGTCCACCAAAGGGTCCGTCGGGGTCTTGCGCACGGAGCTGGTAGGAGTTGATCGACCCGGGGACCGACAGGGCTTCGTTCTCGATGACATCGACGGGGCCGACCTGCTCCAACCTGGTGATGAACCTCGCCGACCTCGAGTCAGAGGAGCCAAACGAGGCCGCGTACCGGGCCGTCCCGAAGCCAGTGTCCTTCGGTGGTGGGTTGTTCATCGCCACGGTCGACCCCACGATGGTCGCGGCGACGGCGATGGTAATGAGTGCGACGATCAGGAACTGCTGGCGCCACTCCCGCCAGAACAGACGCCACGCCCATCGGACCACGGCACGACGAGCCGGGAGACCTCCGTTGGTGGTCCGGGACCGAACCGCTGGCCGCTCGAGCGTGGTGGTCATGAGTTCGGCGTGGACTGCAGCAACGACTCCGGGCCGGGCGGCGACATGGTCTGATCGACGACCCGCCCGTCCCGGAGGAACACGACCCGGTCGGCCCACGAGGCCAGCTGGGCGTCGTGGGTGACGACCACCGCAGCCACGCCCCGTTTGCACGCACCGAGGATCATCCGCATGACGGCTTCCCCGTTGGTCGAGTCCAGCGCGCCCGACGGCTCGTCGGCCAGGAGCAGGTGGCGGTCGCCGACCACAGCCCGAGCGATGGAGACCCGTTGGCGTTCGCCGCCCGACAGTTCGTCCGGGTAGTGCGATGCGCGGTCGGCCAGGCCGAGCTCTTCGAGGACCTCCATTCCCGTCGCCTGTGCCTTCTTTCCGGAGACGCCGTCAAGCTCCAGTGGGAGCGAGACGTTCTCCACGGCGGTCAGGCCGGCCAGCAGGTTGTAGTCCTGGAATACGTAGCCGATCGAGCGCCGGCGCATCCGGGCCTGATCGTTACGGGACATCCTGGACAGCGGTTCACCTCCGACCAGTACCTCGCCGCTGGTCGGCGCCTCCAGGCTGCCGGCGATGGTGAGCAGGGTGCTCTTGCCCGACCCACTCGCCCCCATCACCGCCACCAGGGTTCCGGGGTCGACCCACAGGTCGACGGCGTCCAGCGCCTGGACGTGGGCTGCGCCCTCGCCGTAGACCTTGGAGATCTTGCGCAGTTCGAGCATGCTCATGGCCGCAGCCCCACTCGCCGGCGTAGCCTCGGCATCGGAAGGCCCTCGGGTCGAGAGGGTTCGGATGCCGAGCGCTTGATCCGGCCTTCGGCGGCGTCAAGCCATCGGACCAGCGCGTCGAGCCGAAAGAGTTCGGCGTCGACGACCAGGGCGAACCCGAGGTCGAACCCGGCTTCATCCTCTTTCAGGCGGGTCCACTGTTGCATGAGCTCTACCAGGTACCGCCGATGGACCTGGATCACGGCATGGACGTCGGCGTCGGGCATCCGCAGTGCCACCATCACCTTGATGATCAGCTCATCTCGAGGTGGTGCGCTGAGATCGGGTGGCGTGCGGAGCCACCGCGCTAGCTCTTCATGGCCTTCCCGTGTGAGGTGGAATCCCTTCTGGGGACCTTCCTCGACGTCGTCTTCGGACTCCACCAGTCCGTCCCGCTCGAGCCGCTGGAGGGTGGTGTACACCTGGCCGACGTTCAGCGGCCAGACCTCGCCGGTCCGGGCCTCGAACTCTTGGCGAAGTTGCAGTCCGTACTTGGGACCCTCGCTCAAGAGCGCCAGCACCGCATGGCGGACGCTCATGACCGTTCATGATTCGTTAGCATACTGAGTATCTTACTCAATATTCATTGCGTGTCCAGTCACCGTCGTCCCGCTCGTCTTGGCCGAGGGCCCACCGCCAGAGGGGCACATGGACCTGGGCTTTCAGCCACGAACATCGGCGAGTGGCCCCCATGGACAGGCGCCACCGAGTTTGCCTCGCTGACCCGGCTGGTCGATCCCATCAGGCCCACCCGGTCATGCCCTCGACGATCAGTAGGAGCGGGTCGAGTACCTACCCGCGGGCGAACGTCTCGGTCGTCCCACCCACGGTGGGGCGAGTAGCCGCACTCAAGCAGCCGCACTCAATGGGGTGTCGAGGTCGTCGTGGTGGTGCCACCGAAGCCGTTGGCCCCCGTCGACCCCGAGGTGGTCGTCGAGGTCGTCGTGGTGGCCGCTCCCCCGCCACCGGGCCGCGTCGTGGTCGTCGATGTCGACGTCGTGGTGGAGGTGCCGGGCGGGCCCGAGAAGACCGTGCTGGTCGGCGCGGTCGGAGACGTGGTCGTCGTGGACGCGGGAGGTGTGGTGGTGGTGGTGGTCGTGCTGACCGCGGTGGCGTTGGGCACGAACACGTCTCCTTGCGAGGTGTGGAGCACGAAGCCCGAGCCGGTGTTCGTCGCTGCCTCGGGAGGGTTGAAGTACAACAACGTGGCCAGGCCGATGAACGCCACCGTCATCACGAAGGTGGACCGCCGAATGGGGAACCGACGGCTCATCGGGACTGACATGAACCCGACCAGGGCGCTGTGCTTCACGTCGTCGCTGTTCGGGTCCTTGCGCTCCCAAGGGGCGCGGGCCCGCGGCGGGGCCGGGGCGTCCGTCTCCCCGGCAGTTGCGTCCGCGCCATCGCCCGCTTCGGGACCGGATCCTGACTCGTCGTGGCTCACGGGACGCCATCGCCGATCGACGGGGAGCTCACGCCGGCGGCGCGCAATGCGGTGGTGGCCCGCAACCGGATCTCACGGGCCACCTCGAACTGGCGGCCCGGAAGGGTCCGGGCGATGAGCCGGAGCTGCACGTAGCCGACGTCGATGGTCTCCACGCCGGCCACGACCGGATCCCCGAGTAAGAGGCCCTGCCACTCGGGATCACCGGCCATGTCGGAAAACATGTCCTTCAACAACCCGGTCACCCGCTCGAGATCCTCAGTCACCGAGACCGGGATGTCGATCACGGCACGGGACCAGTCCTTGGACAGGTTGGTCACCTGGCGGAGGGCGCTGTTGGGCACCACCACCAGCTCGCCCTGGGCGGTGCGCACCTTGGTGACCCGGAGCGTCAGCTCCTCGACCGTCCCCGTGATCCCGGTGGCCTGGCCGGGAACCGACAGCCGGATGACGTCGCCAAAGGCGAACTGGTGCTCGGCGAAGAGGAAGAAGCCGGCCAGCAGGTCGCCGACCATCTGCTGGGCGCCGAAGCCGAGCCCGATGCCGATGACGGTGGCCGGCGCCACCAGGGTCGTGAGTGGGATCCCCAATCGGTCGAGCGCCAGGATGGCGGTGATGAAGCCGACCAGGGCCACGACCACCCACTCGACGGCCTCACTGACCGCCCGCGACCGCTTAAGGCCTTCGGAGGCCAGCTGGCCTGACTCGATCTGCAGGCGGATCTGCCCGTCGATCCAGCTCCGTCGGCGCGCCCCTACCCAGTGGGCGAACCTGATGAACAGACCGGCTCCGAGCACGAGCACGACCGCAGGGAGCAGATGGTTCTGGAACCAGGCGTGGTGGATGACGGGAAATTACCATCCGACCGGCACTCGCCTCGATCCCCGCTGTCGACGGCACCCGCTCCCCTACGCCGACCGAGCAGGCGGTGAGCCCCCTCGTCGAGCGGGACGTCCGGGGGTGCCGTAAACTGACGGTCTGTCAGTTACCGGATGGACGGCACCCAGCAGCCGTCACCGCTCGAAGCCTCACCACCCACGGAGGGCCCCACCATGCTCGACTACGTGATCCGCAACGGCCTTGTCGTCGACGGAACCGGCGCCCCCGGCTTCCGGGCCGACGTCGGCATCCGGGACGGGAAGATCGTGGCCGTCGGCGAGGTCGGCGAGCAGGGGACGACCGAGTTCGATGCCGAGGGCCTGATCGTCGCCCCCGGCATCATCGACCCCCACACCCACTACGACGCCCAGCTGTTCTGGGATCCGACGGCGTCGCCCTCCAACCTCCATGGTGTGACCACGATCATCGGCGGCAACTGCGGCTTCACCTTGGCCCCCATCAAGGCCCAGGACCATGACTACATCCGCAGGATGATGGCCAAGGTGGAGGGCATGCCCCTCGTGGCTCTGGAAGAGGGGCTCCCTTGGGACTGGACCAGCTTCAGCGACTACCTGGGCAAGCTCGAGGGGAATCTCGGCGTCAACGCCGGCTTCCTCGTCGGGCACTGCGCCCTGCGCCGTTGGGTGATGGGTGACGCACGGGGCGGGGAGGTGGCGACCGAGGAAGAGGTGGCCGAGATGGCCCGGCTGCTGGCCGAGTCGCTGGAGGCCGGTGGCCTCGGATTCTCGTCGTCCCAGTCGCGCACCCACTCCGATGGCGACGGAAAGCCGATCTCGTCGCGCAACGCCGACCGTCGGGAGATGCTGGCCTTCTGCGAGGTCGTACGTGACCATCCGGGTACCACCCTCGAGTACATCACCAGCGGTTGCCTCGACACGTTCAGCGACGAGGAGATCGATCTCATGGTGGCCATGACCACCACGGCCAAGCGACCGCTCAACTGGAACCTGTTGACCATCGACTCCCGCACGCCGGACAAGACGACCCGCCAGCTCGAGGCGTCGGTGGCCGCCGAGCAAGCGGGCGGTCGCATCGTGGCATTGACCATGCCCACCCTCGTGCCCATGAACATGAGCTTCCGCAACCACTGCGCCCTCTTCCTCATCCCCGGCTGGGGGGACGTGATGGGCCTGCCCCTCGAACAGCGCATCGAGAAGCTGTCCGACCCCGCCGTCAGAGCCCAGCTCGACGAGTTGGCCCACTCCGAGGGAGCCGGTGTCTTCCGCCGACTGGCCAACTGGGGCAACTACATCATCGGCGACACCTTCGCTCCCGAGAACGAAGGCCTGAGCTGGCGGGACGTCCGCTCCATCGCCGAAGAGCAGGGCAAGCCGCCCTTTGACACGTTGCTCGACCTGGTCATCGCCGACGACCTCCGCACCGTGCTGTGGCCCAAGGCCTCCGACGGTGACGACGCCTCGTGGCAGGCCCGGGTGGAGGTCTGGGACAACCCCGGGGCCATGGTGGGGGGCTCCGATGCCGGGGCCCATCTCGACCGGATGTGCGGGTCGAACTACCCGACCTCGTTCCTCGGTGACTGCCTCCGGAAGCGGAAGCTGGTGTCCTTGGAGCACGCCGTCCAGCTGATGACCGAGGCGCCGGCCGAGCTGTTCGGCCTGCCCGACCGCGGCCGGATCGCCGAGGGGCTGTGCGCCGACCTCTTCGTCTTCGACCCCGAGACGGTGGGGTCTGAGCCGGCCACGCTGGTCAACGACCTCCCCGGGGGCAGCCCGAGGCTCATCGCCGACGCCATCGGCGTGGTGCGGGTCCTGGTCAACGGGGTCGAGACCATCGCCGACGGCAAGCCCACCGGCAACCTCCCGGGCAGCCTGTTGAGGTCGGGCCGGGACACGGTGACCGTCGATCCGTCACTGGCCGGCGTCTGATCGGACCAGCCGAGCGGCCTCCGAGAGTACCCACCTGTCGATCTGCCACCCGGGCAGTCAGGACCTACACTGCTGACGAGGCGTCAGATTCACGTCGCCAGCCGCCATATCGCCACCGAGGCCGACAACGGCCGCCTGAGGATCCACGTCGATCCACCACCGCGAAAGGGGACCCACCATGGGCGCTCAGATCACCAAGGACGAGACACAGCTGCTCATCGGGGGCCAGTGGGTCGAGGCCGGCGACGGGACCTACGACATCATCAACCCGGCTACCGAACAGGTGGTCGGACAGGCCCCGAACGCCTCGGTGGACGACGCCAACGCCGCCGCCGCGGCGGCCAAGGAGGCCTTCCCGGCCTGGGCCGCCACCCCGGTGGAGGAGCGGCTGGCCCTCCTGAAGAAGGCCGCCGCCGCCATCAGGGCCAAGGGTGACGAGTTGGTTCCCCTGGTCATCGCCGAGACCGGGGCGACGGCCTCGGTCGGCTCGCGGATGCAGGTCCCGGTGTCTGCCGCCCGCTTCGACCGCTACTCCCGGGACATCAGCCACGTCCAAGAGCACATGCTCCCGCCCGTCGTCTCCGAGGCCACCCCGCTGGCCCCGGGAGGCCTCATCAGCGCCTTGGCGTACCGCCAGCCTGTCGGCGTGGTCACGGCCATCGCCAGCTACAACTTCCCCATGACCAACATGGCCGGGAAGGTGGCCCCGGCCCTGGCCATGGGGAACACCGTGATCATGAAGCCGGCACCCCAGGACCCCCTGGCCGTCATCGAGATGGCCCGGGTCCTCGACGAGGTGGGGTTCCCGCCCGGGGTGATCAACATCATCAACTCCCAAGGCCCCGAGCCGGCCTCCGCCCTCACCACGTCGCCGGACGTGGACATGGTCTCGTTCACCGGCTCCACCCAGGTGGGCCAGCGCATCGCTTCGGCCGGTGCCCCGACCATGAAGCGGATGCTGATGGAGTTGGGCGGCAAGGGTGGTGCCGTCGTCTTCGGCGATGCCGACATCAAGGGCGTGGTCACGGCCATCGGTTCGGTGTGGGCCTTCCACTCCGGCCAGATCTGCACGGCCCCCACCCGGGCCATCGTCCACCGGAGCATCTTCGATCAGGTGGTGGCCGGGCTCACCCAGTTCGCCGGGGTGCTGAAGGTCGGCGACCCCACGGAGATGTCGACGGTCGTGGGGCCGGTCATCTCGGCCGCCCAGCAGCAGCGGATCCTCGACCACATCGAGACCGGGCGCAAAGAGGGCGAAGTGGTGGCTGGGGGCGGACGTCCCGAGCACCTGCCCACCGGGTACTACGTGGAGCCCACCTTGGTCGTGGGGACCAACGACATCACCGTGGCCCGCGAGGAGATCTTCGGGCCTGTCGTGGTGGCCATCCCCTTCGACGACGAGGACGAGGGCATCGCCATCGCCAACGACTCGGAGTTCGGCCTCTACGACTACGTCTTCTCGGGTGACACCCCGCGGGCGTTCCGGGTGGCCAAGCAGCTCCGGGCCGGACACGTGGGCATCAACACGGCCCAGCGGAACATGGACGCCCCCTTCGGTGGGTTCAAGATGAGCGGCATCGGCCGCGACGGCGGCGACACCGGGCTCGAGGCCTACTCGGAGATGCAGTCGATCATCTGGTCGAGCTAGGCCGCACCGGAGCCGGCGTCAGCCCGCTCCGAGGAACGGTGCGCCGTAGGCGAACACCCCGCCGTCGGCCCCGACCAGCCAGTAGCCGCCGGTGGCCCCGTCGGCGGTCATGCCCACCACCGGGGCGTTGAGCGAGGTGCCGCCCGCGCTACCGCGGAAGGCGGCGCTGCCGAAGGTGAAGATGCCGCCGTCGGAGGCGACGAACCAGTAGCCCGATCCGGTGGCGGTGGCGGCCATCCCGTTGACCGGTCGGTTGAGGTCGAGATTGCCGGTTGACCCGAGGAACGGGGCCCCGAAGGCGAAGATCCCGCCGTCGCTGGCCACCAGCCAGTAGCCCCCCGTGGCCCGGTCGGCGGCGATGCCCACCACCGGGGCGTTCAGGTGCTCACCGCCCATGGAGCCGTGGAACGAGGCGTCGCCGAAGGCGAAGACACCCCCGTCGCTGGCCACCAGCCAGTAGCCGTGCCCCGAGGGCGTCGGGGTGAGGTCCACCACCGGGGCGTTCAGGTGCTTCCCACCCATGGACCCGTAGAAGCCGGCATCGCCGAAGGAGAAGATGCCCCCGTCGCTGGCCACCATCCAGTAGCCGCCGCCGTCGTTGGTGGCCACGATGTGGGTGACCGGTGCGTTCAACGGGGTCCCGGCCATCGAACCGTGACCGGTGGCGTCGCCGTGGACCGACACCGAACCGTCCGACCGGGCCAGCCAGTAGCCGTTGCCGTCGGCGGTGGCGGCCATACCCACCACCGGAGCCGGCGTGTTGGGCTCACCGGCGACCGCCGGCACGCGGAAGGGATAGGGGTACTGCCCACCGGTCGGCGTGACCGTGCCGTCGGCGGCGATGGTCTGGCCCGGGCAGTAGACCGGGGCACCGCTCGGGGCACCGGCCACCACCGGGGCCGCCGGCACGGGCTGGCCCTGCACGGCGTTCTGGGCACGCTGTCTGGCCAGAGCGGCGGGGATGTCAGAACTGCTGATGCCGAACACCTCGACGGTGAAGGCGCGGCCTCCGCTGCAGGTCACCCCGACACCCACGTCGGTGTACGTGGCGCCGAGCATGTTCTGGCGGTGGGGCGTGGAGGCCATGTACTCGCCGTCCATGCCGTCAGAGCCGTCCCCGGGCCATGAGGCGGCGCCGTTGGCGGTGTCCCCGGAGTTGGCGGCGAGGATGCACACCGGGGTGGCCGTGGTGCAGGTGGTGAGCGACGGATCGGCGACCGTACCCGTGGCGGCGAGATGGGCCGACCACGACTGGGCGAAGGCGCTGAGCCCGCCATCGACCTGGAGGGGCGGGACGGCGACCAGCAAGGTGTCCCGGGCCGCCCGCTCGGCGTTGATCCGGGCCACCAGATCTTGGGCGTAGAGCGCCTGGACGGCGCCCACCCCGGAGGCGGGCACACCGGCGGCGGCCGTCGGGAGCGAGGCCACCCCCTGGGCCAGGGTGAAGACGGTGGCCATCACCACCACCGCCGTGACCAGGACGGAGACGCCCGCGGCGATGGGACGGAACCGGCCGGGGGTGGCGGCTCGTGGCTGGGTCCGGGCCCCGATCGGCTCCGGCTGGACTGCAGTCATGGCGCTAATCCCTCATACGTCGGCTTGCGCCCCTCACCTCTCCTATCGGCGCGATCCGACGAAAACTGTTGCCCGTTTGGGCTACAACAGGGCCATGCCCGTGCCTGTATCGCCGTCGGTCCCCACGTCATTCACCGAATTGGCGGCCCGGGTGTCCAACTGGGGACGGTGGGGCCCAGACGATCAGATCGGCACCCTCAATCTCATCGATGAGGCGGCCCGGCTCCGGGGGATCGCCGCCGTCCGTGACGGCGCCGCCTTCCCACTCGCTCTCCCCCTTTCGGCAGAAGAAGGGATCCAACTCGGCTTCATCAAGGGCCGGGTGAACCCCACGCGCACCATGGTGAGCGTGAACGAGGTCATGGGTGATGATCCCGGGTGGATCGCCTTCTCCGAAGACGTGGTCACCCTGGCCATGCAGTGCGCCACCCACTGGGACGGTCTCGGCCATGCCGCCTACGGGCTCGGGCCCGAGGGTCGCAGCCTCTACAACGGCGTACCCGCCGCCACCATCACCGAGGCCGGGGCCAGCCGACTGGGCATCCACCTGATCCGGACGGTCGTCTCCCGAGGGATCCTGCTCGACGTGGCCCGGAGCCGTGACGTCGAGATCCTCGAGCCGAGCCACCCCATCTCACCCGACGACCTCGACGCCGCCTGCGCCTTCGGCGGTGTCACCGTCGAGCCCGGGGACGTGGTGCTCGTCCGCACGGGACAGATGGCCCACCTCGCCCTGCCCGGCCGACCCGGCCTCGGGGGTGCGGAGCCGGTTCGTGACCTCGTCGCCTACTCGATGGCCAGCCCGGGACTGACGATGGGCACGGCCGAGTGGTTCCACGACCACGACGTGGCTGCGGTGGCCATCGACACCCTGCCCCTCGAGGTCTATCCCTGCGAGGACCCCGCACTGTTCCTACCCGTGCACCTTCTCCATCTGGTGGAGATGGGGATGACCCAAGGGCAGAACTGGTTCCTCGACGAACTGGCCGACGCCTGTGCGGTCGACGGCCGCTACGAGTTCCTCCTCGATGCTTCGCCGCTGCCCTTCACCAACGCCCTCGGCTCGCCGGTGGCACCGGTGGCGCTCCGCTGAGCCGAGTCGGTCCGCCGCGACTCCACGGACCCGCTGGCTACGAGGTGGTCCTGGGCTTGGCCGACGAGCGTTTGGACGCAGCCTTGGCCGAGGCCGCCTTCACCTGGGCCGTCCGTGACGAGGCGGCACCACCCCCGACGACGGGTCCGGTGCGGGGCAGGGGCACGTCGGAGCCGGCCACCTTCGCCCCCTCGGGTGCGGGTCGCCCGGTGACCGACCAGTGGAGCAGCCGGGCCTGGCTGTCCACCAGCGACGCGGTGCGGATGCCCCAGAACTCGAAGCCGTAGCGGTGGCCGGACACCTGGGCCAGCATGGCGATGAGCGTGCCGGCCGCGGCCATGGGGTCGGCGCCGGCCGGTGAGCCCGAGCCCTCGGCGTGAGTGGCGATCACCCGGGCCAGCGTCACGGTCACGGCGTTGAGGGCCCGTACCCGCAGGCCCTGGAACCGGAGGTCTCCCTCGACGGTGGTCAGCTCCACCACCCGGAAGACGGCCCGATTGGTCTCCCAGTAGTCCATGAAGCCCTCGACGACGGCCACGGCCGTGTCCCAGCTGGCCCCCTCGGACCAGTCCCCGTCGACCACTCCGGCCAGCACGCCCACTCCCTCGACCAACTCCTCGGCCAGCACGGTGATGGCCGCTTCGACGTTCTCGAAGTACTGGTAGAAGGTGGCCGGTGAGGTCCCGGCCTGTCGGGCGATGTCGATGACCTTGATCGAGCGCCACGGTGTGGCCACGAGCAGCTCGGCGGTGCACTCCAAGAGGCGCTGGCGGGTGGCCCGACCGCGTCGCCCAGGGACCCGTCCGTCCGTCGTGGCGATCAGCTCCGGGTCGTCGGCGGGTGACATGGGCGCCCATGGTACCGACGAGCGGGACGGAATGTGAGGGAGAAATCCCTGGCGAGTAGGGTAAACGGTCATGGCGAACCGCCCGGTGCCACGCACCTTGACGCGCGCCCAGCAGGCTCGACGGCAGCGTGTCGTCGACGCCGCCATGACGCTGGGGCTCGACGGGGGGTATGAAGCCGTGCAGATGCGCGACGTAGCGGCCCGGGCCGACGTCGCCATGGGTACCGTCTACCGGTACTTCACGAGCAAGGACCATCTGCTGGCCGCGGCGCTCGTGCACTGGGTCGAGCAGCTGGACAACCGACTGGCCCAACAGCCCGCCCAGGGCGAATCAGCGGCCGAGCGGGTCATCGAGGCGCTCGACCGGGCGCTCCGGGCCATGGGCCGCCAGCCCCAACTGGTCGGTGCCGTCTTCACCGCACTGGCCTCCCCCGACCCGGCCGCCGTCGAGTGCCAGCAGCAGGTCTCGGTCCTGATGGAGCGGATCATCACTCGGGCCATCGGCGAGCCCCATCCGCCCAACCTCGGGGACCGGGCCCGGATCCTCGGCCACGTCTGGTACTCAGCCCTGGTCGGTTGGGTCAACGGCTGGAGCAACATGGGTCGGGTCCACGATGAGCTGGTCGTGGCCATCGGCCTGCTGCTCCCCTCGGACATCTACGCCACCGTCTGACCCGCTGCTGACCCGCTGAGCCCTGGCGCCACAGCCGGGGCATGACGCAGTTCTGCACGGAGTGCGGGGTACCGTCTGGCATGCCGTCGGCCATCGAAGTGAAGGGGCTCTCGAAGGAGTTCGGCGCCTTGCGCGCCGTCGACGATCTGAGCTTCGAGGTGGCGCCGGGACGCGTTACCGGCTTCCTCGGGCCCAACGGCTCGGGCAAGACCACCACCCTGCGGATGCTCCTCGGTCTCGTCTCGATCACCGGAGGGACGGCCACCTTCGGCGGCCGCAGGTACGTCGAGTTGGACCATCCCATCCACCACGTCGGCGCGGTGCTCGAGGCCACCAGCTTCCATCCCTCCCGCCGCGCCGAGGACCATCTGAAGTCGGTGGCCCTCGGGGCCGGCCTACCGATGACCCGGGTGGACGAGACTCTCGAGCTGGTGGGACTGGCCGATGTGGCCCGTCGGCGGGTGGGCAAATTCTCCCTCGGGATGCGCCAGCGCCTGCAGTTGGCCACCGCTCTGCTCGGGGACCCCGAGGTCCTCATCCTCGACGAACCGTCCAACGGCCTCGACCCGCAGGGGATCTCGTGGCTGCGCACGTTCATCCGCCACCAGGCGTCGATCGGGCACGCCGTGCTCGTCTCCTCCCACCTCCTCTCGGAGATGGAAGAGACGGTCGACGACGTCGTGATCGTGTCCCACGGCAAGCTGGTGCTCCAGACGACGCTCGCCGACCTCGCCCAACAGGCCGGCACCAGTACGGGCATGCGCATCCGCACGCCGGAGATGGCCCGCCTGCGGGCCGTCTTGGACTCCATCCCGGTGGGCTACGTCCAGACCGGCGACGACACCCTGTCGATCGCCGGCGCCACCCCCGAATGGTTCGGACCCCTGGCCGCCCAGCACCAGATCGTCCTCTACGAACTGCTGCACGACCGGGGCAGCCTCGAACAGGTATTCCTCAGCCTGACCCACGGGTTCGACGCAGCCGACCCCAACCACATGGGAGGCGGGGTCGCCCCCATGCCCGGGGACGCCCGATGATCGCCACCATCCGCTCGGAGTGGCTGAAACTGCGCACGACGGCGGTGCCATGGGTCCTCACCGGCATCGCTCTCATCGTCAACGCCCTCCTCTTGTTGGTCATCTTCCTCACCCGTCCCGACTTCAGCGGTCCGGGTCCGCAGCCGGGCTACACGGTGCCCCACACCACCCAGCAGCTGCGCAATCTGGTGGGGGCGGGATTCCAGGGGTATCTCTTCGCCCTGCTGCTCGGGACGCTCATCGTCACCACCGAGTTCCGCCACAAGACGGTCACCACCTCGTTCCTCGTCACCCCGGTCCGGGCCAAGCTGGTGGCGGCCAAGCTGGTCTTCGCCGCCATCTGCGGTGCGGTGCTGGCCGTGATCATGCTGGTGGCCACCATCATCGGGGGCGGCCTCACGCTGTCCGCCCGAGGGGGCTCGTTTACCGACATGGTCCACCAGATCCCGGCGGTGGCGCCCGGGATGATCCTTGTCTTCGCCCTCTTCGCCATCCTCGGGGTCGGGATCGGGTCGGTCCTCACCAATCAGGTGGCCGCCATCATCGTCGTGCTCGGCTGGTTCATCATCCTGGAGGGGATCCTGGTCAGCCTGGTCCACGGGGCCGAGCGCTGGGTGCCCACCGGGGCGGCCATCGCCGCCGCCAACCTGACCCGGGGACGGGGCGTCGACTTCGGGCTGTTCAACTGGTGGCAGGGGGCCCTGCTCATGCTGTTCTACGGGCTGGCCTTCGCCGCCGTCGGCTCGCTCATCCTGACCCGCCGCGACATCACCTGAGTCCCGGCCACCGGCCGTAGGCTGGATCGATGGCCGACCGACCCCCTCCCGCCCGTCTTCCCGACCACGGCCTGCCTGCCGACCAGGTGCTGGCCACGATGGCCGGGCTGCGGGCCGACGACCGGGACTGGCGGGGCGGACGGGTGTTCAGCCTGGTCTACTCGGCCGGCGAGGCCGTCCACCGCCTGTTGGAGGAGGCGGCCACCCTGTACTCGGCGGAGAACGCCCTCAACACCGAGGTCTTCCCGAGCCTCGGCCGGATGCAACAGGACATCGTCGACATCTCGCTCGGGCTCCTCGGGCGTGACCGGCTGCCCGCGGACGAGGGGAACCAACTCCGCGGCTTCCTCACCTCGGGCGGCACCGAGTCGCTCCTCCAGGCGACCAAGACCGCCCGGGACTGGGGGCGGGCCGAGCGGAGCGTCGAGCGGCCCAACATGGTGCTGGCCACCAGTGCCCACGCCGCCTTCGAGAAGGCCGCCCACTACTTCGACGTGGAGTCCCGGCGCATCCCGGTCCGTGCCGACTTCTCCGCCGACGTGGACGCCATGGCTGATGCCATGGACGACGGAACGGTCCTGGTGGTGGCGTCGGCTCCCTCGTACCCCCAGGGAATCATCGACCCCGTGACCGAGCTGGCCGCCGTGGCCTCGTCCCGCGGCGTCCTCTGTCACGTCGACGCCTGCCTCGGCGGGTTCCTGCTCCCGTTCCTCACCCGGCTGGGCCACGTGGCCAAGCCGTGGGACCTCGCCGTTCCCGGTGTCACCTCCATCTCGGCCGATCTCCACAAGTACGGGTACGCATCCAAGGGGATCTCGGTCATCGCCTACCGGGACCGCTCGCTCGCACGCCTGCAGCCGTTCGTCACGACCAACTGGCTCGGCGGCCTCTACGGGTCGCCGAGCATGGCCGGCACCCGGCCGGCCGGGCCCATCGCCGCGGGCTGGGCCGTGCTCCAGCACCTCGGAGAGGACGGCTACCTGCGACTGGCCGATGAGGCCTTCCGGGCCGCGGCCGCCATCAAGGCCGCCATCGTGGCCACGCCGGGCCTGGCCCTGCGGGGCACCCCCGACGCCACCGTGTTCGCCTTCGGCGGCGATCCCGAAGACGGCCGCATCGACAGCTTCGCCCTGGGTGACGCGCTGGCCGAGCGGGGAGGGTGGTTCTTCGACCGCCAGAACCACCCTGACAGCCTGCACGCCACCGTTCAGGCCGGACACCGGGACGTGGTCGACGAGCTGTGCGCCGACCTGACCGGAGCGGCCGGCGACCTGGTGGAGTCCGGCCACCGGGCAGAGGACCGGAGCACCACCTACGGCACCGTGTGAGCCCGCCCGGCCTTGCCCCGAGACGGCGGAGGAAGGCCGTGACGGCCCCCGGCGCGGCTCGCGTCCCCCGTCGGCCAGGTGGGCGAATCTATTGCCCGGGGGCACACCATGGTCTAGACATTCCGGGGATCGCAGTCGCTTCCCGGGGAACCGCCGGGGTGACACCGCGACCAACGCGCCCACGACAAGCGGCGGCTCCACGCCGTGGACGACCGACGGCCTGACAGGCGCAGAACCGGGAGTGGGGTGACGATGGACCGCAAGTGGTGGACGCTCATCGCCGTCTGCACCGGCACGTTCATGCTGCTGTTGGACATCACGGTGGTCAACGTGGCCCTGCCCGACATCCAGCGGTCCCTCCACTCGTCGTTCGCCGACCTCCAGTGGGTCGTCGACGCCTACTCCCTCACCCTGGCGGCGTTCCTCCTCACCGCCGGCGTGGTCGGTGACATGGTCGGACGCCGCCGTGTCTACGCCGTCGGGCTGTTCGTCTTCATCGCCAGCTCCCTGGCGTGCGGACTCGCCACCACACCCCTCATGTTGAACGTCTCTCGCGCCGTGCAAGGGGTGGGGGCGGCCATCATGTTGTCCACCTCCCTGGCCCTCATCGCCCAGGCGTTCTCGGGAAAGCAGCGCGGCACGGCGTTCGGCATCTACGGGGCGGTGCTCGGTGGGGCGGTGGCCATCGGACCTCTGCTCGGTGGGGCCATCACCAGTGGCATCGGATGGCGCTGGATCTTCTTCATCAACATCCCCCTCGGGGTGATCGCCGCGATCATCTGCCTGGCCAAGGTGGAGGACTCACGCGACCCGGTGAGGCGTCGCATCGACTGGATCGGGTTCGTCACCTTCTCCTCGGCCCTGTTCATGCTGGTGTACGCACTGGTCCAGGGGAACGCCAAGGGTTGGTCCAGCCACCTGATCGTCGGCCTGCTGGTGGGATCGGGAGCGTTGCTGATCATCTTCTTGTTGGCCGAATGGCTGCAGCGGGACCCGATGCTCGACCTCCGACTGTTCAAGCGGCCGGCGATGACCGGCGTCTCCCTCGCCGCGTTCACCTTCTCGGCGTCGATCTTCGCCATGTTCTTGTACCTCACCCTCTATCTCCAAGAGGTGCTCGGCTACGGCCCCTTCGCCGCCGGTCTCCGCTTCCTGCCCGTCACCGTGCTGGCCTTCTTGGTCGCCCCCATCGCCGGCAAGCTGACCGTCCGCGTCCAGTCGCGCTACCTGTTGGGGGTGGGGATGTTCTTCGTCGCCCTCGGCTGTGAGCTGATGACCACCGTGCACGCCGACTCCACCTGGACGGTCCTGCTCCCGGGGTTCCTGGCCGCCGGGGTCGGGGTGGGGCTCTCCAATCCGGTGCTGGCGTCGGCCAGTGTGTCGGTCGTCCCGGTCGAGCGGAGCGGTATGGCCACCGGGTCGTCGAGCACCTTCCGACAGGTCGGGCTGTCGACCGGCATCGCCGCCCTCGGTGCGGTGTTCTTGAGCCAGATCCGTCCGAACACCGTGGCCGCCCTCGATGCCACCGGCAACGGCCGGGCGGACCTCGTCCACGACGCCTCCTCACTCAGCACCGCCATCAGCGGCGGCGGGATCGGCCAGGCCGCGGCCTCGCTGCGCTCGGTCGGGGCGCGAGAGGCACTGATCGGCGCCTACCGCGTGGGGTTCACCACGACCTTCGACCACCTCATGGCCATCGCCGCCGTCGTCGCCTCGGTCGGAGCGCTCGGTTCCCTCTTCCTTGTGCGGCAACGCGACTTCGTACCGAGCTACTCCGAAGACGACCCCTCGGAGCTGGCTCCGTCGCTCGTCTCCGACCAGGCGGACATCCCGGCCCCGACCCAGGTGCACAACCGGCCGCGGCCCCGCCACGCACACTCCAAACGCCACCGGCGCTACCGGGCCGACCTCGGCCCCCGTGCCGTCTGAGCCCGGCCCGGATCGGGCCGCCGGGCGACCGCTGGGCGAGCCGCACCCGTCGCGACTCTCCCCCACCCATCCCCACCGCGACCGCATCCTCGCCGCCCATGCCGAAGCCATGGCCGCCGACGAACCGGGCTACACCGATCCGGGCACCGGCCTGTTCGTGCTGACGGCCGCCTACCTGTTGGAACGGGGCGAGTGCTGTGAGAGCGGCTGTCGCCACTGCCCCTACGTGAGCTGAGCCACCCTGCGAGCGCTCGGTGGAGACGACGTCGAGCAGCCCTGCTCCCCTCGGGGCCTAGTCTGCTGCGGATGCGGCCGGCCCCGGCGGCCGCCGGCGCACCAGACGTGATCGACCACCAGAGGAGACAGGCATGAAGACGAGACTCACCGAGATCCTCGGCATCGAGCACCCGGTGATGCTGGCCGGCATGGGCGGCGTCTCGTACGCGCCGTTGGTCACCGCCGTGTCCGAGGCCGGGGGCTTCGGCTGCCTTGGGGCCTCCACGATGAGCAACGAGAAGATGGTCGAGGAGATCGCCGCGGTCAAAGCCGCCACCGACCGGCCGTTCGGGGTGGACCTTCTGACGGCCATGCCCGGTGACCTCGAAGCCCAGGTGGGCCAGATCATCGCCGGTGGTGCCACGGTCTTCGTGGCCGGGCTGGGGGTGCCGGCCGAGGTGGTCGAGCTCTGCCACCGCAACGGGCTCTTGGTGGTCAACATGTGCGGCAAGGTCGACCACGCCCGCCGTGCCCTCGAGGCGGGATGCGACATCGTGGTGGCCCAGGGCACCGAGGCCGGCGGCCACACCGGTCTGGTGGCCACCATGCCCCTGGTCCCCCAGATCGTCGACGCCGTGGGATCCCAGATCCCGGTCGTGGCGGCCGGGGGGATCGTCGACGGGCGGGGACTGGCCGCCGCCCTCGCCCTCGGGGCCGACGGCGTGTGGGTCGGCACCCGGTTCATCGCCACCCCTGAGGCCCGCGGGGTGAGCGGGTACAAAGACGCCCTCATCCGCACGCGGGAGGACGGGACCACGATCAGCCGGGCCTTCTCGGGAAAGACGATGCGAGTGGTGCGCAACACGACGACCGCCTTCTACGACGACCATCCCGACCAGCTGGCCCCGTTCCCGGCCCAGCTGGGCAAGTCCATCGAGGACGGTTCGTTCCACCTGGGCGGGGGCGAGGACACGCCGGGCGTCGATCCCGACCGGGAGTGCTACCCGACGGGCCAGGGAGTGGGCGCCATCCAGACGCTGATGCCGGCGGCCAGCATCGTCCACCAGATGGTCGACGAGGCCCAACACGTCCTCACCCACCTGGGCGCGGTGGCGGCGAGCTGAGCCCGGCCTACCGTTGCCCGGTCGCCGTCGGAACCGTCGCTACCCGAGCACGGAGCGGTCGCCGGCCCGGAGGCCAGCGATGATGTCCCGGTAGGCCCCGGCCGAGTCGTCACCGAGGGCGTCGGTCTCGAGCCAGCGGGCCGGCCCGCCGTCCCTCGGCCGGTCGACACCGACCAGACCGAAGCGGGGCTCGTACGATCCCCACTCGTAGTTGTCGACCAGCGACCAGTGCCAGTAGCCGGCGACGGGCACGCCCTCGTCGATGGCCGACATCACGGCGGCCAGATGCTCACGGAGGTACCGGGGACGGTCCCAACCGTCGAGCCGGGGCAGGGACCGGCCGTCACGGACCCGGTTGCACAGTCCGTTCTCGACCACCCACAGCGGCAGTCCGGGCGCCAGGTCGTGCTGGGCGCGCAGCCACTCGGTCAGCCCGGCGGGATCGGCGACGTCGTCCCACAGCTCCCGGGTGGGGCGCGGGTTGCGCCCCCCCGAGGTCCGATGACCGGGCACCCGGAAATGCCGGGACACCGTCGGGTCGTACCAGTCGAGACCGAGGGCATCGAGGGTCCGCTCGTGGGGACTGTCGTAGACGGCGTCGATGGCGGCGCGGGGAACGGGCCGGCGCCGGTGCACCCAGCTCTCAGACGAGCGGGTGCCGGTCGGGACGCGTCGTGCCCGGTAGGGGGCGGTGGCCGCCCCGAGGCGGCGGACCATCCGCTCGGTGATCCCGGCGGCAGGGAGGAGGGCGTCGTGGAGACGGGAGCGCTCGGCCAACCACGGCTCCACCTCGGTCCGATCGATCCCCGCCCCGCGGGCCAACAGTACGTCGGTGAGCATGCGGTCGTAGGCGTAGCCGCTCATGGAGCTGTTGTTGGTGGTGACCACGGCATCGGGCCGGGCCCGGTGGATGACGTCGTAGCCGTGGACATGGGCGGTCAACAGGTGGTCGGTGGCGATGGCCGCGTCCTCGAAGGCGAGCGACCGGCCCGGCGGGAACATGCCGAGGAGCCACGATCCGATGGCCAGCACGTTGATCTCGTTCACGGTGACCCAGAGCCGCACCCAGGGCGCCAACGCCTCGACCGCCACCTCGGCCCAGGCCCGGTAGCGGGCGACGGCGTCGGGCCGGAGCCACAGGTCCTCACCTAGCCAGGCCGGGTGGGTGAAGTGATGGAGGGTCACCAAGGGCTCGAGTCCGCGCTCCGCACAGCCCCGGGCCACGGCCGCGTAGGCGGCGAGCGCGGTCGTGTCCACCCCCCGCTCGTCGGGGACCACACGAGCCCATTCCACCCCGAAGCGGAAGCTGGTGCACCCCATGGCGGCGGCGAGGTCGAGGGCGCGGTCGGGATCCGCCCAGAAACCGACGGCGTCCCCGGAGCGCTCCACCCGCCCGACGTGCTCCCAGGCCAACCAGTTGTTGGCCGGCTGGCCGGGTGCGTTGTAGCCCCCTTCGATCTGGAACCCGGCCGTGGCCACGCCGAAGTAGAAGTCGTCGGGAAGGCCCGGTGACCGTCCGCCGTCCGCCGTTGGCTGTGCCCTGGAGGACAACGTCCCCACCTTTCCACTCCGTGCCGGTTCGGGCCGGTGCCAGCACCTAGCACCCGTGTCGGTCTGCGATGGTACCTTGCAGCCCGAGACGCCCCGCCTCTCGAAGCTCCTCCCTGATGACCCACGTGCTCCGATGACCGGCCCACTCCCCGATCCCGAGCGCGTCCCCGTAGTGGTGGCGGCCGGCCAGTCCATCGAGCGGGAGCTCATCGTCAGTCCGATCGATCTCATGGAGCGGGCCAGCGAGGCGGCCCTGGCCCATGCCCCCCTCCTGCGGGGCGCCATCGAACGCCTCACCGTGGTCGACGTGATGACCCGCACCGGGCCGGCCCCGGCCACCGAGCTGGCCCGCCGTATCCGTGCGGGAGCCGATGGCGGGACCGTATGCGAGAAGACCACCATCGGCGGAAACACCCCTCAGTGGCTCGTCAACCGGGCGTCCTCGGACATCGTCGCCGGCCGGCTGTCGGTCACGCTCATCGCCGGGGCCGAGGCCATCCGGTCGCAGCGAGCGCGGCGGACCGAGGGGCTCCCCAGACACGATGGGGCGACCGAACTGGCCCCCGACACCGTGGTCGGCGACGACCGGCCCGGCGTCGGCCCGGCCGAGTCGGCCATCGGCCTCATGGTGCCGGTCCACGTCTATCCACTGTTCGAGAGCGTGGTGGCGGCTCGGGCCGGCCATGACGCCGCCGGGCACCGCCACGCCATGGGCAAGCTGTTCGCCCCGTTCTCCGAGCGGGCCTCGGCCAACCCCTATGCCTGGTTCCCGACGGCCAGGACGCCCGACGAGATCGCCACCCCCTCGCCTACCAACCGCATCGTCTGTGAGCCCTACACCAAGCTCATGACGGCATTCCTCGGGTCGGACCAGGGCGCCGCCGTCGTGGTCTGCTCACTGGCCGCCGCCCAACGCGCCGGCGTGGCTGACCGCGCCGTGTTCGTCTGGTCGGGGGCAGAAGCAACGGACGTCCGCTTCCCGGCCGAGCGACCCGATCCGGGCCGGTCCCCGGCCATCGCCGCGGCCGGGCGGGCCCTGTTCGAGGCAGCCGGCCGCGCTGGGGGACCCTCCGCCACACTTGGCGTGGACGACCTCGACCTGCTCGATCTCTACTCCTGTTTCCCCTCGGCGGTGGAGCTGGCCGCCGAGGCGCTCGGCCTGGACGTCAACGACCGACGCGGGCTGACGGTGACCGGCGGCCTTCCCTACTTCGGCGGGCCCGGGAACAACTACACCACCCACAGCATCGGCACCGTGACCGATCTCCTGCGGGAGGGAGGGCCGGGACGACTGGGTCTCGCCACCGGGCTCGGCTGGTTCATCACCAAGCACGCCCTCGGCCTCTACGGGTCCTCACCACCCCCGGGCGGCTTCCAACGCGGTGACACGACGGCCGACCAAGGCCGCATCGACGCCTCGGCCGTCGAGACCGCTCTGGAGCTCGACCGGGCCGAAGCGGCCACCGTCGTGGCCGCCACCACGGTTCGGGACAACGGTGGAACCCCGACGGCTGCGCCCCTGATCGCCCGCCTCGGGGACGGCAGGCACATGGCGCTGGCCGCCGCCGACGACGAGGTCGTCGAAGCGATGGGCGCACTCGACGTCCCCGGACTGGTGGGGGGCGCCGTGGTCGTCCAGCCCGGCCCGGCGCGCTACCGTCTGGCGGCAGGCTGACCGCTCACGGGGAGACCGCCATGTCCGAACTGCTTCGCCAACGCCAGGGTCACATCGAGATCCTCACCATCAACCGCCCCGAGGCCCGCAACGCCATCAACGGCGCGGTGTCCAGGGGATTCGCCGCCGCCTTCGACGAACTGGAAGAGGACGACGACTGCTGGGTGGTCATCGTGACCGGGAGCGGGGACAAGGCCTTCAGCGCCGGCATGGACCTGAAGGCCTTCACGGCCGGGGAGTCCGCCGACATCATGGGGGCCAAAGGGGGGTTCGGGGGCATCGCCCAGCGGGACTTCGCCAAGCCCCTCATCGCCGCCGTCAACGGTTCGGCGCTGGCCGGCGGCTGCGAGATCATGCTCTCCTGCGACCTGGTAGTGGCCGTCGAAGGGGCCAAGTTCGGCATCCCCGAGGTGAAGCGGGGTCTGATGGCCGGGGCCGGCGGGCTCATCCGCCTGCCCAAGCGCATCCCTCCGGCCATCGCCCTCGAGCTCGCGCTGACCGGGGAGCCCATCGACGCCACCCGGGCCCTCGAGCTCGGCCTGATCAACCGGGTGGTGCCGGCGGACAAGCTGATGGACGAGGCGCTGGCGCTCGCCGGGACGATCGCCGAGAACGCACCACTGGCCGTCCGGGCCTCCAAGCGGGTCATGAAGCTGGCGGGCGAGCTGCCTGACGCCGAGGGATGGGCCATCAACAACGCGGCGGTGCCCGAGGTCTTCGGCTCGGCCGATGCCATGGAGGGCCCCATCGCCTTCGCCGAAAAGCGCAAGCCCAACTGGACGGGGAAGTGATCCTGCCTCGGCCCAGCTGGTCCCGGGCGTGAGCCACACCCTCGTGGGCTACGCCACCGGCCAGGTCGGCGCTGACGTACCGTCGCTCTCGGCCGGACTGGGCGGCTTCCGCCTCATCCTCCACGTCCTCGCCGCCACCATCTGGGTGGGGGGCCAGTTCACGGTGGTGGGCCTGCTGCCCACCGTCCGGACCTTCGGCGAGGAAGCGCCGAAGGCCGTCGGTCGGGCCCTGGCCCGGCTGCTCTGGCCGGCCTACGCGCTGCTGGTGGTGACCGGCTTCTGGAACATCGGCGCCCTGGCTGTGGGGGATGCCTCGACGGCCTGGAAGACCGTGCTCTACATCAAGATCGGCGTGGTGGCCCTGGCCGGGGCGGCCGTCTACCTCCACCAGCAGGCCACCAGCCGGCGGGCCACGGCCGTCTGGGGGGCGATCGGAGCGATCGCCTCGGTGGCGGCCCTGGCCCTCGGGGTGTTCCTCGCCGGCTGATCCGGTCATCCAGGCGCCACGGTCGCACCGAAGAACCCGGAGCGCCGCGAGGCGCCGCTGTACAGCGAGCCAGGACGGACAGGTCTAACCTGGTCGCAGCAGCCCTAGGCAGCCCATGAGAAGGAGGCACACCGTGCACGTGGCCCCACCTGCAGAGATCTTTGGCGTAGACGGCATCATCATCTTGGTGGTCGTGGTGCTGGTCCTGTTCGGATCCACTCAGATCCCCAAGCTGGCCCGTTCGCTGGGCTCGGCCCAAAAGGAGTTCAAGAAGGGATTGGACGAGGGGTCGTCCGAGGACGGTAAAGGCACGTCGACCGTTGTCGTGACGCCGCCGGCTGCCGTCAACCCCCCTCCGGCCCAGGCCGCCCCCCCGGCCGTCCAAGTCAATGTGGACGGACAGCCGGGACCCACCTCCTGACCGGAACGGTCCGTCGCACCCGTCGCTCGTCCGAGCGACCGCATCCTGAGCGCCGAGCCCGGTTGGACCACCCGATGAACCCGATGACACGCGTCCCGGGCAGGTCGTCGTGAGTACCGAGGCTGGAGCTCCGGTGGTCCCACCCACCGATCGCCCGGCCAAGCGGCGGCGGTGGATCCCCTTCTGGGTCCTCCAGGGGACAGAGCTCGCCGTGGCGTTCATCCTCGTGGACATCTCGGTCCACGTGGACAACAGCGGCCTCATGGTGGCCGCGGCCCTGGGCCTCGTCCTTCTCGCCGTCACCGCTCGCGGCCCCCTCGGCATCGTCCGCATCTGCGGTCCACGCCTCCATGGCACCCTGCTCATGGCGGTGGCGGTGGTGATGGCGCTGGCCCCACTCATCCCCGCGCTCCGTCCGGACATCGAAGGGGTCATCGTGATCGAGTTCGGCGCCATCGGCCTCATCCGCTTGGCTACCCTCACGGACATGCATCCGTCCCGGCGCTCCCGATCCCGGGGGCAGGACCGCGTCGTCATCGAGGCCACAGCCACCGTGGCCGAGGTCGCCTCCCCGAAGCCGACCGCTCCTGAGCAAGCCCGGACCGCACCCGCGTCGGCCACGGGTGCGGCCGCCCGCTGGGCCGGTCGGGCGGCGGGGGCGGTCTCGGCTTCGGGCCGCAAGGCCGTTGCCGACCACGGCCCCGAGGCCAGTCAGCAGGTCAAACGGGCCATCCGGGGCGCGGGGCGCCTGACCGGACGGATCACTTCCCCGAGCGAGCCCGATCCGGGCGGGCCCCCGAGCTCCGAGCCAGGTCGCTGAGCGGTGGCCGGCTCCCGCGACGTCCTCGACCTCGCCGACCGGCTCTGGACCGGGGAGGTCACCACCACCGAGGTCCATCCGCTCACCCCGTCGACCGGCATGGCCGAGGTGGCCGACGGCGTGGGCTTCGTCCCTTCGTTCGCCAACGTCTCGGCGGTCAGCACCGACGACGGGCTGGTGCTGGTGGACACGGGTAGCGCATTCATGGCGGCCACCATCCACGACACCCTCCGGGCGTGGGATCCCGGTCGCCTCCACACCGCCGTCTACTCCCACGGCCACATCGACCACGTCTTCGGCGTGCCGGTGTGGGCGGCCGAATCGGCCGAGGCGGGGTGGCCCGAGCCGGTGGTCGTTGCCCACGAAGCCCTTCCGGCCCGGTTCGACCGGTACGTCATGACCGCCGGGTACAACGGGATCATCAACCGGCGTCAGTTCAACATCGACTCCCTCGAGTGGCCGACGGAGTACCGGTATCCCGATCGCACCTACCGCGACCACCTGGCGCTCGACATCGGCGGGACGAGAGCTGAGCTCCACCACGCCAAGGGGGAGACCGACGACCACACCTGGACGTGGTTCCCCACCTCGAAGGTGCTGTGCTGTGGCGACCTGTTCATCTGGGCCTCCCCCAATGCCGGCAATCCCCAGAAGGTCCAGCGGTACCCCCTCGAATGGGCCGACGCCCTCCGTCAGATGCTGGCGCTCTACGACGGACCCGACGGCGGGCCCGAGGTGCTGCTGCCCGGTCACGGCTTCCCGGTGATGGGGGCCGAGCGGGTGACCCAGGCCCTCACCGACACCGCCGACCTCCTCGAATCCCTGGTCAGCCAGACCCTCGCCCTCATGAACAACGGCGCCCGGCTGGACGAGGTCATCCACACCGTGACGCCCCCGGCCCACCTGATCGAACGTCCCTATCTGCGCCCGGTCTACGACGAGCCCGAGTTCGTCGTGCGCACGGTGTGGCGGCTCTACGGCGGCTGGTGGGACGGGAACCCGGCCACCCTCAAGCCGGCCCCCGAGCGGGCCCTGGCCCACGAACTGGCCGACCTGGCCGGTGGGGCCGGCGCCCTGGCCGACCGGGCCCTGGCCCTGCTGGCCACAGCCCCGCCCACTGGCAGCGACGGGAGCGAGGGCGCAGCGATGCGCCTGGCCGGACACCTGGCTGAACTGGCCTGGCTGGCCGCCCCGGACGATCCGGGCGTGCAGGACGTCCGGCGCACCGTCTTCACCGCGCGGGCCGACGCGGCGTCTTCCACCATGGCCCACGGGGTGTTCTCGTGGGCGGCGCGGGAGTCCGGTCAGAGCCCGTCTGCGACGGAGTCCGAAGACCCCTCCTGACGGGGCCGTGGGCACCCTTCTGAACAGGGAGTACGTGCCGGCCAAAACAAGTCCCCGCTGAACTTCTACTTCTGGCCCCGTGCCCACTAGTGTCATCGCCGTGAACGCATTCACAACCCGGACCCCACGCCAACCACGCGGAGACCATCCGGCTGCGACCATGGCCGCGTCCGACGAGGACACCGCCGCACGGGCGCCACGCCGGCACTGGGGCCGCTGGGCCGCCGGCCTGGCCGTGGGCGCCCCCCTGGTGCTGGGCGGGTGTGACTTCTACCCCTCCTACGGGGCCAGCCGGGGGGCCACCTCCCAGGGTCAGGACACCTTCAAGCTCTACTCGGGGATGATGACGACCGGCATCATCGTCGGCGGCATCGTCTTCCTGCTGATCCTGTGGACCATCCTGCGCTACCGCAAGCGGTCCGGGGACGACACCATGCCGCGGCAGTTCCACGAGAACGTGCCCATCGAGGTCATTTACACGATCGTCCCCGTCCTCATCGTGGCCGTGCTCTTCTTCTTCACCGTCATCACCGAGAACAAGGTCGACGCCACGGTGGCCAACGCGGCCACGGTGACCTCCAGCGGCAAGCCGGTGGTCGACATCAGGGTCACCGCCTTCCAGTGGGGCTGGCGCTTCGACTACCCGGGGCTCAACGTCGGGGTGGCCGGCGAGACGACCAACGGGCCGCTCAACCACGGACCGCAGATGGTGGTCCCGACGGGCCAGACCGTCCAGATCACCCTCGTCTCGGACGATGTCATCCACGGCTTCTACGTGAGGGACTTCAACTTCAGCCGGTACGCCCTGCCCGGGGTCATCAACCACTTCGACCTCGATGTGCTGCACAACGGCACCTACCTCGGCCAGTGCACCCAGATCTGCGGGCTGTACCACTCCGAGATGCTGTTCAGTGTGCGCTCGGTCAGCCCGGCCGCCTTCCGGATCTGGGCCGCCGCCCAGGTGAGGGCGGGTAACACGCTGCAGCGCGGCGGCTCGGGTGCCCAGAACAATCCGCCGCCCGATACCAAGGTGTACCCATCGAATGCCTAGCCAAGCGATGTCTACGACAGAGGGACCCGCATGACGACGACGATCGAACCACCCGAGCTGATCACGCCCGAGGAGCCCGGAGGCCCCGACGGCCACACCCCGGGGGCTGAGCACGGCCACGACGATCACGCCCACCACGAGGGGCCGACCGGCATCCTCAACTGGCTCACGTCGACCGACCACAAGGTGATCGGCAAGAGCTACATGATCACCTCCCTCGTGCTGTTCTTCATCGCCGGCATCATGGCCCTGGTCATCCGGGCCCAGCTGGCTACGCCGACGTCCTCGCTGGTCTCCTTCCAGACCTACAACGAGCTCTTCACCATGCACGGCAGTCTCATGCTGTACCTGTTCGCCGGCCCCTTCGCCTTCGGTGGCCTGGCCAACTACATCGTGCCCCTGCAGGTGGGCGCCCCCGACATGGCCTTCCCGCGTCTGAACGCCCTCTCCTACTGGCTGTACCTGGGCGGTTCGATCACCATGATGTCGGGCTTCGCCGTGGCCGGCGGTGCAGCCAGCTTCGGCTGGGTGGCCTACGCCCCACTGTCGAATGCCACCAACTCGCCGGGAGCCGGCGCCGACCTGTGGCTGATGGCGCTGGCCCTCACCGGGTTCTCGGCCATCTTCACCGGCGTGAACCTCTGCGCCACCATCTTCTACTTACGGGCCCCGGGGATGACCATGTTCCGGGTGCCCATCTTCTCGTGGAACATGCTGGTCACCGCCATCCTCATCCTCATCGCCTTCCCGGTGCTGTTCGGCGCGGTGGTGCTGCTGTTCTGCGACCGACACTTCGGGACCCACATCTTCACCGTCCAAGGCGGTGGTGTGCCCGTGCTCTGGCAGAACCTCTTCTGGTTCTTCGGCCACCCAGAGGTGTACATCCTGGCCTTGCCCTATTTCGGCATGGTCACCGACATCATCCCGGTGTTCTCCCGCAAGCCGCTCTTCGGCTACAAGGGCATGGTCTTCGCCACCATGACCATCGCCGCCCTCTCGACCGGGGTGTGGGCCCACCACATGTTCACCACCGGCGTGGTGCTCCTACCCTTCTTCTCGCTCCTGTCCTACGCCATCGCCATTCCGACGGGCATCAAGTTCTTCAACTGGATCGGGACCATGTGGGGCGGGCAACTGAGCTTCCAGACACCCATGCTGTTCTCGATCGGCTTCCTGTTCGCCTTCCTCATGGGTGGTGTCACCGGCGTACTGCTGGCGTCGCCGCCGGTCGACTTCATGACCCACGACACCTACTTCGTCGTGGCCCACTTCCACCAGGTGCTCATCGGCACGGCGGTCTTCGCCGGATTCGCCGGGTTCTACTTCTGGTATCCGAAGATGTTCGGCCGGATGCTGCGCGAGGGCCTCGGCAAGCTGCACTTCTGGGGTCTGTTCATCGGCTTCTGGGTCACCTTCATGCCCCAGTACGTGGTGGGCCTCGACGGGATGCCCCGACGGGTGGCCGCCTACCTCCCGTCCAACGGGTGGACCACGCTGAACGTGATCTCGACGGTGGGCGCCTTCATCATCGGCGCCTCGTTCCTCTTCTTCCTGGCCAACCTCTGGGTGTCGTGGCGCAACCCCATCCCGGCCGGTGACAACCCGTGGGACGGCCACGCACTCGAGTGGGCCACGTCCTCGCCGCCGCCGCACCACAACTACACCCACCTGCCCCCGATCCGCTCGGAGCGCCCGACCTGGGACGCCAACCACCCTGAGCACCGGACCATCGTGAAGCACCGCCCGCCGCGGCCCTCGCGGCCCGAGGTCGAGGATCCCGAGACGGTGGGTGCCCCTTCATGAGGGTGAACGGCATCTTCCTCGCCGGCATCGGTGTGTTCTTCGGGATCATCGGCATCATCTACTGGTTCACCAGCTACGAGGACGGCGGCTTCCTCATGCTGATCGGCTCGGCCCTGTTGGGCCTGCTGCCGGGCTCGTACTACTTGTGGTGGTCCTACAAGATGAAGCCGCAGCCCGACGACGACCCCACCGCCGAGATGGCCGAGGGGGCGGGAACCATCGACTCGTTCCCCGGATCCAGCATCTGGCCCTTCGTGCTCGGCATGGGTGCGACCTTCACCGTGCTGACCTTCATCTTCGGGCTGTGGATGGCCCCGATCGCCGCCGCCCTGATCCTTTCAGCGGCCATCGGCGGCGTGGCCGAGAGCCGCCGGGGCGGAACGGTCTGAGCCGACCGGTCTACGCGGACCGCTTCGGGTCAGCGCACCCCACGCCCGTATTTCCGAGCCCTACTGCCCGGGGTCGTCCCCGGTGTGACCGGCGTGGGCGTCCAGCAACAGGCCCAGTGAGGCCGTGACCCGCTCGGCGGTGGGCATGTGGAGGCCCTCGTTCGGTCCGTGGGCGTTCGACTCCGGCCCGAGCACGCCGAGGGCGAGGATCTGGGCCGCCGGGAACTGCTCGGCGAGCCACCCCATGAACGGGATGGTCCCTCCCTCCCCCAGCTGACCCGAAGGCTGGCCGAAGCAGGCCATCGAGGCGTCGTCAAGGGCTGAGGCCAACCACGGGGCCAACGGGGGCGCCGCCCAACCGCCGGCGGGCAACTCGGTGTGCCACTCGACCGTCGCCCCATAGGGCGGATCGGACGTCAGGGCCCGTTCCAAGGCCCCGGCGGCGGCGTCCGGATCGGCGGTCGGCGGCAGCCGCACCACCAGCTTCAGCGTGGTGAAGGGGCGGAGCACGGCTCCGGCGTCGGCGGTGGGTGGCAGTCCGTCCGCTCCGACCACGGCCACCGATCCCCGCCAGGCCACCCGCACGACCCGGTCGGCGGCGTTCTCCCCCTGCAGGACGAGCCCGTCGGCCACCGGGAACTCGGACTCCCCGAGACCGGCCCCCTCCCGGGCCGCCACCAGCTGGGCGGCGGCGGCCAGGGCACCGTCGGGGGGTTCGACGCGGAGCTCGGGGAGGAGCAGATCGCCGGTGGCCGCATCTTCGATGCGGTCGAGGAGGAGGCGGGCGATCCGGAACGAGGAGGGCACGACCGCCCCGGCTGAGCCGCTGTGGATCCCGTGCTCGAGGACCCGGACGGTGAGGGTGCCGAAGACCGCCCCCCGGAGGGAGGTGGTCACCCACAACCGTTCGTAGGTGGGGCTGCCCGAGTCGAGGGCGATGACCACGTCGGGAACGCCGATCCGGTCGGCCAGGTGGGCAAGGACCTGGCGGAGGTGGGGGCTGCCGCTCTCCTCGGAGCCCTCGGCCAGCACCACGCACCGGGCGTGGCGACCACCGGCGGCCCGCACGGCTTCCAGGGCCAGGAGTGTGGAGGGCAGGGCGTAGCCGTCGTCGGCCACCCCCCGCCCGTAGAGCCAGTCACCGTCGACGACCGGCGTCCAGGGTCCCCGTCCCTTCGTCCAGCCGTCGAACGGTGGCTGTTTGTCGTAGTGGCCGTAGACGAGCACTGTGCCCGTGGCCTCCGGATCGGTGGCCGGCACATCGACCAGGACGGTCGGGGTGAGCCCGGGGAGGCGCACCACCTCGACGGTCGCCCCGGGCAGAGGGCGCTGCTCGGCCCACTCGGCCATGAGGTCGGCCGTCTGAGCCAGCAGGCCGTGGTCCTCCCAGTCGGGGTCGTACGCCGGGGACACCCCGGGGATGGCCGTATAGGTCACCAAGAGGGGCAGGACGTCGGCCGACCAGTGGGCCCGGGCGTGCGCTACCAGGTCGGGGGGCCGGAGTGAGGTGGTCGTCATCGGGTGATCTTAGGTGCGGCCCGGGGCGGCCTCAGGTGTTGACCGCCTTCGGACCGTCCCTTACTGTCTCGTCCGATGATCGGACACGGGTGAGCGGGCTCCTGGTGCTGCCGCGTCTCCCCTGACGTCTACGCCGGTGGCCCTCGTCGACCAGGCTCTTCCTGTCCCCATCGACCCTGTCGAACCGGTGCCCCCCGTTCCGCCCACGGGGCGCCCATGGGTGCGATGGGCCGTGGCGTTCGCCATCACTGCCGTGGCCCTCGCCCCCATCATCACCGTGCTCGTCCAGCGGTGGGGTCGGGTCTACATCCCCACGGGCGACCAGGCCACCTTGGATCTGCGCATTCGCGATGTATGGACGTTCTCGTCGGACACCCCGCTCACCGGCCCGTACAGCCGCTTCGGCTGGAACCACCCCGGACCGACCATGTACTACCTGCTGGCGCTGTTCTCGGGCGTGGCGCGCCAGCGGGCCTGGGCCTCGCTGGTCGGGAGCATCCTCCTCCAGGGCATCGCCGTGGCGTGGATCGCCCGACTGTCCTGGAAGTCGGGCGGTCTGCGCTGGATGGTTCCGTGGCTCGCCGTGGTCACCCTGTCCTACTGGGCCACGGGACCGTGGATCTACCTGCAGCTGTGGAACCCCTACCTCCCCTTCCCCTTCTTCACCCTGCTGCTCCTGCAGGCCTGGCTGGTCGGATCGGGGCAGGGCCGGCGCCTGGTGGGCATGGCCTTTGTCGGATCCTTTCTGATCCAGACCCATGTCAGCTACGCCATCCCGGTGATGGCCGTCTCCCTCTGGGCCGTGGTCCGCCTGGTGGTGGCCGAGCGCCGGGCCGGTCGCCACCTCGGTGGGTGGAAGCTGTGGCGGGCGCCGCTCGCCGTGCTGGCTGTGCTGTGGTTCGTCCCGGTCGTCGTCGACACGGCGCGGCACTATCCGGGCAATCTCACCCGGCTGGTGCAGTACTCGCTCGGGATCGGCCCCACCCACCCCCCGGTCTCCCTCGGCCTTAACCACGCGCTGGGCTACCTGGCCGCCGAGTTCCGTTGGCGCCCGCCGTGGCTCGGCGGGGTGGACCCGGTCAATCAGTACACCTCACTGACCTCGCCGTCGTCCGCCGCCTTGTTGATCCTGCCGGCGCTGCTGCTCGGGATCAGCTGGGCCCTGGCCCGCTGGCGCCGGCGTGCCGATCTGGTGGCCCTGGTCGAGCTCGTGGCCGTGGCCGGGCTCTCCGGCATCCTCGCCCTCACCCTGCTCACCGGTCCGGCCTTCCCCTATCTGTTCCTCTGGCGCATTCCGGTTGCCGCTGCCGTGGTGATCCTCAGCCTGGTGGTCGTGGCCGAGACGGTCACCGTCTCACGCCGCCTGGTCACCGTGGCGGTGTGCTGCGTGCTGGCCGTGGTGACCACGGTGGCGTCCATCAGCTTCACCCGCACGGTGGCGAGGGCCGTCGGACCGGTGTTCCCCATGGAGCCCGTGGCGCAGTCGATCATCGGACAGCTGAACCACGACCATCAGCCCCGCGGCAAGGTACTCCTCCGCGTCTACGGGACACCGCTGGGAGGCCTCCACGCCGCCCTGGTCGATCAGCTGGCCCGGGAAGGGGACTCGGTCTACGTGGACCGGGATCTGGGCTTCCAGTTCGGCCCCACCCGGACGGCTGTGCCTTCCCAGGTCGGCGCGGTGTGGTACGTGATCGAAGAGAGTGAGCTCTACAGCCTCGTCACCCGGATCCCCGGGGTGACGGTCCTGGCCGTCTCCCATCCACTCCCGGCCCGGAAGGAGGCCGAGCTGGTCGCCCTCCAGCGGTCGATGGCCGACCGGTTGGCGGCCGAGGGCCGTTCCGACGAGATCGGTGCCCTGGGCAGTGAGGACGTGGGCCTGGTGGTGACCGGAGCGTCCGGGATCGCCCTCACCGACGTCCACCGGTTGGCCGCCCTCAACCGAGCGGTGGTGCGCCATGCCTGTCTGTGTGCGGTGGTGGCCGTCCCCGCCGACCACATCCCTCCCCTACTCCGGGGATCGTAGGGAGGCCCTGTCACCGGTCATGGACCGGCCGACCCGGGCGCGGGGCGCCCGGCCCGGTGCCGACCGGCCTGACCCACGCCGAGGACGCGGTGGCCGAACCACTGGGCCGCGACGACGAGGGCCGGTGCTGCCAGCACCACCAGGCAGACCTCGAACGGGGCCCGAAACCGGACGGTCCCGTAGACCAAGGCGCTCACCAGGGTGAGCACCCCGGCCGGCACCAACAGGAACCACTGGCGAGCACGGCGACGGCGCAGCACGACGATGCCGGCAACGGCGAAAGGAAGCAGCGCGTAGTAGACGAACAGGCCGGCCCGGGCGGCCGGGACCGGGCGGCCTTCGTTCACGTCGACGTGGACCATCTGGAACGGCTCGTAGAAGTCCCACAGCCGGCCGATCCGGGCCAGCACCACCACGGGAAGTCGGCTGGCGTGGTGCTCGGCGTACTGGATGGCGGCGTGCTGGTCGAGTGCGGACGTCACCGACTCGTCGGACCCGTGCAGGGAGGCCACACAGTTGATGTGCCAGGTCCCAAGGCCCGGTCCGCTGTAGGCCTCGGGACAGTTGGAGCCGAGGAGGGCCAGGCCGTCGCCGGTCGAGATGTAGGTGGGGTCGTGGAAGGTGGCGAGGTTCCGACCCACCCACGGAGCGAGGACCACGAGGACGGCCAGGACACCCACACCGGCCAGTGCGAAACGCCGACGCAGCCCGGCCGGTCGGGCGGCGAAGGCCGCCGGCACGAGCAGGAAGGGCACGAACAAGATGAGTTCCGCCCGCACCAGCGCCTCGGCCCCGCACGCCACGCCCAGCAGCGCCGCGCCGGCCCAGGTGGGCGAGCGGATGAGGCGGACGACGCACAAGAGGATCAGGGCCATCCCGAGCATGGCCAGCGTCTCGGACATGAGGATCCCGTTCGGTATCCAGAAGTTGGGAGCCAGTGCGGCGAGACCGGCGGCCACCAGTCCCACCCACGGTCCGGCGACGGCACGGCCCAACAGCCCCACGCACAGGACCACACCGGCTCCGAGGACGGCCATCGTCATGCGCTGCAGACCGGTACCGGTGTGAGCACCGAAGGGGAGGGTTACCAGCCCGAGGACCAGGGTGGTGAGCGGCGGGTGGGCGGCGGTGGGCGCGGTGCCGAACGGTGTCCGGAAGAATGTCCCCTGGGCGAGACCGTTGGCGGTGACCCCGTACCAGAGGGAGTCGTAGATCTTGCTGTTCTCCTTGATGGTGACCAACAGGATGTAGCCCACCCGGAAGGCCAGGCCGAACAGGGTGATGCCGGCCAGGGCCACCGTGAACCGCCGTCGGGAGAGCGATCCACCGATGACCGGGGCGCCTCTCGACGATGGCTCCTCGTCCGGTTCCCCCGTGTCGACACAACCTCGTCAGACGAAGTGGCGGATGCCTCGCCGACCGTGCCCTGAGCCACCGGATCTTCGGTGCTTCGAGCCGTGGTGGCCGTCCGCTCACTCATGAATGGAGCCGGATCCTCGAACGACGGCGCCCGGTAGTCGAGCCGCATCTGACCGGGGCACCGAAAGGTGCCGCTGCCATGGGCTGCAGTCGCTTCACCGTGTCACCCGCATCCCCGATGCCAGGGAGAAGCCGCGCCGCGGTCAGCGCATGACCCGCCGTACACCCTCACCGGTGGCCAGCTCTGGTGGGACCAGGTCGATGAAGGTGGGCACGGGCACGGCATCGAGCTCCTCGATGCCGTCACCGGGCCGGGGCTCGGACTCGACCGTCGTGTACTCACCACTCTCCGACCGGGAGACGATGAGCGCCCGCTTGCGCTTGCCGATCCCTTCGGCCGCCCGCATCTCCTGGCAGATCTTGACCGTGAGGAAGTAGGCGATGATCGGCGCGATGACCACGGCGAACCGGAAGAACCACAGCACCGACTTGAGCGGCAGGTCGAAGAAGTTGGCCATGACGTCGGTCGACGAGGCGAAGAAGGTCATCCCGAGCAAGGTCAGCATGGCCGCCCCGGCACCGGTGCGCATGGGGCGGTCCCGGGGTCGGTCCAACAGGTTGTGGTAGGCGAGATCCTTGGTGTGCTTCGTCTCGATGAACGGCCAGATCAGCAGGATGTTGAAGATCAGGCCCGGGAAGATGACGGCGGGTAAGAAGACCTCCAGCGGGATGGTGTGGCCCCAGCCCACCCACTCCCAACTGGGCATGATGCGCAAGGCGCCGTCGAGCCAGCCCATGTACCAGTCGGGCTGCACGGCATAGGAGATCTGATACGGCTCGTACTGGCCGAACTGCCAGATCGGGTTGATCTGGGCGAAGCCACCCAGGAGGAAGATCACCGCGGTGGTCATGAACAAGAATCCGGTGGTCTTGGCCATGAAGGTCGGGAACATCGGCGAGCCCACCACGTTGTGCTCGGTCTTGCCCTTCCCCTTGAACTGGGTGTGCTTCTGTTTGACCAGCAGTCCGAGGTGGGCGCTCAGCAGGCCGATGAGGATGAGCGGCACGATCAGGACGTGGAGGATGAAGAACCGGGGGATGATCACCCCGTTGCCCGGATAGTTCCCACCGAAGACGAGGAAGCCCAGATAGCTCCCCACCAGTGGGATGGACTCGATGATCGAGTACGCGATGCGGATACCGGTCCCCGAGACCAGGTCGTCGGGGAGGGAGTAGCCGAGGAAGCCGTTGACGATGCCCAAGATGAGCATGGTCACGCCGACGATCCAGTTGAACTCGCGAGGCTTGCGGAAGGCGCCGGTGAAGAACACCCGGGCCATGTGCACGGCGATGGAGCCGAGGAAGATGTCGGCGGCCCAGTGGTGGGCCTGGCGCATGAGGAGCCCGGATCGCACGTCGAAGGAGAGCCCCACCGACGAGGCGTAGGCCTCGGACACCCGCTGGCCGCGGAGGGGAACGTAGGAGCCGTGGTAGACGATCTCGTGGGCCGAGGGCACGTAGTAGAGCGAGAGGAACACGCCGGTGGCCAGCAGCACCACGAAGGAGTACAGGGCGATCTCCCCGAGCATGAAGGACCAGTGGTCCGGGAAGATCTTGTCGAGGAAGGTGCGGCCGCCCTTGGCCACACCCAGACGGTCGTCGACCCATTTGAGGGAGCTGTCGATGGCGCTGTCGATCATGGCCGCTCCCAGAATCCCGGCCCGACGGCCTGGTTGAAGCCGCCCTGAGCCACGAGGAACCCGTCGGCGTCCTCGGTGATGGGCAGCTGAGGCAGGGGGCGGGGGGCGGGCCCGAACTCAGGCACGGCACCGGCGAGCACGTTGAAGATGGACTGGTGACAGGGGCAGACCAGCTGCTGGGTCTGTTCCTGGTAGAGGCCGACCGGGCACCCGAGGTGGGTGCACATCTTGGAGTAGGCCACATAGCCGGCCACGCCCCAACTGGTCTTTCCCGGTGGGGTGAGGACCTGGAGCTGCTCGGCCAGGCGGATCAGGATGACCTGGTCGGGAGACGACCCGGCGAAGCCCCGAGGGAAGACGGTGAGCACCCCGCCGACGTCGAGGTCTTTGACCGTCACCGGTCGCCCGTCCACGGTGACCAGCTGGCTCCCCTTCTTCCAGTTGGTGGTGTAGAGCGAATCGGCCGTGGGTCCGGTGGTGTTCTCGGCTTTGGCGGGCTTGGGGCCGAGCGAGCGGAGAAGCGGGAACAAGAGCACGATGCCCATTGCCGTCGACCCGAGGGCGAACAGGCCGCCGAGCAGCTTGCGCCGCTTGACCACCATCCCGCCGCGCTGGGTGATGGCGGCCGTCATGGCCTCGCGCTCCTCGTCGGTGGAGTGGAACTCGTGGCGCTCCTCGACGAAGGGACCTTGGGGCATCAGGTACTTGCCCCAGGCCGTCACTCCGAAGCCGAGGGCCAACAGCCCGATGCCCAAGGTGATGGCCTCCCACTGGGTGCTGGCCACCACCCAGTAGGCCACACCGAAGCCGATGAACCCGAGGAACCCGATCACGAGGGCGATGGCCGCCACCGCCTGGGCCGCCTCGGGCCTCTTGGCGTAGGGCTGCAGGTGGGGGTCGTCTAGGGCGGCCGGCGGAAGCGGGCCTTCGAGACGGGGGACTCGTCGCTCACGTGCGCTCTCCAATCCAGAAGCAGACGAGCATCAGGACGCCCACGCCGACCAGGAGGCCGACGAAGCCTTCACCGACCGGACCGATTCCACCGAGGCCCACGCCGCCGGGGTTGGCCGGATGCTGGATGACCCCGTGGACGTACGAGGCGATGTCCCGGGCCTCGGTGTTGGTGATGTTGCCTTCGCTGAAGTGAGGCATGTTCCCCGGGCCGGAACGGATGGCCTCGACGATCTGGGTCGTGGTGGCCAGGTGGAGGCTCGGGGCGTAGGCCCCGTCCATGAGGGCATCACCGGCGCCGGTGATGGTGTGACAGGCGGCGCAGTTGAGGGTGAACAAGGTGTTCCCCGCCTCGAGGTCGGCGTGGTTGGTGTTGACCACCGGCACCTTGATGCCCTCGCCCGGCGTGAGGGACTGTACCCAGGCCGCGATCTCGAGGGTCTGGAGGCGGTTGAACCGTGGTGGCTTGCGGATGGCCTGGACGCTCGAGTTGGCCAGCGGCATCCGGCCCGTGGAAACCCAGAAGTCGACGGTGCCGGCGCCGAGCCCTTGCAGGTTCGGGGCCCGGGTGGTGCCGAGGGCCTGAGCTCCGTGGCAGCTCGCGCAGTTGGCTGCGAACAGCTCTTGACCGGGCGCCTCGAAGGCCTTCGGCAGTGTCACGTAGAAGAGGCCGGTCTGGTTGGAGGGCGCTACGTACTTGACGGCGCCGTCCGGCGTCACCGAGGTCACGTGGGGCTGTTCGGTCGTGGCGGTGGTGGTGAGTTTGGGAAGCGTCGTGGTCGGGATGCTGAACGGCGTGGCGGCGGCACCGCTCGGGGTGGCGACCAAGGTGGTGGTCGTCGAGTCGGCCTGGGCCGCTCCGGGCGCGAACGTCAGCAGGCCGACGATGGCCACGCATCCCACGAGGGCTGCGGGCGCCACGATTCTGGCGCGGAGCACGGTTCGGGTCCGGGTTCCCATTTATTTGAGGAGGAAGAGACAGGCGTAGAGGCCGATCCAGACCACGTCCACGAAGTGCCAGTAGTAGCTGACACTCTGGAAGACCGCCGTCTCCCCCGGGTCGCCTTTGGGACCCCGGAGTCGGGCCAAGAGGAAGATCATCGCCACCAGGCCCAAGGTGACGTGGAGGCCGTGCAGCCCCGACATGATGTAGAAGAGCGACCCGAACGCGGTGTGGGTGGGGTTGGTGGCCGGATCGTGGGAGAGGCTGACCCACTCGTAGAACTGGTTGGCCACGAACAGGGCCCCGAGAACCAGGGTCGCACCCACCCAGATCTTGGCCTTGCTGCGATCACCTCGCTCCTGGTCCCAGACGGCCTTCTGCATGGTGAAGCTGGAGGCCACCAGGATGAGTGTGAAGATCCCCGCCCGAACGGTGTCGAGGTGGGTCCCCGGCGGCGGCCACACCGAGGCGTGGGCACGGATGGTGAAGAACGAGGCGAACAGCGAGCTGAAGAACATCACCTCGGAGCCCAGCCAGATGATGACCCCCACGGCCAGCATGGACGGTTTGTCGGGGCGGTGGCGCTGGCGAGTGGTGACCGCCGGTTCGGCGGCGAGGGCCTGAGTCACGCCGTAGTTTTAGTCGAACTTCGGCCCGTTGGGCCAACTCAGGCGAACGACCCGTGACGGGCCCGTCCGACCCCGTCGAAAGCCACCATTTACTCTCTCAGCTCGTCTACAATCGTCTGTCCGCAATGCCTCCGGGCCGGCCCGTGAGTGGTGGTCGACCCAGAGCCACCCGGGTCGCTCGTCCCGGTCGATCTGCCCGTGTCTAAGGGGCGGTGAGGGCAGCCGGCAGGGGAGCCAGGTGGACGATACTCAGTCGCTGGGTGGGGCGGGTGAGGGCCACATAGAGGGTCCGGAGGCCCCGTGCGGTACCACCGGCGATGAGGCCAGGCTCCACCACGACCACCGAGTCGAACTCGAGGCCGTTGGTGCTGTCCGCAGCCAAGAGCACCAGCGGCTCGGAGAGTCCTCCTTTGCGCATGTCCCGGGCGTCGACCACAGGGATCTCGGCCACGGCCAGGGCCTCGGAAAGCCCGGGGAGCAGCTCCTCGGGAGCCAGAATGGCTACCCGGCCCGGCGTGACGGCCCGCACCTCCTCGCCGGCCACCTCGGCCACCCGTCGGGCCAGATCCTTTTCGGTGGCCCCCTGGCCTGAACCGTCGCCCGTCACCGTGATGGTCCTCGGCTCGATCTCGGTACGCCGTACCGGGGTCGGAGGCGTGAGCTCGGGTGCGGCAACGGCCAGGACGCGGGTGGCCACGGCCAACACCTCGGCCGGGGTCCGGTAGCTCACCGTCAACTCGACGGAACGGGCCGGACGCCGACGGGGCAGATGGTCGGTGATGTCCGACCAAGAGGTCGGGGCCCACGGGGCGGTGGCCTGGGCGATGTCCCCCACCACGGTCATCGATCCCGAGAGGGAGCGGCGGGTGAGCATGCGCAGCTGCATCGGCGAGAGGTCCTGGACCTCGTCCACCACGATGTGGCCGTACTTGCGCAGTCCGTCCTCGGAGCCGCCCGCCCTCGGGCCGAGCAGGGCCCGGGCTTCGTCGACGAGGGCGGCGTCGGCCGGGGTCCACGACACGTCGTCGAACGATGCCGAGCGAGGCCGGCGCAAGAGGGCCTGCTCCTCATCGGTGAGGATGCCCCGGGATGCCGCCGCGATCAGCGGCGGGGCGCCGAACAGATCGTGGAGGAGCTCGTGAGGGGAGAGCCGTGGCCACATGCGGTCGAGGGCCTCGGCCAGCTCGGGCACCCGCTTGACCTTCCGGGTGAAGTCCTCGATGTCGAACTCGTCGTCGGCCAGCTCGGAGGGGTCCTCGTAGCCCGGGAACGCGGTGACCGACGTCGGGATGCCTGCGCCGAGGGTCTGCTGGGTCTGGCGGGCCCGGTCGGCCAGCAGTTGGGCCACGGACTGTTCCACCAGCCTGCGGCGGGCATTGTGGGTACCGGGACGGCGGCGGACCGTCTCCACGATCCTGCTGCTATCGGCGCGAGTCAGACGCAAGAGCAAGGCCCCGTAGGGGACGGCGACATCGTCGGCCAGCGCCCGCTGCCGGGTCCGGACGGCCCGGGCCACCACCCTGGCCATCCGAGCATCGCCCTTCAGACGGGCCACCTCGACCGGGCCGTTGGCCTTGATCTTGATCTCGGTCACCAGGCCCGAGACGGTGGACAAGGTCACCCCGGTCTCCCCGAGCGAGGGCAGCACCTGTTCGATGTAACGGAGGAACAAGGGGTTGGGTCCAACCACCAGCACGCCCTGGCGCTCCAAGGGGAAGCGGTGGGTATAGAGGAGGTAGGCGGCCCGGTGGAGGGCGACGGCGGTCTTACCGGTACCCGGGCCGCCCTGGACGACCAGCACCCCGGTGAGCGGGGCCCGGATGATCTCGTCCTGTTCGCGCTGGATGGTCGACACGATGTCGGTCATGCGGCCCGACCGGGCCCGGTCGAGCGCGGCCAGCAGAGCTGCAGGACCGCCGATGGGCAGGTCGCTGACGATGAGCTCGCCCCCGTCCCCCGAGGCTTCGCTCCCGTCCCCATCGAGGGACGCCGGCCCGTCGTCGGAACCGGGCGTCGAGAACCGCTCGTCTTCCAGTCCGACCACCCGCCGACCCTCGAGGGCCAGGTGGCGCCGGAGCACGAGGCCCTGGGGGTCACGGCCGGTGGCCCGGTAGAAGGGCTCGGCCACCGGTGCCCGCCAGTCGACGACCAGCGGGTCGTGGTCGGCGCTGTGGATGGCCAGGCGTCCGATGTGGAAGGTCTCGGTGTCGTTGGCCGTCTCCCCGCTCCCCGGACCGGGGGAGGAGCCATCAGTGGTCGTGGCGTTGGCGACGACGGTCCCGTTCTGCCCGTGGTGGCCGTTCTGTCCACTGGCTCCGCCGGTCCCCTCGGTGACCCGGTCGATGCGTCCGAAGGTCAGGGCCTGGTCACCGATGTCCAGCTGCTCCAATCGCGCCAGGCTGGTGCGGACGATCACATCCCGCTCCGTCCGAGACTGGAAGGTTCCGCCCCGGCCCAGGTCGAGTACACCCTCGAGCATGGTGTTGGCGTCGTCCCGCATGGCGTCGAGGCGGGCGTAGGCCATGTCGACGAACTCCTGCTCGGCCTGCTGCTCTGCGTCCACCCCCACCTCCGATCTCCCTACCCATCCGGCCCAGGGGAACCCTCGATTGTATGCCCGGCACGACCACCTTGCGACGGGACTCACCGCCGATCACGCCGGTGCGCTCTTCTAGACTGGGGGAATGGCCGAATCCGCAGGCGCACCCCAGCCGGGTCAGGGCAGTTCGTTCCGGCTGCGCCCCGCCGGGGCCCCTACTGGTCCGACCTTCTGCTGAGGGCGGGCGGGCGGCGAGCGTGAGCGACACGCAGGCGAGACGCTTCGACGACGCCCCGTTCATTCGGGCCTGTCGGCGACAGCCGGTCGACCACGTCCCGGTGTGGTTCATGCGCCAGGCCGGCCGGTCGCTCCCCGAGTATCGGGCCGCCCGGGGACCGGGGTCCATCCTGGACGCCATCGCCCAGCCCGAGCTGGTGGCCCGACTGACCCGCCAGCCCGTGGACCGCTACGGGACCGACGCCGCCATCTTCTTCTCCGACATCGTGGTACCGGTGGCGGCCATCGGCTTCGGGGTCGACGTGGCCCCGGGCACCGGTCCGGTGGTGGGGAGACCGTTCGCCGGGCGGGCGGACCTGCAGCGCCTGCGACCGCTCGAGCCCGAGATCGACACGCCCTACGTCATCGATGCCGTGGGCCTGCTGGCCGGAAGCCTCGACGTGCCGCTCATCGGATTCGCGGGCGGTCCCTTCACCGTGGCCAGCTACCTGGTGGAGGGAGGTCCGTCCAAGAACTTCACCAAGGTCAAGGCCCTGATGCACGGCGACCCCGGGCTCTGGCACGACCTGATGGAGCGCCTGGGCGATCTGGCTCTCGCCTCCCTTCGCTCCCAACTCGACGCCGGCGCCAGTGCCGTGCAGATCTTCGACAGCTGGGCGGGAATCCTCACGCCAGCCCACTACCGCGAGCTCGTCCTTCCGGCCACCCAACGCCTCTTCGCCGAGCTGGCCCGCACCCACCCGGGGGTCCCCACCATCCTCTTCGGGGTGGGCACCGGGGAGCTGCTGGCCTCGATGGCCACGGCGGGCAGCACCGTGGTGGGCGTGGACTGGCGGGTACCCCTCGACGAGGCGAGACAGCGGGTGGGCGCCGACCTCGCCGTCCAGGGGAACCTCGACCCCGCCCTGTGCCTCGGCACCTGGGAGGTGGCAGCGGCTGAGACCCGCTCCGTCCTGGAGGCGGCGGGCGAACGACCGGGTCACGTCTTCAACCTGGGACACGGCGTGCTACCCGAGACCGACCCGGGGATCCTGGAGCAGGTGGTGACCCTGGTCCACGCCGAGGGTCGGGCCGGCGTGGGCGCGTCCAGATGAGCGCCTCCGACGTACCCCCGACCGGCGTCTTGGTCATGGCTCACGGGACACCGTCCACTCCCGAAGGCATCGAGCCCTTCTACACCACCATCCGGCGGGGTCGGCCCCCGACGCCGGAGCTCTTGGATGAGCTGACCGGCCGCTACCGGGCCATCGGTGGCACCTCCCCGCTCACCCAACGGACAGCCGCCCAGGTCGATGGGCTGGCCGCGGCACTCGATGACGCCGCCCCCGGGCAGTTCGTCGTGCGCTACGGGTCCAAGTACGCCCTCCCCACCATCGAAGAGGGTGTGGCGGCACTGGCCGAGGCCGGGGCCGGCCGAGTGGTCGGGATCGTCCTCACCCCTCACCAGTCCTCCCTCGGGTCGGGCGAGTACTTCCGACGGGCCGAGGCGGCCGCGGCCGGGTTGCAGCCACCTCTCGACCTCACGCCGGTCCCCTCCTGGCATCGGGCTGACGGCTTCGCCCGCCTGCTGGCCGACCGGACCGCCGCCTGCCTCGCCTCGCTCACCCCCGCCGCCCGCAGGAGTGTGGCCGTCTTCTTCACCGCCCACAGCCTTCCCCTCCGGGTGGTGGCCGAGGGCGACCCCTACCCCGAGCAGGTGGCCGAGTCGGCCGCGGACATCGCCGGGCTGCTCGATCTGGACAGCGAACCGGGCGTGGCCTGGGGCGTGGCCTGGCAGAGCGCAGGCAGGACGGCCGACCCGTGGATCGGCCCCGACCTGTTGGAAGAGATTCGGCGGGTGGCCGCCGACGGTGCCTCGGCCGTGGTGGTGTGTCCGGTGGGCTTCGTGTCCGATCACCTAGAGGTGCTCTACGACCTCGACATCGAGGCAGACCAGGTGGCCCGTTCGGTCGGCGTGGCCTTCGCCCGGACCCCATCGCTCAACGACGACCCCGAGTTCCTCGGCGTCTTGGCCGAGGTGGTCGAGAAGGCCGCGGGCTCGAGCACCGACCCCTCCGAGTGAGTCCCGACACCTCCGGGGGGACCGTCGCGCACCCGTGTGGCTGTGGTCGGCGGCGGCATCGCCGGGTTGGCCGCGGCGTGGGAGCTCATGGGCGGCACCGGACCAGACGGCAACGGACCTGCGCCCGAGGTGGTGGTGTTCGAGGCCGACGACCGGTTCGGCGGCAAGCTACGGGCCGAGCCCATCGACGACCGGCGGGTCGATGTGGCGGCCGACGCCTTCCTCGGTCGTCGACCCGAGGCCACCGACCTCTGTCGGGAGTTGGGGCTGGACGACGAGCTGGTGCCGGTCGGCGCCACGGGGGCCTCCATCTGGGCGCGCGGTCGGCTCCGACCGATGCCCGCCGGACTCAATCTCGGGGTGCCCACCCGTTGGTGGCCCTTGGCCCGCTCGGGCATCCTCAGTCCCGGCGAGTCGGCGGAGGTCCTCAAGGACCGGGTCGTCCCCCGTCTCCGCCCGGGTGCGGACTTCGGTGACCGGACCGTCGGCGAGATCGTCGGCGCCCGTCTCGGGCGGGCCGTCGTCGATCGCCTGGCTGACCCGCTCATCGGAGGGATCAACGCCGGGAGCGTCGACGAGCTGAGCGCGGCAGCCACGTTCCCGGTGCTCATCGCCGCATCGCACCAGTCCGGAAGCCTGATGCGCCGCCTCGGGGTGGCCCTGGCCGCCGCGGCCCGGTCGGGGCCCGGCCCGGGCACCCCGGTGTTCTGGTCCCTCCTCACCAGCACGGCCAGCCTGGTCGACACCCTGGTCGCCGCCCTGGTCGACCGGGGCGTCACCTTCCGGCCCGGCACTCCCGTCGAATCACTGGAAGCCAGCAACGGTCGGGGCGGCACGGCCCGGTGGACACTCGTCCCCGGTCCCATCGCGCCACGGGCGGGCGACCCGGGCCGGGCCGGGCCCGAGCACTTCGACGGCGTGGTCCTCGCCACACCGTCTCCCCGCACTGCAGTGCTCCTCGCCCCCCACGCCCCGGCCGCCGCCGGCCTGTTGAGTGCCATCCGCTACGCATCGGTCGCAGTGGTGACGCTCACCTTTCCCGAGGCCGCACTCCCTGCGCCCCTCTACGGGACGGGCTTTCTCGTGCCCCGCACCTCGGTCGTGTCCGGGACGCCGGCCCTCGTCACCGGGTGCACCTACCTCGACCGAAAGTGGCCCCATCTGGCCCGGCCCGGTGAGGTGCTGCTCCGTGCCTCGGTGGGCCGCTACGGCGACGAGCGCTTCGCCGCGCTCGACGATGACGCGCTGGTCGACGCCGTGGTCGGCGAGCTCGGCGCGCTCCTCGGCCTCCGCGGGCCGCCGCTCCAGGCCACGGTGACCCATTGGGACCAGGCCTTCCCCCAGTACGAGGTGGGCCACCTCATCCGGGTCGGCCGTATCGAGTCGGACCTCGACGCCGTGCCTGGACTGGCGGTGGCCGGCGCCGCCCTCCGGGGGGTCGGCATCCCGGCATGCATCGGGAGCGGCAGGCGGGCAGCCCGAAACGTACTGGAGTCGCTCGCCTCCCCACTGGTCGACGACGACCACGCCGTTGGTCCCCCCTCTGGGCCGTGACCGCACCGGTGCCCCCGGCAGTCACGGCCGACGACGGGGCGGCACCCCGATGGCGTCCGTCTCGCGTGACCATGACCGAGTACCGCGGCTCGAGAGTGGTGCCACGACGGGGCGCCGTGGCCGCACCGGCCATCGCCTCGGGCATCGGTCTGGCCCTCTCCCTTCCTCCATGGGGATGGTGGGTCCTTGCCTTCCCGTCGGCCGGCCTCCTCTGGTGGCGCCTCGGCGGCGTGCGCTTCCGGACCCGACTGTGGGCGGGCTGGTTGGCCGGACTCGGGCTGTATGTCCCGGGCCTCTTCTGGGCCCGGTCCTTCACCCTTCCCGGAGCGCTGGTCCTCATGGCCGTGGAGTCCGCCTTCATGGCCGTGGCATGCGGGCTGGTGCCGTCCGGGCCGGTGCTGGCGCGGGTGCTGGCCTTTCCCGCTGCCCTCACGCTGGCTGAGGCGGCCCGAATGCGGTGGCCGTTCGGCGGGCTCCCCATCGGCGGGGTGTTCCTCGGCCAGGCCGACGGGCCGTTCCTCGGTCTGGCCCGCCTGGGCGGCCCCCTCGGGTTGACCCTCGCCGTCTATCTGGGTGGGGCCGGTCTGGCCGCGCTCGCCACAGCGTGTGTGGAGCTCGTCCGGGACGGCACCCGGGCCCGCCGGTTCGCCCGGTCCGAGCCCGGAGGTGGCGGCGAGCGCGGCCAGCAAAAGAGCGTGCTCTCCGGAGCGGTGGCCGGCCTCGGGCCGCTCGTCGCCTCAGGGACCGTGGCCCTCGTCGTGGTGGTCCTCGGCGGCGTGATCGCCGACCACGCCCCCGACGGTGGGCCCGCCCTCAGCACCGTGTCCTCCGCTGCCGTCCAGGGGGGTGGCGCCCGCGGCTTCTCCCAGGCCCAGATCGACCCGGCGGTCGTGCTGGCCGCACAGCTGGCCGAGACCCGTGTCCTGGCCCGCCAGGATCACGGCACGCCACCCGGGCTGGTGCTGTGGCCCGAGGACGTGGTCTCCCTCGGCGTGACCCTCGACCACTCCCCCGAAGAGGGCGCCCTGTCGGATCTGGCCCGCAGCCTCCACACCACCTTGGTAGTGGGAGTCACCGAGACGGTGTCAGCGACCACCTTCCGGAACGAGATCGTGGCCTTCGGCCCCGACGGCTCCATCGTCGCCCGATTCGAGAAGGTCCACCGAGTTCCTTTCGGCGAGTACGTGCCGTTCCGGCACTTCTTCGCCCACCTGGGCAACCTGTCCGCCGTGCCCCGGGACGCCGTGCCCGGAAGCGGCACCGGCCTCCTCGAAACCCCGGCCGGACCCCTCGGGGCCATGGTCTCCTATGAGGTCTTCTACGCCGACCGGGGCAGGGACTCGGTCCGCCACGGCGCCCAGGTGCTCATCGTTCCCACCAACACCTCGTCCTACGCCACTGCCCAGGTCCCCACCCAGGAGATCGCCGCCTCCGTCATCCAGGCCACCCAACAGGGCCGGGATCTGCTCCAGGCCGCGCCGACCGGGTACAGCGCCGCCATCACCAACCGCGGCACGGTGCTCGAGCGGTCGGTCCTCGGCGCTCCCGGCATCGTCACCGCGACGCTGTCGCGCCGTGACGGTTGGACCGTGTACGTCCGTTTCGGCGACCTCGGCCCCGTGACCCTCGCCGTGCTGGCGCTGGTGGCCGGATGGGTCATCGCCCAGAGGAGCCGTCGGCTGACGATCTGAGCCCCGGAGGAGCGCGGTCCGTGTGTGGCCGGTCTACTCTCCCCACTCCACTCGGCCTACTCGTAGTACCCCGAGTGGATGTAGACGCACGGGATGCCTTCAGCGTGGAACATGGCGAAGTTGTTGGGATCGTCCTCGAAGGCCAGGCGGAGGTCGAAGCCGTAGGAACGGAGCTCATCGACGCTGTCCCTCTTGAACCAGGTCACCTGGGAGTAGTCCCCCCGGGACCGCATGACCAAGAGGTCCCAACGCAGCCCGTAGCGCTCGAGCCATGCCAACGTCTGGGGTTGAACCCGCATCGGACGACCGGTGAGCAGGATCACCTGCAACCGGGGGTCGAGCAGTTCCAGCACCCGCACCAACTCACCGATGATGGGGTCGTCCCCACAGGCCTCGAAGAAGGCGTCCCAGTCGCGGCGGCCGCGCTCGATGAAGTGCTGGCGCCCGACGGCGTCGGAGAGCACGCCGTCCACGTCGAACACGACGGCCTCGCCCGGCGTGGTGACCGGTCCGTCGCGCCACGCCCAGTTGGACGGTCCGAGGGACGCGCTCACTCGTCGGTCGGCGACGAAGCCGCCAGTCGCCGGATCTCCTCGACCACCGCCGGATCGGCGAGCGTCGTCGTGTCCCCGAGCACCCGGCCCTCGGCCACGTCGCGCAGCAGCCGGCGCATGATCTTGCCGCTCCTGGTCTTCGGGAGTTCGTCGGTGAACACCACGGTCTTGGGCCGGGCGATGGGGCCGATCTTCTCGGCCACGTGACGGCGGAGGGCCTGGCCCTTCTCCTCATCGGGAGGGCCGGCATCGGCCCGCAGCGTGACGAAGGACACGATGGCCTGTCCCGAGGTGGGATCCGAGGCCCCGACCACGGCCGCCTCGGCCACGCTCGGGTGGTCGACCAGGGCCGACTCCACCTCCGTCGTGGAGATGCGGTGGCCCGAGACGTTCATCACGTCATCGACCCGACCGAGCAGCCACAGGTAGCCGCCGTCGTCGATCTTGGCCCCGTCGCCGGCGAAGTACCGCCCGTCGAATCGACTCCAGTAGGTGTCCCGGTAGCGCTCGGGGTCGCCGTAGATGCCCCGCAGCATCGAGGGCCAGGGACGGGTGAGGGTCAGGTAGCCGCCGCCCCGGTCCACCCGGTTCCCCTCCTCATCGACCACCTCGGCGGCGATGCCCGGGAGCGGGAAGGTGGCCGAGCCGGGCTTCGTCGTGGTGAGGCCGGGGAGTGGGGCGATCATGATGGCCCCGGTCTCGGTCTGCCACCAGGTGTCGACGACCGGGCAGTTCCCGCCGCCGATGGTGGTCGAGTACCACATCCACGCCTCCGGATTGATGGGCTCCCCCACCGACCCCAGCACCCGCAACGACGTCAGGTCGTGGCGGTCGGGGAACTCGGTGCCCCACTTCATGAAGGTGCGGATGGCTGTCGGGGCGCAGTAGAGGATGGTGACCCCGTAGCGCTCGACGATCGACCACCAACGGTCCCGCTCCGGGAAGTCGGGGGTGCCCTCATACATCACCGAGGTGGCGCCGTTGGCCAAGGGCCCATAGACGATGTAGCTATGGCCGGTCACCCAGCCGATGTCGGCGGCACACCAGTAGACGTCGCGCTCGGGGTGGAGGTCGAAGACGGCCCGGTGGGTGAAGGCCACCTGGGTGAGGTAGCCGCCCGTGGTGTGCATGATGCCCTTCGGGGCGGCCGTCGTCCCCGAGGTGTAGAGGATGAAGAGGAGGTCCTCGGCGTCCATGTGCTCGGGAGGGCACTCGTCGGCCGGGGCCCCGCCCGCCGCGGTGTCCTCGCCGCTCAGCAGCTCGTGCCACCAGTGGTCGCGCCCGGCAGTCATTGGGGGCTCGGCTCCCTCGTCACCGACGCTCGTCCTCTGGGCCACGACCACATGGTCGACGCAGGACGACTCCGACACGGCCACGTCCACATTGGCCTTCAGGGCGGCCGCCGCGCCTCGTCGGAACCCGCCGTCGGCGGTGAGCACCACCCGGGCCTGGGCGTCGAGGATGCGGTCCCGCAACGCGTCCGAGGAGAACCCGCCAAAGACCACCGAGTGCACCGCTCCGATACGGGTGCAGGCCAGCATGGCCACCACCAGCTCGGGGATCATCGGCATGTAGACGGCCACCCGGTCACCCCGGCCGACACCGAGCCCGCGGAGCACGTTGGCGAACCGCGAGACATCACCCAGCAGCTGGGCGTAGGTGATGGTCCGGGTGTCGCCGGGCTCCCCCTCCCAGTGGAAGGCGACGGTGTCCCCCCGTCCGGCGGCCACGTGGCGGTCGAGGCAGTTGTACGAGACGTTGAGCGTCCCCCCGTCGAACCACCGGGCGAAGGGGAGGTCCCAGTGGAGGACGGTGTCCCAGGTCCTGAACCAGTCGAGGGAGCCGGCCTGCTCGGCCCAGAAGGCCGTCCAGTCGCGCTCGGCCCGCTCGTAGATCCCGGCGTCGTCCACCACCGCCTGCTGGCGGAATGCCGCCGAGGGCGGGAACACCCGTTCTTCGGAGAAGTAGTCCTCGATGGTGGCAGCCGTCGGGGAGGGCTCCCCGGCGCCGGATCCCCCTGCGGTGTGCTCAGCCATGACTCCCCTGTGTTCGTGACTCCCCGGTGCAGTACGGCCTGACCAGGGATTACATCTCGGCTTACCGTAGCCGCGGCAGAGCGTGGGCCCCCCGCCGGCGTGCTCCAGCCTACCGGCGACAGGCCTCTACGATGGAGGGGCCGTGCGTGCGCCCACCCAGACGTCTAGCGAGATCGACCTCGAAGGGTTGCGGAAGAGCGCCGTGGCGTCCCACTTCTCCCCCGAACCCGGAGCCACCCGCGTGGACGTGCCGCTCGGACGTCGGGTCATGGTGGTCAGCGACCTCCTGCTCACCCCCGAGGCGACGCCGTCGACCCTGGCCGTCACGGCCCAGTTGGCCCGCGCCCTCGACACCTGGGACGGCCCGGGAATCCTCATCATCGCCGGCAACCTCTTCGACCTCGCAGGATGTGCCGCCCCCCTCGACGAGGCACGACGGTCCATCGAGGCCCACCCAGCCCTGGAACAGGCCCTGTCCCGGTTTCTCACCGTCGACGAGCGCCGGGTCATCCGCCAGACCGGCACCCACGAGCCGGGCTACGACACTGATCCCGAGGCCGTGGCCCACATCGCCGCACGGGGCGTGGAGCAGGCCGGGCCGGTCGACCTCCACCTCCGGACCACCACCGGTACCCGGGTGGTGCGGGTCGAGCCGGGCGAGCACGCCTACGCCTCGGGATGCAGTGGGATCGAGACGGAGTTCGACCCGGCCGCTGACGCCAAGCCCGGCGTCATCGGTCCTACCCCGGCCGGCCGGGGATGGCGGTCGCTCGCCGCCCAGTCCGGCGAAGACTCACCGTGGCTGGTCGGCCTCAACCGCCTCGCCGACCCCTCGGCCCTGTCCCGGTTCGTGGTCTCACGCACGCTCTACCGCCGGCTCGGACGCTACGCCTGGTGGCTCCTCGTGCCCTTCGTCGTGGCCGGGCTGCTGCGGGTGGCGGTGACCCCGTGGGTCTCCGGGCACCTGGGTTCGGGCCTTCCCGCCCGTGCCATCCGCCACGCCCACACCGCCGACTTCGGTGACCAACTGGTCATCGCCGCCCTGGTCTCCCTGGTCGTCCTGGCCGTGCTGGCCTTGGTCCTCGGGCTCCTCACCCGGAGGATGTGGGCCGTTCTCGGCGGTGGTGCGCTCGAGACCGTGCAGGCCGAGGCCGGCGCCAACGACACGGCCCGGGACGCCGCCCGCCGCCTGGTGGGACGGGGCTACGCCGGCCTCATCACGGCGGCGACCTTCCAGTCCGAGCTGACCCACCTCGGCGTCGGCTTCTACGCCAACGTCGGCGCCACCGCCGAGGTGGTGGAGGAGCGCCGAGGCCGGCTCGGTCTGCCACCGGTCTTCCTCGCCAACCAGCGCGTCAGTTGGGTGGAGCTCGAGACCGGTGCCGAGCTCCACGTGCGCATGCTCCTCGCCCGCAACGAGCTGGCGTCGCCCAACGTGCTCGAGCGGGTCATCGCCCGGGGCGGCCACGAACGGAGCCTCCATCCCTCCCTCGTGGCCTCGTTCCCGATGGGGCAGTCCTGGCCCCCCGCCCCCGACCTCCGCCAGGCCCACCGCCGGACCCGCCGGGTGCGCCGGTGGGCCTCGGCCGCCATCCTCTTCGCCGGAATCGTCGACCTGCTCGACGCCATCACCCCGCCGCTACGCGGTCGCCTCCACGTGGTGCTCGAGATCCTTCCCCTCCGGGCCAGCGAAGCCGCCGGCGCCCTCATCGCCATGGCCGGCCTGGCCCTCGTGGCCCTCGGCCGGGGCATCCTTCGCGGACAGCGACGGGCCTGGCGGGTGGCCGTCGTCCTGCTGGCCGGGACCATCGTGTTGCACCTCATCGCCGGAGCCGACGTCGAAGAGTCGCTCTTCGCCCTGGCCGTCCTGATCTTGTTGCTGGTCAACCGGCGCGACTTCCAGGCCGCCTCGGACTGGTCCTCGTTGCGCTCGGCCCTCATCGCCCTCGGGGTGGGCATCGTGGGCATCACCGTCCTCACCGCCGCGTCCATCGAACTGTTCACCCACATCGGCCACCGTCATCACTCCCACATCCCGTGGTGGACGGCCATGTGGGCGGTGTCCGAGCGCCTGGTCGGCATCAAGACCGTGCCCCTCCCCGAACGAGCCGACCGATTCCTCGGCCCGGCCCTGTTGGCCATCGGGCTGAGCGTCGTGGCCCTGGCCCTGTTCCTCCTCACCCGGCCGGTGGTCGACCGGCGCCTCACCTCGGGCCGGACCGCGGAGTTCCGGGCCCGGGACATCGTCCGGCGGCACGGGATCTCGACGCTCGACTACTTCGCCCTCCGGTCGGACAAGCAGTGGTTCTTCCACCGGGACAGCCTGGTGGCCTACGCCGTCTACGGCGGGGTGTGCCTCATCTCCCCCGACCCCATCGGTCCCCGCAACGAGCGGGAGCAGGTCTGGGGAGCGTTCCGCCGATTCGCCGACAGCCACGGCTGGGTCACCTCGGTGATGGGGGCCGGCGAGGACTGGCTGCCCGTCTACCGCGACTCGGGGATGCACAACATCTACCTCGGTGACGAAGCTGTGGTGCGGGCACAGTCCTTCTCCCTGTCCGGCGGGAGCATGAAGGGGCTCCGCCAGGCCAACAACCGCATCAAGAAGTACGGCTACACCGCGTCGTTCCACGATCCCGCCCACCTCGATCCGGCCCTGGCCGCCGAGCTCACCACCCTGATGGGACTGAGCCGGCAGGGCGAGCACGAGCGGGGCTTTTCGATGATGCTCGGACGGGTGTTCGACCCGCGTGACACCGGCCTGCTCCTCGTCGTAGTGCGGGGCCCGGACGGCGCGGCCGCCGCCATGTGCCAGTTCGTGCCGGCCCCGGGCATCAACGGCTACTCCCTCGACCTCATGCGTCGGGATCCGGCCGACCACCCCAACGGGCTCCTCGACTTCGCCCTCGTCGCCACCATCGAGCACCTGAGGGCCGGCGGCTACCAGGGTCTCAGTCTCAACTTCGCCACGCTGCGGTCCACCCTCTCGGGAGACAAGGGGGACGGGACCATGCAGCGGGCCGAGCGGTGGTTCCTGAAACGGCTCTCGAGCTTCGCCCAGATCGAGTCCTTGTGGCGCTTCAACGCCAAGTACGAGCCCGAGTGGCTCCCCCGCTATGTGGTGTTCGACACCGCCGAGCATCTGGTGCCCGTGGTCATGGCCATCATGCGGGCCGAGTCCCTCTGGGAGATACCCGTGCTCGGACGGCTGTTGGCAGCCGGGGCGGAGAAGCGCATGGTCGCAGCCCAACAGGAGACCGAGGAGTTCATCGCCTCGTCCTTTGGGACCTGGGAGGGTGAAGGGGATCCCTCCTCCGACTCCCGGCCGGTCGACGAGCCGGTGGCCACCCGCCCGGGCAGCTGATCAGCCGCCCGAGCCGGTTCAGTGCCGGTAGGTGGGAGGGGGCGGCAGCCCCATCGGATTGGGAAACGGGATCTCCCCACCGGCCGTCACCCGCTCGGCCAGTCCTGACAGTGCCGCCTGGAGGTGCACGGCCTCGTCGCCGGACAGCACGGCGAAGGGCGGGGCGGCGAGCTCGTCGGTGGTGCGCTCGATGGCCGCTCGGAGTTCCACCCCGGCCGGCGAGAGCCCCCGGGCGTCGACCAGTCCACGCCGCTCGAGCCCGGACCGGGCCCTCTCCCACTCCTCGGCCGACCATCCCCGGGCGTCGAGGAACATCTGGACCGGGAGCTGTTCGGAGAGGGCGAAGAGCACCAGGGCCTGACACCCGTCGAGCCCGGACGCGGTCAGCGCGGCCACGTGGCCGTCCCCCCGCTGCTCGCGGAGACAGGTGCAGGCCTGCCAGAGGGCCTCGACCGGGTCGTCGACCGGGTCGAGGTCACGGTTGGCACTGAAGAGCACCCGACCGGCGCCGTCGGCTGCAGCCACGACGCGGGCGAGCAACGGGACCACGTCCGCCGCCGTGTCCTCGACCGCCGGAGCCAGTCGACGCAGGGCCGAGCCGGCCGAGCGGCCCCGAGCGGCCAGCACTTCCTGGGGGGTGGCGAAGGACCAGGCATCGGGAAGGGACCGCCGCACCATGGCGGGATGGAAGTTGAAGAAGGTGGCGGTGGCCGTGGACGGACCGACCGGGCCCACCGGGGCCACGCGGGCGGCGAAGTACCCCATCCAAAAGCCGCGCAGCCCGGAGGCGGCCAGCTCCTGTCGGGACTCGGCGGCGAAGTAGGTGACAGCGTGGACCGGCTCGATGACCCGCCACCACCCCCGGGCCCCGGGATCGGGCGGCAGGGAGGCCGGCCCGCTCACCCCTCGGTCCCGCCGCCTCCGCTGGTGGGAGCACCCCCGGTGGGAGCGGCCGCGGCCACACGGGTGCCCCGCCCGGCGTAGAGGCCGACCAGCCCCACGACGGCCAGGGTGACGAGCACCACGACCACGGCGACCAGGGTCGTGGGGTTCCCCCAGATGACCAAGATGACCAGGCCCACGGCCAGCACCCCCCACTGCAGCGCCTTGCGGTGGGCGGCGACGAAGTCGTGGACGGGGCCGCCGGTCAACCAGCCCGGCTTCCCGGCGGCGCCGACCTTCGATCGGACCCAGTGGTTGCCGGCGATCAGGCCGATAATGGCGATCAGCGCAGCCACGATGAGGATGATGCGCACGCCGTTGCGCAGGTTGGCCGTGACGATGTCGAGTACGGCCGACTGGGCGGCCGGCGACTGGGGCGGCTTGATTCCGGCCAGGTACTGACTACGGGCCACGGCGATGAGGATGAGGATGAGGGCCATGGAGAGGGCCAGGCCGACCGCCGAGCGCACCAGGCCGCGCCGTCGGTTGCGGGCCAGCACGATGGCGCCGGCGAAGAACAGCAGCGTGATGATCGGGAGCACGATGGCCAACTTGTTGAGGAACTTCACCAGCTTCTGGACGTGCACCAGGCTGTCCGACTGGAAGAGCACATAGTTGAGGCCGCGCACGGCGGGGATCTTGTCGAAGACGGTGATCCCACGTGCATCGAGCGCCTGCTTGGCCTTGACCTCGACCTGGCTCAGGTCGATGGTGATCCGTCCGTTCCTGGTGCTGACCGCACCCTGCTGGGTGCCGGTCAACACATTGACGAGCTGTTTGTGAGAGGCCCGGTTGGCCGCCACCCACGCCTTTTCGAACTGGGGGGATTGCACCACTTTCAGGGTCACCAAGTAGGTGACACTCTTCACCTCATCGGTGATGGGGGTGGCGAGGAAGCCGGCCTTGGCCGGCAGGGCGTTCTTTACCCGCGAGTTCAGGTTGGTCCGGGCGATGAGCTCCTCGCTCACCCGGGTGGCCACCTGGGTCTGGATGGCCGGGTTGGTGGCCAACGGGGCCACGGTGCTGACATAGGCGTCGGTGTTCAGCAGCTGGTTCCTGGCGAACACGACGAAGACCGAGATCACGGCCAACAGGCAGGCCAGGACGACGAGGACCCACGAGAGGATCCGGCGCCAGCGCGGGCCCTTGTCCGGCTTGGTGGCCCCCTCGGCCTGCTTCAACTCGTCGTTCTCGTGCTGCAGCTCTTCGACCTGGCTGCGGAGGGCGTCGACGTCAGGGGATGGTTCGTCACCGGGGGGCACCGGGCCACTGTAACGGCGCCTTCTCCCCGAAACCGGGATCCGCCGGGCGTACCCCACACTCGGGGTCAACCGTCCCTGACCAGGGAAGCACCTCCCCGACCGCGGACGCGGCGACGGCCACCCCGTAGGCGTGATGCGCCAGGGGTGGCCGTCGCGTGGATCAGGGCGCCGAGGCAGCCCTGACCGGGTGAGTTCAGCTCAGGATCTTGGCCTTCTGGGCCTCGAACTCGGCGTCGGTCAGCACACCCTTGGCCTTCAGGTCGGCGAGCTTGGCCAACTCGTCGGCGCTGTTGCCGCCCGATCCGGCGGCCTGCTTGACGTAGTCGTCAAAGGCCTGCTGCTGCTGTTGGGCCTGCTTCTCGGCCCGCTCGTGCATGCTTCCGCCACGGGCGATCAGGTAGATGAGCACGCCGAGGAACGGGAGGATGATCACGAACAGGACCCACAGGGCCTTGGCGAACCCGCCCATGTCGTGGCTCCGGAAGATGTCCATGAAGATGTAGATGAGCAACCAGATCCACAGGACGAAGAAGAAGAACTCGAGCATCGTCCAGAAGATGCTTAGTAGTGGATACGTGTACGCAAGCATGGTCGGTGGTACTCCTTGTTCGGGGACGACCATGCACCATAGTGGTGGACCGGCCGAATTTCGGGGTGATCCGGCCCGTGGCGACCTCTCCGGGCTGCCCTTCTGACCGGATCCCGATGCGGCGCTCAGGCCTCGGGCGCGGGCGGTGACCGGGCCCAGGACACCCGACCTGGGCGCCAATTCGGCCTAATGTCCACTGGACGGGTGGGCGCCTAGGGAAAGGTACCGGTGACGAGATGGACGGGATGGTGGCCGCCGGATCGTCGCACCCCGATCTCCTCCCCGGTCCAGCCGACTCGGCCCGTCGCACCCGGCCACGTCCGACGGCCCGACGCAACGAGGCGGGCGGCGTCGTGAGCACCACAGCACCGACCCCGCCCCCCGCGACTGACCCTGCCGCGGCCGCCGCGGCGGTGGCCGCCGATCCCATGGCCATGCTGCGATCGAGAAGTTACGTGCAGCTCCTGGTTCTGGCGGCCCTGATCGGCGTACCCGTCTCGGCCATCGCCTACTTCTTCCTCAAGTTCGTCAGCCTCCTCCAGAACTGGTGCTACACCTCGATCCCCACCGGGCTCGGCTTCAAGGGGACGCCGCCGTGGTGGCCACTGCCCACACTGGCCATCGCCGGCGTGCTGGTCGGCGCCACCATTCGCTACCTGCCGGGCACGGCCGGCCACAAGCCGGCGGAAGGGTTCAAGGCGGGAGGGGCGCCCACCGCAGCCGAGCTCCCCGGGGTGATCATCGCCTCGCTGGCCACCCTCGGCCTCGGTGTGGTGCTCGGCCCCGAGGCTCCGCTGATCGCCATCGGGGGCGGGCTCGGAGCGCTGGCGGTGCACCTGGCCAAGCGGGACGCCCCACCGACGGCGGCCGTGGTCATCGCATCGGCCGGGAGCTTCGCGGCCATCAGCGCCCTCCTCGGCTCACCCATCCTCGGGGCGTTCCTGTTGATGGAGGCGTCCGGCCTGGGTGGCCCGGTCCTCGGCCTGGTGCTGGTGCCCGGGCTGTTGGCCGCAGGTATCGGCACCCTTATCTTCGTGGGCCTCGACTCCCTGACCGGGTTCGGGAGCTTCTCCCTCGCCATCCCGGGCCTTCCCCCGTTCAGCCATCCGACCGGAGCCATGTTCCTCTGGGCCGTTGCCATCGGCCTCGGGGCCAGTGTCCTCGGCACGGCCATCCGCCTCGGCGCCTGGCCCTCCAACCGCTCGTCGAGCGCCGGATGCTTCTCCTGACGCCGGTGGTGGGCCTGGCCGTCGGGGCCGTGGCCATCCTCTTCACCCAGGTGAGCGGGCACAGCTTCTCCGACGTCCTGTTCTCGGGACAGTCAGCCCTCCCCGGACTGGTGCTCCACTCGTCGGGCTGGACGGTGGGCGCCCTGATCCTGCTCGTGGCCTGCAAGTCGGTCGCCTACGGGCTCTCCCTGTCCAGCTTCCGGGGCGGTCCCATCTTCCCGGCCATGTTCGTCGGCGCGGCCATCGGGGTGGCCGCCTCCCACCTGCCGGGCCTGTCGCTCGTCCCGGCCGTGGCCATGGGCATCGGGGCCATGGCCACGATCATGCTCGGGCTGCCCATGAC
>CAWFQI010000019.1:0-80942 GCA_963817985.1 uncultured Acidimicrobiaceae bacterium | reverse complement strand
CTCCCGGGGTTTACCCGTCCGGTGCGTTCACGTTCGGGCACCGGCCGCGTACGCCTCCAGGAACGAGACGGCGGGGCTGGCGTCAGCCCGTCCACAGCCAGGGCACTGGGATGACTGGCCCGGGATGCTGAGCCAGTACCCGTCGACGAGCGGTCTGGTGGAGGCCACCACACTGCTCAGCGTCGCCGGACTGACCGGTCCGCTGCCGGGGATCGAGGTGGTGATGCCGAGCAGGACCAGATGGGTGGGCGCGGCCGCCCTCGCCTGGGCGGCCGCCTGGCTGACGAAGGACGTGAACCCCGGCTCGTCCTCGGCCTGCTGGCCTTGAATTTCGACGACGTCAGAGGTGGCCGCCCCCTGGCCGGCCACGTTCAGGTTCAGGTATCCGGGAACTTCCCCCGGCCGGTGGCCAGTTTGTTCGATGCCGTGTAGCCCGGACTGATGATCGGGGTCAGATTGGCGGCCGGGGTGAAGATCAGTTGGAGACCGTGCGCATGGGCCAGGGCCAGCGCCTGTGCCGGAAGGTGAACGGGGCCGCCCGTTCATTCGACGGCGTAGACGCCCACGCCTCGTTGTCGTAGAGGACGTACTTGACACCCGGCTCGATCGTGCCGTCCAGGATGGCCGACTGCATGGAGGTGAAGCTGGTGAAGGACTGGACCTTGGTGGCGAGCGGAACCAGCCCATCGGGCCTGGCCCCGTGGGGCCGGACGATGAGAAGCGTGCGTGGGGAGTCGAACAGCTCGGTGATGGTGGAGACCGGTAGGCCGTCTCGCTCCAGCAGGGCCAGCGTGAAGTCCTTGATGAGCCAGTAGGGACCGGTGGAGGCCGGCACCGCGGTCGGCGGCGCGCTGGGCGGCGGAACGGTGGTGGACGGCGGAGTGGTAGGCGCCGTCGTGGCCGCGGCCCGTTGGCGCTCGGCGGGCCGGCCCCTCCGCCGCACGAGCAGACCAACACCGCCGCGGCGCAGAGCCGCCGCCCGCAGCGGTCCACCGAGACGCTCGACCGGCCATTGTTCCTCCTGTCCGGCGGCGCCCACGGGATCGACAGCAGCGCGGCTGCACCGGTATCCCCGTCGACCGACGGACCAGTGCACGTTACCGCCCGCTGCCTCCCGGGCCCCGACGGGGGAGACGGTGCTGGCGGCGAGGGCGGACGTCCGTCGCGGGGCCGCACCTACACTGTCCGTGGCGCGGGCAACCACCCGAGCGAGCAAACATCGGTGTCGGTCGTACGGACCGCCATGGTGACGTCGAGGGGTTCGTCGTTGGCCGGCTGCACTACGCGGCAGTCGGCGAGAAGATCGGGGGCAGGAGGCACCATGAGACTCATCTACTTCGACATCGACACGCTGCGGGCCGACCACCTCGGCTGCTACGGCTACCTGCGGGCCACCAGCCCCACCATCGACGCCCTCGCCGCCGAGGGCCTCCGCTTCGACAACGTCCATGCCTCGGACACCCCGTGCCTGCCGTCCCGCTCGGCGTTGTCCTCGGGCCAGTTCGGCATCCGCAACGGCTCCATCAACCACGGTGGACCGTCCACCGATCCCTTCCCCGAGGGTCGCGACCGCCAGTTCCAGACGTCCCTGGCCCGCAACGGCTGGATGAGCGCCCTCCGGGCCCAGGGCGTGTGGACGGCATCCATCAGCACCTTCGCCGAGCGGCACTCCGCCTACCACTTCGAGGCCGGGTTCAACGAGTGCTTCAACCTCGGCACCCGGGGCATGGAGACGGCCGAGCAGGTCTCGGCCGTGGCCCGCGACTGGCTGGCCCGCAACGGCCAACGGGACGACTGGTTCCTCCATGTCCACCTGTGGGATCCCCACACGCCGTACCGCACGCCGGCGGCCTTCGGGGACCCCTTCGGTGACGGTTGGGTCCCGGACGTGGCTCACCGACGAGGTCCGGGCCGCCCACTGGGAGCTGCCCGGGCCCCACTCGGCCCAGGAGATCTCCGGCTTCAGCCCCCGCACCGTGTGGGACGAGTGGTCCCGCCAGCCCCAGCAGGCCACCTACATGGACGAGGTGGCCCGGGTCTACGACGGGTACGACACCGGCGTCCGCTACGCCGATCATCACGTGGGCCAGGTCCTCGACCAGCTCGACGGGATGGGGCTGCTGGACGAGACGGCGGTGATGGTCTCCTCCGATCACGGGGAGAACCTCGGCGAGCTGGGCATCTACTGCGACCACCAGACCGCCGACCAGTTCACCACCCGACTGCCCGTGGTCCTGCGGTGGCCCGGCCTCGACCCCACGGCCGCTCCCGTCCAGGACGGGCTGCACTACCAGATCGACGTGATGGCCACGGTGCTCGAGCTGAGCGGGGCCACGGTGCCCGACACCTGGGACGGCCGGTCCTTCGCCACCGGCGCTACCGGTCGGGCGAACCGAGCGGCCGTGACCATCTGGTGCTCTCCCACGCGGCGTGGACGGCCCAGCGGTCGGTCCGCTTCGGGAACTGGCTGTGCATGGAGACCTACTGGGACGCCTTCCACGGGTACCCCGAGGTCATGCTGTTCGACCTGGCCGACGATCCCTACGAGCAGCACGACCTGGCGCCCGGACCCGCCCGACGTGGTCCAGCACGCCCTCGGCCTGCTCCACGAGTGGAAGGAGGACGCCATGAGTCGCTCGTCCCACGGCATCGACCCCATGTGGTCGGTCCTCCACGAGGGCGGTCCCTGGCACTCGAGGGTGGACGTGGGCTGGTACCTCGACCGGCTGCGGTCCACCGGACGTGGGCGAGTGGGCCGATCGGTTCGAGGCCCGTGGCCCCCTGGGTGGGGGATCGGCCTTCCCGTCCAGCCTCGACCCGACCATGTAGCCACACCACGGTGGGCGGTCACCGGTCGCCCCGACGTCGGCCCGGCCTCCACTCGGGCTCCCGCTCCTGGATGAAGGTCCCCTCCTCCCGGAGGTACTCGACCACCTGGTCGGCGGCCTCGCTCACCACGACCTGGGTGGTGTCGAGCCGGATGTCGGGGAAGCGGGGTGCCTCGTAGGGCGAGTCGACCCCGGTGAAGTTGGTGAGCTCGCCCCGCCGGGCCTTGCCGTAGAGACCCTTCACGTCCCGCTCCTCGGCGACGGCCAGCGGGCGTGTCCACGAACACCTCGTAGAACCGGTCGCTCCCGATCAGCTCGCGGGCCATCTGGCGCTCGGCCTCGAACGGCGAGATCACCGAGACCAACACGATCAGTCCGGCGTCGGCCATGAGGGAGGCCACCTCGGCCACCCGTCGGATGTTCTCCACCCGGTCGGCGTCGCTGAACCCGAGGTTCTTGCTCAGCCCGTGGCGGACGTTGTCGCCGTCGAGGAGATAGGTGTGGCGTCCGAAGGCGTGGAGCCGTCGTTCGACGTTGTCGGCGATGGTCGACTTCCCGGCCCCCGACAGGCCGGTGAACCACACCACGCAGGGCTGTTGGCCGTTGAGGGCGGCCCGGGCGCCGCAGTCGACCTCCATGGTCTGCCAGTGGACGTTCTCCGACCGGCGCAGGGCGAAGTGCAGCAGTCCGGCCCCCACGGTGTGGTTGGAGAGCCGGTCCACCAGCACGAACCCGCCGGTCTCCCGGTGGTTCTCGTAGGGGTCGAAGGGAATGGGCCGGTCGAGGGAGATGTTGGCCACCCCGATCTCGTTCAGCTCCAGCGCACTGGCGGCGGTGTGCTCCATGGTGTTGACGTTCACCTTGTACTTGAGCTGGCTCACCGTGGCCCCGGCGGTCCGGCTCCCCACCTTCAGCAGGTAGGGGCGGCCCGGCAGCATCACCTGTTCGCTCATCCAGAACAGGTGGGCCTCGAACTGGTCGGCCACCCCGGGGGCGTCCTCGACGGCGGCCAGCACGTCGCCCCGGCTGATGTCGATCTCGTCGGCCACGGTCAGGGTGACCGACTGGCCGGCCACCGCCTCGTCGAGGTCGCCGTCGTAGGTGACCACCCGCCGCACGGTGGTCAGCCGGTCGTCGGGCAGGACCCGGATCCGGTCCCCGGGCCGCACCACCCCGCTGGTGATCCGACCGGCGAATCCCCGGAAGTCGAGGTCGGGCCGGTTCACCCACTGGACGGCCATGCGGAACGGCTTGGCCTGCTCCTCGGCCTCGATCTCCACCGTCTCGAGGAATCCGATGAAGGTGGGTCCGTCGTACCAGGGAGTGTTGGGACTCAGCTCGGTGATGTTGTCCCCGCGGAGGGCCGACATGGGGATGCAGGTGATGTCGTCGAGGCCGATGCCTTCGGCGAACCGGCGGTAGTCGGCTTCGATCGCTCTCGTGATGGCCTCGGAGTACCCGACCATGTCCAGCTTGTTGATGGCGAGGACGACCTTGTCGATGCCGAGCAGGGAGACCAGGTAGCTGTGCCTGCGAGTCTGGTCGAGAACGCCTTTTCTGGCGTCCACCAGGATCACGGCCACGTCGGCGGTGGAGGCCCCGGTGACCATGTTCCGGGTGTACTGCTCGTGGCCCGGAGTGTCGGCCACGATGAACTTCCGTCGGTCGGTGGAGAAGAACCGGTAGGCCACGTCGATGGTGATGCCCTGCTCCCGCTCGGCACTCAGCCCGTCGACCAGCAGGGCGAAGTCGAGGTCACCTCCCTGGGTACCGACCTTCTTGGAGTCGGTGCGCAGGGTCTCTAAGTGGTCCTCGAACACCAGCTTGGACTCGTAGAGCATCCGGCCGATCAACGTGCTCTTGCCGTCATCCACGCTCCCGCAGGTGATGAAGCGAAGGAGGCTCTTGTGCTCGTGGACCCGCAGGTACTCCTCGATGTCGGTGTACGCCAGTTCCGGAGTGAGTGTCATCAGAAGTACCCCTCTTGCTTCTTGCGTTCCATGGATCCGCTGGCGTCGTGGTCGATGACCCGGCCCTGGCGTTCGGACGTGGTGGTGAGCAGCATCTCTTGGATGATGCCGGGCAGCGTGTCGGCCTGGCTTTCGATGGCCCCGGTCAGCGGGTAGCACCCGAGGGTGCGGAAGCGAACGGAGCGGAGCTCGGGCTCCTCACCCGGGGCGAGGGGCATCCGGTCGTCGTCCACCATGATGAGCGTGCCGTCCCGCTCGACCACCGGACGCGGGGCGGCGAAGTAGAGGGGGACGACGGGGATGTCTTGGAGGTAGATGTACTGCCACACATCCAACTCGGTCCAGTTGGACAGGGGGAACACCCGGATGCTCTCGCCCCGCTGCTTGCGGGCGTTGCAGATGCTCCACAGTTCCGGGCGTTGCTGTTTCGGATCCCATCGGTGTTGAGCCGTCCGGACCGAGTAGATCCGTTCCTTGGCCCGGGACTTCTCCTCGTCCCGACGGGCCCCCCCGAAGGCGAGGTCGAAGCTGTACTTCTCCAGGGCCTGTTTCAACCCCTCGGTCTTCCACAGGTCGGTGTGAACCGACGAGCCGTGGGTGAAGGGGTTCACCTCTTGGGCCACGCAGTCCGGGTTCTGGTGGACGAGGAGCTCGACGCCCAGCCGTTCGACCAGGGTGTCCCGGAACTCGTACATGGCCTGGAACTTCCACGTGGTGTCCACATGCAGGAGGGGGAACGGGGGTAGCCCGGGGTAGAAGGCCTTCAGTGCCAGGTGGAGCATGACCGCGCTGTCTTTGCCCACCGAGTAGAGCATCACCGGACGCTCCGACTCGGCCACGGACTCGCGCATGATGGCGATGCTCTCGGACTCGAGGCGTTGAAGGTGGGTCAGACGGGCCATTGTCCCTGCTTTCTCTCCGTGAACTGGGTGGGTACTCGGTCTTCGGACGGCCGTTCGATGGGCCTGCGCCTGGCGGGCCCGGCCTGGTGGTTCGGAGCGGGCCGTTCGGCGCCCAGGGGTGTGGACGACTGCGGGCGGAGCGGTACAACCTTCAGATCCCACAGATAGTGGGGTAAGTATCACGGAAAGTGGTGAACAATCTCCTCAGTATGGCGGGGTGGCGGCGGTTTGGAAAGGGGAACGGTGGGTTTTTCTGCCGACGGGATGACAGGCGACGGCATGCCACGTGTTCTGATGATGGTCGGTGTCCCGGCAACGGCGATGCCAGCGGAGGAGCCCGCATCCGTATCGCTCGGCCACGAGAGGGGGTCGTTCGCCCACGAGAAGGGCGCCGGCGAGCCGACCTTTGGCCGGAGCGGCCCGGCGGGCCAGACGGTACCGCCGACAGCGTTGTGGTCAGTGCCCGTCCGTACGGCTGGGCGAGGTCACTCCGGCAGGGTGTAGGAGTTCTCGAACTCGTCCTGGAGCACGGTGGCGATGGTCTCGGTGGTGTCGATCACCAGCTCCTCGTCGAGGACCCGGCGACGGTAGGTCCAGCCCGGTGGCATGGACAGGCGCTCGCCCAGGGTCGGGAGGGTCTCCTCGCTCATGGTGGCGTCGACGCCGATGCAGAGGGCCTGCATGACGTAGGCCAGACCGTCCGGGTCGACCAGCTCGTAGACCGGGGCGCCCGCGTCGAAGAAGAACACCGCCCCCCGGTTCACGTGGGTCTCGGTGTAGGGGGCGACGCCGGGGTGTCACCGAGGTCGATGGTGGCGATCCTCCGCATGGTGAGGCCGTTGAAGTCACGGAGCACCGGCTCGACGACGGCCACCTTGGTCCCGAGTCCGTCGATCATCCAGTGGCGGGGCCCGTTGAGCTTGACGGCCACCGCCCCCATCTCGGCGGCGATGGCGTCGGCGTCGAGGGTGTCCCACAGGTCCTGGGGGCAGTCGTTGAGCATCTGGGTGCCGTAGACCTCGGCTTCCAGCCGCGAGTCCCGAGCGAAGACGGCGATGACCTCGCCGTAGCGCACGCCGCGCATGTCCGAGATCAGGCGCGGGGTGGTGGATGCGGCCACGGGGTGCGTCCTCTCTTCGGGTGCGGGGGGATAGCGAGGGCCACGGTAGCGCACGGCCCCCGTGGCTGCCCGGGCCTTGCCTCGATGAATGGCGTGGCAACCACCCTTCCGGCAGACTGATCCACGCCGACCGGGGATGGGCAGCCCGGCGGGGTCGAACACGAGGTAGCGAGGGCCAGACGGCGGGTGGGACGGACAGGGAGGGTAGGCACCATGACGACCGTTGAGGGTGACGATGTGGTCGGCCGTGTTGGCGACGACCACGAGGCGCTCACCGCACCGCTCCTCGACCCGGCGTTCTACGCCGGTGATCCCTTTCCTCTCTACGCCCGCCTCCGGGCCGAGGCCCCGGTGGCCCACAGCGAGGCCGGCGGCTTCTGGGTGGCCAGTGGACACGCCGAGGTGGTGGCCATCTCCCGGGACCCGGCCACCTTCTGTTCGGGGCGAGGCATCCTGACCATGGAGATCGGCTCGGAGTACCCCACGCCTCCCACCATGATGCACACCGACCCCCCGGCCCACGACCGCTACCGGGCGCTCGTCCAACCGGGGTTCCGGCCCACCTTCATGCGGGCCCTGGAGGACGGCATCCGGGCCCGGACCGTCGCCCTCGTCGACCGCATCGAGTCCGGCGAGCCGCTCGACATCGTCTCCGACCTCGCCGTGCCCCTGCCCCTCCAGGTCATCAGCGACCTGCTCGGCGTACCCGAGGACGAGTGGCCCCGGTTCTTCCGATGGTCCGAGGCGGTCATCCCCGGCGCCACCGACTGGTCCGAGGAGGAGCGGATGACCTTGAGCGGGGAGATGGTCACGTACCTCCTCGCCGCCGCGGCCGACCGGCGGGCCAACCCCAGGGACGACATCATCTCCGAGCTGGGCGCAGCCGAGGTCGACGGCGACCGGCTCACCGACGACGAGTTGGGCATGTTCCTCGTGCAGCTGCTGGTGGCCGGCAACGAGACCACCCGGAACATGATGTCGGGTGGTCTGGTGGGCCTGGCCTCCCAGCCAGGGGAGTGGGAGGCCCTGCGGCTGCGCCATCTGACCTCGGCCCCCCGTGCCCTGCCCCTGGCCATCGAGGAGATGCTGCGATGGACGACCCCGGTGGTGGCGTTCATGCGGACGACCACCCGACCCGTCGAGCTGGGTGGCGCCACACTCGGGGCCGACGAGCCGGTGCTCATGCTCTACGCCTCGGCCAACCGGGACGAAAAGGTGTTTGGTCCCACGGCCGAAACCTTCGACGGTGCCCGTGACCCGAACCCGCATGTGGCCTTCGGGTTCGGGGCCCACTTCTGCATCGGGGCGGTTCTTGCCCGGCTGGAGGGCCGCATCTTGTTGGAGGAGCTCCTCAACCGGTTCGCCACCCTCGAGCTGGCCGGCCCGGTGGTCCGGACGCCCTCCCCGGTCATCGCCGGGGTCAAATCCGCGCCCTTGGTCTTCGGCGCCGCCTGATTCCTCGGCGCGGTTGACCGGGTTGGTCCCGCACCCGACCCCGGAAGGTCGGATGCGGGACCAGGCCTCGGTCGACCCGTCAGCAACGACGGGTCACGCCCGTGGTCAACCGGCGGTGAGGACAGGGATGTTGGCGTTCACCAGCGTCCCTGTGCTCCCCGAACCACCCGGGGACGACAGGACCGGCACGTTGGCATTGACCAACGAACCGCTGACTCCCGACGCCGAGTTGGACGACAGGATGGGCGCGTTGGCGTTCACCAGCGTCCCGGTTCCGGTCGAGCCACCGTTGGACGACAGGATGGGCGCGTTGGCGTTCACCAGCGTCCCGGTTCCGGTCGAGCCACCGTTGGACGACAGGATGGGCGCGTTGGCATTCACCAGCGTCCCGCTGCCGCCCGAACCCGATCCCGTTGCCGGGGTCGAGAGCACCGGCGCGTTCACCGTGGCGATCGTCCCGGTCTGGGGCGAGCTGCCGACGGTGCCCACGGGGGCGTTGACGGCCACCAGCGTCGAGCCGGTGGCTCCGGTGGAGCCACCGTTCGCCACCGGAACGGATCCCGAGGCGGTCGAGGTGGACGGCTCCACCGGAGTGGTCGCAGCACCGGTGGCCGACGACTGGGCCGGGACCGATCCGATGCAGCTGGTGGCGGCTGAGGCGGGGGTCATCGATCCCGCTCCGGCCAGGGTGAGTCCTGCGATAGCCGCCAGGATGGCGACCACCGCTGCGCCGATGGCGCGCGTCGTTGAGGTGTACATGTGAGGTTCTCCTTTAGTAGGTGTCTTCTGTCCGGTCGGTCAGACGGCGACCGGGCCGTTTGGCTCGACAGAAGGCCCTAACCAGGAGGTGCGTGTCTCACGTCCAAGAGGAGGCGGGTGAACGTCTCTCGCCGCACGGCCAGGAGGCCGGCTCCGGCGAGGATCAACACGAGCAGACGAGGGGGGAGTGATCCGAAGGGAGTCCCGTGCCCGGTCAGTACCGAGCTGCCGCTGCCCGCGGGAGGAAGGCTGGGTGTGACCGGGAAGGCCGGCGAACCGGGCCGGCGGAACCGGAGCACCAGGCCCCGAGGGGCGGGGCCTGGTGCTCCCCTGGGCGGCCGAGGTTGAGGTGGTGGTCGGGGATCCCCGGTCGCTGAGGAAGGAGACCGGCGCAAGGGCTGTCGCCAGTCCGGTCGAAGACCCGCCGCCCGTCACCGGCATCGAGTGCGTGATCCCCGCGGGGGCGATGCTGGGTGCAGGCACGATGCCGGTGACGGACGTGGTGAGTGTGGAGAGCGTCGGAACAGTCAGCCCCCCTGGGGGGAGCACGGGAGCGGTGGCTGCGTGGAGCATGCCCACCGCAGACGTGGCCTCCGTGCTCACGCTGGACAGTGTGGTTGTGGCCAACGACGTGACCGGTGCCGGCACGATCGCCGGAACAGTCGTGGTCACTCCGGTGAGTGCGGGGACGGAAGGAACGGCAGCTACCACCGGTGCCACCACCGCCGACGTGCTCCCGGCGAGCGCGTTCGGGAGGGAGGGGGGTGGCGTGGCGGCACCGGCGGTACCGGTGAACAGGCACGACAGGAAAAAGGCGACGCCCAAGCCCACCAAGCCGGCGAGGGCAGCCAGGGCAGGCGAGAGCCGGTGGCTGCCGGACCTGCCTTCCTCGCCCGGACTGCTGGGTGCTGTCATGAGCTGCCTCACGAAGTGATCAATACCACGCTAGGAGGTCATCTAATCACTATCAGTGTAAAAATCAACCCTTGTTGTTGACTGGGAGTCGGGCCAGCGCTTGGCCAAGGCCATCGGGTCGGAGTTCGCCGGCCGGGCTGACGGTGCGACGTCACCACGACCTGGGAGAGTGGTCCGATGTTCGTCACCAACCACGTGCTCTCCGGCGTCCTGATCGGACGGGCCCTCGAACGCCGACCGGTCACGGCCTTCGTGGTCGGGGTGGGCTCCCACTTGGTGCTCGACTCCATTCCCCACTGGGGGTGTGACACCACGAACGAGGAGGGTACCGAGCACTTCTTGGCCGTGGCCCGACGGGACGGGGTCCTGGGCCTGGCGGCCATGGCTGCGGGTGCGCTGGCCGTCGACCGCCGGGCCCGGCCGGCAGTCATCGCCGCCATGGCCGGGGCGGCCTTCCTCGACCTGGACAAGCCCATCCAGCACTTCTTCGGGGTCTACCCGTTCCCCCAGGCCGTTCGCCGCCTCCACTCTTGGGTCCAGAACGAAGCCGAATCGGGCCTGGCCGTCGAGATGCTCTTCGGGGCGGCCTTCGCCGTGGCCGACGCCGTTGTGGCCGTCGGGACCCGGAGGCCGTGATGCGTCGCACATCTGCTACACTCGTGCATGGCGAATGTGGCCTCGAGGGAGCTGCGCAATAACACCCGCGAGCTGTTGGAGCGTGTCGAGGCGGGCGAAGAGGTGGCGATCACCGTCGACGGTCGACCGGTGGCCACGCTTCGGCCCATCGGCTCTCGGCCCCGGTGGATGTCCCGTGCCGAGTTCGTCCAGCGCGTCGTCGGCCATCAGGCCGACGCCGGTCTGACCGAGGAGCTGCGCCTTCTGGCCCCGGACACCACCGACGACCTCCTATGAGCGGGGTCGATCGGGCCGTGGCCGACACGTCGGTGTTCATCGCCCTGGAGTCAGGCCGCCCGTTGGCTTCGGAGGAAGTCCCCGATCAGCTGGCCGTGTCGGTGATCACGGCAGGAGAGCTGCGAGCCGGCGTACTGGCCGCAACCGACAGCGCTACCCGGGTGCGACGCCTGGACACCTACCGCCAAGCCCTGGACTTCGACCCCGTTCCGATCGACGAGTCCATCGCCGAATCGTGGGCCACTCTGCGCGTACTGCTTCGTGACGCCGGTGCACGTATGACCGTCAACGATTCGTGGATCGCGGCCACGGCCATGGCGCTCCACGTGCCGATCCTCACCCAGGATGCCGGCTACTTGGAGCTCGATCAGCTCGAGGTCATCCGCATCTGAGCGGGCTCAGGCTGCCGCGGCGCTGAGTGAGGCCAGCTGGTCGTCGCTCAGTTCGAGGGTCCCGGCCTGGCAGTTCTCCTCCACGTGTCCCTGGGACTTGGTGCCCGGGATGGGCAGCATCACCGGCGAGCGGTGGAGCAGCCAGGCGAGTGCCACCTGACTCGGGGTAGCCCCGGTCTCCTTCACGATGTGGTCTACCGGACCCCCCGGGTTGGCCAGGGCGCCGGCGGCGATGGGGAACCACGGGATGAAGCCGATGCCCTCGCCCTCGCAGTAGTCGAGTACGTCCTCGGACGAGCGGTCGGTCAGGTTGTAGAGGTTCTGCACGCTGGCCACCGGCACCACGCGCAGCGCCGCCTTGACCTCTTTCACGCTGACCTGGCTGAGTCCGACCGAGCGGACCTTTCCCTCGTCGACGAGGTCGGACAGCAGGCCGAACTGCTCGGCGGCGGGGACCTTGGCGTCGATCCGGTGGAGCTGGAACAGGTCGATCGTCTCCACACCCAGGCGCCGGAGGCTCATCTCGCACTGCTGGCGGAGGTACTCCGGTCGTCCGACCGGGAGCCACTGTCCCGGCCCCTGGCGGGTGAGGCCGGCCTTGGTGGCGATGACCAGGCCCTCGGGGTAGGGGTGGAGGGCCTCGTGGATGATGCTCTCGGACACCTCGGGTCCGTAGGAGTCGGCGGTGTCGATGAGATCGACGCCGAGTTCCACGGCCCGGCGCACCGTGCGCACGCACTCGGCCCGGTCGGCCGGCTCGCCCCAGACGCCCTCACCGGTGATCTGCATGGCCCCGTAGCCGAGGCGGTGGACCTCGCTTCCGGCCAGGTCGAAGGTGCCGGCATGGTGAACGGGCAGGGTGGTCTCATCGGTACTGGTCATGGGGTTCCTCCTCAAGGGTGGCGCGCCGCGGGCAGGAGTGCCGGCGCTGGCTCTGTTCTACCCGGGCGGGGCCACCGAGGAACCATCACCTGCGACATGGGTGTGCGGTGGGTTGGGATGGCTTCGACCCGGCGAAGGACCGATCTTCATGGTTGCTCCGGTGGCATCACTGTCCACCCGGTCGTGCGGTTGGTGGGAGACCACCTGGTCGACGACGTCGAACCCGCTCAGCGCCGCTTGTAGCGAGGCTCGCGTCCCTCGGCCCGGGCGGCCTTCATCTCTGCGTAGTCCCGGGAGGCAAAGACCATGGACTGGGCGACCGCTTCTTCGGCGATGGACCGCTGCACCTCGTGGACCGAGAGGCCGTAGAGGGTGCGCCGGGCCATCTTGACGGTGAAGGCCGGGGCCTTGGCCACCGTCTCGGCCATCTCCCGGGTCACGGCGTCGAGCTCCTCCTCGTCGGCCACCAATCGGCTGATGATGCCGTGACCCAACGCCTCCTCGGCCGTCATGACCCGGCCGGTGAGGGCGAGATCGGCAGCCACCCCGTGACCCACCATCTGGAAGAGCCGGGCCATGCCCCCGGTGTCGGGGATGACCCCGTGGACCACCTCGGGAAGAACCATCCGGGCTCCCTTGGCGGCCACCCGGATGTCACAGAGCAGCGATCGCTCGAACGCCCCGCCGATGACCCAGCCCTTCAACGCGCAGATGATGGGGGAGGGCATGGTGAAGAACATCTGGGAGGGCCGGTGGCCCCGCTCGATGAACTCGAGGTCGGAGATGTCCTCGGTGCGGATCCCGAGCTGGTCGGTGTCCCGGCCCGAGGAGAACGACTTCCCTTCGCCCCGCCAGACGATGGCCCGCACGGTATCCATCTCGTGGACGTGGGCCAGCACCTCGAAGAGCCGCCGGTCCATCTCGTCGCTCATGGCGTTGTGCTTCTCGGGGCGGTTGTTGGTGATGGTGGCCACCGCCCCGTCCAGGTCCAAGGTGACCAGGCGTTGGTCCTCGGGGCCGAGGGTGCTCGGGACGTCGACGGCGCTCATTTTCCGCCTCCCTTCGGGTTCGGGCTCCCGGACGGTCCGGGGCCGGGTGGAGGTTCGCCGAAGGGCGGACGCCCCAGTTGCTCGCGGATGGGGGTGAAGGGTGGCTGGACCGTGTGGCGTCGTTGCCAGTTGGCCCCGTCCACCACGAGGGAGTGGCCGCTGATGTAGGTGGCGTAGGGGGAGCACAGATAGGTGGCGGCCCAGGCCAGCTCCCGGGGGAAGCCCACCCGGCCGGCCGGCACCCGTGAGTCCTGGCCCTCGTACTTGCCGGGCACCGCTGCGATGGCGGCCACCTCGTCCTCGTGGGGCATGAGCCCCGGGACGAGCCCGTTGACCCGGATCCCGTAGGGACCCCACTCGACGGCCAGGGTCTCGGTCAGGTTCTTCACGCCGGCCTTGGCCGCCGCCGAGTGGGCGAATCCCGGACCACCGGTCCATGCGTAGGTGGCCCCGATGTTGACGATGGCCCCGTCCCGCTCCTCGGGGATCAGGCGTCGGGCCAGCTCCCGGCAGCACAGGTAGGTGCCGTTCAGGACGATGTCGACAACGGTGCGCCACGCATTGGGGCTCATGTCCTCGGCGGGAACCGGGAAGTTCCCCGCCGCATTGTTGATCAACACGTCGATGGGACCGAGGTTCTCCTCGACGGCATCGAAGGCTGCGGCGATCGAGTCTGCGTCCCGGATGTCGCAGGCGGCGGCGAACGGCCAGCCTCCGGCCTCCTTGACGGCTGCCGCTCCGGCGTGTCGGTGCTCCTCGTTCCGGCTGAGGATGCCCACCGACGCGCCGAGACGTCCGAACTCGGTGGCGATGGCCTTGCCGAGCCCGGTGCCTCCGCCGGTCACGATCACCACGGCGTCGTCGTAGGTGCCCGGGACCAGGGCCGAGGCACCAAGGGGCGGGGGAGGGCGCAGGCCGGGCGGTGTCATGGCACCGCAGCCTACTGACGCTCCGTCAGGTCGAGGAGGCTGACGTGCCAGGGGAGCGTTCGGGAACGACCCCAACGCCCCCGGCCGTGGGCCTGGGCCAGGCGGGCTCGCTCCCGCCGGACACCAGGGTTTGTCGATCGCCTGTCGAGGGAATCCCTAGGCCATGGCTGCTCCGCGCGTGGCGCTCGAAACTCGACTGCCGTGAACCGACTCGGCGCGGCTCGGCTCCGTGTACTCGATTCGCTCGAACGTGCCGAGGGATTGGACGGGTGGGCCGGACAGGTCCGTAGCGTCGCCCAGCGGGTGGTCGGTCCCGATCCCGTCCGTCGGCTGTTGAGCGGAACCGATCTGGGCCATCCTGCCCATCCGATGCTGGTGCAACTGCCCATCGGCTTTTGGACCAGCGCGTGGGTGCTCGACCTCGCCGGTCAGGGTAGGACGAAAGTGGCCCGGGACCTCGTGGGCCTGGGCGTCCTCACCGCGATCCCTGCCGTGGCCAGTGGCGTTTCCGATTGGATCGACACCGACGGGGCCGAGGCCCGCGTCGGGCTGATGCACGCGACGGCCAACGCCACGGCCCTGGCCTGCTTCTCCGTCTCCTGGTGGCGACGCCGAGGCGGTCGTCACGGTGGGCTGTTCTGGTCGATGGCCGGGGCCACGGTGGCCACGGTGGGCGGATTCCTCGGCGGACATCTCGCCTACTCCTTGGGGGTGGGCGTGGACACGAATGCCTTCGAGACCGGTCCAGGCGAGTGGACGGCCGTGCGGGGAGGTGTGCCGAGCGACTCCGTCGTGGCCCGCACGGTGGGTGGGGTCCGGGTGATGGTGGCCCAGACCGACGAGGGCCGGTTCGCCCTGGCCGACCGGTGCAGCCACCGAGGCGGTCCGCTCTCGGAGGGGGAGGTGGACGGTGGATGCGTGACGTGCCCGTGGCACGGGAGCCGGTTCGATCTGGACACGGGCGCCCCCACCCGCGGGCCGGCCTCCATCCCCCAACCGGTGTACGAGAGTCGTGTCACCGCGGGAAAGCTGGAGTTGCGCCGGCTCGAGCCGCGCACCCTACGCCAACGATCCGTGAGTCCCGGATAGCCCCAACCCCACCCACGGACCCTGGGCGCCGAGGTCGTGCTGGCCGGGCCGGCGCCGAACAAGTCGTTTCGACGAGCCGGTGGTGGGTAGCGAACCAGGGCCTCGGAAATGTCGAGGACTTCGAACGAGAGGTTGCCGAACCATGCGAGCAGTTGTCTACAACGGACCGAGGGACGTGGCCGTCACCGAGGTACCTGATGCAACCATCGAGGAGCCGACCGACGTGGTGGTGAAGATCACCGCTACCAACATCTGTGGATCGGACCTCCACATGTACGAGGGCCGGACCGACCTCGAACCCGGGAAGGTCATCGGTCACGAGAATCTCGGCGAGGTCGTAGACGTCGGCGCCGCGGTCACGTCGATCTCGGTCGGGGACCGCATCTGCCTTCCCTTCAATATCGCCTGTGGCTTCTGCAAAAACTGCGTCCGGGGACTGACCGGCTTCTGCCTCACGGTCAACCCGGGGAATGCCGGTGGTGCCTACGGCTATGCCGACATGGGTCCCTACGACGGCGGCCAGGCCGAGTTCCTGCGGGTTCCCTTCGCCGACTTCAACGCGCTGTCCCTCCCCGAGGACAGCGTCGAGAAAGAGAACGACTACGTCATGTTGGCCGACATCTTCCCGACCGGATGGCACGGCACCCGGTTGGCCGGCCTGCAGCCCGGGGAGACCGTCGCCGTCTACGGTGCCGGACCGGTGGGCACCATGGCGGCCTATTCGGCGGTCATCCAAGGTGCCAGTCAGGTCTTTGTGGTCGATCATCTGGCCGAGCGCCTCGAGGTCGCCGAACAGTTCGGCGCTACGGGGATCGACTCGACGAAGGGTGATCCTGCCGAGCAGATCAATGAGGCCACCCGCGGCGAAGGCGTGGACCGGGGAGTGGAGGCTGTCGGCTACCAGGCGCATGACGCCGAGGGCCAGGAGCGGTCGAACATGACCATGAACGCCCTGGTCGACGTGGTCCGTCCGACCGGAGGGATCGGCGTCGTGGGGGTGTTCGTCCCCGAGGATCCCGAGGCCGCGGACGACCTGGCCAAGGAAGGGAAGATGGCCTTTGACTTCGGGCAGTTCTTCTTCAAGGGACAGACCATCGGGACCGGTCAGGCCAACGTCAAGGCCTACAACCGACAGCTCCGAGACCTCGTCCACCAAGGGAAGGCGCAGCCCTCCCGATTGGTCTCGCACAACCTGGGGCTCGACGACGCCCCGGACGCCTACAAGCACTTCGACGCCCGGGATTCGGGGTGGACGAAAGTGGTGCTGAATCCGACCAAAGGCTGAGTCGGGGCTCCGGGCGGGCCGGGCGTCGGCCATCGGCGCCTGCCCGCCCCGGGGCTGCCATGCTGGATCGATCGTGGCTGCTCGTCCTGGCGCGGATTCACCGTGATCAGTCGTCCCGTGGTGTCCTGCTGGGGCCGACGGTGACGTGGGCTGACCCAGGCGGCGATGGCCAGGGGTGGGCGCCATGAAGGAGGCCGCGATCGACCAGTTCGTGCACGTGCGTGGGGCCTCTGAGCACAACTTGATGGATATCGACCTCGATATCCCGCGAAACGCCCTCGTCGTCTTCACCGGGATCTCCGGGTCCGGGAAGTCCTCGCTCGCGTTCGGCACCATCTATGCCGAAGCGCAACGCCGTTACTTCGAATCGGTGGCGCCCTACGCCCGCCGGCTGCTCCACCAAGTGGGCATCCCCCACGTCAGAGAGATCACCGGGTTGCCTCCGGCGGTCGCATTGCAGCAGCGCCATGGCACGTCGAACTCGCGGTCGACCGTCGGGACCCTCACCACGCTGTCCAACTCGCTCCGGCTGCTGTACTCCCGAGCCGGGACCTATCCCAACGGCCTTCGCCGGCTCGAGGCCGAGGCGTTCTCGACCAATACCACCGCAGGGGCGTGTCCACGGTGCCACGGCCTGGGGGTCGTCCACGATGTCACCGAAGAGCTTCTCGTCCCGGACCCCTCCCTCAGCATCCGCGATGGGGCCATCGCCGCGTGGCCGGGCGCCTGGCAGGGCGCCAACCTGCGGAGCATCGTGAGTGGACTCGGGATCGACATCGATACACCGTGGCGCAAGCTCACCCGCAAGGACCGGAAGTGGTTGCTCTTCACCGACGACCAGCCGTCGGTGCTCATCGAGCCTGAACGGGATCGCATCGACTACGGCTACTACGGGAAGTTCTGGAGCGCTCGCAAGCACGTGATGCATGTCCTGGCCGACTCGAAGAGTGAGCGGATGCGAGACCGGGCGATGCGTTTCGTGCGGAGCGTGCCGTGCCCCGCCTGTGGCGGCAGCGGCTTACAGCCGGAGGCGCTCCGCGTGACCTTCGCCGGTCACACCATCGCCGAGATGAACGCGATGTCGCTCAGGGAGCTGGTGGGCGAGCTGCGACCCTGGGCCGGGACGTCAGCCGCCACAGGGGTTGTGTCCCCCACGAGTCCTGGACCGAGCGAGGTGGCGATGAGGATCTGCGCCGATCTCGTGGCCCGCCTCGACGTGCTGTCCGACCTCGGGCTGGGGTACCTCGCCCTCGGGCGTCGGTCGACGACGCTCTCCCCGGGCGAGGCGCAACGGTTGCGCATCGCCACCGAGCTTCGCTCGGGCCTGTTCGGGGTGGTCTACGTGCTGGACGAGCCATCGGCCGGCCTCCATCCGGCGGATGCCGAGCCGCTGATGGGCGTCCTCGCCCGCCTGGTGGCGTCGGGCAACTCCCTGTTCGTGGTGGAGCACGACATGGACATCGTCCGCCGGGCCGACTGGGTGATCGACATCGGTCCCGGAGCCGGGGACGGTGGCGGCCAGGTGCTCTATGCAGGGCCGCTCCCCGGACTGGAGGCCATCACCGAGTCTCCGACGAGCCGGTACCTGTTCGGGCGGGCCGAGCGGTTCGACCACGCACCCCGTATCCCGAGGAGTGGCTCCATCTGGACAACGTCTCTCGCCACAACCTTCGTGGGCTGTCCGTTGACATCCCGTTGGGTGTGTTGACCGCGGTCACCGGCGTCTCGGGGTCGGGGAAATCAACCCTCGTCGCCCAGGTGCTCGCCGGAGTGATGCGCAGTCATCTCGGGATGGGGCCTGACGCGCCCGATGAAGAAGACGTCGGCGGGGATGTGCAGGCATCGGGACTCGATGCCTTGGACCGCCTCATCCAGGTCGACCAGCGGCCCATCGGCCGCACGCCCCGGTCCAATCTGGCCACCTACACGGGGATGTTCGATGCGGTCCGCAGGCTCTTTGCCTCGACCGACGAGGCCCGGGCCCGCGGGTACGCGCCGGGGAGGTTCTCCTTCAACGTTCCCGAGGGCCGGTGCGAGACCTGTGAGGGAGAAGGGTTTGTCGCCGTGGAACTCCTCTTCCTCCCCGGAATGTACGGACCCTGCCCGACCTGTGACGGCGCCCGCTACAACGCCGAGACCCTGGAGGTGACCTACGCCGGGAAGACCATCGCCGAGGTGCTGGCCATGTCGGTCGACGAAGCCGGCGAGTTCCTGGCCGACTCTCCCGGCGCCTCCCGGAGCCTGGCCACACTCCGCGAGGTGGGTCTGGGCTACCTGCGGCTGGGTCAGCCGGCAACGGAACTCAGCGGTGGTGAGGCCCAGCGCATCAAGCTGGCCACGGAGTTGCAGCGGGCGAACCGCGGCCACGCCCTCTATGTGCTGGACGAACCCACGTCGGGACTCCATCCCCAGGACGTCGCCCTGCTGGTGCGACAGCTGCACCGGCTGGTGGCCGCCGGCAACACAGTGGTGGTGGTCGAGCACGACCTCGACGTGATTGCCACCGCCGATTGGGTCATCGAGCTCGGTCCGGGCGGGGGCGACCAGGGGGGCACGGTGGTCGCCACCGGCCCTCCGGCCGACGTTGTCAACAACCCCCACAGCGTCACCGCGACGTATCTCGCCCGCCGGCTGGACCCCTTATGAATCGGGGGCCGTCGGTCGATGGAACAAGGACCGCCCCCTGGCCACCCTGTGTCGCCGGTAGCAACGGCGATCGGTACGCCCGGGCGAGTGGATCGGTGGGGCAGCGACCTCGACGGGGTCAGCGGTCTGGTACCCCCGATCGGTTTGGCCCCACTGGCCCTGGGCATAGCTTCCTGCATCCACTACCGGGAGGCGAAGCACATGGGAACAGCCAAGAACAAGACCAAGGCGGCCACGGGAGCGGTCAAAGAGAAGGTCGGCAAGGCCACGAAGAACCGGTCCCTCGAGGCCAAGGGAAAAAAGGACAAGGCGGCCGGCAATCTGAAGCAGGCAGGCCGAAACGCCAAAAAGGCCCTGTGACCCACACCGTCGCCGGTGGGAGGCGACGGTGCCGTAGCGTGGGGGACCTTGACCCCCACTGACACAGCGCACAACGGCGTCGCCTCGGTGCGGAGCCGGGTGTGGCGCAACGGAATCAAGGACGTCGACAACTTCCCGCTGGAGCAGCTCTCCGACTACCTCGCCGAGGAGGGCTGTCTGGTGTGGGTCGATCTCTGCGATCCCACGCCTGAGCGCCTGAGCCAGATCGCCGACGAGCTGACCCTCGATCCCCTGGCCGTCGAGGATGCGCTGGCGCGGGCCGAGCGGGCCAAGGCGACCCGGTATGCCACCCACACCTTCATCACCGTCTATACGACCTGCCCCCCGGCTGACGGCTCGGAAGGTGAGGACCTCCGTCTCGATGTGAGTCGGATCTCGGCTTTTGTGTTGCCGAGGGGAATCGTGACGGTCCGGCAAACCAACCGATTCGATATCGACGCCGTCGTGCAGCGCTGGGAGGACAACGCCGATCTGCTCAAGTACGGCGTCGGCGCCCTCGTCCACGGTCTGCTCGATGTGATCGTGGACGGTCACTTCGAGGCGGTGCAGGTTCTGGACGACCGCATCGAAGCGCTCGAGGACGGGCTCTTCGACGAGAATGCGGTCAACCGTGAGCTGCAGCTGCGCACCTACCGGATCCGACAGGATCTGGTCGAGCTCCGCCGGGTCGTCCTCCCCATGCGCGAGGTGGTCAATGCGGTGCTGAGGCACCGGAAGGACATCCACGCGGCCAGCGAGCTGGACGGCTGGTTCGACGACCTCTACGACCACGTGCTTCGGGCGAGCGAGTGGACCGAATCGCTGCGGGACATGGTGGCCACCATCTTCGAGACCAACCTCTCCCTCCAGGACGCGCGACTCAACATGGTGATGAAGAAGCTGACCGCCTGGGCGGCGATCATCGCCGTACCCACCGCGGTCACCGGCTACTTCGGCCAGAACATCCCCTATCCCGGATTCGGGAAGCACTGGGGATTCCTGCTCAGCTGTGCCGTCATCGTCGGCCTCGCCGCCTCGCTCTACGTCCTGTTCCGGAAGAAGCGCTGGCTGTAGGGACGACCCGAGACACCATGAGTCCACGGGACAGCGAACTTCAGCGCTGGGCGGGAGATGAGAATCCGGAGTTCACCGTGCTCCTCGACACCGCCATGGTTGCCTCAGACTCGCTCCTCATCGGTCGGGACGCCATCAAGGCGAGTGCCGACCAGCTGCAGGCCGTCGGGATGGCCGGGCTGAGGCGGCTGGAGGCACACCCATGTCCAGACGAGGCCCTCGCCGAGCGCCTGCACCTCCTGATCGAGCGGTACGGCACGATCGGCCGATCGTTGGAGGCCCCGGCGGACGAGGAGTGGGGGTACGTTCCGGCCGTGGCCGCTCAGCTGCAAGCCCTGATCGCCGACCTGGCCGTGCTCCTGGCGGACCTCGGTCATGCCATCGAGGGTCGCTGAGCCGTCGGACCGATTTGTCCGAGGCGAAGGTGGGTATGTTGGCTCCGTGCCCGAGCTTCCTACCGAACGCGAGGTGAAGCTCGCCGCAGATCGTCACTTCGTGCTCCCGGATCTGCGAGACCTTGTCAAAGGGACGGTCAGGCTGCCGGAGCAACACCTCGTGGCCACCTACTTCGACACCGCAGACTTCCGGCTGTGGGCCCGTGGCATCACCCTCCGCCATCGGACCGGCGAAGACGAGGGAACCGGGAGGTGGACGCTCAAGCTGCCGCAACCGAGCTCGGGTCCAACGCTCGACCGCACGGAGCTGGAGTGGGAGGGATCGCCTGAGTTCATCCCTGAGGCGGTCCACGAGATCGTTGGTGGCATCACTCGGCGAGCAGTGTTCGAGAAGGTGACGACCTTGGAGACGATCCGACGCCGCCTGATCCTGCAGGGAGGCAGGCAGATCGTGCTGGCTGAGGTCGACGATGACCTCGTGACCATCCACGGCGGCTCCAACGACGGTGGGTGGTTCCGCCAGATCGAGGTGGAGCTGAACGAAGCCGATGGGCCGCTCTTGCAGGCCTGTGTCGATCGACTCCGCGAGGCAGGGGCTCGGATCGATGACCGCGGCCCGAAGCTGGCTCGTGCACTGGACGAGGATGCGCTCGGGACGGACCAACGCTCCTTGGGTCCGAAGTCGACGATCGCCGACGTGGTGCGAGCGAGCATTCGCAGTGGGCTCGATCGCATCTTGGACCACGAGTACGTGCTGAGACTGAGCGACGGGGACCCACCTGTCGAGGCAATCCATCAGACCAGGGTGGCGACCCGCCGGCTTCGCTCGGATCTGCAGACCTTCAAGGACGTTCTGGACCCGGTGTGGGTGACCCACATTCGTGCCGATCTGAAGTGGCTCGGAGGTGAGCTGGGTCTGGTGCGCGACGCCGACGTCCTGGGCGAGCACCTGGGCCTCGGAGGAGGACCCACGACGGGCGCCACCAAAGGTCTCTCGGGTCTCCGTGACGAGCTCCGCGGCCAGCGCCAGCAGGCAGCCGAGCGCGTGGCCAACGCGCTGCAGAGCGAGCGGTACCTGCGCCTGCTCGACCGATTGAGCGCGGCGACGGACCGGCCCCCGCTCGTGTTCGCAGGCCATCGGCATCACGGCCTCATCGCGCCGGACGAGCGGGCGGCGAGGGCGCTTCGGCCGATGGTCAAACGACCCTGGAAGCAGCTGAAGAAGAAGGTCAAGGCGGCGGGCGGTGTACCCACCGACAGACAGCTCCATCAGGTTCGCATCGCCGCCAAGCGACTCCGTTATGCAGCTGAAGCAGCCGAGCCCGTGGTGGGCAAGCGGGCACGACGTGTCGCCACGGCGGCCGAACGGCTACAGGCTCGGCTCGGTGACCACCACGACGCCGTGGTGGCCGAGGCATGGTTGCGCGACCAGGCCAAAGGAGCCCCATCGAAGGTGGCCTTCTCGGCCGGACTCCTGGCCGCCGAGCAGATTCGGCGACAACAGCAGTACCGGCACGGCTGGCAGGCGCGATGGAAACGAGCGGATCGGCGCACCCGGGAGTGGCTGGGCTAGGAGACGGACCCGGGAGCGCCGTGGACCCGGGCCAGGGGCCCGACGGGTCAGGATGGGTGCCGGTTCCCCTCGGGTAGCCTCGTCGTCCGTGGACTTCGACCTCTCCCCCGAACTCGCCGAGCTGCAGCAGAGCGTCCGTCGCCTGGCCCAGGACAAGGTCAAGCCGCGGGCCCGCGAGATCGACACCACCGGCGAGTATCCGACGGACATCTTCGAGGCCTTCCGGGATGCCGACCTGCTGGGACTGTGCCTGCCCACCGATCTGGGCGGATCAGGGGCGGGCATCCTCGGACTCACCATCGCCATCGAGGAAGTGGCCAAGTACTCGAACGCCGCCGCCCTCATGCTCCTGCTCACCCGCCTGCCCGTGGGCCCGGTGCTCATCGCCGGGAACGACGACCAAAAGCAGCGCTACCTGCCGGGCATCGCCACCGGCGAGTTGCGGGCCGGCTTCGGACTCTCCGAGGCGGTGGCCGGCTCGGATGTCGCCGGCATGCGGACTCGGGCCGTGCCCGACGAGGGATCGGCGGGGGACTGGGTCCTCTCCGGCACCAAATGCTGGATGTCCGGCGTGGTCGAGGCGGATTGGTACACGGTCTTCGCCAAGACCGGCGATCCGGCCTCCCGGGCCCACGACTCCATCACCGCCTTCATCGTCGAGCGGTCCTGGGACGGGGTGTCGGTCGGGCGCACCGACAAGAAGATGGGGGTGCGCGGCGTCCACACCGGTGAGCTGGTCTTAGAGGACGTCCATGTGCCCGCCGAGAATGTCATCGGTGAGGTGGGTGGCTTCCGACTGGCCATGCTGGGGCTGAACGCCATGCGGCCCATCGTGGCCGCCCGGGGCATCGGTCTCGCCGAGGGGGCCCTCATGTACGCCACGGAGTATGTCAAGGAGCGCCGGGCCTTCAACCAGACCATCGCCGACTTCCAGGGCATCCAGTGGGAGATCGCCAAGGTGGCCGTGGACATCGAGGCGGCCCGCCTCCTCACCTACCGCTCGGCCTGGCTGGCCGACCAGGGGAAGTTCGGGAAGGAGTACGTGCCCTTCTTGTCCATGGCCAAGTACTTCGCCACCGAGCTGGCCGTGCGGGCCTCGGGTCTGGCTGTGCAGCTCCTCGGGGCCGCCGGCTACATGGAAGAGCACCCGACCGAGCTCTGGTACCGCGACGCCAAGCAGCTGACCATCGTGGAGGGCACCTCCCAGGTCCAGTTGGGCCTCATCGCCCGCGGTGTCCTCGGCCACGATCTGTGGTGGGACTGATGGTCGCCCCGGCTGATGCCACCGAGGCGCCCTCGGCATCCTTCGACGCCCTGGGCGGCTGGCCCGGCGTGCTCACCGACCTGTTGTCGGGCACCTCGCTGTCGTCCGACTCGGCCGAGACGGTCATGGGCCAGGTCCTCTCGGGTGGGGCCACGCCGGCCCAGATCGCATCACTGGTCACCGCCCTGCGGGCCAAGGGGGAGTCGGTGGAGGAGATGACCGGCTTCGTGCGGTCCATGGTGGCCCACGCCGTGCCCCTTCCCCTGCCCGAGGGCCTCGACGTCATCGACACCTGCGGGACCGGGGGAGACCGGCTGCGCAGCATCAACGTCTCCACCATCGCCGCCCTCGTGGTGGCGGCCACCGGGGCCAAGGTGTGCAAGCACGGGGGCAGGGCCTCCTCGTCGGCGGTGGGTGCCGCCGACGTGCTGGAGGCGTTAGGGGTGGTGGCCGATCTCGGGCCCGCCGGGGTGGCCCGGTGCATCGACGAGGTGGGCATGGGGTTCTGCTTCGCCCCCCGCTTCCATCCGGCCATGCGCTTCGCCGGTCCGGTGCGCAAGGAGTTGGGCATCCCCACCGTCTTCAACTACCTCGGGCCCCTGGCCAACCCGGGCCGGGCCCGCTACCAGGTGGTCGGGGTGAGCAACCCGGCCATGGCCGACAAGATGCTCGGCGTCCTGGCCGCCAACGATGCCGTGCGGGCCGTGGTCGTCTACGGTGACGACGGCCTCGACGAGCTGAGCACCACCGGTCCGTCGACGGTGCATGAGCTCATCAGGAACGCCGACGGGAACTACGAGACGTCCGCCTACCGGGTCGACCCCGCCGTCCTCGGCTTCGCCCCGGCCTCCCTCGACGATCTGCGTGGTGGGGACGCGGCGTTCAACGCCGCCGCCATCCTGCGGGTGATCGGCGGACAGGCCTCCCCCCACCGGGACATCGCCGTGCTCAACGCCGCTGCCGCCCTGGTGGTGGTGGGGGCGGTCCCCGACCTACCGAGCGGGATCGTCCGGGCCGGCGAGGTCATCGACGACGGGCGCGCCGCTGAGGTGCTGCAGTCCTTGATCCGGGTCTCACGGGAGGCATCGGCTGAGGAGTCGGCCGGCTGAGTCTCACCGGGACGGCGTCGGACGGCTCCGATCAACCCGCATGCGTTGAGGCGGGCAGAGCGCTCATGCCCGTACGGTTGCGACGCGTGAGTTCGGTCAACGTCGGGATGCGCTGGGCGGCGACGGCGATGCCGGTCGGGGAGCCGACGTGGAGGATCCGCACCCGCTCGGGGTGGGTGGCGAGCCACTGGGCGACGATGGCCCGTTCCTGATCGCAACGCGGTCGGCCAGGCTGTCGGGCTCCGACCGGTCGAGGTCGCTCGGCGGCACGTCGTCGAGCCATACGCCGTCTTCCAAGACCACCTCGCCTTCTCCTTCGACGTGAAGGACGACCCGTCCCGCCGATCGGAGCGAGGCCACCCTGCGGTGGCGCACCATCTGGGAGCGCAGGCGTCTCGGCTTCGTCACGCGCCAGGGCGGCTTCCTCATAGCGCTGCTGGCGGGCCAGGTCGGTAACCACCTCGGCGAACGGTCCCAACAGTGCGACAGGATCGGCGGCCAACTCCTCGGGCGTCCAGGTCCGCCGACGACCACGCCGAGCGGGGCGCGCTCGTCGGCCGCCGGTGGCGGTGGCATCCGGGCGGTGACCGGCTTGGCCTCCGGTTGTCCGTCCCGTGCGCCGAGTCTTGCCCTGCTGGTTGAACGGGGGTGACCAGGCCCGGATGAGCCGGCCTTCGACGATGGCGGCGGTGAACGGTCCGGCACACACCCGGTGGTGGACGCGGTCGAGCTGTCGGAGCAGCCGGCCGATCTTCCGTCGTCCATCCGAGGTGAAGTACGACCGCACCCGGGCCTGCAGGTCGGTGGCCTTGCCCACGTAGAGGACATGTCCGGCGGCGTCGGTGAACCAGTAGACGCCGGGCCGGTGGGGGAGCCGGACGGTGAGGCGGAGCTTGGCCGCCTGGGGATGGCCGATGAGCTTCGGCAGCGCCAGCAGCTCTTCGAGGCCGAGAATGCCGAAGGACCCCGCCCGCTCCAGCAGGGCGTGGAGGAGGTCGCCGGTGGCCAGGACGTCGGTCAGGGCCCGATGGGAGGGTTGGTGGGGGAGGCCGAGGGTGGCCGCCAGGGTCCCGAGCTTGCAGTTGTGCACCTGGTCGCGGACCAACCGACGGGCGAGGGCCAGGGTGTCGACGGTCGGGTTGGCCAGCGGGTCGCGACCCGTGGCGACCAGAGCATGGTTGAGGAACGAGAGGTCGAAGCGCAGGTTGTGGCCGACCAACACCGACGGGCCCACGAACTCGAGGAAGGACGGGAGCATCTCGCCCACCCGAGGCGCATCGGCCACCATGGCGTCACTGATACCGGTGAGTGCGGTGATGAAGGGCGGGATCCGCTCGTCGGGGCGGACGAAGGTCTGATAGGTGCCGAGGAGCTCGCCACCCCGGTAGCGGGCTGCCGCCACCTCGGTGAGGGAGCACTGGGCGGGGGACCCCCCGGTGGTCTCGACGTCGACGACCACGAAGGTCACCTGGTGGAGCGGGGTCCCGAGATCCTCGAACGACCCCTGCAGGGCGACAGCCATCGGGCCACTGTAGCGAACAGGTGTTCGGTATCGGGGATGCCAGGCCGAGGGCCCGCTGGTTGTCGCGTGAGTGGCTATTCGGCCCGCAGCAGGAGGGCGGTCGGCGTGCGGGCGGCCATACGCCCGGGCACGGCGGCCACCAGGTTGGCCAGGATCAGGGTGCCCACGGCCACGAGGACCACCGAGACGACGGGCACCGTCGGCTGGGGGACGGCATAGATCTCGCGGGCGAACAGGGTCCACAGGGTGCGTCCCGCGGCGATGCCGAGGGGGACGCCGACGACGATGCCCACGGCCGAGGACACCGAGGCCTGCCAGGCCACCGCCGCGGCCAGTTGGCGCTGGGTGAAGCCCAACGACTTGAGGAGGGCCAGGTCCCGGCGCCGGCGTCGAACCGAGGCGGTGAGGGTCAGACCGAGGGCCACGATGGCGGCGGCGGCCAACGACGTGGCGAGCAGGGCCGGCGTCACCCCGACCGTCCCGTAGTTGACGATCTCGGCGGGCCGCTGCACGGTGAGCACGGAGACGATGTTCCCCGAGTTGGCGCCCTCGCCGGTGGTGCTGAGGATCCGATTGGCCGCTCGTGCCACCCGCTGGAGGTCCGCCCGACCCGTGGCAAGAGGGACTCCTGCGGCCAGGCGGACGAAGACCATGTTGGGGCCGTCCAGGGCCGGGTCCGAACTCTGGCTCGCCTCTTGGAACCTGCGGGGGAGCGCCCGCACCGAGATGAGGGCGCCAGTCCCCATCGAGGTGTGATCGTCGACCGCGCTCGAGTAGCCGACCGCCGGCATGGTGGCCGTCCCCACCACCATGAACGGCCTCGGCGCCACATACGTCGACCCGTCCTGGGGCGAGCCGTAGGAGACGAGGACGGTGTCCCCCAATCGCTTGTGCAGCTGGGCCAGGGTGGCCGCACCGAGCACGATCTGGTCCTCGCCGTCGACGGCGTGGCCGGTGAGCACGGGTGGGCTGATCGGGGCCTTGGTGTCGGAGTGGCCGTATTCGAACAGGAACGGTACGGCTTGGCCGTCGACGTCGGCCACGTTGTAGTCGTACCCGTCCCACGCCGCCACGTCCGGGTCATGGTCGAGCAGCGGGAGGCTCTTCGGCGGGACGGTGTTGTCGGCGTTCAGGAGGTAGTTGAAGTTCCATCCGTAGAGGGCCGGGCGCGCCACCAACGACTGGAGGCCACTCCCGAAGGTGAGGGTGGTCACCACCAAGGTGACGGCCAGCACGGCGCCGAGCATGGTCGAGCGCACCGGCACGGCCCTCCTGCCCTGTCCGCGTTCGAGGGCGAAGCGCACCCCGACGAGGGTGGGCACGGGCAGGCCGGTCGAGGCCACGGTCTGGACGGCTCGGGAGGAACGCACCGCCGCCCCCTCCTCGCGTGAGGTGGCCCGACGGGGTGCACCCCGCCAGGCCAGCACGGTGGCCGCCACCACCAGCACCACGGCCAGTACGGCCATACCGATGCCGAGCACCGTCCAGTCGAAGGCGAGTCCCGAGCCGGGATAGACGGCCCGCACCGGACCGAGTGGGGAGAGCGGGGAAAGGGCCACCGCCACCACGGCGGCGAGCACCGACCCGGCCAGGATGGCCAGCATCACGCCGATGAGGCCGTCCGAGACGAGGGCGGTCTCATCGGCCCCGAAGGCCCGCAGGACCTCGAGGTCGGAGGCATCGTCGCCGAGCTGTCGGGAGATGATCTGGATGGCGATGAGGAGCGCGGCCAACAGGGCCACGCCGCCGAAGACGGCGAGGGCGATGACCAGGGGCTTGATCGTCCTGTCCACCTTCAGTTCGACGGCGGACAGGGCGTGGAAGCCGTAGGTGTTCCCCGGTGGTGACACCGAGGCGAACTCCCCTTCCACGGCACGCACGCCCGCTGTCCCCGGTCGGGCTGGATCCCGTAGATGATGGCGCCCACGGGACCGGTCCTCGGATCGGTCACGATGGCGTGACCGAGGGCCGGTGTGAAGTACTCGAACGTCGGATACCGGTCGATGTCGTCCTCGACGACGGCATTGTTGGTCTGGACCAGGCCGACCAGCTTGGCTTCGACCTGTCGGTACGGCCGCACCTTGGCCGTGCCGAAGCCGTCCTCGTTCTGTTCTCGGTAGTTGTAGATCCCGTAGTGGATGACATCACCCACACGTACGCCCATCAGATGGGCGGCCTCGGCGGTCATCACCACCTCGTCGGCTCGTTTGGGATCGGCCAGCCGTCCGGCCACCACAGCCAGCCTGTCCTGGTCGAAGTAGAGGCCGTCGATGCTGGCCACGGGCTGAATGTCGTTGACGGTGGTCGAGCACGGGTGCACCGCGGCGAGTCAACGGCGCAGCGGCCAGGGGGACGGCCACCTCGACGTGGCGGACCCCGGGGAGGCGTGCGACGGCCCCCACTGCGGCCGCCGAGTAGACCGGCGCGCTGCCGCCCCCGTTGCTGGCCCCTCCGAAGACGGAGATGCCCAGCTCCGAGGGGTTGGTGCTGGCCAGGTAGGTGTCAAAGGACGACTGGGTGCGCCGGGCTGCGGCCACCGATCCGAGGCCCAACCCGCCGACCAGGCCGATCAGGACGGCCAGGGTGACGTACCCGCCCCACCGGCGACTGAACATGGTCCGGTGACGGTACGTCGCCACCCGTAGGCCCTGCCTGCTCAGGGCCATCCGCCACCCTGTGTCCAGCTCATGGTGTCCCCATCCCCGGTCGCATGTCCCGCTCGGCGTCCCCCGCTCATTGTCGCGACAGGATGGGGGTCGGCCAAGGTGGTCAGCCTCTCGATTCCCGATCGTGCTACCACCCCTCGCCGGCCCCGGGAATACTGAGGCCATGGCCTCCTCACCCGGGCGATCATCGCCCCTCGCCTGGATGGATCGGCTCAGCGAACGATTCGGCTCCATCGACCCTCCTACGGCCCTCGGGTCGAACGTCTGGAAGGTCTCGGTGGCCGGTCGCCACCTGGTGGCCAAGGTGGGCCCGGGCATCACCGACGAGGCCGACGGCCTCGGACTCCTGGCCCAGGTCGGTGGGGCCGTCCCCGTGCCTGCGGTGGTGCTGGCCGAGCCCGACCTGCTGTTGACCACCTGGGTGGAGCTGGGTCGGCCGCACGCCGGCCCACGAGGAGGCGTTGGGACGAGGGATGGCTCACCTCCACGCGGCGTCATGGTCGGAGTGGGGAGGAGGGTCGTCGTGGATCGGGGCGTGTCCGGTCAGCTCGTCGGTCCAGCCTGATGCGGTCGCCTTCTACGGCGCCCGTCTCCTCCAGCTGGCCGAGCGGTGCGGGATGGAGGGCGCCGTGAGCGGGGTGGTGGATCGCCTCGCCGACCTCATCCCTCCTGGGCCGCCGTCGCTCGTCCACGGTGACCTCTGGTGGGGGAACGTCCTGTGGGGGGCCGATGGCCGGCCGTGGGTGATCGATCCGTCGGTCCACGGCGGCCACCCCGAGGAGGATCTGGCCATGCTGGGCCTCTTCGGTGCCGTCCCCGACCGGCTGATCGGGGCCTATCTCGAGGTGGGGAGGCTGGACGAGGGTTGGCAGGATCGAGTCGAGCTCTTCCGGCTCGTCCCCCTGCTCGTGCACACCGTCCTGTTCGGCGGTGGCTACCGGGCCGAATCCGAGACCATCGCCCGCCGCTACGGCTGAGGGGATGCCCCTCGGGTCAGGACTCCTAGGCCTCGGGCCCGGAGACGACGACCGTCACTCCAGCGGGAAGGGTCGGGACGGCGGGGTCAGAAAGCGTCGCCTCGCAACTAGGAGACAGGACGAAACGACGAAGGGTGCCTCGACCGCGCCCTGCGCATGAGCTCCTCGGTGATGCGGTCGACGTCGGCCTCGGTGGTGACCGACACGCTGGCCGTGGTGCCGCTCTCGAGTACGGGCTGGAGATGCCGGCACTCCCTCCGCTCCCGCTCGGCGATGAGCTGGTCATCGCTGTAGGCGGAGTAATCGATGGCGTCGTCGGACGTGGCCCGAGCCGAACCCGCCGAGGTGTCCCCCAATGAGGGAAAGGGAATGAATAGTCATGAAACAGTCATCGGCGGGAGCCGCCGTGGCCTTGAACCGCCCCGGTTCTGGGCCAGCTCAGGCCGCTGGGTGGCGGTGGCTGGGCGAGGATGGCCGTCTCACACCGCCCAGCTCATCGAGTCGTGGAGTTGGTCACCTTCGTTCGAGATCGGCCAGCACTGCCGCCAGCTCGGTGGGTCGGGTGACCATGGCCATGTGGCCGGCGTCGAGGTCGACGACCGTCACGGGATCGAGGTTGGCGATCATCCGGTCCTGGGCGTCGAGGGGGATGCTGGCGTCGTGGGTCAGGCGGACATAAGCCCGGGGGATGGGTTGGGCCAACCCGGCGAGGTCGACCGGTTCCATCAGGACCGACAGCGATTCGGGGCCCATGCGCTCGAGCGTCCATGCCGTCTGGTCCTCGTCCATGTCGTTGCAGAACATGGCCCGGGCCAGCTCGGGGTGGAGGGCGCCGTCTCCGGTGAGCGCGGCATCCCCAACCGTCTCGGCGACGGTGGCAACCGTGGGGCTGAAGCCCCCCAGCACCTCCAACAGGGTCGCACCCTGAGGTGGCACGGCACACGAGACGAAGACCAACCGGTGGAGGCGCTCAGGGACGGCTCCGGCCACGCCGGGCAAGGTGAGCCCGGCCATGGAGTGCCCGACCAGGGTCACGTCAGAGAGATCGGCGCGCAGGATCTCCTCCACCACCGCGGCGACGAAATCGTCGATGGTCACGGTGGCGAGGTCGGCCGGTCGGCTGCCCCGGCCGGGAAGATCGACGGCCACACTGGGCTGGTCGAGTTCGGGCACCATGAGGTCCCAGCAGGATCCGGCGAATCCTCCCCCGTGGACGAGCACGTACGTCACCTGGGCAGGTTGGCACGCCGACGGAGCCGACGACAAGCCCTGCACCGTGGCCGGTTCGACCCTCGGACCGGCCAGGGCCGATCTTCGGGGCGAGTACCGTAGTGGCGATGACGCCCGACTCTGCCGCCCCCGTCGAGACCAGTGTGACCCCCGGCGACAGCGCCCCGACGCCCGGCCCGGCCCGCTATCGGTGCGCGGCCTGTGGCAACCTCACCCGCTTCGATGTGGTGACCAGCCGACGCACCAAGGCCTTCCACCACTACTCGGTGGGCGGAGAGCTCACCGTGGAGGATGTCGAGGTCCTCAGTGAGTCGGTGGACGAGGTGTCGTGCCGGTGGTGCGGCAACGGCAAGGCCATCGAGGTCATCGAGGACGGGGCGTCGGAGCCCGCCTGATGGTGACCTCCGGCCCGGCTTCGGCCGGCTCCCCGGCATCACCCTTTGACGACCCGGCGTTCGTGGCCGGACTCCGACCCATCCCGACCGGTCCCCTGACCGGAGCCGAACAGCGTCCGGCCTCCGACATCGTGGGGGAGGACCTCGCCGCGCGGCCCGTCGAGATCCGTGTCGGGTCGTTCGACCGGGCGCTGCTCCTCTGCTTCCTCCACGTGCGCTGCGACGGCTGCGACAGCTTCTGGCGGGGTCTGGCCGACCGTCCGTCGCTCGAGCTCCCCGTTGCCGTGTCCGCCGTGGCGGTCACGAAGGGCCCGCACGCCGTCGACCGGCACGAGGTGGCTCGGGCGGCCGGTCGCGACATGGACGCCGGGGTCGACGGCGTATCGGACGGGGTGCCCGTCGTCATGAGCGACGCGGCGTGGGCCGACTACCGGGTCACGTCCTACCCGTTCTTCGTCCTCGTCGATGCCCGCACGGAGTCAGTGGTCGGCGAGACGGTGGGCTTCGGGTGGTCGGACGTGATCGCCATGGTCGAGGCATCCGGACTCTGACTCGCGGCCTACTGGGCCGCCCCACCGTGGGTTCGTCCGGACAGTAGGTTGAGTTCGTGCGACCACCCGGACCCCTGCTGGCGTCGGGGCGGGACTCGGACATCTTTGAGTACGGGGACGGCCTGGTCCTGCGCCGCTCGCGCCACCGCCGCTCGCTCGAGGGCGAGGCCCAGGTCATGGAGTACGCGTGCGCCGAGGGCTATCCGGTGCCCGCGGTGTCCGAGCTCAGCGCCGACGGGACCGATCTGGTCATGGAGCGGCTCGACGGCCCGGTGATGCTCACCGCCCTCAGCCGGCGACCCTGGACCCTGCGCTCCCAAGCAGCCGTACTAGCCGACCTGCACCGTCGACTGCACGACATCCCCGCACCACCGTGGGCCCCCGACGCTCCATCGGGCCACGGTGACCGTCTCGTCCATCTCGACCTTCACCCGCTCAACATCATCCTCACCGATCGGGGCCCCATGGTCATCGATTGGACCAGGGCGGCCCGGGGGAGCGGTGCCACCGATGTGGCCCTCACCTGGCTGCTCCTAGCCTCGGCCGGTATCCCGGCCGGCGGACCCTGGGGTGTGCTGCTCGGCCGGTTCCGGACGGCATTCACGACCAGCTTCCTCGGCCACTTCGACGGCGACGCCGTGCGGGACGAGCTCCCGGCCGTGGCCACCTGGAAGATGGCCGATCCCAACATGACCGACGCCGAGCGCACCGCCATGGAGGCGCTCGTCGAACGGCAGCGCTGATCAAGCTCAGACCTCGGAGGCTCCCGGCCTGAACCGGGCGACATGACGGGCCGTCACCCACTTGTCGTCTAACTACCAGCTGCTCGTCGGCCGACCCACAGGCTGCTCCTACCTCTGCTTCTCATGCTGAAGGGCGTGAACACACCCCAGCAAAAGGAGCAGGACCATGAGTGACCTCGACGACACCGCAGCGACTCGGCCGGCCCGGGGGGCCGAGCGAGATCCCCTCGCCACCTACAGCCTCCGGCGGCGCCGCGGGGTGGTGGTGACCAGCGCGGCGGCCATCGCCCTCGGGCTGGCCGTCGTGGGCGGCGGCGTGGCCGGGGCCACGTCGTCCTCCACGCCGACCTCGTCCTCAGCCACACCGTCCGGCTCGGGTGCCCGTCCGCCGATGGGCGGCTCGCCGCCGGCCGCCATGGGCACGGTGGCCTCGGTGGGCGATGGCACCTTCACCCTGACCACGAAGGACAAGTCCACGGTCACGGTGAACGTGAGCTCGACCACCACCTACCGCGACCCGAAGGTCACTTCGGCGACCATCGCCAATGTCACCGTCGGCGAGCACGTGGCCGTGTTCGGATCCGAGACCTCCTCGGTGGTCACCGCCACCAGCGTGGCCATCGGTGAGCCACCCGGCCGAGGAAAGGGTGCTCCGAAGAATCGCCCGTCCGGGGGAGCCCCGCCGGGCGGTGGGAGCGGTGCCGCCCCCGCCGCCGCGTAGGGGTTGGAGCGACATCCCTTCGGTCGGCCGTCGGCGACCGAACGACCCGGCCACGCCCCGATGCCCGCTTCCCGGCATCGGGGCGCCGGTCGTGGCCGACGACCACCTGCGCTCGACGGTCAGAAGCTCTGGGCCTGGCCCTCGGCGTCGAGGCCGACCATGCTGGGTCGATGGTGTTCGCCTGCGCCCTGACGATGGATCTCCGCATCCCCGCCAGCGGCTCCCTCAAGGCGAAGAGGACCGTGGTCAAACATGTAGTGGAGACGGCCAAGGCCCGTTACGGGGTGGCCGCGGCCGAGGTGGGCCATCAGGACCAGTGGCAGCGAGCGGAGTTGGGCTTCGCCGCCGTGGCCGGCGATCCCGGTCATGTGGAGGACGTGCTCGACTCGGTCGAGCGGTTCGTCTGGTCCCATCCCGAGATCGAGGTCCTGGACGGACACCGGAGCTGGCTCGACACCGCGAGGTGAAGTGGACCCGAGATGGTACCCACCCCGGCGTGCTCATCCACCCCGGTAGCGTGTCCCCGGTGGCCACGCTGTCCGAGCTGCTTCGGGACGTCGATGACGAATACGGGGACTGCCGCCGTCTCGTCGACCGGCTCCCCGCTGACGCACCCGAATGGGACCGGCCGACCCCGGCCGAGGGCTGGGCCGTGCGTGACCAGATCGGCCATCTGGCCTTCTTCGACGATGCCGGGCGGCAGGCCATGGTCGAGCCCGAGGCCTTCGCCCGGTCGGCCGCCGAGGCCATGGCCGCCGGAGGTGACCCCATGCTCGTCCATCTCGTCCGGGGGCGGGCCATGGACGGCGACGAACTCTTGGCCTGGTGGGGAGAGGCCCACCGAGCGATGATGGCGGCCTTCGCCGATGCCGACCCGAGTGCCCGCCTCCCCTGGTACGGCCCGCCCATGGGGATGCTCTCGTTCCTCTCGGCCCGACTCATGGAGACCTGGGCCCACGGGACCGACGTGGCCGATGCTCTCGGCGTGGTACGCCGGCCCACCGAGCGCCTCCGCCACATCGCCCACCTGGGCGTGCGGACCCGGCCCTTCTCCTACCTCATCCGGGAGCGTGAGGTGCCGGCGGGCCGGATCGATGTAACGCTGGCCTCGCCGTCCGGGGAGGAGTGGGCCTTCGTCGCCGGCTCGTCGGAGGACGGCACCCCGGTCGCCACCGTCACCGGTCCCGCCCTCGACTTCTGTCTCGTGGTGACCCAGCGTCGTCACGTCGCCGACACCGACCTCGTGATGGGCGGTGAGCTCGCCGCCGACTGGCTCTCGGTGGCCCAGGCCTTTGCCGGACCGCCGGGCCCGGGACGACCTGGTCAGGCGGGTTAGTGCCTGCAGGTTCGAGCTGGGGTTCTCGTGCCCGGGTGAGGCAGTCTCGTGCCGGCGGGCAGCCGCCGGTCGGCCGGACAGCGATTCGGCGGCACCACGTTGTCGGCCCCATTACGTTGTCGAGGTGATCTCCCCCTATGTCCGGGACCTCCGGGAGAAGGTGGGCCACGACCTTCTCCTGCTCCCCTCGACGGCAGTGCTACCCCGGGACGAGGGCGGACGGATCCTCCTCGTCCGGTTGGTGGACACTGGGAACTGGGCCACCATCGGCGGTGCGGTCGAGCCGGACGAAAGTCCACGAGAAGGTGCGGTGCGCGAGGCGGAGGAGGAGGCCGGGGTCACCGTCGAGCTGGGCGACGTGCTCGGTGTTCTGGGAGGCCCCGAGTACCGCGTCACCTATCCGAACGGCGACCGGTCGGCGTACGTGGTGACGGTATTCGATGCCAGGGTTATCGGTGGTACGCCTCGGCCAGACGACGACGAAACCTCCGAGGTGGGCTGGTTCGGGTCAGACGAGCTGCCTGTCGACCACTTCGGTCAGCTCACCTCAGCACTCTTTCAGGACCTCGGGATTCTGCCCTCCGAGCGGCGTGAGCGGTGACACGGAGTCTGGCACCCAGGTGCCTGCCGCCTGCGACTAGCCCAGCTCGCCCATGACCTCGGCCAAGAGCTCGATGAAGGCATCGACGTCCTCCTCGGTGGTGTCGAACGACCCCATCCACCGGACCAGGCCTTCGGCCACGTCGGACTCGTAGAAGGGGTACTCGGGCTGCAGGGCCTCGGTCACCGCCGGGGGCAGGAAGGCGAAGACCCCGTTGGCTTCGACCGGGAAGGCCACCCGCACTCCGGGGATGGCGGACGCCCCCTCGGCCAGGCGGCGGGCCATGGCGTTGGCGTGCTCGGCGTTGCGCAGCCATAGATCATCGGTGAGCAGGGCGTTGAACTGGGCGGCGATGAAACGGAGTTTGGAGGCGAGCTGCATGGCCTGCTTCCGGATGAAGCGCAGGCCCGCGCCCTCGGCAGGAAGGAAGGAGACGACGGCCTCGGCTCCCATGGCCCCGTTCTTGGTCCCGCCGTAGGAGAGGACGTCTACCCCGGCGGAGGAGCCGAAGGCGCCCAACCCCACCTTGAGGGAGGCACAGGCGTTGGACAGGCGGGCTCCGTCGAGGTGGAGGAACATGTCCCGTCCGTGGGCCCACTCGGCGAGGGTCCGGACCTCGTCGACCGAGTAGCAGGTCCCTACCTCGGTGGACTGGGTGATCGACACCACGCGGGGCTGGGCGTGATGCTCATCGCCCACGCCCCAGGCGGCACCGTCGGCCAGCTCCGGGGTCAGCTTGCCGTCCGGGGTGGCCACGACCAGCAGTTTGGAGCCGAGGAAGCGCTCGGGGGCACCGCACTCGTCCACGTTGATGTGGGCGGTGTCCGCACAGATCACCGCCTCGTAGGGACGCAGGAGGGACTGGAGGCCGATGACGTTGGCCCCGGTCCCGTTGAAGGCCAAGAAGACCTCGGCGTCGTCACCGAAGTGCCGTTTGAACAGGGCCTCGGCCTCCTGGGTCACCGGGTCGGCGCCGTAGGAGGGCGCGTGGTCGCCGTTGGCCGCCACCACGGCGGCCATCACGTCGGGGTGCACCCCGGCCCAGTTGTCGCTGGCGAAGGTCCGTCCTCGTGGATTCACCATCGGCGTCAGTCGCGCACGAGGGGCTTGTACTTGATGCGGTGGGGCTGGTCGGCATCGACGCCGAGGCGCTTCTTGCGGTCGGCCTCGTAGTCGCTGAAGTTCCCCTCGAACCACCGGACCTCGGAGTCGCCCTCGAAGGCCAACACGTGGGTGGCGATGCGGTCGAGGAACCAGCGGTCGTGGCTGATCACGACGGCGCACCCGGGGAAGCCGATCAGCGCTTCTTCCAGGGCCCGTAGGGTGTCCACGTCCAGATCGTTGGTGGGCTCGTCCAACAAGAGGACGTTGCCCCCCTCTTTCAACACCTTGGCCAGCTGCACCCGGTTGCGCTCGCCGCCGGAGAGCTGGCCCACCTTCTTTTGTTGGTCGCTCCCGGTGAAGCCGAAGCTGGCTACGTAGGCCCGGCCGTGCAGCTCCCGGTGGCCCACGACCAACAGATCCTGGCCGTCGGTGATCTCGTCGAACACGGTGGCCTCCCCGGCCAGCTGATCGCGGGACTGGTCGACGTAGGCCAGCTGCACGGTCGTCCCGACCTCGATGGCGCCACCGTCGGGCTTCTCCTCGCCCACGATCATGCGGAACAGGGTGGTCTTGCCCGCCCCGTTCGGCCCGATGACACCGACGATCCCCCCGGGTGGCAGGAGGAAGGACAGGTCGTCGATGAGCAGCCGGTCGCCGTAGCCCTTCCTCAGGCCCTCGGCGTCCACCACCCGGTCGCCGAGCCGGGGTCCAGCCGGGATGGTGATCTCCAGCTTGTCGGCCCGCCGCTCCGCCGCCTCGGCTTCGGCTACCAGGTCGTTGTAGGCGTTGATGCGGGCCTTGCCCTTGGACTGACGGGCCCGGGGGGACATCCGGATCCACTCGAGCTCCCGTTCGAGCGCCTGCTGGCGGGACTGGTCGGCCTTCTGCTCGCCGGCCAGACGGGCCTGCTTTTGTTCCAGCCACGACGAGTAGTTCCCCTCCCAAGGAATGCCCGACCCCCGGTCGAGTTCCAGGATCCAGCCGGCCACGTTGTCGAGGAAGTACCGGTCGTGGGTGACGGCCACCACGGTGCCCGGGTAGTCCTGGAGGGTCCGCTCCAGCCATGCCACCGACTCGGCGTCGAGATGGTTGGTGGGCTCGTCGAGCAAGAGGAGGTCGGGCTGGGACAACAGCAGCCGGCACAGGGCCACCCGCCGCCGCTCGCCACCGGACAGGGTGGCGACGTCAGCGTCGCCCGGGGGGAGCCGGAGAGCGTCCATGGCGATCTCGAAGGTCCGCTCGAGATCCCAGGCCCCGGCGGCGTCGATCTTGTCCTGGAGCTCGGCCTGCTCGGCCAGGAGCTTGTCGAAGTCGGCGTCGGGCTGGCCCATGGCCGCGCACACCTCGTTGAACCGGTCGACGAGCCCCTTGGCCTCACCCACCCCGTCGGACACGTTCCCGAGGACGTCCTTGGTCGGGTCGAGCTCGGGCTCCTGGGCCAGATGGCCGACGGTGAAGCCGGCGGTGAGCCGGGCCTCACCGGAGAATCCGTCGTCCTCGCCGGCCATGATCCGGAGCAGTGAGGACTTACCCGAGCCGTTGCCGCCGATCACGCCGATCTTGGCCCCGGGATAGAAGGAGAGGTTGATGCCTTTGAGGACCTCACGGTCGGGGGGATAGAACCGGCGGAGATCACGCATGGTGTAGATGTACTGGGCTGCCATGGCGTCCAGTGTGGCCCAGCCCGGAGGGTCCCGGCACCACGGGACCCATCGACCCACCTCGGGGTGGTCCCGAGCCGAAGCTGCCCCAGCCCAGCGGTAGCGTGAGCGCGATGACCGAAGGGGCGGCTGACGCAGCGGCAACGGACGCCGAACCACCGCCGGATCCCGGGACTCCGGGCTCCGACCTGGGGGTATCGGAGGTGGCACCGGCCGGTCCTGACGCCGCGCGGGTCACCCGCCGGGCGAGCGTCTACAGCCAACTGCAGCGGATGGTGACGGCCATCCGTAGAGGTGACGACGCCCAGGTGGAGAGCGTCATCCTCTCGCTCAGTCAGCGGAACCGGCTACTCGCCCCCCTCACCCTGGTCGTCGGGGCGTTCGCCATGCTGTTCCAAGGGGTGAAGCTGCTCTTCACCAACTGGCGGCTCACCCTCATTCAGGTCCTGCCGGCCATGCTGATCTGGTTCGCCATGCTCGACCTCAAGCTCCACCTGCTCCGAGGAAAGAGCCTGCGCATCATCGAGGGGCCCATCCTGATCCCGATCATCCTGGCCATCGCCGGCGTTACCGCCGCGGCTTACTTCCTCAATGCCGTGTTCGCCTTCTCGGTGGCCGACCCGCTCCATCCCGACATCCGCCCGGCCTTCGCCCGGGCCCGTCGTCATCGACAGACCGTCCTCGGGTGGGGATTCGTCATCGGCCTCGGACTGGGCTTCGCCACCATGGTGAGTGCCCGGTGGGGCCGGTTCTGGTTCGCCCTGATCTTGAGCATCGTGGTGGCCGTGATGATGATCACCTACGTCGCCGTCCCGGCCCGGCTACTGGGGGTTAAGTCCGACCGGTCCCGACGGGACAAACTGACGGCGACGGCCATCGGCGGGGCACTGGGGGCGGTGGTCTGCTCCCCGCCCTACCTGATGGGAAGGATCGGGGTCATCCTGCTCGGCATTCGACCGTTCTTCGTGGTTGGGGTGATCCTGTTGGTCATCGCCGTACCCCTGCAGACCGGCGCAGTGACGGCCACCAAGGCCGTCAAGTTCAGCGCCAAGCTGGTTACTGGTCAGTCCGTCGCCGTGGAGGAGCCCCAGACTCCATCCGACGGCCCGACGGTGCCTACTCCGGGTTCCGCCCAGGTGGCCGAGACCTGAATCGACTGCTCTGGGTCCTCGCCCAGACACCCGGAGCTGGCGGCACTGCCCCCACTCGGACTGGTCCTCTAGGTGGGCCGCACCGTGGTTGGACGACGCGGGAACGAGTACACCCTGACAAGAAAAAGGTGGGGACTGGCGGGAGCCGGTAGTGGCGATGCCGGCGGCGTGCAAGGTCCACGCCAGGCAACGGGCAAGGTCGAACCCCGATCATGGCTAGGTGCATAACCCCTCTGATCCCTCGAACCGTAGCGACGTCCGCCGGTGGCAGGCGATCGAGGCCACGGGTGCAACTGGTTGCAACCGGCCTGCAATCTTCGTTGCCGATGTCGAGGTGCACCCGTACGGTGCACTCCCCATGGTGCAGGGACCTCCTCCACGTCGATCGGTACGTTGGCGTTCAGCCCCGCCGATCCGCTTGCTGGCGGCCGTCAGAGCCACTGTTGGTCGGTCGAGATGGCCAACCCGAGGCTTGGGTTCACCTGCTCGGTTGCTAGGGGCGTCGGCTGCGATGGCCTTGGTGACGGCCGTCCTGGCCGTGTCCCCAGTGAGTGCCGCCACCACGGGCTCCTCTGACGGCAACGGAACGGTCACCGTAGGGGTCGCCGACGGTGGATCGGTGCCCGGAAGCCCTGGGACTGCGTCCGGTGGAGGAGGTGGATCCACCAACGCCGGAACATGGTCGTGCACCTCCACCTCACTCGTACTCAACGACGAGGGCGGGTTTGCACCGGGAGGTCCGACGCCGGGCGGGTGGTACTCGGTGACCTGTGTGAACAGCCTCTCGGGAGCCAGCATCACCCAAACGGAGTGGATCGCCAATCAGACTCCGGTGGCCGTCCCCGCCGTCGATCCACGTACCGTGGCCCTCCAGGCCGAGCGCACACTGGCCCTGCCCTCTCCGACGTTGCACTTCAACCCGACAGCGTTCTCGGTAGTGAATCTGCCGACCTGGCTGTGGATCGATCCATCGGTATGGCACACGTACTCGGTGACGGCAACGGTGGGTACTGTGAGCGCCACGGCGGTGGCCCAGCCCACCGCCGTGACCTGGTCCATGGGCGATGGAGACATCGTGGTCTGCAGTGGTCCTGGCCAGGCCTTCGTCATCTCCCGCCCAACATCGATGCAGGGCACCGCCTGTCAGTACTCGTACCGCGCCTCGTCTCTGGGCCAGCCGGCTGGTGCCGGCGGTCCCGATACCGCCGCCTACCCAGTCAGCGCCACGATCACCTGGTCCGTGTCGTGGAGCGCGGCGGGGACCGACGGTCAGGGCATGTTGCCGCCACTCTCCACCACCGCTACGGCCTCGGTCCGGGTGGTGCAGGTCGAGAGCGTCGGCGTGGCCGTCGCCACCGGATCGTCGGACCCCACTGGAGTCGGCGAGGGAAGCTCGTGACCACCCTGCTCGACCGTTCGTCGACCGTCAGGCAACGGACCGAGGGGAGAAGCGAGCCCCGCCTGCCGGTCGTGGCCCGAGGCCGTAGACCGCTGGTGGCCGTGGCGTCGACGGCGCTAGTGCTGGCCAGCGTGGCCATCTTCGCCACCGTGTACTCGTCGGCCGACAAGCGGGTTCCCGTGCTGGTCGTCACCACGACGATCCACCAAGGCCAGCGAATCACCGGGAGCGATCTCGGCACTGTCGACGTTGCCGCCTCTGGCGGACTGTCGATGGTTCCGGTGGCCGAGGCATCGGAACTGTCCGGTACGTGGGCGGCTTCGACGATCCCGGCCGGCTCCCTGATCAACCGGAGTGACGTCACGACGTCCCGCCCTCTGGCCGGCGGCACCGCGGTCGTCGGACTGGCCCTGAAGGAAGGCCAACTGCCCGCCGGTGGGGTAGAGCCCGGCGATCGGGTCATGATCGTGGCGACCCCGGCTGCCGGTTCGCTCGTACCCGTGGAGGGAGCGAACAACGGGACTGATCCGAACACGAGTTCGGGGTCGACGTTGAACAACGGCGTCCTCGTCCCTGAGGCGACCGTGTTCCAGGTGGAGGTGCCGTCCTCCTCGTCAGCTTCCGGTGCAGTCGAGCTGGTCTCGGTGGCCGTGCCGTCAACCGTGGCTGCCGGCGTGGCCTCCGCCTCCGCCTCGTCCCAGGTGAGTCTGGTGCTGTTGGCGAACAACGGATCGACACCCTCGACGAGCTCGGCCTCTGGCGCCCCGGTCACGGCGAAGGGTTCGCCGTGACCGTGACCACCATCGTCTCGATCAAGGGGGCCCCTGGGGTTACCACCCTGACCTGTCTGATCGGTGCCACCTGGCCAGGTCATCGCCGAGTGGCGGTAGTTGAGGCCGATCCCTTCGGCGGAGACCTAGCTGCCCGGTTCCGCCTCCCCGTGGGCCGTGGTTGGACCAGTTTCGCCAACGCATGTCGGCGCTCCGACGAACCGGTCTCCTTCGAATCCCATCTGCAGGCACTCCCCGGTGGTCTGGATGTGCTCATCGCAGCCCGAGATGGTCACCCACTAGGCGTCGACCATCTGGTCGAGCGTGTGCTTTCGGACCGTGTTGCGACAGAGGCCGTCCCCTGGGATCTAGTCATCGACGGCGGCAGGTTCCCGCTGGATGCCGGCGACGCCACGGCCTGGCTCGACCACTCCGACCTGGTACTAGTCGTGGTGCGACGGGACGCGGCATCGATCCTCAAGGCTCGGGATCGAGGACCCGCGCTGCGAGCACGTTGCGGTGATCGGCTGCGCCTGATCGTCGTCGGAGGTGGCCGACACAGCAACGCCGCCATCGAGAGGTTCACGGGGATGTCGGTCCTTGGTGACGTGCCCTTCGACGTGATGGCCGCCCAAGTGGCGTCCGGCGAACGAGGAAGCACCCGACATCTGTCGCGGTCCTTGCTTCTCGTATCGGCCCGCCGGTTGGCCGATACCCTGGCCGGAAGTGAGCGTGAGATCGCCGAGGACCCTTCCGAGCCGGAGGCCGCCAGGCGTTCGCTCTCGGCGGCAGCGATCCGGGCGGCTCATCGGGTTCGCCGACTCGCCGATCGACGACTGCGGTCCTCCCGGGCCGTCTCGCCGCCTGTTGCCGAGCTCGAGCTACGGGATGGGTTCCCAACTGTCCGGTCATCCTCAATGGATCTGACACCATTCGGCGATGAAGACCAGGAAGCGGCAGTCCTGTGACCCGCTCGTTGGCGGTCCAACTTCGGGAGTTGGTGGCTGAGGACCTGGCCGGCCCCGGGGGAGCTGGACTGTCGGGGGACCATCGCCGAGAGTTCGCTCGCCAGCGGATCTTCGCGCACCTCGACCTCCTCGCTCAGCGAGAGACGGCGCGGTGGTCGGGGAGACCAGAAGGCATCAAGTCGTCAGCCGAGGGAGGGAACTCCGGGTACCCGGACGAGGAGTCACAGTCGCACGGGCTGCCCACCGACCCTTTGGAGGAACGAGCCCTTGCTCAGGCCGTGCTCGACGCCCTCTTCGGCATGGCCGGGCTGCAAGGCCTCGTCGATGACCCGGACATCGAGAACATCGACATTAACGGCTGCGACCGGGTCTGGGTGACCTTCGCCGATGGATCGAAGCGGCTGATGCCTCCTATCGCCGAGACGGACGAAGAGGTCATCGAGATGGTACGAGCGGCAGCCAGTCGATTCGGCCTGGCGGAGCGTCGGTTCGATCTGGCCCGACCTGAGGTCGACCTGCGCCTGCCCGATGGAAGTCGGCTCTCGGCCTTGATGGCCGTCTCGGCGCGGCCGGCGGTCTCGATCCGACGCCACCGATTCTCGGCCCTGACCCTCGATGACCTGGTGGGTCTCGGCACGGTCAGCGAAGGTGTGGCGTCCTTGCTGGCGGCGGCAGTGCGGGCCCGGAAGAACATCGTGGTATCCGGAGCCATGAATTCGGGGAAGACCACATTGCTTCGGGCCCTGGCTGCCGAGATCCCACCTCGTGAGCGCCTGGTGACGATCGAGCAAGCACTGGAACTGGGTCTCGAGAACGACGACTCCCGACATCCGGACATGGTGGCTCTCGAGGCCAGGCCAGCCAACGTTGAGGGGGAGGGCCAGGTGTCGGTCTCCGATCTGGTCCGACGGGCACTGCGGATGAATGCCGACCGAGTAATCGTGGGGGAGGTGCTGGGCGACGAGGTGCTCCCGATGCTGAACGCCATGAGTCAGGGCCGCTCCGGATCGATGTGTACCATCCACGCCGACTCATCCGCCGGTGTGTTCCGGAGGATCGCCTCCTACGCCGTGCAGGCCCCGGAACGACTTCCGCTGGAGGCGACCAACCTGCTGATCGCTGGAGCCATCCACTTCGTCGTTCATCTGGACAGCGAGGCTCACGACCATGAGGCAGTAGGTGACCACTCGCCTGATCCCGATCCTCCGGCCGCCGACTACTTCCCGGCCGTCCGGTTGCGTCGCCGCTTCGTCTCGTCGGTCCGTGAGGTCGTGGACGCCGAGGGCACCCAGGTCGTATCCAACGAGGTGTATCGCCCGGGTCGAAACCGCAGGGCGGAGCTCTCGTCACCACTCCGCCAGGAGACGGTGGAGGAGCTGCGCCGCTTCGGTTACGTAGCATCAGGCTCGAGCGTCTTCGAGTACGCGGAATGACCCCCACGGTGATTGCCGCTCCGTTGGCCGCCGATGTGTGTGGATTGGCCCTGGCCTTCGGCGTGGCCGGCCTGTTCTGGCTCTGGTGGACGGGTCGCCAGGGAGGCCACCGAGCTGCCTCGCGCGAAGAGGCAAGATCCTCGGATGCAGCGGCCGGCTGGCTGCGGTCAAACCGGGTCCAGCTTCTGATGGCTGTGGTGGGCGGCGCAGGGGCCATCGGGGTCACGGGATGGCCGGTGGCCGGGGTCATGGCTGCCGTGGCCATCTGGGGACTGCCGAAGCTATTCGGCCGCACTGGGGGATCATCAGCCATCGAGCGGATCGAGGCCATTGCCACCTGGACCGAGATGCTCCAGGCCACCTTGACGGCCTCGTCCGGCCTGATCGAGGCCATCATGGCCACGGCACCACTGGCGCCGTTGGCGATCCGTCCGTCGACGATCCGATTGGCGGGCCGGCTCCGAGCAGGGGCGGACGCGCGACGACGCCCTGCTTCAGTTCGCCGACGAACTGGGAGACCCCAGTGCCGACCGGGTGGTGTGCGCACTGCTGCTGACCGCAGCCGCCCGTGCCCAGCGTGTCGGTGACCTGTTGGCCACCCTGGCCGACTCGACTCGCGACGAAGTAGCCCTCCGCCTGCGCATCGAGACCAGTCGGGCGTCGCTCCGCAGTGGGATCCGCACGGTGCTGGTCTTCTCGGTGTCGTTCGCCTTGGCCCTCGTCATCTTGGCCCACGCCTATCTGGCCCCGTTCGGGACTCCCCGGGGTCAGGCGGTTCTGGCTGTTGTTGGTGTCCTCTATGCCGTAGGCCTGACACTGATGGTGTTCCTGGCCCGTCCCCCGGCGCCGGTGCGGTTGCTCGGTCGGCACGTGGTCGAACGATGACGGTAGTCGTCGTGGCCGGGGCCCTGGCCGGCTTGGGTGTTGTGGGTGTGATCCACGGACTGCGCACCAATACGCCTTCCCTCGAGGGGCTGGTGGCGACGCTCGACCAGGTGGTCGAGGTGGGGGACGGAAGTCCTGGGACCACGAGGGCCGGAACCGGGACCGGGCATGCACCCCCGTCGACCTGGGTAGACCGGGCCGGTTCGGTCGCTGCGGCTCGCTTCGAAAGCACCTCGGTGGCCGGCCGGCCGTGGTGGGCCAACGTGCGCACCTCTCTGGCTGTGACCGGTGAGTCCGTGGAGCAGCTGGCCATCAAAGTGGTGGTGGCCGGAGTGGTCGGGCTGCTTGCGCCACCAGTTCTCTGGGCGATGGTCAGCGCGGTCGGTTCGTCCGTGCCCGCAGGGATTCCCGTGGTGGCTGGTGTGATCGTCGCGCCGATCTGCGCCGGTCTCCCGCTTCTCGGCCTGGCCGAGCGAGCCAAGCAGCGGCGTCGTCACTTCCGTGCCGTCATCGGATCGTTCGTGGACCTGGTGGTGCTGGGCTTGGCTGGTGGCGTCGGCGTCGAAGGAGCGTTGGTAGCAGCCACTCAGGTGAGCCAGGACTGGGCGGTCGGCCAGATGGGCCGCGTGCTGTTGCAGGCGCGGGACAGCGGCGAATCACCCTGGCGCGCCCTCGGTCGCCTCGGGGAGCGGTTCGGGATCACCGAGCTCCAGGAGCTCGCGGCATCGCTCCAGTTAGCCGGTACCGAGGGGGCACGGATCCGTCACTCCCTGAGCGCCCGATCCATCTCGTTGCGACGCCATGAACAAGCCGAAGCCGAGTCGGCCGCCAACGCCATGACCGAGCGGCTCTTTCTGCCCGGTGCCTTGCTCCTCATCGGTTTCTTGATCTTTGTCGGTTATCCCGCTTTCAGCCGGATTATCGGAGGCTGGTGATGGGACGGAACTCACCGGCGCACCAACCCTGCACCCCCCCGGCCGTCAATCCGGCCTTCTGACGCCGCCGCCCACGAACCACCGTCGTACCGATCGAAAGGATTCCTCATGCTTCCGCACCAGATCGTGGTCCTCTGGACCTATCTCCGAGCCCGGACCGGCGCCGCCGGCGGCTGGGACGATGCCGGCACCGTCGTCGAAAAGGTCATCCTGACCGCAGTGTTCGCTGCGTTGGCCATCGCCGTGGGTGCCATCATCGTGAGCAAGGTCACCGCCAAGGCCAACTCCATCAATCTCAATTGAGTCGACGCACACTGACGAGGCTCCTTCAACTACGACCCGCTCGACGGCATGGCAGCGACCTTGGCTCGACGGTCGTTGAGGCCGTGCTGGTGATTCCCGTGGCCATGCTCCTCTTGTTGGCTGTGGTGCAGTTCGCCCTGTGGGCCCATGCCGCCCAGGTCGTGCAGGTGGCTGCCTCCGAAGGTGACCGGGCTGCCCGGACGACAGGTGAGGTGGCGAGTGGGGAGCATCGAGCGAGCGTGGTGCTGTCCGCATCGGGCTCGGCGGTGACGGCCACGTCGGCCGTGGTGTCGATCGGGCTGGATCAAGAGGCGACCATCACCGTGAAAGGACGAGCCGAGGCGGTGCTGCCCTGGCTGAGCTTGCCCGTATCCGCCACCCAGATCGGACCGGTCCAGGAGTTCCGGACCTCCGGATGAACCGTGCCGGTTATCCCGACGATCGTGGGAATCTGACCGTGGAGCTGGTCGTTCTGACGCCGGTGCTCTTGCTCGTGGTCCTGATCGTGGTGGCCTTTGGTCGGGTCGGCGAGGCTCGCCAACAGGTTATGGAGGCGGCCCGGGCTGGGGCGGAGGTGGCGTCGGTCCAGGCCAACGGTGCCGCGGCCCGGATCGAGGCCGTGCGGGAGGCCACCGTGGGCACGGCCGGGCGTGGCCGCACCTGTACGGCCAGAACGGTGACCACCGACACCGGCCACTTCGTTCCCGGTGGCTACGTAACGGTGACCGTGGTGTGCAGGGTGTCCCTGGCGGACCTGTCGTTTCCTGGCGTTCCCGGTTCTACGGCCGTACAGGCGTCGTCGACGGCGCCGATCGACCCCTACCGGTCGGTGGGATGAGCGCTCTCGGTCGGTACCGCGATGCGGACGGCTCCATCAGCGCCTTCGTCGTGCTGTTGTTGGTGGCGCTCATGGTTCTGCTCGGCTTGGTGGTCGATGGTGGAGCGGCCCTCACGGCACAGCAGTCGGCCGCCGACGAAGCGGAACAGGCGGCGCGGGCCGGAGCCGGAGCACTTTCGGTTGATGCCCTCCGCTCCGGCTCGCTCCAGCTCGACCCCGCAGCGGCGGTGGCGGCGGCTGAGTCGTTCTCCGCCGCCGCTGGCCATCCGGGGACGGCCACCGTTTCGGACGGCGTCGTGACCGTCCACATTCGTTACCGGGTGACGACCGAGGTGCTCGGCATCGTAGGCATCGACTCCCTGCCGGTCTCGGCGGTGGCCTCGGCTACCGACGTACAGGGTGTGACGGTGGGGACGCCGTGAACAGGGCCATTGTCCCCTTCCCCGCCGACCGCTGGCGCGTGATCAGGCTCGTGTCATCGGTAGTCGGCCTGGTGGTGCTCGTCGTGGCAGCTCCCATCGCCCTCGTCGTCCTGGGGGGCGTGCCCTTCGCCCACGCTGGCGTGTCGGAGATCTCGCATTCCTTGAGCTCGAGGAGTGCTGGTGATCCTCGCCTGGTGTCCGGCTGGATCGCCAACAGCGTCTTGGTGTTGGCGTGGTTGGCGTGGGCGTGGTTGACGGTCTGTGTGATCGTAGAAGTGCGGTCGTGGGTCACCGGCCGCACTCCGGCGCGGCTCCCGGCCAGCCGGACCATGCAGTCGGCGGCGGCGTTCCTGGTGGGTACGGCCCTGGCCCTGGCGACGGTGGGAAGGGTGACGCCAACCCCGAAGCGTGCCTCGGTCGCCGAGCCGAAGGTCGTCTCGGTGAGCGAGGTGGACATCTCGCGCCCGTTCGGGCCAGGTCCCCAACCGTCCCGGGGATTCGCTGACGGTGTTGTGCCCATCTCCCTCCTGGTGGGCGACGCCACCGGCAGCGTCGAGGAGGCGAGCGTGAAAGGTGCAGGATTGACATCGCCTGTGCAGACCCAGGTGCCACCCCATTCCTCGGCCGAGTGGCTGACGTTCCGAACAGGGGACGAGCACGTTCCCGTGACCCCGGCGGAGGGAGGAGTTCCCCCGGAGAGGGACGCGGGGGAGGCCGTCGCTGACACCCCACCCGACGCCGACAGGGTCAGTTTCCTCGCGCTTCCGAAGACGCACCTGGTGCGATCGAGAGAGACGCTCTGGTCGATCGCCGAGGACGAACTCGGCACGGCCCTACGGTGGAGGGAGTTGGCCGAGTACAACTACGGAGTCACCCAGGCTGACGGCCAGTCGCTCGACGAACGTCACTGGTTGATCCCCGGATGGCGGCTCCTCCTCCCACCGATCGCGGTCGACGACGTCCGTCCTAATGCTGTGTTGGATGAGACGGAGGACCCGCCGACGGCGATCCCGTGGCCACGGGCGGATGCGCAGTCGACTCCTTCGGACCTCCCCGTCCATCGGGCGTCCGTCTTCGATCGGGCCACTGTGGGCAATCTCAAGGACCAACCGGTGTCATCGGGGCCCGCCGGGGTCGCCGGGAGGTCAGAGGGGGTCGATCAACCCATCCAGCGGCAGCCGTTCACGCCGCCGGTGCCGGTGATCCCCCTGGGGGGCGGCGTGGTGGGTGCCGGCGTGGTCCGCCTCATCGATCGCCTCCGGCAGGTCCAGCAGCGTCATCGCCCCGAAGGAAGCTTCATCCGCCTGCCTGACCGGGATCAGAGTCGATTCGAGCAGCGCCTCCGGGTCGGTGACGGTCGCGGTCTTACTGCCGAAGTGGACGCAGCCATTCGCTGGGCCACTCCCTCGGGGCCTGAGGCGACCTTGGAGTTACCTGCGATGAGGGGTAGACAAGACCATGCTCCTCAGGTACTCGGAGTCCGAGTGCATCCGGAGGTCATCGAGCTTGTTCTGGCTGGCGATACCCGGGAGGTGGCGGTAGTTGAACGGTCAACACTCGCCGCGGGCGCTGGGTCCTCGGCCGCAGTAGAGGCGGCGGTCGCCCCTCTGTTGGTCACGGTGGGTCGAGAGCCCGTTGGTCCGCTCATGGTGAACCTCGAGTCGTTGGGTTCCCTGCTGGTGAACGGAAACCCTGAGGAAGCCGACGCCGTCGTTCGGGCCTTGGCTCTTGAGCTCGCTACGTCGCACTGGGCCGGGCAGTTCACGATGGCCGTGGTCGGATTCGGCTACGAGCTCGATCGATTCGAGGGGGTGACCTCGCACGAGGAGGTCGACGATCTGATCAGAGTGCTGTACCGCCGGAAGGTCGATGCCGCAGAACTCCTGCGTTCCACCCCCTACCCCTCCTTTGCGTACGCCCGCCACGCCGAACGTTCGCCGAGATGGGCACCGGTCGTGGTCCTGTGCGGGCCCGGCGTCGCCGAAGACGACGTGACCGAGCTCATCGCCGTCGCTTCGGATCCCGTACTCGGCATGGCCGTGGTCGCCGTGGGGGAGCGGGTGGATGCCGAGCACTCGGTGAGGCTGACCGGCGACACCCGGTCCTCCTCACTGGAGCTTCTGGGCGCGGTGGCCTTCCCCCAGCGCATTAACGAGCAGGAGTGGGATGAGGTAACAGAGTTGCTGGATAGGGCCACCAGAAGAGACGCCGTGCTGTCGTCCGAGGAGCCCTATGTCAGTCTCCCCATCCGACTACCGTCCCCAATCGACGACCGAACGGTACGTGCCGCCCTGACGGAGACCACGCGGAGGCCGCGTTCAGTGCTGGCCACCCTGGCAAACGAGCCACTCCAGGCGGATCAGAAGAGGCGCCCATCGCCAGGGTGCCACGTGTCAACCTCGATGTTGAAGGCGAACCCGTAACGGAAGCAGAGATCGTCGTCGCCGTGCTCGGCCCCATCGAGATCCGAGGAGCGGCCAGGCCGTTCACCAGAGCCTGGGCCGAAGAGCTGGTCGTCTACCTCGCCATGCACCCGAAGGGGGTTTCCAACGAGGTCTGGGCAACGGCCCTGTGGCCGGACCGTCTCATGGCACCGTCGAGTCTGCATTCGACGGCGTCCGTGGCCAGGCGTTCACTGGGACAGGGCGCCGGCGGCAGTGACCACCTGCCCCGCTCGCACGGGAGTCTGGCCCTCGCCGACAGTGTGCGCACGGACTGGGACCAGTTCGTCTCGTTGGCCGCGTCCGACCAGCCCGAACAGTGGCGTCGGGCGCTGATGCTGGTGCGGGGTAGGCCGTTCGAGGGCCTCCGGTCTTCGGACTGGCCGATTCTCGAGGGGATTGCCCCAGCCATTGAGGCAGCGGTGGTCGATCTGAGCGGGCGCCTCGCCGGGTTCTGCCTGCGGCAACGGGACGGCACCGGGGCCGAATGGGCTGCCCGCCGTGGTCTGGTGGTCAGTCCCTATGACGAGCGCCTGTATCGCATGCTCATGCGTGCCGCCGATGTCGGCGGGAATCCTGCCGGGGTGGAGGCGGTCATGGCTGAACTGCTCCGGCTCATTGCTGACGACGTCGAGCCACTCGATGCGGTGCACCCGAGCACCATGGATCTCTACCGCCAGCTGAGCCGACGAAGGAGGTTCTCGCGATCATGAGCTCACCGCAATGTCGTCCGGTCGGCTCGACGTGTAGAGCAGGCCAGTTGTCGGGTCAGAGCCAGCAACGTGTCCATTGACGGGGTCATTAATCGCTATTGCGCGATGATTGCGAAAATGCGATGGTGAAAGAAGTCGCCGAAGTCGAGATGCACGACGAGGTGGCTGAATGGGTGGCTGTCTCTCTCCGATTCCGACTGGGACCGAACGGCAGTTGTCATCGATCAGCTTTCCGCTCCGGGCCCCGCTGCCCGGATGCCGCTGTCAAGGGCGCTGGGTGATGGATTGTTCGAACTGCGGTTCGCACTCAACTCCACCGCAACGCGAATTACCTATCGATTCACCTCTGACGGGAGAATCGTCCTACTCACCACGTTTCGCAAGCAGCGCAACAATGAACGTACTGAATAACCCGCGCCCGAAGGGCTGCCGACGAATGTGCTGAGCAACATCCATGAGGGAGAAGAGACAACATGGCCAATTATTCTCGATGGGAAGACGTGAAGAAGGTCCGGGCCGAGCCGTCGAACAAGGCACGGGCTGGTATCGAGCAGGATCTTGCACTCGGTCAACTCATCTATGACCTCCGTACCGAGGCCGGGCTCAGCCAGAGTGCACTGGCGAAGCGGATGGGCACGACCCAGTCCGTGATCTCCCGCCTTGAGGAGGGAGGAGGGGCAAGAAACCGACTCGACACCCTGGGGCAGCGTTGCCATTGCCCTCGAGCGCCACCTTGTTGTGTCATTCCCCGAGAAGGTTCCCAGCCGGCTCAAGGATGCGGTTCAGGTCGCCTGAGGCTGAGTCTGAGACACCAACCCCAGCGGGCGGTTGATTGTTGGCAAGTCGGCCTCTGGACGTACCGATGGTGATGGTGGCCGACTCGGTGAAAAGTGTTCTGAATCTGTAGGCGCCATACCCAGTAGACAGGGTTAGGACCGAGCAGTGCTTCGCGAAACTAACTCGGGGCTAAGCGCCTGCACGGTCATCTTGAATGCACCCCGCACGCTCTGTGAGTCGTCCGGATCTCAGTGTGCTTACAGCACCAGCTCCGCCATGAGCTCGAGCGTCTCGGGGGCCCCGGAGACCAGCAGAGTGGTGGCGATGGATTCTTTCCACCCTTCGAGGTCGTCCCGGATCTTCTCTTTCGGTCCGATCAACGCCGTGTCCTCGATGAGCGAGGTCGGGACCGCGGCGATGGCCTCGTCATGCTTGCCGGCGAGGTACAGCTCCTGGATCTTTGTGGCCTCGGCCTCGTACCCCATGCGGGCGTACACGTCGAAGTGGAAGTTCATCGACTTGGCCCCCATGCCTCCGATGTAGAGGGCAACCGAGGGGCGCATGAGGTCGGCGGCCCGCTCGATGTCGTCGTCGATGATGGTGGGTGCGAAGGCGATGACCTCGAAGTCCTCGGCGGTGTGCCGGGCCCCCGGGCGGGCGAACCCCTCGGCCAGTGCCGGCTCGAAGGCCTTCACCGCGTTGGGGGAGAAGAAGATGGGGAACCAGCCGTCGGCGATCTCGGCGGCCAGGGCCACGTTCTTCGGACCTTCCGCGCCCAGAATGATCGGGATTTCTGGCCGCAGTGGATGGACAATGGGCTTCAGTGCCTTGCCCAGTCCGGTGCCGCCCGGATAGGGGAGCGGATAGTGGGGGCCGTCGTTGGTGACCACACCCTCGCGCGCCACCACCTGACGGACGATGTCGACATACTCCCGTGTCCGGGCGAGGGGCTTGGAGAAGGACTGCCCGTACCAGCCCTCCACCACCTGGGGACCGGAGACCCCGAGGCCGAGCACGAACCGTCCGTTGGACAGGTGGTCCAAGGTGATGGCGGCCATGCCCATGGCCGTCGGGGAGCGACCCGACAGCTGGCAGAGCGCTGTTCCCAGGCGCAGCTTGCTGGTCTGGGAGCCCAGCCAGGCCAGCGGCGTGAGGGCGTCGGAGCCGTAGGCCTCGGCCGTCCACACCGAGTCGAAGCCCAGGCTCTCGGCCGCCGCCACCTGCGCGGGGGCGTTGGCCGGAGGACCGGCCCCCCAGTACCCGAGCTGCAGTCCGAGCTTCATATCCTTCATGGGTTCCTCCCCTGGCATCCGATGATCCGACCCTAGTATCGGCCCACAATCGTGTTCGCATCCGGGGTCGCCTCGTGTCGACAATCTGCCGGCCACCCGGTAGCTGGGACTCGGGCTCTGGGCCCGGATGCATCGACCCGGTGGGATTCAGGGCAGAATCGTGTCGGAACCAGGTGCGCATGCAGTGCGGACCGAGCCCACTCCCCAGTCGACGCCCACCCGAGAGGACTACGACACCGGTGACCACCATCAGCGTGTTCGACGGGGCGAGGCCTACCCATCAGGGTGACCTGACGCTCGAGACGGCCGGAATCATCCCCATCCCCGAGGACGCGCGGTATGGCGCAAACTGGCGCAACTTCACCGTCTGGTTTGCGCCGAACATGGAGCTGTCCGGCGTCTTCACGGGCACCCTGGCCGCCGCCCTCGGACTCGGCCTCGCCGCCGGGATCACGGCCATCGTGGTGGGCGTGCTTCTCGGGGCGGCCCCGGTGGCCGCCCTGGCCCTCTGGGGACCGAAGACCGGAATGGCCCAGCTGCCGCTGGCCCGCCTCCCGTTCGGCAAGTCCATCTCGGTGGTGGCCCTCGTCCAGTGGGTCTCGTCGGTGGCCTGGGACGCTTTGGTGGGGCTGTTCGGCGGCCAGGCCGCCCAGATCCTCTTCCACGTTCCCTTTGCCGTCGGGGTGCTGGTCGTCCTGGCTCTGGAAGGTCTGGTCGGCTTCCTCGGCTACGAGTTCATCCACCGGCTGGAGACCTGGGGGGCGATCATCCTGACCGTCCTGTTCGTGCTGCTCACCTACAAGATCCTGGCCCACCGCCACTTCCCGGTGCACAACACCGTGCACGGCGGGGTGGCCGTCGCCATGTTCTTCCTCATGGTGACCATCGCGTTTTCGGGTGGGTTCAGCTGGGCCACCTACGCCGCCGACTACAGCCGGTACATGGCTGCCGACACCCCCCGACAGCCGCTGTTCTGGTTCACCTTCGCCGGGCTGGCCGCGTCGTTCCTGTGGGTGTACACGATCGGCCTGCTCGGGGCCAAGACCCTGGCCACCCAAACGGCGGCCGGGGTCCAGCAGCTGATGGGTGGTGGACTGCTCGGTGGTCTGGCCCTGGTGGCCATCATGTTCGGGGCGGTGACCTCCAACGCCCTCAACGACTACTCGGGCTCCCTCGCCGTGCAGGCCGGCGGCGTGAAGATCAAGCGGCACATCTCGGCGGTGATCGGTACGGCAGTGGCCTTCTTCCTGATCCTCTGGCTCAACACCGGGGATGTGGCGGCCAAGTTCCAGAACGTCCTGTCTGTTCACGGCCTACTGGATCGCGCCCTTCCTGGCCATCGTGCTCATCGACTGGCGGGATCGACGGGTCGGACTCAACCGCGAGACCCTCGTCCACATGCTCGAGTGGCGGAACCTGCGCTCGGGCTGGCCGGCCCTGCTCGCCCTGGTGATCGGCTTTGGCGCCATGGTGCCCTTCATGGACACCGGACTGATCCACGGACCGGTCGCCAACCAACTCGACGGCGCCGATCTCTCATTCGTCGTCGGCTTCGTGGTGGCCGGTGCTCTGTACTTCCCGATGCGCAAGCTGGCTGCCCATCCGGACCAGCCTTCTGACGCTGCACCCGCCATCACGTACGAGGAGCAGTCCGTCATCGCCGGAGCCGCTGTCCGACACCGTCGGGGGGAATGGAGCGGCCGCTCCATTGATCTCCTGAGGCGGCCGACGATCAGCAGTATCGACACGTACGCCGTGCGGCTCGGCCCTCCGGCGCTCGTCGAGGATGATTGACCGTGTCACATCCCCTTCCGTAAAGCCGCAGTTACGGAGGGAAATCGAGCTATCCGTCCGTAATTCGCCTGCTCTAATTCGCCTGCTCTCTGCGGCGACGGATCGTCGGATTTAGCTGAGCGGTGCGATGTAGTGCTCGGCGAACTGCTCGCACACGGCCAGGCGGGCGGCGTGGAGGGACTCGGGGGTGTCGCCCTCCTTGGCCTGGACGGCCATCCACGGGGCACACAGCAAATCGGTGACCCCGGCGTCCTCCAAGCGGCGGTAGAGGTCGAGATCAGGGAAGGCCTTCACGGCCACGTAGATGGAGAAGGGCTCGTGCTCCCGGCCGGCCCGCTTCACGGCGTCCTTGATGGTCGCCACCTCGGCGAAGGCCGCTTCGGGAGTGGCAGCCCCGGTGTTCACCCATCCGTCACAGAGTGTCGAGGCCCGCAGCAGGGCCGCCTCGGAGTTGCCACCACCGATGAAGGGGATGGGCTCGGTGGGTGAGGGGTTCATCTGGCAGGCGGGCACGTCGTAGTACTCACCGTGGTACTCCACCCAGCCCCCCTGCCAGAGGGCCTTGAGGGCGGGGATCATCTCGTTCAGACGCTTGCCCCGGGTCTGGAAGTCCTGTCCGGTCTGGACGTACTCCTCCTCACACCACCCGACGCCGACACCGAGTCGGACCCGGTTGTTCGACAGCACCGCGGCGGTCCCGACGGTCTTGGCCACCGTGATGAGGTCGCGGACCGGGGCGATGTAGATGCCGGTGGTGAAGGTCAGGTTGGTGGTGACCCCGGACAGCGCCGAGATCAGGCACATCGGGTCGGGCCACGCCGTCTCCTTCTCCCAGAACGGTGCTCCGTCGGGTGCCTTCGAGTAGGTGTACTTGGAGGCGAGTTCTTTCGGGTTGAACAGGTGGTCTGAGAGGTAGATACCCGAGTAGCCGAGACCGTCGGCCGCCTTCGAGAGGCTCAGGACCTCGTCGAGGGGGAGGAAGGTCACTGCCTGGTGGAAGCGCATGGGGCGTCCGCTTTCTTGGTCGAGATGGTTCCGGTCGGTCAGCGACCGACGGGCGCCGATGGGGTGAAGGCCACCGGGATGTGCTTCACACCGTTGATGAAGTTGGACCGCAGGCGTTGGACCTCGCCGTCCAGACGGATATCGGGCATGCGGTCGAGCAGCCGGTCGAACATCACCTTGATCTCCATGCGGGCCAGGTTGGCCCCGAGGCAGAAGTGCGGGCCCCCGCCGCCGAAGGCCATGTGGTTGTTGGGCGTGCGGGCGATGTCGAACGTGTTGGGGTCGACGAAGGCCGTCTCGTCCCGGTTGGCCGAGATGTGCCAGAACACCACCTTGTCACCCTCGGCGATCTTCTGGTCACCGATGACCACCTCGGCGGTGGCCTGGCGGCGGAAGTGCATCACCGGTGAGACGAAGCGCAGCATCTCCTCGACGGCGGAAGGAAGGAGGGAGCGGTCGGCACGCAGGCGTTCCCACTGGTCGGGGTGGTCGAAGAAGGCCACCAGGGCGCCCGAGATGAGATTGCGGGTGGTCTCGTTGCCGGCCACGGCCAGCAGCATGAAGAACAGGTCCAACTCGAGCTGGGAGAGCTGGTCTCCGTCGATCTCGGCTTGGGTGAGGACGCTGAACAGATCCTCGTGGGGGTCGAGCCGCTTCTTCTCGCACAGTTCGTCGGCGTAGGCGAACAGCTCCATGGAGGCCTGGGCTCCGGCATCGGCGTCGAGCTGGTACTCCGGATCGTCCGAGCCCACCATCCGGTTGGACCAGTCGAAGACCAGGTGCCGGTCGTCTTGGGGCACGCCCATCAGGTCGGCGATGACCTGGAGGGGGAGCTCGGCCGAGACCTGCTCCACGAAGTCGGCCGTACCCTGCTCGCACACCCCGTCCAAGATGGCGTCGGTGGCCGCCACGACCTTTACCTCCAGGTCCCGGATCATCCGGGGGGTGAACCCTTTGTTGACCAGCCGCCGGTAGCGGGTGTGCATGGGGGGGTCCATGTTCAGCATCATCATGCGCTGCTGGCCGAGGACCTCCTCGTCGAAGTCGTGGAACAGGCTGGCCGCTCGGTAGGAGGAGAAGTGTTCGTAGTCACGGTTGACCCCGACGCAGTCGTCGTAGCGGGTGACCGACCAGAAGCCGTCGGCGAATCCCTGGGGGTCCGGGTGCCACTGGACCGGCGCCTCGCGACGCAGCCGGGCGAACCACTCGTGCGGGACGGCTTCGACGAAATTCCCCGGGTCGGCGAGGTCGATGTCGGTGACTTCCATGGTGTCTCCCCCTGATCGATCCGGTCACGACGCGGGCCGGCGACAGCCTCGTGGCGGTCCGTTGGCTCACCGTCGGCGACCGGTGAGGCCAATGACGTTTCTAGAACGTGTATCAGTTATCATAGGCGAGTCGTGCTCGAGGCTCCACCTCCCAGTGGCGGGGAGCACTCGGCTCGGCGATGATTCGACACCCGGGGGAGTGGGGTGTGACGGGGGCGTGATCGCCCCTCGACTCGCCGCTCCTGTGGGGTCATGCCAGACAGATTGAAAAGCAGGACAGGCCGTAGCAGCGCAGTGATGGACCAGGCCACGAGTCAACCAGTGCCGCAACTGAGTGGAGGAATTCCCCGTTATGTACCTCGAAGAGACTCCTGAGCAACTGGCCCTGCGGGCCGAACTACGGGCGTACTTCGCCGGTCTTCTTACCGACGAAGCCCGCAAGGCCCTGGACAGCGAGACCGAGGGCGGGGCCATGCACCGAACCCTGGTCCGCCAGATGGGCAAGGACGGCTGGCTCGGTATCGGCTGGCCGAAGGAGTTCGGCGGCCAGGGTAGGCCCATCTCCGACCAGTTCATCTTCTTCAACGAGGTGCAGCGGGCCCGGGCGCCGTTTCCCTTCGTCACCCTGAACACGGTGGGCCCGATGCTGATGCGTTATGGCACCGAGGAACAGAAGAGCTTCTTCCTCTCCGGCATCCTGGCTGGCGAGATCAGCTGTGCCATCGGCTACACCGAACCCGGTGCCGGCACTGACCTCGCCTCGCTGCGCACCCGGGCCGTCCGGGACGGCGACGAGTGGGTCATCAACGGCAACAAGGTCTTCACCAGTGGCGCCGATCAGGCCGACTTCATCTGGCTGGCCGCCCGCACCGATCCCGATGCCCCCAAGCACAAGGGCATCTCCATCTTCCTCGTCCCGACGAGCGATCCCGGCTTCTCCTGCACGCCCATCGTGACGGTGGGCAACGTGGTCACCACGGCCTCGTACTACGACAACGTCAAGGTCCCGACGACGGCCATGGTCGGCCAGCTCAACGAGGGGTGGCGCCTCATCACCGGTCAGCTCAACCACGAGCGGGTCGGCCTCGGGGCGATGACGGCCCTGCCCACGCGGCTGTGGGCCGAGACGGCCCAGTGGGCCATCGACGAGGGCGTGGCCGATGTGGAGTGGGTGCAGGCCGACCTCGGCCGGACCTATGCGCTGCTGGAGGCCCAGAAGCTGCTCAACTGGCGGATGGTGGCCGCCGTGGCCGACGACACCCTCGGACCGGCCGACTCGTCGGCGGTCAAGGTGTTCGGCACCGAGACCACCCTCGACATCTTCCGGCGACTCCAGGGCATCGTGGGCTCGGCCGCCTACCTCAGCCCCTACAACCCCGGGGCTGCCCTCCGGGGAGACCTCGAGCGGGCCGGCCGTCAGTCCCAGATCAACACCTTCGGCGGCGGGGTGAACGAAGTGCAGCGCGAGATCCTGGCCATGGCCGGGTTGGGGATGAAGCGGTCGGCCCGGTGAGCCCGGAGACCGCCACCGAGGCCGGCTCCTTGGAGGAGCGCCTCCAGCAGTTCGCCGGCCTGTCGACAGGACCCGCCACCGGCGCACCGGATCCGGTCAACGTCCCCATGATCCGCCACTGGGTGGAGGCCATGGGGGACGAGAACCCCGTCTACCTCGACGACGACGTCGCCCGGGCCAACGGGTTCCCTGGGGTCATCGCTCCGCCGACCATGCTCCAGGCCTGGATCATGGCCGGCCTGAAGGCCACCCTTGCCCGCGACGAGGACCGGGCCAAGGCCGAGGCGGCCGACCCGGCCGACCGCTCACCCAACGACACCCTCATGGCCATGCTCGACGATGCCGGCTTCACCTCGGTCGTGGCCACCAACTGCGACCAGCACTACGTGCGTCCCCTCGTGCCCGGGGACGAGCTCGAGGTGACCAGTGTCATCGACTCGGTCAGCGGCGAGAAGGCCACCGGCCTCGGGGTCGGACACTTCGTCACCACCCGCCTCGAGTTCACCGACCAGACGGGTGCGCCCGTCGCCACCATGAAGTTCCGCATCCTCAAGTTCCGCCCGAAGGAGAAGGCCGCCGAGCCGAAACCCCGGCCCCTTCGCCCCCGTCCCGCCCTCACCCAGGACAACCGGTTCTTCTTCGACGGGGCGAAGGAGCACAAGCTCCTCATCCAGCGGTGCACGAACTGCGGGACGCTCCGCCATCCACCCCGCCCGTCCTGTGCCAACTGCCGGTCCTTCGAGTGGGAGCCGCTGCAGGCCTCGGGCCGGGGGACCATCTACAGCTTCACCGTCAACCACTACCCGCAGGTGCCCTCCTTCGACTACCCGCTGGTGGTGGCGCTGGTCGAGCTGGAAGAGGGCACCCGGCTCATCGCCAACGTGGCCGACATCACCCCCGAGACGGTCGCCATCGGCATGCCGGTGGTGGCCGACTTCGAAGCCTTCGACGACGACCTGACCCTGCCGGTCTTCCGACCGGACCCCGACCGGACCGCGGGCTAGTCCCAACCTTTCGACCCACCGAACCCACCACGATCGAACACGAACGCAGAGCACACGAGGAGAACCCGATGGACTTCACCTACAACGACGAGCAGAAGGCGGTCGTCGAGGCCGTCGACGGCATCTTCTCCGGCCTGGTCACCCCCGACCGGGTGAAGGCCACCGAGGCCACCGACGAACGGGTGGACCGCGAACTGTGGGCCGCCCTGGCCCAGGCCGACCTCATCGGCCTCTCCCTGCCTGAGGCCTACGGGGGTGGGGGCTACGGGATGGTCGAGCTCGCCATCCTCCTCGAGGGCCAGGGCCGGGTGGTGGCCCCGGTGCCCCTCTGGGCGACGATCGCCCTCGGGGCCATGCCCATCGCCGAGTTCGGCTCCGAGGCCCTGAAGCGCTCCGTGCTGCCCGGGGTGGTGGCCGGAAACACCATCCTGACCGCCGCCCTCGCTGGCGTGGCCGATGACATCGCCCGTGGAGGCTCCGGCCGTCCCGCGGTAGCCGGCAAGTCGGGTCCCGACGGACTGGTGCTGTCCGGGACGGCCTTCGCCGTCCCCTATGGCCATGTGGCCGACCGGGTACTCGTCCCGGTGGCCGTGGACGACGGCGTGGTGGTGGCCGTCATCGACCCAAGGGCCGACGGGGTCATCCTCGAGCGGGCCGAGACGACCAATCGCGAGGTCCATCCCCACCTCCACCTGGACGGCGTGGTGGTGGCCGCCGACGACGTGCTGGCCGGCGGCGACCCGACCACCGGCGACCAGGTGCTGTTCTGGATCCTCAACCGGGCCTGGACCGGACTCTGCGCCCTCCAGGTCGGCATCACCGAGGCAGCCGTGGCCCAGACCGCCGAGTACCTGAACACGAGGGAGCAGTTCGGCGTGCCCCTCGCCACCTTCCAGGGCACCAAGCTCCGGGCCGCCGATGCCGCCATCGACACCGAGTGCATCCGGGTGACCATGCTCCAGGCCGCCTGGCGGCTCGACAACGGACTCGACGCCGACCTCGCGGTGAGCGTGGCCGCCTGGTTCGCCGCCGACGCCGGCTCACGGGCGGTGCACGCCACCCAGCACCTGCACGGGGGGATGGGGGCCGACATCGAGTACCCCATCCACCGCTACTTCCTCTGGGGCAAGCAGATCGAGCTCCTGCTCGGCCCGCCGAGCGCCCAGGTGGCCCGCCTCGGACGCCAGGTGGTGGAGGAGCTCCGCGCCGGGCACCAGGTGACCGTATGAGCCCGACCACCACCGACCGCGGTCCGCCGCGCCGAGACGCTGGCCTTCGAGGCAGTGACGGTGGGCGACGAGCTCCCCGTCCTCCCCATCCCCTTGACCCGGACCCTGATCGTGTCGACGGCCATCGCCTCGCGCGACTACCAGGACGTCCACCACGACTCGGTGCTGGCCGTCGAGCGCGGCTCGAAGGACATCTTCATGAACATCCTCTCCACCAACGGCATCGTCGGCCGGTACGTGACGGACTGGTCCGGTCCCGGTGCGGTGCTGACCGACGTGAACATCCGGCTCGGCGCCCCCAACTATCCCGACGACACCATGACCCTGACCGGCTCGGTCACCGAGGTCGACGCCGACCCGGAGCCCGATCCGGCCGACCCAGGGGGTGTTGCCGTGGCCGGCAAGGGGGCGGTGGTGGTGTCGTTGCGGGGGGCCAACGGGCTGGGCGACCACGTGACGGGCACGGTACGGCTGCTGCTGCCCAAGGGCGGCGCGGCGAGCGGGGTCACCCGATGAGCGGTGACGCCCACGCCTTCGCCGGCAACACGGCCATCGTCGGGATCGGGGCCACCGAGTTCTCCAAGGAGTCCGGGCGCAGTGAGCTGCGCCTGGCCGTCGAGGCTGTCGACCTCGCCCTGCGTGACGCGGGCATCGAGCCCGCCGAGGTCGACGGCATGGTCACGTTCAGCTCGGACACCAATCCGGAGATCGAGATCGCTCGCAGCCTGGGTATGGGCGAGCTCACCTTCTTCAGCCGCATCCACTACGGCGGGGGAGCGGGGGCCGGGACCATTCAGCAGGCCGCCCTCGCCGTGCAGGCCGGCGTGGCCGATGTGGTCGTGTGCTATCGGGCCTTCAACGAGCGCTCGGGAAACCGCTTCGGGACCGGCGTGCAGGATCGTGCCCCTGTCCCCAACGCCGAGACGGCCAACTTCGCCTGGTACGCGCCCTTCGGCCTCCTGACGCCGGCCCAGTGGGTGGCCATGGCCGCCCAGCGCTACCTGCACGTGTCCGGGGCCACTTCCGAAGACCTCGGTCGGGTGGCCGTCGCCGACCGCCGCCACGCCGCCACCAACCCCAAGGCCTGGTTCTACGAGAAGCCCATCACCTTGGAGGACCACCAGGCGTCACGGTGGATCGTGGAGCCGCTCCATTTGCTCGACTGCTGCCAGGAGACCGACGGCGGCCAGGCCCTGGTGGTCACCTCCCTCGAGCGGGCCCGGGACCTCGCGTCCACCCCGGTGGTGATCGAGGCCGCAGCCCAAGGGGCAGGACCGGGCCAGGAGATGATGACCTCCTACTACTACGACGATCTGACCGGCCTGGGGGAGATGGAGTCGGTGGCCCGCCAACTGTGGCAGACCTCGGGGCTCTCGCCGGCCGACATCCAAACGGCCGTGCTCTACGACCACTTCACCCCCTACGTCCTCTACCAGCTGGAGGAGTTGGGCTTCTGCAAGAAGGGTGAGGCCAAGGAGTTCGTCCGCGACGGCAACATCGAGATCGGTGGCGGACTCCCCATCAACACCCACGGGGGCCAACTGGGCGAGGCCTACCTGCACGGCATGAACGGGATCGCCGAAGGGGTGCGCCAGGTGCGGGGGACCTCGGTCAACCAGGTCCCCGACGTCACCCACGCTCTCGTCACGGCGGGCACCGGCGTGCCGACCAGCGGTCTCATCCTCGGCGTCGACCGCTGAGGCTCCACTCGCCAGCGTGGCCCGGTCGGGTCACACTGGATACATGAGGTTCGGCCTCCACGCGCTCGGTATCGGCTCGGGCGCCGACCCGGCCGTGATCAGGGCGGTGGCCGAGGAGGCCGAACGGGCCGGCTTCGCCACGCTGTGGGCGGGGGAGCACGTGGTCATGGTGGATCGGGCCGACTCGCCCTACCCCTACTCGGACGACGGGAGGATCGCCGTCCCCTCCGACGCCGACTGGTTGGATCCCCTCCTCGCCCTGACCTTCGCCGCCGCGGCCAGTGACCGCATCCGCCTCGGCACCGGGATCCTCCTACTGCCCCAGCACAATCCACTGGTGGTGGCCAAACAGGCGGCCACCCTCGATGTCCTCTCGGGCGGCCGGTTCGTCCTCGGGGTCGGCGTCGGATGGTCACGCGAGGAGTTCGTCGCCCTCGGGAGTCCCTTTAGTGGACGCTCGGCCCGCAACGCCGAGTACGTCGAGGTCATGCGCACGCTGTGGCGGAACGACGTGGCCTCGTTCCACGGTGACACCGTGCACTTCGACGAGGTGCGGAGCTATCCGAAGCCTTTGGTGGACCGCCGGGTCCCGGTCTTCCTCGGTGGCAACAGCGACCGGGCCCTTGCCCGCGTGGCCGCCTACGGCGACGGGTGGTACGGCTTCAACCTGGCTTCGTCCGAGGTAGCTGACCGGGTGGAGACCCTGGCCGAGGGGTGCAGGCTGGAGGGTCGGGATCCGTCGGCCGTGGAGGTGGTGGTCTCCCTACGTGACGGCCAGCCCGGGGACAGCGAAGCGCTCGCCGACGTGGGGGTGCGTGAGTTGGTGGTGGTGGAGTCGCCTCCCGGCGATCCCGCCGCGGTGCCGGAGTGGGTGGCCGAACTGGCCGACCGGTGGGGCGTCGTCCCCGAGTAAGCCGTGGCGAACACTCACGGCGCCGTGCCCGGCCCTACGGTGGGTCAGCTGGCGGGACGGTCACGGAAGGCGTACCGATAGGCCTGCGGGCTGGTGCGTACGACCCGGCTGAAGTGTTTGCGCAGATTGGCGGCCGTGCAGAAGCCGCTCTGTTCGGCCACGGACTCGATGGATAGGTCGGTCGTCTCGAGGAGTCGCTGGGCCAAATGGACGCGTTGGCGCTGCAGCCACTGATGTGGGGTCGAGCCGGTGGCCGAGACGAACCGCCGGGCGAAGGTCCGCGGGCTCATGGCCGACCGGGCCGCCAGATCGCTCACCGTGAGGGGATCGTTCAGGTGCTCCTGGGCCCAGGCGACCGTGGTCGCGAACAGTCCGGACTCGTCGGCCGTGGCCAACGGTGCCTCGATGAACTGGGCCTGGCCCCCGTCGCGCTGAGGTGGCACGACCAGCTGTCGGGCCAGCTGGGTGGCCACGTCGGAGCCGTGGTCCTGGCGCACGACGTGTAAGCAGAGATCGATGCTCGCCGCGCTGCCGGCCGACGTCATGATGTCGCCCTCGTCGACGAAGAGGACCCCCGGGTCTACGGACACCTCGGGATACCGGCCGGCCAGGTCGTCGCACTCCTCCCAGTGGGTGGTGGCCCGACGTCCGTCGAGCAGGCCCGCCTCGGCCAGGAGGAAGGCGCCCGTGCAGAACGACAGGATGCGACACCCCCGGGCGTGGGCTCGACGCAGGCCGTCGAACACGTCACCCGGCACCCGGTCGAGGTCGTAGGTGGGCAGGACGACCAGTGTGCCCACCTGTCCGATCTTCTCCAGTCCGTGATCCGGCTGGATCCGGAATCCGGCATCGACGGTCAGCGGGCCTGAGCCCATGGCGCAGACGTACAACCGGTACCAGGGAAGGCCGAGTGTCCCCATTTCCCGGTTGCCGAAGACCTCACAGGCAATCCCCAACTCGAACGCGTTCACCCCTTCGTAGACGAGGACGGCCACGTCCTCGGCCCGTCGGAGGCCCACGGGACGGCCGGACTCCGACCTTCGCCGGCCGGGTGAGGAGTTGGCAGCTTTGTCGCGCATATGGTCAATCATGCCACTTTTCGTGGCCCGGACGTCAGCTCAGACTGAAGGTATGAGTATCCGCCCCTACACCCAGATCATCGTCCACGACTACACGAAGGATGAACGCCGGGCCGACCACCGGCTTCGCCGGGAGGCCAAGGTCCGGGACCGGATTCTCTCGGATCGGGTGGGATCGGGGTCTCCGGTACTCCTGGTCAGCGACCCCATCGGCGCCGGGGGATTCTTCGCTCGGCCTGCCAGTCTGTCCCTCCGCCTGCTTGCCCGCCTGTTCGCCGGCCGCCTCGATGTCCGTCTGGCGTCGGGTCGAGCGCCCGAATCCAGCCGGCTGCTGGCGGCCAGGGCGAGGCAGCTGGCCTCCCTGCCGGTGCGGCGGTCGCTGGCTCGGAACTGGCGCGATCTGAGTGCTGAGGCCAACCGCCCGCCCACCGTCCGCACGCCTCGGGCACCGCTGTGCCGGGACCGGATCGTCGCCGCCCAGAGTTCTATCCGTGCGCTGTGCAAGGCCCTGTCGACGACCCTCCCGGTTCCGGCCCGGGGAGTCGCCATGGCCAGTCAGCTGCTGTGCGACGGCACCGGACCCCTCTACAACCCTTCCTGTGCGACGGATCTCGCTGCTGCCCTCGACCAGGTGATCGAGTCACTCGATCCGGCGGTGGCCCTGGCCGCCTGACCGCCGCCGAGAAGGAGCGAAGGCCGGCTCAGCGGGCCTCCACCGCCCGGTCGAGCTCGTCGGCGTCGGTCTCGGTCAGCAGCCGGTAGGGCGCGTCTTTTTCCGGGCGCCACCACACCGGCTCGGGTGCACGCCATCCTTCGTTGCGCAAGACCCGCTTCAGCACCTTGGTGGTGGCGGTCTCGGGGAGCGAGTCGGTGACCCGCACGTAGCGCGGGGCCCACTTCGTCCCGAGGTCGGCCTCGCCGGCCAGGAAGGCCACGAACCCGTCGGGATCGAAGACAGCGCCCTCACGCAGGAGGACCGTCGCCATCACCTGGTCCCCGACGACGGTGTCGGGCACGGCGTAGACCGAGGCCAGGACCACGTCGGGGTGCCGCTGGAGGATGGCCTCGATGGGGGCGGCGGCGAAGTTCTCCCCGTCGACGCGGAGCCAGTCGAAGTCCCGGCCCCCGAAGTAGAAGAAGTCGTCCTCGTCCCGGTAGGCCAGGTCACCCGTCCAGTACCAGCCATTGCGCACCCGGGAGGCCTCGGCCTCGGCGTTGTGCCAGTAGCCCTCGAACCCCGCCCCGCCGGTCTGGTTGACCATCTCGCCGATGGCCTCTTCGGCGTTGAGCAGGCGGCCGTGCTCGTCGAAGACGGCCCGAGGGCACTCCTCACCGGTGTCGGGGTTGATGATGAGGGTCCCGGTCAGGGCCCGACCGAGGGCACCCCGCGGGGTGTCGGGCGTCCGGGTCACCGAGGCACCACCTTCGGTCGAGCCGTAGGCGTCCTGGACGGTGCAGCCGAAGCGCTCGGCGAAGCGGGCCACGTCCGCCTCGGCCGCCTCGTTGCCGAAGCAGCGCCGAAGGGGGTTGTCGGCGTCGTCGGGCTGTTCGGGCGTGGCCAGGATGTAGGAGAGGGGCTTGCCCACGTAGTTGAAGTACGTCACACCGTACCGGCGGACGTCGGCGAGGAACTGCGAGGCGCTGAAGCGCTCGCGCAAGGCCACGGTGGCCCCGGCGGCCAGGGCCGGGCCCCAGCCGGCCATGAGGGCATTGGAGTGGAACAGGGGCATGGCCAGGTAACAGACGTCGTCCTCGGTGAGGGAGAACATCTGAGCCACGATGGCGCCGATCCGGGCCAGACGACCTTGGCTGCACAGGCAGGCCTTGGGTGCACCGGAGGTGCCCGAGGTGAACAGCAGTAGTCCGAGGCTCTCCTCGGTCACCGCAGTGTCGGCGGGATCGGGGAGGGCCGATCCCGAGGCCCCACCTACGACCGCCCCATAGGTGGTCTCGGGGGAGAGATCGCCGCAGGGGTCGTCGATGACGAGGATCCGGTCAGGGGGGAGCGCGGCCCCGAGGTCGTACCCCTCGACCAGGGGTCGGTAGCGGGAGTCGGTGACCAACAGCTGGCACTCGGTGTGAGCGAGGTCACGGGCGAGCTCATCGCCTCGGTGGGTCGGGTTCCCCCCGACGAGGACTGCCCCGGCCAGGGCAGCTGCCCCCATCCAAAAGACGTACTCGGGGAGGTTGTCCATGAGGAGGGCCACGTGGAACGGGCCGGGCCGTCGCAGGGCGCTCAGGACGGCGGCCCGGTCGGCCTGGGCCTGCACCACCTCGTCGTGGGTCCAGGACCGGTCGGCGAACACCAGGCCGGTCCTTTGGTCGCCGGCCCGCTGGCGGATCAACTCGTCGATGGTCTGCGGCATCGTTTCCCCCTGATCTCCCCGTCGGCTCCCTGTGGCAGCCCCGGTCCCGGCCGTGTCCCCGGATCGGCCCGGTGGCCCTCGCGACAGTACGTGCAAACGCCCTCCCGGGGGCGATCTAGGCACGAATCTGGAACACGTTGCAATTTATCAGACCTCCGTGTTACCGTGAAAAACGCGCCCAGAGCGGAGCGAGAGGAGTACCACCGCATGGAGTTCGGAGTCTTTCTCAACGGCTACCTGCCGGGCATGGCCGCCCACGATCCCACGTGCGAGCACGAGATGTTCAGGCGGGAGATGGCCTACGTGGTCGAGGCCGACAAGTACAACTGGAAGTACGCCTGGATCGGCGAGCACCACTCCCTGACCGAGTACAGCCACATGTCCGCTCCTGAGGTGGTCATGGGCTACCTGGCCCATGCCACCGACCGGATCCACATCGGGACCGGCATCATGAACCTCTCGCCCCGGGTCAACCACCCGGTGCGCTCGGCCGAGCGGGTGGCCATGCTCGACCATGTCACCGAGGGCCGGTTCGAGTGGGGGACCGGACGGGGGGCGGGCAGCCATGAGATCGCCACGTTCAACAACCTGGACAAGAACTCCACCAAAGCCGAGTGGAACGAGGTCATCCGCCAGATCCCCCGCATGTGGGAAGAGCAGGACTACATGTACGAGGGTGAGAGCTTCACCGTCCCGTACCCGCACAACATCCTGCCCAAGCCCTACGAGCGCAAGGGTCATCCGCCCATCTGGGTGGGCTGTGGCAACCCCGGGACCTTCACCCAGGCCGGTGAGTTGGGCATCGGGGCCATCGCCTTCAACTTCGAGCCCATCTACAACCTGCAGGGACGGATCGACGCCTACAAGGAGGGCATCGCCAACTGCACCGAGCCCCTCGGCCAGTTCAAGAACGACAACGTCATGATGACCAATGCGGTCATCTGCCTCAACGACCGTAAGAAGGCCCGGGAAGTGGCCCTCCGACGGGGCCGGGGCTACCTCTACTCGATGGTCTGCAACTACCACGACACGATTCCCCATCAAGAGGGTGTCCCGGTCTGGCCCGAACGGCCTCACACGGTCAGCGACGAGGGCATGCTCGACGCCCTCATCGAGGGCGGCTGGATGTTGTGTGGCGAGCCCGATGAGGTGGCCGAGCAGGTGGCCAAGTACCAGACCGTGGGCTGTGACCAGTTGGTGTTCGGCCTCCCGTCGGACTCATTGATGGAGGACGAGGTCCACGAGATGCTCGAGGTCTTCGGAACCAAGGTCATCCCGCAGTTCGACAGCGACCCGCTGCACTCCACCACCCGGTACCGCCAGACGGCGAAGCCCAAGTACCAGCCGTTCAACTTCCCGGTTCCCGACATCACGGTCCACGAGCTTCCGACCAACGCCATGATCCAGCTGGACGGCACCCGCACCCTCTAAACGGCCGGTCGGATGTACCGCCGGTATTTCGTCACTGTGACGAATATCCTCATGGGGTTGTGCGGTCACTCTCGGCGCCTCCATGTGGGGGAGTGCACCCGGTCAGTCCGTCGTGACCCGGTGTCCGTTAGCCTCTCGAACCTGGTGGCCCATCGGATCGGATCGGTTCCTCGGGGGATGGGCTTCTGGCGGTTGCCGAACGACCGGTCACCAACCGTCTCAGTTCTCATCCTCAAGTAAACCGTTAGGTTACAGAGTCTCAAGTGTAGGTTGAGACTTAGGGCGTACCCCAGGCTGTGACCAGGTCATTCACCGTCGTCAGCGTCGAGATGAGCGGATAGGTGTGCTCGAAGAGCGCATCGACGTAGGACTCGGGGATCCCAGCCACGGTGTCGCGTGGGACCACCACCCGGTAGCCCAGGTTGACCGCCTCGATGGCCAGGCCCAGCACACCCAGGTTGACCGAGACCCCGGTGGCCACCACGGTCGTCACCCCCAGGTTGCGCAGCCAGGTGCTGAGGTCCGTCCCGGTGAACGGGGAGACCCCGTGCAGCCGGGCGGAGACGAGATCGCCGGGCTCGGGGCCCAGCTCGGGCACCAGCTCGGCTGCCGGGGTGCCGACCAGGAGGTGGTCCGGGTTGCGCACCATGGCGGCGATCAGCGAGCAGTTGACCACCGAACCGGCCCGGTCGGCGCGGAACTCGGCGGTGCAGTGGACCACCGGCACCCGCCGCTCCCTGGCCGCCTTGAGCAACCGGGCCGTATTGGGCACCACGCCGACCTCACGGGCCGCCGCCGCCAGCTCGGGAAACGACGTGAGATCGCCGATGACCCCTCGTTGGATCTCCTGGGTCAGGACCGCACACGTGCCGGGCGCAGCCAGCTCCCTCAGGTCGACGGGCACCGGGCCGTCCGACCCGTCACGTACCCGAGGCGGTGCGGAGGCCCCCGCTGTCGGTCTCCTCGGGCACCTCGGCCACGATGCCGGCGGCCCAGCGGTAGTCGGGCTTGCCGGACGGCGACCGCACGATGGCCTCGACCACGTGGAGCTGGCGTGGGACCTTGTAGCCGGCGATGGCATCCCGGCAGTGCACCTGGATGTCCTCCAGGGTCGGGTGCTTGTCCGCCCGGGGCTGGATGATGGCCGCCACCCGCTGGCCCCACCGTTCGTCGGGGGCGCCCACCACGATGGCGTCGAAGACATCGGGATGGGACCGGACGGCGGACTCCACCTCTTCGGGGAAGATCTTCTCCCCCCCGGAGTTGATGGAGACCGATCCCCGGCCGAGCAGCGTGATCGACCCGTCGGCCTCCACCGTGGCGAAGTCGCCGGGCATCACATAGCGGACCCCGTCCACGTAGATGAAGACCTCGGCCGTCTTGACCGGGTCGTTGTAGTAGCCGACGGGGATGTCCCCGAAGCGGGCGATCTTGCCGATGACCCCTGAGCCCGGCTCCACGACCTTCATGTCCTCGTCGAAGACCACGGTGTTGCCGAGGACCGAGACGGTGGGACCGCTCTTCATGGCCGTGTTGTCCTTGCCCATGGTGACCATGCCGTTGTTGCCCGACTCCGACGAGCCGATGGCGTCGATGATCATGATGTTGGGCAGGTGCTTGAAGAACTCGTCTTTTACCGGCGCCGAGAAGAGGGCTGCGGACGACGTGATGGCGTAGAGCGACGAGAGGTCGTAGTCGGCCCCCGGGTCGTCCAACGCCTCGACCAGGGGCTTACCCATGGCGTCCCCGGTGATCATGATGGAGTTGGCCCCTTCGGTCTCCACCAGCTTCCACACCTCGTGGGGGTCGAACTTGGGCACCAGGATGGTGCGGTTGCCCACGAAGCTCTGGCCCATGACCGACCACTGGGTGGCTCCGTGCATGAGGGGAGCGATGGGAAGCAGGGTGACCTGGCCGCCCTGTCCCTTCGCCACCATCTCCTCGGGCTTCTGGATCCGGGTGTTGGTGTGGGGGTCGACGCCGCCACCCAGTGCGTAGAAGACGTCCTCATGGCGCCAGACCACGCCCTTGGGCATGCCGGTCGTGCCCCCGGTGTAGAGGATGTAGTGGTCGTCGTTCGACCGGGGGGCGAAGTCCCGCTCGGGACTGCCCGAGGCCAGGGCCTCCTCGTAGGGGACGGCTCCTTCGGGGAGCGGCGTACCCGACCCGTCGTCGATGGTGACGACCAGCCTGAGGTCGGGCAGCTCGGGCAGGAGCTCGGTGACCTGGGGGCCGTAGGTGGACTGGTGGACGAGGGCGACGAGGTCGGCGTTGGAGAAGAGGTAGCGGAGCTCGTCTTTCACGTAGCGGTAGTTGATGTTGATCCACACCGCCCGCAGCTTGAACACGGCCCAGGCCGTTTCGACCCACTCGACACTGTTGAGCGAGTAGATGCCCACATGGTCGCCCGGGCCGACGCCGTGGTCGGCGAGGAAGTGGGCCAACCGGTTGGCCCGGTCCTCCATCTGGGCGAAGGTGCGGCGCTCGCCCCCCGCTACCAGGTACTCGCGGTCACCGAAGGAATCGACGGCCGCTTCGAACAGATCTGCCAGATTGAACGTCATCGGCCAGTTAGTAGAACACGTTTCTATTCGGGCGGCAAGCAGTCCGAATGCCTGGGGGCCGACCCCCGGCGAGTCGTGCGCCAAGGGGTCTTCCCACCCGGCTCAGTCCCTGGTGTCTTTGGCGGTCAGCGTGGCCGGACGGACCGGTGGCCGGGCCGCCGGCCGGATCGCCGGCGCCGGCTTGGCCACGGCGGCGTCCGGACCGAGTCCGAGGGCGGATCGGACCGAACGGGCCAGCCCGGGCCCGTCGAGGCCCAATCGGGCCAGGATCCGGTCGGGCTTGTCCTGGGGGATGTAGGCCCGGGGGATTCCGAGGGAGGTGATGGGTGGGACGGCGTGTCCGACGCAGGCCAGGCGTACCGCTTCGGCCAAGAACATGCCGGCCCCCCCCTGGCGGACACCATCCTCGGCGGTGAGGACCGTTTCGTGGCCGGCGGCGTCGGCCACCATGACCGGGTCGGGGTCCGACACCACTCGCACGTCCCACACGGTGAGGTGGATCCCCTCGGACTCGAGCTCACGGGCCGCCTCCTCGGCGGCGGTGACCATCTTGCCCACGGCCAGCATGCACACCGAACCGTTCCCCTCCACCACCTTGCGGGCGCTCCTCCCTGTTCCGACGTTGCCCGGCGCCACCCACGGGGCGGGGGTCTTCGGGAAGCGGATCATGGACGGCCCGTCGAGGGTCAGGGCCTCGGCCAGCATGACCTCGACCTCTTCGGCCGACGAGGGGGCGAACACGGTCATACCGGGAATGGACAGGCCGAGGGCCATGTCCAACACCCCGTGGTGGCTCGCCCCGTCGTCTCCGGTGATGCCGGCCCGGTCGAGCACGAGGACCACCGGCAGCCGGTGCAGTCCGACGTCAAGGTTGGCCTGGTCGAAGGCCCGGCTGAAGAAGGTCGAGTACACCGCCACCACCGGCCGCATGCCGGCCATGGCCATACCCGCGGCCGCCGTCACCGCATGCTGTTCGGCGATGCCCACATCGACGAAGCGATCGGGGAACCTGGCCTCGAACGGCAGGAGGCCGGTCGGTCCGGGCATGGCCGCTGTGATGGCAACGATCCGCGGGTCGGCTTCGGCGTGACGGAGGAGTGACCGGGTAAAGGCGTCGGTGAAGGTGGTGACCGGCAGCACCGCTGCGACCTCGTGGGTCTCGGATGGAGGCTCCGACCCAGTGTCAGCGGTGGCGTGTTCATCGGAGGGGGTGTCGCTCCCTGAGGGAGGCTCCTCCACCGGGGCCGCCGAGACCTTCACGTCGTGCAGGCGCTGTACGTCGTCCTCTTCGGCCGGGGCATAGCCCCGACCCTTTTGGGTCATCACATGGACCACGATGGGACCGGGCCACTCCGAGGCGTTGGCCAGTGCCTGCTCGACGCCGGTGATGTCGTGCCCGTCGATGGGCCCGGCATAGCGGATGCCCAGCGCCTCGAAGAAGGTGTGGGGCGTGACGACCTCGCGGAGGGCGCTGGTCAGGCCGTGGACTCCGGAGTAGGCGAGGTCCCCGACCCCGGGCAGCTCCCGGATGAGGTGGCGGAGGCGCTGGCGGGCCTGGACGTAGGCCGGGTTGAGGCGGAGGTGGGTGAGGCCGAGCGAAAGGCGGGACACCGTCGGGGCGTAGGAGCGACCGTTGTCGTTGAGCACGATGACGACCGGCGTCCCGGAGTGCCCGAGGTTGTTGAGGGCCTCGTAGGCCATGCCACCGGTGAGGGCGCCGTCCCCGACCACAGCCACCACCCGCCGCTGGCTGCCCTGCAGCTGGAAAGCACTGGCCAGACCGTGGGCGTAGCTGAGAATCGTCGAGGCATGGCTGTTCTCCACCCAGTCGTGCTCGGACTCGGTGCGGTTGGGATACCCCGAGAGTCCGTCGGCTTGGCGGAGTTGGGGGAAGGCGTCCCGGCGCCCGGTCACCAGCTTGTGCACGTAGGCCTGGTGACCGGTGTCCCACAACAAGACGTCCCGGGGTGAGTCGAACGTTCGGTGGAGGGCGAGGGTCAGCTCCACGACGCCGAGATTGGAGCCCAGGTGCCCGCCGGTGGCTGTGACCGCGTCGACGATGAACTCCCGGATCTCGCCGGACAGCGTGGTCAACTCCTCGGGAGTGAGGGAGCGGAGGTCGGCGGGGCTGTCGATGTGTTCGAGGATCATGGGCGCGTAAGAGTTCCTTTCCGACGAGGCTACCAGCGAGTGGCCCCAGCCCGGCTGTCCATCGAGACCGGCCAGGAGCCACGGACGGGAGATCCTCGACTCGTACCGGGATTCGGATCAGACTGGATTGGGTGGCGAAAGGGCCCGCTGACCAAGCAGACTCGGGAATGGCCGCCACCGTGTCGTGGCATGGGCGGGGTTTCCGCCCGAAGAGGAGTGACGATGCAAGCTGAGATCAAGGGTTCGACCATGCCGCTGCTCGAGGTCATCCTCGACAACGGGGAGTCGCTTATCTCCACCCACGGGGAGCTCTCCTGGATGTCGGCCAACGTCCAGCTGACCCAGACGACGTCGACCGGGGGCCAAAAGGGGCTCATGAGCGGGCTGAAGCGGGCCATTGGCGGAGGTGGGCTCTTCCTCACCAAGTACGAGGCCCAGGGAGGCCAGGGCATGCTGGCCTTCGCAGCCAAGCTGCCCGGCCGGATCTTCGAGATCGGGATCGGGCCCGGACAGGGCTACCTCGTCCACCGGCACGGCTGGGTGTGCGGCACCGACGGCGTAGTCCCGACCATCGGCATGCAGCAGTCGTTCCGCGGCGGGCTCTACGGCGGCGACGGCTTCATCCTCCAGCGCCTCGAGGGCCAGGGCCGGGCGTGGATCGAACTCTCCGGGGAGATCACCACCTACGAACTGGTGGACGGCCAGTCCCTCCTGGTCCACCCGGGTCATGTCGGGCTGTTCGAGGACATGGTCAAGTTCAGCATCACCCGCCTGCCCGGCATCCGGAACAAGGCCTTCGGTGGTGATGGCTTCCACCTGGTCTCGTTGACCGGACCGGGCCGGGTATGGCTGCAGAGCATGCCGGTCGCCGTGCTGGCCCAGGCCATCGAGCCCTACCTCGACCACGACGACCACCATGAGGCCGTCGACGCCGGGGTCGGTGGGGTTCTCGGGGGCATCATCGGCAAGAACCTCTGATCCAACCCGTCTTCGTCCATCGCCCGGCCCCGTCGCCGGCTCGGAGCGCACCGCACCAGGTCGGTCCCCCTGCCTGACGGACCGTCAGGTAAGTTTCGGTCGTTGGCCGGTCGCCGATCGGCCGAAGACGTCAGCACCGTGGCCGGGGGAGGCCACAGGAGGGGAGGCAGCGGTGGTCGGTCATCATCATGACGACGAGTTCCACCCGTCCGACCCGGCCGACCCGTTCTGGACCGAGACCTGTTGGTTCACCTTCACCGTGCCCGAGCGCCGGCTCTCGGGCCAGTTCTATCCGTTCTTCCGACCCAATCAAGGGGTTCTCTCGGCCGGGGCCTTCTTCTGGGACGACACCGGAGCTACGCCGGCCGACAGCTTGCACGCCCGGCACTTCTGGCATCTCCCCATTCCCGACGAGCCGCTGTCGGACATCCACTTGCCCAACGGCATCGCCTACCGGTGCATCGAACCCCTCAGCCGCTACGAGCTCACCTACCGGGATCCCGACGCCGGTACCGACGAGGTCGATAGCGTTCGGGCCGACCTCACCTTTACCGCCATTGCCCGCCCCAACTACCTCGGTGAGTCCCACCTCGACCAACCCGGCCGCTACCAGGGAACCATCGCCCTCGACGGCGAGGAGTTCGCCGTCGACGCCTACGGGTTCCGAGACCGCTCGTGGGGGCCTCGCTCCCAGTTCGGCCGCGGCATCCATGGAACGCCGGCCCGCTGCGGGGGCTACAGCTATGCCACTGCGTCCGACCGTGACGCCTTTCACGCCATCACCATGGACTTCAGCGGGGAGTCCGGATCGGGCAGCATGGCCATCCACGGCTACCTCCTGCGCGATGGGGAGTGGGCCGCCGTCGCCTCGGGGAGCCGCCGGGTGCTCGAGCGCCATCCGGACACGGCCTATCCGGTCGCCGTCTCCCTCGACCTCGTCGACGAGCTGGGTCGGACCTTGCGTGCCGAGGGCCGTTGCCTCAACGGCCTCGGGCTCTTCTTGAATCCCAACCTGTACTCGGTCAACTGTCTGACCGAGTGGACCTTCGACGGCGGCACCGCCTACGGCGAGGACCACGACAACTGGAGTGCCACGGGCATCCGGGACTTCCTTCGCTCCCGACGGGTCGATCTCTCGAGATGACCCGACGCCGCGTGGTGCCCGGGTCGGGTCGAACGACCCGACCCCGTCGACCAAACACCGCCAGCCGACCAAGCACAAGTACCCGACCGAACCGAACCAGCCGACCCAAACAACGACCGAACCGACCTACCGAGGTGGACCACCCATGACCATGACCGACGGCCCGAGCAGCGAGCGCCCCACGACCTCGACACGCGACTACGAGGAGCTCCGAGTCCAACTGGAGTCGTGGCTCCACGAACGGGTGCCGGGATCGAGCGTCTCCGAGCTGATCGTTCCCGAGTCGAACGGCATGTCCTCAGAGACCGTCCTCTTCGATCTGGCCGTTCCCGGAGAGGCCGAGCCCCGCCGGCTGGTGGCTCGTATCGCCCCGGACCCCGCCGCCGACCCGGTCTTTCAGACCTACGACATGGAGCGTCAGTTCCTGACCATGCAGATGGTGGCCGAACACACTGAGGTGCCGGTACCGACGGTGCTGTGGCTCGAGAACGGCACCGACGTCATCGGGGTGCCGTTCTTCGTCATGGAGCGGGTAGACGGCATCGTGCCGCCCGACGTCCTTCCGTACACCTTCGGGGACAACTGGTTCTTCGAAGCCGAGCTGGCCGACCAGCAGCGCCTCGAGCGGTCGGCCGTCCGAGCCCTGGCCGCCCTGCACGAGCTCACCGCCGAGGGTCCCGCCGCCTTCCTCGCCGGCCCCAACGACGGGAAGAGCCCGCTCCGCCGACATGTGGAAGAGATGCGGTCCTACTACGACTGGGTGGCCGCCGATGGGGTCAGTTCACCGCTCATCGAGCGCGGCTTCGAGTGGTTGGAGGAGCACTGGCCGGGCAACGAGGACGACGCCGTCTTCAGCTGGGGTGACGCCCGGGTGGGCAACATGATGTTCCAGGACTTCGAGCCGGTGGCCGTGCTCGACTGGGAGATGGCCTCGATCGGCCCCCGGGAGATCGATCTCGGGTGGATGATCTACATCCACCGCTTCTTCCAGGACCTGGTGGAAGACCTCGGACTCCCGGGCATGCCCCATATCCTCACCCGCGACACCGTGGCCGAGCTCTACCGGTCGTTCACGGGGTATGAGGCCCAGGACCTCGACTTCTACACCGCCTATGCCGCACTGCGCCACGGCATCGTCATGTTCCGGATCACCCGACGGTCCATTCGCTTCGGGGAGGCCGAGATGCCCGAGGATCCTGATCACGCCATCCTCCACCACGCCCACCTAGCCCGCATGATCGAAGGCGTCTACTGGGATGAGGTCAAGTCCTGAACGATCGGCTCAGCGCACGTTGGCCAAGAAGGCGTCTCTGTCCACGACCACCCGGATGAGCTTGCCTGCGGCCACGAGTCCCGCACTCTCGGACACCGACAGGGTGAAGACGAGGCGCCGGCCCTCGATCCGGTCGAGGGTGGCCTCGGCCCACACGGTGCCACCGACGCCCACGGGCACCAGGTGGTCGAACTGAAGGCGCTTGGCCACAGAGGTGCAGTTGCCGGGGAGCTCCCCCTCGATGGCCTTGCAGCTGGCCTCTTCGCACAGGGCCACCAGCCGGGGAGTGGCGAGTACGGGAACCGTTCCCGACCGGAAGGCCTCGGCGGTGTCGTCCGTGGTGACCTGGAGTTCGATTCGGGCCGACAGACCGGTGCGGGGAGCCACGCCGGTACGATACGTGACACAGCAGGCATCGGCCACCTAGCGCCGAGCGGTGTAGCGAGGAGGCTGTGGTGATCGATTCCCCTGTACTCGAGCGGGTGCTCGGCGAGGCCCTGCGGCACGGTGGTGACTTCGCCGAGGTGTTCGCCGAGGACCGGTCGAACTCGTCGGCACTGCTCGACGACGGCCGGGTGGAGGAGCTGTCCTCGGGACGCGAGCGGGGTGCGGGCATCCGGGTCGTCTCGGGGGAGACCACCGGGTTCGCCCATACCGCCGACCTCTCCGAGGCCGGCCTGTTGAAAGCGGCCGAGGCGGCCTCGGCCGTCGCCCGGGGTGGCGGGGGAGGAACGGCCACCGCCACGGTCGGACCTCTGCGTGTGGCCCCCGGGGGCGATGATGCTTCCGCACCCCTCGCGCTGGCGTCCAAGGGTGACACCCTCGAGCTCTTGCGCCGGGCTGACGAGGCGGCCCGGTCGACCGACGGGGCCATCACCCAGGTGCAAGCCGGGTGTGGAGGCTCACGGCGTCGGGTCCTCATCGCCAACTCCGAGGGCCTCTACGCCACCGATGAGCAGGCCCGAACCCGGTTCTCCGTCTCGTGTGTGGCCTCGGGCGACACCGGACTCCAGACCGGGTTCGAGTCGGCGGCCCGCACGCTCGGGTTCGAGCTCTTCGATGAGGTCTCGGTCGAGGAGCTGGCCCATCTGGCGGCGAACCGGGCGCTGTCCAAGCTGTCGGCCCGCCCGGCCCCATCCGGTGAGCTGCCGGTCGTCCTGGCCGGCGGCAGTGGCGGCATCCTCTTCCACGAGGCCTGCGGCCACGGCCTCGAGGCCGACCACATCGTGAAGGACGCCTCGGTCTACACCGGCATGGTTGGCCAGCAGGTGGCCAGCCCGTTGGTCACCCTGGTCGACGACGGCACGGTGGGCTCGGAGTGGGGCACGTTCCACGTGGACGACGAGGGCCGCCCGGCCCAGCGGAACGTCCTCATCGATCAGGGCATCCTGACCGACTACCTGTGGGACTACCTGCGGGCCCGGAAAGAGGGCAGGGTCTCATCGGGGAACGGACGCCGCCAGACCTACCAGCACCTGCCCATGGTGCGCATGACCAACACGTTCCTCCTCCCCGGCACCGAGGACGCCGACGAGATCGTGGCCCAGACGCCGAAAGGCGTCTACGTGGCCAAGCTGGGTGGTGGGCAGGTGAACACCACGACAGGCGACTTCGTGTTCGGCACCACCGAGGCGTACCTCATCGAGGGGGGCAGGATCACCGAGCCTCTGCGCGACGCCAACCTCATTGGAAACGGTCCGGAGATCCTCAAGCGGATCGACGCCGTGGCCACCGACTTCGCCATGACTCCGGGCACCTGTGGCAAGGATGGCCAGAGCGTGCCTGTGGGGTGCGGCCAGGCCACCATGCGCCTCACCGGGGTGACCATCGGAGGAACGGCTGAATGACCATCGTGACCGATACACGCGCCACAGGAGCCGAGGCGACCGATGACCTGCCGGCCCTGGCCGAGCGGGTGGCTGGTTGGGCCCGGGACGGTGAGGACCTCGAGGTCTACGTGGCCCGTGGCGACGAGACCGACATCCGGGCCTACGACGGCGAAGTCGAGTCCCTGACCGCAGCCACATCGGCCGGGATCGGGATCCGGGTCGTCGTCGACCACAAGCTGGGCTTTGCCTGGGCGGGCTCGTTGGAGACGGGCGTGTTGGAGGAGACCCTGGCCGAAGCCCGGGACAACGCTACGTACGCCACGCCGGACGAGCACGTGCAGTTGGCCGTGCCCGACGGGGTGGCGGCCGTCCCTGTCGACCTGTGGGACGGTGGCCTCGCCTCGGTCCCCACGACTGAGAAGGTGGCCCTGGCCCTGGCCCTCGAGGCCCAGGCCCGCGGGGCCGATCCCCTCATCCGCCAGGTCGACCACGCCGACTACGGCGACGCCTCGGTCGAGGTGGCCCTGGTCTCGACCACCGGCATCCGGTCGTCGAGCCGCAAGACCTCTGGCTACATCTCGGTCGGGGTCATCGCCGGCGAGGGCGAAGCCAGCCAGACCGGCAGCGGCTTCAGCGTCGACCGCGGCTTTGCCGGGCTCGATCCCGACAAGGCCACGTCCGACGCGGTGACGCGGGCGGTGCGCATGCTGGGGGCGGCCAAGGGGCCGTCGGGACGCTCCACGGTGGTGTTCGACCGACGGGTGGCGACCACCCTGCTCTCGGTGGTGTCCTCGGCCCTCTCCGGCGAGGCCGTGGCCAAGGGTCGATCGTTCTTCGCCGGGCGCATCGGCGAGGTCGTCGGCGGCGGCGGCCTGACCCTGGTCGACGATCCCACCGATCCGAGGGCCTACGGTGCGGCCGCCTACGACGCCGAGGGTCTGGCGTGCCGGCGGAACGTCCTGATCGACCAGGGCGTGCTGCGGGCCTTCCTCTACGACACGGTGTCGGCGTCGAGGGCCGGGGTGTCCTCGACCGGATCGGCCGTTCGGGGAGGCTTCTCGGGTACTCCCGGTCCCGGGTGTCGGGCGCTGACGTTGGCGCCCGGCCCGGAGGGCTACGACGAGGACGGGGTCCTGGCCGCAGTGGGGGAGGGCCTCTTCGTCCAATCCATGACCGGGGTGCACTCCGGGGTCAACCCGATCAGTGGGGACTTCTCGGTGGGGGCCGAGGGCCTCATGATTCGGGACGGCCGTCTGGCCGAGCCGGTCCGGGAGATCACCGTCGCCTCCACGCTCCAGCGAATCCTGCAGTCACTGGTGGCGGTCGGTGCCGACGTCGAGTGGCTGCCTGGCATCGCCGCCGGCCAGACCCTGGCCGTCGGGGACATGCAGATCAGCGGAGTGTGAACGCATCGGCAGTGCCCCTCGCTGGCGCTCGGCCACCCGATGGCATCCGACCGGCGACTAGCTGACCGGAGTCGGTGAGGACGCCTTAGCGCCTAATGGACTCCGGCCGTGGCCTTCGTGCAGGCGTCGAGGCTGCTCGGGGTCGAGGTGTAGTAGATCGATCCGTCAATGGCCACCGAGTAGGGCCCTGCCCCGGCTGCTGTGGCTGTCCCCCCGGTCCACAGAGGCGGTGACGTAGCGGAGGCACCGACTACGCCGCAGTCGCCGACGATGAAGTGGACCGCCGAGGACCGCCCGCAGTTGGCCCGTAGTTGAGTACGAAGCTCTGGATCACGAAGAGTCTCGGGAACGCGTCGAGGTCGTTGATGAAGGTGGTGACCTGGCCGTAGTTGCCGGTGATCGTGAGCGTGGTCGGCACCGCCACCACGCCGGCCGGCGTGGTGCTCGTGCTGCTGGTCGAAGGTGTCGTCTGCGCAGTGGTAGCGGGTGCGAATCCGCTGAACTGCGTGAGAGCTACGCCGGATCCGGCCACCAGTCCGTTGAACTGGTTCTCGAACGAAGACTCTTCGGCATCGACATCGGTCGGACTCTGGACGCTCGGAATCTGGGTGGCAATCTTCTGGAGGTCCGCACAGCTTGACGACAGCTTTTGCTGCTCTGATTTGAGTGACGCCAACTTGGCCTCAAGCGTGGTCTGTTGGGTCTGCAGTGCGGTCTGCTTGGTCTGAAGGCTCGAGAGCTTCGAGTTCTGTGGGGAGATAAGCACCGCCCAGAGCAACAGCGCGACGACCAGAGTCGCTGCTCCCATCAGCAGGGGAACGCGGTACTCGCGGACTTCGTTCATTTCAGGCTCACATTCTTCGAGAGGCTGGCATTGGGTGTGATCGAGATAGTGAAGGGGAATGAGATCGTTGAGTTGGGATTGGCCGTTGTCGCACCCTGAAGCGGATTGGCGAAGAGCTGTGACGAGGAGATGGCATTGATCCAGGCCTCGGAGATGGAGAGGCTTGGCCCTGGTCCCGTCACCGAGAGTTGGATCGTCCCGATGGCTGCAGACTGGGTAGCGCTGGCTGCGCCGGGTGTCGTCGTGCCCGTTGAGGTGGTGGTCGCCCCAGCTCCGCCGTTGTGGCCGAAACCGATGTCCCGTTGAAGGCCTGCACCTCGGCGCCCGCGGGAGTGATGCTCACGAGGTTGTTGAAGACGAGCGGCCAGTCGATGGCCGATTGAGAACCGAAGCCCTCCGCTGCACGCCCGCCGTGTAGGCGTTGTTGGCCGCCACCACCAGGTCGTATTTGGGAACCTGAGCGTTGAGTGTGGTGATCTGGGACTGCAGCGTGTCCACATTGTTCTGGGCGTTGTGGACCTGCAGGAACTTCCAGGCACCGAAAGCAACGAGCAGAACGACCACGGCCACGCAGCCGACGAGTGTGCGCTCTTGGATCCGCTTCATCCGAGTGCGCTTCGCCACCTCGGGCGGGAGCAGATTGAACTTCTTGACCGACTTGTCGGGCTCAGGCAAGGCCAGGCCGATCGGTGTCGACAGAACCGGTCCG
>CAWFQI010000018.1:0-33121 GCA_963817985.1 uncultured Acidimicrobiaceae bacterium | reverse complement strand
GGAGTGACCTCGCCCAGCCGTACGGACGGGCACTGACCACAACGCTGTCGGCGGTACCGTCTGGCCCGCCGGGCCGCTCCGGCCAAAGGTCGGCTCGCCGGCGCCCTTCTCGTGGGCGAACGACCCCCTCTCGTGGCCGAGCGATACGGATGCGGGCTCCTCCGCTGGCATCGCCGTTGCCGGAGACACCGACCATCATCAGAACACGTGGCATGCCGTCGCCTGTCATCCCGTCGACAGAAACAACCCGCCGTTCCCCTTTCCAAACCGCCGCCACCCCGCCATACTGAGGAGATTGTTCACCACTTTCCGTGATACTTACCCCACTATCTGTGGGATCTGAAGGTTGCAACGCTCCGCCCGCAGTCGATCCACACCCTGGGCGCCGAACGGCCCGCTCCGAACCACCAGGCCGGCGCCCGCCAGTCGCAGGCCCATCGAACGGCCGTCCGAAGACCGAGTGACCCACCCAGTTCACGGAGAGAAAGCAGGGATGATGGCCACACTGACCCACCTCGAGCGCCTCGAGTCCGAGAGCATCGCCATCATGCGGGAGGCCGTGTCCGAGTCAGAGCGACCGGTGATGCTGTACTCGGTGGGCAAGGACAGCGCCGTCATGCTCCACCTGGCCATGAAGGCGTTCTACCCCGGACTACCCCCCTTCCCCCTCCTCCACGTGGACACCACCTGGAAGTTCCGGGCCATGTACGAGTTCCGGGACGCGCTGGTGGCCAAGCTCGGAGTCGAGCTCCTGGTCCACCAGAACCCCGACTGCATCAATCAGGAGGTCAACCCGTTCACCCACGGCTCGGCCGTGCACACCGACCTGTGGAAGACCGAAGGGCTCAAGCAGGCCCTCGAGAAGCACGGCTTCGACCTGGCCTTCGGCGGGGCCCGGCGGGACGAGGAGAAGTCCCGGGCCAAGGAGCGGGTGTACTCGGTGCGGACCTCGCAGCACCGTTGGGATCCGAAGCTGCAGCGTCCCGAGCTGTGGAGCATCTGCAACGCCCGCAAGCACCGGGGCGAGAGCATCCGGGTGTTCCCGCTGTCCAACTGGACCGAGTTGGACGTGTGGCAGTACATCTACCTCCAGGACATCCCGGTCGTCCCCCTGTACTTCGCCGCCCCCCGTCCGGTGGTGCAGCGCGACGGGACGCTGATCATGGTGGACGACGACCGCATGCCCCTGGCCCCGGACGAGGAGCCCGAGCTGCGTTCCGTGCGCTTCCGCACCCTGGGCTGCTACCCCTTGACCGGGGCCATCGAGAGCCACGCCGACACGCTGCCCGGCATCATCCAGGAGATGCTGCTGACCACCACGTCGGAGCGACAGGGCCGAGTCATCGACCACGACGCCAGCGGGTCCATGGAACGCAAGAAGCAGGAGGGGTACTTCTGATGACGCTCACGCCCGAACTGGCCGAGTCCGACATCGAGGAGTACCTGCGGGTCCACGAGCACAAGAGCCTGCTCCGGTTCATCACGTGCGGGAGCGTGGACGACGGCAAGAGCACTCTGATCGGCCGCCTGCTGTACGACTCGAAGCTGGTCTTCGAAGACCATCTGGAGGCCCTCCAGACCGACTCCAAGAAGGTGGGCACCCAGGGGGGCGATCTCGACCTGGCTCTCCTGGTGGACGGTCTGGCCGCCGAGCGCGAGCAGGGCATCACCATCGACGTGGCCTACCGCTTCTTCTCCACCGACCGTCGCAAGTTCATCGTGGCCGACACACCGGGCCACGAGCAGTACACCCGGAACATGGTCACCGGGGCCTCCAGCGCCGACGTGGCCGTGATCCTGGTCGACGCCCGCAAAGGGATCCTGAGCCAGACCCGGCGGCACAGCTACCTGGTGTCGCTGCTGGGTATCACCAAGGTGATCCTGGCTGTCAACAAGCTGGACATGGTGGGGTACTCCGAGGAGGTCACCCGGACCATCGAGGCCGAGTACCGGGGGTTCGCCGAAGGCATCGGCCTCGAGGACATCACCTGCATCCCCATGTCCGCCCTCAAGGGCGACAACATCACCGTGCCGAGCCCCCAGACCCCCTGGTACGACGGTCCGACCTTCATCGGCTTCCTCGAGACGGTGGAGATCGAGGCAGAGGAGCAGGCCAAGCCGTTCCGCATGTCGGTGCAGTGGGTGAACCGACCCGACCTCGATTTCCGGGGCTACGCCGGTCGGATCACCAGCGGGGCGGTGCGCCCGGGTGACCGGATCCGGGTGCTGCCCAACAACCAGATGTCGGCGGTGCGACGGGTGGTCACCTACGACGGTGACCTCGATGAGGCCGTGGCCGGACAGTCGGTCACCCTGACGCTGGCCGACGAGATCGACATCAGCCGGGGGGACGTGCTGGCCGCCGCCGAGGACGCCCCGGGGGTGGCCGACCAGTTCGAGGCCCATCTGATCTGGATGAGCGAGAAGGAGATGCTGCCCGGTCGCCCGTACCTCCTGAAGGTGGGGAGCAGGACGGCCGGGGCCACGGTGAGCCAACTCAAGTACAAGGTCAACGTCAACACCCTGGAGCACACCGCGGCCAGCTCCCTGGAGCTGAACGAGATCGGGGTGGGCAACATCACGCTCGACCGGCCCATCCCCTTCGACCCCTACGAGACCCACCGGGAGACCGGCGGCTTCATCCTCGTTGACCGCCTGTCCAACAACACCGTGGGGGCCGGCCTGCTCCACTTCGCCCTGCGGCGTTCGGAGAACGTGCACTGGCAGACCATGGAGATCGACCGGGAGGCCCGGGCCGCCCTCAGCGGACAGCGGCCGCAGGTGGTGTGGTTCACCGGGCTGTCGGGGGCAGGGAAGTCCACCATCGCCAACACCGTGGAACGGCGGCTCCACGCCTTCGGACGCCACACCTACCTCCTGGACGGCGACAACGTCCGCCACGGCCTGAGCAAGAACCTGGGCTTCAGCGACGCCGACCGGGTCGAGAACATCCGACGGGTGGCCGAGGTGGCCTCCCTGATGGCCGACGCCGGCCTGATCGTGCTGGTCTCGCTGATCTCGCCGTTCGAGGCCGAGCGGCAGATGGCCCGCGAGCTGATCGGGAGCGACCAGTTCTGCGAGGTGTTCGTCGACACCCCGCTGGCCATAGCCGAGGAGCGGGACGTGAAGGGGCTGTACGGCAAGGCCCGGCGGGGCGAGCTCACCAACTTCACCGGGGTCGACTCGCCCTACGAGACACCCCGCTTCCCCGACATCCGGCTCGACACCACCCAGGTGGGTGTGGGCGAGGCGGCCGACCAGGTCATCGAGTTCCTGCGGGACCAGGGGACGTTCATCCAGGAGCGGGAGCCCGAGTGGAGGCCCGGCCGACGTCGGGGCGACCGGTGACCGCCCACCGTGGTGTGGCTACATGGTCGGGTCGAGGCTGGACGGCAAGGCCGATCCCCCGCCCAGGGGACCACGGGCCTCGAACCGATCGGCCCACTGCCCACGTCCGGTAGACCGCAGCCGGTCGAGGTACCAGGCGACGTCCACCCTCGAGTGCCACGGGCCGCCCTCGTGGAGGACCGACCACATGGGGTCGATGCCGTGGGACGAGCGACTCATCGCCTCTTCTTTCCACTCGTGGAGAAGGGCCAGTGCGTGGGTGACCACATCGGGCGAGTCGGGCGCCAGATTGTGCTGCTCGTAGGGATCGTCGGCCAGGTCGAACAGCATCACGTCGGGGAAGCCGTGGAAGGCGTCCCAGTAGGTCTCCATGCACAGCCAGTTCCCGAACCGGACCGACCGCTGGGCCGTCCAGGCGGCGTGGGAGAGCACCAGGTGTTCACGCCCGCTCGGTTCGCCCGCGGTCAACGCCGCGGCGAAGGACCGACCGTCCCATGTCTCGGGCACCGTGGCCCCGCTCAGCTCGAGCACAGTGGCCATCACGTCGATCTGGTAGTGGAGGCCGTCCTGGACGGCCAGGGTCGCGCCGTCGAGGCCCGGCCACCGGAGGACCACCGGCAGTCGGGTGGTGAACTGGTCGGCGGTCTGATGGTCACAGTAGATGCCCAACTCGCCGAGGTTCTCGCCGTGGTCCGAGGAGACCATCACCGCCGTGTCGTCCAGGAGGCCGAGGGAGTCGAGCTGGTCGAGGACCTGGCCCACATGATGGTCGGCGTAGCGCACGCCGGTGTCGTAACCGTCGTACACCCGGGCCACGTCCTCCATGGACGTGGCCTGTTGGGGCTGGCGGGTCCACTCGTCCCATACGGTCCGGGGGCTGAACCCGGCGATCTCCTGGGCCGAGTGGGGCCCGGGCTGTGTCCAGTGGTCGGCCCGGACATCCTCGGTCAACCAATCCGGCACCCAGCCGTCACCGAAGGGGTCCCCGAACGCCCTCGGCGTGCGGTACGGGGTGTGGGGGTCCCAGAGGTGGACGTGGAGGAACCAGTCCTCGCGCTGCCCGTTGCGGGCCAACCAGTCGCGGGCCACGGCCGACACCTGCTCGGCCGTCTCCATGCCCCGGGTCCCGAGGTTGAAACACTCGTTGAACCCGGCTTCGAAATGGTAGGCGGAGTGCCGTTCGGCGAAGGTGCTGATGGAGGCCGTCCACACGCCCTGGGCCCGCAGGGCGCTCATCCAACCGTTACGGGCCAGCGAGGTCTGGAACTGACGGTCACGGCCCTCGGGGAACGGGTCTGTCGAGGGGCCGCCGTGGTTGATCGAGCCGTTGCGGATCCCGAACTGGCCCGAGCACAACGCCGACCGGGACGGCAGGCACGGCGTATCCGAGGCGTGGACGTTGTCGAACCGGATGCCCTCGGCGGCCAGGGCGTCGATGGTGGGGCTGGTGGCCCGCCCGTAGCCGTAGCAGCCCAGATGGTCCGCACGCAGCGTGTCGATGTCGAAGTAGATGAGTCTCATGGTGCCTCCTGCCCCCGATCTTCTCGCCGACTGCCGCGTAGTGCAGCCGGCCAACGACGAACCCCTCGACGTCACCATGGCGGTCCGTACGACCGACACCGATGTTTGCTCGCTCGGGTGGTTGCCCGCGCCACGGACAGTGTAGGTGCGGCCCCGCGACGGACGTCCGCCCTCGCCGCCAGCACCGTCTCCCCCGTCGGGGCCCGGGAGGCAGCGGGCGGTAACGTGCACTGGTCCGTCGGTCGACGGGGATACCGGTGCAGCCGCGCTGCTGTCGATCCCGTGGGCGCCGCCGGACAGGAGGAACGATGACCGGTCGAGCGTCTCGGTGGACCGCTGCGGGCGGCGCGCTCTGCGCCGCGGCGGTGTTGGTCTGCTCGTGCGGCGGAGGGGCCGGCCCGCCGAGCGCCAACGCGCCGCGGACCACGACGGCGCCTACCACTCCGCCGTCCACCACCGTTCCGCCGCCCACGCGCGCCGCCGACCGCGGTGCCGGCCTCCACCGGTCCCTACTGGCTCATCGAGGACTTCACGCTGGCCCTGCTGGAGCGAGACGGCCTACCAGTCTCCACCATCACCGAGCTGTTCGACTCCCCACGCACGCTTCTCATCGTCCGGCCCCACGGGGCCAGGCCCGATGGGCTGGTTCCCCTCGCCACCAAGGTCCAGTCCTTCACCAGTTTCACCTCCATGCAGTCGGCCATCCTGGACGGCACGATCGAGCCGGGTGTCAAGTACGTCCTCTACGACAACGAGGCGTGGGCGTCTACGCCGTCGAACGAACGGGCGGCCCCGTTCACCTTCGCGGCACAGGCGCTGGCCCTGGCCCATGCGCACGGTCTCCAGCTGATCTTCACCCCGGCCGCCAATCTGACCCCGATCATCAGTCCGGGCTACACGGCATCGAACAAACTGGCCACCGGCCGGGGGAAGTTCTCCGGGTACCTGAACCTGAACGTGGCCGGCCAGGGGCGGCCACCTCTGACGTCGTCGAAATTCAAGGCCAGCAGGCCGAGGACGAGCCGGGGTTCACGTCCTTCGTCAGCCAGGCGGCCGCCCAGGCGCGGGCGGCCGCGCCCACCCATCTGGTCCTGCTCGGCATCACCACCTCGATCCCCGGCAGCGGACCGGTCAGTCCGGCGACGCTGAGCAGTGTGGTGGCCTCCACCAGACCGCTCGTCGACGGGTACTGGCTCAACATCCCGGGCCAGTCATCCCAGTGCCCTGGCTGCGGACAGGCTGACGCCAGCCCCGCCGTCTCGTTCCTCGAGGCGTACGCGGCCGGTGCCCGAACGTGAACGCACCGGACGGGTAAACCCCGGGAGCTTGTGAGCGCCGGGGGCCAGCCAGGCCCCGACCACGCCATGGGACCGCCGACACCGGCCGCTCGGTCAGTTACCACGGAGAGTAGTTGTTTCCCTTCTCTACGTGAGAATCTGATACATTCAGCGCGTGGGGTAGGGGGCACGCCGCGTGCCCAACGCAGAAGTCGGAACGAAGGGGCCAGGAGCGCGCGGTGAGGCAGGGAGCAGACACGGAACGAGCCACCCCCGCGGTGGCACCGGTCCCGACCGCACGCTCCCACGCGGCCCTCCGTCACTGCTTGGTCGCCACTCGCTCCATTCGGACCAGTGGGCCAGACGCCGCCTCGGGGTCCGGTTCGTGACCGCACCGCCTGGCTGCAGACGACGGGCACGGGGCCAGACACTGGTCGTCGTGGTACTCGCTGTCCTGCTGGGAAGCGTTGCCGTGGCCTCTCCCACCTGGGGGATGCCGACCGCCACCCCTCCGACCGTGTCGGTCACCGGAACCTCCGTCTGGACCACGGTCCCCTCCCGGCCGTCGGTGACCCCACCAGTCGTGCCGGCCACCGGCACCGCCTACCTCGGGGCCTTCGTCGACCCGACGGGACAGTCGCTCACCGCGGCCGGCACCCTTGGGTGGCTCGGCGGGCGTCGCCTCGGAACTGGCCTCACTTCCCAGCATCGAACCCAGCCTCGGTCGTCCGCTGTCGATCGTCGAGGTGGACCAGGACTGGGGAACCCTCGTGGACATCGCCCAACTCCGGCGGGTGGCGGGAACCGGCGCCATCCCCATGATCACCTGGGAGTGCGGCGACACGGACGCCAACGTGACCGCCGGGGCGGACGACGCCCTCATCACGCGGTTCGCCCATGAGCTGAGCGCGCTCGGCGCGCCGGTGATGGTGCGCTGGTTTCCCGACGCCAATGGGTCGAGCCCGGCCGCACAGGCGTGCCTCGGCACCGGGGGGGCGGCCGGCTACGTCGCCGCCTTCCAGCACGTCAGCCGGCTCCTGGCCAGCGCCACCAATGCCGCCACCGTCTGGTCGGTCGACACCTCACAGGGCTCGAGTTCGACGTGGACCGACTTCTTTCCCGGAGCAGCCAGCGTCGCCTGGATCGCCGCCGACGACGAGAGCCCGACCCCGGCTCCCGCCGACCCGCAGGGAGTGACCTCGGCGTTCGGATCGTGGTACTCGACCTTCTCGGCCTACGGGCGGCCGTTGCTCATCTCGAATACCGGGACCACCCCGGGCAACCAGGCTCAGTTCCTCACCGCCCTGTCCTCGGCCCTCCCTACGGCCTTCCCACTGATCAAAGGGGTCGTCTACACCGATGCCCCCCAGGTGGTGACCCAGACCCAACTGGCCCTCGACACGGCCGGGACGACGGCGTTGCGGACGCTGTCCCGAACCCCCTACTTCCAGCCGGCACGCGCCCTGTCCTCCACGTCCATTCGGACCCCCGCCGCCCAGGCGACTCCCGGCCAACAGGTGGCCATCTCGCTCTCGGTCAACGCACCCGATCTCGGCGGGGCCGTCACCTTCTTGGTGAACGGCAACCCGGTCAGCGGCTGCGCCTACCTCCCGGTCTCGGTGACCACCGGGTGCACACACGTCCACCCTTCCCGTGGGATCCGACACCGTCATCGCCGCCTACAGCGGCGACACCGCCTTCCAGCCATCGACCTCTGCTCCCCTGTCGGTGGTCGTTGTGGCGACACCGACCTCCACGGTGCCGTCGCCGGCGGCGGTACGACCATCGGCGGCAGCGCCCCACGCCCGCATCGTCGGGCCCCGTGACCCGGCGTGCACCGTGGCGACATCTCCGGCGGCGGGAACCAGTCGTCAGCCCGCCGTCCCCGGTCCGTGCGAGGCCTACCTCGGTGCCGCCGTCAACCCCACCGGGAGCACGCTCTCCTCGTCCGACGCGGTGGCCGCCCTCAACCAGGGTCTCGCCCGCCCGGCCTCCATCGTCCAGGTCGACCAAGCGTGGAGCACCCCGATCAACACCACCCAGCTCGAGCAGGTGTACGCCACCGGCGCCATCCCCATGATCACCTGGTCGTGCGGCGACCTCGACTCCCACGTACTGGCCGGGAACGACGACTCCACCATCACCGCCGCCGCCCAGGCCCTGGCCTCCACCGGCATTCCGATCCTTCTCCAGTGGTACCCGGATCCGGGCTCGTTCGCCAACGACTCGAGCAACTGCCTCGGCAACCTCGGCGCGTCCGGCTACGTGCGGGCCTTCCGGTACATCGTCCACCAGTACCGGTCGGCCGGCGCCGGCAATGTCGCCTTCGTGTGGTCGGTGGACACCAACGACAGCCCGGCCACCGCATGGAGCACCTTCTATCCCGGGGACAACTTCGTCGACTGGATCGCCGCCGACGGCTTCGACCGGGCGACCACTCCACCGACGACCGGACTCGTCCAGAACCGCTTCGCCGCCTGGTACGCAACCTTCTCCCCCTCCGGCAAGCCGCTCATGATCTCGGACACCGGTGCCCTCACCGGCCAGCAGCCCTCGGTGCAGGACACCTACCTCAATCTGCTCGATGGGTTGCTGCCGACAGCCTTCCCGCTCGTGAAGGCCGTCGTCTACGAGGACGGTCGTTTCCCCGGACCGACCGGGGCCCCCTACGACTTCACCCTCGACCACGCCGGACAGTCCGCCCTGGATGCGCTCTCGGAGGACCCCTACTTCCAGCCGGACCGTTCGGCCACGACCACGTCGGTCGTGGCCTCGGATACCTCACCCTCACAGGGCAAGGTCGTCACCATCACCGCCACCGTCGCCGGTTCCGATCTGGGCGGGAGTGTCTCCTTTGCCGACAACGGCTCCACCATCCCGGGGTGCGACGACGTGCAGGTCCTGCACGCCAGCAGCTGTGAGACGTCGACACTCGCCGGTGGCGCCAACGACATCACGGCCGACTATCTCGGGGACGCAGCCTCTGGACCTTCGCAGTCGGCCTCGGTCACCGTCACGGTGGGCACCGTGGCCGGCGATCAGGGGCGTCCGTTCATCCCCCCGGTGGGAACGGCCTACCTAGGGGCCTGGGTGCGGCCTCTGCCGGTGACCAAGCAGACCCCGATCAACCAGGAGCTGAGCGCGCTCCCCTCGTTCAACGGCGGATTGAACCGCTCGCTCTCGGTCGTCCACGTCTACCAGAACTGGGCGGCACCGACGCCGACCGCCACGTTGGAGAAGGTGCTGGCCAACGGGGCGACACCGATGATCGACTGGCGGTGCGGTCCGAGCGACGCCACCATCCTCTCGGGCCAGGACGACGCCCTCATCACCAGCTTCGCCACCGAACTGGCCCAGCTGAAGGCCCCGATGTTCCTGCGCTGGTTCTACGAGTTCAACTTCCCCAACTCCCCGGACTACAAAGCCTGCGTCGCCGGCCTCGGCCCGGCCGGCTACGCCGCCGCCTTCCGCCACATCCATGCCCTCTTCACCGCGGCCGGAGCCACCAACGTGTCCTTTGTATGGTGCATCGCCTCGGGAGGTCAGGACCAGGACTGGATCAAGTACTACCCGGGGCCGGCCTACGTCGACTGGATCGCGGTGGACGGCTACCTCCGAAACTCGACGAGCTACCGGGCCGGCCAGTTCGCCCAGCTGTTCGGCTCGTGGTACTCCACCTTCGACTCCTTCGGAAAGCCGCTCATGATCACCGAGACCGCCGCCCTGTCCGGAGCGCAGTCGCCGTACCTCTCCGATGTCCAGCAGTCACTCGACAACGGGTACCCGATGATCCGGGGCGTGCTCTACTTCGACGCGCCCGGTAAAGGGGGCACGTACCACTACCCCTTGGACAACTCGGGCTATTCGACGTTCCAGGCCCTGGCCAACGACCGGCACTTCCAGCCGCCCCAGGAGCCGTCGTCCACCTCGGTGACGGTGTCGACTCCGGCGGCCTCCCCCACCGAGGCCGTGCACATCAGCGCGGCGGTCGCCTCCGACAGCGGTGGCTCGGTGAGCCTGTTCAGCAACGGCTCGCCGGTCACCGGGTGCCAGCAGCTGGCCGTGGCCACGGATCCCAGCTGCACCACGGTGAGCCTCCCCGCCGGCACCGACGTCCTGACGGCCGTCTACAACGGCGACGCCGAGTTCGGGAAGTCGGTCAGTGCGCCGACCCGGGTCCAGTTGGCTCCGCTGTTCGGCGCCAATCCGTCGGCCGCACCCCTACCCCCGCTGCCCGGCGTTCCCAAACTCCTGATCAGCCTCCCGCTCACCACGTCGCCATCGGCGTTCGCACCCCTGGCCATGACCACGGCCACCGACGGGACCCCGAACGGGCTCGACCTCTGGGGACTGCTCCTCGGACGTGACGGGCTACGGCTGGGCGGGCATCCTCGCCGGAGTGCTGCTCATGATCGCCGGAGGCTCCTACATGCTCGTGACGTGGCTGAAGGACGAACAGTTGAAGCGGAGGTTGTCGCAACGATGAGACGGTGCCAGACAGATTCGACACGGAACCCGGTCGGCAGCCACGGCAGGGGGGTGACCCGATGACGGCCCGGGCTCCCCGCAAGACCGAGAAGGTGCGGGGCATGAACGCGTCGCTCAGCATGCCCACCGACCTCTCGTCCGAAGGCTCCGACTCGTCCCCGGACGACGGGCCGGCCTCACCGGGCCCGAAGTCCGGGACCCACTCACGGGTCGGGGTCATCGACGGCCCGGCCCTGTCCGAGCGGGACCCGGGGCGACTGCACATCAGCCGGCGCCAGCTGGCCCTCGCCGTGGTCATCGCCGCCCTGGCCGTGGTGGCCGGGATCTACACGGTCGATGCCGCCACCGTCGGCGACCAGTCCTTTCCCGCCGTGGTGAGCACCTCGAAGGTCTACGACCTGAACTTCGCCAACACCGGCACGGTCGTGGCCATCAACGTCAAGCCCGGCCAGCAGGTGCACGCAGGCCAAGTCCTCGCCACCCAGAACCTCGGGACCCTGGATGCCCAGCTGCACGCCGACCAACAAGTGGTGGCAGCAGACCAGGCCGCGGTGCAACAGGTCGGCGCCCCCCAACCGACCAGCGCCCAGAACGAGCAGAACGGGCTACAGGTGCAACAGCAGCAGACCGCGCTGGCCAACGCCCAGGCCTCGCTCACGGCCACCGCCCAGACGGGAGCGGCCAACGTGGCCGCCGCCCAGGGCAGCGTCACCTCGGCCGAGGCCGTGGCCCAGGGCGATGCCACCCTCTACACCCAGGCCTGTCCGAACGGCCCGGTTGCCCCCGACCCGAGCCTCACCGGCACGGCGCTGCTCTCAGCCCAAAATCTCTTCACCCACTGCCAGCAGCTGCAGAGCAACTCCGAAACCGACCAGGCGGCGGTGGCCAAGGCCCAGGCCCAGGTGCCCGTGGTGCAGGCCCAGGCCATGCAGGCCAACAACTCGGCCCAGGCCACCGTCAACGCCGCCCAGGCTGCGCTCAACCTGGCCGAGTACCAAGGGACGCTGCAGCGGGCTCCGGCCAACGCCGAGTCACAGGCCCAGGCCAAGGCGGCACTCAACCAGGCCACCGCCCAGTTGGACCAGGTGCAAGAAGAAGAGCAGCAGGCCACCATCGTCGCTCCCGCCGCCGGCATCGTGGCTCAGGTGAACGGCTCGACGGGCGAGAACCTCGGCCCAGCCGGTGTCCCGGCCTATAAGGCCCCCGCCTCGATCCAGGCCAGCCAGCCCTCCGGCTTCTCCCTCTTCCCCTCCCAGCCCACGCCGGCGGGCTCGTCGTCGGCCAGCGGCAACCAGCCGCTCGTCGAGATCGTCGGGGGCATCCAGCAGGTCACCGCCCAGGTCCCCGAATCGAGCATCGGCCGGTTCCGGGTCGGGCAGGGGGCCTCGGTCACCTTCTCCGTCCTGGACGTGACCCAAGAGGGCACCGTCACCGGCGTGGTCCTCAGCCCGACCGGCAACAGCAGCGCGGTCACCTACGAGGTGATCGTCAAGCTCGATCGCACCGTGCCCGGCCTGCTGCCGGGGATGACGGCCAGCGTCCGGTCGTAGGGAGCGCCGTGCTGGCGGTAGTCACGACGGTGAACCTCCGGGGCCTCGGCCTCCTGATGCTCGACGCCGTCATCTTGGCCGTGGTCGTGCTCAAGCCGATGTCTCGGAGCTACGACGACTCCGACCAGGGATCGGGTTCACTGGTGCTGATGGTTCCGCCCCTCCGGCCGAGCTACGCCCGCTGCAGTGCCTTCTTGGCCGTCTGCTTCCTCGTCTCGGTGCTCCTCGTCGGGCTCCGCTCCCCCACCATCGTCCAGGACTACTACAGCCTGGTCGAGCAGCTGTTGTTATCGGTGATCCCCCAGCCCGCCCTGGTCGACGCGTACGTGCATCTGCTGCCCCCGGTGTTCCAGGTCAGCGTCATCGCTTCGGGGGTGGCGCTGGCCGTCTGCTTCCGGTCCTCCCTGGCCCGCCGGTGCATGATCCTGGTCAACATCCTCATCCTGCTGGTCGTCTCGGCGGTGGCCGACGTGTTCCTCGGCATCTTCGTGCTCACGACGGGCCTGCCGCTCGGGCCGACGCCGGTGGTGGCCCTCCTCATCCAGTACGGCATCGCCGGACTGGTCGTGTTCCGGCTGGCGTTCACCTCGTTCCAGTTCCCGAAGAAGACCCCCTTCCCCCTGCGGCGTGGCCACGACTGGAACGCGGATCTCATCCTCGGGGTGTGCATCCTGGCCGCGGTAGCGGTGGTCTCCTGCCTCGCCGCCTACCTGATCCGCCACTTCGGGCAGAACTCCCTCATCATGGTGGCCATCGTGATCAGCTGCGGGCCGTACGTCCTGCGCCTCATCGTCCTCTTCTTGGGCATGGTGCGCCTGGCGCACCACCGTCCGGTGGCCCTGAGCGACGAGCGACCACCTCTCGAGGTGATCTCCCCCGCCTTCAACGAGGAGATCAACATCGTCGACCTCCTCGAGTCGATCGACGAGGCCGCCGAGTTCTACGGCGGGCCGGTCCGGGCCATCATCTGTGATGACGGGTCCACCGATGACACCGTCGCCCTGGCCGAGGCGGCGATCGGCCGGCTGCGCTTCGCCACCGGGGAGATCGTCCACGGTGGCCACCACGGGAAGTCCGCCGCCCTCAACAAGGCGCTGTCCCGGGGTACGGCCGACTACGTCTTCCGGGTGGACGCCGACTGCATCGTCGACCGCAAGGCGTTCGCCTACGCCGTCTCGTACTTCCTCGCCGACCCCCAGATCGGCATGGTCGGTGCCTTCACCCTGCCTCGGGAGCCCTACACCACCTGGATTGACCGGGCCCGTCTCTTCGAGCTCGTGGTCAACTTCGGTCTCACCCGCCCGGCCACCGATGTGGTCGACGGGGTCTCGTGCGTGCCCGGCACCTTCACCGGCTTCCGCCGCGCCCCGGCCGAGGAGATCGGCGGATTCGTCGACGGCATGTACGGCGAGGACCAGGACTTCACGGCCGGGATCACCCGACTCGGCTACCGGGTGCAGCTGGACACGAGGATTCGCTCCTTCGAGGACGTGCCCAACACCCAACGACAGCTCCGGGCCCAGCGCACCCGCTGGAACCGCGGCAGCACCATGTCGTTCACCAGGTTCGTGCCCGTGGTGACCGGGCTCTCGGGCCCGCGCTTTTGGTTCTTCGGTTCACGGTCCACCGGTCAGCGCCTGCTCACGCCCCTGCGCCTCGCCATCATCATGTACATCATCGCCGAGTCCCTCATCCAGCCCAGTGGGAGGATCAACCTGGCCCACCTCGTGATCATCCTCAGCTTGCGCGTCCTGCCCCAGCTGGTGTTCGTGGTGGGGTGCTGCCTCTACTACGGCAAGGCACGAGACCTCCTCTGGCTGCCCATCGAGCTCCCCTTCGCCATGCTCAAGCACTACTACTCCTTGGAGAGCCTCCTGAGCTTCAACGGACGCCCGGTCATCACCTCCCGACTGGCCGACGAGATCCGGCCGGTGAAACCTGCGGACATCGAGCGGGCGGTCGAGCCGGTGGGTGCGCCTGCGGTCGAACCCGTCGGAGCGGGTTAGCGCCGAGCCGGCCCGAGCACGACACGCCGGGCGGCACGAGCCCTGTCCCGGGTCACACGGCAGGCAGGTTGCGGCGCTCTGTCGTGGGTGGGCCCGCTGCCCGCTCGACCTCGGTCGGGCGCCGGGCGGACTCCGGTAGCCGGCACCAGGCGCACACCGTTGCCGCCGACGTCGGGGTCGGCCACGCCGGCACAGGCGGGGTGCAGCCGTCAGGTCGAGCTCGACCCGAGCGGCTCCTCCAACCGAGCGCTGGCCGGCGCCTCCCGCTCGGCCGGGTCCCGCTTCGTCATGCGTGGCACTGCGGGCCCGTCAGCCGGAGCGAGCGCCTCGATACCGGACCGGCCGCGGGCTCGGTGGGGGCGGCACCACGTCGTTGCGCGGACGGGTCTGTCCGGCGATGACGTCGTTCAGGCGGGCGACGGCGGGAAGACCCGCATCGATCACCTCGAGCATCGGGTCGTGGCGCCCGGCCAGTTGGGCCGAGACCCAGTGCCGGAGCCCCCGTCGAGGTCCGCGGCCACCTCGGGGTACTGCTCGGCCACGTTGTGCTGTTCGTGCGGGTCGGCAGCCAGGTCGTAGAGCTCGATGCCGCTGCGCCCGTAGAGGGTGGTCTGGTAGAAGCGGATGAGCTTCCACTCCGGGGTCCTGATGCCCCGGGCCGCCTGCCAGGTGGCCTCGCTCAACATCACCGCCTCACGGTGGGTGGTGACCGCCCCGCCATCAACGGGTAGAGGGACCGCCCGCTGATCCCCTCGGCGGCGGGCAGGTCGAGGGTTTCGAGGATGGTCGGGAGCACGTCGACCAGGGTGACCATGGCATCGGAGTTGGTCACCGGGATCCGGCCGGGTGCCCACATCACCAGGGGCACGTGGGTCACCGAGTCGTACAGCCCGGCATGGTCGAACCACGAGTCGTGCTCGGTCATGTTCTCCCCATGGTCGCCGAACAGGACCACCATGGTGTCCTCCAACAGTCCTTCTCGCTCGAGGTGGTCGAAGATGGCGCCGATCTCGAAGTCGAGGTAGGCGACCTCGGCATCGTAGAGGTCGGCGATGTAGTCGAGGTTGGGCATGGCGTCGAGAAAGTCATAGAGGTTCTGCTTGAACAGCGGATAGCTCGGACGGCCCTCGAGCTTGGCCATGACGTCGGGGTCCACTCGACCCGCCGTGGCTTCGGTGTAGCGCTCCTTGAAGGGCGACGGCGGGACATAGGGGATGTGGGCGTCCCAGAAGTGGAGGAAGAGGAAGAAGTCGCGGTCCTGGTGTTCGCTGATCCACGGAAGCCCGATGCCGTTGATCACCGACCCGGCCGAACGTGACCGTCCGGGTGGGGGCATGTAGTCGTCGTAGCCCCGGATGAACCAGTCCTTCATGGCGAAGAGGTGGTCGACGGCCCCGGTGACATAGCCGTGACGGCGCAGGAGCGACGGAAGCCACAGCGTCTCCTCGGGCAGGTAGGCGGCGGGGTGGAAGTGGGAGACGATGCCGGTGTTGATTCCGCACTGGCCGGTGAACAGTGCCGTGTGCGACGGCTGCGTCGGAATGTCCGTGGCGTAGGTCTGCGAGAAGAGGGCGCCCTCGCTGGCGATCCTGTCCAAATTGGGGGTGAGTCCCCGCCCGTTGCCGAGGCAGCTCAGGTGGTCGGCACGCAGCGTGTCGAGCGAGCAGATGATGAGGTTCACGCCCACCTCCGCCCGGTCGCAACTCCCGGGTGATCCGGCCCTGGACAAGGGGCCCGCCCGTCGGGCGACACCTCCACGGAACTGCACGATGCCCGTCGACTCGGTCGCATGGTCCCTGCTTTCGTCTCTGCAGAGCACCACGGCCAACCGGCAGCCGCTGCACACCCTGCCCCTAGGGGCAGCGTAGTCAAGGATCACTGAAAGTGCACATCTCCTCACTCTCCGTGATCTATCCGTCCCTCGATCCGCCTACGAAGGACGCCGCCAACCCGAATCAGCCGCGGGGAGATCCCGTTGGCGACCAGCAGGTCAGTCGGGTGGGCGCCGGTCGATGAGCCGCTTGAACCCGACGTGACTGGGCTCGAACCCGTGGCGCAGGTAGAAGCGGTGGGCGTCGGTGCGGGCCACGTTCGAGGTCAACTGCACCCGGTAGCACCCCGCCTTCGAGGCGGCCGTTACGGCCGCCTCGAGCAGCTGCTGGCCGATGCCCTGGGAGCGGACGTCGGGATGTACGTGCATTGACTCGAGCTCACCGCACAGGCCCCCGCCCCCTTGGATGTGGCGGAACACCACCAGCTGGCACATGCCGACCACCCGGCCCCCGAGCTCGGCCACCAACACCTCGTTGCCCGGGGTCGAGCGAATCTCGGCCAGGGCCTCGGCGTAGGGCTCGGGCCGGGTCGGGTCCTCCTTCCCCTCCACCAGGGCCCCGTGGGCCAGGAGGCCGATGAGCGCCTCGGCGTCGTCCGGTGTGGCCGAGCGGATGAGGACCGGCTCCATCTGGCGCAGTATGCCAGCCCCCACCGGCGGGAGGGAGGGAAGGCGGCACGGGAACCGGCCACGCGACCCTCCGCTCCGTCGGTTGCGCCCATCGCCTCCCCGCCCGTTTGACTAGATAGACCGGTCTGTCTAACATCGCACCAAGCGCAGACCCCCACGAGAGGACCCCACCATGACGACGACCACCACTACTCCAGAGGACCAGCGGGTGGCCCTCGTCACCGGCGCTACCTCGGGGATCGGCCACGCCACGGCCCTGGCCCTCGGCGCCGAGGGGTTCAGCGTCATCGTCCATGGGCGCGACGCCGGGCGGGGCGAGGCCACGGTGAAGGAGATCGAGGCTGCGGGCGGGACCGCCCGCTTCGAGCCGGCCGACCTGGGCGATGCCGACGAGGTCGCCCGCCTGGCCGATCGGGTCGGCGAGGTCGACGTCCTGGTCAACAACGGGGGCTTCTCGTGGTTCGGGCCCACCGCCGATCTCGACACCGCCACCTTCGACCGGCTGTTCGCCAGCAACGTGCGGGCCTCCTACCAGTTGGTGGCGGCACTCGCCCCGGGCATGGCCTCCCGGGGGCGGGGCAGCATCGTCAGCATCGACTCGATGGCCGGGCACATAGGGCTGGCCGGAGGGGCCGCCTACGGCGCCACCAAAGCAGCGTTGACCGCCATGACCCGGGCCTGGGCCGCCGAGTTCAGCCCGTCCGGAGTACGGGTCAACACCGTGGCCCCCGGACCCGTCTACAGCGACGGGTCCAACCCCGAACTCATCAGCCAGTTGGGTGCGACCACCCTGGTCGGTCGGGGCGCCCAGGTCGACGAGATCGCCGACGTCATCGCCTTTTTGGCCTCGGACAAGGCCAGCTATGTGACCGGAGCGCTGATCCCCGTCGACGGAGGCCGCACCGCGGTGTGAGGTTCGTCGCCCGGCCGGCCCGGCCGGTGTGGGCCGTAGCCTTCTTACCTGACGTCCACCTGATCCCGATTCACGAAGGAGCAGTCCATGACCACCCGAGAACAGCTGATCCCCGGACCCGACCACCCCATCACCATCGAGCCCAGCAGCCAACGGTTCGTGGTGCAAGCGGGCGACCAGGTCATCGCCGACAGCCGGTCCACCCTGACCCTGCAGGAGGCCGACTACCCGGCGGTGCAGTACTTCCCGCTGGACGACGTGGACGAGTCGGTCCTCGTGCCCAGCGCGACCTCGACCTACTGTCCGTTCAAAGGTGATGCCTCCTACTTTTCCGTGGCCGGACCGGAGGGGAACATCGACGACGCCATCTGGACGTATGTCGAGCCCTACCCGGCGGTGCAGGCCATCGCCGGCTATCGTCGCCTTCTATCCCGACCGGGTGGAGATCCGGCCCACCGACGCCACGGCGGCGTGAGGTAGACAGGACGACCAGATGTCGATCAGCACCGCCACACACCAGGACCGCCACCGGTGACGCCGGGAACGGTCACCGCCCCTCCCCCGACGAAGAGCGCACGACGGGGTCGGGTGACAGACGGGAAGTCGGCCCGCGAGCGCCTGCTGGCCTCGGCCAACGAGCTCTTCTACGCCGAGGGTATCCAGACGGTGGGTATCGACCGGATCATCGAGCACGCCGGGGTGGCCAAGGCGTCGCTCTACAACCTGTTCGGCAGCAAAGAGGGATTGGTGCAGGCCTATCTCGCCTCCCGCCACGACGGCACGTCGGCCCGGCTCGAGGAGGCGGTGGCCCGGCACCGCGACCCGCGCCGGCGACTGCTCGCCGTGTTCGAGGCCCAAGGGGAGATCTTCGCCCAACCGGGGTTCCGGGGGTGCGCGTTCACCGCCGCCTCGGCCGAGGTGGCCAACGGTGACCTCGTCGCCCAGGCCTGCACGGAGTACCGGTCGTGGATCCGGGCCCTCTTCACCGATCTGGCCGGCCAGGCCGGGGCCACCGATCCGGGCGAGCTCGGCCGCCAGCTCCAGGCGCTCTTCGACGGCGCCGGCGTGGCCGCCAGCTTGGACCGCGACCCGTCGATCGCCCGGTCGGCCCGAGCCGCAGCCGGAGCCCTGCTCGACGCCTCGCGCTGAACCCCTATCCGGCGGGAGGTGCCGTGGGATCGGCCGGCGGCGGGCCTTCGGGCGTCGTGGCATGACGGCCCTTCGGGAAGAGGCGCAGCGTGGGCTGGAGGAGGTTGCGGTGGGTCTGGAGGACGGCCAACGCCACGAGGCCGAGGTAGGCGGCCACGATCAGGTAGCGCAGTGAGGCGGTCTGGCCGCCGAACGAACCGAACACGCCCGGAGCGATGAGGGCGATGACCAAGTAGGCGATGACGATGCCCGCCACCAGCAGGGTCAACATGGAGACGAAGGCCACGGCGGACACATAGCTCTGGCCCACCCGCCGGGACGGGCTGGCGACCACGTCCTCGGCCCTGGCGATGGCCAGGCCCCGGCGGAGGTGGGTGATGAGCAGGAACAGGCTGACCACGGCGATCAGGCCCCCGATCACGATGGTCCGGGCCACCGCGTTGGTGATCGAACTCGAATGGTGGCCCATCAACTGCACGAGCCCGATCACGACCACGATGGAGCCGACGATGGTGGTGGCCAGGGTGATGAACGAGACGGCGAAGTAGTAGACGGACTGGGGACGCCGGCCGCTCGGATCGGGGTCGGCCCGGTTGGCCACCACGATGATGATGAACACCCCCACCACGGCCACGAAGATCAGGACGCCGAGCACCTCGAGGAGTGCTTCGAGGAGGCCGCCCAGTCCGAAGGCGCTCGTGCCGATATTCACACCGGAGCTGCTCCCCTGACCGGGGATGGCGCTGGCGATGCCCGAGCCACCCGAGCAGGTGAAGGTGCCGCCCGACAGGCCGCAGAGGGTCGTGGTGGTCACGTCCATCGGATAGGTCCCCCTTCATCGCCGTAGCCGCAGTGTCACGAACCGCGGCAGCCGAAGACTACTTCTGGGAGCCACTCCGGACCCGGACCGGTGGAGGAGCCGCCTCGGCACCGTACTGGCGTTGTCGTCAGCGGATGAACGTAATGAGCCGGTGGCCGGACACGAAGTGGGTACACAGCCTTCGAGTTCGCACAGTTCGCGTCACATCAGGGTGACGCGTGTCGGCGATGGCAGAACGTTGCCACATCGCCGGATCAGCGGTGGCTCTGAAGGTCGCCTGCGGCCCGGTCCGTTCCGGTTGGTTCGTCCCCGAACCCGGCCCCGGCGCAGCTGAGGTCCGAGGGGTCGAATCGTCGAACTCCCGAGTTGACGTTGATGTTGATTCCGGTCTCGGAACGACGACGTGGTCTTGGTGGGAGGCCAGCGAAGTCGCCGGTCAGCCGGCGCAGTCGACAGCGATCTCCAGCGCTGCGCAGATTTCGCTCATCTTCACCTCACCGAGCTGTCCGATTCGCTCCACCAGAACCGCGACCGCGACGCTCTCCACGGAATCGAGATTGACCGCGGATTCGAGCGGGATCGGGTCCTCGACGGGATCGAGGATCACTTCGCTCGGCAGACCGCGGATGGTCGTCGTGCACGGAGCGACAAGGGCGCGACGCAAGCGTGGAATAGCCGCGTTGCGGGACAGCACGACAACGGGTCTTCTGCCAATCTCGGGTAACTCACACCACCAAAGCTCACCCCTGGCGGGCATGGAACTCACGACGACGCCGCAACCTCACGAAAGCTCGCCAGATCTCCCCACTCGTCTTGCTCGGCCAACGGGTGCTCGTCATAAGCCGTGTAGGCCGCGTCGACCTGGGCGGAACGATGACGTGCGAGTAGTGCGGCCAGAGCGTTGTCGATCACAATCGAGTCAGGCTTGCCGTCAAGTGCTCGTCGGGCGTCCTCCAGTAACTGCTGGTCGACGGTGGTGCTGATTCGGACTCGGGTCATGCCATTACCGTAGCATAATGGTGCCACAACTATGCCACACTTCCCACTCCCGTACGCACGAACTGCGAGATCTCTTGACCGCATCGGCCGACGACGGTCCCGCCGTCGTCAGGCCATGATGGCCCCATGACTGCGACTGAGGGGACAGCGGCCCCCGACTTCCCCGGCGACGGGGTCGAGATCACCGTGCAACTGGTGGTGGGGAATGTGGAGCGGTCCCTCGCCTACTACCGGGATGTGGTGGGGGCCACCGAGCTCGGCCCCCGTGGCCGGAACGCGGTGGCGCTCCGGTTCGCCGGGACCCTCCTGCTCCTGGTCACCGGGAGCGCGCCCACCCCGGACCGACCGGGGGTGACGTTCCGGCCGCCGGCCGACATCGAACGGGTGAGTCTCCAACTGGCTATCCGGGTCCCCGACTGCCAACGGGCCTACGAGGTACTCGTCGACCGGGGAGCCACATTCCTCGCCCCGCCCGTCGAGTACGACGACGAGATCCGGGCCTTCTTCCGTGACCCGGACGGACACCTCTTGGAGATCAGTCAGCCCACCGAGCCGACGGACTCCCTCACCGGCGGCACCGGGACCTGACCAGGCGACGATGAGTTCAGCGTTTCCCGCCCGTCCTACCGGTATGGATGCAACCAACCTCGCCGACCTCTACCAACTGCCCCTCATGGAGTGGGCGGCCATCACCAACCGCCTCGAGCTCGGGGTGTCCCAAGCGCCCGGAGCAGGGGGGCCGGGCCGTCACACGTGCTGGCTGGCCACCATCAACCGCGACGGGAGCCCCCACGTCACCGCGGTTGGGGCCCTCTGGGTGGACGGCACCTTCTGGTTCGAGACGGGGACGGGCACCCGGAAGGGGAAGAACCTGGCTCGGGACCCACGGTGCACCGTGAGTGTGGCCACCCATGACTTCGACCTCGTCGTGGAGGGCGAGGCCCGGCCGGTCACCGAGCCCGAGACCGTGGCCGCCATGGCCGCGCAGTGGAACGCCGCCGGCTGGCCTGCCCAGGTCGATGCGACGGGACAGGCGCTCACCGCCGAGTTCAGCGCACCGTCGGCCGGGCCGCCACCGTGGACGGTCTACCGGATGACCGTGGCCCGGGCCACGGCGCTCAGCACCGTCGAGCCCGGTGGGGCCACCCGCTGGCGCTTCGGCCCGTAGGACGGCCGTCACGCGCGGGCTGTGTGACGGTCGGCCGCACCCACCACGAGAGGCAGTACAAGGCCCGACGAGGGCCGTGGGTAGGGTGGCCCGATGATCACCGGTGACTACCGAGACTTCTTCGTCGTACTCGCCACTTCCGCGGCCACCCTCATCGGGCTGCTCTTCGTCGCCATGTCCGTCTCCGGCGGTGGACGGGTGAAGGACCACCCCCAGGTCATCCGAGAGTTCCGCTCGGCGGCCGCGCTGTTTGCCTTCACCAACACCTTCACGGTCTCGCTGTTCGGACTCGTCCCGGGCAACGGCGTCGCCGTCACTGCCGTCGTGGTGAGCGGCGTGGGCATCCTGTTCACCGCGGCCGGATTGCGGACGACGCTCTCCCTCCCCCTCAAGCAGCAGCACCGACGCCGGCAGTTCGCCCTCATCCTCGCCCTGCTCGTCATCCTCGGGCTCGAGCTCTACTACGGGATCCTGCTCATCCGGAACAACCACAACCACTCGGCCCTGACCAACCTCGGTGACATCCTGATCATCTCGCTCCTCATCGGGATCGGTCGGTCCTGGGAGATGGTGGGCGACCGCGACACCGGCCTCATGGCATCGATCGGGCTCCTGATCGGTCACGACCCGACCGGAGCGCTGGCCGCGGCGGCCCGCGCCGGCGACGAGACATCCCCCGAGGGTCCGGAGGCCACACCGGCTCCGGACCCTTCCCACCATCCCTGAACAGTCCGGGTGCGCTTCCGCGCGCGGTCAACGAAGAACCATGCACAGGACCCTCGTAGAGTGAACTCGTGGCGCCCGAGTCGATCTCCTGCACGGTGGATCGGACCATGTCCGCTCCGCCCATGGCCGTCTACCGAGCCTGGACGGAACGCTTCGATACCTGGTTCGCCACGCCGGGGGCGCTCCGGATGCATCCCGTCGTGGGCGAGCCCTACTGGTTCGAGGTCGTCCACGAGGGTGCGCATCACCCGCACTACGGACGGTTCCTCGCCCTGGAGCCCGGCCGCCTCATCGAACAGACCTGGGTCACCGGTCCGGGTGGGACCGAGGGAGCCGAGACCGTGGTGCGGGTCGAGCTGACCGGGGCCCGCCCCGGTACCCGCCTCCGTCTCACCCACCGCGGCTTCGCCGACGTCGTCGCCATGCAGCGGCACGCCGACTCGTGGCCGGCGATCCTCGGCCACCTCGACCAGACCCTGTCCGGGCTCAGCTGACCAACACGAGACCCGACGGCGTTACGGGGCCACCACCGGAACGCCACCGGCCACGCCGGCGGCCGGAACCACGGCGGGGTCGTTGATGACGATGGAGTCGACCACCTTGTCGTGCAGGCACTGGCGCTTGTCGTCCCACAGGCACCACAGGGGATCGAGCAGCCCGATCCAGCCGAGGAGGCCGGCGAGCCAGTAGATACCGGCCCGGCCGAAGGCCCGACCCCAACCGAGCGTCCCGCCGCTGTCGACCCGGACCGGTCGGATGTGGAGCCAGGCCATACCGAAGGTCCGCTCGAACTTGGCCACCGCCACCGTCTCGTAGGCCACCATGATCAGGCCGGTCAGGAAGGCGCAGACGATGACGGTCAGGTAGATCCACACGAAGCCCGGTGCCGGAGGGTTGGCCCGTTGGGTGTTGACGTCGGGGAAGATCGGGCCGAAGCGGGGGGCGAAGATGAGGAGGGCGACCGTCAACAAGATGGCGAAGACGGGAACCATCAGCAGCCAATCGAGGGCCCGGGCCCCGAGACGACGCCTGGGGTGGCGAGGGCCGCTGGTCCCCTGGCCGGACGGCCCAGCTGCGCGCCCTTCCACGGAGGCGGACCCCAGGTGCCATAGGGCGGGTAGTAGGCAGGAGCGGGCGGAGCCACATGGCCGGTCCAGCTTCGGCCGTCCCAGTAGCGCAGGCCCCCGGCCCCGGATGGATCGGGATACCAGTTGGCCGGGATATCGGTGTAGGTCACCGGAACCCCACCCGCCGAGGTGCGCAGCTGATGCACGCCGCTCTCGATCTCCCGGGCCCACCACCAACGGACTGCCGTTCAGACCGCTCATCAGGGCCCGAACCTACTCCCCCGGCGGAACCCCGAGGGGAGTTCCACCCCGACCCTCGCTACACCATTCGGCATCGGCCCTCGTGGCCCTGACGTTCCGGAGGCGGCCCAGGCTCCCCGGCGTGGTCCCGACTAGTGTTGGTGCAACCTTCAGGACGAGGGTCCACGGGAACTGGCCAGCGCCGTTCTCCGCAGTTGGATCGGTGGCACCCTCTGTGAGTCTGCACGGCGAATCGTCGGGTCATGACGCCTCAGCGGCCGACCCCAGCGATCACCACCCCTCGACGAGTGGTCGGACGGAGTGCTGGCCCATGCCGTGGTCCTCCGCCAGGTCGATGCCTTCGCCGAACTCCGACGTCGCCATCTCGAGTCGGTCGCCGCGGTAGCCCGCATGGTCCTCGGCAACCGGGCCAGCTGCGAGGACGTCGTCTCCGAAGTGTTCGTGGGGTTCTGGCTCGCACCACAGAAGTTCGATCCCCATCGGGGAACGGTCCTCGCCTATCTCCGGCTGATCGCCCGGGGTCGCAGCATCGATGTGGTGCGATCGGAGACGGCCCGTCGGAGACGGGAGCTGGCCGAGGACCTCGAGCCGTCCGAGGAGGACGTGATGCCGCCATGATCGGCGCCGAGTCAGCCAGCGAGTTACGTGCCGCGGTGACCCTGCTGCCGACGGACGAGCGGATACCCATCGAGTTGGCCTTCTACCACGGGATGGCCTACGGCGCCGTCGCCCTCGAGCTCCGGCTTCCCGAAGGCACCGTGAAGTCGAGGATCAGGAGAGGTCTGCACCGTCTGGAACTGAGCGACGGCCTCGGTTCGTTGCGGGCCGAACACTGGGGCCCGATGCCGAAGCGGCGCCGCTTGCCGCCAAGGAGCCGCAACTAACGTCGAGCCATGAGAGTCGACTGGGAGACCGGAGTCCGGGACCCCACGCGCGTGGCCGCCCTGGGTCGGTCAGGACTGGTCGGCACTCCGTCGGACGACGCCTTCGACCGGCTGTTGGAGTTGGCCATCGTGTTGACCCGGGCTCCACGCGGATGCATCACCCTGGTGGACGCAGAGAACACCACGGCCCTCAGCGCGGTGGGCTTCCCCGAGGACTCGGTCCTCTCGTTGCCCCCAACCAGTTCTCGTTCTGCAAGTTCGTCGTGGCGACCGGCCGCCCCCTCGTCGTGGAGGACTCCCGCAATGATCCCCGAACGATGGGCGACCCGGCCATCGAGGCCTTCGATGCCGCCGCCTGGGCCGGCTTCGCCATCGAGGACGAGCACGGAAACGTCCTCGGAACACTCTGCGTCATGGACTCCGTGCCCCACGAGTGGACCGAGCTGGACCTGCATGCGCTGGCCACCATGTCCAGGGCCGTCTCGACCGAGATCGCCCTCCGACAGACCCGGGCCGAGGTCGAGGCCACCCACTGGGAGATCGAGGCCCTCCGGGCGGCCCGAACCGAGTAGCCACCCCGCTACGGGCCCCGGCACTTGGTGGGATCGGTCGTGTGGTTCTCCCGGACCGGGGTTCAGGGGTCGAGCCGAATGTCGAAGTAGGCACCGTGGTCGTCGTGCACGATGCGGGCTGGTCCCGACCATCCCATGAAGTCGCCGGTGCCGGTGGAAGGAACGATGTGGCCGAACCAGGTGGCCGGGTCGGACTCGAGGCCGCCGTGCTGGATGACGAGAGTTCCCTCACGGCCATCGTCGGTACGGCCCTCGATGCGCTCGGTGGCCACATAGGAGCGGGATCCCTCCTCGGTGCCGGCCGCCATGAACAGGGTGGTGGCGGTACCGGTGATCCCCGAGGTGAAGGTCTTGGAAAACGTCAGCACCTGCACCCAGCTCACCTTCGAGACCGGCCACGGCCGTTGGCTCCGCGCCCTCCACCTGAAATCGCGCCTGCAGTGCCATGGGGCTCCCTTCGAACTGAGCGGACCGACCAACGTCCTCGGTAGACGCCGCGACGGCTGACGCCAAGTCTGACAGGAGGGTGCCCCACGCCCGCCGTAGAGACTGTCTGCCCCCGGGCGATTGCGCAGTGGCGCCTCGGGGTACCAAGTTGAAGAGCGGCAACCACCAGGCCGAGCAGGGGGCCGACGGCGAAGGAGGGAGCCACGCGATGCGGCCACGCACGGAGAGGCGGTACCACCATGACGGGGCTCGGGATGGTGGTGCTCGCTGCGAGCATCCTGGTCGCCGCGACGGCGGCGGGAGCCGCGGGTTCGTCCAACACCAAGTCCGAGGTGGCCCACGCGAAGAAGCACCTCCTGGTGCTCTCGGACCTGCCCGCAGGCTGGACATCGACCCCGTCGTCGAACGACAACTCGTCGATTCCCGGGGCGGCCCAGTTGGCTGCGTGTGTGGGAGTGCCGACCAAGGTCATCGACGACAATCCGCCGTCGGCCAACAGCCCTGACTTCCAGAGCGCCAACAAGCTGATGACGGTGAGCGACAGCATCGCCGTCTCCCCCTCGGCCAAGTCGGCGAAGGCCGACTACAACTCCCTGGCCAACGCCAAGACACCCAGTTGCCTCACCACGGTCCTCAACGGGGCGACCAAGGCCACCCTGGTCTCGGAGTTCGGAGCCGGTGCGACCATCGGCACGATCCAGGTCACCCGGTCGCCGAACGCCGACTTCGCCGGCCATCAGGCCAACTTCACGGCCTACCTACCGGTCACGGTGGGAGGGCAGACGCTGAATGTCGAGCTCACGGTGGTCGACTACCTGAAGGGGACGGCCAACGAGACCGTGACCTTCACCTCCATCCAGAGCCCCTTCCCCACCACGCTGTCCAAGCAACTCACGGCCCTGGCGGTGAAGCGCTTCTAGAGCATCGGCGCTCGCTGAGCCCGACGAGCGATCCGATCGCTTCCCGGTCAGGGTCGGCTCGATCAGGCCCGAGCGAAGTGGGCGGTGAAGTCGGCGATCAACCGGTCGCTCAACTCGAGCGGTAGGTCGTGCCCCATGCCGGGGATGAGCGTGAGCGACGCCCCGGGAATCGCCGCCGCCGTGGCCCGGCCCCCCGAGGGGTCGACCAGCGGGTCGGCCTCACCGTGGATCACCAGGGTGGGGACGGTGACCCCAGCCAGGGCAGGAGTGCGGTCGGGCTGGGTGATGATGGCCGCCAACTGTCGGGCCATCCCGGCGGGATGGGTGGCCCGGTCGTAGGCCGCGGCGGCCCGCTCGCGGACGCTGTCCTCGTCGAAGTCGAACCCGGGCGAGCCGATGACCCGCCATCCTTTGACGCCCAGTTCGATGGCCTCTTCGCGGGTGGTGGCCGGCGGCACCATCAGGGTGGCCAGAGCCTCGGGGTGTGGCTGGCCCACCGTCGGGTCGCCGGTGGTGGACATGATCGACACCAACGTGCGGGTGCGCTCGGGGTAGTCGAGCGCGAAGGTCTGGGCGATCATCCCGCCCATGGACACCCCGACGATGTGGGCCGAAGCGATACCCAGGGCGTCGAGCAGGCCGGCGGCGTCAGCGGCCATGTCGGTGATGGCGTAGGGCGCGTTGCCGGTGCCGACCAGGAGCGCGCCGATGTCGGGGTCGCCGGCCTCGTCCAACCAGGTGGACAGACCCACGTCCCGGTTGTCGTAGCGGATGACGTAGAAGCCCTCGGCCGCCAGCCCACGGCAGAAGTCCGCGTCCCACGCGGTGAGCTGTCCACCCAGCCCCATGATCAACAGGACCGGCGGCGACTCGGAGTCTCCGAACGTCTCGTACTCGATGGTGATCCCGTTCGCGGCGGCAGTGGTCATGGACAGAGCCTACTGACGGTCGCTCTCGTCGGGAGGACCGGAATCTCACCCTGCGTGACCCGTCCACTCCGCCGGATGGGACCGGGGCCGTCATGCCCAGAAACACGGCCTCTGATCTGGCGTTTGGCCAGGAGGTTGTGTCACGATTTCTGCGGTTGTCCACGGGCGATTGATCGGACGAACACGAGGAAGGGGCACCGGGTGCGCACGGCGAACCGCATTCACACCGTGGTCCGGTCAGTGGCTGCCCTGGGTGTGCTCCCGCTCCTCTTGGTCGCCGCGGTCATCACCGCAGCAGTCATGGCCGGCCCTAGCCCATCCGCCACACCGCTGACCGCGGCGGTGGCGGCATCGGCCAACACTCGTCACCCAGTTCGCCACCGAACAACAGGTCGAAGCAGCCGTGAAGCAGGCCACCTCCCTTCGGTCCTTGCCCCACCAGGTGCAGCCACCCCTCCAGGACCTGACCAGTCAGGACGTGGTCGGATCCGGGTATGCGCCGCAGTGCACGCCCCCGGACACCTTCGTCTCCACCGAGAACGTGGCCAGCTGCACCTTCGGCGATCCCGAAGGGACTCGCACCATCGTCCTCACCGGCGACTCGCGGGCCGAGATGTGGTTCAACGCCCTGAACGCCGTCGCCACCGCAGCAAAGGTCAAGCTCGTCCTGCTGAGCAAGAACGGCTGCCCGGCCGCCGCCGGCTCGTTTCGGGTCAACAACAACGGCACCCTGTCCAACGCCTCCTGGCCGGCCTGCACCGCCTGGCACAAATTCGTGATCTCGACGATCAAGACGCTGGCGCCGGCCGCCGTGATCATCTCCACCTCGGTCGACTTGGAGCTCACCACCTCGGGGTCGGGCCTGGCCTCGGCCAAGGTCACCCACGCAGAGTTCAACACGTTCATCGGCCAACTCCCGACCGGCACCAAGCTCGTGGTCCTGAGCGGCTTTCCCTCACCGGGCAGCTCCGGACAGAACCCGACCATCTGCCTCTCCAAGGGTCACAGCTCGATCCAGGCGTGCTCCTTTCGTCCCAACTCGGACGAGAACCACCGCATCGCCGCACTGGCCACGGCGGCGACCCAGCACGGGGCGACGGTCGTCGACGAAGTGCCGTGGTTCTGCACGCAGGTCTGCCCACCGATCATCCACGGGATCGTCGCCTACACGGTCGACGGCTACCACGTCGACGGGTACTACACCAAGTACCTCACCGGAGTGCTCGCAACGGCCCTCAAGCCGGACCTCTCCTAGGTCCCTGGCGTGACCAAGGCCGAGGCGACCGACGATGGGGCTCCGGTCGGCGCCCTGGTCGAGCCGCCTCCCGACGCGACCGACTGCGGGAACGACGGGAACGACCTCGACCGCAGCTGGCGCCCGGATGTCGAGGGGCTTCGAGCCATCGCCGTCGGTCTGGTCGTCGCCTTCCACGCCGGAACGCCGTGGTTCGGTGGCGGGTACGTCGGAGTCGACGTGTTCTTCGTCATCTCCGGCTTCGTCATCACCAAGCTGCTCCTGCGGAGGGTGGCCTCGTCGGGACGCCCCCACTTCGGTGAGTTCTACGCCCGACGGTCCCGGCGCATTCTCCCCGCCACCGGCCTGGTCGTCATCCTCACCGTGCTCGCCACCTATCGGTGGCTGGGATTCATCCGGGGCGACGAGGTGGCCAACGACGCCCGTTGGGTGGCGGTGTTCCTCGGGAACATCCACTTCGCCTCGGTGGGCACCAACTACTTCTCGGGCCAACTCCCACCCTCGCCACTGCAGAACTTCTGGTCCCTCGGGGTCGAAGAGCAGTTCTACGTGGTCTACCCGGCCGCCATCGCCCTGCTCTGTGTTGTGGGACGCAGGTTCTCCATCGAGTCGAGGGTGCTGGTCTTCACGGCCCTGGTCGCCGTCGGCTCCTACGCCTGGTCCATCCACGACACGGCCACCAACGGTGCGGCCGCCTACTTCGGCACCCTCACCCACGCCTGGGCCCTGGCCCTGGGCGGATTCGTGGCCGCAGGAACGGCGCTGTGGAGCAGGATCATCTCCGTTGGTGGCCGCCGTTGTGGCCTGGGTGGGGGTGCTGCTCGTCCTCGTCGCCGCCACCCACTTCTCGACCACTACGCAGTACCCGGGATGGATCGCCCTCATCCCGGTCGGCGGGGCGGCGCTCATCATCGTGGGTGGGGTGGCGGCACGGGTCGGAGGCCCCGAGCTCGTCTTAGGCACCCGTCCCCTCCGGTGGGTGGGCAAGCTCTCGTTCTCCATCTATCTCTGGCACTGGCCCATCCTCACCATCGCCGAACAGGACGCCACCACCCCGCTGAGCGCCGGTACCCGTCTGGCGCTGGTGGCCGCCTCGATCGGCGCGGCGGTCGTCACCTACTACCTCGTGGAGAACCCGGTCCGCCGGTCGAAACTGCTGGGCAGGCACCGGGCCTGGAGCATCGCCCTAGGACTGGCCATCGTGGTCGCCATGCTCGTCGTGGCCACCTACAAGATCCATACCAACTGAACGTGGAGTACCCCGTCTCGGCCGCCGGCCGTCAGATCGGTTTGGAGCGGCGCGGTTCAGTTGGGCGACAGGAGGGCGATGTAGGTGATGCCCATGGCCTCTGAGGTCACCCAGTTCTCCGTGGTGCCACTGAGCGTGTAGGGGGCCCAGTCGGGCTGCTGCTCGTAGAGCACGCCCTCGTAGCCGGCCGGTGACGCCTGGTAGATGTGCTGTTGGAAGAGCGAGTCCATGGTGGTGACGAGCGTGGGGTTGTCGAGCACCTTGCCCAGCTGCATCATGTCCATCATCCGGCCGCCGGTCTTTTTCATCTTGATCGTCAGGGTGCCGTTGGCATAGACGGCACCTTCGCCGAACCCGCCGTTCTGCTGGTCCCAGAGGTGGGTCTGCATGCCGGTGAGCAGTTGGTTGGCCTGGGCGGTGAAGCCGGCCCGGGCCAGGGCCGTGGCGATGTCGCCCTGATCGGCGGTGATGATCCCCTCGGGCTCATTGACCAGTCCGACCGCAGGGAGGAAGTAGGCGTTCCAGTAGGTGTTCAGCTCGGTCGTGCCCAGGGCCACGTAGCTCGGGACACCGCTCTGCACCAGGGCCGATGCCTGCTCGATCTGCCAGTCCGGCCGGGAGTTGTCGGCCGGCGAGGTGGCGTAGAGGTGGAGCATGGCGTTGCCGATGGCGGTGAACTGGGGGTTGCCCGAGAGCGTGGCGATCTGCTCCACGGTGTCGTAGGCCCACCCTCGGGGATCGGGGTTCCCCGTCTTGAACAAGGTGAGCACGTGCGCCTCGATCGTGGCGATCTCCGCATCGAACTCGGTGCTGCCGGTATCGGCCTTGTAGAGGAGGAGACCGTCGAGGAAGCGAAGGGTGGTCATCCGGTCCTCGTGCCGGGTGCAGAGACTGGCGTCGGGTTGGCCGGTGCCGTTCCAGTTGTCGACGGTGGCGCCGTTGACCTCGTCCCAGTTGATGGCGAGGCCGTTGTAGCAGCTGTCCCAGCCGTGCTGCTCCTCGTTGACCAGCATGGCGTGGGCCTCGGCCAGGTCGGTGGCGCTCGGGCCAGAGCCCGAGGGGACGGTCGAGCCGGTGGTGGATCCGTACGGAGCGGAACCGGCGGGGACGGTCGTACCGGTCTGGGCCGAGGGGGACTTCGAATGGGACGGGCTCGCCGGACTCGCCGCACTGGCCGCTTTGGCCGGGGAGGCGGGCGAGGAGGCCGCCGACTGGACGACGGGAGGGGGCGTGGCACTCGGGCTCCCGGAAACGCCGAGGAGGGCTCCGACCAGCGCCGGCCACCGCAACCAGGCCCACCAGGACCAACGGCAGCGCCTTCCTCCGACCGGACCGGTGGGCCGTAGCTGCCTCTGCCTGGGGCTCGTTGGCCATCACGTGTCTTCCTTCCGATCGAGCGATCGACTGCGGGACGGCCACGGGACGGTCGACGTCAACGGCGAGTTGGCCTCGCCCTCGCCGTCGCCGACTCGGTGGCCCCGCCGGGCGTAGTCGTCGCCGACCGCGGTGGGCCGTTCGACTGGTATGCGGAGTGGAAGTGGGTGCGTGAACGGAGGCTGGCGCGCTGATCACTCGACCGTACCGATCGGTCGACAGCTGGTCACGTCCACCCATGCGGTAGTCCTCGTACCCTCACTCGATGGCCCGATGACTCGGGCCTCCCCTGGCCGGAAGGGCACTCGCCCTCAGCGTAGTAACGGCCGATTCCGCCGGGGTCTTTAGCAGTTTCTCTGGAGGATGTGCGTCGCTCCGTTCGGTTCTCAGATGCCGGTGTAGGACCAGTTGCTGTAGAGGATCTGCTCACCGGCCTGGGGGTTCTTCAGCCAGTCACCCATCACCCCACCGTTGCCGGCGGCCAGCGGTGTCGTGTCGTTGTAGGTGACCGACCAGGTGTCCGGCTCGGGCGTGCCCGCCACCCAGGCCCGGGCCATGATGTGGGCCACTCCCCCGCTCACCTGGACGACTTCTCGGATCCAGTAGTTGGTGTTGGCCTTGACCACGAACGGCACGGTGGCGGCGTGGATCATGACCCCGGCCCTCCGAATGGTGAGCTCGAGGGTGTTGGCCGTGAACCCGTAGCCGGTCACGGTCGAGATGTCGGCCTGATACCAGTTGGTCGAGTTGCTGTGCTGGACGATGACGCCGGCCAACTCGGAGTCGGTGTTGGAGAAGCTGAACTCGGTGGCCGTGTCACCACCCAGGACGGCCGGCGTGTTCAGGTACCCCTCGAGCTTGTGGCCGTCGGTCCCGGTGTAGACGATCACTCCGTGCTGGCCGCTCAGGAACCCGTCGGGGCTGGAGCCGTCGAGCTCGGTCTGCCAGGGGAGATTGGCGAGCCCGTCGGTATTGGTGGTCGTGCCCCACCCGGCTGTGGTGTTGCCCCGCAGGAAGTTGTCCTCGGCGGTGGCGGCCTGGATGGTGAGGGTGGTGGTGCCGGTCACCGTGCCGTCGGTGGCCGTGACCGTATGGGCCCCGAGGGTCGAGGCCGAGCACGAGGCCGCCGCACAGGTGCCGTCCGGTCCGATCGAGAACGTGGTGGCCGAGGTGACGTCACCGAGCGAGACGCCGGCACCGGTGAACTCGGTGGCGGTGAAGGCTTGGGGCACCCCCGCCGCCGTGGTCGTGTTCGAGGGCGCCACGACCAGGTAGTTGGGCGCCCCGGTGGCCGGTTTGATGATGGTCGAGAGCGTCCCGGTGTTGTTGGCCGGGACCGGGTCGCTGAGCGCCGACGACGCCGTCGCCGAGAGGGTGGCGGTGCCCGCCGACAGCGGCTTCAGCACGACGGAGAACTTGATGTCGGCCCCACTGGCCAGGCTGGCCGCCGTGAGGGTGAGCTGGCCGTTGGCGTAGGTCACTCCGGTCGGGACGGTGGTCACCGACATGTCCGAGGGGACGACCAGGACCTCTTGGACCGCGGTAGCCGTGTTCGGGCCCAGGTTCTTGGCCGCCACCCCGTAGGTGGCCGTGGCATTGGCCGCCACCGAGGCCGGTCCGGTGAGGATCTCTTCGATGTCTGCGCTCGAGGTGGGGGCGGACACCGTGACGGTCTGACTGGTCGAGACGGCCGGCGTCCCGCTGGCGTTGGTCGCCTTCACCGTGAACGTGGAGGTC
>CAWFQI010000017.1:0-21727 GCA_963817985.1 uncultured Acidimicrobiaceae bacterium | reverse complement strand
CCGTAGGCCGTCCCACCGTCGCGCATCAGTCGTCACGCGCCGGCTAGCGCTCCGTTGCACGCCTGCACGCGCCATGCCGGTGTGGGCCAGGAGGTGGTGTCGACCGCGCCCGGACGGGCGAGGGCGACGACGCACCCTCCGAAGCCGGCCCCGGTCATCCGGGCACCGAGGACACCGGGGTGGGATGTGAGCGCGGCGACCAGGTCGTCGAGCACCGGCGTGGAGACGGCGTAGTCATCGGCCAGGCTGCGGTGGCTAGCCACCAGCAGCGCCCCGGCCGCCACCGGGTCGTCGGCCACGAGGGCCGAGGCGGTCGCCCGGACCCGGGCGCACTCGGTGACCACGTGTCGGGCCCGGCGGACCAGTACGGGATCGGTGAGGGCGGCGAGGTCGTCGGGCGCGCAGCGACCGAGGGGTCCGACGACATCGGCCGCGGCCCGGCACTCGGCCACCCGCTCGACGTAGGCGGAGTTGGCGAGGGTCCGGCGCTGGCCGCTGTCGACCACCAGGATCTCCACCTCGTCGGGAACGGCGATGTGCTGCCGGCTGCCGGTGTCGAAATCGATCAGCATGGCGTGGCCGGCCCGTCCACCGGCGGAGACCAGCGGGTCCATGAGGCCGATGGGCACGCCGATTCGGTGTTCAGCCTCCTGACACAGCCGGGCCAGGTCGTCGGGGCTGGTGCCCGGGGGCGCGGCGTCAAAGACGATGGCCAGAGCCACCGAGAGGGCGGCACTCGATGACAGTCCCGAGCCGAGGGGGAGGGTCGAGTCGATGTCCACGGCGCCACCCGTCCCGACTCCGGCTTGACGGGCCACCGCCGCCACCAACCGGGCCCAGGGTGGCTCGATGAGGGCGGGATCGGCCGCCGAGGGGGATCACAACCGGGTCGTCGAACGACGTGGACGCCACGGTCAGCACCTGGCCATCGGTGGGGGCGTAGGAGACGGTGACACCCATGGGGAGGGCCAAGGGAAGGGCCAGGCCCAGGTTGTAGTCGGTGTGGTCGCCGATCAGGTTCACCCGACCCGGTCCCCGCGCACGTCGGACTTCGGGCAACGGCGTACGCTCCTCGGACTCGGTGTCCTGGTCGGACGGCCCTCGTCGACCAGGTCGGATGCCGGTGCCAGAGTACTGCCGGAGGTGGACGCATTTGACCCCCGCAGAGCGTTGGGCCAGCATCCGCCCATGCAAATCACCTCCCTGTCCCGACAGGCGGCCAGCCGGTGAGCGGGCCGCTCGAGGGCGTCCGGATCGTCGAGCTGGCCGGCCTCGGCCCTGCCCCGTTCGCCGGCATGATGCTGGCCGACGCCGGCGCGGACATCATCCGCATCGACCGAGCCGAGCGGGCGACGTATCCTCCCAACACCGAGCCCCACGTGGATCTCATGAACCGGGGGCGGCGCTCCGTGGCCGTCGATCTCAAGCACCCCGACGGCGTGGGTCTCGTCCTCCGGCTGGTCGAAGGGGCCGACGGCCTCATGGAGGGATTCCGCCCCGGTGTGGCCGAGCGCCTGGGGTTCGGCCCCGACGTGTGCCTGGCCCGCAATCCGAAGCTCGTCTACGGACGCATGACCGGCTGGGGCCAGGAAGGCCCCATGGCCTCGGCCGCCGGGCACGACATCGACTACATCGCCCTGGCCGGTGCGCTCGAGCCCATGGCCCGTGCCGGCGAGCGGCCGTTCCCGCCACTCAACCTGGTGGGGGACTTCGGCGGCGGCGGCATGATGCTGGCCTTCGGGATGTGCGCCGCCATCATCAGCGCCCGCCAGACCGGCCTCGGCCAGGTGGTGGACGCGGCCATGGTGGACGGGGCCGCCGCCCTCATGACCATGACCTACACCCTCCGGTCGTCGGGCATCTGGCAAGAAGAGCGGGGCACCAACCTCTTGGACACCGGGGCCCACTTCTACGAGGTCTACGAGACCGCCGACGGTGGATTCATGGCCGTCGGGGCCATCGAGCCGCAGTTCTATGCCGCACTGCTCCGAGGTCTCCAGCTCGAGGACGAGGAGCTACCCGACCAGATGGACCGCCAGTTCTGGCCGGCGATGAAAGAGCGGTTCGTCCGCCTGTTCGCCACCAAGACCCGGGCCGAGTGGGTGTCGGTCTTCGAGGGCACCGATGCCTGTGTGGCCCCGGTGCTGTCGCCCTGGGAGGCCCCGTCCCACCCCCACATGGCCGCACGGAAGACCTTCACCGAGGTGGCCGGCGTGGTGCAGCCGTCCCCCGCACCGCGCTTCGGGCGGACACCGGGATCCATCCGGCGACCACCGCCCAATCCGGGCCAGCACACCGACGAGACGCTTGTCGACTGGGGCCTCAGTGCCGACGAGGTGGCCGAGCTGCGCGCCTCGAAGGCCATCAGCTAGGCCGTCGGGCGACTCGGCACTCCGTGCCGATCCCTAGAGGTTCACCACCGGGCAGGTGACGGTCCGGGTGATGCCCTCGATGTGTTGGATGGCCTCGACCACCATCCGGCCCAGCTCGTCGACCGTCTCGGCCTCGGTGCGGACGATGACGTCGTAGGGCCCGGTCACCCCCTCGGCGGCCAGGACACCGTCGAGGGCCGAGACGGTCCGGGCCACGGTGGCGGCCTTTCCGACCTCGGTCTGGATCAGCACGTAGGCGTTGACCGGCATGGGCTCCTCCGGGGCGATGGCAGGTGGGGGATGACGCGATGGTACCCCTGACGGCTCCTGCGCCCTCCGGGATGAAGGCCGGGCGCCTCGGTGCGTCGGTGGTGGGGTCCCTGCCGCCTACCATGACTTCGTGGGTGTTCGCGAGCGCAGCGACCAGTTCAAGCGCTTGGCCCGGTCGGCCATCACCGACCTGTTCGACCAGCGCCGGCCGTTCGGCCGCCTGGCCCTGACCCATGTGCTCATGACGGCGGGCGACACCATGTTCGCCGTCTCGCTGGCCGGCTCCCTGTTCTTTTCCATCTCGCCCACCGCGGCCAAGGACAAGGTCATCTTGTACCTGTTGTTGACCATGGGCCCCTTCGCCGTGGTGGCACCCGCCCTCGGCCCACTGATCGACCGGAGCCGGGGGGCCCGTCGGGCCATGGTGGTGGCCTCGGCGGTGGGACGGGCCGCACTGTGCCCCTTCCTTGCCCGGGACATCCACTCGCTGCTCCTGTTTCCCGAGGCCTTCGCCATGCTCGTGCTGTCCAAGGTCTACCTGGTGACCAAGGGCGCTCTGGTCCCCGAGATGGCGGCCCTGGGCATGCTGGACGTGACCCCCGACACCCCGGAAGGATCCGTCGGAACCGGCACCCTCGACAGCGCCCGGGACGAGGACGTGTGGGCGGGCATGGCCGCCGCCTCCCCGGCTGCCGCGAACTCCACCCCTCCCTACGGCACGCCGGTCATCCGCATCCAGGATCCGGGCACCGGTATCGCTACCGTCGAGCCCGACCTCGCCACCCTGAACGCTCGGTTGGGGCTGCTCGCCTCCCTGGCCGGTTTCGTCTTTGCCGTCCCCGCCGTGCTCATCTTGAAGTTGGGTGGGGCGTCCAGTGTCATCTGGGTGAGCATCGCCGTGTTCGCCGGGGCCGCAGTGGCCGGGGCCCGACTCCCGGTGCCGCGCCGTCTGGCGAAGAAGCTGGCCGGTCGGCGCGTAGGCGGTCGCGCCACCTACGACGAGGACCTGGATGTACGAGCTGCCCCCGAGACCATCGAGATGGCGCCGGACTTCGATCCGGAGTGGGTGGGCGACGAGGAGGACCTGGCCGCCTACCGACCCATCGCCGATACCGAGGTGATCCTCGCCCTCATGCCCATGTCGGTCCTGAAGGCCCTGGTCGGCTTCACCACCTTTCTGTTCGCGTTCGGGCTCCGACGATCGGGCGCGGCGACCTGGTGGTTCGGTTTCGTCCTCGGGGGCCTCACCGCCGGCGCCCTGATCGGGGTGCTGTTGGTGGCGAGGATCCGCCGCGTGCTCAGCGAACAGCAGATGCTCACCGGGTCGCTGTTCCTGGTGGCGGCGGTGACCGTCGGAGGGGCGTTCTACACCGCCCGGTGGTACTGGGCCGTCATCGCCCTGTTCGTCGGCCTGGCCAGCTCGGTGGCCAAGCCCTCCTTCGACGCGCTGGTCCAGCGCCACGTCCGGGAGTCCAACCAGGGTCGGGCCTTCGCCCGGTTCGAGACCCGGTTCCAGCTCATGTGGGTGGTGGGCTCGTTCGTCCCGGTGGTGCTCTCCCTACCCGTGGCAGCAGGCAGCCTGGTCATGGCCGTGGTGGCCGCGCTCGGCGCCGTCTCCTACATGAGCTCGCGCCGGGCCGTGCAGGGGAGCCGGGGGGCGACCCGGTCGGTGCGACCGGCTACCTAAGGATGGCTTCGCAACGGTCCCGCCGCGGCGTCGGGCCCCATGAGGTGGGTGGGCCCGCACAGACGGGCGTGAGTCGTCCGGCCCGGGTGGGGCCGAGCTGCCCGCGTTAGCCGAGCTGCTCTTCGAGCCGGTCTACTTCGGCGGCAAGCTTGGCGGGGAGCTTGTCCCCGAAGGTGGCGTAGTGCTCCCGAATGCTCGGCACTTCGGCCCGCCAGTCCTCGACGTTGACCGTGAGGAGCTTCTCCATGTCGGCGGGCGAGACGTCGAGACCGTCGGTATCGATGGCCCCGGGTGCGGGCACGAAGCCGATAGGCGTCTCGGTGGCCTCACCGGTGCCGCTCACCCGTTCGAAGACCCACTCGAGGACCCGGGAGTTCTCGCCGTAGCCCGGCCACAGCCAGCGACCCTCCTCGTCCTTGCGGAACCAGTTCACGTAGAAGATCTTGGGCAGCTTCTCGGGGTCGGCCCCGGCCCCGATGTCCAACCAGTGGGCGAAGTAGTCGGCCATGTTGTACCCGCAGAAAGGCAGCATGGCGAAGGGGTCCCGGCGCAGGTTGCCCACCGCACCTGCAGCTGCCGCCGTCGTCTCCGAGGCCATGATGGAGCCGAGGAAGACGCCGTGCTCCCAGTCCCTCGACTGGAACACGAGGGGCACCACCGAGGCCCGGCGTCCGCCGAACATGATGGCGTCGATGGGGACTCCCGCCGGATCCTCCCACTCCGAGGCGATGGCCGGGTCCTGGGCGGCGGGCACGGTGAACCGGGCATTGGGGTGGGCGGCGGGTGTGCCCGACTCGGGGGTCCACTCCTCGCCCTTCCACGACGTCAGATGGGCCGGGGGCTCGTCACTCATGCCCTCCCACCAGACGTCGCCGTCGTCGGTGAGGGCGGTGTTGGTGAAGATGGCGTTCCCGTCGAGGGTGAGCATGGCGTTCGGGTTGGTGTGGACGTTGGTGCCCGGCGCCACTCCGAAGAACCCGGCTTCGGGGTTGATGGCATAGAGGCGGCCGTCGGGTCCGAACTTCATCCAACAGATGTCGTCGCCCACCGTCTCGACCTTCCAGTCGGGCAGGGTCGGGATGAGCATGGCCAGGTTCGTCTTGCCGCACGCCGAGGGGAACGCCCCGGTCACATAGCGGGTCTCCCCGGCCGGGGAGGTCAGCTTCAAGATGAGCATGTGCTCGGCCAGCCAGTTGTCGTCCCGGGCCATCACCGAGGCGATCCGGAGGGCGAAGCACTTCTTGCCCAACAGGGCGTTGCCCCCGTATCCGGACCCGAAGGACCAGATCTCCCGGGTCTCGGGGAAGTGGACGATGTACTTGTTCTCCGCGTCGCACGGCCAGGGCACGTCGGACTCCCCCTCGGCCAGCGGTGCCCCGACGGAGTGGAGACAGGGCACGAAGTCCCCGTCCTCGCCGAGCACCTCGAGTGCGCCACGGCCCATCCGGGTCATGATCCGCATCGAGACGGCCACGTAGGCCGAGTCGGTGATCTCGACCCCGATGTGGGCGATGGAGGAGCCGAGGGGGCCCATCGAGAAGGGGACGACGTACATGGTCCGGCCGCGCATCGACCCCTTGAAGAGGCCGGTCAGCACACCGCGCATCTCCTCGGGATCTCGCCAGTTGTTGGTGGGCCCGGCGTCGGACTCGAGGGTCGAACAGATGTAGGTCCGGTCCTCGACCCGGGCCACGTCACCGGGATCGGAGTGGGCCCAGTAGCTGTTGGGCCGCTTGGCGTCGGCCAACTTGGTGAAGGTCCCGTTGTCCACCAGGAGCTGGCACAGGCGGTCGTACTCCTCGGCCGACCCGTCGCACCACTCGATGCTCTGGGGCTCGGTCAGGGCCGCGATCTCGTCCACCCATGCGATCAGCTTCTTATTGGTGGTGGGGGGCATGGGTTGGGTGGTCCTCCTCGGGATTCCGCTGGGGCTCTGCCGGGACCGGGCCTCACTGGCACGTGTCCACGGGTTATCCACCGATTCTAGCGGCGACGGTGTGGCCCAATGCTAGGCAAGGGACGTGACGAGTCCCAATTCCCGAAGCGCTTCGGGCCCCTCGGCCGAACCCCCCGCCGATACGGCGGGCACCACCGACGAGTTCTCCGTCATCGCCGGCCTCCGCTCCCGCTTCGAGGCCGTGGCCCGGCTGCGCGCTCCCGGTGGTGACGTGCCCCCGGTCGGTGACATCTGGATCGGCGACGACGCCGCGGTGGTCACCACGCCGTCCGCCGGGCAGTCCGTCCTGGCCACCGACCTCGTCGTGGAGGGCGTCCACTTCGACCTCTCGTACTCCTCGTGGGAGGACGTGGGCTACAAGGCGTTGATGGTCACGGTGTCGGATATCGCCGCTATGGGGATCCGACCGAGCTACGCCCTGGCGTCGGTGGCCGCCCCGCCCGGCACCGACTTCGACCTGCTGGGAGCCGGACTGGCCGGGGCGTCGGGGGAGGCGTCGTGTGTCATCGTGGGCGGCGACCTGGCCGCCGCACCGATGCTCGTCGTGTCGACCACGGTGTTCGGCGTGGTCGCCGCCGGGGCCGTACCGCCCCTCACTCGAGCCGGTGCCCGCCCCGGAGATGTCCTGTTCGTCACCGGACCGCTCGGGCGGTCGGCCGCCGGACTCCGTCTGCTGCGGGAGGCCACTTCCCCGACAGGCGAGAGCAGCGTGATCGCAACCGGATCGCCGGGTGCAGATCTGGTCCGGGCCCACCGGCGACCGGTGGCCCGGTTGGCCGAGGGTGAGGCGGCCCGCCGCGCCGGTGCCGGAGCCGCCATCGACCTCTCCGACGGCTTGGCCGGCGATCTCGCCCACCTGGTCGAAGCCTCGGGGGTGGGGGCGGACCTCGACGTCGTGCCGGCGGCGATCGGCGCCAGCTCCGAGGAGGCCCTGACCGGTGGTGAGGACTACGAGTTGCTCATCGCCACTGCGCGCCCCGACGACCTGGTGCGTGCGTTCCGTGGCGCTGACCTCCTGCCACCGCTGGCCATCGGGCGGTGTACCGACCGACCCGGCGTCCTGAGCCTGCGGGGGGATCCGCTACCTGCCGGGGGCTGGCAGCACCGGTTCTAAGGAAACTCACAGAACCATCCGTCACCATGGAGGGATGGACGGGGCCGACAGGTCGGGCGGAACGGGCGAGCCAGGCGGCCCGGGGGTCCGGCGATGACGACGGTGAACCACCGCATCCTGGTGGTCGACGACGAGCCGGCCATCACCGACCTCGTGACCATGGCCCTCCACATCCACGGGGCGACGGTCGAGGTGGCCCATTCGGGGAACGAGGCCCTCCGGGCGATCGGGGAGTTCCGCCCTCACCTCATCGTCCTCGACGTCATGCTGCCCGACCTCGACGGATTCACCGTCCTCGAGCGCATGGGGGAGGAGCGGCACTCGGCGGACATCCCGGTCCTCTTCCTCACTGCTCGGGGCGACCTCGACGACCGCCTGCGGGGACTGACCCTCGGCGGTGACGACTACATGACCAAGCCGTTCAGCGTCGAGGAGCTCCTGTTGCGCATCAACGCCATCCTGCGCCGGGCCGGGGGCTACGAGGAGGTGGGACCCCGGCTGGTGGTGGCCGACGTCGAACTCGACGAGGAAAGCCACGAGGTCCACCGGGCCGGAGCGGCCGTGGAGCTCACGCCCACCGAGTTCCGGCTGCTGCACTACCTCATGATGAACGCCGGCCAGGTGGTGTCGAAGGCCCAGATCCGGGACCGGGTGTGGGACTACAGCTTCGACGGCAAGGTCAACATGGTCGAGGTCTACGTCAGCTATCTGCGCAAGAAGCTCGACGCCCACGGCCCTCCGCTCATCCGCACGGTGCGGGGTATCGGCTACAGCATGCGCACCCAGCCGGTCGAAGGTGGCGTGGTCGGGGTGGCCGCCACCGATCGGACCGGGCCATCGGCGAGGGGCGGCCCATGACCCTGAGGCTCCGCCTGTTGCTGTTGTTGGTCGGGCTGGTCGCGGCCGGACTCATTATCTCCGACGTGGTGACGTACAACTCGTTGCAGTCCTTCCTGACGGCGAGGGTCGACCAGCAGCTGGAGGCAGCGGCCTTTCCCGTCGGCCGCGCCCTGCTTTCGTCGTCGGGACTCGGCCCCCAGGTGCCCGCCGCCCCCCGCACCTTCCCCGTCCCGCACGGGACCAGCGGAACGGCGAGGCCCGGCGCCTTCCGGAACGGGGGTGGCCTGCTGTCGCCGCGCGGCGGGAGCGCCCGCGGCGTGCTCATCCCCCCCGGCACCTACGGACAGCTGCGTACGAAGAACGGGGTGGTCGAGGCCCACCTGTTCTTCGCCTACGGCGGCAAGGCCCCCCGGGCCCCGGTGATCCCGGCGGCACTTCCTGGTAGTGGCCTGCCCGCCACGAAGGACCTCTACTTCACGACGGCGGGCTCGGGGTCGGGCTCCATCGCCTACCGGGCTGTGGCCAAACCGCTGGCCGACGGGACCGGGGTGATCGTGGTGGCCCTGCCCCTCACCGACCTCGAGTCGACCCTCCGTCGATTGCTGGGCATCGAGCTCATCGTCTCGGCCGCCGTGCTGGTCGGGTTGGGCGTGCTCTCGTGGGTCATGGTGCGCCGAGATCTCCGCCCGCTCGAGTCGATGACCAAAACGGCGGGCGCCATCGCCCATGGGGACCTCTCCCAGCGGGTCGTCCCGGTGGCCGAGCGCACCGAGGTCGGCCAGCTCGGTCTGGCCTTCAACACCATGCTCGACGAGATCGAGGTGGCCTTCGCCCAACGAGCGGCATCCGAGGAACGGCTCCGGCGCTTTCTCGCCGACGCCTCTCATGAACTGCGCACCCCGCTCACCTCCATTCTCGGCTACTCGGAGCTCTTCGACCTCGGGATGAAGGAACGGCCCGCGGACGTCGCCGTCTCGCTCCATCACATCCGGGACGAGGCCACCCGGATGTCCACCTTGGTCGACGACCTGTTCTTGTTGGCCCAGCTCGACCACGAGCGGCCGCTCCGGTTGGAGCCGGTGGATCTCGTCGCCTTGGCCACCCGGTGTTCGGAGGGACTGGCCGTTGCCCGTCCGGACCGGCCGGTCACGGTGGTCGCCGACGGCCCGGTGACCGTCGACGGGGATGCCGATCGCCTGCGACAGGTGGTGGACAACCTCGCCGTCAACGCCATCAGACATACACCGGACGGTGCCGGGGTCGTGCTCACGGTGGGCGACGACGGCCCTTCGGCCGTGCTGACCGTTCACGACGAGGGTCCGGGTATCGATCCCCATGATGCGCCCCGCATCTTCGAACCCTTCTACCGGTCGGACCCGTCCCGGGCCCGCAGGTCCGGGGGAGCGGGCCTGGGCCTCGCCATCGTCGCCGCCATCGTGGAGGCCCACGAGGGCACGGTGGCCTTGGTGCCGGGCTCTCCTGGCACCGGCGCCACCTTCGAGGTCCGGCTGCCGAAGGTGCGCACCGCCTCGGTGCTCCCCAAGGGTTCGGAGCCCGTGCCACTCGGGGGTGGCACGGGCTCCTCGAAGGCAGCGGTCGGGGGGGACGACCGCTACCTTGCCCCCGGTCCGTCGATGGCGTCACCGACGGACCCGGCTACGCCCGCATCCCCCGAGGGGGTCGTGGGGGAGCGGGCGTAGCCGCACCTCGGCCTCGATTCAGAGGGAGGCGACCTCGCTCAAGACGGGAGCCTTCTTGTCGTCCCACATCTCGTAGGTACGCCGGAGGCGTCGAGCCATCTCGACGAGAATCTTGTGGGCGACCGACGGCGCGGAGAACTGCAACGAGTTGAACTCCTTCTTGGACAGGACGAGGAGCGACATGTCGGTGTCCGCGACCACCGTTGCGGTGCGGACTCCGCCGTCGAGCAGGGCCAGCTCGCCGAAGAACGACCCGCTCTGCAGCTCGGCCAACCACTCGCCGTCTCGGGTGGCCGTGGCCGACCCTTCCGTCACGACGAAGAACTCGCGGCCTTGTTGCCCCTGTTCGGCCAGGACCACGCCGGACTTGACGTCTTTCATGCTCGTCAGTGAGGCGATGGCACGCAGCTCGCTCTTGGTGCAGTTGGAGAACAAGCTGGTGTGCCGCAAGGCGTCGATCCAGATGGCGGAGCGGGCGGTGAATGTCGTCATGACCGTTCTCCCTTCCCGTTCAGTCCCAGCGCGAATTCCAGCTCACCGACTGGGTCGGATGAGACACGCTTCGCATGGAGCAACTGCGTCGATGGTTTCGTCATCTCGGTCATCTCCGATCTTCCCCGCAACACGGGTCCACTGGTGTGGGTTGGTGACCATTCCATCGTGCGCCCATCCGGGAACAGGGTCTGTCACCCTGGCGACAGTCGGCAGAATTCTTTGGGCGGCGGACCGACGGCCCTACCGACCTCCGTGCTCGCGGCGGGCTGCCCAGGGAGTCAGTCCCCGGGACCGGTCAGGGACGGGCCAGGTCGCCGAGGGCATCGGGGTCGAGGATTCGGATCTTCCTCGAGGACAGCGAGATCCACTCCCGTCGTTGGAACTCCTGGAGCGAAGCGTTCACTCGCTGCCTACTGGCACCGATGGCCGCGGCCAGATCGGCCTGGACGATACGGAGCTCGGTCGAGGTGCCGCCCGCTCGGTCGAGGAGGTACTTAGCCACCCGTTGGTTGAGGTCGAGGAAGACGAGGTCGCTGGCCGCCTCGGTGGTCTTCCTCACCATCCCGGCGAGGCAGCGCAACATGGCCACCGCCAAGGCCGGTCGTTGCTCGATGAGCTCCATGACCACGTCACGCGTCAGGATCAAGGCACGACTCATCATGGTGGCCGTGACCGTCGCCGATCGAGGTTCGGTGGACAAGACACCGAGCTCGCCGATGATGTTCCCCGGCGTCACGGTGGCGATCACCAGCTCGTTGCCGTCGGCCGAGAAGGTGGACACCTTCAGGTGGCCCTCGACGAGGGCGAGCATCGAATCGGCGGTCTGGCCCTCGAAAAAGACGATCTGGCCCTTGTCGAACCGTCGTTCGACGCACCGTTCGGTCAATCGGCGACGATCCTCAAGGGGAAGGGTGCCGAGCACACTCGAATTGGCGAAGGGGTCGCTCTCGGATTGCTGCTGGATTGCCGCCATAGCCGTCCTGTGCCGTCGTGATGGTCGCCTGGACAGGCATTGTTGCAGACCGACGAGCCGTTGGTCAGTTGGGCCGACCGTCGGGGGTCGGTGAACGGGAGACAGGTCAGCGGGGCGGTGGGTCACTGCCGCAGCCAGGGTCGTGTCCCCACCCGTCGTCTACGCTCACCAGCGTGCTGGCGGCCGCACCGGGCTTGTGACCACCGAGAACATCACCGTTCTTTTCACCGACATCGTGGGCTCCACCGCGCTGGCGTCGGGACTCGCCCCCGAAGAGGCCGACGAGGTCCGTCGGGCCCATGTCTCCCTCCTCCGCCAGTCCATCGCCGAGTCGGGGGGCACCGAGGTGAAGCATCTGGGCGACGGGCTGATGGTGGCCTTCACCTCGGCCTCGGCGGCCTTGTCCTGTGCTGTGGCTATGCAGCAGGGGGTGGAACGGTCCAATCGGTCCGTTCCCCAGCCCATCGGCCTGCGGGTGGGGATCTCCGGGGGCGAGGTGACCAAGGAAGTCGATGACTACTTCGGGGATCCCGTCGTCGAGGCCTCCCGACTGTGCGCCCTGTGCGCGCCAGGCCAGATCCTGGCCGCCGACGTGGTGCGTCTGGTGGCCGGGCGTCGCAGCCGCCACGACGCTCGGAGCCTCGGGCCGCTCGAGCTGCGGGGCCTCCCCGAGCCGGTGGAGACCACCGAAGTGCTCTGGGAGCCCCTGGCCTCGCCGGCCACGGCCTCGATCCCCCTTCCCACCCGTCTGGCCCTCGCCCCTGAGGTCGGGGTGGTGGGCCGCAGTGCCGAGTCGGACCTCATTACCGCGGCAGCCAAACGTGTGGCCGCCGGTGGCGGTGCAGGCGGCGGGGGACGGGAGGTGGTGCTCATTTCCGGGGAGGCCGGGCAGGGCAAGACCACCCTCGCCGCCGACGGGGCCCGGGCCACCTTCGAGGACGGGGCCGTCGTGCTCTTCGGGCACTGCGAGGAAGACCTGGCCGCCCCTTATCAACTGTTCGCTGAGGCCCTCGGTCATTACGTGACCCACGCCCCCGAAGTACAGCTCGTAGCCCACCTCGAGGAACACGGGGCCGAACTCGGACCCGTTCTTCCCGCTCTGGCCAGCCGGATCCCGGGCCTGCCCACCTCCAAGGCCACCGACTCGGACTCCGAGCGCTATCTGCTGTTCGCTGCCGTGGTGGGCCTCTTGGCCCGGATATCAGCGGACCAGCCGGTGGTACTGGTCTTGGACGACCTCCAGTGGGCGGATCGGGCCAGCCTCCAGCTCCTCAAACACCTGGTGGCCTCCGAGCTGTCCTCTCGGGTGCTCGTCCTCGCCACCTATCGGGACAGCGAGCTGGCCCATGCCGGTGCTCTGGTCGAGACCTTGGGAGCCCTCCGCCGCCACGAGGGGATCTCCCGCATCGAGCTCGGGGGACTGGACAAGACCGGTGTCATCGCCTTGATGGAGGCGGCCTCCGGTCAGACCTTGGACGACACCGGGGTGGGACTGGCCCAGGCCATCTATCGGGAGACCGACGGCAACCCCCTCTTCGTGACCGAAGTGCTCCGCCACCTGAACGAGACCGGCGCCTTGTTCCAAGACGACCGAGGTCGATGGCTGGCCAAAGACAAGCTGGCCGCCACGGCCCTGCCCAACAGCCTGCGGGAGGTGATCAGGGCCCGGGTCGTCCGCCTCGGGACCGGAGCGGAGCGGACGCTCGGAACCGCCGCGGTCATCGGCCGGGACTTCGATCTCGAGTTGTTGGCCCGGGCCGCCGACCTCGATGAGGATCAGCTCCTCGACACCCTGGACGCCGCCGCCGCGACCACGCTGGTGCGTGAGCTCGCCGACACCCCAGGCCGCTACAGCTTCTGTCACGCCCTCATCCAGCACACCCTCTATGAGGACCTGGGGGTGACGAGAAGGTCCCGGACCCATCTTCGGGTGGCCGAGGCCTTAGAGGAGCTGGTCGGCGATCACCCTGGCGAGCGGGTGGCCGAGCTGGCCCGCCACTGGTTCAACGCCACCCAGCCGAAGGACCTCGACAGGTTGATCGCCTACTCCAGACAGGCGGCCGACCTGGCCCTCGCCGCTCTGGCTCCCGGCGATGCCCTTGACTTCTACCAACAAGCCCTCGATCTTCTGGCCCAGACCACCGACCCAGACCCGGCCCTCCGACTCGACCTCGCCATCGGTCTGGGCACCGCCCAACGCCAAACCGGAAACCCGGACTTCCGCCAGACGCTCTTGGACGCCGCCCACCAGGCCATCGAGCACGACGACACCGTGCGGTTGGTGGCGGCGGCACTGGCCAATAACCGGGGGATGTACAGCTCGGCCAAAGGTATCGACGTCGAGCGGGTCGAAGTGCTGCAGACCACGCTGGACTACCTCCCCGAGGAGGATGGAAATCGAGCCCTGGTGCTCTCGACCCTGTGTGCAGAACTGGCCATCGGCGCCCCGCTGGCGGAACGGCAAGCATTGGCAGATGAGGCACTTCTCATCGCCAGGTCCTTGGCGGATGGAGTCACACTCGTTCGGGTCCTCAACAACATCGCCTTCCCACTCCTCGTTCCTCATCTGGCCGATCGAGTGTTGGCCAATACAGCCGAGGCATTGGCCTTGGCCCGGCAACTCGGCGACCCCGTTCTCCTCTTTTGGGCTGTGCACTGGAGGCTGTGTGCGGTGACCCTTGCCGGAGACATCGACGAGCGCGATCGATGTGCCGAAGTCGAGGAACAGTTGGCCGGGGACCTCGACCAACCCACCTTCCATTGGGTGGTAGGGCTCACACGGACCGTACGGGCGATGATCACCGGAGATACAGACGAGTCCGAACGCCAAGCAACAGCTGCTCTGACTGTCGGCATCGAGGGCGGTGAGCCGGATGCCGAGACCGTCTTCGGACTCCAAATCTCGGGGATTGCCGGCCAGAGGGGCACCCGCCCTGATTTCACCCCGGTCATTGAGCAAATGTTCACCGACGCTCCCTACCAGACGGGAGGTTCGCTCGAGTCGCTCCTGGCGCTGGTGTATGCGGAAGCAGGTCGACTCGATGAGGCGCAGACGTTGTTGACCCGGTTTGTCGCCGGCGACCTCACCCTTCTGATCGCCCCGGTGTGGAGTCTGGCGATGTCCGCGTTCGCCTTGGTGGCAATCGAATGTGATGATTCGGAAGCTGCCGAGGTGCTGCTCGCGCTGCTGGCGCCCTTCGCCTCGCAGACCGTGGCGCCCGGAGCTTCGGTGAACCGAGGGCCGATCGCCTGCCTGGTCGGTGGCCTGGCCTCCATGCTGGGTCGGTATGACGAAGCAGACGGCTACTTTCTCCTGGCGGCAGAGTTCAACGATCGGGCTGGGGCCCGCTATTTCACCGCGGAGGCCGAACTCGGGCGGGGAAGGATGTACGCGAGACGGGGAGGTCCAGGGGACCACGAGCAGGCTCGAGCACTGGTCAATCGAGCCCACTCGGCCGCGATTGCTTACGGATACGAAGGCATTCGTCGACGCTCGGAGGCGGCTCTTGGGCAGTTGGACACGCAGCACCAGTGGAAGAGACACGAGGAGGGCTCCGCATCGGTCGAGTCCTGATCGACCGTGCTCGGTAGAAACTGGCACATGAGTAACGTTCTGCCACCTGACCTTGCAGGTTGGACAAGCGGTCAGGCTGAAGCGTGCGTTCGCTAGCTGTGATTGAGGGCCACCGGCAACCACTCCACGCCCCGCATGATGACCCGATTGCCCCACTCGAGGTGGCCGTAGGCCGGCTGCATGTGGGGAAACCGTCGGATCAGCCGGGGGAGGGCGACCTGGCCCTCGAGCCGGGCCAGTGAGGCGCCCAGGCAGTAGTGGGTACCGCCACCGAACGAGACGTGTTTGTTGGCCCCGATCCGACCAAGGTCGACCGTGTCCGCGGTCGGGCCCCACATGTCGGGATCGCGATTGGCGGCTCCGAGTCCGAGGAGGACGACCGAGCCTGCCGGGATAGTGGCGTCTCGGACCTCGAGGGTGTCAACGGCTATCCGCCGGGTGAACTGGACAGGGGAGTCGAACCGGAGAAGCTCCTCGATGGCGTTGGCATCGATTCCCGGGTCGGTCAGGAGTCGGTCGAACTGCCCCGGGTAGTCGAAGAGATGGACCAGTCCGTTGCCGATCAGATTGAGCGTCGTCTCATGACCCGCCACATAGAGCAGGACCACCTGGGCGATGAGTTCGGAGGTCGAGAGGCGATCACCCGCGGCTTCGACCTCGATGAGTCGGGTGAGCACGTCATCACCGGGACGAAGGCGCTTCTCGGCGATGGCCGTCTTCAGGTAGTCGGCAATCTGTCCCGTCGCCTCCATCGACGCCTTCTCCTCCTCAGGCGTGTTGAGGGGGTCAAGCGTCTTGGTCATGGCGCGGGACCAGCTGCGGAGCAGCGGGATGTCACTCTGGGGGAGTCCCAGCATCTCGGAGATGATCTGGGCCGGAAGCACCAGCGCATAGTCGTCGATGACATCGACGACCTCGTTCTCGGCCGCCCGGTCCAGGAGCGATTCGACTATGGCTTCCGCTCGATGTCGCCATGCGGTGATGGCGTTGGGCGTGAAGACCTTGGACACCAGGCTTCGCAACCGGAGATGGTCGCTGCCGTCGGAGCGCAGCATCATCTGGTCGAGTTCGATCGGGCTGCTCTGTATCCGGGCGATCTCAGCGTCGACCGTCTGATTGGGGGTGGCCCGGTCGATCGACATGAGGAGGGAGCGGTCTCGGGTGAAGCGGTGCACGTCGGCGTAGCGGGTCAGGACATACGCCCCCGTTACTGCTTCGAGGTGGACCGGATCCCGCTCTCTGAGCGCCGCGTACTGCGGGTAGGGATTCTCGAAGTAGCCCGGCGCGAACGGGTCGAACATGACCTCGCCGACAGGAGGTCTCTGCTCCTCCAGCGCCGGCCGGGAGGCGTCCCGCGGCGGTCGTCCCCCAAACTCACCCAAGGAGAGCGAGTACGAGAGTTCGTTGGCATGGCGGAGCCGATCCGACAGCTGCTTGAGGAGTGAAAGGGCGAGTGAGGGCGATTCGAGAATGGCGTCAACGAACGTCTCCCCGTCCACCTCGATGAGCACCATATCGGTGGCCGCGGTCACGGTGGCCGTCCGTGCTGTCCGGTCGAACGACCCCTGCTCGCCGATCGTCTCGCCCGGCCCGACCGTGGCCAGATAGAGCCCGTGCATGGTGACGTCGGCCAATCCCTCCCGAACGATCCACCACCGGTCAGCGGCGTCGCCGACATGGCAGAGCACCTCGCCGTCGGCCAGTTCGCGGATTCCCACGATGGCCCGCATGACACCCTCGAGATCGTCGGCGACGCAGTCCTTGAATAGTGCCAGCTGCCACAGATCAGCGACCTTCGACTCCACCGGCATGCCCCGTTCTCTCGAAGCGAATGACGTTCCGAGCTGATCTTGAGCGCCATGGGTGACGGCGTCTGTCACCTGGGAGACACTTGTCGCGAATTGTTCCCCGGGTGGAGCCGACGGCTCCGATGGGTGACCAGCCGGCTGGCCGGCTCAGGCGGGCCGTGCTGCGCACGGCGTGGAGCGATCGGGCGACCGGCTCAGCCGGGCCCCACTGGGGCCGAGGCGGTTGGTCCCGACCTCGTCTCGTGATCCGGACGTCGGCTCACCCGTACATCCCGGAACCGGCCCGGTCGGTGTCGGTCGGCTGGGAACGGCGGTGTGACGGCGCCGTCCCGGTCCGGCTCCCTAGGCGGGGATGTTCCGGATGGGCCGCTTGACGACCTTGCCGGACCGGATGCACGAGGTGCAGACGTTGAGACGCTTGGGCGAGCCGTCGACGAGGGCCCGGACCTTTTGGATGTTGGGATCCCACCGACGCTTGGTCCGACGGTGGGAGTGACTGATGTTCATACCGAACGACGGCTTCTTGCCGCAGACCTCGCACACCGCTGCCATGACACTCCGACTTCCTCGTAGGATCCTCTGGGTAAGGCACAAAGGTTAGCATCCAAGCCATGGTGGTCCTCGACGCGCTGGGTTCGGCGGAGCTCTGTGCGGTCATCGCCCAGTTCCGTGACGGCCTGCGCTCCCACCGGGAGCTGATTAACCGCCTCAACGTCTACCCGGTGCCCGACGGCGATACCGGCACCAATATGGCCCTCACGCTGGAGTCGGTGACGAACGAACTCGACGCCCTGGACGACCCCGACCTCGACGCCACCTGCCGGGCCATCGCCCACGGCTCGCTCATGGGGGCCCGGGGCAACTCGGGGGTCATCCTGTCCCAACTGCTCCGGGGGCTGGCCGACGGGCTCAACTGCTCGACGAGCCATCCCGGACCCATTGAGCTGTCCGAGGCCCTGACCATCGCCGACAAGCTGGCTCGCGAGGCGGTCATGAAGCCGGTGGAGGGAACCATCTTGACCGTGGCCCGGGGTGCGGCCGAGGGGGCGCGGACCGCCGCCGAGGCGGGTCGACCCCTCATCGAGGTGGTGGAGGCCTCCCGGGCCGAGGCGGCCGACGCCCTGGCCCGCACCCCGTCGCTCCTGCCCGTCCTGGAACAGGCCGGGGTGGTCGATGCCGGCGGCACCGGCTTCCTGCTCCTGCTCGACGCCATGTTGACCGTGGTCGACGGGCGGCCCATGCCGGTGGCGCCCGAGCCGCCCGACACCGTGTTCGGCCCACTCAACCCCGAGGCCCCCGGCATGGCCTCGCCGGCACCGCACGGTCCCGACGGCGAGGCCGACTCGGCCCAGCAGGCCCTGGCCGGGCTGCGCTACGAGGTCATGTACCTCCTGGAAGCACCGGACGAGACCATTCCGTCGTTCAAGGAGGTCTGGGCGGGCATCGGCGACTCCATCGTGGTGGTGGGCGGGGACGGCCTGTGGAACTGCCACATCCACACCGACGACATCGGCGCGGCCATCGAGGCCTCCCTCGACGCCGGCCGACCCCGCAGTGTCCGGGTCACCGACCTCCTCGAGCAGGTGGAAGAGGAACGCTGGGTGCGCGAGGCGGCAGACACGGTGGGGAGCGGACCTGCACCCATCCCCCCCGGCCCGCCGCCGACCACCGGCGTGGTCGCGGTGGCGACGGGGGACGGCATCGGTCGGATCTTCCGCTCTCTCGGGGTCCAGGGTCTCATAGCCGGCGGTCAGTCCATGAACCCGTCCACCGCCGAGCTGGTGGAGGCGGTGGAGTCGGTCCGCTCCACCTCGGTGATCATCCTGCCCAACAACGGCAACATCCGGCCGGTGGCCGAACGGGTCGACGATCTGACCGAGAAGTCGGTGTGGGTGGTGCCGACCGACACCATCGCCGAGGGCTTCGCCGCCCTGTTGGCCTACGACCCCGAGGCCGAGGGCGCCGTCAACGCCGAGACCATGGAGACCTCGGCCCGTTCGGTGGTGGCCGGCGAGGTCACCCGAGCCGTCCGGGACTCGGACAGCCGCGTCGGCCCGATCACGACCGGCGACTGGCTCGGCCTCTCCCGCAGTGGGATCGAGGTCGTGGCCGACTCCCTGGCTGGTGCCGCATGCTCGCTTCTCGAGGCCCTGGTGGAGGAGAGCCACGGCCTCGTGACCATCATCGAGGGGGAGGGGTCGGGGGCGGCCGACACCCGCCGGATCACCGAGTGGCTCCGCGACCAGCGGCCCGATGTGGAGACCGAGGTGCACCACGGGGGCCAGCCCCTCTACCCGTACCTGTTCTCCATCGAGTGAGCCCCGAGGACCCGACCGAGGGCACCGCCGGGGTCCAGCGCAAGCTCCGTCAGCTGGCCGAGCTCCCCGTGGCCCAGCTGCACCAGGTGGGACCGAGGACCGACAAGGAGCTGGCCGAGCTCGGGATCACCTCGGTGCTCGACCTGTTGACCCACTACCCGAGGCGGTACCTCGACGGCACCCGCCTGCGACCCATTGCCGAGCTGGTGGCGGGGGAGAAGGTCTCGGTGCTGGCCCGGGTGGTCCGGGTGAGCCAGGCCTCCTCGGGCTATGGGCGGGGGCGGCGACGGGGACCCTCCCGGGTGGAGCTGACCATCGCCGACGACAGCGGTCGCCTGCGGGTGGTCTTTTTCAACCAGGCCTGGCGGGCCAAGCAGCTGCCGGTCGGGACCCTGGCCCTGTTCTTCGGGTCGATCGGCACCTACCGGGACGCCCCGCAGCTGAACAGCCCCATGGCCGAGGTGTTGGAGCTGCCCGGCGAGGACGGTGACGCCGAGGGGGGTGGCGACGATGCCGACGAGGGAGCCGACGGGAAGGCGCGGCGGGGCCGGGTGTACCCGATCTATCCGCTCACCGACAAAGCCAAGCTGACCTCGCTGCGCATCAGTCGGATCGTCGGTGAGGCGCTCGACCGGGCCCGTGACTTCGCCGATCCGGTGACGAGCTCCTGGCGGGACCGCTTCGAACTGGTCGATCGCACCACCGCCTACAACGACATCCACCGGCCGGCCCACGGCGAGCTGACCGAGCCGGCCCGGCGGCGACTGGCCTTCGACGAGCTCTTCCGGCTCCAGCTGGCCCTGGTCCTCCGCCAGGCCCGCCTGCAGCGTGACGCCCGGGGCATCCGCCATGTGGTGGACGACACCACCCGTCCCGACGGCAGCCGACCGCTCGTCGCCTCGTTCCTCGAACGGCTGCCCTTCGAGCTCACCGGCGCCCAGCAGGGCGCCATCACCTCCATCCGTGACGACCTGGCCGGCCCGCTGCCCATGCACCGCCTGCTCCAAGGGGACGTGGGGTCGGGGAAGACCGTGGTGGCGGTGGCCGCCATGCTGACGGCCACCGAGGGCGGGCACCAGGCTGCCCTCATGGCTCCGACCGAGGTCCTGGCCGAGCAGCATGCCGACGAGGTGCGCTCCCTGCTGGCCGGGCTGAGCGTCCCCGACCCGGCCACCCTCGAGGGTCGGCGACCCCTCGGCGTGGCCCTCCTCACCAACCGGAGTACCGCGGCCGAGCGGAAGGTCATCCACGCCGGCCTGGCCTCGGGTACCGTCGACATCCTCATCGGCACCCACGCCCTGCTCACCGACCAGGTCGCCTTCTCCTCGCTCGGGGTGGTGGTCATCGACGAGCAGCACCGATTCGGCGTGGAGCAGCGGGCCGCCCTCCGGGACAAGGGGCGCGGCCCGGACGGGACGGGGCGGGACCCCGACCTCCTCGTGATGACGGCCACCCCCATCCCTCGGACCGCGGCCATGGTCGTCTTCGGGGACCTCGACATGACCATCATCGACGAGCTGCCCCCGGGTCGGCAGCCGGTCGAGACCCGATGGCTCCGGACCCCGCTCGAAGCCGAGGAGGCCTGGTCCCGGATCCGGTCCGAGGTGGCGGCCGGGCATCGGGCCTTCGTGGTGTGTCCCCTCGTCGAGGGATCCGAGCGGGTCGAGGCCACCTCGGTGGTGGCCGAGGCCGACCGGCTGGCCTCGGCCGAGCTCGCCGGGCTTCGCGTCGGGCTGCTCCACGGCCAGCTGCCGTCGGCCGAGAAGGAACGGGTGATGGCCGAGTTCCGAGCCGGCCATCTCGAGGTGTTGGTGGCCACCACGGTGATCGAGGTGGGGGTGGACATCCCGGCGGCCTCGGTGATGGTGATCGAGGACGCCGACCGGTTCGGCATCGCCCAGCTGCACCAGCTGCGGGGCCGGGTGGGCCGGGGCAACGAGCCGGCCTGGTGCTACCTGCTGTCCGAGAACGAAGCACCCGAGCCCGAGGCCCGCCTGTCGGCCATGGAGCGCACCACCGACGGCTTCGAGTTGGCCGAAGTCGACCTCGAGCTGCGGGGCGAGGGCACGATCCTCGGGGCCCGCCAGAAGGGTCGGAGCGACCTCCGGCTGGCCAAGCTCATCGGCGACCAGGACCTGGTCGTTCGGGCCCGGGAGATGGCCGTGGCCGTGGTCGGGGAGGACCCGCTGCTGGTCGATCACCCCCTGCTCGAAGAGGAGCTCCGGATCTTCATCGGCGACGACGAGGCCGAATTCCTCTTCAAGAGCTGAGCGGCGCCGTCCCCGAACCCGGATGGCCCGGCCGAAGGGGGGCCGACGGGCCGGTCGGCCACGCCGGGGTCCCGAGGCTCGCCGGTAGGCTGGTTAGGTGCGCGTGATCGGTGGTGAACTCCGTGGTCGCCGGCTGGCGGCGCCGTCGGCGACCGGTATCCGACCGACGTCGGACCGCGTCCGTGAGGCCATCTTCGACATCCTCTACAGCCAAGGAGGCGTGGAGGGGGCCCAGGTGGTGGACCTGTTCGCCGGGTCGGGGGCGCTCGGGATCGAAGCGCTCTCCCGGGGTGCGTCCTCGGTCACCTTCGTCGAGAAGGACCCGATGGCCATCGAGGCCATCCGGACC
>CAWFQI010000016.1:0-178916 GCA_963817985.1 uncultured Acidimicrobiaceae bacterium | reverse complement strand
ACGCTCCTATCAATGTCAAGCCCCTTCGAGGGGCTCCGGGGTGAAGACAGCGGACAAAACAGTGATGAGCCAATCGCTCAGCGAGGGCATGCTCTTATGAAGTCACGCGTCTTGGTGGAAGAGAGCCCGGATCGTGGGTCGGCGGGTCGCCGGTAAGTCAGCCCCGAAGGACGACAGTTAGGGGGTGAGCCAGACCCACGGGCCGGGGATTCAGCCGCGAGGGAGGTAGCGATAGACCTCGCGGGCGATGTAGCGCTGAAGGATCCGGATGATGTCCCGCTTGGTCCGGCCTTCCTTCACTCGACGGTCGAAGTACATACGTGTCTCGGGGTCGTGTGCGATGCGCACCATGGCGATGCGCCAGAGTGCGCTGTTGGCCTGGCGGTCACCACCCTGGTGCCGGCGTAGGTGACCGGCGTTCTTCCCGGAATCGGCCGGAACGGGGGAAACCCCGCAGAGGTGCGCCCACGCTGCCTCGGAGTGGAGGCGTTCGGGGTTGTCACCGGCGGCCACCAAAAGGGATGCCGCAGTGTCGGGCCCGACTCCGAACCTGGCCATAAGGTCGGGCGCGGTGGCGAGCAACAGCGACTCGATCTGCTCGTTCAGCTCATCGAGCTCGGCCTCGAGGGCCTGGATTCGGTGGGCCAGCGAACAAAGCGATGCCTTGGTGGCCGCTGTCACCGGATCCGACGCTCGGGTGGCTCGCAGCTTGGCTGACTCAGCCACCAGTGCCGTGACCGTCAGGCCCTTCAGGCGGGAATGCAGCTGGTCAGGGGCGGTGATGACGAGATGGCGCATCTGGACGATGGCCTTCACCCGAGCCTGACGGGCTGAGCGCTTGGCCACGACGAGTACTCGGATGGCCTCGACGGGACCGTCTTTGGTCTTGCCTGTTCCGAGTGCTCGGCCACTGATGACCGCCCGGGCCGCTTCGACGGCATCAAGGGGATCGGACTTGCCGTGGTTGCGCCTGGCCTGACGGTTGGGCCGGTTGACCTCGATCACTTCGACGCCCTTGCGGCGCAGGAATCGAGCCAGTCCCACTCCATAGGAACCGGTGCCCTCGACACCGACCTTGTCCACCTGGCCGAACTCCTCAAGCCAGGCCAGCAGGGCCTTGAAGCCAGCGGCATCGGCAGCGAAGGACTCCGTGCCGACGAGGCGGCCCAGTGGGTCGAGTGCCGCGGCTACATGGGTGTCGAGGTGGGTGTCGACACCACCCGTGATGCCGGGGGGAGCTTCTACGATGGTCATGGCCATCCCTTCCTTCCTTACGCGGTTGAGGGGTGGCACGGCCGTCTCGGATCGGAGCGACGGGCGGTCGGGACTGTTGGCGCAGTCCTGACCAATCACCCACCTCGGAGACGGGGCGTGCCGTTGTCAATGTGCTGACTGGAAGGTCCCGGTCGACGACACCCGAAGGCGCCTCATGATTCTTCAAGTCAGACCGAATCCTCCAGTGCTCCCGAAGCTATTGAGGACCAGCCGGACAGCGGTGGACCCTCAAGGACAGTGTCACTGTTCGGGGGCAGTCGTAGGAGATCCGCTACGATTAGAGCGCTGACCGGCCTCCTGGCAATGCGCCACCTGCAACTTTCGGCGGACAGGTCGTTCTTGTGTCGCCCGATTTCAGCATCTCCGCCCGTGATCTGCCGGGCATTCACATCGTCTCGCTGCAAGGCGAGTTAGATATGGCCACCGCCGATGGCCTCTCAGATGCGCTGGCCGAAATCGCCGGGTCAACCGTAATCGTAGATTTGTCTCAGCTGACCTTCATGGATTCGACCGGCATCACTGCAATCGTCGCAGCACGCAACCGGATCTTGGCCGAAGGTCAGGGCCAACTTGTGGTGACCAGGCCCGGTGGAATCGTCCGCAGGGCATTAGAGATCGTGGGTCTGGGAGGGTGGATCGTCGAGTGGTCGCCGGATTGGGACGAGTAGCCCACCCAACCAGCGGTCTGGGACAGTCCGAGCCATATTCAACCGACGCCGATGAGAAAGGCAGGTAGAGGACAAATGGCGACGAGCAGAGCCGAACCGAGCGGGCCGGATGCTGTTGTCCCGTCCGACTGGACGGACTTCTACAAGGAGACTCATATTCCGGCCGCCGTGTGGTCCGGTGACACACTCCGTGTGTCTAGCCACGCCGGAGAGACACCGGAAGACGTCTTTCCCGATGAACCCGAGGAGCAGCTACGAGGAGCATTCCGCAACGTCTCCTCCACGCTCGCTGAGGCGGGTGCTAGTTGGTCAGACGTTGTTGAAATCAACTCCTACCACGTCAACCTGCGAAGCCAGGCCGACTTCATGCTGAAGGTCGCCGCCGAGTTTCTGGAACCGCCCTATCCAGCCTGGACTCCAGTCGGTATCACCGAACTGTGGCCTCCCGAGGCTGTGGTGGAGATCAGATGTGTTGCCGTGGTTGCTGACCGTGGAGGTGATCGGACCAGCCGGAGTCAATAGCCGACCCGATCCTGGCGGTCTGGGGCAGGCAGACTGGCTTAGGAGACCACGTCGTAGAAACTCTGAACGACGCCCTCATCGAGAGCTGCAAGCACCTTCTCCAAGTGACCACTTGCCATGATCAACTCGCCGAAGGCGGCATCGTGAGCCTCTCGTGTCGACCAAGTCTGGATGAATGCAGAGGACCGTGGATCGACCTGATCCACGAGAATCTCGAAGGACTCACACCCGTCGGCGGCCAGCATGCGTTTCCGGCCCTCTGTCTGCAGTTCGAGGAGCGTCACCTCCTGGCCTTCGGCAGCGTGAAATCGAGTCACGGTCGTAACGCTCATGGCAACGCCTCGGTTCCTGAGAGGAGGTAGCCCGAACGCTACAGCACGATCGGTCTGCGGCCTCGATCCGGCGTTGGGGGATACCCACGCATGCAATCTCAGACCTTGAGGAACACTTCTCGTATCGCCATATTGAGCGGGGTTACTCCTGGTATCGGCGGCAGTGGGTATTTGGCTGCTTCTTCGGCAAGTTCTTTGGTCTCGAAGAGCAGCACCGAGGTTCCGACCCCGTCGATCGGTTCGAGCCAGTACCCATTGACGATGCCCGGTGCCCGGGACACCAGCGTCTCTCGGGCTTGAGGCAGCAGGAGCCGAGCTTCGTCAGGATTCTCGACTCTGACGTTGGCGACGATTGCATACATGAGCATCCCTCCTCATGAACCGGATGTGATGACCCTAGAAGATGGCGAGTGGGGTGTGCTCCACGCCCCGGCGATGTGGGACGTTATCCCGGTCGTGGGATGATGGTTCCATGACCCCCAGCACCCTTCGGCCGTTTAGCTGGTGGAGAGTACGGATGTTGCGGTCAGCCTTTGCGGAGCGGTCCTGCCCACACCAGTGGTCTACCTGGGAGTGGCAACCTGACCGGAACCGACCTCATCGCCAGCGTCAGTGCACGGACTGCGGAGCCATCCGGGTTTCGACCAACATCCGGTAGCCCTCCTCCCGGACACCCGTACCGAACCGGCGTTTAGGGACAGGGGAGCCCGGCTAGACGCTCGATTTGGCTCCGGGTCCGGCAGGTCTGACACCAGCTTCACCGACTTCGGCCTGCAGTTCACGGCGGGCGATCTCCGTCGAGGCCGCTTGGGCCAAAGTCGCCACCGTTTGGATATCAACCGAATTCCACTCCCGAGGTGTTGAGTCCATCAGGCAGAAGTTGCCAAGAACATTCCCACGAGAGTCCTCGACAGGAAACCCGATCCAGGCCACAGCGGTGAAGGCGGTAATGGCCGGATCGCCGATTGTGCGTGGATCGTTGAGGGCATCTTCGACCAGAAAGGGCCGACCGTGCCCTACAACATACCGACAGAATGAAAAATCGAGAGGGGCAAAGAGCGGTAGCCCTTCAGGAAAGCCACAGCCACTGATCGCTGTCGTGTCCTCACCGTCTACAACGGCGATTACTCCTCGGGGAGCCCCCGTCACTGCGATAGCCAGTTCGAGCAACCGGTCGAATGCGTCATCGCCTGATAGTCCGATCAGTCCGGAGCGCTCCACCGCTGCGAGCCTTCCGGCGTCCTGTACTCCTTGTTCCCAGTCGGAACTCATAGCCGTCCTTTATCGGGCGACGTCGGAAACTCTGACTGTGTCTCTGCCAGCAGTTTCGCCTCAAAAATCACCCTAACGTGCTGAAGCCCGGAACGAATCCGAGATTTAACTGTGCCTTCGGGCAGGTCCAGATGCTCGGCTACCTCGACGTAGGTCATTCCGGTGAAGAAGGCGAGTTCGATTGCCTCTCGCTCCCGAGGAATCAGCGAAGCCAGTGCCTTATGCATCTCCTCGGCTGCCTCCGAAGTCAGGTAGTCCTGGTCGGCCTCGCTTGCGTAGTGGCCATTGGCCCGTGCTTCATTCTCCTCTCTCCGGCGCCTCGCAACCTCGGAACGAACGATGTCGATACTGCGACCCCGAGCCTTTAGACGAAGGAATCCCAGGAGACTTCCACGGTCGGGGTCGAAGCTCTGTGGTTTCAGCCAGAGAGCAAGGAACACCTCGGCCACGACGTCTTGGCACATCGATGAGTTGCCCAGGACCATCTTGGCAGTGGCGGCGGTCGGAGAAGCATGGCGACGGTAGATCTCGGCCAGGCAGTTCTCCTGACGGAGAACGAGCCCATCAACCAGCTGGAGATCGGAAAGACCGACGGTCTCACCCACGGATGCCACGCACACAAAGGTCGCTCATCAAAATGGCCTCCACCGTGATGATCCGTGCCGGATACACACGGATCGCAGAATCTACCCTTTCTCGACACATCTCGCCCATCCGGGTGGACTCCATGACCGCCTTGGGGTCTCGAGCGTCCTCAATGTGCCGGTCGGGGGCACTTCCACCGGCCGATCGCGTTATTGGGACAGATCGGGCCAATTCGGCGACTTCGGTCCTCCAGGGAGATGATCCCACGGTGGGTCTACGTCACCCCGAACGTCACCCTCGCCTCTGTGGGTGTGGGACGAACGTCACCCTGAAGACCGCTCCCACTCCCCCAACGTCACCCTCGCTTGTGAGTATTGGAGCAACGTCACCCTCACGCACTCGCCACCCGTTCAACGTCACCTTCACCCGTGTAGCTATCGGACGAACGTCACCCTCACGCCTGAGAAGAACGGTCACAGCCAGCATGACGGCCGTGGTTCCGGCTCCGACCAAGTTCCGGCGAGAAGCGATTGGGCGACGGCTGAGACGCCCTGCGTCTCTGGGTCGACCGACCCCTCCGGAGACGGCCGAACACGATTGCACAGGGCCCCCTTGCCGGGGCGGGCACCCAACTACCCTGGCCCCGGCCCGCTGTCGCCTCTCCGGCCATTCTGGCCGGCTTTGGCGAACCGCTGGCCTCACGAACCTGAAGGCAGCGCGGTGAGGGTCTCGTAGGGCACGCTCACAGCCGAACGATCGCGTCTGTCGCATCGGCTTCACTCACGAAGCGGCGCCCAGGCGGGCATCGAGCCCGCCATGGCCGCCGATGAGAACGTCACCCTCGGCTCCGCCAGACCGGTACATTCAATTGTCCACACACCTGCATCTTGATGGGACCGTCGCCCTCCCGTGGCGGGCTCCGTCACTGTGCGAAGTCGAGCTCGAGACGGCGAGGGCGGCACTGTCACTTCGAGTGCAACTGTGTGGACATGATCTGTCCCGCTCCCGCTGAGCCGATCTGCTGTGTCATCCAGGCGCCCGTGGCGGGCTCGATGCCCGCCTGGGCGCCTCTCTCGATCCCCGACGGGAGGATCACTGCTCCGTGCCCCGTGTGAGCACCGAGGACGTCTGACCCAAAACCCCTGGATCGGCTCCGCCACGGATATTCGGGGAGGCGGCTCCCCTCGGCTCGACGTCGAGGGAGCCGCCTCGCACCTGGGTTTGAGCTCCAGGCCCGATACGAGACGGGATTGCGCTCAGGGTGACGTTCCCGCACTCGAGTGCACAGGTGTGGATCATTTCCGTACCGCTTTGGCGGAGCCGATGTGCTGAGTCACCCTGGCGCCCAGGCGGGCTCGATGCCCGCCTGGGCGCCTCTCTCGATCCCCGAGCACGTGCGAACTCCGGGAACCATCATGAGTGGCCACACGGCAGGGCGTGCGCCCCCGTACGCTGCCCCGCCGAACAGGGCCGGGATACAGCATTTCCACCGGCTCGATGCCGGCGGGAATGCTGATGTGGGCCCGGAAGACGGTCATCTGGCCTGTGGCGCCTCCTCGCTCACACCGACAGTGCTCTGACCTGCGAGGGTGACGTTGCCGTCAGCCCGCTGGAGCCCGAGGGTGACGTTGGTGATGCTGGCGAGATATCCGAGGGTGACGTTGAGGGTGACGTTGATCTGGACAATGGACATGCGACGCCAGCACCGATCCGCTGATGTCAGGACCGTCGGTCGGTCCAGAACGAACTGGACAGCACGCTTCGCGACGCGACTGGACAACGGCCGGAAGGATCACGATGACCACCCACGACCATCTTCGATTGGTAGACACCGACGAGCCGGCCGAACGCCGCCCACCGCCGACGGAGGTCACGCTCTTGACCATCCCCGAGGCGGCGAAGTTCCTCCGGATCGGGAGATCGGCGGCCTACGAGCTGGCCCGTCGATTCGAGGCGACCGGCGGGGCCGAAGGGCTCCCCTGCGTCAGGATCGGGGACCGGCTCCTCCGGGTGCCGGTCGACGCCCTGCGGGAGATGGTGACGATCAGAGCTTGAGCACGCCCTCGAGCATGTCGGCGGCCTCCCGATGGAGTCCTGGGGTGGCATGCGAGTAGGTGTTCAGCGTGATGGCCACGTTGGCGTGGCCGAGCAGTTCCTGGACCACCTTGGGGTGAGCGCCCTCGTGGAGCAGCAGCGTGGCCACGGTGTGGCGGAGGTCGTGGAGCCGGACCTTGGGCAGGTTGGCCTTGTCCAGCGCGATCTGGAAGTCCCGCAGCACGTTCCTCGGATGGAGCAGTCCCCCGGTCGTCGTCGTGAAGACGAGGCCCGAGTCCTCCCAGGCGCTCCCGACCAGCTTCCGATCGGCCTTCTGGCGGGCCCGTTGGTCCTTGAGGGCCTCGATCGTCCTCCCCGACAGGTAGACCGTCCGTCGGCCCGTCTTGGTCTTCGGCTCCGAGATCAACGGCGTCCCCTTCACCGCCACCACGGTCTGGCGCACCTCCAGCCGGGCGTCGGCCAGGTCGACGTCGCTCCAACGCAGCCCGAGGGCCTCGCCCCGTCGCAGACCCGGTCGTGAGCAGAAGGCACCACAGTGGACCCAACCGGTCATCGGCGGTGGCGTCGAGGAACGCCTTGGCATCCTCGGCGCTGAGGGTCTTCATCTCCTTGGGCTCCATGCGGGGCAGGATGATGCCCGAGGCCAGTGGGTTGTTCGCCGTGAGCTTCCACTGCACCGCTTTGGCGAACGCCTGCTGCAGCACCTGGTGGGCCAGCCGGACCGAGCGGGGGCTCAAGCCCTGGCCACTTCGGCCACCCGAGGTGGCCAGGTCGGTGTAGAGCCGCTGGACGACCTGGGGGGTGACCTCGGCCAACTTGAGCGCACCGATCCTCGGCGTGATCCAGCTGGTGACGGCGGTCGAGTAGAGGGAGTACGTGCTCGGGCGCAGCGAAGGCTTCACGGCGGCCAGCCATTCGGTCAGCCAGCCCTCGAGCTTGATGGTCCCGGTGCCGGCGACGACATCCGTCCGGATCTCACCGAGCAGATCGGTCAGGCCTTCCTCGGCCGCTTTGCGGGTGGCGAAGCCGCCCTTCTGGCGTTGTCGGCGCTGTCCGGTGGCCGGGTCGCGAGGGCAGGTCGACCTTGAAGGCCCAGCCCGTTCCCCTGCGGTACACCCGTCCCTGCACGAACGCTCCTCGGTCACCCCGACGGGACCAACGTAGCAAATTCGTGTGACCAAAATGTGACCATCGGGCCATTTTGGCGCTTTCGGGGACCCGCCCAGTTCAGGATTTACGGTCCTGAACTGGGCTTTCACTGGTGGGCCGTGCGGGACTTGAACCCACGACCCCTTGCGTGTCATGCAAGTGCGCTACCAACTGCGCCAACGGCCCGTGGCGCGTGACGATACCACCGCCACCAGTCAGGCCGTCCGATCAGCCATGGACGGAACGCCGCGGATCGACCGCGACCTCGGGACCGAGTGAGTCCTCCCGGCCTACGGGACTGAGGCAGCTGCCGGGGGGCTCATCCGTTCGATCGCCGCCCAGCCACCGAACTCCGATGGCGCTCCATCTGGACCTGGCCGCCACCTCGCAGTCCGAACAGCCGCTTGGCCAACAGGAGGTAGACGGCGATGGCCACGTTGATCACCAGCGTGATGATCTTGAACACGCTCACGCTGAGGGACAGCTCGTAGATCTCGATGGGGATGAGCGCCACCGTGGCCACCAGGGTCAGGTACTCGGCCCACCGCTTGGACAACCACAGCCCCACCATCTCGGTCGCCTCCAGGGCGGCATAGGCGGTGACCAGAAGCCCGAGCTGGATCAGGCGGGCCGGCGAGTACTTGAAGGCTCGACCGAGATACCCGAGGACACCCCGGACCTGGGACTCACCCGGCGTCGTACCCGACAGGTCGCTCATGATGTTGACGTAGTCACGGTGCAGCGTGGCGTCGTGCCGGGCGAACGTGTACAGGATGATCGCCAGCGTGGTCAGCACGATCACGTGGATGGCCCGGTCGACAGCGATCAGCCGCAGCACGTACCTGTCGCGGAGCATCGGACCACGGGCGGGGATCTCGATCTCGTCCCGGTCCGGCATCCGATCCCGAGCCGGATGCTCCGGCGGGCTATCGGGAAGCCAGGCGTCACACCGGAGGCAGCGGTACCACCGGACTCCACCCCGCTCCCGAACCAGCAGGGCATCCTCGGTACCGATGTGGGCAACGTCGGTTCCCACCAGGGCGTGGCCCTTCCATCCGCAGGTCAGCAGCTCGTAGAAATTGTCCGGGCGCCGACCCCTTTCTTCCTCGCCACCCCAGCACCATAGGCTCGGAGGTCGAGCAATTGGTGAAGGGGGTTGCCATGACCGATGCCGACCATGCGATCCGTGCCGATGATCATGCCCAGCGGATCGAACGGGATGGGTACACCATCGTCGAGGACGCCATCGACCTGGATCTGCTCGATGCCCTCACTGACGACCTCGCACGCCTCGAGCACGAGCTGGGCACGGTCCCGGCCGACAACGCCTTCGAGGGCAGGCATACCGTGCGCATCTACAACCTCTTGGCCCACGGACGCCACTTCGAACAGATCCCTGTCCACCCCGAACTCCTCCCCATCTGCGAGCGGGTGCTCGACCCCGGCCTGCTGGTGTCCTCGCTCTCCTCCATCGCCATCGGCCCCGGTGAGACCGCCCAGCCCATCCACGCTGACGACCAGGTCATCCCCTTGCCCAAACCCCATCCGGCCACGGTATGCAACACCATGTGGGCGCTGACCGACTTCACCGAGGAGAACGGGGCCACCCGGATCATCCCCGGTTCCCACCTCGCGGCCGAGTCACCCGACCTGTCCAGTCGGTACGACTCCATTCCGGCCGTGATGGCACGGGGCAGTGTCCTGGTCTGGCACGGGAGCCTGTGGCACGGCGGAGGAGCGAACACCACCTCGGACCGGCGGGTGGGCATCGCCATGAACTACTGCGCCGGCTACATCCGACAGCAGGAGAACCAACAGCTGGGGCTCGGCCTGGATACCGTCCGTCGGTTTCCCCCTCGGCTGCAGCAGCTGGTGGGCTTCGGCGTCTACCGGGGCCTCATCGGCCACATCGACAAGGATGTCCCGGCCAATCGCCTGCTTCAGGGATCAGAGAGCACCGGAATGGTGTGGGACCTCGCCTCGGAGTGAGTCAGCGCAAGTCGCCGGGACACCCGGTTGGCAGTCGGGTCCACCATCCTGATCATCGGCCGGGGGTAATAGCGAAAAAGCCCGGTGGCACACAAGGAGGTCGGTACAGAGTTTCTGAGCTGGTGCTTCTAGGCCGCCGCCCGAGTCCTCAGGAAGCCTGCGCCCATAGACGAGGCCGCGCCGTGTGGATGGACTCCCGACCCTTCCCGAAGGGGCCTGGGACCGATGTTCGCACCCAGGCTGCGGCCATGGCCGCACAACGGTCTCTGTCACACAAGGTTCACCGACGGACAGTTCCCTCGGGTCTAGGGCCGCGACAAAGGTGCCATGAGTACCGCTCACCACCTGGTCAGCATCTCGAAGCTCGATGCTGACCAGCAGGTTTCCTTCGAGGCGGCGGGCGGAATCGAACCGCCGTACGGGGCTTTGCAGGCCCCTGCCTAAACCACTCGGCCACGCCGCCGTGGCGTCCGGCGATCCTATCCTCCTCGTCGGGATGCTTGAATCTCCTCATGCGGATAGGAATGATCGCCCCTCCCTGGACTCCGATCCCACCCCTGCTCTACGGAGGGATCGAGCTGGTCGTCGACCAGTTGGCCAGGGGCCTTCAAGACGCCGGCCACGACGTGCTCTTGTTCGCCACGGGCGACTCGACCTGTCCGGTACCCCGCAAATGGGTCCTGCCGGCGGCCGAGGGCACTCGCATCGGGGCTGCCGTCCCCGAAATCCGTCACGTCATCCATGCCTACGAGGCAGTACGTGACTGCGATGTGGTCCACGACCACACGGTGATGGGCCCGTTCCACTCGGAGCACTATCCCGGTCTCCCCGTTGCCACGACCATCCACGGGCCCTTCAACGAAGAGCTCACCGACATCTACCGAGTGAATGCGGCCCGCGTGCCCATCATCGCCATCTCCCACGCCCAGCGACGGTCGGCGCCCGACATCCCCATCGCCCGGGTCATCCACCACGGTGTCGACGCAACCCATTTCCCGGTCGGTGACGGCAGCGGTGATGAGGATGGGCCCTACGTCCTGTTTCTCGGTCGGATGGCCGCCGACAAGGGTGCCCATCGAGCCATCCGGATCGCCAAGAAGGCGGGAATCCGCATCATGCTGGCAGCAAAGATGCGCGAACCCTGGGAGATGCGCTACTTCACCGAGGAAGTGGAGCCACTACTGGGCCCGGATGCCCTGTACCTGGGCGAGGTCTCCCATGAGCGCAAGCTCGAACTCCTGGCAGGGGCGGCGGCCCTCTTGTTCCCGATCCGATGGAACGAGCCGTTCGGCATGGTGATGATCGAGGCCATGGCCTGCGGCACCCCGGTGCTGGCATTTCCAGAAGGCGCGGCGCCTGAGGTAGTGGATGAAGGGCGCACCGGCTTCATCTGCCAGGACGAAGATGCCATGGTCGAGGCCATCGGCAAGCTCGATCAACTGAAACGCAGCGACTGCCGGCTGGCTGTCGAGGGCTACTTCTCGACCGAACGCATGGTGGCCGAGCACATCGAACTGTTCGAGTCGATGATCGGCTGATCTCAGCGCGTCGAGTGACCGCTCACGAACGGCGGCCGAAGACCAACTTGGCCACCAGGGCGATGAGGGCCACCACCACGACCAGCTTCACGATGAACCAGATCACGCCGGCCACGAAACTGAGGATGGCGAACGCCACCACGATGGCGATGATCCCGCCCCCCACGATGAGCACACCGTCGAACAGACTGAGTCCGCTACGTTCCTCGTCGGCCATGTCTCAAGGGTAACGGCCCACCGCGAAGAACGTTCGTCACCCTCAGTTAGGTACTTGCACCAGGGCGTCCATGAGCCGCGGCCTCCTCACCTGGTGATACGGTCCGGCCGTGTCCCTGCGCGCCCGACGGCAAGCGCTCATCGAGCGTACCGACCTGCACGGCGATGCCTTCTGCCTGGCCTACGCCGAAGCCGCCGATGAGTGGCTGAAGGATCTGTTCGACCGGGCTACCGACGGCGACAGCCGTGGCCTCGCCCTTGTAGCGGTGGGTGGCTACGGGCGCTCTGAACTCTGTCCGTTCAGCGATCTCGACGTGGTGCTCCTTCACAAGGGCAGGCGCAACCTGTCCGCCACGGCCGACAAGATCTGGTATCCGGTGTGGGACGAAGGGATCACCCTTGACCACAGCGTCCGGAGGCCCGCGGACGCCCTCGAGATGGCGGCCGAGGACCTCCGCGTCGCCCTCGGGCTCCTGGACGCCCGGGTGGTCTGCGGTGATCCGAAGGTGGCCGAGCCGGTGATCGAGGGGGCTCGAGAGCGGTGGGAGAAGCAGAAGCCACCGTGGCTGACGGTACTGGTCGACCTGGTCGCCGAGCGGCACCGGTCGAACGGCGACGTCGGCTTCCTGCTCGAACCGGACCTGAAGGAGTCCCACGGGGGGCTCCGGGACATCGCCGCTCTGACCGCCCTCATGATGGCTGTTCCCGCCCTCGCCGACTATGTAGACACGGTGGCCATCGACAGTGCCAGGCGTGTACTCACCTCCATCCGGGTCGAGTTGCACCGCCGGGCCGGGCGTGAGCAGAACCGCCTGCTCCTCCAAGAACAGGACCAGGTGGCCAAGGCACTCGGCGAGGAGAATTCCGACGCCCTGATGCTCGACGTGGCCACCGCGGGTCGGACCGTTACCTGGGAAGGCGACGATGCGTGGCGACGACGAGGGGCCTGGCAGCGATCGAAGCGGTCGGGGCGCTCACGCCGACGGGCCGGTGGCCGTGGCACCGAGGAGACTCCGAACGTCACCGAGCTCGCTGACGAACCCGGTATCGGGGTGACCGACGACGAGGTCGTGCTGACCCCCTCGGCCGACGTGTCCGGCGACCCCTCCCTGTCCATCCGACTGGCCCGGGTCGCCGCCGAGAAGAATCTTCCCATCGGACGGGACGCCCTCAACCTCCTCGGCCGTAAGGCGCCACTTCCGACCGAGCCTTGGAGCGACGAACTCCGGGGCACCCTGGTCAAGGTGCTCGCCACCGGCCCGTCTGCCATCGATGCCCTCGAGGCCCTCGACCAGCGTCGCCTTCTCGAGCGCTACCTGCCCGAATGGGCAGCGGTGCGCAACAAGCCTCAACGCAACCCCTACCACCGGTTCACGGTCGACCGTCACCTCCTCGAGGCCACGGCCAACGCCGCCATCCTGGCCCACCGCGTGGCCCGGACCGACCTCTTGTTGCTCGGCACCCTGCTCCACGACATCGGCAAGGGGTTCCCCGGTGACCACACCGACGTCGGGATGGACCTGGTGGCCACGATCGGGGCACGGATGGGCCTTCCCCCCGACGACGTCGACACGCTGGTCACCATGGTGCGACTCCATCTCCTGCTCCCCGACACCGCCACCCGGCGAGATCTCGACGACCCGGCTACCGCCGAACGGGTGGCCTCCGAAGTGGGCAACCGGAACACGCTGGAGCTTCTGGCCGCCTTAGTCGAAGCAGACAGCCTGGCGACCGGGCCTTCGGCCTGGGGCCCGTGGAAGGCCGGTCTGGTAGCCGAGTTGGTCGAGCGGACCGGACGCCTCCTGGCCGGTGAGCCGGCACCGCCACCGACCCCATGGATCACCGACGAGCTCCGGGTGATCATGGATACCGTGCGCGATCACGGTGTCCCCGCCCTGTCGATCGAGGATCCGACGGTAACCGTGGTGGCCGCCGACCGGCCTGGGCTTCTCGCCGAGGTGACCGGGGTCCTCGCCCTCCACGGGCTCAACGTCCGTTCGGCCGTGGTCGCCGGCGAGGACGGGGTGGCGGTCGAGATGTTCACCGCCGAACCGGCCCGGGGCCGATGGCCGGCTGCCGCCCGCCTGGCCGACGACCTGGCCGCAGTGATGGACGGATCGCTTCCCATTGAGCCCAAGCTGAGGGAGCGGGCCAGGACCTACCGGAACGACCGGCGGGCTATCACCCCCCACTTGGTGTCCACGCAGGTCAGTGTGGACAACAAAGCCTCGGCCGTGGCCAGTGTGGTGGAGGTGCGTGCCGAAGATGTGGTGGGCCAGCTCCACCGGATCACCCAGGCCCTGGTCGACTGCAACCTGGATGTGAGTTCGGCCAAGGTCTCGACCTTCGGCTCAGCCGTGGTCGATGCTTTCTACGTCCGGGGACCCGATGGGGCAAAGCTGACTGACCTCCAGCTCATCGCCGACGTCGAGGCGGCCATACGCAGCCGCATCGACTCGGCTTCGGCGGGAGCGGCCACCGCCTGAGCCGGGAACCGGGCGACAGCAATTTCTCGTTGTTTTGCTGCCGTAAACCTGCATTGGACTGGTAGAATCCCTTCCTACCGAAGGAGATCCATGCCGTCCGCGCACGCACATTCGAAGTCCACAGAGCCTCCTCGCGCCCGAACGGGGCGCAAGGTACTTCCTATTGCCACCGCAGGTGTCGCCGTGATCCTCATCGGAGTGGGTGTGGCGGCGTACGCCCTGCACAGCCCGTCCCAGCGCGCCGCTGCCTCCCCGACCTCCACCGCCGTCCACGGCGTGGACGCCGCAGTGAACCAGGGACCCCTGACCGTGACCACGGTGACGCCGACCTCGGGTGCCACCGATGTGCCCACCGACGCCACCCTGTCGGTCCAGTTCTCGAATCCTCTCAGCCCCAACTCCCCCACACCGTCGCTGGCTCCGGCCGTGGCCGGGGTGTGGCGCGAGGTCACCCCCGAGACGTTTGCGTTCGTACCGTCCGCCCCGTTCGTGCCGTCGGCTACCGAGACCATCACGGTTCCGGGAGGCGACGGCGGCGTGACCGGGGCCGACGGCAAGGCCCTCGCCCAGTCGGTCACAGCCACCTTCACCGTGGCCGCCGGAAGCACCCTGCGTCTCCAGCAGCTCCTGGCCCAACTGGGCTATCTGCCGGTCAGCTTCACCCCGGCTCGACCACTGAGCGCCCCTCAAGAAGCAGCCCAGGCTCAGGAGGGAACCTTCAACTGGCGATGGACCGAGCCGGCTTCACTGGTAGGGCTCTGGACCGTTGGCACGACCAACCAGATCACCAAGGGCGCCGTGATGGCGTTCGAGTCCCAGCACAATCTGAAGACCGATGGACTGGCCGGTCCCGGGGTGTGGCAGCAGCTGCTCGCCGATGCCTCGGCGGGCACGGTGAACCCGTCGCCGTACAACTACGTCTACGTCTCGAAGTCGCTTCCCGAGACGACCACCGTCTACAGCAACGGCGCCGCTGTCTACACCACCCGGGCCAACACCGGCGTTTCCGGGGCTCCCACGGCGTCCGGCACCTTCCCGGTCTACCTGCGCTACAAGGTGACCACCATGTCGGGAACCAACCCCGACGGGTCCAAGTACGTCGACCCGGGGATCCCATGGGTGAGCTATTTCAACGGCGGCGACGCCCTCCACGGCTTCGTGCGGGGCAGTTACGGCTACCCACAGAGCGACGGCTGCGTGGAGATGCCACCGGCCAACGCCGCAGTGGTCTATCCCCTGACTCCCATCGGCACACTGGTCACCGTCTCCTGACGGCGCAGATCATCTAGGGAACCTGACGCGGCGGAATCGGGCCTGTGGGGTTCGTGTAGGCGCACTCCATTCGGCCTCCTGGCGGCAGTCGGGTTCAGATGCCCCATCGAGCTAGCTCGAGAGCTGGGCGACACTCCCATCCGTGAGCACCCGACGCGCCATGACCTCCGCCGCCGCGATTGACCATGCAGGACCATTGGACACCGAGGGCGCCCAACCGGCACCCACGGTCACGGGGTCACACGAGCCGACGGAAAGTCCGGTGGACGGCGTTCTTTCACTGCAGCTAAGCCTTCTTTGGCGTCCGGGCCGAGGAAACCGATCATCTCCAAGGCCAGCGACTCTCCGAAGACGGGGGCATTGGTCACCATCCACTGGTTGAGGACCTGCTTGGTCCACTGGATCGCCGTCCTGCTCCCTTGGGCCAACCGCTCGGCAATGCCCAGGGCCTCGTCCACCACGTCGGAATCGGGGACGCACCGGGTGACCAGTCCGATCCGCTCAGCTTCGATCCCGTCGATGAAGTCAGCCGTCATCAGGTAGTACTTGGCCTTGGCCATCCCACACAGCAACGGCCACAAGATGGCGGCATGATCACCCGCGGCCACCCCGAGCCGGGTGTGGCCGTCAGAAAGGCGGGCCGACTCGGCGATGATGCTCACGTCGGCCAAGAGGGCGACGGCCAGCCCGGCACCGACAGCGACGCCGTTGATGGCCGAGACGACCGGCTTCACCGAGGCCAGCATGGCGTCCACCACGGCCTTGGCGTCCCTCCACTGCTCGACCACGGCGTCATGATCGGTGGTCATTCGCTCCACCATGGCCAGGTCGCCGCCGGCCGAGAAGGCCCGACCGGCTCCGGTGATGACCGACACCGCCACCGACGGGTCAGCGTCGACGACCGGCCAGATCGCGGAGAACTCACGGTGGAGCTGCTCATTGGCAGCATTGAGGACGTCGGGACGGTCGATGGTCACGAGTAGGACTCCCGGCCTCGGGCGATCGAAGCGAAGGTGCTCGAAGTCGTCGTAGGACACAAACGGGCGGAGTGCGGGATCTTCGGTCATCACCCGATCATGGTCGTCTCGGCACCGCCGGTCGAACTCCTGGCGGACCTCTCCGGCTCTGGCGACGCACGCGGTTCCCCCACTTCACACCTAGGGCGACCCTCCCGGAGCCTCCCAGCTCAGGGGCCCATACAGCCTTGCCGGGCACTCGGACGGTGTGGCCACGGGGCTCCGGGAAAACCCCACCTAGAGTGTTGAGTAGTTCACTCCTAGCGGTTACTATGAGAACGGCAGGTGTCGCGAACGAAGGACGCGGAGATGGCTTGGAAACGCCGGTCCTCGGAAGGATCACCCATGGATGAACAGGCGAGCACGATCGACGAGGCGTTTGGTCAGCCGAGCGAACACGCGGTCGAGGCATCCGCATCCGACAGTGCGGCGACGGTGATGGAGGTCCCGACTTCGTGGCCCGCGCCGAGTCCAGAGGGGAAGGAACCCATCATGTTCGAACACGAGTCCTCCGAGGAGGCGCCGGCGGCATCCCTGGTGGGCTCCTTGGCCGCCTTCGCCCTGTCGGACGTCTTGGCCATGCTCGCCTCCACCAAGCAGTCCGGCGAACTCCACGTGGTCAGCGAGGCCGTCGACGGAAAGGTGTGGCTGGCCGACGGCGAGCTCTCGAACGCCCACGTCGGGGCGGCCACCACCATCGGGGAGGCCGTGTTCGAGCTGGCGTGCGTCATCGAGGGTTGGTTCTACTTCACCGAAGGGGTGATCTCGTCGAGCGGCCAGCCCACCGTGCCCGTGGGTGCGGTGCTGAACGAAGTCCGACCCCAGGTCGAGGAGTGGCGGGAGGTACGCCACGACGTGCCCCTGGAGGCCGTCGTGACCCTGGCCGCCGAGCCCCCCGGACAGGACATCCAGATCCGAACCGACCAGTGGCGGGTCCTGACCACCGTCGGCACCAACGGCCTCTCGGTCAAAGAGGTCCTCGACCGCATCGGGGGCGTCCAGATCGAGGGACTCCGCACGCTGCGCGAGCTGCACCTGGTCGGTCTCATCGAACTGCAGGGTGGACCAGAGGACCACCGGGCCCCGCTGCTCGGGCTGCCGGTGCAACCGCACCTCGATGCCGAGGCCGACGTCCACTCCCTCCCCGACCCCCCGACCTCTCCGGTACCCACCGCGGACACCGTCGAGGGCGCCAACGTGGCCGCACCTCCTCCTCCACCCGACGCCGCCACCGAGACGGGCGAAGGGCAGGAGGACGGACTGGCCCAGGTGACCATCATGCCGCCGCCCATCGCTGACGATCCGTGGTCACCGACCGTGGACTCAGGAACCACCGGCAGCAACGGCGTCGCCTGAGTAAGAACGTCGACCCTCAGCAGTTCCCGTCCGTGCAGACCCCGTTGTTGGTGTGGGTCGCCACCACGATCCACAAGATGATCCACAGCGCGGTGATGACGGCGCTGATGATGATGCCCGCGGTGGCCAGGCCATTGCCTTCTTGAACTCCCCCGCTGCGCTTGATCTGACTCTTGGCGATCAGGCCGAAGACGAACCCGAGGATCACTCCGAGGATCCCGAGGAACGGAATGATGCCCACACATCCGCACACCAGGGAGGCGATGGCCAGCGGATTGGTCTGATTCGGTCGGACCATCGGCCCCACCGGATAGGCCACGCGACCGTCGGGGTAGTAGCCGTTCGGGGCGTAGGGGTAGTACGGGGGCGGTTGCTGGGGCGGATAGCCGTAAGCCGGAGGAGCAGCCACACCCGGTCCGTAGGGTGGAGGGGGTCCCGCCGGCTCTGCCTGGGGTCCCCCGGCTGTCGGCACGCCGGGACCGATCGGTGGCTGAGCGAAGTTGGTGGGGTACGACTCCCATCCCGGGGCCGGGTCCGGTCCCGCAGCCATCGGGGGCGACGCCGACTCGCCCTGTAGGGGCAGCGCAGTGGCATCGGCCGAGACACTCCTCGGGAGATAGCCGGGCGCCTGCTCGGGCGGGTACCACCGTCCGTCGGACGCTAACCACCATCCCGGGCCCTGCGACACCTCGCTCACAACACCATCAGAACGATCACCAGAGCCACGACGCTACTCCCGCACTACGGGCCTCACGAGGACCCTCGTTCGGCCCCGAGCAACACGGCCAGGGCCCGAAAGGCGCGACCCCGATGGGAGATCCCGTGCTTCTCCGCCGCACTCATCTCGGCGAAGGTGCGACCCCCGCCGTCGTTCGGAGCGAACACCGGGTCATAGCCGAAGCCGGCACGGCCGATCGCTTTCGGGGTGATGACCCCTACGACCGTGCCCTCGGCCCACAGTTCGGTACCGTCGGGATAGGCCACAAAGGCAACGGTTCGGAACGTGGCGGCCCGCTGGGCCGGTGAGACGGCTCCCGCCCGGTCGAGCTCGGTCAGCACTTTGGCCACGTTGTCGGCGTACGTGGCCTCCTCACCCGAGTACCGGGCCGAATACACGCCAGGGGCCCCACCCAGGGCATCGATCTCGAGGCCGGTGTCATCGGAGACAGCGGCGAGCCCGGTGGCCTCCATCAGGGCAGCCGCTTTCAGCCGGGCGTTGTCGATGAGGGTCTCCCCTGTCTCGTCCACATCGGGCACCTCCGGAGGCCGGGGGTGGAGTCGGAGACTGGGCACGGTGCCGAGGATGGCGGCGATCTCCGCTGCCTTGTCCGGATTGGCACTGGCCAACACCAAGTCGAGTTGGCCCGCCATCATCGTCGTCCGATGGTCGCTGTCACCGCCCGGTCAGCGGGGCGTCGGCGCTACGGCCAGTGTCTCGGTCTGGAGGTCGAGGAGCTGGGCGATCCCATGTTCAGCCAAGCTCAGCATCTCGTCGAGCTCACCCTTGGTGAACGGCATCCCCTCTGCGGTGCCTTGGACCTCGATGAACCGGCCCGACGACGTCATCACCACGTTCATGTCCACCTCGGCACGACTGTCCTCCTCATAGGGCAGATCGAGCATGCAGACCCCGTCGACCACGCCCACCGACACCGCCGCCACCGCCTCGGTCAACGGATTGACCCGGAGGGTGCCTTTTTGGATGAGCCGCGTCAGTGCGTCGTGCAGGGCCACATAGGCACCACAGATCGATGCCGTCCTGGTTCCCCCGTCGGCCTGGAGGACATCGCAGTCCACGGTGATCTGCATCTCGCCGAGTGCCACCATGTCGCAGACCGACCGGAGCGAGCGACCGATGAGGCGCTGGATCTCCTGAGTCCGACCGGACTGCTTACCCTTGGCCGCTTCGCGACTGACCCGTTCACCTGTCGACCCGGGGAGGAGCGAGTACTCGGCGGTTACCCACCCCTTGCCACTCCCCCGCATCCACGGCGGAACCCGCTCCTCGATAGATGCCGTGCACAAGACTCTGGTCCGGCCCATCGAGACCAGTACCGATCCGGGAGCGAACACCGTGAAGTCCCGTTCGAAGGAGGCTTCCCGCAGCTCGTCGGTGGCACGGCCGTCCCCCCGGCCGGTGGTGCTCCGTGTCGTCGATCCTTCGGTCACAGTATGAATTCCTTTCCGATGGCGGCCTGCTCAACCGGCATGCCGAACGCGGCCTCCGCCTCGGCGTGGACCGCCGAGGCGGCGATGGTAGGCCACCGATGGGTCACCACGAGCCGCCCGGCGCCGGCCCGGGCCGCCTGTTCACCTGCTTGGCGTCCACTCATGTGGCCAGCCGTCCCTTCGTAGTCCTCGGTGTACGAGGCCTCGCAGAGGGCGAGGTCGAGGTCGGTTCCCAAGGCGGCTAACGACCACCGGGACCCCGTGTCGGCAGAATATCCCAGGGCCCGACCGGCTCCGTCGATGCGGACAGCCAAGGTCTCGACGGGGTGGTCGGTCCGGTGGAACGACAGGTCGAGGGCCCCGACTGAAGCGGTGTCACCATCGGAGACCGGACGCCAATCGAGGGCCGGCGATCCGGCCAGCCCGGACCTGGCACCGAGTTCGGCTGGGGCGAAGACCGGAACGGACTCGCGACGCAGGGCGAACCGGGCATGGTTGGCCAGGGAGTGCAGGTCGGTCCAGTGGTCCGGGTGTCGGTGGCTGATGACCACCGCGGCCACCAAAGCTGGGTCCAGGTGGAGCTGCAGGTTGGCGAAGGTCCCCGGGCCCAGGTCGAGGAGCACATGACTCCCACCTGACGAGACGAGGTACCCGCTCCCAGCTCCTCTCGGGCCCGTCCAGCTCCCGTCGCAGCCGAGGATCCGCAACGACAGGGTGAGGGGTGCACCGCCCTCACCGGCCGAGCGACCGGTGGAACGGTCCGACTCGGGGCGACCGTTGGGCACAGGACCAGCGTAGGGGCATTGTCGGGCACCGGGGAATCGTGGTCAGCCCGCTGGACCCGTGCAGGGCTGGGCCGGGGACTAGAAGTACGTGATGGCCTTGGCCCGCTCCTCGACGACGTCGAGATCATCGGTCCACGCCTGGGTAGAGAGGTACTTCCATCCGGCATCGGCCGCCACCACCACGATGGTCCCCTCGTCGAGTCTTCCCGCCGTCTTGGCTGCCCCCGCCAGGGCCGCTCCCGATGAGATCCCAGCAAAGATGCCCACCTCGGTGAGACGCCGCGTCCATTCGATGGATTCACGTGGCCGCACGATGCGCTTGCCGTCGAGCAGCTCGGCTCCGTGGTTGTCGGTGAAGATGGGCGGGATGTAGCCGTCGTCGAGGTTCCGAAGTCCGTCGACGATCTCGCCTGCGGGCGGCTCGATGGCAAGCACCTTGATCTCGGGATTCTGCTCCTTCAAGAACCGTCCCACGCCGAGCAGGGTCCCCGAGGTCCCCAGTCCCGCCACGAAGTGGGTCACCTCCGGGCAGTCCCGCCAGATCTCGGGTCCCGTCCCCTCGTAGTGGGCCTTCGGATTGGCCGGGTTGGCGTACTGGTACAAGAACGCCCACTCGGGATGCTCGTCGGCCAGGGCCTGGGCCCTTCGCACCGCCCCGTTCGACCCTTCCGAGCCCGGTGACTCAATGATCTCGGCCCCCCACACCTCGAGCAGCTGCCGACGCTCGATCGAGACATTGGTGGCCAGGACCACCTTCAGGTGGTACCCCTTCAGGCGGCAGACCAGGGCCATCCCGATACCGGTATTGCCCGAGGAGGGCTCGATCAAGGTCTGACCCGGCTTGAGGATCCCGTCTTTCTCCGCTTGTTCAATCATGGACAGCGCGATGCGGTCCTTCACCGACCCACCGGGGTTCTGCCCTTCCAGCTTGATCAGGATGCGGACGTTGGGATTCGGGCTCAACTCGCTGATATCGACCAGCGGGGTGTTCCCGATCAGCTCCAGAACGGAGCCGTAGGCAGTCATCGTGGCCGCGGTCCGACCTGGTCGAGCCGGTTCCCGGGGAGGCCTGCCCCTCCAGCCACGGCCGGGAGGATGGAGATCTCGTCGGCATCGGTGACCGGGGTGTCCAGGGAGGAGAGGTACCGGACGTCGTCGTCGTTCAGGTAGACGTTGACGAACTTGTGGAGCGAGCCGTCCGAGTCGATGACCTGACCTGAAAGCCCGGGGTACTCGGCCGCCAGGGCCACCAGCACGGCACCCACGGTGGCACCGTCGACGGACACGGTCTTGGCGCCGCCGGCATGGGACCGCAGCACGGTCGGCAGGTTGACTTGGACGGGCACAGGGTCTCCTCGGGTTCGGGTTCCGGCCACTCGCCGAAAGTTGACGAGTTCGGTTGGGATTCTACTGGGGCTGCAGCCGGACCGGCTCTTCGGTCACCTCGCCGTCCACGATGCGGTAGCTCCGGACCACCGGTTGGACGTCCCGCAGCGAGACCAGCACGTAGTGCCAGGTCGGATCGGGGGCCTGGGCCACGTCGGTCGGGGAAGGGTAGGCCTCGGTATGGGTGTGGGAGTGGAAGACGCCGATGATCGAATAGCCCGAGGCCTCGGCGTCGCGATCGGCCCGCAGGTGCTCCCGCGGGTCTACCGTGTAGAGCTTGGCTGACGCGGCCAGGTTCCTCGTCGGGTAGCAGGTCACTGCCTCGCCGGTCTCCAGGTTGCCGCCGAGAAGGCCACAGGCCTCATCAGGGAGCCCACTCAGGCAGTGGGCCACCATCTGGTCGTGTACCAGTTTGGGGAGCAGGAGCATGGCGTACTGCACGATAGAGGACGGCGAAAGGGGATCGTTCGACTACCGTCGCTGGGGCATGTGTGCAGCAAAGAAACGGGCGACGGCCGTGGACTCGGGCCGCTCCGGGTCGGCCAAGGGCTCACCGAAGCCGCCGGTCGAGGCCAACAAGGTGGTGGCCTCCAACCGTCGCGCCCGTCATGACTACGAGATCCTCGAGACGGCCGAGTGCGGCATCGTCCTCCAGGGCTCGGAGGTGAAGTCCCTCCGGGCCGGACGGATCGCGCTCCAGGACGCCTACGCCCGGATCATTGACGGCGAGATGTGGCTGTTCGGCGTACACGTGCCGCCCTACGCCCAGGCCAACGGGTTCGGCGCCCACGAGCCGGACCGGCGGCGAAAGCTCCTCCTCCACCGCCGTCAGATCGACGAATGGATGGGCCTCTCCCAGCAGCAGTCGCTGACCATGGTGCCCCTCTCCATCTACTTCAAAGAGGGTCGGGCCAAGGTGGAGTTGGCTCTCGCCCGAGGACGACGGCAGTACGACAAGCGCCACGCCATCGCCTCCCGGGATGCCAGCCGAGAGGCGGCCCGGGAGGCACGGGCTGCCTCCAAGGGCAGTTCGTATCGCTGAGCCCGGCCCTCCCGGTACAATGGATCCCTCGGCCGGGCGCTGTGTCCGGACGCGTGGAGACATCCCCAGGGGGTGACAGGCTTCGACTCTGGTCGTCGAGGTGGGAGAAGCGAGCCGTGGTCTCCGGAGCCACGTTAAAGAGCCGGAACCAAAAATAAACGCCGAGCCTCAGCTCGCGCTCGCAGCCTAGAAACTGCGACGTCCGACCGGTCTCAGTCCTACGGGCCGGAACCGGGCGCCATCTAGTGGGACTTACCTGAACAGCTGCGCCGACGGGCCGTCAGGGACATTTCAGTCGGATACGGAACGACTCTGCCGCCAGTAGCGGAGGCAATCCCGACAATCTAAATCTGGCTGCGCTCGGAGAAGGCCCATTGAGAAGCTAGAGGACGCGGGTTCGATTCCCGCCACCTCCACGGACGAGGTGTTCATGAAAGGACACCCCGTGTGATCACGAAACCCCGCCGAGAACGATCTCGGCGGGGTTTTTTGTTCGGGACTGCGAGCCTGAACCGAGTTTTAGGGCATTGAGCTCGACCACGGCCCGCAGAGTGCGGCGGAAGATCTCACCCCGGGCGCGACAAATCCACCCGATGGTGAGATCGTGTTGAACGAAGGGTGGCGGTTAGTCGGGGATTTTGAGGCTGCCTCAAGTCTCGACGTCGGTTCCGTCGACGGCCACCGCTCGACTCACCAGCACCTCGGTTGGGATGGCGGCCCGGGCTAGCCGGTTGGCGAACCACGTTGCGTCGACGCCCGAATGGTTCGCCTCGAGGACCTCGCACAGCCGGAGAACGAGCCGATCAACCCGGGTGGCCCCGAGCCACGAATGCGCATCGACCGGCATGCCCGTACCCTTCGGCCGACCGGATCTGGAGTGATCCGGTGAGCTGTGCTGCCGGACTGCCAGGCGCTGTTTGAATGGAACCATGACTCTCTACGCATTGGGTGAAGACCGCCCGAGAATCCACCCGGAGGCCTATATCCATCCCCACGCGGTTCTGATTGGCGAGGTCCGAATCGGACCGAGCTCGAGCATCTGGCCCGGGGCGATCATCCGTGCCGACAATGGTCCGATCACCATCGGCGCCAGGACGTCCATCCAGGATGGCGCCGTCATCCACACCCAATCCGAGAATCAGACGCTGATCGGATCCGACTGCGTGATCGGCCACCTGGCCCACCTCGAGGGCTGCATTCTGGAGGACCTGGTGCTCGTGGGGTCGGGCGCCGTTGTCCTCGAGCGAGTCGTCTGCCGGTCGGCTTCGCTGGTGGGGGCTGGTGCCGTCGTCCCTCCGGGTACGGAGGTGCCGGCCGGGGCCATGGCGCTTGGCGTTCCGGCTCGAATCAGACTGAACGCAGTGAGTCCGGATTCCGTCAAGGCCAACGCGGACGCATACTCGTTGAGGCACCTGGCCCAACATCGCGACAGCAGTGTTGAGGTGTCATTGACCGAATGTTTGGACTCCTAACTCGACGCAACATGCGTCCTGTTTCGGATTGACCCTCATAACCGTCAACACCGGGGACTTTGGCCCGGTGCGAACGGCGGATCAGGTCTTGTGCACTGGGTGGCGGGCGACAGGCACCGATCCCGGATCGATCACCGTGACTTGGCCAAGAGCGTTACACCCTTGCAGAGGTGCTCTGGCGCTCGGCCCAACCGCACAGTCTGATGTCGTCCCGACCTATATCGGGCTGCCCTCATTCGTGAGGAGTCTGAACCGACCGACCAAACCAATTGCAGCGAAGGACCTTTGGGCCGCGAGCGGTCGCGTCCCGGTTCCTGGAGGCGGCGTTAGCTACCCGCCTCGTCAGCTCGGCGACGGTGACGCCTGCGTCGCTGCCTAATGACAACGGCGAGCAACACCACGAACCCAACTGCCACTCCGGCTAACCAGGAGTACTCGAACGTCAGACCCGGCGAACCGAGCTGCTCATCCACACTTTCCGGCTCTGGGGCCGAAGGCACTTCATCCACAGGAGAACGATATCGCAGTCCATCCGAAGTGGAAGCCGGGCTCCCGCGCACAGTGGCTACCACTGAATCGGGCAACATTCCTGCGCCCAGTGACAGCTCCGAATGTCGGGTGACCCCATGGTCCAACACCAGGGCATCAGGGGTGCGCCGAGCCGAGACAACCCAGAGGGCGGGCCATGGCGAGAAGCACCTAGGGGGTGTCACACCTTGCCGTCCGTCGTCGGATTCCGACCGGATCATGGTCGATCAACGTGGTCGTCCCGATCACACCGGGGCGACCGGGGCACCCTTGAGAGGGAACGATGGGCCATGATCGGTGCGTGAGTCAGAATAAGCCCGAGGCCGCCGACTGGCAGGCCCTCGAACACGAGGCATTCCGTGCCCGTGAGCGATCGATCAGCGTCTCGGCAACTGTGGCTGGTGCCATCGCTACGACGGCTCCGCTCGCCGTCGGCGTCGGTGTCGGCAATCACTCACTGGGTCTCTTCTGTGCGATGGGAGGTCTCAACACTGCCCTGGTGATGGGCCCTTGTGCCCGAACGCAGAGGTTGGGGTGGGGTTCGTTTGCCGCGGTGTCTGGAGCTGTGGCCGTGGGAGTGGCAACGGTGACCCATCAGCCTTCCTGGGTTGCCGTCATCGCCACCTTGGTCTGGTCGGTCCTTTGGGCGCTTCTGCGGGCCATCGGGCCTGAGGGAGCGCTGGTCGGATTCACCACCACTGCGGTCTTCGTCATCATCAACGGGCTCCCAGGTCTCCCCAGCCAAAGTTGGACCCGCATGGCCGAGTATGCGGTCGGCAGCGCATTCGCGCTCGCTCTCATGCTGCTTCCCGCCCCGACGGTGAAGAATCTCCCGCCCCGGCCCATTCCCTGGTCGGCGTTCTCGCAGACCCTCTCGCGCAGCGGAATCGTTCGACGCAATGCGATCAGAGTCGGCATCGTCACCGGCGGAGCGACCATCGTGTATCGGGTGCTCGATCTCACGTTCGGCTACTGGATCCCCCTGACAGCGTTAGCCGTACTGCAGCCGGACGCGCACGGAAGCCGAGTCCGTGCACTTCAGAGGACTGCCGGAACACTCCTCGGTACGGCGATCGTGGTCGTTGTGGCCGTGGCCACGAAAAACGAAGAATCTCTCGTGGCGATAATCTTCCTGGTGTCCGGCGGCTTGTTCGCACTTAAAGAGCGCGGATACTTCTGGCTCACGATGTTGCTCACACCCACGGCCCTACTGATGACCTCGACGGTCCGCTTCTACGGATGGGGCATTGCCATTACCCGGCTGGTGAATACGGGCATCGGGATTGTGATCGCGCTGACCGTCATCGAGGTTGTACACCATCAGCGAACTCGGAGTCTCATCCGCCATCGGGCTGCAGGACGGCGACCCTCGGGTGAGTGAGCTACAGAGTTCCGGTTTCCAGAGGCGAGCCCGAACAGGGCCTTTGCTTACACTGTTCAGGCGATGGAATCGGACGGACTGGATTGGCTCCGCTATCAAGGACGGGCACTTTGGCTGTTGGCAGGTCGTCGGGCGGGCGCAACCTGCCTATCCGAGGTGATCGATCTAGTTGACCGCGAGGTTGCTGACTTGCCGACCGAGAATGACTTGCTTCGATACGAGGACCTTCTACAGGACTCGGCGGAGCTAGTCCCGGCCATTGGGGTGCAAACCGAATGGGCGAATCAATGCCTTGACGGCTGGGGCAAACGAGATGGCGAGGAGCCCGGCCACCGATTGGCCGCTATGCGTAGGGTGGTCGCCGCCGAGCTTATCGCTCAGCTCAACCGGACCTGGGAGCCGTACGTCGGAGGGTAATGCCACGGGAGGCGCCACCACCTTCGAAAACCGCGTTCGTCCATTGGAGAGCAGGTTCACTCCCCCGCCGGGCGCAGCAATTCCAACCGATGTCGATCGACGGCTTTGGCCTCGGTCGTCAACATGAATGATCGGTGATTCGCCAGGCGCACCGTTTGTTGGGGGAGAGGAGTTCCATTTGCGTCGCATGCCCCGTTAGACCCATAGGGGACAGTATTGATTCCAGAAGGTGGCCATCGGGTCCCACCGCTGACCTCTGACCTTCAGGGGCGGGCCCGACGCTTAACGGCGCCATGCGAAGCAGAGCCGGATGGTGTTCTCCACATCAGACTGCCGATCAGTCGCACTCGGCGACTGTTATCAACCATCTCGTCGTGGCGTCACCCCTAGCCAGGATGCCTCGGCGGCCTTAAGGTTTGACCGTGGAAGTTGACGTGCCGGAAGCGGTGGCACTGACAAGAGAAACGGATAATGGTACCGGTGCCTCAGGGTGGTTCTGGCCCGCTCTGGCTCTGACGGTTCTCGGAGGCCTTGTCGCAAGATTGGCCTTCGTGAGCTACGTCAAATTTCCCAATGAAGGCCTGGCCAGCGATGCTGTGTTTTATCGGTTCGCAGCACGTCACTTGGCCAATGGGACTGGCTATGTTGCCCCGTCCCTCACGGCTCCACACCCCTTGGTAGCAACCGCCGCTCACCCGCCTCTCTTTTCCGGTCTACTGGCTGCCTTCGATCTACTCGGCATCCAGTCGGTCACCGGCGACAGAGTGGCGCTGAGCGTCGTTTCCTCAGTCTCCGTCCTGGTCGTGGGAGTCGTGGGTCGCAACGCCGTTGGACCCATCTCGATGACCACGGCTGGACCGCAGCACTTGATCCGGCGTCGCTACAGCCGGTCGGAGCAGTCATGAGTGAGAGCATTTACTGAGTCGAGTACCGCTGGTACTCCTCCAGACGCTCCTGCTTGGAGCAACCAGTCGTGACCAGATTCGTGGTGCTTGGATTCCTGTTGGCTGGTGCCATCCTCATCCGCAGCGATGCGCTTGGCTTCGTTGTCCTTTTAGGCTTACCCCTTCTGATCGTCGTGTCCACTCCATGGCAGAAACGGGGACTGCTAGCTCTCGGTCTTCTGCTGGGCCTGGTTGTCGTGGTAAGACCCTGGCTTCTAAAGGGCTGGCGCTTCATCCGACAGCTAAAGACTGTGGTGGAACGTTGGACCGCTTGGCTATTCCGCACTCGGGCGTCAAGGAACCTGGCTACACGCGAAACGCCATGGACGGTTCGCGATCCCGACGATATCCAATGAGAGTTCTTCTGGCGGTCGCCCACTCGTTGAGCCTTTCCATCGAGCCGGCGGTCCGGGTTAGCTCACTTTGTACTCGGCTGGATACCAGGCTGACGCTCCAACCTTCACCTTGCAATGGGTCACGAGGGTTGCGATCGCCAATCGACCAGACGATGCTGACACTGACCCAACGCCGAAATCGTCCTCCATGGGTTCCGTCCCGTCCTCGATCACTACGACGTGGTCTCGCTCTAGCCGAGTCCGGAAGTGCGTTGCCCGCGGCCAACCACCCGACGTGGACGGCTTCCTTGCATGATCGCTCGTCATTCGACTCTCCATGTGACCCGCGCTCAACCTCCTCGAGCGTTAGGCGGCCGGAGTGTCCGCACGCCCGGATCAATTCCTGACGGCTCACGGGTATCCCAGCCGCGAACCATGCACCTGAACCGCTCGTAACAGGTCGGTCGGCTTCGACCAGCCTCCCCTTCTACGACAGCCAGTCCCAGGTCGTGTCTGTGACTTATCAGACACGAGTTCAGTCCGATTGCTGGTTGGGATGGATCGGCGGCCAGTCGGCAGGCCACCAGTCTCCCTGTGGATCAGTGGTCTGACCCACCTCGATGATGTAGCCGTCGGGATCTCGGATGTAACAACGGATCTCGTAGTTGTGCTGCTTCGGGGGTGTGAGAAATTGAGCGCCCCTGGCGCTCCATTCGGCATAGGCAGCATAGATGTCTTCGACCCGAATATTGAGGAAACTGCTGACCCTGTCAGGGTCGCTGGGCGTCTCCAGCGTTACCGTCGGCTTGTCGTCGGTTGGGCCCCCACCCACGTTGATGATGATCCACGTGTTGGCGAGGGCAATATTGGTTGGCTCCGGACCGAAGACCACAGTGCCGCCTAGCACCTCGGTGTAGAAGCGCCTCGAGCGCTCGACGTCCTGGGAGACGATGAAGTGAGTGACCACCATTCGTTGTGCGAGCTGCTTAGACTCGGCCACTGAGCACCTCCGCTCATATGAGGCTCATGCCTACCTGCGACGGGTTCTCAAGCGTCCAGTCAACCAGGCCACGGTGCACCCGTCGAGCCGTCTCGGTTGGTCGGCGGGGCGACCAAAGAACCTCTGAACAGCGGCCGGCACTCCTGCGGGCCAAGTGCCACAGGCATGAGGACAGTTGCCCAGAGAAGGCTGCAGAGGTCAGCTGACGGACGCGAGATCTCATTAGTCGACCGAGCGAAGGCTGCGTTTACTGCTGCGCCCAAGACGAGTTAGCCACAACAATGAAACAGAGGGCCGGTTCAGACTCGACCGAGCAATGACCGGGCCTCCGCCGGACCAATGACAAGATCGTGAAGATCTCCACCTACCTCGAGTCGAGTGGACTGCGGGAGGCCACCGACTTTGGTTGGCACAAAACCAGCCGTTCGGATCAACCGCTCTACTTCCGCACCCGCACGGTCATCATCGGTCACATAGAAGAGCACCGCGGGCTCAGGGGATCGATGACTGGAGGACTCGAAGAGACCAGCAGACATGGTTCCGAACGCCAGGGCCAGGCGCGATTCCTTCGGCAGCCACCTGGCCACCGCCTCGCCAGATGACTGCCCGTCCGGCAGGAGACGGGAGACGGTGCCGTGCGCGTCGAGGGTGACTGGGTTGCTCGGCACGATCACGACCTGGTCGGCCAGCGAGTCGGCAAGTTCATCTATGACTTGTTTCAGTACCGTGAATCGAAGAGCGAGGATCACGGCAGTGGCGCCCTGCAGCGCGTCGTGGTTGTCGTGGGCAACGACCGCAGCTGAACCGATCTGTGCCGCCACCATCCGAGCCGACTTCTTGTCTGCGCTGGCGAGACGGAGGTGTTCGCCGCCCAAGGCGAGCTGCCGAGCAATGGCCGATCCTATTCCTCCAGTGCCGATAACTCCGATAGTCATGATTCACAGCTCCCAGTTTCAAAGAGCTACAGGGGCCACGCCGACCAGTCACCCTCGGGGTCAGTGGTCTGCCCCACTTCGATCAGGTGACCGTCAGGATCGCGGATGTAGCAACGGATCTCGTACTCGTGCTGCTTAGGTGGTGTCAGGAATTGGGCGCCACGGGCGCTCCATTCGGCGTAGACCGCCTGGATGTCTCTCACCCGGATATTGAGGAAACTGCTGACTCGGTCAGGGTCTTGCGGTGCCTCCAGGGTGACTGCAGGCTTGTCGTCGGTCGGGCCTCCGCCGACGTTGATGATGATCCAGCTATTGGCCAAGGCCACGTAGGTCACCTCACCGGAAAAGACCACCTTTCCACCGAGCACCTCGCTGTAGAAGTGTCGAGAGCGTTCGACGTCCTCCGAGACGATGAAGTGGGCTAGCAAAATCCCCTCGGCGGGCGGAACGAACTCGGTCATCTTGAAACCTCCACTGCTCGGGGCTGGCATCCCACGAATAGGTCTTGCCGCCATTGTCGTGATGATCGGCTTTCAGCGCCCTTGCGCGATCAACCGCTCAGTCTCTGTTTCCCTTGCTCAACCCAGAAGAGGATCGGCCTATGATGTGCTTTTTGGGGTCACAAACCATTAACGAGTTCGGCCACGATGTCGGCGGCCGATTGCCGTCGCCGGGCCAGGGACACGCTCTGTCCAGCCCACAGCGAGAGCGCTTCGATCTCTCCAGTGGTACCGACCATCGGCGCCCCCGGTTCGTACCGGAGTATTTCTTCGCCAGAAGGAAATCGGGCGATGACACCCTCTCCCGGTCGACTCCCCAGCGGAGGGCGGCCGGCGGCTTCCCACATGGCGGCCGTCGAATTACGGAGGGCGCGGTGGGGTGCGTCGGACCACCCCACCTCATAGAGGTCGGAATACCATTCGGCATCGGTCTCCGCTGCATCCACCACAAGCCGGCGGTACACCTCGTGAATGGGCATCTCGTTGGCCAGAAGGAACCTGGTCCCTAACCACGCAGCTTCGGCGCCCAGGGCCAGCACGGCAGCCACTCCCCGGGCGTCCCCGATCCCACCGGCCGCGATCACCGGAACTGGTGCCACCGCGTCCACCACGGCTGGCACCAGGGGAAGGGTGGCCACCTTGCCCACTACGTGCCCACCGGCCTCCCAACCCTGAGCTACCACGACATCAACCCCACTGGCCACGGCCCGACGTGCCTCGTCAGCACTCCCGACCGTCTGGAGCACGATCCCGTGGGCGCTGTGGACCCGATCGACGTAGTCGGCGGGATCGCCCGACATGAACGACACGATCCGCAGGCCGGCATCGAGGGCCTCATCGAGGCGACGATGCTGATCGGTGGCAAGGATGAAATTGCCGCCAAAAGGGCGATCCGTCATCCCCGACGTCTCACGGACCGGGTCCGCCGCCGGAGTGGACCACGTCAAAGCCAACATGCCGAGCGCATCGGCATTCGAAACGGCCGCCGCTAGCCGGGGCTCGGCCGACATTGGTGCCTGAATAATCGGCCGCTCGATGCCGAGTAGTTCGCACACCGGCGTTCGCATCACTGTTACTTACGCCTTCGTTCTGGCGGGCGTCGGCTCGAAGAGCTCGGTAAACCCTTCCGGACCGTGCCAGCAGGTCCACATGTCCTAGGACTCATAGGACGACGGCATCGACTGGGCAGACCGTCTATTCCACCCATGAAAGCTCGAGTAATCCCCTGCATCCCAGGCCTCACGAAGCCCCTGCTTGCTCAGATCCCAATCGGGGCGGATCTCGCTCGAGGCAGCCTGGAGGTCGTGCCACAAGTCATAGAACGAGGGGCGGCCCCAGAACCAATAGCCGTTGTAGATCCGGTGCACTACCAATCCCGGCTTGAGCACCAGCGTGTGGGGAATCATCGGGTCGTGCTCGGGGTCGGTGTACTCCTGGATGTCGAGGTCCTTTTGAATCGTCCGGGCTGGATCGGATAGGAACGTCCACTGGGCGCCAACCGAGGCACGGAACTCTTGAGTCGTGTGATGGTCGTCGGTCGTGATCGTGACGATCTGCGTGTAGGAGACGGCGAACTTCGCATAGTTGGCGGCCAGCTCCAGATGCTGTTGATGTTCCTTCGGGCAGTAGTTGCCCCTCGCCAGGGTGAGGACCAACGGATCATCGCCTTGGAGCTCGCTCAACCGCCGAACCGTGTTGGTGTGATCTGGCAATGCGTAGTCCGGGAAGATCCCGCCGGGTCTGATGTCAGATCGCATTGATCACCGCCACTTCCGTCGATTTGAGCGCGTCGACTTCCCGGCACAGCCGAGCCCGTCGTACCCAACGGCGGGCCGATATGCCTAAGCCAGAATAACCCTTCAGTACCGCCACGTCACTCCCCCAACTGCCCGACGGTTCTACCCTTGCGGAAGGGCCCGACGTCTGTGGGCGCTGCTCTCTGAGCTGCCGGCGTTGGAGTCTCGACGAGTGAAACTGGACCGGTAGATCTGTAGCGTGGTGACGTCCACGAGGACCCGCAACGCCGGTCAGGGCCGCAGGCTTTCACCGGACCTACCAGAGACCGATTCAACGGATGTAGAGGCGAAGGAGCTCACATGAGCACGATTCCGATAGCCGACTATGCGCTCCTGTCGGATCGGCACAGCGCTGCTCTGGTGAGCCGAGAGGGATCGATCGACTGGCTGTGCTTCCCTCGCTTCGACAGCCCATCGGTCTTCGGCCGCCTCCTCGACGACGAGGCGGGGCATTGGTCGATCCGGGCCACCAACGCCACTCACGTGACTCGGCGCTACCTGGACCGCACCATGGTGCTCGAGACCAGTTTCCGCACGCCGACGGGTACGGTCACTCTGACCGACGCGCTGGCCATGGGTGACGGCAATCGGGGACACGAGCTCGGTCGGGGGGCGCCACATGCCCTGCTGCGGCAGGTCACGTGTGTCGAGGGCGAGGTCGAACTGTCCCTGGAGTACGTCCCACGCCCGGAGTACGGGCTGGTCCATCCCCTATTCGACGTGGTCGACGGCGGAGTGGTGGCCTTCGGGGGCGCGAACGTCATGGCCCTCTCGTCGCCGGTAGCCATGGCCGTAGGTACATCGGAACTGTCGGGCCAACTTCAGCTTCGCCGCGGGGAGAGTGCCAGCTTCGCCCTTCATCACAGCAACCGATCCGATTCCGAATCGGCCCAGGTCTGGACCCAGTCGGAGATTGAGACACGGATGGAGGACACCGTGTCGGCGTGGGAGTCTTGGTCAGAACTTCACCAGGCCTATGTGGGCCCGTGGAGCGACCTCGTGCACCACAGCGGACGGGTACTTCAGTCACTGTCCTTCGCACCCACCGGTGCCATCTGCGCGGCGGCGACCACCTCGCTCCCCGAAGTGGTGGGAGGCGGCCGAAACTGGGACTATCGCTACGCATGGGTACGAGACGCCTCCTTCACGATCGAGGCCCTCTGGGTGGCGGCCTGCCCCGACGAGGCCAATCAGTTTTTCGACTACATGACCTCGTCAGCAGCCGGCTCACTCGACCGGGGCGGCGATCTGCAGATCATGTTTGGCGTCGGTGGCGAGCGGGACCTGACCGAACGGGAGCTGCCGCACCTGGAGGGATGGCGGCACTCCGTGCCCGTTCGGGTCGGCAACGGTGCCTGGAACCAACGACAGCTCGATGTCTACGGCGAGCTGCTCAGTGCGGTCGATCGCCTCTCAGATCAACTCTTCGACAGCACTTCCACACGGACGGGACTGACAGCCGCCCCGGATACGTGGGGTGCACCGCGCGATCTGGCGCCAGCCACCCGACGGTTCTTCGTCCAGCTGGCCGACACGGCCGCCCGGCGTTGGCAGGAAAAGGATCAGGGGATCTGGGAGGTCAGGGGCGAGGCCCGCGACTACCTGTACTCCAAGCTGATGTGCTGGGTGGCCCTCGATAGGGCGGTGGCCTTGGCCGGCCATCTCGGTGCCTCCAGCCGAGTAGGCATGTGGGTGGAGACCCAGGACAAGATCCGTGAGGCCATCCTGACCAGAGGATGGAGCGACCGGGCCGGGGCTTTCACCCAGTCCTTCGGCTCGGACCAGCTAGACGCTTCCACGCTGATGCTTCCACTGGTCGGGTTCCTTCCGGCTGACGATCCCAGGGTGCTGGCCACGATCAACGCTACCGAAGAGCGGCTTACCGATGAGCGGGGACTCGTCTACCGGTATCGGGCCAATGACGGGCTCGATGGCGAAGAAGGCACGTTCCTGCTGTGCACCTTCTGGTTGGCCCAAGCCCTGGCCGGGACGGGACAGACGAAACACGCCCGCTCCGTCTTCGAACGGGCGGCAGCCTTCGTGAACGATGTAGGCCTGCTGGCCGAGGAGGCCGACCCCGTCAGCGGCGAACTACTGGGCAATTTCCCCCAGGCCTTCAGCCACATTGGGCTCGTCAACGCGGCGTGGGCGATTTCGGAGGCCGAAGGCCGACAGAGTTCACCACCAGAGCACCCGGGTACTTCGGTGTGACGCAACCAACGACATCGGTCATCTATACCAACCGTTCGCACGGAGGTCTGGACTTCGCCGGCGAGCGGCGCGAAAGTGATGCGAGGACGGGGTCCGTGTGGCGGTGCAGCGGCCGTCGGGCCCGGCGGAAAGGAGCTGCGAACGTGGACATGAAGCTCGAAGTGGTCGTGGTGCCAGTGTCCGATGTAGACCGAGCCAAAACGTTCTACCAGTCGCTCGGGTGGCGGCTCGACGCCGATTTTCCCGGCGAAGGAGGATTCCGGGTAGTGCAGCTGACACCGCCGGGCTCGGCGTGCTCGATCATCTTCGGCAACGGGGTCACCTCGGCTGCGCCCGGGTCGGCCGAAGGTCTCCAGCTTGTTGTCACCGATATCGAGGCAGCCCGAACCGACGTGATCGAACGAGGTGTCGAGGTTAGTGACGTGTTCCACGACGCCGGTGGAGTGTTTCACCACGCGGGCGTCGAAGCCCGCACGCCGGGTCCCGCTCCCGACCACCAGACGTATGGGTCGTTCGCCTCGTTCAGCGATCCTGACGGCAATAGTTGGTTCATTCAAGAGGTGACGACTCGCCTTCCGGGTCGGTGAGCACTCCGATGCCGGCCACGTACAAGTCCACCGAAGATCTGGCCGCGGCGCTCAAGCGGGCAGCTGATGCCCACGGCCGTCACGAACAAGAGATCGGACATCCCGACCCGAACTGGCCGGACTGGTACGCGCAGCACATGGTTAACGAACAGTCCGGCATGTTCGACCAGGGCGGTGTTACCACATGAGCAATTACGACGTCATCATCCTGGGAGCCGGATCGCCGGGTGAGCACTGCGCCGGTGAGTTGGCCGACGGTGGGCTGCGGGTGGCCGTCGTCGAGCGCCACCTGGCCGGTGGCGAGTGCTCCTATTGGGCATGCATCCCCTCCAAGACGCTGCTACGTCCCGGCGAGGCAGCCCAGGAGGCACGCGAAGCGGCAGCAACCGCCGAGGTCGACGTGGAGGCAGCTCTGGCCTATCGCGATTTCATGGTCTCGAACTACTCCGATGCCAGCCAAGAGCGATGGCTCGTAGCCAAGGGCATCGATTTGCTGCGGGGGCACGGTCGGTTGGCTGGGCCGGGCGTAGTCGACGTGGACGGGATGACCCACACGGCAGAGCACATCGTCGTGGCCACCGGCTCGGATCCCGTAGTGCCACCGGTCCCGGGTCTGGCCGATCTGGAGGGTGTCTGGTCCAACCGAGAGGTGACCGGCATGAAGATCGTGCCAGAGCGCTTGCTGATACTGGGCGGTGGACCGGTCGGCGCCGAAATGGCCCAGGCCGTCCGCCGTCTGGGCGGCGAGGTGGCCCTGGTCGAAGGCGCCGACCACGTCCTGGCGCGCGAGCCGGCGCCGCTGGGCCATGCCCTGGGTGAGGTACTACGCGGCGATGGTGTCGAACTGATCCTGGGCATCCAAGCGACGGCGGCGCGCCAGGACAGCGAGGAGTACGTGCTCACACTGGGTGACGGGCGCGAATTGCGAGGCGATCATTTACTGGTGGCCACCGGTCGACGCCCCCGGGTGGATGGGATCGGCCTAGACACCGTCGGCGTCCAGGCTGACCGGCACGGGATTCCGGTCGACGCCCACCTACGGGCCGGCGAGAGACTGTGGGCCGTCGGCGACGTCACCGGCGTGCGACTGCTGACTCACGTGGGGAAGTATCAGGGTGAGATTGTGGCAGCCAATATTCTCGGTGACGCCCGTGAGGCCAGCTACGAAGCAATTCCCGACGTCGTGTACACGGACCCTCAAGCTGCGTCGGTGGGCGTAGCTGAGGCACAGTTCAGCGCCACCTGCCCATTGTCCGAAGTAGCCAAGACCGCCACCTACACCCACAACTACGCAAAGTCGAACGGCTTTTTGACCCTTCTCAGCGACGGCAGAGTGGTAACCGGTGCCTATGGCCTCGGACCGGAGGCGGGCGAATGGCTTCAACAAGCCACGCTGGCCATCCGGGCCAAGGTTCCACTTGAGGTGCTGCGGGACACCATCCAGCCATTCCCCACCTTCTCGGAGATCTACGTTGCCGCCCTCAAACTGCTCCATGAGGAGATCCGGGCCAGCGGGTCAGCCACCTGAACGCCGAGTCCGTCGACCCTCTTGTCGTTGGAAAGACCATGCCTGTGAGGCCATCACCGAGCCGGCGGCGGCAAGCCTCACCTCGGGCTTGGTGTCCGATGCCACCCAAGCCGTGCGCACAAACTTACAGACCCGAGATTGCCGCGGGAGCGCTGGAAGCTCCCATCAGGGAGACGGCTGGACGCTGTGGTGGCTCCCGCCAGCGGATTGGACCGCTGAATGAGTGAGCGGAGTACTCCGGTTTCCCAACACGCCAGCGACCGGAGGCGCGCCCGCAGCCTTCGAAGGGAGGTCGCATGACAGAGCCGGACCACAAGGTTGTCATCATCACCGGGGGCTCTCAGGGCATCGGTGCCGGTCTCGTAGCCGAGTACCGGCTGCGGGGCTGGAGGGTCGTTGCAACGTCCCGCACAATCCAGCCCGGTGAGGACCCGGGGGTGCTCACCGTCGACGGTGACATCTCCGAAGCCACCACCACTGACCGGATCATCAGCGGGGCGCTATCGCACTTTGGTCGCATCGACAGTCTCATTAACAATGCCGGGGTGTACCTATCCAGGCCGTTCACCGAATACACCTGGGATGACTACGAAGCCGTGGTAGGAGTCAATCTCAGCGGGTTCTTCATGCTGACCCAACGGGCCATCGGCGAGATGCTGAAGCAGGGCGCAGGCCATGTCGTGAACATCACTTCGACGCTGGCCGACTACGCCAACACTGCTGCACCCTCCGTCCTGACATCGCTCACCAAGGGCGGCATTGCCTCGGCCACAAAGTCACTAGCCATCGAGTACGCGTCCCGAGGCATCCGTGTGAACGCCGTCTCGCCAGGCATCATCCAGACGCCGGTGCATCCAGTCGAGAGCTACTCCGAGCTCGGCCCACAGCTCCCCCCGCTCGGGCACGTAGGCCAGGTCCGCGACATCGTCGACGGAATCCTCTTCTTAGAGTCGTCGCCGTTCATTACCGGCGAGGTTCTGCACATCGACGGTGGGCAGATCGCCGGCCACTGAAGCGCCGAGCCAGAATCGAGAGCATCTCACGCGAGTGTTCGGATACTCCATGACCCCTGCGAGCACGGGCTCATCCTCCTAAACGTCGCCGCTCACGACCTGAATCCAGCTGATGACATTACCGTCGACATCCACTGTGTTCGCCTTGCGTCCGACGTCACCTACGGTCTGCATTGGTTCCGTGTCGATGCCGCGTCCGGCAAGATCGTTGACCAACCTATCGAGGTCGTTTACCGCCATTGTGACAACGGTGAGTCCCGCTCGTTCGGGATCCTCAATCACGTAGCAGCCAGCCAGTTCCGGCCACATGCCACATGACCTCGTCCTCATTGGGAACGATGTCGGCGACTCGGCCGAAGAGCTGCTCGTACCAGCCAATCGCCGCTCGCAGGTCACGAACCGGGACACTGGCGAAGAGAACTTCAGCGATCACCCGTTCAGCCTGGCGCTCATCGATGACCTCTGTCCACCTCGGGCATCAGTAGGCATACCAACCCAGGGGGCATTTTCGGCTCAGCAACTCAACAAGGCAGGGCAGCACATCCCGATCTCATCTTCGAACGCCAGTTCCGGATCCATGGACCGACGGAACCGTAGGATCAGCATGTGAAGGTCAAGCGGTGGAGTCGTACGACAGCCATTCTGATCCTGGTGGCATCCGGCCTTGGGGCCTCAGCGTGCGCTTCGGCCTCCATAGACGCCTCCCACCAAGACGGGTACTACTGGTACAAGGCTGATGGCGTCGACACGATCCATTCCCTGCAGAAGGCAGGAGACTCCCTCACTGATGCGTGCTCTGCTCAGGCAAAGCACGCCATGCCACACGGCGACAGCCCTGCCGATTGGGTGACAGGATGCGTTGATGCCGCCAAGGGTGGCGACCAACCGTAGAGCATGAGTTAGCTAGACGACTCAACGATCAGCAACGCTGGCCCAAGTCTCCGCCCGCGGGCTGACACCCGGCCCAGAGCGCCCGCTTCATCTCATGCTCGAACTCAGTGCTGATCCGGCCCGAGGGTGCGGCATTGCACTTCTTTCATGCTTCCGGAGCTTCATCCCGTATCGACTCCCGTCCGTAAACCGTGTCGTTTGCGCCACCTCAGTACAAACACTCAAACACTTCCGCGCTGTCGACTCTGGCGCTCATGACGGAACACGCTGCAATTTCAAGGCGACGCGCGAGCTATAACACCGGCTTCAGAGAATACCGAGAGATGTTGCCTGCGGAGCGGATATTCAGGCTAAAGACAAGGGAGCGTTTTGACAGTGACGGTACTAATCGAGAATGTCATTCCGGCCGGGGTGGCCATCGAACTACTCGATGCCGTTACCGACGACAGGGCGTCGATATCACACTCCCGCCAGGCGGCGTCCTGCACGTACATTTCGAAAAGGGTGGTCGTGCGCATGGCGTCGACTCTGTTGAAGCATGCGAACGGTTCGTCGAGTCGACGCTTGTGCCGGCCATGGGCAAGGTTGCCGCAGCAAAGGGCCTCGACCCGTCACAATTTGGCGAGCCTGAAGCAACAATCACCCAGGTCCACCGCCTCGTTTGCCAGGCCCTGGTCTCGGGGGTGGGCTTCGTACCCAACCCCTGAGCACATCGCCTCTGTCGCATCGATGCGGTGCTTCCACGAACGTCGCTCGGAGCCGCCAACGTCGCGGATTGCCTGACGGAGCAGTTCTCTGACGTAAATTCTGGCCATAGCGGGACTCGTGGCGATGGCATGAATGCCAACTCCCTGTCGGGTAGCTGCTGATTCAGCGGTCCATCGAATGGATCTTGTCGACACTGATCGTCAGAATCACTCGTACCTGGTCTCGTCCGCCGTACCACTGATAGGGACCACCGGTGTACCGCTGAGCGAGGACTTCGATGTGCTCGGCCCCACCATGGGTGGTGCTTTTCGTGACGCGCCCACGGATGGCAAAGTAGCGCGACAGCTCAGAGGCATCACAGACGGCGACGGAGACTCGAGGGTCTCTCTCAATATTCCGCATCTTCTGATGCGTCTGGACCGTGTTGACGATCACATGGGTCCCATCCGTGTCGACCCACGTCTCAGTCGTTTGAGGCGAGCCATCGGCCATTAGTGTGGTTACGAAGCAAGGGTTTTTTCCTCGCATCAGATCGACGAATCGGTCAGGGAGATCCATGGAGATCACGCTAGTGGCAGGGTTCGGGAGTTGACGTCATCAGCCGTGGGCCCAGGGGAACCCACCCGAACCAATCCCGGGAGCGCTTCGATGGCCGATCCGGATGTCGCACTCGAGCGAAACGGCGGTGCCATTCTCAATCGACACTGAGTCGATCGGGTGCGATGACATACTGGTGTAGCGAACCGAATCGGTTCCGTTGACAGTCGGCAACTGAAATCGAAGGGGCACACCTCAGCATGAAGGGGAAACGTCGGGACTAGTGGCCGGATGGCCAAATGAGGTGGTGGGGGTCTCGTGATTGCCTGGGTTAGGAGGGCGTGGGTCCAGAGCCCATTCCGGGTCATTGTGCTCTGCGGCTTGTGGCTCGCCGTCATTGTCGCCACTGGACTTCTGTTTTTTCATGCGCATCTTCCACTTTCGCAACAGCCTTTCCCCGATGCACACGAGTACTTGGATGCTGCCAATCGGCTCGCTCATGGACATGGCTTCACAACGACAGTTCGGGACAATCCCTACTCACCCCACATACATCGAGCCGTAAATCCACCCAGGTTTCCGCCAGGCACTTCCCTGCTCCTGGCTCCGTTTGCCCTGATCGGCCACTTCCCAGGCAATGTCGAGTTCGGGGCACGGCTCCTCGAGGTCGGTCTCGTCATTGCCGTCGGCTGGGCTGCCTATTCCCTCGCCGGGTGGTACGCGGCGCTGCTGACCGCCCTCATCACTGCCACTAGTCAGTTCATGCTGGTGAACAATCGAATCGTGATGTCCGATGTGGCGGCAACGGTCCTCATGGTTGTCTGCCTTCCGCTGATGAAGATCGGCAGCAGGTGGAGCCTGTACACGCTTGGATTCGTTGCGGGCTACGGGCTAGTGGTCCGAGAGAGTGGTGTCATCGTTGTCGCCTCCGTGCTGATCGTGATCTCCGGATGGGACCGGTTGCGAGTGGCGGTTGGTGCCCTACCGTCCGTGCTTGGTCTGGCTATCTTTAACTGGTCGACTTTTGGCGCACCATGGCGGACCGGCTACGACTACTGGTTGGGAACCTTTCCCGAATACTCCCTGCGCTATGTGGTGAAACATCCCTGGCCCCCGGGAGGAGAAAATGGCTGGTACGCCTTCTCACTTCGTTTCTTCCATCTGGTGGGGCACACCCATGCCGGCTTCCCTTCACTGCTCCCAAATATCTGGTTCTACCCGCTGATCCTCCTGGGCTTTTCGACCGTCTTCGGACCGCCGTGGTTGACACTGCTCGGCCTCCTCGCCGCTGGTTGGTCGTGGCGCCGAGCGCGAAGCTCGATTCACTCTTCTGCTCGCCGGCCTCACGGTCATCGTCTACATGCCCAACTATGGACAGGACCCCCGGTACTTGGCGGGGCCATGCTTCCTGCTCACGGCCTGGGCCACGGCAGCCATGGTGCTTGGCGCGAGAACACTTCGGAGAAACTATGGCCAACAGTTCGCTGATTTTGTGTCTCCTCAGCGAACCGGAGAGCAACTTTCCTCAAGAGCGGAAGCTACGGAGCTCGCCAGCTGATCTGGCATCCAGGGCATGGTCGTACCGGCTCCAAAGCGGTTCCCGATCACTGAACCCCGGAGCTGGCCCGTCCGATAGTCATTCGATGCGCACAGATCGACGACGCGAGCGTCGTCGTGGCCAGACATCCCGCTCAGAGAAGGTCCCGGCCACCTCGCTATGTCCGTTGCCGGCCTCAACGCAACGGGCACCCGACCACACCCTTGCGGCAGTGTTACCCTGCGCGAGTGGACACTCAGGTCATTGTCCTCAACGGCACATCCTCGGCAGGCAAGACCTGCAATTGCTCGGTGCCTGCAATGGACACTTAGGTCACCGTGGCTACTCCTCGGAATTGACGATCTGATCCGCGCCGTTCCCGACCGAGGCATTGAGGATGGCACGCTCCTGCACGTCACTGGAACCGGTCAGGTTCAGACCGGTCCAGGGTGGCGAAGCGTGGAAACGTCCTGGTACAAGGGGGTCGCAACTATCGCCGCCAGCGGTATCGGTGTCATCGTCGACGAGGTACTGCTTGACGGTGGAGTTGGACAGGCACGGCTTCGAGCGGCCCTTGAGGGCCTGAAGATCCTATGGGTCGGTGTGGCTTGCGATCTCGAAGTCGCGAGAGCGCGGGAGGCGATCCGGCCGGATCGCGTGGCGGGTCAAGCTGATTCGCAAGCCGCCGTCGTCCACAAGGGGGTTCTCTACGACCTCGTAGTCGACACGACTCGAGCCTCGTCGGAATCATGCACCGCAACGATTGTCGAGCGGATGTCGACCCTGGTGTGAAGCGTGAATTGCCGCACGTCGCCCACCTTCTGGACCAGCATCTGAAGGCTCTGTTGTTGGCACGAGCCCGAGATTGCGGCGAAGCACCTCTAATTGCGCCACGGCCAGTAGCCTCTCTCGGATCCACTTCTACTCAGCCGTGCATCCGACGTTTGGAAGAGTTCAGTTGAATTTGGAAGATGAGCTCGACAGCCTCAGGAATCGAGAGCGCGGTGAACTCGGGGGAATAGTCGAGCGTTCCCCACTTCCTTCCGCGGCTCATCCAGATCGTGCGCAGACCAGCCCCAATGCCACCAGCGATGTCGGCCTCAGGCGAGTCGCCGACCATCCAGCCATCGAGTGGGAGCTCACAACGATCGGCGGCCTCCTTGAAGATGGCCAGATCCGGCTTGTTTGCACCGATGGCAGACGAGATGCACACTGCGTCAAACTCAGATTCGATGCCGGCAGCTTCGAACTTTGCCCACTGGGATACCGGCCCGTTGGTGACGACGCCAACCTTGAAGTCTGCCGCTCGCAGCGATCGGATCGCGTCGATCACAAGTGGCTCTGCTACATACTTCGACGGATACTGGACATCGTACTCGGCAAGGAGTTCATCGATCGGGCTGGTCAAACCCAACTCACCGCGCAACTCCGCAAAGAACTTCTCCCTGGGCCTGTACCCGTCGGCGTCTGCGCGCTTGATAACCGCAGATGCACCTTTGCCCAGCTCATGATGCGCAACAAACTCCGAAGTCCATAGTGCGAACGCTCTTTCCCGGTCCAGGAGGGTGTTGTCGAGATCGAACAAGGCGAGCGATGTCATGCAACCAGTATCGATGACCAGTCGAGGCAGTGTCCGACTTCCTAATGGTCCGGCAACGGGTTGCCCGAATCGAACGCCCAACGGGGGTAGCAAGTCGACTTTTGGCAGGGCCCCGCTCGAAGGCACTTCGCCACCCCGGACCAGTGTCAACCACGCCGCCGTGCATCGCCCAACTCATGGCTTGCATCAGCATTGTTGACGACTTGTCCGTAGTCATCCGTAGACACCCCTCTGCCCGTCCCGGCCACGGAGTACACGTAACAGGCTGAGGCTCCACGTACAATCACGGGCACGGTAGCCGTAGCCGTCCCACCCAACGATAAGGACCCCTTCATGACGCCCCCCGCAAGCGCTATTCGTCTGATTGGCCACCAACGCCGCTTTGCCGAGTCGATCGCACAGATCGACACCGAGTTGGAGTTTGCGTCGGGCACCGTGGTGGCGGCCCGTCGAGAGGAGGTGGTGGCCGCCGCACGCGCCGCCTACGGCCCCAGTGAGGATTTTCGTGGGGTACGAGACGCCTGGGACGCTGTCTTTCCTGAAGGCGTCTACAGCGCGAGCGGACTAGCCGAAGCCAAGCGGCTGGCCTAGACACCGTGGGGTGATCGCTTACCGCACCGGATTAGGAACTTCAGGCCCTGGTGCAGCCGTCTGAACTCGGGTCGGCAGGCGGAAGAGGGGCAACCTCTAACTCTGCTCCATCCGGGTCACGAAAGAACACGGACTTTAGGCCGACACCGAACTGGGTGACTTCTCCGGGAGAAGCGCCGGCAGCGACAAGGCGATCTCGGATAGCCAGCAAGTCTTCCTCCGAGTCGACCGCCAAGGCGTAGTGGTCGATCGGCTCGGGTGATCGCCCTCGGCCTCCATGATGTGAACGATCTCAGCGCCGAAGATGCCCTGGTGGAATCCAGATAGCGCTTAAGGTCCGACGTCATTATGGGCCACGTGGTTGAAGCCGCGGGCCCCTGGACGCCCCGACATTCCGCACCTCCACCGCAGATCCGTCCACCGAAGACTACCTCGAGGAGGAATGAACCAGCGTGAAATACGGCGATCTGCAGCCATCGAGGTGCTGATGGTGTTAATGGCCACGAAGACAGATGATTTGGACACGTGAGTGAATGATTCGGAGAGGTTCGTCTAGCGTTCCCCGTGGCCACTTGACGTCACCGGTCCGGGTTCAATGTGAAGGGTAGAGGGCAACCATGCTGAAAAGAGTGACCGAATCGACACGGACCTGCTTCAGAACTGCCGTCGTAATGGCGGTGGGATTGATATCTGCTTACCTTGGTATGTCCGCCCTACCCGCGTGGGGTTCCTCGGCGGCGGCAACCACGGCTGGGGCATCTCGAAGCTGCCAGCCGCCGGCAAACTGGCGAACGGCCACCGCCGTCCCAGTCGCAGGTGTTGCGTCAGATTTCGATTTGACATCATTTGACGGAACGAAGATCCGGATTCACTGGTTTCCCGATCCCTTGACCTCGGGTCGAGCCACCCCAACGGTGCTGATGGGTCCCGGGTGGGGCCAGTCGGGAGACACTGACACCTCACAGGCCGGAATCCAAGGCGCGTTGAGCATCGCACAGCTCTGGCGTGGAGGATTCAATGTGCTCACCTGGGACCCGCGTGGGTTCGGAAAGTCCACCGGCTCGGCCGAGGTCGACAGCCCGAACTTCGAAGGCAAGGACGTCTCCTCGATAATCAACTGGGTAGCGAAGCAGCCCGGGGTCGAACTGGATCGTCCGGGCGTACCCCGGCTGGGAATGGTCGGTGAATCCTACGGAGGTGGCATTCAGTTCGCAGCAGCCGAACAGGACTGTCGCGTCGATGCCATCGCTCCCACTATCGCTTGGCACTCGCTCGGAACGAGCCTGGACAAGAATCAGACTCCCAAGGCCGGATGGAGCAATGTTCTGAGCGAGGTGGCTGCGTCGGCCACCCTGGATCCAGAGATCGTGGCAGCGGACAAGCAGATGAACTCTTCGGGGCTCATCAACGGTCAGGCGACCGACTTCTTTCTGGCTCGCGGACCAGCCCAGTATCTCTCGAGGGTAACTGTGCCGACCCTGATTCTGCAGGGAACAGTCGACGACCTCTTCACACTGGATGAAGGGATCGCCAACTATGAGGCACTGAAGCAACACGGGACCACAGTTTCGATGGCATGGTTCTGCGGTGGTCATGGGGTCTGCCTGACGAACCCGGGTTCCGCCATCGAAGTCGGCCCGCTCTCCCTGGCCTGGATGCAGCACTACGTGGCCCGGGACGCGTCGGTCAAGGCCCTCAAGGGCTTCGAGTTCGTCGACCAAAACGGCACGTCATACGCCGCGGCCGGTTACCCGTTGCCCAAGGCCACCTCCCTCCAAGCCAATGGTTCTGGAACGCTGGCTCTCCAGTCGCAAGGAGGCTCCGGACCACCGACCGTCAGCGTGAACAATCAGGCGGCCAGTGTTGTCGATGCCGTGGCCTACGGGGTCACACCGGGGCCAGCAACCAATGCGGTCACCATCAAGATCCCGATCGACCGTGCGGCTGCAGTCGTAGGGGCACCGAAACTCTCGCTCACCTACTCAGGCACTGCGTCAGCGGGTGAACGACCCACGCGGGTCTTTGCCCAGCTGGTGGATCCAACGACCGGGATTGTGGTCAATAACCAAATCACTCCCATTCCGGTCGATCTGGACGGAAAGGTTCATACCGTTGAACTGCCGATGGAGTCCATCGGCTACAACGCCGAGGCCGGGACCTCGCTTGAGCTGCAGTTGGTAGCCACGACCGTTGCCTACATCACCCCACGCCTGGGTGGATCGATCGACTTCTCACACGTGACCGTGACACTGCCCACCGCAAAGAATCTCACCGTTCTGCAGAAAAGCTGAGGTCCGCCGACTGGCATCACATCGCAGGCCGTACCTGCATCTCGATCCTGGACAAGACGGTCCTTCTGTTTCGACCCCGGATGCGCCGGTAGTGTCATCGAATGGTCACAGCCACTGCAGTCGAGCAGTCCCGTGCGATCCCGGTCGATATTCAGCGCGCCTTCGATATGACCCTGGCTACACCGCTGAGCACCCTCTTTCGCCGGCGCTACGCCGTCTTGCCTCCGATCAGAGAGGTCCGGGAGCAGGTAGGTAGTTGGGGTAACACCGGACAGACACGGGTGGTCGTAACCACCGACGGTGGGACAATGCGAGAGCAACTGATCGACGTCGATGCTCCCCATTCCTTCGCGTACCGCCTGAGTGACATCACTGGCCCGATGCGGCCGCTGATCGAGTTTGTCGACGGACGCTGGGAGTTCACCCCCATCGGAACGGGGACCTTCGTGGTTTGGCGCTGGACTCTGTACCCACGGGGGATCGGCAGGCCGTTTATGTCCTTGTTCTGTCGGATGTGGCGCAGCTACGCCAGACAGGCGCTGGAAGAACTCTCCGATCTCCTCCTGGCCGTTCAGCCCGATGACCCGGGGTCGCGTTGACGCCTGGCCTTGCGCCTGACCCTGCAGCACACCGGCCCGCCTGAGCGGTGTCATCGAGTGGTGCTCGGCTAAGACTCAGACTCAAAGTCCCCCACGATTTCCGGCAACGGTATTCTCCGTTGGATGAGAACGGTGGCCACGGAGGATCTGTTCGACGGACCAGCCTGGGACCTCGAACCATCCACACCTTGCAGAGAGCGGCCGACGGTGCTCGTAGGTGGGCTGCTCGTGGTCGGCGGATGCACAGTCGTCCTTGCCATACTGTGTGGACTTTTTGTCAGTTGGCCGGTTGCCCTTTTTGCTGTAGTCGGGACATTGGCGGTATCGATCGCCAGCCGCCTATCACGCCTCACGACTGCTGCGCTTACGTCCACGATTGCCCTTGTGGGAATCGGCGTGATGGGAACGGACAGCTACGTCCAGTGCGGGAGCGCGTATTTTTGGGCCGCACCTGTCCTAATTCACAACTGCGGGATGACCTTTAGACCCTCTGGAACGGCTACGGACCTTGAGAATGGCGATGGACCCACCTATCGACATATCTGGACGACACCAGCCGGGTCCTTTGTCTATGGCGTGTCGGGATGCGATGCTGGCGGCACTCCGATTGTGGTGGGAGTGGGCCAGCAGTTGGTCGTGTATCGGGTCTCCTCCTGACTCCGTTTCCAGGTTCGGACACCGGTCGGTCAGTCAGGTAGCGTCTTCGACATGGCGTCACCTCTTGACGAACTGGCCGCTCTGTGGCGGTGGTTTGCGAGGGAGCTCTTCGCCGGAAGCTGCCCGATCTACGAGGAGATCGCCCTCTCGGTGGCCGAAGACCCCGAACTCCTCGCTCTTCAGCACTCGGCTCTGCCCCATGCCCATTTTCCGCCACTCATGCTTGCCGGCGCGCACTACCTCCTCTTGAACGGCTGCGAGCACCCCTTGGCCGACGTCTATTCCGGACGCTCGACAGCACCTGCTCCTCCCCTGTTCCGTGAACTGTGTCTGGATCACCAGCTGGAGCTAATCGACGTAGTCAACGCTCGCACAGTCCAGACCAATGAAGTGGGCCGCTCCGCTCTGCTCGGCCCCGCACTCTCTTGGGCGGCAGGCAAGGAGCCCATTCAGCTGGTCGATGTTGGTTGCAGCGCTGGCCTAAACCTGTTGTGCGATCGATTTCGACTCGACTACGGACCACTCGGTGCGACGGGCCCCAGCGACTCGGTACTTCAGATCGACTGCGCCGTGTCTGCAGGTCGCCCACCGATCGCAGAGGCGCTGCCTCCGTTTGCAGGACGGATTGGAATAGACCTCGACCCCCCGGATCTGACCGATGCTGACGACACCCGGTGGTTGCTGGCCTGCATCTGGCCAGGTACCGGACGTTTCGGTCGAGCATCTCGAGCGTTTGAGATTGGCCGCACCCATCCGCCAACCGTCATACGGGGCGATGCTCTTGACCTCCTTCCCGAGGTTCTCGATGGTTTGGGGGACGGCCGGATTGTGGTGCTCAACTCCTGGTCGTATTCCTATTTCCCAGTCGATCGTCGTCAACAGTATCGAGACATTCTGGCGGAACTCGGTCGCCAACGGCCCGTGGTGTGGTTGACGATGGACATACCGGGACTCGTGGAGTCGGCAGCTCGTCTGGAACCGACGACGTCCGAACCCGACGTGCTCACCGGTGTCATCTTCGACGGCAACGAGCCCCCCCAAGCCACGGCATTGGCGCTCGTCCAGAGCCACGGCAGGTCTATGACCTGGCTGTCCTCGAACTGAATCTCGTCCGGGTCGACCGAACGAGCACTCTCGCCAAGTGGCGGGGAACGCAGGGTGATCGGGACGTTTAAGGCAGAACCTCGACATACCCGTCGGTTCCGTTAACCCGTATCCGCTGCCCATCGTGGATGAGTGCGGTGGCATGCTCCACGCCCACCACAGCCGGCACGCCGTACTCCCTCGCTACTACTGCGCCGTGCGTCATCAGACCTCCTACCTCGGTCACCAGGCCCAAGATGCCCACGAACGCGGGGGTCCAGCTGGGATCTGTATAGGCGGTGACAAGGATGTCCCCTGCCTCAAGATCAGCCTCGGCCACGTCCATGATCACGCGAGCCCGTCCCTCCACGGTCCCCGCAGACACGGGCAGGCCGACCAGAGCGCCTGGCGGGACGCCGGCGGCTCCGTAGGATCCGGTCACAACCTCGCCATCTGACGTGAACACTCGAGGAGGGGTGAGTGTTCGATATGACCGGAACGCATACTTTCGCTCGTCGATGAGCTGATCGTTCACCTCGTTCGTTCGGACGACCTCATGGAACTCGTGGAAGGTTAGGAAGAACATGTCGTCGCGCTCATGGAGCACCCCTGCTTGCACCAGTCGATCAGCTTCGTCGAGCAGGGCCAATTTATAAACGAAGTAGCGGCTGATCATTCCGTATTTGGGGTACTCCCGGTACCCAATAAAGGTCCTGACCAGATCAATCATCCGCTTGGTTTCATCAGCCTTGCGCTCTCCCTCAGGCAAGAGTCGCAGGGCGGCTAACACCTCCTGCTCCTTGTCCCACGCCTCCCGTCGACCTCGTTCGAAGCGCTGCTCCCCCGCTCCTTGGCCGAAGTTCCTTACGTTGCTGAGAATCAAGGGTACGAGTGCCAAGGGCTGTTCGCTCCAACGCGGCCTCGTGATGTCGATCTCACCGACGCACCGCATCCCGTAATCGTCCAGGAACGCCTGGATGGCATCTCGGACTGCCTGACCCCCCTCGAGTCCGCCCAGTTCGTCCATGAAGCTGTCGTCCTCAGCGTGCTGCAGAAGACTGACCACCCCCCGATGCATGCGGACTTGATCCGCGACGTCCATTAGTGCCAGACCCATCTCGGATGTGACGTTGTGAAGGACCGACCGAGTGAGTGTGTCTGCCACGTTCTTTTCACCCAGCCACGACTGCAACGAGTCGTTCAACCACCAGGTGGCCTCCATTGCCGACATGAACACCTGATGGCTGTGCGGATCGAACAAGATCCGCTTCAGCTCGTCGATATCCGCCAAGATAAAGTCGAACAGGTCCGAGCCGGACTTGCCTCGGATGTCGCGCTTCAAAGCCGCTATGGAGGCCTGGCTGCGCTCGATGAGTTCGGTGACCACGTTGGGATTCGTCTCGATCGGCACTGGAGCACGGCGAGCCGGAGCCCCGCCGATATCCTCCTCGGGGAGAGACGGTATGAAATCGGTTCGCTCGAGAATCTCTACCAGGGCGCCTCCCACCAAGGGATCGGACTTACCCACGAGTTCCAGGAGCCTGGCACGGCCGGAGACTGACGCCAGATCCGAGGACACGTCAACGAACAGCCTCCCCCCCGCCTCATGCATGGGACGAGGAGTCGTGAGCTGCCACACGGAGAGCCCCAAGGGTTTCATGGGGTCGGTCATCATCTGCTGGTGACCCACCGAGATGTAGACGTGGTTCTCCCCGTCACTGACTGCCGGAAGCGGAAACAATGTCGTGATGGGTCGGGATTGCACGATCTGGAAGCTGTCATCGACCATGCACCACTCGATGTCCTGGGGATGTCCGAAGTGCGTTTCGATCTGCCGACCGAGACGGGTAAGTCGAACCGCCTGCTCATCGGTAAGCGTCGCCCGGGCTCGCTCCTCGGGAGCGATCGCAACCTCCGTCGTTCCTCCCGTCGTTGAGGCCACGCTGACCTGATGCTTGGTAGCGATCTCCCGTTCAACGACTTCGTCGCCGAGCACCCGGTAGATGTCCCCGTTCACGTGGCCCGAGACCAGGGCGTCACCCAGACCGAAGGTGGCCTCTATGGACGTGATCTTCCGGTTTGACGTGACGGGGTCTGCCGTGAACAGGACACCGGCCGCCACCGGGAACACCATCTGCTGTACCACCACGGCCATCTCGACGTTCCGCACGAAGTCGTGTTGCAGCCGGTAGGTCACCGCCCGCTCAGTGAAAAGCGAGGCGTAGCTGCGCGCGATGTGCTCAAGGATCGCTTCTGTCCCCTGGACGTTCAAGAAGGTGTCCTGCTGGCCAGCGAACGACGCCTCCGGCAGATCCTCGGTTGTCGCACTCGATCGGACCGCATAGGCGGCTTGCTCACCCAGCTGGGCGAGCGAACGGGTGACCGCCACCGTGAGTTCACCAGGAAACTCAGTCCCTTCGAGGGCCCGGCGAATCTCTCCACTGAGCACTCGGATCTCTGGCCGGTCCGCCTGGCCTAACCGCGACAGCCGAACCAGCCGTTCACCGATCGCCGCCGCCTCCACCAGCTTTCGGTAGGCACTCGTCGTCACACAGAAGCCAGCCGGAACTCTGATGCCATCGATCCGTGAGAGTTCCGCCAAACGCACGCCCTTGCCGCCTACGAGTGCTGCCTGCCCCTGGCCGATCTCGTGGAGGCCCAGTACATAGTTGTCCATCAGTTCACATTCCCCCCAAGCCCCGATGACTCCGTCGTTCCTGCTGTCGCTGACCGTCAGTCATGGGTCAACTGACGTCACCTTGTGGCATGCATTGTCAGCACGCCTAGGGTCCTTGCAACAAGCCCCCCGACCTGGGGTATCGTGTAATTAGTGAAGCGGGTGCCGCCTCCGACACCGCTCCAGCGACAAGCTCGTAGGACGGCAGGACCTGGTGGAGGGCGCTGCCACCCAGGATTCATCCGTATCTGAGCCCCTGAGGACTCGCCCGCCACTCCAGCGGTGGATTCACGCTCAGTTCAAGGGATAACTCATCCAACCGTCCGGACACCCGTGGCGCCTGAACGACAGCTGAATCTGGACGCCATCAAAAGTCGTCTCCCGTCCGCCATGCCATCTCTTGGAACGTGAACGAATTCCCATCGGGATCGGCGAAACCCGCGTACTTGACGCCACCACCAACATCCTCGACCGGCGAAACGTCTACCCCTCGGCTCGTGAGCTCGGATCGAGCCTGTTCAATGTCGGCAACAACAAGATGGATGCTCTTGACCGAACCGGGGGCTGAGTCCTCGTAGACCGGAAGACCCGTACCGATACTGATCGAACACCTTGAGCCGGGAGGCGTCAGCTGCACTACTCGCACTCCCTCCACAGGTCGCACGTCGACGTCTTCGACGAAGCCCAGTTTCTCGACGTAGAAAGACTTCGATCGATCGACGTCCGCAACGGGAATCGGTATCAACTCGAGCCTCATGTCCATTGCGGTACCTCCTGTTGGCATCATGCTCACGGGTTCCCCACCAGTCTGCCCGACTTCAGCGGACCCGTCCGTCTCGGACCTTATGGGCCCGAACACCATGGCCTAGCCAGCCCTGCGTACGTCATCCCCTCACGCCGTCAGCTGGTCCGACCGAGGATGGCGGCGGTCTGCACCACCGATCTAGTGCCGTTGGTGATGGGTTGAGTCCGGAGAGCAACACTGCACTAAGAGGCGTGAGAGGACAACGTACGACAAGTGGGAATGCATGACGCAGGGTCGACCAACGGAGTTCGTGCCGGCTCTTCAGCTCGGAGACCGTTCAGTCCCCAGGTGAGCCGATAGGAACTGACGAAGCTCGGCCGTCAACTCGTCATCCTCGGGCGCTCCGAAGAAGCCCCCGTGCGGCATTGCCTCGAACACATGCAATTCGGCGACGACACCGCCAGAACGAAGCTTGCGGTGCATCCGAACCGTGTTGGAAAGAAATAGGTCTCGAGTTCCCGTCTGTAGGAACGTTGGAGGGAACGGGCTTGCGAGATTCCCGAACAGCGGTGAGAGGTAGGGGTCATGCAGGTCGTGTCCGTTGGCATAGAGCGCGATGGAGTCAGCGAGACTCGCCGTCAGCACACAGTCGATGCCCAGATTCGTCTGAAACGAGTCTCCGGACTCGGTCAGATCGGCCTCAGGAGTGAGGAGGATGAGTGCCGCCGGGAGCGGCAGTCCCTCGTCTCGTACCCGAAGGATCAGCGCAGCGGCCAGGTTTCCTCCGGCCGACCCCCCACCGACCACTATCTGTCCTGGCGCCCGAATATCGAGGAGGCTCTTGTACACAGCCACCACATCATCAAGCGCAGCAGGGTACGGGTGCTCTGGAGGCATTCGATAATCCACCGACCAAGTCCGCAACTGCACCTGAGCCGCCATCTTCTGGGCCATCACTTCGCAGGCCTTGCCGCCGCCCATTATCAGGGCGCCTCCGTGAATGTCGAGGTAGATGGGTTGGTCAGGCCCACCGTCGACACCCTCAGGGGTGACGACGAACACGGGCACACCGTCGATCGAGTGGGATTCGACGGTCGAGCCGAGTTTCTCCACCTCGGGGGTCAGTACCTCGACCAGCAACTGATTTGACGCTTCGATCTTTGCCCGCCAGCCGTCGAGATCGTTGGGATCAAGTGGATCGGCGGAGTCCCCGAACATGTCCATAGACAGGAACTGCTGCGCTTGCTGACTCACCGACGCCGGCACCCCGATGAATCGAGTGACCTCTCGCCCGGCGGCGCCAACTTGATTCACCATCATCGGCGATCTCCCCGTCTCTCGATAGTGCGTACCGTTACGGTACATCTGCGTGGATTCAGCGGAGGACGCCTGGGTCAAGAACTGGCTCGGTGAGCGCAGCGGCTGAAGGCGATCAGTCCAGCTCCTCAGGTCCACCGCCGGGGTTCTGTTAGTACGGACTCGTAGGGTCGATCAACTCGCAGCGATGCCCTGACCAATGAGTACCACGCCGAAGACAACGAAGAGGATCGACATCACGGTCGCGTTGTTCTGTCTCAGCCACACGTTCCAGTCCTCGAGCACCCCGTGCGCCCGGTCACCCAATGCGATCATCACCACGATGGGGGCGACGACCCCAAGCACGGCGACAACGACGTAGACCGACACGGCAACCGCCTGTTGGCCGACGGAAAGATCCCCGGCCGAGATCGCTGCGGCGCTGGCGAGTGCAACAACCAGGTTCTTCGGATTCAGGGCGCCAAGCACCGCCCCCACTGCTAGGGACTTGGGGGCGGTGTAGCCGGTGATCCCATCCATCCATTTCGGCAGGGTTCCCTTCTCACCCGACCTCGGCCGGCCACGAAACTTCTTGACTGCAGCGAATAAGAGGTAGATCCCAAGTATCAGTTTCAGCCACCCGGCCCAGTGTGAATGACCATCGGAGGCCGACAGATTTACCGCCCCTCCGAGAGCAATCAACGCGACGAGGGTCATGGCAACGCCTGCCACGAAACCGGCAAGGAAGCTGAGGGCGTTACCAAGGGGTTTGCTAGTAAACAGCAGCAGAATCGCTGGAATGATATTGAGCGGTGAGATGGTCACCACCAAGGCAAGGGGAAGAATCTCCCCAATGACGACCTTCAGCACGGTCTCATCGTTGCCTGTTCGAGCGTTCGATGCATGATGGGCACTCCACGATGCCGAAACCACGTCGCCGGGGACACCAGCCGATGAGGTGGGAACCCTTCACACGGGGACGGCCTGCCGCCTTCGCCGCTCTGGCCTGGCATCGGGCGACACATGGGTGGCTGGGCATCACTCAGCCATGCGCTGGGCGAACCAGGGTACCGATGCTGCAGCCGCTGAAGTTGTGTCCCGCTCGGTAGCGAACACTCGCTGAGAATAGAAGGCCACCGGCGTCCACACACCCATGTCCTCAGGATCTCTACGAAACTCCTCGAAGCCGAAGGTACCGTCGGGCCGGCGAAACACATCGACGCATCGCTCGCCTTCGGGAATTTGGTAACTCGCCAAGACCTGCCACGATGGATCGAGCCGTAGGGACATCTTCAAACGATATTCCGGATTGCCGCCGTCCCGTGGGTGCTCTCGACCGTACCGTTTCAGGGCCGGCCGGGTCGCCACCTGGCCCCGACCGCAGATCATCCGGAGCACCAACTCCCACCGACGAGAGTCGGTATGCTCCACCCGCGGTGCCCTGATCTGTTTTCCCGCAGATCAGGGCATCGTTCTACGAGCACCTCACGGAAGTTTCAGGACGTCCGGATTGATCACGTTGATCGGCTCACGATCAGCAAATGCATTGATCTGATCGAAGATGTCCGAGAACTGGAGCTCCCATTCGTCGATCGAGACGTAGCCCATGTGTGGAGTGCAGATGACATTCTCCATGTTAAGAAATAGTCATCGAGGATCGCTACCTTCATCACCCACCGCCCTTGGAAGTCCCGACCAAGTTTGGTGCAAGGTCGCCCGGCTATGTCGTCGATCGGATGCGGACCAGAGAGGCCATGTCATGGCTCAGCCAGATAGGGCCGGGGTAGGGTTTGAGGAGTTCTATGACCGATATCGTCGACTGTCTCGTCCTGGACCTTCTCGAGTGGTTGGGCACGACACCGAGGCCTTACTCGGAAGTCCTCGATGCGTGGAGAACATCATGCCCACGTCTGCCGGTGTGGGAAGAGGCAAACGAACACGGCTACCTCGAGCGTCGCTCGTCGGAGATGGGTCCATCCGTTGCGATGTCGAAGGCCGGCGCAGAGCACCTGCGAAGCCACCGCCTCATGCCGGCCACACCTTCTTCGGCAACACGGCCGCCAGGGGTGGCGACCGTCGGCCACGAGAGGCGCCCGACATCGGGGATGGTTGGAGCGAGACCTGAGACCCACCAGCGATAACCTCACCACATGCGCGAATCGCCTCCCTACAAGATTCGCTTCCCGCTGGGGTCGGCGTTCGACGCGGCCATCGGATTGGTGGTACACGACAGTACGGAAGTTGGCCACTGCTCAGGCCACCTCCCAGTCCGCCCTCAGGTATGCCAGCCATTGGGGATGGTTCACGGTGGAGTCTACGCAGCTATCGCCGAGACGCTCGCCTCAACAGGGACGGCCCGGGGCGTATTCGAAACAGGTGGAGGTGCGCTCGGAATGGCGAACAACACGAGCTTCTTACGCCCGATAACCGAAGGATCCGTTCACGGCACGGCAGTCGCTCTGCATCAAGGTCGGACCAGCTGGGTCTGGGACGTCGAAATGCGGGACGATCAAGGCCGCCTCTGTGCGACCTCCCGGGTCACCATTGCCGTACGACCGCGTGGTGATATTCGTTGATTCTGGAAGGCCCAGGGTGTCCGACGGTGGCGCATCGCGAGCCCTTCGTGGGGCGATCGCCAACCACGGCAGCAATGTGCGCCGCCTGTCCCACGGGCCCCAGCCCACCCGCCCTCAACGTCTCGAAGGGTCACCGGCGTCAGTCAGTGCCGGGACACACCCACTAACGCGCCGTCTGCCGGAGCCTGGTCTCGTCCTCGGGGGACGACCCGGCGAGGTCGAGAGCTAGCAGTGCTGCACCCAATACCGGTGGTGCCTCCAGGCGCCGAAAAGCAACCTTGGGTATCTCTGCTCTGACCGCGGCCTCGATCCGGGCACCGAACCCCGGGTAGTCGCTTTCGAACAGCCCACCACCGAGCACCGTGTCTACCTCCTCGTCGACCACCCCGAGGCGGACGGCCGTGGAAACCACCATGGCCACGACCTCGTCGGCAAGAACAGTTACCGCTCCGGAGGCCACCGGATCGCCTGCCGCCGCCGCCTCCACGCACACCCGGGCAAGTTCGAAGAGCCTGCCGTAACTCAGGGTTCCGGTGTAGACGGCGCTGAGAACGGCCTCCGGATCGTCCAACCCGAAGTGGTCGCGGCACCAACTCAGCCAGGACGGTAGGAGCCCCTCGTCCGTCACGGGAACGAAGGGCCAGTCCGAGTGCACGAACCCCCAGCCATGAACCTCCCGCCGCCACATCGCCCGACAGCTCGCCGAGAGAGGGGAAACGCACAACCGAACCATCAGGACCAAGCCCGACGCAGTTGAGGCCGGAGCCACAGACCACCCCAACCCCCCACCCGGCCTGTGCCCCGGCACGGAGTACCGCCAAGGAATCATTCATGACCGCGGCGTTCACAGCCCAGTTCCGGGACCTGACCGCATCACCCAGCCGCTGCTCATCGACAGGCAGATCCACCCCGGCCAAACAGAACATTCCTACGTGAGCCAGGGGTCGCGGCTTGCCTGCTGAACCGGCGTCGGCCAAGGCGGTGTCGACCGCACCACCGACCGCGTCCATGGCCGCCTCCACGCCGACGAGCTGGTGATTCGAGCCGTCACCCCTGGCCGACCCGATTACGGTGCCGTCCGAGCGGAGCACCCAGACGTCGGTCTTCGAGGCACCCCCGTCCACAGCCAGAATCAAGTCCTGGCGTGTATCCGACCCACTCACTCCACACCGTCGCGTCGCATCACACGGGGAATGTTACGTTCACGGCGTGGGAACGAAGGTTGCCGTGATCGGAGGCGGAAGCACCTATACGCCTGAACTCGTGGACAGCCTGTGCGACCACGAGGACCGGATGTCGGTGGACGAGCTGGTATTGGTCGACCCGGACCGCGATCGGCTGGATGTCGTCGGTGCCATGGCCGGCCGCATGTTGCGAAAGCGAGGGTGGGCAGGGGACCTTGTCGTCACCGACGATCGCCGACGGGGGATCGACGGAGCGGACTTTGTGATCGTTCAGTTCCGCGTGGGCGGTCAGGCCGCCCGTCACACCGACGAGACGCTTCCGGTGGGTTTCGGCTGCCTGGGTCAGGAGACAACCGGGCCTGGAGGTCTGGCCAAGGCCCTCCGAACCGTGCCGCTCGTCCTCGACATCGCCGAGGAGACCGCCGACCATGCCGGCCCGGGAGCGTGGTTGGTCGACTTCACCAATCCGGTGGGCATTGTGACCCAGGCGCTGGCCGACGATGGTCACCGGGCTGTCGGACTCTGCAACGTCGCCATTCATGTCCAACGTCGTCTCGGGCACTATCTGGACCTCGACGCAGACCGGATCGAGATCGAGCACGTGGGTCTCAACCATCTGACCTGGGTGCGGTCAGCGCTCGTTGACGGGGTCGATCGACTTCCCGAGCTGTTCGAGCGGTTCAGCCCCGAGCTCGAGCTCGAGAGCGGCTCGCCACCCGGATTGCTCGGGTTGCTCGGAGCCCTGCCCTCCTACTACCTGCACTACTACTACTGCCTCGATCACGACGTCGCGGAACAGTCCGCCCCCGGTTGGCGATCAAGGGCTGAGGTCGTGGCCGAGCTCGAAGCGCAGTTGCTCACCGAGTACCGGGACCCAACGCTCGACACCAAGCCGGAGAAGCTCTCCTATCGGGGAGGGGCGTTCTACTCCGAAGCGGCCGTTCGTCTCATCGCTTCCCTCCACTCCGGAACCGGAGACACCCAAGTGGTCGACGTTCGCAACGATGGCGCCATCCCGGGCCTGCCCGACGACGCCGTCGTCGAAGTGCCCTGCACCGTCGACGGCCAAGGTGCCCATCCGCTCCCCCAGCGCGTCCTTCCCCACGAGATGGCTGGCCTCGTAGCCCACTGCAAAGCCTACGAACGCCTGGCCGTCGAGGCTGCTCTGTCGGGAAGCCGAGAGACCATGATCCGCGCGCTGGTCGCCAATCCGTTGGTCGGCCAGTACCCACTCGCCGAACGGTTGGCCGATACGTTGCTGGTGGCCAACCGACACTTTCTGCCCAGGTTCTTCCCCGGCTCTGCGTAGGGCGGCGAAATTCACGTCCAGGGCTAGGAATTTCGCTACCAAGGCCATGGTTTCGCGCTCTATGACGTAGCCCTGGCACCCGCCGTGACCTCCCTGGCCTGACACCCCTCCGACGTGTCACGATTCACCCTGGTTCCCCAGGTTCGTCAAAACCTCAGCTGCGGTTCCAACCATGTCGGTGCCTCACTCGGGCGGGAGTCGAAGGCAGGGCAGTCGAGAGCAGGGGCATCGTGGTAGGCCGCTCGGGGCGCTTTGTAGGTGTCGAGGGACTCGCGGTAACGCGACCGAGCGGTGGATAGCTGGACGAGCAGTAGTGATCGTGACGAGGAGAAGACGTGGCTGCTGAACCTGCGGGAGACGAGACGTTCTGGCGGTGGTCCATCATCGTCGCAGGGGCGGTCATCATCGCCGGTCTGAGCGCCATCCTCTTCGTCGGCAAGTCCTCGGCTCAGAACACCGCTGCCTCGGCCACCACGACCACCGTCCCGAACGGTCTCCACGTGGTTATCGGTTCGGCCGTTCCCACGCCCACCGTCATCACACCCACCACAGCGAAGCCCTCCCTGATCCCCCTGGGTAACCCGCTGAAGACGTCAAAGACGAACAAAGACCGTCGTCTCGGGACTGCCCTTCTTCGTCAAGCTCCCCTTCACGCTGTCAACGCCAGCGGCGACGACGACGTCCCCGACGAAAACCACGACGCCCACGACCCAGCCGACGGCAACCACAACAACGACGCAGACCACCACGGTGATCACACCGCCGCCGCCCCCGACGACCACGACGACGACGCTGCTGCCGCCGCCCCCGACCACCACGACGACCACGACGACAACGACGACCACCACGACCACGACGACCACGACGACAACGGTTCCCCCGACGACGACCACGACGACCACGACGACGTCGCCGCTCGGCCAATACTCGCCCCGGTCACTACGTTGCTCGGGCTCTGACCTACCTCCAGTCGAACCTGGGAGCGGCTCACAACGTCGAGAGTGCCCATTCCGGCGTCGAGCATCCGATCCTCGCGAATACGTTGAGACGAACGTCTGCAATTCCCGGTTGCAACATCCTCGGGAGCGGGTCTTCACGCTCTCGGCGCCGGCGGACCGATCGGGCGTGAGATCCAGGTCAGAGGCTGCGTCGACCCACGATCAGTCTCGGAATGTCGATCGATAACGCCGGCTTTCCCCGCTCCCACGCACGCCCTTGCATCCCCTCGATGACGGCAGTTGGCCGGTTCGATCTGCCATGATCAGCGCGTGGGTATCCGTAATCAACCCCTGCGCATCGTCGTGGTCGTGGGTCTCTGGGCCATGTGGGTGCTCTGGACCATCAACCGCTTCACAAGCACCGTCATCACGTCGATCCCAACCAGCACCACCTGCCCGAGTTACGAGGCATGCTCATCCGCATCGAGTTCATCAGTGGCCGTCAACAGACAGTTCAGCTGGAGCTGGTGGCATTTCGTGTTCACCGTGGTGGGTGCCGCCCTCTTGGTCGCGGCATCCATGATGATTCTGCGTACGCCTCGCTCGGTCGACGAGATCTGACCAGAGCCCGTCTCGTTCGGCGGAACCTCGGCGATGCAGCGGGCGATTCGACCCTGAGCCCGATCCAGAACAGTTGGGACTCCGGAAGGCTTGGCTTTGCTTGGCGCCAGCCTCTGGTCGCCCCTCAGGGCTTCAGGCTCGCCGTCATTCGCCCACGGCCCTCCGCGGCAGGTCCTCGAGTATCTCGGGCGCGAGGGGCAACATCGGTTCGGTTCCGGCAACTGTCTTCATTCCACCCGGACGTGCCTGCCCGGTTGTCGCGGCATTGTCACGAGCGAAGGCCGGACCGGCACGTTCCATCAACCCACCCCAGGTGGGGGCGGTACGCCGGGCGCTCAGGTCGAAGGACCGACGCAGTTGGGCGAACCAGCGACGGAACAACGACGGGGGGGCACCAAGATCGGGTGTCCGCCAGGCCAGGAACATGATGAGCAGCCACCCGGCCACAGCGATCAGATGAGGTGCCTCGTCGGAGATTGTGGTCCGGTGTCGTATCAAATCGAGGAGGGCCGAACAGACCAACAGGAGGGCGGCCGTGGCCACGATGGGCCGCATGCCGATGGCTCGATAAGGCCGCACGGCAGCCACCAGGTAGCCGACCCCAAGTGCGACCCCCAACGCACCAAGGTCACGGAAGCTGTCGATGTCGCCCGCCAATAGCAGTTTGCCGGTGATGATGATCTGGGCCACCCCAACGATCGCCAGGGCGACGCGGGCCACCACGAGGACCCATGAGCGCCGCTGGGGCATGTTTGCCAGGACAGCGGACCGCAGCGCCGCCGGGGCCGGCTCAGGGGCCTGAGCCGCCTGTAGCCGGTACTGGCGAGTCACCTCATGGGCTGCTTCCCGCCACTGCCGGCAGGCATCGCAGCCGGCGAGGTGCCGGTCGACCGCGGTCGGCGGCAGTGCGGCCTCCTCGCCATCGAGAGATGCCGAGATCGACTTCACGTATCTCTCCACAACTCTCCTGCATGGATGTGTAGTCGCCTCGAGGCCCCGATTTCTTCCCCATCGGCCTCAATTGTGCCGCGATTCGGCGCGCTCCGTCCGGGCTGTCCTCGGTAGGCCACGGAGCCACGCCTTCATCTCGCGACGCCAACGGCGACCACGCTTCGTGGCGACCGATGTCACCACCCTTCGTGGCGACATCCAGATATCGGCGTCACTCTCCGCGAAACCACGTGCATATCGACTACTTCCATCGGTATGGTCCCACCATGGAACGGTGGACGGAGTTGGCTCTCGGTGCACGCAACGGGAATCAACGTGACCTTGAGAGCCTGGTCGACCTGGCCTACGGCCCTACTCGCCGGCTCTGCTCCACCCTGGTCGATGACCAGAGTGCCGACGACCTGGTCCAAGAGACCTTCCTGCGGATGGCCAAGAGCATCGGCCGCTTCCGGGGCGAATCATCGGCCAAGACCTGGCTCTTCTCCATCGCCTACCACGTGTGCGCCTCCGAGCTACGCAGCCGCGTGCGTCACCGCGACCACGCCGAGCCGCGGGGAGATCTGGCCCTTCCCCTCCACCCGACCCGAGACGACCTGGCCGACCAGATCGTGGTCGACGATCTTCTCCGTCGTCTGGATCCGGATCGTCGGGCCGCCTTCACCCTCACCCAGCTCTACGGACTGAGCTATGAGGAGACCGCCACCGTGTGCGACTGCGCCCCGGGCACCGTGGCCTCTCGAGTGGCACGGGCTCGCCATGACCTCATCGAGCTCATGGCGAGAGACAGCGACTCCGACGATGCCCGGGTGGCACGGACGAACCCTCTGCGAGTGGGACGTCCGTCAGAGGGCCTGAGCAGCATCTGACCGACCGGCAGACCGAGTCGGCCCTGACCGATGTTCTGCAGGGCAGTCGCCCTGGGAGCGCATCCAAGCGCCGGTTAGACGAAGAAAGGGTTGGGCCGCAGAGCTTGGACGGCGGTTCCTCGCCCCACAGGCCCAACGGTGGCAACCTAACGGGTCATTCTGAGATTGCCCTGAGAAATCTCTTGATCGGGCGACCGTGAAACCCTTTGTCATCGAATCGCAACGCGCATCGTTGCCATTGTCTCGGCGAGCGGATGATACTTGGTCATGGCTCGCATTCGAGGTTGCGCGCGACGCGGGACCCGATCGTGCGATGTCCGCGGCGACCACTGACCGATATTTCTTCCCCAACGCGTGACGCGCCGACCGCCTCGAGCGGCTGCTCATTTCGTACGACGCCGCCACACCGTCCGTCTTCTCCTTGCGTGACGCCGCGCGCGGCCTGTGCGATCTCATGTGGATGATCGATCGGTCCGACCCTCAGATGGCCAACCCCTTCCGGCTCCTGTCGAGGGTTGGTCCCGTGGTCGACGTGGCCGGTCACAGTGATGCCGAGATAGTTGAGGCGGTCGCCGAACTCGGCCCGACCGGGGTCGTGCCGTTCAACGACCGCAGTATCGGGCTCCTGTCCACCATCGCATCCGAACTCGGCCTCGAGTTCCACTCACCGGAGGTTTCCCTCCGACTGACCGACAAACTGCACCAACGTCGGGCCATGGCGGCCGCCGGAGTCCCTGTCCCCGCCTTCTGCGAACTGCCATTCGGACTCTCGAAGGCCGAAGCCTCGAGCCAGACGGCCTCGGTGAGTCTGCCCGCCGTGCTCAAACCACGCTCCGGAGACGGGAGTCGCAACGTCCACCGCGTCCATACCTCGGAACAGTTGATCGAACTTGTCACCTCGCCCCCAGCACCGGGGCGAATCGGACAAGAAGGCGATGGATGGCTGATCGAGAGCTACCTCGAGGGCCCGACCCGACCGGTGTCACGGTTCGCCGATGTGGTGTCCGTTGAGTCCTACATGTGGGAGCGCACCCTCCACCACCTGACGGTCAACGGGCGGTTCCCTTTCGCCGAGCCATTCCGCGAGACCGGATACGTCCTCCCGAGCGACCTCACTCCAGAAGATGCCGCCGCGGCCCAGGAGGTGGCAGCGGCGGCGATCGAGGCGATCGGCATCGTCTGCGGCTGCCAGCACACCGAGGTGAAGTTCACACCCGACGGCCCGGTCGTGATCGAGGTCAACGGGCGGGTCGGTGGAGCCGTCCCCGAGCTCATGGCCCTGGCCGGCGGGGATATCGACCTGTACCGAGTGGCCATGGAGTTGGCTCTCGGGCGAGCGCCCACCGTCACCCTCCCCCTCCACTTCCCACGAATCGGCTTCCGGCGGCTGGCCACACCACCGGTTTCGGCGATACGGGTGGCGGCCATCGAGGGCCACGAACACCTGAAGGAGATTCCCGGGGTCGAGGACATCGCCATCAGCCGGGTTCCCGGAGACGCCGTCGACTGGCGATTGGGTCTCGGCGAACTCGTGCTCAGCGCCTACGGGTCGGCCGCTGACTACGACGAGGTCGAAGAGCGCAGTTCCTCGATCGACAAGACCGTCACCATCACCTACGACTACGAGCGTTCCGACGAGGGTGTCGCCGACGGAGCGTGAACGACACCACCCGACCCCGGTAGCCTCGCCCGGGTTGGAGACTGTTCGACCGGGAGGGGACATGCACACCATCGAAGAGCTGGCGAATGAGGTGGCGGCCCTCCGCCTGCGGATGGACGCGTCCGAGTCGATCCTGCAGATCCACCAGCTCAAGGCTCGCTACGCGGAGTTGGTCGACCAGAGGTTCTCGACTGGACACGTCGTCGACACGGCCCAGCTCCGACAGGTGAGTGAGGCCGTCGCTGCGCTCTTCACCGAGGACGGAATCTGGGACGGTGGCCCGGGGCTCGGGCGCCAGACGGGCCGCACCGCCATCGCCGATCGTCTGGCCGATCCGACGCTCGTCTTCTCGCGGCACCTCTTCATGAAGCCCCACATCACCGTCGAGGGGGACCGTGCCTGGGGTCGGTGGGATCTCTTGTCCCCATGCATCCGCCGCGACGGGTCGTCGTGGTGGATGTGCGGATACGAGGACGACGAGTACGCCCGGGTCGACGGCGACTGGCTGCACGCCACCATGACCCTCACGACGGTGTTCCTCGCCGAGGCCGAACCTGGATGGGGCAGGATCCTGGCCTGATCTGGCATCGGAGGTCCGTCGGATCCGGTCAGCTGGGAGCAGCGGAGAGACGGGCACTACGATGCTCGCTCGAGCCGGGTGTGCGAACCGGGGGACCATAGCGAGGGGCGGCATGCCAACCACACGTCGGAACCGATGGCGACCATGACCGACGGGAGCCAGCCCACCGCCCTCGACATCGCCCGCAAAGCCGTCCTGGTGCCGATTGCCGACGTGGCCGCGAAGATCGGCATCACCGAAGATCTCCTCCAGCCCTACGGCCAGTTCGTGGCCAAGCTCAAGCTGGACACCATCGACGCCCTGGCCGACCGCCCAAAGGCCCGCTACGTCGTGGTGACCGCAGTTACCCCGACCCCCCTCGGCGAGGGCAAGACCACGACCACGCTCGGACTGGCCCAGGGAATGCACCACGTGGGTCGACGAGCCACTGCCGCCATCCGACAGGCCTCGATGGGGCCGACGTTCGGGATCAAAGGTGGGGCGGCCGGCGGTGGTTACAGCCAGGCTGCACCCTTCGAGGCACTCAACCTGCACCTCACGGGCGACATGCACGCGGTCACCGCCGCCCACAACACCCTGGCCGCCATGGTCGACAACCACCTCTACCAGGGAAACGAACTCGGACTGGATCCCTCCAGCATCACCTGGCGTCGCGCCCTCGACGTCAACGATCGGGCCCTCCGCAACATCGTGGCAGGACTCGGTACCCGAGAGGACGGCGTTCCCCGCCAGACCGGCTTCGACATCACCGCAGCCAGCGAGGTCATGGCCATTCTGGCCTTGTCCACCTCACTCACGGACATGCGGCGACGGCTGGGGCAGATCGTGGTGGGTTTCACCGCCGACGGCTCGCCGGTGACCGCCGAGCAGATCCGATCAGCTGGAGCCATGGCGGTGATCATGCGAGAGGCCCTCCAGCCCAACCTGCTCCAGACGCTGGAGAACACGCCGGTCCTCGTCCACGCCGGACCGTTCGGCAACATCGCCCACGGGAACTCGTCCGTCCTCGCCGACCTGATCGGCATCCACACCGGCGACTTCCTCATCACCGAGGCCGGGTTCGGGGCCGATATGGGCGCCGAACGTTTCTTCAACATCAAATGCCGGGTATCAGGACTCGTCCCCGACGCCGCCGTCATCGTGACCACTGTCCGGGCCCTCAAGGCCCACTCCGGAGCCCACAGGATCGTGGCCGGACGCCCCCTGCCCGAGGCACTCCTCGCCGAGGACCCCGACCAGGTGCACGCCGGAGGGTCCAACCTCCGCAAGCAGATCGAGAACGTACTGCTGCACGGGGTGACTCCGGTGGTGGCCATCAATGCCTTTCCCGAGGACTTCGAATCCGAGTACGCCGCCATCGGCGAGATCGCCGAGTCCATGGGCGTGCGTTGGGCGGTGAGCACCCACTTCCGGGACGGTGGCGCTGGTGCGACCGATCTGGCCGAGGCCGTGATCGCCGCCGCCGACGAACCCAGCCAGTTCCGGTTCCTGTATCGGTCCGAGGCCCCCTTGCGAGAGAAGATCGAGATCATCGCCACCCAGGTCTATGGGGCCGATGGGGTCGACTACCTACCCGGGGCCAACCGGAGCCTCGACTTGTTCGAGGCCAACGGTCTCGGCGGCTTCCCGATCTGTATCGCCAAGACCCACCTGTCCATCTCTTCGGACCCAGGGCGCAAAGGAGCGCCCATCGGTTGGCGACTGCCGGTGCGCGAGGTGAGGGCGTCGGCCGGGGCGGGCTTCATCTACGCCATCTGCGGAGATATGCGCACGATGCCCGGCTTGAGCAGACATCCGGCCGCCGAGCACATCGACCTCGATGAGAACGGCGAAGTCGTAGGGCTCTACTGACCTGCATCGACCCTGACTGCGTGGGAACCAACCCCTCTTCGGACCTCCTCGAGACGGCTCCGAGTGCCCCGGGGTCCGAGCCGTCCTCCCAAGGGCGCCTGATATCGTCCGCACCCGGGAGTGCCTGATGCCGAAGATCGAGGTCGAGTCGAGCCGTCGCCCCCGGGTGCACCCGCGGCGGGCGGTGCTCGCCACGAGACTGGCGCTGGGCTGTCTGGTGCTATCCGCCCTGGCCGTCCCACTGTCGGGGACGGCCAGCGCCGCGCCCGCAACCACGGCAGTTGCGGCAGACTCGACTTCCGTCAGCCTGCCGGCCAATCAGGCGGTAGTGGCTGCGGCGGGCGAGACGCTCGGACTGCGGGCCGCGTTCACCATGACCTTCGCCCACCCCACGCCCACCGTCGGGGCGTCGACGCCCCGGGGAGCCCAAGGCACGACCGACTTCACCCAGCCGGCGGGCACCATCACCCTCGAGCTCCCCGGCGGATCGTCGGACCACGAGCAGATGGTATTCCTGCCCGGAACCGTCTTCGTCAAACCACCCTCGTCGAGCCACCCGCTCAAGCCCGGTCGGCCCTGGATCTTCGCCAACTTCGCCGACATCGCCAAGTACAACGTCGCCTTCCCGCCCTATATCGTCCAAACCGAGTGCGTCAACCCGGCACTGGTCGTTTCCGAGCTGGACTGGGGCACCACGTCGGCCACCCGGCTCGGTACCACCGCCTTCCACGGCACCCGGGCCACGCACTACCGCGCCACCGTCAACCTGACCCAGGCGCTGGCTCACGCCAACGGCCCGGCAGCGGCCGTGTTCGCCCAGACCATCACCTCGGAGATCACCGGTTCGGGTGGAAGCGCCTTCGCCGCTCCCGTCCTCCTGCACATCGACGCCTGGATCGATGCCTCGGGCCGACTGATCGGCGCCCGGGTCACGCCACCCGGGGCCGGTATCGGCACCGTGACCGTCTCGCTCGACCATTTCGGTGCCAGTGTCGTGGCGTCCAAGCCACCGCGGGCCAAGGTGGTGGACATCGCCGCCATGATCCCCGGAGGCGAACAGGAGGCGCTGAACGGTGGTGACTCCGATGGGGCCTGAGCCGGCATCCCCGGTCGAGAGCCGAGCGACCGACCGACCGGACACCACTCCCCCGGCCATCGTCATCGACCACCTGACCAAGCGGCTCCGCAACGGCATCACGGCCGTCGATGACGTCTCGCTGACCGTGCAACCCGGCCAGGTCCTGGGTCTGGTGGGACCGAACGGCTCCGGCAAGACCGTCACCATGAAGGTCCTGCTCGGACTGGTGCGACCGACGTCGGGGAGGGCAGCCATCTTCGGGGAGGCGATCCATCCTGGTGCCTCGGTGCTCGGCCGGGTCGGGGCACTCGTCGACGGTCCCGGGTTCGTGCCCTACCTGTCGGGCCGGAAGAACCTCGACCTGGCCTGTCGCCAGCTCCGGCTGTCGGGTGGGACGCCTGACCTCGACGACGCCGTCGAAGCCTCGGGGCTGGCCGAGGCCGTCGACCGGCCGGTGTCGGGCTACTCCCACGGCATGCGCTACCGGCTGGCTCTGGCCCAGGCCCTCCTCGGTCGACCCGACCTCCTCATTCTCGATGAGCCCACCACCGGGATGGACCCGGCCCAGGTCCTCGAAGTCCACGACACCATCGTGGAACGGGCCGCCGCGGGCACCACCATCGTCCTGTCCAGCCACCAACTGGTCGAGGTCGAGGAACTCTGCACCCACGCTGCGGTGCTCCGACAGGGCCGGCTCATCGCTTCGGGACCGACGGCCGACCTGATCGGCAGCCATCCAGTGATCCGGCTGAGGCTCGCCCAGGCCGACCAGACCGAGGGAGCCATCGCCCTCCTCACCGCCCGGGCCGACGTGGTTCGAGTCGAACCGACCGGCTCGACGACCGTGCTCGTCGAAGGGGACTCCCTCCGACCCGTTGCCCTCGCCGAGGCGCTCGACCGGTCCGGGATCACGGTGGCCGGCTTCCGGGGAGCCACCCTCGAGGACTCCTATCTGGCTCTGTTCGAGGACAGGTCGGATGGCCGACGGGCCCGGTCACCGGGGCCGACTGATCGCCTTGATCGCCATCGAGTGGGCCAAGCAGTTCCGGCGAACCAAGACGATGGCCACCTTGGGACTCGTGGCCGGATTCTCCCTGGTCCTGACCGTCGCCCTGGCCGCCACCGGATCGGGCCAGGTCGAGTTTGTGGGGGATGTCCCCTTGGTGATGGTGCCAAGGACGTCGGGACTGAGCGTGCCCATCATCGCCCTGTCCAGCACCATGAAGTTCTTTCTGCCGCTCGCCGTCTCCCTGTTCGCCGGCGAGGCCGTGGCCGGTGAGGCCGGATGGGGAAGTCTCCGCTATGTCCTGGCGCGACCGGTGTCTCGCACCCGGGTCCTCTGGTCCAAAGCCATGGTGGCTGCGGTGTTGTCGGTGGCCTCCGTCGTCGTCCTCACACTGGTCGCCGTGGTGGCGGGCGCGCTGGCGTTCGGATGGCATCCGCTCCACGTGGTCGACGGCAGCTCGTCCACGCCCGGGCATCCGGTCAGCGCCACCCTGACCACAACAGCCATTCTCGGGGAGCTGGGCCTCTCGACGCTCTATGTCGCGGCCGGCATGGCCAGCATCTTCGCCGTGGCGTTCTTCTTGTCGACCATGACCCGTCGCCCGTTGGTGGCGGTGGCTGGGGGTGTCGCCCTCACCATCATCTCGAGGGTCTTCAACGCCGACTACCTCCCCGGGGTCGCCGTGGTGGACAAGTACATGCCCAACAACGACATCGACTTGTGGAACTACCTCTTCGTCCGACCGGTGGTCACCGACGGGATCGTCCACTTCCTGATGCTGCAAGCGGTGTACTTCGTGGTCTTCATGGGACTGGCCCAGTGGTGGTTCACGAGGAAGGACATCCTCGAATGATCACCGTCGAGTTCATCAAACAGGTCCGCCGCCCACGGGCGTGGATCGTGCTCGCCGTGCTGGCCCTCGTGGCGGTGCTGGTGACGCTGATCATCGGACTCACCAGTGCCGGAACGCCCGAGCGCATCGGCAACTGGGGTTCGGTCGTCCCGAACTCCTCAGGCTTCTCCATGGGGTTGATCGCCCTCAACGCCCTCTTGCTCTTCCTCATCCCGCTCGCCGTCGCCGTCTTCGCCGGTGAGTCCGTGGCCGACGACGCCGGAAACGGGAGCCTCCGGTACCTCTTGGCCCGGCCGATCACCCGGGAGCGGGTCCTGACCAGCAAGATGATTGTGGCCGGCGTGTTCTCCGTGGCCGCGGTGGCCGTCGTGGTGGTGGCGGGCGTCCTCTCGGGCCTGGTTTCGTTCGGGTGGCACCCGCTCGCCGTCTTGGACCTGCAGCACGGCAGCGCCTTCTCCTCCGGCCTGTCCACCCTCTCGCCCCTGAACGCTCTGGGCCGGTTGGGCCTGGCCGTGGCCGTGGTGTCTGGAACCATGCTCAGCACCTTCGCCTTTGCTTTGCTCTGCTCCACCCTCACCGACCGGGCGTTCAGTGCCGTGGCCGGTGGGGTCCTCTTCGGACTGGTATCCCGCTCGCTCGACAACATTCCCGGGCTGCACGCACTGACCCCCTGGCTACCCTTGACCGACAAGGGCACCGACGTCTGGAACGGCATCTTCTTCCAGCCGACGGACTGGAGTGGCCTACCGCACCTGGCCCTCGTGCAGGGCGCCTACGCCGTCATCCTGCTGGCCGCAGCCTTCGTGGCCTTCCACCGGAAAGACGTGCTCGCCTGACCGCTCGCCGCCCCCGCTAGGACGGGGATCCGGGCCTCGGGGGATCCAGGCCTCTGGCATCAACCGAGGGATCCCGCGGACACGGCCTCACGTGGCGAGCGGCTCCCCGGCGTTCTCGATCTCCACCTCGCGCAGGGCCTCGGGCCCGCGTTGCTCGCCGGAGACGTCCTTCAACAAGACGACGGCCATGACCGCCCCTATCCCGACGACGATCCCGGCCACGAGAAAGGACAGGCGGAACCCACCGCTCAGCGCACTGGCGGTGGAGTGTCCCGCCGCCGCCAGCGACTTGGTGTGTTCGGTGGCCACGGTGCCGAGGATGGCCAGGCCCAGGGCTCCGGCCATCTGCATGGAGACGTTGACGATCCCCGAACCCAGTCCGGCGTCGGCCGTGGGGACGTCGGCCATGGCGATGGACAACAGGGGCATGAACGAGGTGCCGGCGCCGTAGCCGATGAGTATGAACGCCGGAGCCACCACGGTGACGAACGATGCCCCCGGTCCGATCCGGGTCAACAACAAGAGGCCGACGGTGGCCGAGACCATCCCAGGCACCAGCACCCGCTTGGCCCCGAAGCGGGCCATCAGCCTGGAGGTGATGCCGATCGACATCAGACCCATCACCAAGGAGATGGGGAGGAAGCCGAGTCCGGTACGGATCGGGCTGTAGCGCAGGACGTTCTCGAGGTAGAGGGCCCCGAGGAACAGTGTGGTGCTGATCCCGGCCATGAGGAAGGCCCGGAGCACGCTCGAGTTGACCAACGTCGAGATCCGCAAGATGCGCAACGGAAGGATGGGGTTGGCCAGGCGCGACTCCAACAGGAAGAAGCCGACGAGGAGGAGGACCGAAGCGCCCCCGAAGATGAGGGTGTGCACCGACACCCACCCGTACTGGGTGGCCTCGATGATGGCAAAGGTGCCGAGCATGAGGGCCAGGGTGACGGTGATCGATCCGGTCACGTCCACACCGTTGCGGATGCCCAGCCCGATGTTTTCGTGGATGAGGGCCCGACCGAGGAAGAACGTCGCCACCCCGATGGGCACGTTGATGAAGAAGATCCAGTGCCAGGAGAGGGACTGGGTCAGCACCCCGCCGACCAGCAGGCCGATGGAACCGCCGCCGACGGCCACGAAGATGTACGCGCTCATGGCCTTGGCCCGCTCGGCCGGCTCGGGGAACTCGGTGACGATGATGGCAATGATCACCGAGGCGGACAAGGCGCCCCCGATTCCCTGGACGAACCGGCCGATGACCAACATGGCCGGGTCGACGGCGACCCCACAGACCATGGAGGCGACCGTGAAGGTGGCAATGCCGGCCAGGAACACGAGCCGGCGACCGACCAGGTCGCCCAGGCGCCCGGCCATCAGCAGGAAGCTGGCGAAGGTGATGAGGAAGGCGTCCACCACCCAGATGAGGCTGGACTGGCTGAAGTGCAGGTCTCGCTGGATGGCCGGCAGGGCGACGTTGACGATCGAGGCGTCCAGGGAGTTCATGAACATCCCCAGGCACACCACCACCAGGGCCCACCACCGGCGTCGATCGGTCCGTTCGCTGCTCACGGAAGGGGAGGTGACGGCCATCGTCCAGGGTGTAGTTCGGCGCGGGGAAGGGGATCAAATCCGCCCGGGACGTTCGCTCAGGCGGGGAGGCCCTCGACGAAGGCCAGGACCGCAGCGTTCACGAGCTCGGGATGGGTCAGGTTGGCCGAGTGGGTCCCACCGTCAATGACGGTCACGCCGTCGCAACTCCGGAGGCCGGCGGCCAGTCGCTCGGCCTTGTCCATGGCGATGGAGATGTCCTCGGTGCCGTGCACCACCAGGGCAGGGGCGGTGATCTCCCCCAGCCGGTCGGTGATGTCCTCTCGGGTGATCAGGGCGCGCCCGGGCATCTCGAGGGATTGATGGGGACGGGCCCTCCATCGCGGCACCCACACGGCACTGAGGGTGGGTTCGCCGATGATGAGCCCGGCCACGGCCTCGGCGATCTCGTCGGAAGGCCCGCTCGTCACCCACTCGTCCAGCATCGCCTGATACAGCGGGACCACCTCGGGGTCCTCCGGACCGGCCTGGGTGTCGAGGAGGACGAGGCCCCGCACCCGGTCGGGGGCGGTGAGGGCCACCCGTAGGGAGACGAATCCGCCTTGGGACATCCCTCCGACCACGGCCCGGTCGATGCCGAGGTGATCCATGAGGCCGACGCAGTCGGCGGCCAGGTCCCAGTAGGAAAAGGGTGACCCCTCATCGACCGTGTCGCCATGGCCTCGACCGTCCCAGGTGATCACCCGATGACGGGGTGCCAACACCTCCACCTGAGGTGCGAACATCGTCCTGTCCATGAGGAAGCCGTGGGACAGCAGCACGGGGGGGCCGTCCCCGCCGGTGTCGTCGTAGGCAATCTGGATGCCGTTGACCGGAGCGCTCTGCATGGATCCTTCCGTGGTGGGGTCTCGGGACGGACGGTCCCGGTCTGACGCCGGAGCGTCGCAGGACTACTGGCGGTAGCCCTCGACGGTGCCTTCGGGTCGAATCGTCGCCTCGTCGGGGCTCTTGCCCGCACCCCGGAGAGCCCGCCGCTGACGGAGCAGGTCCCACATCTGGTCCAAGGTGACCTCGATGGACTTCAAACGGGTCGTCTCCTCGTCGGAGAGCCCCTCCCCCACGTGACGCTCCTCGAGGTGCTGCTCCTCCTCGGCCAGCGTGCTGATCCGGGCGATGATCTCGTGGTCGTCCACTACTGCCTCCTTGGTCACCGGGCGCTCCGGACCGACCTCCCTCAGATTAGGGGGCCACCGACACCGGCGGGTCCGTCCGTCTCGTGGTCAGCGTGGCGCTCGGGGCATGCCCAGTCCGAGCATGGCGATGATGTCCCGCTGCACCTCGTTCGTACCTCCACCGAAGGTGAAGATGGTCTCGCTCCTCGATCGGTGCTCCAGCCGGCCGGACAGCACAGCTGCGGGCGAACCCTCGGGCAGATAGCCGGCCTGGCCAACGATCTCGAGCAGCAGGCGGTAGGCCTCCAGGGCGAACTCCGTGCCGAAGACCTTGGTGGCCGAGGCATCGGCTGGGTTGAGCCCCTTGTCCGCCGCCCAGGCGACCTTCCAGTTGAGCAGCTTGAGGAGCTCAGCCCGGGCGGTGACCCGGGCCAGGTGGACCTGGACCCACTGGCGGTCGATGACCCGGCTGCCGTCGGCCAGTTTCTCCGCCCGGGCCCAGTCCGTCACGTCGGCGATGCTCCGGAGGATCCCCGACACCGGACAGAGCGCCACCCGCTCGTGGTTGAGCTGGTTGGTGATCAGCTTCCACCCCTGGTTCTCCCCGCCCACCAGATTGTCCACCGGTACCCGGACCTCGTCGTAGAAGGTGGCACTGGTGAACTCACCGGCCACGGTGCGCAGCGGCGTCCAGCTGAACCCCGGGCTGTCGACGGGCACGATGAACACCGAGAGCCCCTTGTGCTTGGGCGCGTCAGGGTCGGTGCGAGCAGCCAGCCACACGTAGTCGGCGTACTGGATGGCGCTGGTGTAGAGCTTCTCGCCGGTGATCACGTACTCGTCCCCGTCCCGCACGGCACGGGTGCGCAACGAGGCGAGGTCCGTGCCGGCCGTCGGCTCGGTGTAGCCGATCGAGAAGTGCACCTCACCGCGGAGGATGCCCGGGAGGATCCGCTCTTTTTGTTCGTCGGTTCCGAGCGTCATCAGCGTCGGCCCGACGCTGTTGAGCGTGAGGAGCGGGAGGGGGACCCCGGCCCAGTGGGACTCCTCGACGAAGATCATCTGATCGATAGGGCCCCGTCCCTGCCCCCCGAACTCGGGAGGCCACCCGATGCCCAGCCAGCCGTCGTGGCCCATCTGTCGGATCACCCGCGTGTAGGACGGTTCGGGGTCCTCGCTCTGGGCACTCTCCTCCACCAGGCCGGCGAAGTAGCCGCGGAGCTCCTCTTGTAAGGCCTGCTGTTCGTCGGTCAAGGCCAGGTGCATGCTCGTCCTCCCGTGTCCGAGGAACCCTAACAACTGCTCGGCGCGGGCCCCGGTACGCGACGTCACCGAGGACGGACGCCCCACCAGTAGTCGCCGGGGTCGCTTCGGTGGCGGGCGGCCCCGTCGGAGGGTCGCCCGGTTGCACTACCGTCCCCTCCCATGAGCCCTCCCGATACCTCCCCGCCTCCGGCCCCCACCCCGCCAGACCAGCTGTTCGCCGTCACCGGTAAGACCGTCGTGGTGACCGGGGGCACCCGGGGTATCGGCCGGATGATCGCCGGCGGATTCGTGGCCGCCGGGGCCCGGGTCATCGTGGCCTCCCGCAAGGCCGACGCGGTCGAGGCCACCGTGGCCGAACTCTCCGCCTTCGGTGTCTGCACCGGGCTGGCCGCCGACCTGTCCACCGAGGGCGGGGCCCGACGGTTCGCCGACCAGGTCGCCGCCGACGCCCCCGTTGTTGACGTGCTGGTCAACAACGCCGGGGCCACCTGGGGCGCCCCGTTGGTCGAGCACGACACCGCGTCCTGGGACCGTGTGCTCAACCTCAACGTCCAGGGCATCTTCCACACCACGAAGTTCCTGCTCCCGCTGCTGCAGGCCGAGGCCACCGCCGAGGAGCCGGCCCGGGTCATCAACATCGGCTCCATCGACGGCATCCACGTTCCCGTACTCGAGTCCTACTCCTACTCGGCGTCGAAAGCAGCCGTCCACCAACTCACCCGCCACCTGGCCAAGCGTCTGGCCCCGACCATCACGGTCAACGCGGTGGCCCCCGGACCGTTCGAGTCCAAGATGATGGCCGCCACCCTCGAGACGTTCGGCGAGCAGATCGCCGAGAGCGCCCCGCTCAAACGCATCGGGCGACCCGACGACATGGCCGGCGTGGCCATCTTCTTGGCCTCGAGGGCGGGGGCCTATCTGACGGGAGCCATCATCCCCGTCGACGGCGGCATCGCCACCACGGCCTGATCGGCACCCCGCTCAGGGCTGACCTCTTCGGGTCGCCTCTCAGGGAACTCGGGAACGGCCGGGAGCCGGCGCTCGACCAGGGCGGCGACCCGGTCCATCAGGAGCTGCGGATAGGCGTCGTGGGTCAAGATCAAGAACTGATCGGACCGCAGCGCCGTGACCACCTTGTCGGCCACCTCGTCAGGATCCATGCCCCGCCTCCACCGCGTCGGCCAGGAAGTCGGTGATGACCTTCTGATCATCGGTGACCGGTGCGGCGAGCCGCTCGGGCCGGTGGTCCTCGGAGTCGAGGATGTTGGTCTTGATCATCCCCGGGCAGAGCACCGAGGCCTTGAGCTTCGAGCCCACCGCGGCCAGATCGTGGGCCAACGACTCGGTGGCGGCGAAGGCGGCGAATTTGGAGATGGCATAGGGCGATTCGAACGGCGCACCGAGGAGGCCGGCCACCGAGGCGGTGTTGACAATGTGCCCCTCGGTGTCCTGGGCCATCATCCGGGGGACGAACGCCCGGATCCCGTGGAGGATGCCCCAGAGGTTGGGCCCGAAGACGAACTCGAAGTCCTCGACGGGCCGGTCCCAGATCAGGCCGCCCACGAAGACCCCGGCGTTGTTGCACACCACATCGGCGCGGCCCCACCGCTCATAGACGGCATCGGCCAGCGCCTCCACATCGGCGGCTTGGCTCACATCACACACCTGGGTCAACGCCTCGACCGGTGGCGTCCGTCGGCCGATGAGCTCCCTCGTTCCCGCCAGGGCGCCCTCGTCGAGGTCGGCCAGGGCCACCTGCATGCCCTCACGGGCGAAGCCACAGGCGAGGGCCCGACCGATCCCGCTGCCCGCTCCGGTCACCACGGCGACCTTTCCTCGGAACTCCCGCACGCTGCACCCCTTCCGGGTCGACTGTTGGACCGACCCCTGGAGTCTGGCAGGGCCTCTGGCGGCCCGTCGATGGACCTGATCCACCCGGTTGGCCTGACCTCCCGTCCACGGCCGGTTGCGTATCCCCACTCTTCGTGGGATTATCATCACCTAGAGCGTTGAGCAGGCAACGCCGGTAGGTCGACGAGGGGCACACACATGCACAACCGATGGCGTAGACGGCTGGCCGCGTCCGTGACCGGGCTGGTGGCACTGGCCCTCGTCCCGATGGCCACGTTGGCTCCAGGCAGCGTGGCGGGGGCGGCCGACGGTCACTCGGTAGGTCCCTCGGCGTCGGACAACTTCTGGCTGACCACTCCGGCCGGCTCCGTCTACGGCTTCGGCGTAGCTTCGTACGGGCTCGCCGGCATCACCCCTCAACCGGCCGCTGGTGGGCGTGACGGCCACCGGTGACCAACAGGGGTACTGGATGGTGGCATCCGACGGCGGCGTGTTCAGCTACGGGGACGCCACGTTCTTCGGGTCGACCGGCAACATCCACCTCAACCGGCCCATCGTCGCCCTCACCCCCACCCCCGACGGCCAGGGGTACTGGCTGGTGGCTTCGGACGGCGGCGTGTTCACCTTCGGCGACGCCGCCTTCTTCGGGTCGACGGGCAACATCGTCCTCAACCGGCCCATCGTGGGCATGGCCGCCACCCCGGACGGCAAGGGGTACTGGCTGGTGGCCTCGGACGGCGGCGTGTTCACCTTCGGCGACGCCGCCTTCTTCGGGTCGACGGGCAACATCGTCCTCAACCGGCCCATCGTGGGCATGGCCGCCACCCCGGACGGCAAGGGGTACTGGCTGGTGGCCTCGGACGGCGGCGTGTTCACCTTCGGCGACGCCGCCTTCTTCGGGTCGACCGCCTCCAGCTCCCGGCGATCCCGTGGAGCGCCTCGTCCCCACCCGTTCCGGCCGGGGCTACTGGGTGGTCCAGCAGAACGGGACGGCCTCGGCATTCGGCGATGCCGTCTCGTCCAACCCCCCGTCCCAGGCCCTGCTCTTCTCGCCGGTGACCCCCGGCGACCAGGCCGTGCAGTTCGCCTTCCAGCAGCTGGGCAAGCCCTACATCTGGGGTGGGAACGGGCCGGTCGGCTACGACTGCTCGGGTCTGGCCCTCGCCTCGTGGAGCCACACCTCGGGCACCAGCTTCGCCCGGGTGTCCGACGACCAGTACCACACGGCCGGTACCGCCGTTTCGATGACCGACCTCCGGGCCGGGGACCTCGTGTTCTGGGGCACGAGCCAGACCGACTGGACCACCGTGTACCACACGGCCATCTACGTGGGCGGGAACCGGATCGTCGAAGCCACCGGAGACCACGTGCAGCTCAACGTGCTCGGCCAGTGGGGTACCGGCGACCTCATGCCCAACGCCCGTCGGCCCTGAGGCCCTCGGCTCCCACCCGGGTCCGGCTCCGACGAGCGCCCCGACCGGTCGCTCAGACGCCGGACGGGGAGCCACTGCGCTCCGGTGTGCCCTCCGGCGTCGGGGTGACCATGCGGGCGGGGCTCGGCCCCTCGGTCGGGGCGCGATCCGGGTAACCCCCGAGGCCAGCTCCCCGCCGGCATCCACACCCCCAGTGGCCCGGACGAAGCCCACCAGCTCGTCTTCGGGGAGCGGCCGGGCGAAGTGGTAGCCCTGCAGCAGGTCGATGCCCATCTCGCCGAGGAGTGCGGCGATGGCCGCCGTCTCCACCCCCTCGGCCACCACGTCGAGGCCCAGGCGGTGACCGAGCTCGGCCACGGTGCGGACGATGGCGAGGTCGGCCGGCGAAGTGGTCGAGCGCATGACGAAACACTGATCCACCTTCAGCTCGTCGAGCGGCAGCGCCGGCAGGGCGGCGAGTGAGGTGAACCCGGTGCCGAAGTCGTCGATCGAGATCCGGATGCCGTGGTCGTAGAGGGGACGGAGCACCTCGGCGGCCAGCTCCGGGTCGGAGACCGCCGTCTCGGTCACCTCCACGGTGAGGGCACGAGGCAGGCAGGCCTCGGACCTCGAGCTCGTCGATGACCCACCGGGCGAGGTCGGGAACGGGCAGGCTCTTCGGCGATACGTTGACCGACACCGGCAGCTCGAGGCCCACCTCCCGCCAGCGGACCTGGGCGTCGAGGGCCTCGATCATCACCCACCGGGTCAGGCGGTCGATGAGCCCGGTCCGCTCGGCCAGGGGCACGAATCGTCCCGGTGACACCGACCCGTGCACTGGGCTGTCCCAGCGGAGGAGAGCCTCGACCGATCGGGTCCGGCCACCGACCGGGGCCACCTGGGGCTGGAAGGCGAGCCGGAGCTCGTTGCGCTCCGCGGCCAGACGGAGGTCGCCGAGGAGGGCCAGGTCCTCAGCAGTCAGCGCCCCCTGGTCCCCGTCCCACGACAGGACCGGCACCCCGCGCTCCACCGCCCGTCGAGCGCTGATCGAGGCCCGGCGGACCAGCTCGGCAACATCGGATCCGTCCGAGGGGGCCGTCGGACAGTCCTACGTGAGCCCGGAGCGTGACCTCGATCTCGCCCACCAGGTAGCGCCCGGCACTGATCGCCCGCACCAGTTCGTCGGCCAGGCTCCCGCCGTCCCGGGCCGCCGGCCGCAGGCCGGCTGACTCGACCCCGACCGGATCGGCCAGTCGCGCCGGCGAGGGCCATCGTCACCACCAGCTCGTCACCGCCGACCCGGCCGATGAGTGACTCAGAGGGGAGCACCTGTCCAAGATCCTCGACCGCCCGGCGCAGCAGTTCGGAGCCCACCTGATAGCCGAGCGCCTCACGGGCGGTCCCGATGCCGTCGAGCACCACGGCCGCCACCACGAAGGCCGTGTCTCCCCGATCGGCAAGCCGTTGGGCCACGCCGAACCCGTTGGGAAGACCCGTGTCGGGATCCACCGTGTCGTGGCGGCGGGCCGACCGCCCGAGGACCACCACCGCGGCAGGGGCTGCGGACAGCGCCAGGACACCGAGCACGGAGACGAACAGAGCGCGGCCCACCCCGATCGAGATGGACGCGGCCGTCCCGACCGCGGCGATCGCACCCAGCAGGGCCACGACCACGGCCCGGTTTCCGAAGAAGAGGGCCACGAACACGACGATCGGCACCAAAAAGAGGACGAGGGACAGACTCGGCCCGCTGCCGTGGCAGCACCAGACGAGCACGCCCACCGCAGCCGTCCACCAGGCCGCCAGGACGCCGCTCATCCCTACGTCGACCTTCCGCACGGAGAGGAGGTAGACCCACAGGGCCGCCGTGACCCCGCAGACCATCGCGACACCCCCGAGGCGGACCGAGCTGGCCGTGAAGCCGATGGCCGGCCAGGCCAGTGTGGCCAGGGCGAACAGCACCCGCAGCACGGAGAGGGGGCTGAGCAGCTCCAGGGGGGCGTCGAGAGCGAACCACGAGCGGGTCTTCGGGAACAGCCGGTTCGCCGGTCGAGCCGATGACGACAGTCGAGCGCTCGTGACCGGACGCACGCCGGCGTCGCCCCGGTCGGCCCAGCCCCGCCAGGTGGCACTGCGACCCGAACCCGACCCCATGCCTCCTTATCGACACGTTGGGCCACGGGCTGAACCCCGAGGGCGTGCCTACCACCAGGGGGTGGGACGGTCCCTCCCGGGTGTGGGACGGTGTCGGTGTGACGATGAACCCTGGGTCGTCCGACGGCCCCGACGCACCGGACAGCCCGTCTGACCTCGACGGGCTGGCCTACCGCTCCCCCGCCGGCCGGTGGGTGATCGCCGCCACCGTGCTCGGATCGGGCATGGCGGCCATCGACGCCACGGTGATCGGCATCGCCCTGCCCACCCTCGGCCGCGACTTCCACGCCACCTTGGGCACCCTCCAGTGGGTCGTCACCGGCTACACCCTCACCCTGGCCTCGCTGCTGCTCCTCGGCGGATCGCTCGGTGACCGCTACGGGCGCAAACGGGTGTTCATGGTCGGGGTGGCCTGGTTCGCCCTGGCCTCGGCGGCCTGCGCGCTCGCCACCGGTTCCACCGAGCTCATCGTGCTCCGCGTCCTCCAAGGGGTCGGTGGCGCCCTGCTCACGCCGGGCAGCCTGGCCATCTTGGAGGCGTCCTTCGCCACCGACGACCGCAGCGAGGCCATCGGGGCCTGGTCGGGCCTCGGGGGCGTGGCCACGGCCGCCGGGCCTTTGGTGGGCGGTTACCTGATCAGCGCGGCTTCGTGGCGGTGGATCTTCCTGATCAACATCCCCTTAGGGGTGCTGGTGCTCGCCGTGTCGGCCCGCCACGTTCCCGAGTCACGCGACCCGGCCGCCGCCGGGCACATCGACGTGAGAGGTGCGGTGCTGGCCACGGCCTCGCTCGCCGCCACGGCCTACGCCCTCATCGAGGGACCCTCCCGGGGATGGACGTCGGGTCCGGTACCCGCCTCCCTGGCCGTCGGCGTGGTCGGGGCGGTGGCGTTCGTCATCGTCGAGCGGCGGGCTGCGAACCCCATGCTCCCCCTTGGCCTCTTCGCCAATCGCCAGTTCGCCGTGACCAACGCCGTGACCTTCGTGGTCTATGCCGGTCTCGGCGGGGTCCTCTTCCTCCTTCCCGTGGTGCTCCAGGTGTCCGACGGCTACTCACCCCTCGAGTCCGGCCTGGCCCTACTGCCCATCACCGTCGTGATGCTGACCCTGTCGGCCCGCTCGGGCCGACTGGCCACGGTGATCGGGCCCCGGCTCCAGATGAGCGTGGGTCCGGTCGTGGTGGGCGCCGGCCTCGTCCTCTTGAGCCGGGCCCCCGACGGCTCCTATGTGACCTCGGTGCTACCGGCCGTGCTGGTGCTGGCCCTGGGCCTCGCCACCACGGTCGCCCCCCTCACGTCGACCGCGCTCAACGCCGTCTCCCCGAGTCACGCCGGGCTCGCTTCAGCGGTGAACAACGACGTGGCCCGTCTCGGCAGCCTCATCGCCGTCGCCATCCTGCCTGCCCTCGGCGGCATCACCGGGCTCAGCTACCTCCATCCCCACCAGCTGGCCGAAGGCTTCCAACGCGCCGTGTTCATCGCCGGCTCGTGGTGCGTGCTCGGTGGCATCACCGCCGCGCTCGGGATCCGCAACCCACCCCGGTCCATCCGTGAGGAGACCGGACCGGAGGCCGGGATGACTCACTGCGCCCTGGAAGCCACCCCACTGCGCGAAGGGGGCTCACAGCTCGCCCCGAAGGCCTCGTAGGGACGGCCGGTTCTGGTGGCCAGGGCCTGACCCGCCTCCCACTGGAACGGGCTGATCCCGCCCGGCTGCCAGGGGCCAACCGAGCCCTGGGAGACAGCCTTGTCGGACTTCTCGACCACACCGAAATGGGCTCGGACCTCCTCGACGGGCAGGTGGGCGAGCGAGAACCAGTCGATGCGGAGAAAGTCGATGCTCCCGCTGCACAGCGCGCCCCGGCGCATGGCGTCGCCCAGCCGGGTGGCCACCCCGGCCTGGGACAGGTGGCCGGCGTCGGCCTGGAACAGTCCGGCCCCGGTGGGCAGGTAGGCGGTCTCAAACAGCGAGACCACCATGGCGAGCAGCGAGAAGGCCCGCATGTCGTCGTTGGCCCGGGCGATGAAGGCGAACACCTCGAGCTCGGACTCGACGGTAGTGCCGTAGTCGGCCGTGACATGGACCCAGTCGTGTTGGGCCAGGAAGGGCGGGGCCGAGTCCGGGGTACCGGGATAGGTGAAGCCGCGGGCCCGGTAGAACTCGGAGACCCGGCGGCCGAGGGTGCCTTCGGGAAGCAGCTCCAGCTCCTGCCACCGCCGGGCGAGCTCAGGGTCGTCGGCCACCGCCTCCCAGGCGCCGTTCACGTGGGAAGAGACGTGGAGGAGCTCTTCGTCCTCGGACTTCCAGGTGGAGGCGTAGCCGTTGCGCTCGAAGTCCATGGCGGCGAGGCTCAGGCTCCCGGTGGCGAACTCGTGGGCCACCGAGAGCATCCCTTCGTCCACACCGGCCTCGCGGGCGAACCGTTCCACCCGGTCCACCACGGCGAGCGGGATGGGCTGGAGGACCAGGACGTAGAGGATCACCATCTGGACGATGCGGGTCCGAAAGTCGAGGGATCGTCGGGCCAGGCACTCGGCGAACGCTTCGGGAGCGATCGGCTCGGCGTTCAGGTCGGGCGGGAAGCCGGTCATGGCCGAGACCACCGCCACGATGAGCAGCCGCTGCAGCGTGGTGAGTCCGCCGTCGGGCGTCACCACGCCGAGGACCCCCCGGCTGAGGCCGAGAACCTCGGCCTCGTCGGGCGGGAGCCGGTTCTCCGTCGACTCGTCGGGAAGCGGCACGGGCACAGAACGCGACGATATCCTCCGGATCAGTCCGATCCGTCAAGGAAGGTCCGCCCCATGCCGGCCAGCGCAGTCCGATTCGGAGTCCTCGGGGCCGCCCGGATCGCCCCGGCGGCGCTCATCCGACCGGCCCGGAGCCACCCCGAGGCCAGCGTGGACGTGGTGGCCGCCCGCAACCTGGGCCGGGGCGTCGACTACGCCACCCGACACCGCATCCCGATGGTGAAGGACAGCTACGACGCCGTGGTCACCGATCCCGACATCGACGCCGTCTACATCCCACTGCCCAACTCGCTGCACGCCGAGTGGACCCAGCGGGCCCTGGCCGCCGGCAAGCACGTCCTGTGCGAGAAGCCCTTCACCGCCAACGCGGCCGAGGCCGAGGCGATCAGCGCGGCGGCCGACGTGGCCGCCGAACGCCACGGGCTGGTCGTCATGGAGGCCTTCCACTACCGCTACCACCCCCTGGCCCGACGGATGGGCGAGATCGTGGACGGCGGGGAGTTGGGGGAGCTCCGCCACATCGAGGCGTGGCTGTGCGCCCCGATCCCGAAGAAGTCCGACATCCGCTACCAGGCCGATCTGGCCGGTGGGGCCATGATGGACATGGGCGCCTACGTGGTGCACTGGGCCCGCTTCCTCGGGAGGGGGGAGCCCACCGTCGTCTCGGCCCGGGCCAAGCTGCATTCCGACGACATCGACCGGGCCATGGACGCCCAGCTGGTCTTCCCGGGCGGCCACACCGCCACCGTCCACTGCTCCATGTGGTCGTCGTCCCTCCTCCGGGTGGGGGCCCGGGTCACCGGCACCCACGGGGAGATGCGGGTCATGAATCCGATCGCCCCCCAGGCCTTGAGCTGGTTGACCGTGCGGTCCGGGCGCACCCGACGCCGCGAGTTCACCTCACGGCGACCGACCTACGCCTACCAGCTCGATGCCTTCTGCGACGCCGTCCTCCGGGGCGGTCCGGTCCTCACCCCGCCGACGGACGCCGTGGCGAACATGGCGGTCATCGATGCCGTGTACCGTGCAGCCAACATGCACCCCCGGGGAGCGTGAACCGGTCAGACCGGCCGTGATCGGGACGGAAGGCGCATGATCCGGCCAGCCAAGGAGGCAGTCCCATGAGTTCGTTCCCGTACGAAGGCCGCTTCGCCGTGCATCGCACCCTCCCCGAACAGGGAACCCCGCGAGCCGAGATCCTCGAGGCCCTCCACACCATGGCCACCGAAGAGGACGCCTCGTGGGAGACGGGCAAGTGCTCGGGCACCATGTACTGCGGCGACCACGAGCACTACGAGTTCTTGAACGAGGCGTTCGGCCGCTTCGCCCATGTCAACGCCCTTCAGCGGGACATGTGCCCGAGCGCCACCAAGTTCGAGGCCGAGATCATCGCCATGACCCTCGATCTCCTCCACGGCGAAGCGGTGACCGACACCGAGCCGGCCGGCCTGCTGTCGAGCGGGGGTACCGGCTCCATCTCCCACGCCATGCTGGCCTACCGCGAGTACGGCGCCCAGCAGCGGGGCATCCGGCACGCCAACGTCATCAAGCCCGAGACCGCCCACCCCGCCTTCGACAAGGCCTGCCACCTGTTCGGGATCGAGCTCAAGGTGGCGCCGGTGGACCCGGTCACCACCCAGGTGGACACGGCATGGGTGGATGCCCACATCGACGACCAGACCGTCGCCATCGTGGGCTCGGCGTGCAACTACGGCTACGGCACCATCGACCCGATCGACGCGCTGTCGGACATCGCCCTCGCCCACGGGGTCGGGCTGCACGTGGACAGCTGCCTCGGCGGGTTCATCCTCCCCTTCGGCCAGGAGCTCGGCTACGACATCCCGGTCTTCGACTACCGCATCCCCGGGGTGACCTCCATCTCGGCCGACACCCACAAGTACGGCTACGCCTTGAAGGGCACCTCGGTCCTCACCTTCCGGGACAAGGCCCTCCGCAACGCCCAGTACTTCTTCCTCACCGACTGGAGCGGGGGCAAGTACTGCTCCCCGGGCATGGACGGGTCGAGATCGGGGGGACTCATCGCCGCCACCTGGGCCTCCATGGTCCAGCTGGGCCGGGAGGGCTACCGCCGCTACGCCACGCAGATCTTCGAGACCGCCGCCACCATGCAAGAAGCGGTGCGGTCCCACCCTGAGCTCCGGATCCTCGGGAACCCGACGTTCCTCTTCAGCTTCACGTCCGACGAGTTCGACATCTACCACGTCAACGACTTCATGCGGGGACGAGGGTGGCGCTTCAACGGACAGCAGTACCCGAACGCCCTCCACATGGCGGTGACCCGGCCCCAGACCCAGGCCGGCCTGTCCGACACCTTCGCCACCGACCTGGCCGAGGCCGTGGCCTACGCCGTCGAGCACGCCGACAGCGCACCGGCGTCAGGGGCTATCTACGGTGGGGTGGCCGGGGGCATGACCGAAGAGGCCGACGGGTTCATCACCATGGTGATGGCCGACATGATGGATGGCCAACAGGCCATCCCGGCCAAGGCCTGAGCAGCGGGGCGACCGGGCCCCCTACGACTCGCTGAACTCCCGCCGCACGGCCGGGAGCGTGCCGGCCGGTCCGGGCCGGCCGAGCAGGAAGCCCTGGACCTCGTCGCACCCCATCTCTCCCACCGCGGCCAGCTCGGCTTCGGTCTCCACGCCCTCGGCCACCACCCGCAGGCCCAGTTTGTGGGCCAAGTCGACCACCGTGGCGATGATGGTGGGGTCCTGGCCCTCTGAACCCAGACCCGAGACGAAGCTCCGATCCACCTTCAGCCGGTCGATCGGGAGCCCCTTCAGGTAGAGCAGGGACGAGTACCCGGTTCCGAAATCGTCGAGTGCGATGTGGACGCCGAGATCCCGCACCTGCTGCATCACCTGACGGACCCGGATGGTGTCGGTGACGAGGGCCGACTCGGTGACCTCGAGCACCAAGAACCGCGGGGCGAGGTCGGCCAGCGTGAGGGCGTGGCGCACGTCGTCGGCAAAGTCGGGGTCCTGGAGCTGTCGTGAGGAGATGTTGACCGATACCGTCAGGTCACGATGGCCCTCGGTCTGCCAGGTGCGGCACTGACGGGTGGCCTCGTGGAGGACCCACCGGCCGACTGGGACGATCTCTCGGCTGCGCTCCAGCAGCGGGACGAACTCGTCGGGCGCCACCGCGCCGAGCTCGGGATGCTCCCAGCGCAGGAGGGCCTCCATGCCCACCACCTCCCCACGGAAGGTGAAGACCGGCTGGTAGTGCAGGGTGAGCTGGTGGCGCTCGAACGCCCCCCTGAGCTCGTGGGCCAGTTGGCTGCTCCGGCGCTTGTCCTCGCCGATGACCGGGTTGAAGGCCTCGTAGCGGGCCGGACCGCCTCGCTTGGCCTGGTACATGGCCGCATCGGCCTGGGCCAGGACCACTTCGGGATCCGAGTCGGGATGCACCGAGGTGATACCGATGCTGACCGAGGTGTGCAGCTGTCGCTCGCCGACCGGCACCGCCTCGCGCATGGCCAGATGGATGCGCTCGGCCAGTGACCGTGCCGCACCCTCGGGGTCGGTGAGGTCACTGGCCAGGACGACGAACTCGTCGCCACCCAGCCGGGCCACGGTGTCGCCCGCCCGGGCCAGGGCCTGCAGCCGACTGGCCACGGCCACCAACAGGCAGTCGCCGGCCGGATGGCCGAACCGGTCGTTGATGGCCTTGAAGTTGTCGAGGTCCAGATAGAGCAGGACGGCCCCGCTCCCCCGTCGCTCCTGGGAGGCCGCCGCCTGGCGGAGCCGGTCGGCCAACAGGGCCCGGTTGGGCAGGCCGGTCAGTTGGTCGTGCAGCGCCCGGTGGGCCAGTCGGGCCTGTTCGTCGTTCAACTTCTGCTGGAGCGAGCGCCGGGTGTCATCGAACTGCCGGATGATGCGGACCATGCTGCCGTCACAGCTGAACCGGACCACGTTGGTGGCGAGGGTCAGCAGCCGTTCGCTCACCCCCAGTCGGTAACCCTCCTCCTTCAGCACGGCGATGGTGATATCTCGCCAGGCGAAGTACGCCTTGGCCACACTGGCCAGGACCGCATCCTCCAAGATGGCCTGCTCGCCCTGCTGGGCCAGCACCGCCTCGTCCTCGTCCGAGGCGGCCCGGTCGGTGGCCAACCACCGGCCGATGAGCTCGGTGCCCAGACGGGCGGTCACGTAGGCATTGCCCCGGAGGTCCACGGCGAACTGGTCGTTCACCATCTGGCCGACCTCGTCGGCCCGGGCCAGCAGCGCTCGGCCCAGCTCGATCCGTTCCGCACTCACCGGAGCGTCGATACTCACCGGAGCGTCGATGGGACTATCCCCGTCGGGATCCTCGAGGACCGCGGTGCCGTCCAGGGAGCTCGGCCCGAACGCACCCCCTCCTCCGTCTGACTCCGCGCCGATCGGGGGCTCCATGCCTAGGTTCATCGGCCAACCGGCGCCTCGACTTGACCACACAGGTTGCCACCTCTGACGCTCTGGCTGCGTCGGGCCGGACCCCTGACAGCACTCGGCCTCCCGATGGCGCAGCTTCGCCTCCGCTCCCCATCCACGGCGATATCGCCACCGGACCCGGGCTCCCTTCACCTCGGACCCGGACTACGCATGCCCGCTCGCTGCGGGCCGGCTCAGCCGCCCGATGGCGCTGCGAACAGGGCTACACAGACCCCGATCCACGCCTATCCATAACGTTCTACTAGACCGTTATGGTGAGAGTTTTCCCAGACAGTGGAGACTGGTCAGGCTGTGAGAAGCCCATCATCCCGTCCGTCCGAGGCGGTCTGCCTAAGGTGTCCCCGTTGGCAAACGGACAGCCCACTGAACACCGAGGAGAGCCATGAAGGCAGCCGTGTACTACGAGACAGGTGGTCCCGAGGTCTTCCGCTACGAAGACGTCCCCGACCCGGTCCTCGGGGACGCCGAGGTCATGGTCCAGGTGGAGGCGGTGAGCATCGAGGGCGGCGACACCCTCAATCGGTTGGGTGGGGCCCTTACCCGCGTCCCCCACATCGTCGGCTACCAGTGTGCCGGCACGGTCGTGGCCACCGGCCCCTCGGTGACCGGGGTGACCGAGGGGGATCGGGTGGTGACGGTCGGCGTCGACGGTTCCCACGCCGAGTTGCGGGCGGTAGGCGAGGCCTTCTGTTGGGTCATCCCCGAGGGTGTCCCCACCCGGGAGGCCGCCTGTGTCCCTGTCCCCTTCGGCACGGCCGACGACTGCCTCTTCGAGTTCGGTCGGCTCCACTCCGGTGAGACGGCCCTCATCCACGCCGGGGCGAGTGGGGTGGGCATCGCCGCCATCCAGTTGGCGGCGAGGGCCGGGGCCCGGGTACTGGCCACCGCCTCCAGCCCGGAGCGGCTCGAGCGGCTCGTCCCCTTCGGGCTCGACGTCGGGATCAACTACACCGAGGTCGACTTCGTCGAAGCCGTCCGTCAGGCCACCGACGGCCGGGGTGCCGACGTGATCGTGGACTCGGTCGGTGGCTCGAACCTCCAAAAGAGCCTGCTGTGCCTGGCCTACCGGGGGCGGTGTGTCACCTTCGGCGATGCCGGCCGTGAAGGGCCGAGCGACCTCGACATCGCCACCATGCGGGGCAACAACCAGACCCTGGTGGGCTACTTCCTCGGAGCGGAGCTCTTTCTCGGCGGACGGGCCCACGCCATGATCGCCGGGCACCTCGACGACATCGCCGCGGGACGGCTCCGGGTGGAGGTGGACCGCGCCTTCAGCCTGGAAGAGGCGGGCGAAGCCCACGCCTACATCGAGAGCCGCCAGGCCTTCGGTCGGGTGCTCCTCCTCCCGTGAGCACGGCGTCGGCGGGGTCGGCCGGGCACCGGGTGCTCGCTAACCTGCACCGATGATCCGACCAGCGCGTCCCGACGATGTCGACACCCTCGTGGAGCTGATCCACGAGCTGGCTGAGTTCGAGCGGTCGCCCGGGTCGGTCGAGATCACCGCCACCCAGCTGCACGACGCCCTCTTTGGGCCCTCCCCCGCCGTGTACGCCCATGTGGCCGACGAGGAGGGTGTGGTCGTGGGCATGGCTATTTGGTTCCTCACCTTCTCCACGTGGACCGGGCGCCACGGCATCCATCTGGAGGATCTCTACGTCCGCCCCGGATCCCGCTCGGGGGGCGTGGGCCGGGCGCTCCTCACTGAGCTGGCCGCCATCGCCCGACGCTCCGGGTACGCCCGGGTGGAGTGGTCGGTGCTCGACTGGAACGAGCCCGCCATCGGCTTTTACCGCTCCCTCGGGGCCGGACCGCTCGACGAGTGGATCGGCTACCGGCTGAGCGGCCCCGCCCTCACCCAACTGGCCGCTCAAGGCGGCGCCGACTGAGCTCGGATCGGAAGGCCTACTGACGGTCGGTCGGGCCCGGGGCGGTCCGGCCGGCGGCCGTTCAGATGGTGAAGGCGAGGTTCTCGACCAGCCGGGCAGCCAGGTCCACCTCACCGGTGACGTGGACCTCGGACGGCTCCCACGGGCCGTCGTCCCGTCCTCCGGTCAGACGAAGGAAGAGGCCCACGGGCAGCTCGACCCCGACGGTGGCCGGCCCATCCAGCGCATCGACGACCGCTGCCCGACCCTCGACCTGCACGAGGAAGGTCCGCTCGACCTCTCCGGTGAGGTCGATCCGGACACGAGCCCCCTCGGGCATGCCGGCCCGGCGTCCGACGATGTACCCCAAGCCGGTCGCCACTTCGTCCAGGCAGGAGGCGATAGCTACAGGATCACCTCGCTCCGGCCGGCCGACGGCCAGGCGGATGTCCTGTTCGTGCATGAAGCAGTCGTAGTGACGGATCCGCATGAACCGTCCGTAGGTTTCATCGTTCCCCACCGGCGTCCACGACGGGGCGTCGAACTCCGCTTGGGTCATGGCCTCTAAAGCGTCCAGGCGATCGGCGGTGACTGCGACCCACCGTGCCACCATCTCCGCCCCTGACAGCGGTCGCATGGACTCCACCCAGATCTCGTTGGCGGTGGCCACCGGATTCTTCATGTGGTCGAGGTGGGAGACGTCGGCCTCGGGCGCCGGGGCGCCGGTCAACATGAGCTCGGTCCCGATCATGTGTCCGAGGACGTCGTGCACCGTCCATCCGGGCAGGCAGGTCGGCGTGCGCCACTCGGCGTCGCTGAGCCCGGACACGAGCTCGGTGACGGCGTGGAACTCACCGCGCAACAAGCTGAGGATCTGGTCGTTCTCGACGATGGTCGCCACGGGGCAACCGTAGCGCCCGCCCGAGCGCCCGACCCGGTGACGCCCTCATCCCCGCCGCCGTACCGCCGAGGCACCCCCAGGCAGACCGGTCTCGTTGGGACCCCTGAACCGAGGGAGTGACATTTGCCGCCACAGAACGCTCAATCCCGACGGCTTCGGAGCCGATAGAAGAGCATCGGGGCCAGCTGAAGCGAGGGGCATGAGGCGCAACGCCTGGAAGTACTGGGTGATCACGGGTGTGGTCGTGACTGCGGGCTACTTCGCGGTCCCAGGAGCCGAGGGTCGCGACGCGGTCTACCTGGCCATCGGCATGGGTTCGGTGGCCGCCATCTTGATCGGCACCCTCCTCCACCGCCCCCAGGATCGGCTCAGCTGGTACCTCCTGGCCCTGGGGACCCTGTGCTTCTCCCTCGGCGACGCCGTCCAGTTTGGGTACGGGGTGGTCCTCCACCGTCCCGTCCCCCTGCCCTCGGTCGGCGACGCTCTCTACCTGCTCGGCTACCCGCTCATCTTCGTCGGCCTGCTGCGCCTCACCCGCACCCCGGGGGCCTCGGCCCAGCGGGAGGACAACGCCGACGCCGCCATCATGGCCGTCGCCGGCCTCACCTTCTGGTGGCAGTTCGTCATGCACGCCTATCTGGCCAACACGTCCATGGCCACCGACGGGAAGCTCGTCACCGTGGCCTACCCGGTCATGGACGTGCTGTTGGTGTTCATCGTGTTCCGTGCCCTGTTGTTCGGGCGTTCCATCGGTCCCCAGCACAAGCTCCTCGCCGCAGCCCTCGTGACGCTGTTGGCCGCCGACCTGATCTACGACCTCGTGGTGCTGCACGGCCACTACTCCGAGACCAGCGCGGTGAACGCCCTGTTCCTCTTGTCCTACGTGCTGATCGGCGCCTCGGCCCTCCACCCCGCGGCGGCCGAGGCGGTGGCCCCGGTACCCCGACAGGCCCCCAACATCTACCTCCGGGAGAACGACGGCCGCCACCGTGTCCCGTGGGTGGCCTTCGCCGGGTTCATCCCGCCGAGCACCCTGCTCGTGGCCTCCGCTCTGGGGGCGCCGGTCAACGTCCCGGTCATGGCCGGGATCTGCATCGCCGTGTTCGCCCTCATCTACCTGAGGATGATGTGGCTCATCGGCACCATCACCGGCCAGACCAACGAGATCGAGGTCCACGCCCGGGCCCTCGAGGCCTCCCTCCGCCAGCGGGAGGCCCTCGAGTCCGAGCTGCGCCACCTGGCCTTCCACGACGAGCTGACCGGCCTGGCCAACCGTGCCCTCCTCCACGACCGGGTCGAACAGGCCCTCGCCGCCTGCCAGCGCACCGGGCGGACGGTGGCCCTCTGCTTCGGGGACCTCGACGGCTTCAAGACGGTGAACGACACCCTGGGCCACCATGTCGGCGACAGCGTCCTCGTCCGGGCCAGCCGGCTGTTGACCTCCATCGTCCGGCCCGGTGACACCGTGGCCCGCCTGGGAGGTGACGAGTTCGCCGTCCTCATGGTGGACGTGGGCCTCCCCGAGGCCGCCGTCGACTTCGCCCACCGCATCGTCTCGGTCCTCCGGGACGCCCCGGACTTCGAGGGGAACCAGATCGACCTGTCCATCAGCGTGGGCGTGGCCTACGGCGAGCCGGGCAAGACCACCGAGCAGCTCCTGTCCGAGGCCGACTCGGCCATGTACGAGGCCAAGGAGACGGGCAAGAACCGGGTCGAGGTGTTCCGGACCTCGATGCGCTCGCGGATGCTCGAGCGGCTCGACCTCACCAACGGCTTCCGGTGGGCCCTCGGGCGCTCGGAGTTCTTCCTCGAGTACCAGCCCATCGTGTCCCTGGTCGACCAACGGCTCCAGGGCTTCGAGGCCCTGGTGCGGTGGAACCATCCCCGGCTCGGCGAGGTGGAGCCGCTGCGCTTCATCCCCATCGCCGAGGAGACCGGGTTCATCGTGCCCCTGGGTCGGTGGGTCCTCGTGGAGGCGTGCGAGCAGTTGGCCGCCTGGGGGGCGGAGTCCGGCCATGCACTGACCCTGTCGGTCAACGTGTCCCGACGCCAGCTGACCTCGCCCCACCTCATCGAAGAGGTCCAGACCGCCCTCGCCCTCAGCACCATCGATCCCAGCCAGCTCATGTTGGAGGTCACCGAGAGCGTCCTCATGGAGGATCCGGTGCGGGCCACCCAGGCCCTCTTCGATCTCCGGGCCCTCGGGATCCGGATCGCCGTCGACGACTTCGGCACCGGGTACTCGTCCCTCAGCCACCTACAGCGCTTCCCGGTGGACGTGCTCAAGATCGACCGGTCCTTCATCGAGCCACTGGCCCGGCGTGACGAGGAGAGCATGGCCCTCGTGACCGCCATCCTCGGACTGGCCGGGACCCTGGGCCTCGAGGTCATCGCCGAGGGGATCGAGCACCAGAGCCAGCTCCACCACCTGGTCGAGCTGGGCTGTCTCACCGGCCAGGGGTTCCTCATGGCCCGACCGCTCGACCAGGCCGCAGCCGTCGAGTTCGTATCCGGGTCGGTGGGCGCCGTCTCCATCGGTTAGCCGACCCGGTCCCCGGGTCCTCACCTACACTCGGAGCACCGGTACTTCCCCGGTGTGGGGTCCACACAGGGCCAGGCACGCCGGGGTCCCGAGCCGGTGAGCAGACGTGTGAGACGGTGACGTGACGCCATGACGACAGCCCAGACCGAGTTCACGCCCGAGGAGCTGTTGGCCGACCACGCCATCGCCGAACCGCTCGTGGCCGGCGACGTTCGCTGCCACGGGGGCTTCGACGACCAGGGCCACTACGTGTCCCCGCGCACCAAGAACCGGTGGCCGGCCATCGAGGCCTGGGAAGAGCAACGGGTGGCCCAGTTCGCCACTCCGATCCTCGATGTCCCCCTCGAGACCTGGCCGGAGAACTTTCCCAACGTGGCCCAGTCCAAGCTGCTCATCCGGTCCGGCGCTCCCGAGCCCATCATCAGCTCCCTGACTCGGATCGGCACGGTGGAGGGCTTCGGCGCCATGCTCCGCCACCTCCCCATCCCCGACTTCGCCACCGCCTTCGACGAGGACATCACCGGGACGGCCACCGACCACATCGGCAAGGGGCTGTTCGAGGCCCACGCCCGGGACGAATCAGGCTTCGGTGAGCAGGCCGGGCACGACCGCATGTGGTTCGTGGCCCGGGACATCGCTTTCGAGCATCCGGTGACCGAGGACCAGACGGCCAGGCTGCTCACCCGGATGGGCATCGACCGCCGTCCGAAGTCGGCCGACGAACAAGACGCCATCCGCCGGGCGGCCATGGAGCACCGGGCCCTCCCCGACGACATCGACTACACGTTGGAGATGGTGGTCGCCCGGATGATCGGCCTCCTGTTGATCGAGATCTCCGCCTTCCACGGGTTCCGGTGGGCCGAGGAGGTGCTCGGCGACCGGGAGCTGGTGGCCGGGGATGGGGCCGCCGCCACGCTGGTCTCCTACATCCGGGCCGACGAGACACCCCACGTCGCCTACCTCCGCACCGCCCTCTCCGAGATGCGGGATCGGACCTGGGTGGGGAGTGGAGGCCGTCGCCACGACGGGACCGAGATGATCGGACGGCTGTGGGACCGGGCCCTCTCGGACTCCCTGCTCCTCCGCCGGCAGGACAACCTGGCCTTCACCATGGGGGAGATCGACGACGCCGTCTCGGGTCGCCGGGACGCCGACGACCTGGTTGACGAGATGCTCTCGCTCGGCTCGGTGGTCCGGGGGGAGGACGGAACCTTGAGCGAACCGTTGGCCCCGTTGGGCCTCGGCTGAGCGGGGACACCCGATCCACTCCCCCATCGGCCGACGAAAGGTCGGAACATGAAGTTCGGCATCTTCTACGAGCACCAGCTGCCCCGGCCCTGGGACGAAGGCAGCGAGCAGCGGCTCATCACCGAGGCCCTCGACCAGATCGAGTTGGCCGACCGGGTCGGGGTGCAGTACCTCTGGGAGGTGGAGCACCACTTCTTGGAGGAGTACTCCCACTCCAGCGCACCCGAGGTCTTCCTGGCCGCGGCCAGCCAACGCACCTCCCGGATGCGCATCGGTCACGGGGTGGTCCAGACCGCCCCCCGCTACAACCACCCGGCCCGGATCGCCGAGCGCATCGCCATGCTCGACCTGGTGTCCGGCGGTCGCGTGGAGTTCGGGTCGGGCGAGTCGTCCTCGGAGGCGGAGCTGGGCGGATTCGGTGTCGACCGGGAGACCAAGCGGGCGGCCTGGCTGGAGGGCCTCGAGGTGGCCGTCCGGTGCATGACCGAGACCCCCTTCGGGGGTGTGGAGGGGACCTACGTCTCCATGCCGCCCCGAAATGTCGTCCCAAAGCCCGTACAGAAGCCCCATCCGCCCTTGTGGGTGGCCTGCAGCCGCCGGGACACCATCCTCTTGGCCGCCGAGAAGGGGATCGGCGCCCTCAGCTTCGCCTTCGTCGAGCCCGAGGACGCCCGACAGTGGGTGGAGGACTACGAGGCGGTACTCACAGACCGGTGCATCCCGGTCGGCCGCTCGGTCAATCCCCAAGTGGCCTGCGTGACCCCGATGATGTGCGCACGGACCGAAGAGGAGGCCCTCGCCCGGGGGTTGGAGGGGGCGAACTTCTTCGGCTACTCGTTGGCCCACTACTACGTGTTCGGCGACCACGTTCCGGCCACCACGGACGTGTGGGCCGAGTTCCTGGCCCGGCGGGGGGCGATGGGGTACTCGCCCGAAGCAGCCCTCGCCGCCCGGCACCAGACCCTCGGGGCCAAGGCGGCCGCCGGTGATCAGACCGGGCTGCGAGGTGCGGTGGGCACGCCGGACCAGCTGCGCCAGTTCCTGCGCCGCTACGAGGAGGCGGGGGTCGATCAGCTCATCTTCGTCATGCAGGCCGGCCACAACCGCCACGAGGACATCATGGAGTCGATCGAGCTCTTCGGCGCCGAGGTGCTCCCCGAGTTCGTCGAGCGGGACGAGGCGGCGGCATCGGCCAAGGAGGCCAAGTGGGCCCCGCTCATCGAGAAGGCCCTGGCCCGACGGACGCGCCGGGATCCGACCATGCCCCCTGACTACGTGATGCGGGCCATTCCCCGCCAGCTGGTGGAGTCCCTCGACAGCGAGCCGGCCCGGACCTGGCTCGAGGACTTGGCCGACAAACAGGCCGCCGGGGTGCCTGACGAGGAGTTCCAGCGACTGGTCGACGGCTGATCGGGCTCCGGACGGGTTCGGGCGCCCGTCGGGCGGCGCTTCCTCGGCCGGGCTAAGGAATTACGCTGTGTCGGTGACCTCGACCACACCCTCTGGCGCCCCCGAATCCGCCGATCCAGGCGTGACCGGCATCCCGCCGTCCGCTGCCGCCACAGCCACGCTCGAGTTCGATGTGCAGGGCATGCACTGCGGTGCGTGCGTCGCCCTCATCGAAGAGTCCCTCACCGAACGCTCCGGAGTGGCCGCGGCGTCCGTCGACCTCGAGTCGGCGCGGGCCGTCGTCTCCTATGACCCCACCCAGATCGGCCCCGACGATCTCGGGGCCACGATCGCCGAGGCGGGCTACTCGGCGACCCCCGTGGGCTAGGAGCACCACCGCCACCATGTCCACCGCGCCCCGAGTGGCCGCGCCCACGCTGGCGACGGACGAACTCGCGCTGGCCACCGCCGAGCTCGAGCTCGGCGGCATGCACTGCAGCGCGTGCGCCACCCGGATCCAAAAGACCCTGGGCAAACTGCCGGCCGTAGCCAGTGCCTCGGTCAATCTGGCCACCACTCGGGCCTTCGTCTCCTACGACCCGGCCCGCCTCGACGCCGAGGAGCTCTGCCGGGCCGTGGCCGATGTCGGCTACACCGCCGCCCCGGTGGCCGACGCCCGAACCGATCGAGGTGGGGACGACCCCGACCACTGGCTGGTGCGGGCGGCCATCTCGTGGCCGTTGGCGCTGGCCGCCCTGGTCGTGGCCCTGGCCGCACCGGAGTCGGCCACGGCCGGATGGACCGTCCTCATCTTGGCCATCCTGGTCGAGTTCGCCGGCGGCTGGCCCTTCCTGCGGGACAGTGCCCGGCTGCTCCGCCACGGGGCCACGAGCATGGACACCCTGATCGCCCTCGGGACCCTGGCGGCCCTGTCGGTCAGCGCCGTCGAGGCCATCGCCCTCGGCGGACGCCACGTCCACCTCGGGGGCAGCGGAGCCTTCGCCGCCCGACTGCACGGAGTGATGGCCCCCCTCATCGTGGCCATCCTGGTGAGCGGACGAGCCATCGAGGCCCGGGCCCGGGCCCGGGCCTCGATGGCCATGCACTCCCTCCTCTCGCTGCGCCCACCGTCGGCCCGGGTGGTCGACGGGACCGAGGACGACACCGGCGAGTTGGTGGCCCCCGAGAGCGTGCCGGTGGGGGCGCTGGTGAGGGTGCGGCCCGGCGAGGCCCTTCCCCTGGACGGCACCGTGGTCGCCGGATGGTCGCCCGTAGACGAGTCGATGCTGACCGGCGAGCCACTGCCCGTCGATCGCGGCCCGGGTGACGGGGTCACCGGGGGCACCCGCAACGGCGAGGGAGTCCTCGTGGTGCGGGTCGATGCCGTGGCCGCCGAGTCGGTGCTCGCTCGACTCCAACGCCTGGTGGACGACGCCCAACGGGACAAAGCCCCCCTGCAGCGCCTGGCCGACCGGATCAGCAGCGTCTTTGTCCCCGCGGTCCTGCTCGGCGCGGCCCTGACCTTCCTGGCCTGGTGGCTGGTGGTCGGGAACGCGGGCCAAGCCGTCCTCTCGGCTCTGGCCGTCCTGCTCGTGGCGTGTCCGTGCGCCATGGGCCTCGCCGCCCCGGTGGCCATGATGGTGGGCTGTGGCCGGGCCGCCGCCCTGGGCATCTTCGTCCGCAACGGCGACGTGCTGGAACGGCTGGCCAAGGTGGACCGGGTGGTCTTCGACAAGACCGGCACACTGACCGAGCGCCACGCCGTCGTGACATCGGTCCGTGCCGTGCCCGACGTACGCGCCGGAGCGGTCCTGGCCCTGGCCGCCGCCGTCGAAGCCGAGAGCGACCACCCCATCGCCGCGGCCATCACCACGGCGGCCGGGCACCTGGCCCCGTCACCGGACGGGCCGCCGCCCCCGGCCACCGAGGTCCGCTCGCTGCCCGGGGTGGGCGTGACCGGCATGGTCGCCGGTCGAAGCGTGCGGGTGGGCCGGCTGGTCCCCGCCGACCTTCCGGTCGCCCTGCAGGCCGGAATCCTCGAGCGCTACGAGCGGGGGGAGACCGTGGTCGTCGTGGACAGGGACGCAGAGACCATCGGCGCCATTGCCCTCACCACGCCCCTCCGACCCGAGGCCGTGCCGGCCATCGCCCATCTGGAGGCCATGGGCCTGTCCTCGGTCATCCTGAGTGGGGACAGCGATCCCGCCGTGCAGAGCGTGGCCGCCGCCGTCGGGATCACCGACGCACGGAGCGGCCTCAGCCCCGCCGACAAGATGGGCGCGGTGGGCGACCTGCGCCATGGGTCCGGCCAGCTCATGATGGTCGGTGACGGCGTCAACGACGCCCCCGCCCTGGCCGCGGCGGACGTCGGGTGTGCCATCGGGAGCGGATCCGAGGCGGCGCTGGCCAACAGCGACGTGGCGCTGCTCGGGAACGACCTCCACGGCGTGCCGGCGGCCGTGGGCGTGGCCGGTTCCACCTATGCGGTGATCGTGCAGAACTTCGGATGGGCCATGGGCTACAACGTGTCGGCCCTCCCGCTGGCCGCCTTCGGCTTGCTCGATCCGCTGGTGGCCGCGCTCGCCATGGGACTCTCCAGCGTCATCGTGGTCCTGAACAGCCTGCGCCTGACCCGGGTGGGGCGGTCGGGGGCGGCCAGCGTCGAACCTCCCCGGGTCCTGTCGGGCCGACGGGGCGTCGTGTTGTCGGTAGCCCTCCCGGTCGTGCTGTTCGCCGGGCTCACGGTATGCAGCCAACTCATCTCGCCCGCCCGGGGCCAGTCCCTCCTCCCCGACCTGCCGTCCATCGCCACCCACCCCCTCCCCCGCGGCGGCTCGGCCGAGACCTACCTGCTCCCGGGGCGGGTCGGCGTCAACCAGTTCCATCTCATCTTCTCGGGGGACGCCGCCGACCTGGCCACCGTCGACCCGGTGGTGACCGCGGCCCCGGTCGGGGGCACGCCCCACCTGCTCCGCCAGCTCACCGTGAGCCCCGGGCACTTCAGTGAGGTGGTGGTGCTCACCGCGGGCACCTGGCGGTTCGACGTAACCACCCCCTACGGCGGGCACACGGTCTCGTTTTCCGCCTCGGTGACCATCTCGCCCTAGGCAGGTGGCCGGTTCGGGTGCCCGCCGATCTTCTGTCAGGGAACCCGACACCACCAGGCCGGCCCGGTTATGCTCCCCCCCATGTCGTTTCGGGGGATACGTCTGTTACTGGTGGGGATACTGGCCGTCTCGGCGGTGGGTATCGGAGCGCTGGCTTCGACCGCGGGGGCCTCGGCACCGCCGGTCACCAACATCACCATGGTGGGGGCGTCCTATACCCCCCACGCGCCGTCGGGGGGTACCGACGACTATCACTGCACCCTGGTCGACCCCCACGTCACCCAGAACTCGTTCATCGTCTCCAGCCAGTTCTATCCGAACAGCCCCGAGGTGCACCACGCCATCTTGTTCCTGGTGCCACCGGACGAGGTGGCGGCGGCCAAGGCCGCGAACACCGATGCCAAGGGCTGGACCTGTTTCGGCGAGACGGCCCTGCCGGGGACGGGCCTGGCCCAGATCTCCCAGACCCCGTGGCTCACGGCCTGGGCACCCGGGCACGGCGAAGACGTCCTCCCCACCGGGACCGGGGTCAAGTTCCCCGCCGGGAGCATGGTCATCATGCAGATCCACTACAACCTGCTGCGGGGCGACAAGCCGGTGAGCGCCAAGCTCACCTTGCACACCGTGCCCGTCCACGACGGCGCTCAAGCCCCTCTCCCTCGAGCTCATGCCCGCACCGCCGGACATCCCCTGTCCCGCCGGCGTCACCGGCCCGTTGTGCACCCGATCGGCCTCGCTGGTCGACCTGGGGCAGCGGTTCGGGGCCAGCCAGGAGGGCTTCGTCGACTTCTTGGAGCGGTTCTGCGGCCGCAGCATGACCGACCCGCCGGCGGGGGACACCACCTCGTGCAACTGGCCGGTGCAGGGCGGTCGCGAGATCGTCCGCCTCGGCGTCCACATGCACCTGCTCGGCCGGGGCATGAAGATCGTCCTCGATCCGGGCACACCGCAGGCGAAGACACTGGTGGACGTGACCAACTACAACTTCGACTATCAGCGGTCCTACACGCTGAAGACTCCGGTCCTCACCCATCCGGGCGACACCATCGGTGTCACCTGCACCTACGACCCGACCCTGCGCCAGGAGCTCCCCCAGCTGCGCAAGCTCCCTCCCCGCTACGTCACCTGGGGTGACGGGTCATCGGACGAGATGTGCCTCGGATCGGTCCAGACCATCGACGCCACCGGCAAGGCCGTCTACTGACCCACTGAGAGGCGAGGGGGCGCTCAGTCCCCGGCCCAGCAGCCGAGGATGACGTCGCCCACGGTGACGGCCACATCCCCCGAGCTCGTCGGGGGCACCCCGAACTGGGCCGGCAGGCCCGTCGTGTCCACCAACAGCACCTTCCAGTCCTTGCGCACCACGACCGAACCGTCGGTGGTCTGGAACGCCCCCTGGCCGAGGTTGGGCAGGTCCCGCTTCTTCCCCAGCTGGGTGGCCAGTCCGTTGAAGTACTGCTTGGTCTCGGCCCAGCTGGACAGCTCTTTCACCGACAGCTGCATCGAGGCCCCCGAGGGGTAGGTGTAGCGGCACTGGTAGCGATGGTCGACCCAGGTCGGATGGGACACGGTGGCCTGCTCGCCGAGGGCCGAGTGGATCTCGGTCCTGGCGTCATCACCACAGACCATGACCGAGATCGGCGACGGGTTGACCCCCGCCGGCTGGGGCGGGCGCGTGCGTCGTCGGGCCCGATGCGGACGAACCGCTCGCACAGCCGGCTCCCATCAGCCCGACCACGGCCACCGCCGCCAGCACCGCTCCCCGTCCACGCACGGGCTGAGAGTACCAGCGCCGCGTCGAACTTCCAGGTCAGGAACTGTTCGCTCGCTCCGGAGGCCGGAGAATGGCCACCAACTCGACGTGCTCGGTCATGGGGAACAGGTCGAAGGCCCGCAACGAGTCCATGGTCCATCCGGCGTCCAGCACCACCCGGAGGTCTCGGGCGAACGAGGCCGGATCGCAGGAGACATAGGCGATGACCCGAGGGGCGGGGCGGAGGGACATGAGGGCACCCATGACCGCTCGGCCGGCCCCCTCCCGGGCCGGGTCGAGCACCACGAGGTCAGGATCGCCCAGATCGTCAGCCACCAGGCCGGCATCCACCTCGGCGCGGACGATGGTCACCTGATGGAGGCCCTCGGCGTTGTGGACGGCGTCCGCACACGCCCGACCGCTCCGTTCGACGGCCACCACCGAGCCTCGGGGGCCCACCGCTCGTGGCCAACGGCACGGTGAACAGCCCGGCCCCGGCGTAGAGGTCGGCCACCCGTTCCCCCTCCCTCGGCTCGATGCCCGACAGGACCGCCTCGGTGAGCACCGCGGCTGCCCCCGGGTGGACCTGCCAGAAGACGCCGGCACTGACGCCGAACCGGTGATCCCCGACCCGGACGTGCACCCGATCAGGGCGGCGCCGGGTCCTCCCGTTCACCACCAGCCCGGCCTCGACCCGGGGGGCGTCGGCGAGCGAACGGCGACCGGTCTCGACGGAGACCACCGGCGGACCCGCCACCGGTCGGGGCAGTCACCTCCACGTGGTGGGCGCCCCGCCACCGCGACTCGCCCACACCCACGGCGTTGACGCGCATCGGTGGCCAAGGGGCAGTGGACGACCGGCTCGATCTCGTGGGAGCGGTGGCGGTGGAGTCCCGGGCGCCCAGCCCGGTCGACGGCGAAGCGCACCCGGGTGCGCCATCCGAGTCCGTCGTCAGCGCCGGGCACCACTTCGACCGGGACATCCCGATCGATGGCGGCCAGCCGACGCAGCTGCTCGGCCACGAGAGACTGCTTCAGTCGGCGCTGGGCGACCAGGGAGACGTGCTGGAAGTCGCATCCGCCGCAGCGCCCGGGTCCGGCCCGCGGACAGGGCGGATCGACCCGGTCGGCCGACGGGGTCAGCACTTCTACGGCATCGGCCCGCAGGTAGGACTTGGTCGCCGAGGTGACCTCGGCGACCACCCGTTCACCGGGCAGGGCATGACGCACGAACACCACCCGTCCGTCCTCAGCCCGGGCCACGCATCCCCCGCCTGCGGCGATGGACCCGGTCACGAGTTCCATCCGGGCCCCGGGCGCGTCGCCCTCCGCGGTCGCCCCGTTCCGGCTCGGGGCGGGCTCAGACGCCGAGGACGAGGGTGCAGCCACCATGCCCACGGTCATAGCACCGTGGCGTACCCACCTCCGACGACGAGGGAATCGGTGGGCCGAAGGATGCCTCACCACCAACGGATGGCACTACGTTGAATGGGCCGGTCCCGTCGGGCACCCGGCTCGAACAGGGGAGGATGCCGTGGACATCACCGAGGCGCTCTACACCACCCGGGCCATGCGCAGGGTGAAGCCTGACCCGATCCCCCACGACGTCCAGGCCCGAATCCTCGACGCCGCCATCCGGGCGCCGTCGGGGGGCAACACCCAGAACTGGCGCTTCCTCCTGGTCGACGACCGGGAGATCATCGGACGCATCGGCCCGCTCTACCGTCACTCCATCGGCGAACTCTGGACCTCGGTCTACGCCGACCGCCTGGCGGCGGCGGCCGCCGATCCCGAGGCGCCCGACAGCATCGCCATGGTCAAGGTCCAGCGCTCGGCCCAGTGGCTGGCCGACCACTTCGAAACGGTGCCCCTCTTCCTGTTCGGGTTCGTGCAGGCCGACCCCACGGGCGGGTCCATCTTCCCCGCCGTCTGGAGTGCCCAGCTGGCGGCCCGGGCCGAAGGGGTGGGCAGCTCGCTCACCGTGGTCCTCGGCTTCTTCCATCCGGACGAGCTCTTCGAGATCCTCGGTGTGCCGACCGACGAGCAGTGGGTCATGGCCTGTTGTGTGAGCTTCGGCTATCCCACCGGGCGATGGGGGGTGGCCCCCCGACGGCCCGTCCACGAGGTCTCCTACCGCAACCAGTGGGGGACGCCGGTCGGCTTCACCGTCGACCAACCCCTCTGGGGGCCGGGCTAACCTGTACCGTCCCACCGGTGCGGGCAAGACCATCGCCCACACGCCGCGCGGCTGTAGCTCAATGGTAGAGCCTCAGTTTTCCAAACTGATGACGAGGGTTCGATCCCCTTCAGCCGCTCTCGACTCGCTGTGCCCTCGCGTGGTGATCGCCGCGGGAGCCGCTGTCCGCAAGCGCCGCCGTCCACCGATCAGGTCCGCGACTGAGGGTTAGATCCCCAGTTCGCTCAGCTTGCGGGCCACAGGCGCATCGAAGTTGTAGTGGGCCGCGGCGGCGATGACTGCCGCCACCAGCGCCACCACCACCTTCTGTCGGAAGACCATCTTCACGAGGGACCCGACCACGATTCCGATCAGAACGTGGGCCACGGCATGGGCGATGAAATCGGGCGCATCAGGACCTACTGCGGGTTCGTTCATGGCCACTGAGCTACCACCCCGACTACGTCCATCGCAAGATCGCTCAGATCCTGGGCCCGCTGTCCCAGGTGGCCAGCGGACTGAGGCGTCGCCATTGCGCGCCCGACCCCGAGCCGATGGCCGGGCCGGCTCCGAACAGCAACTCATGATGCGTGAGTCTGATGCCGGTGATAACGACGGGCTCGAGCTCAGCCCGACGTCGTGATGCCCACCGACGCCATACCGACCACCGGCTTGTTGAGCGGCAGATTGCCGGCGGAGCCGAAGAACCCGGCATCGCCGTAGTTGAAGATGCCTCCGTCGGAGGCCACCAGCGAGTAGCCCTTGCCGTCGGGGGAGGAGGTGATGCCGACGACCGGCTTGTTCAGCTTCAGACCGCCGGCCGAGCCGAAGAAGGCCGCGTCGCCGAAGTTGAAGACACCACCGTCCGAGGCGACCAGCCAGTAGCCCTTGCCGTCGGGGGTCGGTGCCATCCCGACCACGGGCTTGTTGAGCTTGATGCCGCCGGTCGAGCCGTAGAAGGTGGCGTCACCGTAGGTGAAGATGCCTCCGTCGGAAGCCACCAGCCAGTAGCCCTTGCCGTCCGGGGTCGGAGCGATCCCAACGATCGGGCTGTTGAGCTTGAGATTTCCGGCCGAGCCGAAGAAGCCGGCATCGCCGAAGTTGAACACGCCCCCGTCGGTGGCCACCAGCCAGTAGCCCAGGCCCGCCGGAGCCGCCGGAGCGCCGTTGGCCCCCGGAACGTAGGGGGTCGCGGCCATGCCGACGACGGGCTTGTTGAGGGTGATGCCCCCCGTCGAGCCGAAGTAGCCGGCGTCGCCGTAGTTGAAGATGCCACCGTCGGAGGCCACCAGCCAGTAGCCACCCTGATCCTGGGTGGCGGCGATCCCGACGATGGGCTTGTTGAGCTTGATGCCGCCGGCCGATCCGTAGAAGCCCGCACTCCCGTAGTTGAAGACCCCACCGTCGGAGGCCACCTGCCAGTAGCCGGTGCCCGGAACCGGCGTGGTGTAGATGGCCGTTCCGCCGGTGAGGACGGTGATGGTGTTGGCCGGGGTCGTGACGACACCGCTGACCCCGCTGATCCAGAGCCCGTAGAACTGGCCGCTGATGGTGTTGTTGGCCACCGTGGTGGCGGTGATCTGGGGGGCGATGGCGGGCGGGAGCTGATCGACGCCCACGATGATGCCGGCGGTCGTCGGCGGTCCGTTGGTCTTGCCCCAGTTGTTGCCGTCGTGAATGGTGTTGTTGGTGATGGAGGTTCCGGTCACCACGTCATGGGGAGCGTGGGAGTGCACGATGATCCCGCCCTCGAAGGACCCGCTCACGTCGTTGCCCGTGACCTGGGTGTTGCTCACCGTGGCACCGACCGAGGCTGCGGCCACCACGATGCCGCCGAGGTCGGGACCGGTGGCCTTGAACACCCCGGGGTGGCCGGTGATCACGTTGCCGGAGATGACCCCTCCGGTGATCGAACCACCGGTGTTGTGCGTGGCGTAGACGATGGCACAGGAGCCGTAGTTGCCGTTGATCACGTTCTGGCTCACCGTGACGTTGGTGGACGGCACCACGGCACCGGGACCGGGGTTCGGGGCCGCGGGGTCGACGGGTCCGTCGTCGTTCACGAAGATCCCACCACCGCCGTTGTTGATGACCGTGCTGTTGGTCACCGTCGAGGCGCTCACGCCGGCAAGGACAATGCCCCCATACGACTCCACACCCTTGGTGGGAGCGATGCCGTTGCCTTGCGCGGTGACGTTCTGGATCAGCAGGCTGCTGGTCTGCTCGGCCAGAATGCCGGTGTCGTTGGCCCCGCTCACCGTCGTGGCGCTAGCCGGCGGTGCTCCACCGATGTGGACGCCCGTAATGCCTGAGCCCACGTAGATTCCGATATCGCATCCCGTGGCGTCCACCGACCCCGTGATCACTTCGTTGGTGGAGGCGATGTGGGCCGCGGTAAGGCCCGTGCTACCGGCTGCGGTGCACGTGACTGTCGCTCCGGCGGTCCCGATGCCACCGAGCACAGTCGGAGCGAACAGGCTGGCCGCTCCTAGCCCGGCGATTCCAAGACTGGACGCGCCAACCAGGCGGACAAGACGATGCAGTTTCATGAATACTCCCCGTTGCTCACGCCGTGACGTGGCGAGTTTGGACGCTCGAGTCTCGGAATGCAAGTGATTTTCTGATGACCATCGGCGGTACGACAGCTACTGATGCGACGACACCCGAGCAGATGTCGTGACCTCAGGCGGACCGTCCCACCGACCACCTGTCCAACTCGGTCCGCCAGCCGACGCGAGCGGCGTCGATTCCAGCGAAGTCGCCCAGCAGCTGCCGCTGCCAGTTGGCCGCCATACCGAGGGCGTTGAGCCGGAACACCAGTTGGTCGACGTCGATGTCTTGGCGAAGCTGGCCTGCTCGCTGGGCGGTCACGACGTTGGTACGGAGGAACCGGATCCACTCACGCATGACAGCCGCGACCGAGTCCCGAACCGCTCCGGGCCGGCCGTCCATCTCCGCTGACGCCGCACAGAGGAAGCAGCCGCCCGCGAACGTGTCCCCCCGAGGTAGCTACACCAAGCCGTTCCGGTCGCCCGGAGTCGTGCGATCCCTTCGTCCTGGGACAGGGACGGTGTGATGACCCGATCGATCAACAGGAGCCGGGCCGCGGCGATCGTGGCCAGCTGGAGATCCTCCTTGGACCCGAACAGGGCGTGGACGGTGCTCTTGGACAGTCCGAGGTCCGAGGCCAGCGCACCGATGGTGAGTCCTTCGAGTCCGTACTGGGACGAGAGCTGGACCGACCGCTCGAGTGCCGCGTTGCGGCTGCGGGCCCCGCGGGCTCGTCGTCCGTCCCGTGGCGACTCGACCGACACCTCGTGGAACACCGGATGTCCCGGGTTCACCGTTCGACCTCGACCCGTGAGTCAATCCGGCCCGTCCTCGCGTTACGCATCTCGTCTAGGGTACCTCACTATGTATACGAACGATCGTTCATATTTACCCACAGGGAGAGGAGCGCCGATATGGGCCCCCTGAGCGAGGACGACCCACTGGACGACTTCGAGGCCCGCCTCATCACGCTGGCTGGCGTGACCAAAGTCGTCCACACCGCGGGCGACGGGCCCGCGGTCATCGTGATGGCCGAGATGCCGGGCATCAGTCCCGAGGTCGCCCGATTCAGCCGATGGGTCCGTGACGCAGGATTCTCCGTCTACATGCCCTCGCTCTTCGGACGCGACGGTGCGGTGCCCGGCGCTGAGGAGGGGACGGCCGTGCTCAAAAAGGCCTGTGTCAGTGCCGAGTTCCGGGCCTTTGCCTCCGGTGGGTCGAGCCCGGTCACCCACTGGCTGCGGGCCCTGGCCCGCATGGGCCACGACGAGTGCGGAGGTCCCGGTGTCGGGGCGATCGGCATGTGCTTCACCGGCAATTTCGCGCTCACCATGATGCTGGAGCCCTCCGTGCTGGCGCCGATCCTGTGCCAACCGTCGCTTCCGTTGGACGACCCGGCCGGCCTCGAGATCTCCGCGGTGAACTCGGCCTGGTGCGGAGCCGCCTGGAGCGGGACGAACTCACCGTCAGGGCCTACCGGTTCGACGGTGACCGGTTCTGTACCGCGCAGCGCTTCGCCGCCTACGCCGAGGCCCTCGGGGACCGCTTCGTCCCCCAGGTGCTGCCCGACAGTGCCGCCAACCCCGAGCCTCCCCCGTTCTTCGAACAGGTCGTCGGCACTCCCCACAGCGTGGTGACGGCCCACCTCATCGACCAGGCGGGTCAGCCGACGACGGCCGCCCGCGACGAGATCCTGTCCTTCTTCCGACTCCGCCTGAGTACCCCGCCGTGACGAGCCAGGGCCCGGCGACTCAGCCGTAGGTGGGGTGCTGGGGCCAACCCGGTGGCGAGTCCTCCCAGTCCTCTTGGCGGCCGAACGGGCCGAGGTCGAGGACGTTGTTGACGAAGAGCAGCCGGTCCACACCTCGGGCGGTGGTGGAGTAGGTCCGGTAGACGTCCTGGCCGTCGCGCAGGAAGACGCTGAGCATGAATCCCCCGCCGGCTCCGCAGTCATCCGCGAACGTCGTGCCCTGCGAGGACGCGTACGGAACGGTCCAACCCCGCGCATCCCAGTACGTCCGCATCTGGGTGAGGGGCATGTTCGACACCGTGGCCCAGGACACGCCGGCGCGAGCCAGTCCGGCCAGGTCCACCACGTTGTCGGTGAAGTAGGTGCAGCCCGGACAGAAGGCATCGGGGCCGTTGTCCATGAACTGGTACACCACGAGCTGATCCCGGCCGGCAAACAGCCCAAGCAGCGACTGCTGCCCTGCCGGGGTGGCGAACACCGTGTCGGCGTCGAAGGGAACCATCGGGAGGCGGCGGCGCCGGGCCGCCAGCGCATCGAGCGTGCGCGTGGCCTCCTTCTCGAGACGCAGAAGGCTCTCCCGCTCGACCAGCCACTCGTCCGGTGACACCACTCTCGGCATGACGTCCATGGTCAACCCTTCCTTCACGACGGACCCAGGCACCCGATCGGGCGGCCCCGGGGAGTACCCCACGCACCTCTGACGTGTCGGCGCCGCCAATCTCATCGCCACCGCGCACTGCGTTCTTTCGTGAGGGCCACGAGTCGCAACCCACGAGGTGGCCGCCTTGGCTTACCGTTCGGCCGACCCGGGGGCGTTGCCCCACAACTTCGCCTTCGTGACCAGGACTCGGACGCCGCCGGCTCCTCAGCAACTCTGAGTCGCAGCCGCTACACTCCGGAGCGTCCCCATCGGGTAACGCCGGAGGCAGAGCGGTGCCATCCACTGAGCTGGTGACGAGGGTCGAGCGCCTGGAGCATGACTCTCCCATCGGCATGGACTCAGTCGACCTCTCCGTCAACCACCCCGGACCCGTACAACGCATGTTCGGCGAAGTCTTCGCCTATATCGCCGCGGTGGAGCGAGCCGTCACGAAGAACGTGGCCGAAGTCACCACCCTGCTGCCCGAGCTCGACGCGGTCGAGCACCGGTTCCTGCGCATCTGGTCGCGGCACGAACTGGCCCATGCCGCTATCTTCGACGCCCTTCGGATCCAGCTCGAGCTGGCGGCTCCCCCATCAGATCCTCCGCCACTGATGCCTCTGGATGGAGCCTCCCCCACGGTGCGCCCGTCGTTCCGAACCTTCGGCCGTCTGGCCGCCAACCGGTGGCTCCATGACGTACTCAAGCTGGTCTACCTGTCCCGCGGGGCGATGCATGAGCACATGACCTACGACTGCTACCGGCGCCTGGGCGTTCAGCTCGACCGGCTGGGCGAACGCGCCCTGGTCGAGACGGTCACCGAGCCGATCCGCCGACAGGAGGCCGCCCATCTCGGCTACTACCGGCTGGGAGCGAGGACCCACCGAGCCCAGTTGACTCCAGTCCAGATCCGGATGGCCCGACAGATCACCCTGCACACCTACCTTCCCGTCGGCGCCAACCTCTGTGGGAAGCCACCCGCCGGCCGGGTCTTCACCCAGTTGGCCGGAGACGACATGGACGCGGTACTCGACGGCGTCGAGGGTGTGGCCGACGAACTTCTCGGCAACGGACAGCGTTCCATGCCCCCCTTCGTGCACACCGCCATGGATCGGTGCCTCCGGGCAGCCCAGGTACCCGCACCTGCTCCCCTCTCGGGCCGATGACTACCACTCGGTACTGCGAGGGGTGCGCCGGGGCACTCCCGGACCGGGCCCAGTTCTGCCCGGCCTGCGGCCGGGCGGCCGCGGGCGACGACTCGTCGACGGTCCTCGATGAGTCGATCGGCATCGAGTTCAACAAGGAACTGCGCCATATCACGGTCGTCTTCTGTGATCTGGTGGGGTCGACGGAGCTCTCTGCGGTGATGGACACCGAGGAGTACGGCGAACTCATCCAGACCTACCAGCACCGGGCCGTGGCCATTGCTCGGAGCTTCGGTGGTGACGTGGAGGGCTACAGCGGCGACGGGATCCTGTTCCGGTTCGGCTGGCCCCAGGCTCATGACGACGACGCCATCCATGCGGTCAACGCTGCGCTCGGGATCGTCGAGGCCGTGGCCGGGCTGAACGAGCCCGAGCACCTCGACGTGCGTGTCGGTGTGCACAGCGGTCAGGCCGTGGTGGGCATACTCGGTGGTGCTGACCGGCGGGCCACCATGGCGGTGGGCGAGACCCTGAACGTCTCGGCCCGACTGCAGGCCGCGGCTGAACCGGGCACCGTCATCGCCAGCCGCGACACCCTCGCGCTGGCCGAGGGGAGATTCGACGTCGTCAGCCTCGGGCCACTCCAGCTCCGAGGGGTGCCCCAGCCGGTCGAGGCCTTCGAGGTACTCGGTGCCACCGACGTCCGGTCGCGCATCGAGGTGACGGCGGCCCGCCACGGCCCGCTCATCGGCCGGGACGATGAACTCGACCACCTGCAGTCGCACTGGGACGAGGCCAAGGCCGGGCGAGGTTCGGCCGTACTCATCACCGGTGAGCCCGGGGTCGGCAAGTCGCGCCTGGCCCTGGAGGTGCGGGGCCTCGTGTCCGAGGACCGCCACGGCTGGGTCGAGTCGTCCTGTGCCTCCTACACCCGCATGAGCGTGCTTCGTCCGGTGGTGGAGATGATCGAGGACACACTGGGCCTCCGCTCCGAGCCCGACCCGACCCTGCAGGTCGAGCGCATCCGCGTAGGTCTCGACCAGGCCGGCGTCGATCTGCCCGATGCCGATGCGCTCATCGCCTCCCTCCTCGGCATCGCCATTCCCTCGGTCATGTCCATCAGCAGCGAGCTCCGACTCGAGCGGACCATCGACGTCGGCGTGGAGTGGCTCATCGGACAGAGCCGTCAGCGTCCGCTCGTCCTGTTGGTCGAGGACCTCCACTGGTGCGATCCGACCACCCTCGATGCCCTCGGACGACTGCTCGACCGGGTACCCGAGGAACCCATGCTCGTACTCCTCACCGCCCGGACCGAGTTCTCCGAGCCGTGGAGCCGGCCCGACGTGGTCACCTCACTCCCCCTCCGGCCGCTGGAGGACGCCGACGTCCGGGACCTGGTGGCCACCCTCGGGTTGGGCCCCGGCCTCCCAGTCCAGGTAGTCGAGCGCATCGTGACGTCGGCGGGAGGCATCCCGCTGTACGTCGAAGAGGTGGGAAGGACCGTCCTCGAGTCGGCCGTGCTGGTGAACGGGGAGGTGGCCTGGGACACCGGGGCTCCGCTCCGCGATCTCGAGATCCCGACCACCCTCCAGGGCTCCCTGCTCGCCCGCCTGGATGGGCTCGGCCCCGCCAAGTCGGTAGCCCAGGTAGCTGCGGTGTTCGGGCGGACCTTCCGATTCGAGCTCCTCGCCGAGGTGTCGGGAATGGACGGCGAGCAATTGGCCCGGCACCTCGACCGAGCCGTGGGGAGCGGTCTCCTCCTCCACGACAATGTCGACCAAGGCGAGTACCTGTTCAAACACGCCCTCATCCAGGAGGTGGCCTACGAGTCACTCCTGCGCCGAACCAGGCGCACCATTCACGAGCGGGTGGCCCGGGTCCTCGACGCCCAGCAGTCGCTGACGGTGGCGGCCGCTCCCGAGGTGGTGGCCCGGCACTTCGAGGCCGCCGGATTGGCGAGGGAAGCAGTCGTGCACTACCAGTCGGCCGCCACCCGAGCCGCAGAGGGCTCCGGGCACCGGGAGGCCATCACCTTCCTGCAACGTGGGATCTCCCTCGCCCGCCAGCTCGACGACGTCAACGAGGGGCGGGAGCTGGAAGTCGAGATGCAGCTGGCGCTGGGTTCGGCCCTCGCCACCCGCAGCTACTCGGATCCCGGTCTGGTGGTCGCCTACGACCGGGCCCGCGAGCTGTGCGAGCTCCTGGGCAACGACGTCCGCACCGGCCTCTCCCTCGGGGGGTTGTCCGTCTTCTACATCAACCATGGGGAGATCGTCCTCGGCGCCGAGCTCGCCGAGCAGGTGCTGGCCATCGCCGACGAACATCACGACGACACCCTCGACGTGCTCGGGGCCGTACAACTCAGCCTGGCCCGGATCTTCCAGGGGGATGCCATCCAGTCACTGGCCATGGCCGAACGGGCGCTGGCCGCCTACCGTCCCGATCGTCACCGCATCCTCGGACACCGGTTCGGGACCGACCAGGGGGTGGCGGCCCACGTGTTCGCCGGTTGGGGCCATCTGGCCCTCGGCCACCTCGACCGGGGCCTGGACAAGCTCTTGGATGCCGTCGCGCTGGCCGAGGAGCTCGACGAACCCTTCAATCGGGCCTACGCCCTGGCCTTCCTCGCCACCGGTCACTGCGAGCGCGGCGAGGCGGCTGAGACCCTCAGCTTCGCTGAGCAGGCCCGTGAGCTGGCCGAGCGACAGGGGTTCGCGTTCTGGACCGGTATCAGCGGAGTATGGGCGTCAGCGGAGCGGGTCATCAGCTTGGGTGACCGTGCCGCCTTCGGAACCGTGATCGAGGCCGGGATGAAGGCCTACGAAGCAGGAAGTCGCGGCGGGGGCACCTCGGTACTGGCCCGGGTGGCCGAGGCCGCCCATGCAGCCGGCGACCCGACGACGGCGCAGGCCGTGGTGGACATGGCGCTCGCCCTCTCGGCCGAGACCGGACAACCCTGGTGGGACGCGGAGCTCTTGCGCCAACAGGCCCGGTTGCATCTCGACCAGATCGATGCGGGCACGGCCACCGACCTGGACGATCCGACTCACCCGTGGTCCAAGGCCGCAGCCACCGCATGCGCCGCCCTCGAACTGGCCGACCGCTTCGGCTTCCCGATCCAAGGGGTGCGGGCCGCCTCCCTCTATGCCGGTCTGCTGCAGCGGGTGGATCGGGTCGAAGAGGGCCGCGTCGTGCTCCGTCGGTGGTATGGCCGGTGCACCGAAGGGCTCGACACCCCGGTCCTCACGGCCATCAGGGACCAGTTGGAGACACTGGGCGGCTGAACCCACGTCCGGCCACTACGAGAAGCCGAACCGGGCGTACTGCTCGGCGATTACGGCCTTGGTCGCATCCACCTCGGCGGCCAAGAGGTCCCGGTCCTCTCCGGCGTGCGCGGTGCCACCGAAGATGAGGGTGTGGAAGTGGGTCTCATCGGCGTAGTAGGCCATGTGCAGCGTGGCATCGAGCCTTTGGGGGATGAAGCTCACGGGACAGTCGGGCTGTGGGTACGGGAAGCCGAACCCCCGCCGGAGGATGGGGGCGATGAGCGTGTTGCGGACCAGCCTCCCGGCTCCGGGGGCGTCCGAGACGTAGCTGCTCGCCACCTCGACACCGAGGAGATCGACCCGACGCCAGCTGCCCCCGGCCACGGCCACCAGCCCGTGGTCGACGTAGTCGTCGGTACGGGGGTCGACATCGCAGTAGCGCTGCAGGGCCGGTTCGGGCACCCCGTAGTCCCAGTTGGAAAAGAAGTTCCAATCGGACTTCCCCAACCGGACGAGATCCTCGATGCAGGGGGGAGAGTCCCCGCCCCGCGCCGCCTCGAACCCGAACGGTCGGAGCCACGCCGGTCGAGGGCAGTCCAGTTGGTAGTAGCCGAGGAAGACGTTGAACCAGACCGAATGGGGATTGGTGTAGCGCTGAGGACCCCCCTCCTCGAAGGCTCCGACACAGGCCACGGCGTTGAAGACGAAGGGCGGATAGGCGGGGAACATCCGGGCCTTCACCTTGTGGCCCACCTCGCACACCTTCCGGGGCTCGTCGTCGATATGGAGGCGCAGGATCACACCGGTGCAGGTCTGGCTACCGCCGTGGACCGAGTCGGGCACCGACGGCGGGTAGACGGCACTCTGTTCTCCGATGATCCCCACCGACGGGTCGATGGGCCCAGCCCTACCCTCGCCCCAGGTGCGCCACATGGACCAGGGGCGACCGAGGCCTGCCCGTCGGTCCACCCGCAACCGCCAGTCGATGACTCCCGCGAACAGATCACTCGTCACGGTCAGCTCGGCGCGTATGACGCACAGCCACACGCTGAAGCGACGTCGGCCGCCGTCGAGCGTGATCCGGTGATGCCACAGCCGTCGACCTGCGAACCGCACGGTCACAGTCACCGCATCGGGTCCGGGATAGGCGAACTCGGCCGTCAGACCCCGACCCAGCGGAAGGACCACCGGAGCGCTCCCGGTCACCGCGGCCGTCCCGGTCACCGTTCGGCGGTCCTGCTTCTCGGGGCCAGCACACCGGGCGGGACATCTGTCGCGGACTCGTCCGGTTCGCCCAACTGGGTAAAGAAATGCGCGCCGAACTCTCGCGCCGCGTCGACGAATACCTGTTGGGGAACTTCGATGTCGGGATCGAAGTTCGAGGGGTCGACGTCGTGGCCGACCGCCTGGGACAGGTGGGACATCCCGTGGACCAGGTGGCGTCCGAGCGATCCGAGCGACGATCGGAAGGTGAACGGAGCGGCGAGGTCGGGTTCGGCCTCGACGGGCACGGCAGGCCACCCGCTCGGATCCCGCGGCTCATCCAGCGAGAACAGGTGCTCGAAGGTACGGGCCGCGCCGTCACGGTTGGTGAGCGGCGTATCGCCGAGGCCCCACACCTTCCGCAGGGTGGCGATCATCGAGGTGTGCCGGTACTCGTCACCGGCCAGGGACGCCTCGGGCACCCATGGGGACACGAGCACTGCGGGCACACGGTAGCCGGAGCGCTCGAAGGAGAAGCCGAACTGACCCTCCGACGCGTCGGGGGCTACAACCGGCGGCGGCGGGACGTGGTCGTAGGTACCTCCCGGCTCATCCCAACCGACGAAGAGGGTGGTGTTCCAGACATTCGAGGCACCGTCGGCGTCGTCGGACACGTCAATGGGCGCCCCTCGCACGGCTTCATAGAGGCGGGCCAGGAACCGCTCGCCCGACGAGATGGCCGATCCCCAGTCGACCGGCAGGTCCAGTCCCTCGATCATCGAGTCCCCGAACGGGGGGTGGTAGTCGGCGTGGCCGGCCAAGAGGTTGGGTTCGATGAGGGCAAAGTCGGGGAGCGTCCCGTTGCGCGCGTCGCGCTCGAACTCGGCGAAGGGCACGAACCGGTCGTGGAAGTGCCGCCGCAGTCGCGGCGTGTGAATGGCCCCGGTGACCGAGACCGGGCAGGGCTCGAGCACGTAGACCTTCCAGGTGCGGCCGTACTCGTCCAGCCGGTCGAAGATCGTCTCGGCCTTGTTGTCGAAGAAGTAGCGCTTGGCCGGACCGTTCACGACCAGACCTGAGGACGTGGCCGCCGTCCAGAAGGACCGGTTCGGGAAGGTCTGGGACGGCACCTCGCTGAACCAGTGATCGAACACGGCGAACCCGCGGGCCAGAGCACTCAGCACCGGTACCTGATCCGGTGTGTGCCCCTGCATGATCTGGCGGTACTGGTCGAATGTCGGAGCGTCGTGCCTCAGAGCTTCGTAGGTGCTGATGTAGTCGGTGACGAAGCCGTCCATGCCCGGAACCTGGCCCGGCTCGGGCTCATTGGTGGACGGCATCTTGTGGGCCGGACGGGCACGGTTCCCCGGGTCGAGGATGTTGAAGAGCTGGGTGTTGGTGTGCTGATACTCCTCGCCGGGGTCCGGATTGGGCGTATCGAGGTTGGCCGCCGCCTCGTAGTAGACGAAGCCGGGCGCGTCACCCTCCTCCGAGGTCGGGATGGGGAGCGCCCACTCCGGCACCGGGTTCTTCAGGCTTTTCCCGATGACCCCTTCGAAGGCCTCGTTTTCTTCAGGGGTGTAGAGGTGACCGAGCAGGCTGTCGAACGACCGGTTCTCGAAGATCACGAGGACGACATGGTCCATGGCATGGTCCCGTGTGGGTTGCCCGTCGTGTCGGTTGCTGCCCATCGGAACTCGCTCTCCGCCTGGCCCCGTCCCTTCCGCACCGTACGTCGTCGCCCCCGCTCGGGCAACCGACCGGCGGGCCAGCACCACCGGGGGTGACGTCGGTACAGTTCCTCCATGCACCTCAGGCGGCGTGCACCTAGTTCCGAACCACCCGACCCGGCCCTGCCCCACTCGTTCAGCGCTCAGTACGGTGCCGGCGTCCGACGGGGCGTGAGTCTGGGCGGCGGAGGCACCTACTTCCTGGCCTGGCAGGTGGGCTATCTGAAGACCCTGGCCGACCACGGCATCGTCGTCGACCGGGCCGAGCGCCTGGTGGGCACGTCAGCCGGGTCGATCGTGGCCGCCACGCTGGCCCGGGACCGGCTGCGCTCCCTCTACTCGGAGTCGGCCATCCTCTCCCGGATCCCGGGCATCATCGGCCGGCTCTTCCCCACCCGGGTCGACACCTCCTCCCAGCAGCACGCGCTGGATCTGTACATGAAGGCCACGGACGCCGCCCCCGACACCATCCGACTGATCGGCCATGCGGCACTCGCTGCGGTCACTCCCGGTGTCGAAACGATGCCGCGCGACCTCACGCTCGTGATCGGCGAACGGTGGGAGTCCGATGCCCTGTGGATGACCTGCGTCGACACCTACTCCGGGGAGCGGTGCGTGGTCACCCGCTTGAGCAACGCCAGCCTCGCCCGCGGCGCGGCAGCCAGCAGCGCCGTCCCGGGGATCTTCGCACCCCAGGTCATCGTGGGGCGGAAGTGCATGGACGGTGGAGTCGGTGGCACGGCAGTGCACCTCGACCTCCTGGCCGGTGCGGAGAAGGCCCTCGTGCTGTCGCTCTACCGGGATCCCGAACTCCCCCATGCCATGTTGACCCTGGCGCCCGGCGATCTCGACCACGAGCTGTCCGAGCTGCGCTCGTCCGGTACGGAGGTCTTCTTCCGGACCCCCGACCATCATCCGATGGATGTCGCCGGGCTGATGGACCCCAAAGGTGTGCCCGTCGCCATGGCCATGGGAGTTCGCCAAGCCGGCGAGGACATCCAGGCTGGCGAGCTGGCCCGCTTCTGGGCCTGATCATGCCGGGCGCTCTACGGCTCTGGCCATCAGCCTTTCCACTCGCAACCGGGTCGTCGCCGGACCGGCGCGGCTCAGGGGGTGACGATGGGAAAGTCGGGATGTGGTGGGTCGAGGACACCGAGCAACGAGGCGAGGACACCGGTGTCGCCCTCGGTCTGGACACCGGCGAGGCCGGCACCCGTGAGGACGCCGAGCAGACCGACTTTGGTCAGGGTCACAGTGAGGTCCGCCGCTCCCCCGGCCGGGTCGATGTCCTGGATGAGGACGCCGTGGACCAGTTCGGTGCGGTAGGTGTGGCCGAGGTCGGTGAAGACCCAGTCGACCGCGATGTGGAGGTCCCAGGCCCTCGGCCCGTCGATCCGGATGGCCACCGAGTCGAAGAGCTGATCGACCGACAACGCACTGATCATGTCGGTGGCCCCGGCCGAGTTGAGGGCTGCGGGCTGGATGCCGTTGCGCAGCTCATAGGCGCCCTGTAGGTAGAAGTTCCGCCAGGTCCCGTTCTCGGCACCGAAGCCGAGGGTGTCATAGACCTCGGCCAGCAGCGAGCGAGCCTCGGTATGGGACTCGTCGGCGAAGACCACATGGTTCAAGAGTTCGGCGGCGAAGCGCAGATCGTCACGGTCGATGTACCCATGGGCCATCGACACGACGGCATCGGCCCCGCCGAGGCACTCGACGTAGCGGGTGGCCGCGGCTTCGGGCGGGTGCTGCCAGAGGTGGGCGGGGTTCCCGTCGAACCAGCCCAGGTACCGCTGGTAGATGGCTTTCACGTTGTGACTGACCGAGCCGTAGTACCCGTGGGTGTGCCAGGCCTCGTTGAGCGCCGGCGGCATCTCGAGCATCTCGGCGATCTCGATTCCCGAGTGGCCCTGGTTCAAGAGACGCAGGGTCTGGTCGTGGAGGTAGGCGTAGAGGTCCCGCTGCAAGGAGAGGTAGGTGACGACGCGGTCACGGCCCCAGGTCGGCCAGTGGTGGGAGGCGAAAGCCACATCCATGTCGTCGGCGAACAGGTCGATGGCCTCGTTCAGGTAGCGCGACCAGATCCGGGCGTCGCGGACCACCGCACCCCGCAAGGTGAGGAGGTTGTGCAGGTTGTGGGTGGCGTTCTCGGCCATGCACAGCGCCCGGCGCTCGGGGAAGAGGAAGTTCATCTCGACCGGGCACTCGGTCCCCGGGGTCATCTGGAAGCGGATCAGCACCCCGTCGAGGGTCTCCTCCTGACCGGTGTGGGTGATCTCGAGTGTGGGCGGGATGAGTCCGATCGAGCCGAGTGACGTGGTCTGCCCGAGGCCGGCTCCGATCTGTCCACCCGGCCCCTTGGCCAGCTGGGCGCCGTACATGTACTCGGCCCGGCGGTTCATCGCCGTGCCGGCGTAGACGTTCTCGGCCACGGCGGCCTCCATGAACCCGTGCCCGGCCACGATGGGCACCCCCTCCCGGTAGACACCGTGGACGCCGCCGAAGTGGTCACCGTGGGCGTGGGTGTAGATGATCGCTGTGACCTCCCGGTCGCCACGGTGCTGGCGGTAGAGCGCCAGGGCGGCGGCGGCCGTCTCCTTCGAGATCAGCGGGTCGATCACGATGACCCCGGTGTCGCCCTCCACCAACGTCATGTTGGAGAGGTCGAGGCCCCGCACCTGATAGATGCCGTCGGTCACCTGGTAGAGGCCCTGCTTGGCGCAGAGTTGGCTCTGACGCCACAGGCTGGGATGGGCTGAGTCCGGACAGTCGCCGGCCAAGAAGGCGTAAGCGTCGTTGTCCCAGATCACCCGCCCGTCCTCGGTTGTGACGATGCACGGCTCCATGGCACCGAGGAACCCCCGGTCGGCGTCCTCGAAATCCTGGCGGTCGTGAACGGGGAGGTCGAGTGGCTCAGAGAGTGTCATGGGTGCTCCAGGTTCGGTGAGGGTGGCCGCCGCCTGTGGGCGAGTTCGACGCGTGCCACCCTACCGATGCCTTAAGGAGTGGGAGCTTCAGCCGCTGGCAGAACAACAGTGGCCTGGACCCCCATCCTCGCCCGGTCGTTACGGACGGGGGCGGTCCACCGCCTCGGCGGGATCCGGTGGAGGTGCGAACCGGCGCAGCTGGGACGCCATCAGGACGACGGCGCCCACGGCCGACACGATCCAGCCGACATCGACCAGCTTCCCGTAGGTCTCGTTGGACGAGGCGCCCGAGAGTCCCTGGCCGGCGGCGGCGTGACCCGGCTGGGCCAGCGAGACGACGGCCAGGGCGATGCCGATGACGATGAGGGCCCAACCGCTCCAGAGCATGACGCGTTTGACCACGTCGACAACGCTACAGGAGGGGACAGGTACCCGAGCCAGGGGTTTCCGGGCCGTCAGTCCAACTGGCCGGAGGCGTCGGCCAAGAGCAGCTGGAGTCGCACACCGTGATTGACATCGAGCTCATGGGGCACGCCGGTGCGGACAGCTGTAGCGAACTCGGCGACCAGTCGCCGCACTGATCCGGCTGTTGCCTCCAGCGACGTGACCTCGAGCACGCCGTCCGGACCATAGACCTCGATGCCGGCGCGGCCCGGCTCGAGAGCAGAGTAGGCCGTGATGGAAGCCTGGCTCACCACTCCAGACTGGTGGACCAGCTGGAGCCCGATCCAGCGGTGGCGATCTCCTCGGGCCGTGATCTCGGCCACCGGGCCGAGGGCGGCCTGGAGCAGGTCGACGACGTGGGGTCCTAGGTCCAGGAGCGGTCCCTCCGCCAGGCGCCACGGGGTGGCGAACGGTCCCCTAAGGAATCCTCCGGTGAGGAAGTGCGCCCGCCCACCGAGCGGCTCGATGTCGTGGCACGACTCGAGGAACCGTCGCACCCGTCCCAAGTAGCGCCAGGTGAGCACCATCTGCGTGGGTACACCGGTGGCGTTGACCACATCGGCGAGCTCCCGTGCCGGCCCGATGTCGAGGGCGACGGGCTTCTCGAGGAGCAGGGCTTTGCCGGCCACAGCCCCGGCGGTCGCCATCTCGGCCTGGACGTCGGGGGGTACGGCGAAGGCCAGGGCGTCCACGTGGTCGAGCATCTCCTCGAAGCGACTGAAGCTCCTCGTGCCGTGGGCTCGGGCGAGCTCATCGGCGGCTTCCGGACGTCGGGCCCAGACCCCGGCCAACGCCGTCTCGGGGCTCCCGGCCAGAATCGGCGCATGGAACATGGAAGCCCATGGCCCCGCTCCCACCAGGCCGACCCGCACGCTCGGTGCGTCACGGTCCGTCACTTCGATGGTCACGCCCACCCCACTGCGTCCCGCGAACCGAGGCGCGCTAGTGATCGCCACCTGCGCACGTCGGGAGGGTGCCCGACCGTTCCTGGGACGACGCACCCGTGGGCGAGCTCCCGACTATCAGCCAATCGCATCATGACGGAGCTCCTCACCTCGACCCTCCGACCGCCCGTGCGGACCGGCACCGACCTTAGGCTCACCGGTCGGCCCGGCGGGTGAGCGCAGATACTGGATCCGGTCCTCCGCCGGGCGCCGTGGGATCATCGTTCGATGAATGACTACTCGAAGGTGAACCTCGCCCACTGGAACAGTCGGGTCCCCCACCACGTGGCCGGCTACGAACTCGAGGGCTTCGCCTCGGACCCCGAACACCTCTCCCACGTGGTGCGTTTCGATCAGCCCCGTCTCGGATCGCTCGACGGCCTCGACGTGATCCATCTCCAGTGCCACATCGGGTCCGACACCGTGTCCCTGGCCCGGTTGGGCGCCCACCGCGTCGTCGGCTTGGACTTCTCCGCCCCGGCGCTGGAGGCCGCCCGGACCCTCGCCTCTGACAGTGGCGCCACGATCGACTTCGTGGAGAGCGAGGTCTATGACGCCGTCGCGGCCGTCGGGTCGGCGCGCTTTGACCTCGTCTACACCGGCATCGGTGCACTGTGCTGGCTTCCGGACATCCGGCGCTGGGCCCGGGTCGTTGCCGACCTCCTCCGGCCCGGCGGTCGGCTCTTCGTGCGGGAAGGCCACCCGATGTTGTGGACATTGAGCGATCCGCGGGCCGACGGGCTGCTGGTGGTCGAGTACCCCTACTTCGAAACTGACGGTGTCGCCCTGGCCGAGGAGTACAGCTACGTGGACCACGATGAGCCCCTGGCATCACCGGAGTTCATCCACTTCAACCACGGCTTGGCCGAGGTGATCACCGCGCTGATGGACGCCGGGCTCTCGCTGACGACCTTCGAGGAGCACGACTCCGTGCCCTGGAACGCCATGGGTGCGGGTATGGAGGAGGTGGGCGGAGGCGAGTTCCGCCTGCGCGAGGACCCGGCCCGACTGCCGGCGACGTACACCGTCCAGGCCACCAAGGCCTGAGCGCGGCACGATCCACGAGACCCGTGCTCGGCCACCGGCACCGGCGGCCACCGCACCGAGTACCGCCTCCCTGCTGGTTTTAGACTGCCGACGCCGGGGGGCTCATCGGCACCCAGGGGAGGGTCATGACCGGTTCACTCGTCTTCTTCGGGATTCTCGGCGTCGTCTCGACAGGCTTCGCCTTCGTCGTCAACCGACGGCTCTTCACCGGTGGGCGGGTCGGACGGCCGACGGCGCTCGAATGGCTGTACCTGGTGCTCGGGTGCGCGTCACTCGGCCTTGGCTGGTACTTCAACGTCCGCTACACCCATCAGTACGGCCATAACGCCACCTACGTTGGCTACACCAAGGCGCTGTTCAGCAACTGGGCCTCCGACTCGGCGGCCCAGGACTACATCATGGTGAATCTGGTCCTCCTCCCTCTATGGACGATCATCGACGGACGCCGGCGGGGCCTGCGGGCCCCGTGGATCTTCTTCGTCATGAGCCTCTTCACCAGTCTGGCCTTCGCCATGGCCTTCTATCTGGCCTTCGTCGAACGACAGAACCGCTACAACGAAGCAGTGGGCGCAGTACCGCTCACCAAGACCTCGACCGGCGACAGCCCGGTGACGGCCTGGGGACCGGAGCTCAACCCATGACCTCCCGGTGACGATGGATAGGCCCAGCCGATGGGCGATACGCAGGTCACCGTGTCGTTCAACCGGGCCGGATCACCAGCTGACGTAGTCTCGGACGGCCCCAGCCCGACGACAAGGTCGTACCTCTGTGCACATTCCCCTCCCCTTCCACGAGAACACGGCGACGGAGGCCGTCTCCACCGGCGAACTCCCCTCCCCCGAGCTGATCGGTTCGCTCCTCGAGGAGGTCCACGAGCTCTACGCCCCCGTCGACGAGGGAGCAGTGGCGGACTACATCCCCGCGCTGGCCACGACCGATCCCGGCCTCTTCGGCATCTGCATCGTGGGGGTGCGGGGCCGGTCCTTCGCCGTGGGGAGCGCCCATCACCGATTCTCCCTCCAGAGCATCTCCAAGGCCTTTGTCTTCGCCCTGGTCTGCGACGAACTCGGACATGACGAAGCCCGGGAGAAGCTGGGGGTCAACGCCACCGGCCTGGCCTTCAACTCGGTCATGGCCATCGAGCTGAACGAGGACCGGACCATGAACCCCATGGTCAACGCCGGAGCCATGGCCACCACCAGCCTGGTGCCGGGGCGTACGCTCGACGAGCGCTGGGAGTTCATCGTCCGCGGCCTGTCGCGGTTCGCCGGCCGTGCGTTGGAGCTCGACGAGGAGGTGTACGCCTCGGAGTCAGCGACCAATCTGCGCAACCAGGGCATCGCCCACCTCCTGGAGAGCTACGGGAGGCTCTACGCCGACCCCGACGAGACGACCGACCTCTATACGAAGCAGTGCTCACTGCTGGTGTGCGCCACCGACCTCGCCGTCATGGGTGCCACCTTGGCCGACGGCGGGGTGAACCCTGTCACCGGCGAGAAGGTCATCGAGGCCCACAACTGCAAGCACGTGCTGGCCGCCATGGCGACGGCCGGTCTCTATGAGCACTCGGGCGACTGGCTCTACGAGGTGGGACTGCCGGGCAAGAGCGGCGTGAGCGGGGGGATCGTGACCATCGCACCGGGAAAGGGGGGCATGGGTACCTTCTCCCCACCGCTGGACGCCGCCGGCAACAGCGTGCGGGGCCAGCGGGCCACCCGGCACTTGGCGGAGAAGTTGGGCCTCAATGTCTTTGCCTCCAAGCCACTCTGATCGGCCGTCGATCGCCCGCCGGACTCAGCCGGGGCTGGTCCCGGTGGTCAAAGCGTTGGGCATCTCGATGGCGAAGTCCTCGTGGGAAATGGTCTGCAGCTCGGCCACACCCTGAAGGAGGTGGCGCTCCCACGTGTCGCGCAGCCGCACGAGGACCGGCGAGTCGATCTCGAGGCGGAACTCCTCCACCTCGAAGGAGTCATTCAAGTAGATGCCCACGTCGTAGGGGGGACCCACCGACAGGTTGGCGGCGGCCGTACTCATCATCGAGCCCACGGCGATCATGGTCGCCGTCTCCAGGTCCACCCGGGTCTCGACAGCCAGCTCGAGCATGAACTTGCCGTACTTGCTCTCACCGATCTGGAGGAAGGGACGCTCCTCGGAAGCCCGGATGTAGTTGCCTTCGGGGTAGACGAGCAGGATGTCGGGGGGATCACCACCCACCTGGCCACCGAGGATGAAGGTCGCCGTCCCGTCGGCTCCGGAGTCGGCCAGGGCATCACGGTGGCCGTTGGCTACCTGGCGGCTCAGCCGGCCCAGGTACAGGGCGGCCTCGAAGAGGTGGGACACGGTGGCCAGGCTCTCGCCCGCATCGGCCTTCAGATCCCGTCCGATACGGTCGAGGACCTCCTGGGTGGTGGCCAGGTTGCCGGCCGATTCGATGACGAAGACCCGGTCCGGGGCCGGACAGAGGATGTGCTGTTTGCGGTAGGAGCTGACGTTGTCGACCCCGGCGTTGGTCCGGGTATCAGCCAAGAAGACGAGCCCCTCGTCGAGGCGCATGGCCAGGCAGTAGGTCACAGTGCTCTCCGTTCGCCCCCGGCGCTGGGATGCCCTCGGGTGGAGGTCAAGCTACCGGTCCGCACGGTCGGCGGGTGTGCGTCGGGCCACGGGCGCGTACCTCACGGCCATTGGCGATAACTTCCCTCCATGGCGACGGGAGACAATTCGGGCCCCGTCGGAGCCGGAGCGGCTACCGGAGGCCAGAGCGCCGCCAAGGCAGGATCTGCCGTCTTGTTGCTTCTGGCCTCGGGGCAGTTCCTCATGACCCTCGACTCCTCGGTCATGAACGTCTCCATCAAGTCCGTGGCCAACGACCTCGGCACCACCGTGACCGGCATCCAGACGGCCATCACCCTGTACACCCTGGTGATGGCGGCGTTCATGATCACCGGAGGGAAGATCGGAGCCCTCATCGGGCGAAAGAAGGCCTTCGCCATCGGCCTCGTGATCTACGGCTGCGGCTCGTTGACCACCGCACTCGCCCCCAACCTGACCGTGCTTATCATCGGGTGGTCTGGCCTCGAGGGCCTAGGGGCTGCCCTGATCATGCCGGCCATCGTGGCCCTGGTGGCCGGCAACTTCCCCCAGGAGCGCCGCGCCGCCGCCTACGGGCTCATCGCCGCGGCCGGAGCCGTGGCCGTGGCCGCCGGGCCGCTCATCGGCGGGGCGGTGACCACCTTCGCGTCGTGGCGGTGGGTGTTCGCCGGCGAGGTGGTGATCGTGGCGGTCATCCTGATCGGCATGCGCTCGATTCGCGACACCGGCCCTGAGGCCCGGGTCAGGTTCGACTGGTTCGGCGCCGTCCTCTCCATCGTGGGGCTCTCGCTGACCGTCTTCGGTGTGCTTCGCTCGGGAACCTGGGGCTTCGTCCGACCCAAGCCCGGGAGCCCGGTCCTGCTCGGCGTGTCCCCGGTGGTGTGGCTGGTCCTCGGCGGCCTGCTCGTCATCGCCCTGCTGGTCTGGTGGGAGAGCCACCTGGAACAAGGCGGGGGTGAGCCGCTCTTCCGGCCGTCGATGTTCCACAACGTGCAGATGACCGGGGGGCTGGTGGCGTTCTTCTTCCAGTTCATGGTGCAGTCCGGCATCTTTTTCACTATCCCCCTCTTCCTCTCGGTCGTGCTGGAGCTGAACGCCCTGCAGACCGGCCTGCGCCTGCTCCCCTTGTCGGTGACGCTGCTCCTCGCCGCCCTCTTGGTCCCCCGGCTGGCACCGACGGCCTCACCGCGCTTGGTCGTGCGGATAGGGATGCTGTTGATCCTGGTCGGAACAGTGGTCATGGTGGGCGGACTCGATCCCGGGGCCGACGCTGGGATCGTGTTGATCCCCATGGCGCTCATCGGCCTCGGCATCGGGGCCCTCGCCTCCCAGCTGGGCGCCGTCACCGTGTCGGCCATGCCCGACTCGCAGAGCGCCGAGGTCGGCGGCCTGCAGAACACGTTCACCAACTTCGGTGCCTCCCTCGGCACCGCCCTCGTCGGGGCCGTGCTCATCGGCACCCTCACCACCAGCTTCATCACCGGGGTCACCAACAATCCGGCCGTGCCGCCACAGGTCACGTCCAAAGCCACGGTGCAGTTGGAGAGCGGCGTGCCCTTCATCTCCGACTCCCAACTGCGAACGGCGTTGGCCGACACGGATCTCTCAAAACCGACCCAGGACGCCATCGTCGCCGAGAACGCCGACGCCCGTCTGATCGGGCTACGCAGCGCGCTCTGGCTCGTGGCCCTCCTGATCGTGGTGGGCCTGTTCTTCACCGGCATGCTCCCGAACCGGGCCATTGGAACCGCGTCCGAGACGGCTTCCCCGCGAGACGGTCCGGGGGCCGCTGTTCCCGCCTGACCCGGTCCGGGCGCCGGCCGGTCCCACCGGAGCTCTGTGGCAATCTTGCAACGGCGTGCATCGCCGCGTCGGTCCACTCTCAAGGAAGACCTGGTCGGAGCCGATACCCGGTAGGTGAAGTTCGACCTCCACCGGCCCACGGAGCACCAGTTCCGCGAGGGTCTGATCTCCGGACTCATCGCCGTCTCGATCATCATTCCCCTGCTGGTCATCGTCAATTTCGTCGGGCACCGACCGATCAAATGGGTCTACGTCGACGCCGCCGTGGCCTGCATCCTCGTGGCCCTCGTCTACGCCGCCTTCTTCATGGTCCTCACCACCAAGAAGTTCGACATCGCCACCCACGCAGGCTTGGTCTTCGTCATGGTCTGCCTCACCTTGGCCGCCCTCGGGCTCATCGAACTCGGGTCGTCCACCACGTTCGGCACCTACACGCCGGCCGTACTGGTCGGCGTCATCTTCGTCAGCATCATCGGGGACCGGTGGATGCGTATCGGCATCGACGCCTACACCATCACCCTCATCACCGTGGTCACCTACGTCGGGGGCGTCCGCGGCTCGGACCTCTTGTCCGTGGTGCTCGTCTATGCCTCCACCATCGTGATCATCACCTGGATCACGGCCCGGACCGTCGGAACCCTCAACCGATCGGTCAACTACCGTCATGCCATCGCCAATCTCAACGAGGCCATCGACGGTCAGGACCCGAGTGAGGCGACCACCTCGGCCGACGGGATCCAGAACATCCTCCGGCGGGGACTCCCCCTGGTCTCGGACATCCTGCCGGCGTCGCGGGTGGCCGTCCTCGCCCGCGACGGGCGCCTGGGCCGCTTCACCAATCTCGGCGCCTGGCCCGATCGTCGCGACGACGCTGCCGACCTGGCCAGCCTGGCCGAGCTCCCCCACGCTCTGCGCACCGACGCCGTGGTCGTCACTCCCACCCACTGCGTGATCCCCATCGGCTACTGCATCGACGGCGAGCTGGTCCTCGTCGTCGAGCGCAAGGAGGTGGGCAGCTCCTCCCAGCACCGGACCGAAGAGGCGGCCGAACTCATCGCCGCCGCCTTCCTGCGGGTGACCAGCAGAGCCAACTTCGTGAGTGGCCTCCAGGCCGAGAGCCGCACCGATCCGTTGACCGGCCTGGCCAACCGACGCACGCTCTACGAGCGCATCGAGATCGAGATGGAGCACGCACTGCGGTCCGACTCACCGCTGACCGTGGCCATGGTCGACCTCGATCACTTCAAGGCCTACAACGACCGTTTCGGCCACGTGGCCGGTGACACCCTCTTGCGGGCCGTGGCCGCGCTCATGGTGTCCAATATCCGAGGACAGGACCTCGTCGTCCGCTACGGCGGGGAGGAGTTCTGCCTGGTCCTACCGGACACCGACATCCTGGGTGGCCACCACCTGCTCGACAAGCTCCGCGAAGGTGGTCGTGACGCCACCACCGATGTGGGCATCACCCTGTCGGCCGGCCTGACCAGTTGGGACGGAATCGAGGACATCACCTCGCTCATCGACCGGGCCGACCAGGCGCTCTACCGGGCCAAGGAGTCGGGACGGGATCGAGTGGTGTCCATCCAGTCCGTCACTGAGTACTAGTCCCACCGGGTCCGATCCGGCGCTCACGACGTCGACGGTGCCGGTGCTCTGACCTAGGACTCGTCGGAACGTCGGAGTACGAGATAGACGTTGTCGTCGACGGTGAACGAGTTGACTAACTCGAAGCCGTCGGCCGCCGCACTGTCCAACCCGGTCTCGAGGTCGAGGCGACGTTCGTCCACGACCAGACGGCCGCCGTGCACCCGGAGCACCCGATGGTTCGTGGTCATGTCGCCACGGGGGCGGCGAGGACCAGTGCGGGCTCCCAGTGGTCGGGTCCCGACCGGTCGGCCTCGGGCCGCACCCGGATGAACCACTCCCGCCCCCAGACGATTCGGAAGGCGCTGTCGGGCATGGCGAGGAAGAAACTGTCTTCGCTGATCTGACTGGCGTGGGCCTGCATGGCTTGGCGCTTGCGCTCGATCCACGGGGTGACGTCGACGGCTGTCGTGATGCGAGCAGCCGGCTCCCCCATCCCGTCCGAACCGTCGGGACTGCCCTCGGGTGGCTCCCAGCCCGTCTCGGCCACCTGGCCCCGCAGGTCTTCGACCATGTCCCGGTTCATCGTGGCGTAGTAGAGGACCGGCGTGCCGGCGATATCGGCGGCCACCACGCCCACCCGGTGCACCTGGACGTGATCGGGGTGGCCGTAGCCACCGTGCTCGTCGTAGGTGACGAGCACGTCGGCCCCCTCCTCGTCGAGGATGGCGGCCAGCGCCCCGGCCGCCTCGTCGATGTCGGCGCCGGCGAAGCTACCGGGCCGATCGTTGGTGTCCTCGCCGGCCATGCCCGAATCGAGGTAGTCGAGGTAGGTGTGATGGGCGACCCCGAGGACGCGGCAGGCCTCGTCGAGCTCGACCCTCCTGCGCTCGGCCAGGGTCTCGCCGGACCCGAGCAGTCCCTCGGGGACCTCGCCGAGCTCGCCGCGTGTGGCGGTCACCAGGACGACCCGGTGCCCCTGGTCGGCCAGCGAGGCCATGGTCCCGGCCGTGGAGATGGCCTCATCGTCGGGGTGGGCGTGAAAAAAGACGATCGTGCTCATCAGTGGCACCCTACTGGGGCCTGCACCGGGCCGATCCGGTCCGCTCCGGTCAGCCGAACGGAAGCTGAGGGGCATCGGCGAGCGAGAGTTCGCCGGCCACGGCTCCGCTGGAGCCCGGGCGACCCCCCTTCTTCTTTCCCGTCACCGCGAAGATGCGCTCGGGTCCGAAGGAACGGATCTTGTTCTCACCCGGGCGGCCGCCGGCGACCTCGATCGACTCCGAGCCGTTGTGGCTGTTGAGGACGTGGGCCCGGAACTGCCACTCCGCGCCACGCAGGGAGAGGCCCGAGATGCGCACCTTGTCGCCGGCCCGCAGCCCGTTCCAGCTGTCGGAGCGCACCAGGTGCTCCGAGGCACGGATGGCGGCCCGGCGCGCCGAGGCCGGGCGGGCCTTGCTCAGTCCCGCTCCTGGCGCACGACACGGATCCGGTGGATGAACAGGACCACGACAGCGATCACGGCCAACGCGGCGACCACATAGCCCACGTCGCTGAACGCCTTCAGCACCTTGGCGTAGCTGCTGCCCAACGAGTACCCCAGGCTCACGAGGGCGGTGCACCAGATCGAACAGCCGATCACCGTGAAGATGATGAACTTGGCGATAGCCATCTCGCCCAGCCCGGCGGCAAACGAGACGAACGAACGGAGCAGGGGGATGAACCGGCCGAAGAGCACGAAGGGATCCCCTCGCTTGGCCAGCCAGGCTTCGGCCCGATCGAGGTCCTTGTGGGTGAGCAGGACGTACTTGCCCACCTTGTCGACGAGCGGCCTCCCCCCGTAGTAGCCGATGAGATAACCGGCCATCGAGCCCAACACCTCGGCCACCACGGCCACCACGATGACGGCCACCAGGCTCAGCTGGTGGTGCCCGGTGGTCAGCTGCCCGCTGGCCAGGGCGCCGCCGTAGATGAGGGCGACCTCGGCACCGACCGGCAGACCCATCGATGAGATGAAGCTCAGGACGAACACGGCCAGATAGCCGTGATCGGCGAGAAAGTTCTCCATAGGTCCACAATGTCTAGTCGGTGACCACCATGGGGTGCGGCACCTCGCCTGCACCCTCGCAGGACCGAGCCCGGAGGCGGGCTGGAGTACCGTCACTCGATGCACCCGGTGACCACGGCATGAGCGAGGGAGGGCCTTCGAGCGGACCATCTCCCGAGTGGTGTACCACCCCCGACGGGGTGCCCATCGCCGTCTACGACTTCGGTGGCGAGGGGCCCGACCTCCTGTTGGCCCACGCCACCGGCATGTGTGCCCAACCGTTCGGCCCGATGGCCCGCTCCCTCGCCGGCCACTTCCGGTGCTGGGGCCTCGACCTGCGTGGCCACGGCCGGTCCGGGCGTCCGGTGGACGGGGACTTCGCCTGGTCGGGCTTCGCCACCGACGTCCTCACCGTCGTCGACCATCTGGGCCTGGACCACCCGTTCGGGTTCGGCCACTCCTGTGGCGGCGCCACAGTCCTCCTCGCCGAACAGGCCCGACCCGGACTGTTCCGATCCCTGTTCTGCTTCGAACCGGTGGTGATGCCCGACGCCGCCCGGGCGGTGGTGGCCGCGAGCAACCCCCTGGCCGAAGGAGCCCGCCGGCGACGGTCGGAGTTCCCCTCGGCCGAGGACGCCCTGGCCAACTACGCCTCGAAGCCTCCCTACGCCGACCTCGACCCCGAAGCACTCCGCCTCTACGTAGAAGGAGGCTTCGAGCTCGTGCCCCGCTCGGAGGGAGGTGACGGGCGCGCCGTCCGGTTGCGGTGCCGGCGCGAGGACGAGGCCGACACCTTTGCCGCCGCCGGTCTCCACGAGGCCTTCGCCCACCTTTCCGAGGTCGGCTGCCCGGTCACGTTCTGCTGCGGGGCCGAGACCGACGCCTTCGGCGCCAAGCTCATGGCGGCCGACGCCGCTCCGGTACCCCGCTCCCAGGTGGAGGTGCTGGCCGGGATGGGCCATTTCGGGCCCCTCCAAGCGCCCCAAGCCGTGGCCGAGGCGGTCATCAGGGCCCTCGCCTCCGATGAAGACACCGGCGCCGCTACACCCCCGTCGTAGTCTGTAGCCGTGCCGTTCGAACTGCCCCGTACGCTCTCCCCCTCCAAAGTGAGCTCGTTCCGGGACTGTGCCCTCGCCTTCCGGTTCAACTCCATCGACCACCTCCCCGACCTGCCCACGGTGTGGACGGTCAGGGGGACCTTCGTACACCGGGTACTGGAGCGGCTGTTCTGGAACCACCCGCGAGGTGACCGAACCCCTGCGGCGGCACAGGCCGAGCTCGACCGGGCCTGGACCGAACTCCAACAGGACGCCGAGTTCCTCACCCTCGCCCTCACCGAGGCGGAGACCGAAGCCTTCCGTTCGGACTCCGAGGCACTGGTGGCGAACGAGTTCGCCTTGGAGGACCCGAACGAGGTCAACCCGGTGGGCATCGAGCTCATGCTCGAGGCCCGGGTGGGCGGCGTGCGGCTCCGGGGAATCATCGACCGACTCGACCTGACGCCCGACGGCGAGCTCGTGGTCATCGACTACAAGACCGGGCGGGCCCCGTCGGTCGCCTTCGAGCACAACAAGCTCATCGGCGTGCACATCTATGCGCTCCTCTGCCAGGAGGTGCTGGGCCGACGGCCCGCGCAGGTCAGGCTGCTCCACCTGAAAGAGCCGACCACGATCATCGCCGAACCGTCGGAGCAGGCCGTGCGGGGCCAGCGCACCAAGACCCTGGCTGTCTGGTCGGCCATCGAGCGGGCCTGCCGGGACGAAGACTTCCGACCCCGGACGTCCTCGCTGTGCCGCTTCTGCCGGTTCCAGGCCTTCTGCCCGGCCTTCGGGGGCGATCCGAAGGAGGCGGCCGTCGTGCTCGGCGCAACCGTCGGGGGTGCGGCGTGACCGAGACCGGGACCGACGAGATCCCCACTGACGACGCCTCTGACCAGAGGCTCGATGCCTCGAGCCCCGATCCGACCGGACTAGCCGCCGTGGTGCGATTGGTGGACGACCAGGTGGATGCCTGGTTCGAACCGCTGCGGGGCAACCCCGCCCTCGATGGCATGGCCAAGGTGATCACCGGTCTGGGCGATCACGGGATCATGTGGGCGGCGACCACGGTCTGGCGCGCCCGCCACACCGGGCCCGAGCGGGCCCGGGCGGTGCGGGCCCTCACGATCGCCGGCCTCGAGTCCACCATCGTCAACCGGTCGCTCAAGGCCGTTGTCGGCCGGAGCCGGCCCGACGTCGAGGGTCTCGTGCTCAGTGCGGCGGGCGTGCCGGTCCGCCCACCGTCGTCCAGCAGCTTCCCGAGCGGCCACACCCTGGCCGCCTTCTGTGCGGTCACCGTCATGAGCCAGCGAGGCGATCGGAGCGGCAATGCCCTCCTGTTTACGGCGGCCACGCTGGTCGGCGTCAGCCGGCTGCACCTGCGGGCCCACCATGCCTCAGACGTGATCGGCGGCGCCGCAATCGGCACGGCCATCGGCCTGGTGGGCCGCCGCTTCGTCTGACCGACGACGGCGGCCCGTACGGGCCGGCCGCCCGCTCAGGAATGGATCCCTCCCGGCCGGGGTTGCCCACTCATGACCACTCGACAGACCTTTGCTGTGACCTGGGACTATCGCTGCCCATTCGCCCGGATCGGCCACGAGCACATTCTCGACGGACTGGAGGACGGGGCCCCGTGGGATGTGAGCTTCGTGCCCTTCTTCCTCAACCAGTCACACGTGCCCGAAGGTGGCGTGCCGGCCTGGGATGATCCGGCCCAGCAGCCCGATCTCGTCTCACTGGCCGCAGGGGTGGTCCTCCGGGACCGCTTTCCCGACCAGTTCCTCGCCGGCCATCGGGCCCTGTTCGAGGCCCGCCACGCGTCGGGTGGGGACCTGCGGGACCGGTCCGTCGTGCACGCCGCCCTCACCGGCGTGGGCGTGGACGCCGACGCCGTGCTGGCTGAGGTGGACGCCGGCTGGCCGGCCAAGCAGATCCGGTCCGAGCACGAGGATGTCGTGTCCCGACTGGACGTCTTCGGCGTGCCGACCTTCATCGTCGGCGATGCCGCCGTCTTCGTCCGCTTGATGGCCCGTCCCGAGGGCGATGCCGGCAAGGCCCGGTCCACCGTCGAGCGGGTGCTCGGTCTGATCACCGACCATCCCGAGCTCAACGAGTTCAAGCACACCCGACTGACCAGCTGAGCCGCCCGAAGGCCGCGGCCGACCGTCCGGGTCGGCCCGCCGTGGGCCCTCAGGTGCCGACCAAGCCGCCCAGTACGCCCACCGTGGTGGCGATCTCCTCACGGGAGCCGAACGGGGCGGCACAGAAGTCCGTGGCCCCGATGTCGGCCAGACGACGGATCTGGCTCTGCACCTCGCTTGCACTCCCGACGATGGCCACGTCGGCCGGACCCTCGACACCCTCCCGGTCGAGCATGGCCCGGTAGGAGGGGAGGTGGCCGTACATCACGAACTGCTCGGCCGCCTTGGCCCGGGCGGCCGCAGTATCGCTCGTCACACAGACCGGTAGCCCGACCCCGATGCGGGGCTCGGGCCGGCCGGCTTCGGTGGCCGCCGCCCGGATGGTCGGGGCGATGTGGGCTTCGATGGTGGCCGGACCGGTCATCCAGGTGACCGTCCCCGAGGCCATCCGGCCGGCGATGGTGAGCATGGCGGTACCGAGGGCAGCCACGAGGACCGGCGGTGCGCTTGCCTCGATCTGGAGTGGTCCGAAGGTGGAGGCGGAGAGGGTCTCGCCGGCGAAGCTCGCCTGCTCCCCCTCTAGAAGCGGCATCAGGATCGAGAGGTACTCCCGCATGTGGCGGGCCGGCTTCTCGAAGGACTGGCCGAACACGTTCTCGATGACCAGTTGGTGGGAGAGGCCGATGCCGAGGGTCAGGCGACCGCCGGTGGCGGCCTGCACGGTGAGGGCCTGGCCGGCCAGCATGACCGGGTGGCGGGGGTAGGTGGGTACGACCGCCGTGCCGAACTGGATGCCGGGAACCTCCCGGCCCAGGGCGGCGATGAGGGTCAGCGAGTCGTAGGCGAAGATCTGCGAGGCCCACGCCGTCTCGATCCCGGCATCGTGGAGGCCGGCCACCTGGGCCACTACCTCATCGAACGAGGTCTCGGTATCGAACATCACGCCGATGCGCACGGTGGTTCTCCTTCGGTGGGTCCGGTCAGGCCGTCGGTAGCCTGCGGCCGACAACGGGCCCACCGTATCGGCCGAGGGAAACACCCGCCGCCACGCGTGGGGACGTGACCCGTCGCACCCACACCAACCGGGCCCGAGCACTCCGCCCGGGTCAGCCGGCCTTCCAGGGTGGAGCCAGACCGGCCACCGCATCCTCCAAGGTGACACCGATGGGGATGACGGCCATCACCGGGATGGTCACGCCGTTGGCCACATAGCGGCCGATGTGTCGACGGCACTCGTCGTAGGAGCCGTGGACCACGAGGGCGTCGACCACCTCGTCGGGAATGGCGGCGAGGGCGCCCTTCCTGTCTCCGGCCTGCCATGCCTCCCACATGGGTTCGAGTTCCGCCCCCCGGCCCAGCCAACGATGGAAGGCGGCGTAGACACCCACGTTGAGGTAGGCGGCGATCATCCGTCGACCGACGGCCCGGACGGTGTCGGCGTCCTCGGACGGACAGACGAAGATGCGGGCCGCCACGGGGATGTCGGCCTCCAGCTCGGGGACGACGGTGGCCACGTCTTCGGCCGAGAGCCAGTTGATGATGACCCCGTCGGCCTCGCGTCCGGCCAGACGGAGCATCCCCGGCCGCAGGGCGGCAAGGAAGATGGGGGGCGGATGCTCGACGGGTCGGGCCAGGCGAAACCCCCGCACCCGGAAGGTGTCGTACTCGTGGTCGACCTTCTCGCCGGCCAGCGCGGCCCGCAGGAACCGGATGGTGTCCCGGACCCGCTTGTAGGGCTCGTCGAACTCGACGTCGTTCCAGCGGGTGACGATCACATCCGAGGAGGTCCCGATGCCCAGGGTGAACCGGCCCGGGGCGGCCTCGGCCATGGCCGCCACGCTCTGGGCCAGCAGGCCCGGTCCACGGGTATAGGCGGGCAGGATGGCCACACCCAGCTGCAACGAGGGCGTCCATGCGGCAGCCAGCGCCAGTGGGGTCAGACCGTCGGCCCCGTCGGTCTCCGCCGACCAGACGTCGGTGTAGCCGAGACGTACCAATTCCTCGTACCACCTGCGGTGATCGGCCAGCGTGACCCCATCGAAGGGCACGGTGATCCCGTACCGGGGCGCCGTCGTCGAATCCCTCTGTTGGTCAGCCATGGTCACAGTGATACACCCTCCCGTCATGCTGTAGCCATGGATGCAGCACGCCGACGTCGCCCACAGAATCATCAGCCCCGCCTTCCCCTGGGTGGCTCGGGGGACGCCCGGGAGCGCCGCGAGGACGAGGAATGGCGCCTCGATGACGAGACCCGCCGGATCGGCCTGCGGGGCGTGGCCCTGGCCAAAGCTCGCCTGATGGGTGTGGCCGACGCGGGCAGCGACGACCGGGTTGCCGGGGCCACAGCGCCTCGGGGCGGCAGCCGCGCCGAGCGTCCGGACAGCTCGAGCCGCTCCGCCGGTAGGGCTGCCTGACAGTCGACGCACTACGGTCGTGCCCATGCCGACCGTTGTCGAGCGCCTCGGTTACCCCCCCGAGGCCAAGCTGCTGATCATCAACTGCGCCGACCTCGGCCTCTGTCATGCCGCCACGGTCGGCGTCTACGACGCCCTACGCGAAGGCATCGGGACCAGTGGCTCCCTGATCGTGCCGGCACCGTGGGCCCGGGAGTCGGCCTCCCGGTTCCGGGGCGACGACATCGGCGTCCAGTTGGCCGTCAACGCCGAACACGACCGCTACCGGTGGGGACCCATCACCCAGGCCCCCTCCCTGCTCGACGGGGACGGCGGGTTTCCCCGCACGGTGACCGACGTCTGGGACCACGCCGACCTCGACGAAGTGCGCAGGGAGTGCCGGGCCCAGGTGGAGCGGGCGGTCCTGTGGGGCTTCGACATCAGCCACCTCGATGCCCACCTCGATGCTCTGTTGCTGCGCCCCGAGTTCTTCGACATCTATCTGGAGCTGGCCGTCGACTTCGCCCTGCCGCTGCGCCTGCTCGGTGCTGAGGCCGAGCCCAACGTGGGGTTTCCCGTCCGGAAGCTGGCCGCCGACGAGGGCGTCCTGTTCGCCGACCACTTCGCCACCCTGCCGATGGCCGGCCACCGCGCCGCCTTCATCGAGCTGCTCGCCTCCCTCGACGCCGGCGTCACCGAGTTGAGCCTTCGACCGGCCATCGACACCGCCGAACTCCGGGCCATCGCCACGGACTGGCAGAACCGTGTGGCCGACGAGGTGCTGCTCGTCGCCGACCGAGGCCTCGACCAGGCCGTCTCCGAGGCCGGCGTCACCCTGATCGGCTACCGGCCCCTGCGTGACGCCATGCGCCGAGCCTGAGTTCGGAGCTCGGTCCGGCCTCGCCCCGATGGCCGGGCTCGGCCCCACCGGGGTCCGGGCCCGACCAGGACGGCCACTGTGGCCCGAGGGCACGGCCGGTATCCCCTCCCGGCGGGAAGGCGCCGATATCCTGTGGGCCTTCGATGGGAGTTGTCGTGGCCGAGGGTGACCAGCTGGATGCACAGGGGGCCGCCACCGTCGGGACCCCTGGTCCCGACGGCCCTCCGCCCCGGTCCATCCGGCTCGAAGGACTGGTCATGCTCGACTCCTCGGCCACCGAGCCCGTGGCCATCGAGGCCATGTTCTTCGCCGAGAACGGGATCGGGGTCATCCGTCAGCGCGGTGAGCGCCCACGCATCCTGCCCTGGTCGGCGCTGGCCGCCCACGCCGTCGAGAAGTGGGTGGGAGGGGAGATCCCCGTCCAGTGGCTGCGCCGGGACCCCGAAGGTGAGGGACGCGAGCCCTGGTTGGCGCCCACGCCGGCTCCCGTGGCCACACCCATGCCCCGGGTGGGGGCCGGCGCCCTGATCGGCATCCAGACCTCGTTCGGCACGTACCGCTTCGTCTACCCCGGGGGCGACCCGTCCGAGATCGCCCGGCGGGTCACCGCCTTCGCCGTCCGGCACCAGGGACCCGAGGCCGCCTCGACGGTGACCCGGGTGGTCGCCTGGGGCCAGGACGTCGAGCGACGCCAGTCCGCCCGGGGGCCGGCCAAGCCAACGGGCTGGGCCCGGGCGCAGCCCTTCGTCGTCGTGGCCGTGGTGGTGGTCGTCGCCACCGTGATCGCCCTCATCCTCCTCCAGAGCGCCGGCGCCATCCACCTGCCGCTGCTCGGCGGCTCGGGCGACTCCGGGTCGGGCACGGTCACCCCGCTCGGGTCCCTCGGGGTCCACCCGGCACCGTCGTCCCTCCTTCGGATGGTGGCCGGCGTCCCTAGAACTCGGTGAGGGCGGCCACCCGTTGGCGGAGCTCGACCGCCTCGGGCGCCCGGGCCGCCGGCAGGAGCGCCAAGGTCACCTCCATGGAGCCCACCACCTTCATCCGACCCCGCATGAAGGCCACACTCGGATCGAGGGCTCCCGAGGCGATGGCGGCGGCGTCGCTCCACGAGAGGGTGAGGGTCACGTCGGCGCCGTCGATGACCCCAGGTGCCGCTGCCGTCGGGTGCCCGTCCTCGAGCTCCCAGTAGCACGAGATGTCGCCGTCGGGCCCTCCGGTGATCTGCTCTTGGATCCGGGCCGAGAGCCCGGGACGAGGGGGAAGCGAGCCGGCCAGCGTCCGGACCTCGTCGAACCAGGCCTCGGACAGCCAGGCGCTCACCTGGTCACCCCCTTCGCCAGCTCCTCGGGCCGGACGCCGGCGAACAGGTCGGTCTCGACGGCCCCGTCGCGGCCACCGGGCTCGTTCGCATCCGGGGGACTGATGGTTCCGTCGGGCCCGGCCACCAGGGCCAGCCGGTAGTCGTCGTAGGGATGGATGGTCCGCATGACCTCGGGGGGGAGCCCGAACCAGAACGGTGACTTGGGGTCCACCTGGGTGGCGTGGGCCAACAGAGCGCGGCTCCGGACGTCGGCGAACGCCGAGATGTCCACCGAGGTGGTCACGACCGTGGGCGGGGCGTCCTCCCAGCGCTTGCGCCACTCGGCGTCGAAGGGTGACTCGAGGCCCAGCTCTTCGAACTTGGCGTGGACCTCGCGGAAACGGGCCACCGAGAACTCCGTGTAATAGAGCTTGGTGGGTTGGAACGGGGCACCGGCGTCGGGGAAGCGGTCCGGGTCGCCCGCCGTGCGGAAGGCCAGCACGCCGATCTCGTGCACCCGGAGGTGGTCGGGGTGGGGATAGCCGGACTGGTCGTCGCCGTAGACCACCATGACCTGGGGGCGTGTGCGCCGCACGATGGCCACCAGCCGCTCCACCGCCTCGTCCTGGGGGGCCTGGGCGAAGCTGGCCGGGTTGGCGTTGGCCTCCGAGCCGGCCATGCCCGAGTCGCGGTAGCCGAGCATGACCACCTCGTCGTAGCCGATGACCCGGGTGGCCTCGGCCAGCTCCTCGTGTCGGATGTCGGCCAGGCGAGCGTGGACCTCGGGGGTGTCCATGGCGGGATTGAGGACTTCGCCCTCCTCACCACCGGTGCAGCAGACCAGCACGGTGTGGATCCCCTCGGCGTGGTAGAGGGCGACCGACCCTGCCCCCTTGGACGACTCGTCGTCCGGATGGGCGTGGACGGTTAGCAGGCAGAGAGACTCAGGCACGCCGATCACGCTACCGGGCAGGGAAGCCCTAAGCTTCACCCGAGGAACGAGGAAGGATCCACCACTATGGGCGTGATGAAGCGCATGTCTGGGATTCTCCAGGCCAAGACCAACAAACTGCTCGACAAGGCGGAGGATCCGAGGGAGTCGCTCGACCTCTCGTACCAAAAGCAGCTGGAGAGCCTCCAGAAGGTCCGGCGCAGTGTGGCCGATGTGACCACGGCGAAGAAGCGGATCGAGCTTCAGGCCACCCAGCTCCAGTCCCAGGCGGACAAGCTCCAGAACCAGGCCAAGGCCGCCCTCACCCAGGGCAACGAGGACCTGGCCCGGGAGGCCCTGGCCCGCCGGGGTGCCCTGGCCGAGCAGCTGGCCGACCTCAAGACCCAACACGACCAGGTCTCCGCCCAAGAGCAGAAGCTGATCGACACCGCCCAGAAGCTCCAGACCCAGGTGGACTCCTTCCGCACCAAGAAGGAGACCATGAAGGCCACCTACACGGCGGCCGAGGCCCAGACCAAGATCGGCGAGGCCGTGTCGGGGATCTCCGAGTCGATGAGCGATGCGGGCATGTCCATGCAGCGGGCCCAGGACAAGATCGACGGCATGCAGGCCCGGGCCGGCGCCATGGACGAGCTGCTGGCCTCGGGGGCGCTCACCGACCTCACCAACCCGGTCGACGACATCCAGGCCCAGCTGGACAAGGCCTCGACCACCTCCCAGGTCGACGCCGAGCTGGCCGCCTTGAAGGCCGAGATCGGCACGGGGACGGCCGCTCCCGCCCCCGAGCTCGGCGCCGCCGGGGCGACCCCGGCCACCGAGGACTCACCGTCGTGATCGTCCGCATCCTGGGCGAGGGCCAGTACACCGTGCCCGACGACCAGCGACCCGAGCTCGAGAAGTTGGACGACGCCATCGCCGACGCGGTGGACGGGGGCGACGAGGCCCGCTTCGGCGAGGCCCTGGCCGCCCTCACCGCCGCGGTGCGCTCGGCCGGTGTGGCCGTGGCCGATGACCGCGTTCGCCCCCTCGGACCTCGTGGTGCCGTTCAGTGACGCCACGTTGGACGAGACCAAGGCCCTGTTGGCGGAGCACGGCGAGAGCGCGGGATCCGACGACCGCTGAGGTCCACCTGATGAGCACTGCACGCAACATCCCCAACGATCACGGCCTGTCCCTCCGGATGTTCTTCACCGGACTGATGCTGGTCCTCCTCTACGGCGCCGTCATCGGACTGCTGATCGCCTTCGGCATCTCCTACGCCGTGGTGCTGGTGTTCGCCGCCATCATCTTGTTCGTCCAGTACTGGTTCTCGGACAAGATCGCCCTGTTCGGGATGCACGGCCACATCGTGACCCCCGAGCAGGCCCCCCAGCTCCACGGGGTCATCGACCGCCTCTGCGCCCTGGCCGACATGAAAAAGCCCCGGGTGGCCATGGCCGACACCGACGTGCCCAACGCCTTTGCCACCGGCCGCAGCCCGAACAGTGCGGTGGTCTGTGCCACCACCGGTCTCATGCGTCGCCTCGACGAGTCCGAGCTGGAGGCCGTCTTGGCCCATGAGCTCAGCCATGTGGCCCACCGCGACGTCGCCGTGATGACCATCGCCAGCTTCTTGGGCATGGTGGCCGGGATGATCACCCGCATCATGTTGTGGACCGGCCTCATGGGCGGCTTCGGTGGCGGGAACAACAACAACAACAATCAAGGGGGCGGGGACAACGCAGCCCTGGTGGAGCTGGCCGTGCTCGTGGTGTCGGTCGTCGTCTACGCCATCAGCTTCCTGCTCACCATGGCCCTCTCCCGCTACCGTGAGCTGGCTGCCGACCGGTCGGGTGCCCTCCTCACCGGACGACCGTCGGCTCTGGCGTCGGCCCTCGTCAAGGTGACCGGGGAGATGTCCCGGATCCCCACCCGCGACCTGCGCTCGGCCGAGAGCTTCAACGCCTTTTTCTTCACCCCGGCCATCGCCAAGAACGGCGTGAGCCTGTCGACCATCTTCTCCACCCACCCGAGCCTCGACCAGCGCCTGGCTCAGCTGTCCAAGATCGAGGCCGAGCTGGGCCGTCCCTCGTGAGCCGGATCCGCTGATGGGCCTGTTCAGCTCCATCATGGGCAAGACCAAGCCGGTCCAGTCCAACCTCGACGCCCTCTTCGCCCTCCCCTCGGCCTCCATCACCTTGCAGAGCGCGGCCAACATGTCGTGCTCGGGCCACGCCGGCGTCTGTTACAAGCCCCCGAGCGGCCAGGGATTCGAGCAGATGCAGTCCGAGGTGGTCGAGCTGTTGTCCATGGACGGGACCGGGGATCTCCGACAGCAGGAGGACAGCTTCGGCTACCACTGGCTGGTGGTCGAGGACACCGATATCGAACAGCTGGTCACCCGAATCCACCTGGTGAACTCGTCGCTGTCGGACTCGGGATGGGGACCCCAGCTGCTGTGTTCGGTGTTCGGCCTGGCCGACCTCCCGTCGGCGGCCGACGGCGACACGGATGGGTCGGGCTCCCCCGCTGGATCCGACGGCATGCCTGAGCTCACGGCGGGACCCGGCACGGTGCTGGCCTCGAGCGCCTACCTCGTCTACCTGTTCAAGCGGGGCACCTTCTACCCGTTCGTCCCCGACGGCAAGGAGCACCGCGACATCGAAGAGGAGCTGAAGCTGAAGAGCCTCGTCGCCGACGACCTGGCGGTCGAGACCGATCTCGACCGCTGGTTTCCGCTCTGGGACCTTCCGGTCGGTTGACCGGGGCGTCCAGCCCGCCCCCTGGACCAGCAGTGCCGCCGGCGATGGGGTGCGGCCCGTGGAGCTGAGACTCCGACCCGAGTCCCTGTCCGTGTGCCGCCTGGCGAGCGGGACGGCACCCCCCGCCCCTCCCGGCGACGGCTCGCTCTACTCGGTCACCACCTCCGGTCTCGGGGACGACCACGAGACCTCCCTCGTGTGCCGGGCCGACCTGGCGCCCCCGGCGGCGCGCGTCGAGGCGGGGTGGCGGGCCCTCACCGTGGCCGGACCGTTGGCGTTCACCCTGATCGGCGTGGTGGCCGGCCTGACCACGCCCCTGGCGGCGGCCGGCGTGAGCGTCTTCGTGCTCTCGACCTACGACACCGATCATCTCCTCGTCCGGGCCGACTCCTTGGCGCTCGCGCTGTCCACCCTCACCGGGGCCGGCCACACCGTCACCGGGACGTGATCGAGGCGGGCCGCCGGACGATGTCCTGTGGTTGTCGAGGACTCAGAGGTCCCGAGCGGCCCCGAGCCCGTCGGGGGCTCAGAGGCTGTCGATGGCCCGGGCCAGGTCGAGATCGGCCTGGGTGATGCCCCCAGAATCGTGGGTGACGAGGGCGAGGGTCACCCGGTTGTAGCGGATGTCGATGTCGGGGTGGTGGTTGGCCTCCTCGGCCAGGCGCCCCACCTCGCCCACGTACGCCAGGGCGGCCACAAAGTCATCGCACGCCACGGTCTTGATCAACTTGCCGGCGATGAGGTGCCACTCCGGGCCGCCGTCGTCGGCCAGGGCCGCCTCCACCTCGGCGTCGGTCAGCACAGGGCGGGCCACTAGGCCGACACCCCCACCGGGGCCGTCGGGGTGAACACCACCGGCATGGTCTCGTAGCCGGAGACGAAGTTGGCCGGGCGCTTGGGGAGGGGTTCGTCGTCGGCCAGGCGGAGGTCGGGCAGCCGGTCGAGGAGCCGGTCGAACATCACGCTCAGCTCCATGCGGGCCAGTCGGTTGCCCAGGCAGAAGTGCGCGCCGAACCCGAAGGCGATGTGGTCGTTCGGCGTGCGGGTGATGTCGAACTCCTCAGGGGCATCGAAGACCCGCTCGTCCCGGTTGGCCGAGGGGTAGAGCAACAACAGCTTCTCCCCCTCGTGCAGCGTCTCTCCGTGCAGCTCGACGTCCCTCGTCATGGTGCGGGCCATGTTCTTGATGGGTGACACCCACCGCAGCATCTCCTCCACGGCCGAAGGCAGGAGCGACCGGTCGGCGGCCAGGGCCTTCAGCTGGTCGGGGTGACGGAGGAGTTCGTACATGCCCCCGCTGATCACGTGGCGGGTCGTCTCGTCGCCCCCGATGAGGATGAGCAGCGACTCATAGATGATGGAGTCCGCATCGAGCCGGTTCCCCTCGATCTCGGCGTGGACCAGGGTGCCGATGAGGTCGCGGTCATGGCTGTCCCGGCGGCGCTGGTCGGCCACGGCGGTGATGTACTGGGCGTACTCGACGGCCGCCACCATGGCCTTGTCCGCCGCCGCAGGGTCGGGAGCCCCGAGCGACTTCAACATGTCGTCGGACCAGCGCAGGAGGTCGTCGCGGTCCTCGGGGGCCACACCCAGCATGTCGCCGATCACGATCATGGGCAGCGGGGCGGCGATGTCCCGGACGAAGTCGGCCGAGCCGGCCTCGCACACCCGGTCGATGATGCCGTCGCACACGGCCCGGATGCCTTCTTCGCTCTCCCGGATCCGGCGCGGCGTGAACCCCTCGCTCACCAGCCGTCGGCGCCGGAAGTGCTCGGGAGCGTCGGTCTCGATCATCATGGGCAACGGGAACCCGTCGGGTCGGATGCCCCCGGCGTTGGAGTAGGTCTCGGGGTCCTTCGAGATGTCCTTCACGTCGGCGTAGCGGGTGATCCCCCACACCCCGGCGGCCTCGTCGAAGTAGGCCGGTGCGTGCTCCCGCATCCAGGCGAAGGCCGGGAAGGGATCCTCGGCGTAGAAGGTGCCATCGGTCAGTCCGATGCTCAACTCGGCAGGCGGTGTGGTCATGGAACCCTCTCTCCGTGGCCTCGGGCGGGCGGCGCCGCCCCACCAACGGGCGCCGCGTCACCCACGGGCACAGTGCCGGACCGCCCGTGCTCGGCGGTCCCTGTCGTGGCCAAAGTATAGGCATCCGATCTGACGACGCGTCAGCTGAGGGCGCCACGTCCCACCGCCCGGGACCGAGCGGTGCGGGGCTCGGTCCAGCCGGCCCTAGGGGTGGGTCATCGATTCGGGGCGCACGGCCTCGTCGAACTGCTCGCCGGTCAGATAGCCGAGGGCGAGCGCCGACTCCCGCAGGGTGGTGCCCTCTTTGTGGGCCTTCTTTGCCACCTCGGCCGCCTTGTCGTAGCCGATCAAGGGGTTGAGGGCGGTGACCAGCATCAAGGAGTTCTCCAGGTGCTGGCGGATGCGCGCCTCGTTGGGCTGAAGGCCGTCCACGCAGAACTCGGTGAAGGCCAGGGTGGCCTCGGTGATGAGCTGCACCGAGTGGAGCACGTTGTGGATGATGACCGGTTTGCACACGTTCAGCTCGAGGTTGCCCCGGGCCCCGGCCATGGCCACGGCGGCGTCGTTGCCGTAGACCTGGATGCACACCATGATCATGGCCTCGCACTGGGTGGGGTTGACCTTGCCGGGCATGATGGACGATCCGGGCTCGTTCTCGGGGAGGCTGAGCTCACCGAGACCGCTGCGGGGTCCGGACCCGAGCCACCGGATGTCGTCGGCGATCTTGATCAGCGACGCCGCCGTGGTCCGCAGGGTTCCGCTCGCCTGGACCAGGGCATCGTGGGCGGCCAGGGCGGCGAACTTGTTGGGGGCGGTGACAAAGGGCAGCCCGGTGAGCTCGGCGATGGCCGAGGCCACCCGGGTCCCGAACTCGGGATGGGTGTTGAGGCCGGTGCCGACGGCCGTCCCCCCGGCCGCCAGCTCGTAGAGGTCGTCGAGGGTCTGCTCGATGCGCCGGAGGTCGACGTCGAGTTGGGACACGTAGCCGGAGAACTCCTGGCCGAGCGTGAGTGGGACGGCGTCCATCAGGTGGGTGCGGCCGATCTTGGTGATGCCGGCGAAGGCCTCCGCCTTCAGCTGGAGCGCATTGCGGAGCGTCCGGATGGCCGGGATCAACCGGTGGGTGATCTCCTCCACGGCGGCGATGTGCATGGCCGTCGGAAAGGTGTCGTTGGACGACTGGGACATGTTCACGTCGTCGTTCGGGTGGACCGGCTCCTTTGAGCCGAGCACTCCCCCGGCCATCTCGATGGCCCGGTTGGAGATGACCTCGTTGGCGTTCATGTTCGACTGGGTGCCGCTACCGGTCTGCCAGACCGACAGGGGGAACTGGTCGTCGAGCTTGCCGTCGGCGACCTCTCGGGCCGCCGCCACGATCAGGGCCGACTTCTCGGGCGACATCTTGCCCAGGTCGGCGTTGACCTGGGCCGAGGCCTCCTTCAACACGCCGATGGCCCGGATCATGGGCTTGGGCATCCGGTCGTCCCCGATGGGGAAATGGTGGAGCGAGCGGGCGGTCTGGGCCCCCCAGTAGCGGTCGGCGGGGACCTCGATGGCCCCCATGCTGTCGGTCTCGGTGCGGGTCCCCATGTTGGCTTCGGACTCGTTCGATCCGGTGGTTCCGCTGGTCATGGTGGCTTCCTCTCGGTCTGGCTGTCGCGCAGGATCCCCCATTGGTGCGGGCTGACCCTAGCGTGCGCGTCGCCCTCGGGGTAGTAGGGCACCCGGCCACCGGCCCGAAGGCTCGGGTCACCCCCCGACGAGCGGTGTGACCGTCGGTCTAGGAGCCGGTCAGCTGGCAGGCCGGGCAGAGCCCGACCAGGTCGAACTGGTGGTCGGTGACCTCGTAGCCGTGCTCTTCGGACACCACCCGGGCCGCCTCGGCCATGGCCCGCTCCAGGCGGGCCGAGGGGGCCACGTCCTCGACCTTCCCGCACCGGCCGCAGGCCAGGTGGTGGTGGTGGCCGGCCAGCTCCTCGGCCAGCTCGAAGCGGCCGTGGTCGTCGACCCCGGTGACCCGGCGGACCACACCGGCCTCGATGAGGGCGGTGATGTTGCGGTAGGCGCTGGACTGGGGTAGCTCGAGGCTCGAGGCCAGGATCTCGGGGATGGAGAGGGGGCGGCCGGCGTCGGCCAGGGTGCCCACCAGCGATCGGCGCACCGGGGTGTACCGCTGCTCGTTGCCGGCCAGGCGCAGGGCGACCTCTTCGTGGACCGAGGGGGCAACGACCATGCCCCCAACAGTACGACGTCCACCGGCGGGCTCTGGGACCCGGACGGATCGGGCGGTACCCGGCTCACGCCCCACGGAGGCCTCCTTCGAGGTCGGCGGCCGGGGGGCCATCGGCGGTCGGCCCGACAGCCCGGTGGCCTCGTACGGGTCGAGGGTGCTCAGGGCGGCGATCCCGCCAACCCTTCGAGGTGAAGGCCATGCTGACCAGGTAGGTGGCGGTGGCCGCAGCCACGATGGCGAAGCTGGGCGGGACCTTGGGGGCGAGGTAGGCGACGGTGAGGCCGATCCACACCGAGCCGACGGCGATGGCGGCCGACAGCCAGACCGCCACGAACGGACGCGAGCTCAGGCGCTGGCTGGCCCCGGCGGGGGCGGCCACCAGTCCGAGCAGCAACAGGGCCCCGACCGCCTGGGTGGCCACACCGGCGGTGACGCCCAACAGGATGAAAAAGGCATAGCCGAGGGCCCGGACCGGCACTCCCCGGGCCGAGGCCACGTCCTCGTCGAGGCTGGCGAAGAGGAGCGGCCGACCGATGGCCACAAAGACCACCACGACGCCGAGGGCGACGAGGGCGTCGCTGAGGGCCTGGGACGAGGACAGGCCGAGGACCGACCCGAACAGGACGTTCACACCGGCGTCGGACCCGACCGCCCCGGTCCCGCTCTCCGAGGTGGTGAAGATGGACAAGAACAGGGCCCCGAGGCCGAGCACCCAGGCGAACACGCTGCCGATCACCGTGTCGTCCGCCGATGCCCGACGGCCGAGGGCGGCCATCAGCACGGCGAAGACGAGGCACGCCCCGTACAGCCCGGCCCGCAGATCGATTCCGAAGGCCAGGGCGGCCAGGGCCCCGGTGAAGGCCACGTGGGAGAGGGCGTCTCCCGTGAAGACCTGGCCCCGCAGCACCACCACGTAGCCGACGAGCCCGGCGGCGAGGGCGATGCAGGTGCCGGCCAGGAAGGCCGACCGCAAGAAGGGGTGGTCGAGCATGTGGGCGAGGCCCACGATCGGGTCGAGGGTGGCCATCATGCCCGAACCGCCATGTCGACCCGGTCGGCCCCGGCCATCGACCCCGCCCTCGCTGTCCGGGTGCCGTGCCAGCGCACGAGGGCCCGCCCTCCACCGGCCAGGACATAGACGGCGAACCCGATGGTCGAGACGTAGAAACCCACGGGATAGACGGAGTAGAAGGCGACGCCGAGGGAGATCCAGGTGATGGCCACGGCGAGCACCACCGTGAGGGCCACGGAGAGCGCCGGCCGGGCGGTGATCTGCTGGGCGGCGGCCGCCGGCATCACGAGCAGGGCGAAGACCAACAGCGCGCCGGTGATCTGGCTGACCTCGGCGGCGGCACAGCCCAAGAGGAGGAGGAAGGCCACCGACAGGGCCCGCACCGGCACGCCCCGGGCGCCGGCGACGTCACCGTCGACGGTGGCGAAAAAGAGCGGTCGGGCCATGAGGGCCAGAGCCACCAGCACCCCGGCCGCCACCAAGGCCAGCGTCAGGACCTGGTTGTTCGAGATGCCGAGGAAGGTGCCGAAGAGCAGCCCGGTCAGGCTGTCGAGGAAGCCACCGTAGAGGCTCACGAACAGCACCCCACAGGCCAAGGCGAAGGCCTGCACCGTGCCGATGACCGCGGACTCCTCGCTGCGCTCTCGCCCCGACGCCGACCGCGGCACCATGGCGATGACCAAGGCGGCCACGATGCTCCCGGCGAAGTAGCCGGCCGTGGCGCTGACGCCCAACCAGATGGCCCCTGCCGCTCCCGGGAACGACACCACAGCCAGCGTGTGCCCGGCGAAGCTCTGGCGGCGGAGGACCATGAACCAGCCCACGGCCCCGGCGATCACAGCCACGATGGTGCCGGCTTCGTAGGCATTGACCATGAAGTGCAGGGCGAGCATCTGGTGCACGTCGGCGGGGATGTCCCAGCCGAAGCTGCCCGACGACGTCGTGCCCACCACCGTGGCCGACGGGTCGGAGAGGAGCGGGGTCATCAGTGGGTGTGCCCCGTGTGCCGGTCGGCGTGATGGGCTGGTGCCTCAGGGCTCCCCACCACCACCATCTGGCCGTCGGACGTACGCAGGACCTCGATGGGCGTCTCGTAGAGGGCGCTCAGCGTGGCCGAGGTGATGACCTCGTCGGGAGGGCCGAAGACCGCACCGCCCCGGGCCACGTAGACCACCCCGTCGAGATAGGAGACGATCGGGTTGACGTCGTGGGCCACGATCAGCACGGTGATGCCGAACTCCTGGCTGATGGTCGAGATGAGGGCGGCCACCGAGGCCTGGTTGGGGAGGTCCAAGCTGTCGAGGGGCTCGTCGAGCAGCAGCATCCGGGGCTGGCGCACCAGGGCCTGGGCGATCAGCAGCCGCTGCTGTTCGCCCCCCGAGACCTGGCCGATGGGTCGGTGGGCGTACCCCTCGGCCCCCACCAGTTCGATCACCTCGTCCACCCGCCGGCGGCGCCGCCGGCCCGCCGCCGAGTACCTCGACCCGCCGGGTAGCGGCAGCCCCCACCGGTCGCCGTCGCTCCCGAGGCGGACCACATCGATGCCCCGGATGCGTAGGTTGGGGTCGAAGTTGCGCCGCTGGGGCAGGTAGCCGATCTCCGGACCGGCGTCGCCGGGCGCACGACCGAGGACCGACAGCTGACCCTCGGCCAACGGGAGGATGCCGAGCATCGCCTTGATCAGTGTGGACTTGCCCACCCCGTTGGGTCCGAGGATGGCGACGAACTCACCGGTCGCCACCTCGAGGTCCACGTGGGACCAGATGGTCCGCCCGCCGATGCGGACGGCGGCGTCGGTGAGCACCACGGCCGGGGCCGCGGCCCGATCGGGACGGGGCGACGGCCGAGGTCGGCCCTCGGGCTCACCGGCAGGCCCGGTTGGCCGGGGGTCAGCCACGGGCCCGGGCCAACGCCGCCTCGATGCCCACCAGCTGTCTCGTCTGCCAGGCCTGATAGGTGGCCGAGGCGGGCTGGAGGGTCTCGGTGATGGTGGCGTAGGGGATGTGCTCGGCCTTCACCTCGTCCAGTTGGGCCTGCACGTCGGGGGTCACGTTCTGACTGTTGTACACGTAGATCGAGATCTCGTGGTCCCGGATCTGGTGGTCGATGGTCTCCTTGTCGGCCACCGAGACGTCGGTGCCCTCACTGATGGCCTTCAGGAATGACGGCGGGGTGACGAGGTCGAGGCCGAGGGCGGGGGCGACCATGGCGAAGATCGACTCCGACGCCCCGACCCGGGTGCCGCCGTAGGTGTCCTTGATGGAGGCGATGGTGGCGTCGTAGGCGGCCAGGTCGACTGTCTCGAAGTGCTTCTGCTGCCTGGCGAAGTAGCCGGCGTCCCTCGGATCGAGCTTCTGGAGGTCCGCGGTCATCTGGCCGATCACCGAGTGCACGTCGGCGGGGTTGTACCAGCGGTGAGGATTGGCCCCGTCGGGGATCCCGAGAACCGCACCCACGTCGAGCGCCACGATCGAAGAGGGGTCGGCGGTGAGCAGCTTCTCCGCCCACGGGTCGTACCCGATCCCGTTCTCGACGACCAGTTGGGCCCCGGCCATGGCCCGGGCGTCGGCCGCGGTGGGCTCGTAGGAGTGGGGATCGGTGTTCGGATTGGTGATGATGCTGACCACGTGCACGTGGGCACCGCCGACCTGACTGGCGATGCTGCCCCAGAAGTTCTCCGCCGCCACCACCTGGACCACCCGAGGGGACGAGGAGACGGTGTCCTCCCCCGACGGCGAGGCGGCCGTCGCACAGGCCGTCGTCACGAGAGCCACGGCCACACAGACAGCCGCCCTGGTCACGCGTCGGGGACGGCTCGACTTCGTGGCGATCCGACGGGATGTCGGCGGCGGCAAGGACATCGGGGGCTCCTTGGGCGCCGTCACCGAGACAGCTCCCTTCGCCGTCCACCTTAAGCGAGAATGGTTCTCATTACAAGCTTGCCCGCTCGGAGGAGCGCAGCCCAGGGCCGGGACACGGGTCGCTCAGGCGCGCAGCTTCACCCCGCTCGACCACACCCGGCGGGCCGCGGTGATGTCCTTTTTCTGCGGACCGTCCCCCTCGCCGGGGACCTCGAGGACGGCGGGCAGGCCCTGGAGGGCGGGATGACCCAACAGCGCGGCCAGGGCCTTCTTCCCGATGGTGCCGGCCCCCAAGTTCTCGTGCCGGTCCCGGTTGGCCCCGAAGGCCACCTTGGAGTCGTTGAGGTGGATGCACTGGAGCCGCGACATACCCACCGTGTCCTCCACCAGGCCGATCAGCTCGTCGGCCTGCTCGACTGTCCCGAAGGGGACCCCCGACGCCCAGAGATGCTGGGTGTCGAGGCACACCCCCAGCCGCTCGTCTCCTCCTGCGGCGTCGATGACCGCGGCCAGCTCTTCGAAGGAGCGACCGACGGTGTCCCCGGCGCCGGCCGCGTTCTCGAGGAGGATCGGGCACGGCTCGTCGGACGCCTCCACCGAGTCGAGCGCCTCGATGAGGGCTTCGACGATCCCCGGCAGGGCGGCGTCGAAGCCCGCGCCCCGATGGCTACCGATGTGGAGGACCAGACCGTCGGACCCCATCCCCTCGGCCGTGGCCAGATTGGCGTTGAGGCAGGCCCGCGACTTGTCCATGAGCACGGGGTCCGGCGAGGCCAGGTTGATCAGGTAGGTGGCGTGGCAGAACGTCGAGGTGACCCGCCGGTGCTCGTGTTGAGCCTCCCGGTAGCCGGCCAGTACCTCGGGCCCGTACTGCGACGGCTTCCACATCCTGGGGCTCTGGGTGAAGATCTGGACGACCTCGGCGCCGATCTCGTCCCCGTGCTGGAGGGCGGGAACGAGGCCCTTTCCCGCCCGGACATGGGCCCCGATGCGCATGGTGGTCACCGTAGTCGCGCCCCATTCCCCTCCGGTCGGGGACGCGACACTCTCATGAAGCTCCCAGGACCGCCCCAGGGCACCCGAAGGGTCGGTCCCCATACTTGGTTCTGCGCCCACAGTGCCGGGAGGGAAGCGACGCCCCCCCGCTCGCCCCCACCCCTCCCTCCCGGCCGCGGGGCGCGCCACATCGGTGCGCGTCAGCCACCCGCTCGCACCACTCACGGTCGGCTCGGCGTGCGATCGACGCGGCCACGGTCCTTGGTACCCTCGGCGTTGACCCGCCCGAGGGTCACCGCGGCAGAGACAGCCGCAGGTCCCAGTCCCCCTGTTCTGAGGAGTGCATCTATGGCGACAACGCTGAGTAGTGCGGCAAAGGCCCTCGTCCAACGGCCGGTGATTGCCAATGTGGCCACGGTCGACAACGAGGGCCGCCCCCAGGTGACGCCGGTCTGGATCGATCTCGACGGCGAGGACCTGGTGTTCAACACGGCCAAGGGTCGGGTCAAGACCGCCAATCTCGAGCACAACCCCCACGTGGCCATCTCGGTCGTCGATCCCGACAACGCCTACAACGTCGTCGTGGTCCGAGGCACCGTCGAAGGGACCGAGGAGGGCGCCGACGCCCACATCGATTCGCTGGCCAAGAAGTACCTCGACGTCGACACCTACCCGATGCGCCAGCCTGGCGAGGTCCGGGTCATCTACCGGGTCCACGCCGACAAGGTGGTCATGCAGTCCGACGACTGACCGCGCCGACGGTCGGTCCATCCACCGACCGTGGACGCAGCACTACGGCGTGATCCCGGCGCCGCCCAGCCCGGCGACCATGGCGGCCAGGTCGTCGGGGGACATGGCGACATCCACCGGGACGAGGCAGCCGTCAAGACCGCTGTCGAACAGCTCGCCGACGGCGGCCACCACCTGATCGACCGAGACCGCCCCACCCCGGTCCCGATGTGATCGGGACGTGGCCGTGGCCGTGGCCGCTCGGTGTGGGCCGATCCCGATGACCTGTAGCGGAGCGCGGCCGGTCTGTCCGGCCGCCCCCCGGGAGCGGTGCGCGCCGATCAGGTCGACCACGCGGCCGAGCTCGTCGGGCGGCCCGGGCACGATCACCGCATCGGCCAGACCGGCGAACTCGGTCACGGTGGTGAGGTCGGCGACCCGCTCGACCGAGGCGACGATGGGGATTCCCCCTTCTTGGACCGGTCCCGGCTGGTTCCTGGCGTCGACGACCGAGTAGCAGGCACCCGCGAAGGTCGGGGCCTCGTCCTCCAGGAGCGCCCGCCCGACGTGGAGGGCCTCGACCATCCGTGCCCGCCGTTCGGGGTCCGTGCCGAGTCCGTAGGTCAGGATGGCGCGTCCGTGGGAGATGACGTCGATCCCGGTGACCATCTTGGCCACCATGGATGGGGCCCGACGGTCGGGACCCAGGGGGACGACTCCGAGCCTGGTCTCTGTGGTGCCCGTGGCCAGTGCCCCGAGTAACGCGTAGGCCTCCATCACCGGGCCCGGTGGCCCCGATGCGGTCGACGGCTCCTGATCGGACACCCACACTGAATCGAAGCCCGAGCGCTCGGCCAGGCCAACCAGATCGAGGGCGCGGGCCAGCGCCGCCGGGCCGTCTCGGGGTCGGTCCCGCTCGGTCGTTGGCCACGGCCCCCGGAGCCACAGTCCCAGCCGCGTCACGGGCCGGTACTCCCTCGTGGGCTCCACGCCGGCCAGGGTAGTGGCGCGAGCAGCGAACAGCGATGGGGCCGACCCGACGGCGCCAGAGGGCCCGAGGCGAAGGCCGGCCGCACTCAAGTTCCGCTCCGGTCCAGACGATGCTCCGACAGTGGAACCAGGATCGACCCACCCTCCTCGTCGGAGGCCCGCCCGACACCGCGGCCCGGTCCGTTCCACACACGCCTATGCGGTGGTGCCGGGCCGGGGCGCGCCACGGTGGGCGGATGACGGCCCCGACGCCGGCTTTTCGATGATCGTGACCATGATCAGCCTGGTCGGCGTGGCCCTCCTCACCCTGCTCCTGTTGAGTACCACGCTCCACTCGAGCTCCACCTCGGACACCAGTGTCTCCAACGCACCCGGCGTAGGCCTGGCCGACAACCTGTTGGCCCAGCAGTCCCTGTCGACCGCCCTGTCCGCGGTGGGAGCGGCAGCCTCGTCAGCCGGTGGCTACGGCTCGGTGGACGTCAGTGCCCTCTCGGCGTCGGACCCCTCGGTCACCTACGTCACCGGACCGACGACTGGGGCATCGACGGTGAGCATCGCCGTGACCGACGGGAGCGGTGGGTCCGCCAGTGCTGCCACGCCGACGACCGGCGGCTCGGGGGGTTCCTACGGAGGGGCCATCAGCAGCGCCGAGGCCGCCGCGGCGGGAACGGCCGGAGGCGGAGCCGGGTCGGGCGCAGGAACGGTCACCCTGGCCGCCCGCTCCTCCAACGGAACCTGCTGGTTGGTGTGGCGCAGCGCCGGGTCAGCCACCTGGTTCGGTGCCATCACCGGACAGTCGAACTGCTCGGCCCCCGCACTCGCTGCCGCCCCGACGGCCGGGCCGGTGACCTCGTCGAGCATCGGGTGGCAGCTCGGGAGCTTCCCCACCCCGTAGGCCAGGTCTCCTCCGCCTATCAGCGTCCTTCGAACCTCGGCTCCCGCTTCTCGCCGAACGCGGCGATGGCCTCGGCCGTGTCGGCCGAGGCGAAGTTCACCGACTGGGAGCGGGCTTCTTCTTCGAGGGACTGGTCCATGGCCAGGTTGAAGGAGTTGTTGAGCATGGCCTTGGTCATGGACAAGGCCAGCGGGGGCCCGGCGGCCAGGCGGGCTGCCCATCCGTCCACGAAGGCATCCAGCTCGTCGGCCGGCACCACCCGGTTGACCACCCCGAACTCGGCCGCCTCCTGAGCGCTGATGATGTCGGCGAAGAAGGCGAGCTCTTTGGCCTTGTGCAGCCCGATCAGGCGGGGCAGGAGCCACGAGGCCCCGAAGTCGACCGACAGCCCCCGCTTCGAGAAGATCTGGGAGAACCGGGCGGTGTCGGAGGCCACGACCAGATCGCATCCGAGGGCCATGCTCATCCCCGCCCCAGCGGCCACCCCGCCCACCTTGGCGATGGTGGGCTTCTGGAGCCGGTGCAGGCGGAGGGCCACGTCCCCGAGGGCCCGCATCTGAAGGAGGTACGGATCGCCGGCCCGCCCGGCCACGTCGCCCGCACCCGAGAGGTCGGCACCCGAACAGAAGGCGTCACCGGCCCCGGTGAGCACCATGACCCGAACCTCCCGATCCGCAGCCACCTCCTCGAACGTCGAGAGGAGCTCGCGCCACATGGCGCTGTTGGCTGCATTCTTCCGGGCGGGTCGGTTCATGGTGACCGTCGCCACCCCGTCCTTCTGTTCCACGATGAGGGTCTCGAGCTCGGTGCGCATCCCCGCAGCCTACGAGATGCCCCACGCAGTGCCAGGACCGGCGGACCGGGGGCCACCGGTAGCCCGGGGGCAGCCGGCTGGATCAGAAGGCGTCCTCGAGGACCTTCACGGTGTCGGCGATGACCGAGGCCACATCGAAGCGGACCTCGATCCTCGCCCGCCCGGCCGCCGGGGTGATCTCCGACAGCCAGCGAGAGGCCAGACGGTGGATCCGCCGCTGGGTGGCGGCCAGCAACGGCCCGTCCCCGTCCGTCGGTCCGTCGACCGTGCCGGTCACCTCGGTGAATACCACGGTGGCACCCCGCCGGACGATGAGGTCGACCTCACCCTCCCGTCGGTGCCAGCTCCGCTCGAGCACCTCGTAGCCCTGCGCCTCGTACCACTGGGCCACCTGCTCGCCGGGACCGGCTGCGGGCACCTCGGTGCGTCCGGCACCCTCGTCACTCGGTGGGCGCCCTGAGGCGCCCGCGCTCACAGGTCCTTCTCGGGCAGCCGTTCGATGTTCACGTCACGGAACGTCAGGATCCGCACCGAGGGCACGAAGCGGGCGGGGCGGTACATGTCCCACACCCAGGCGTCGGACAGGTTGACCTCCACACAGGCCGGTGTGGAGTCCGAGCGCACCGCTACCTCCACGGTGTTGGCCAGATAGAAGCGGCGTTCGGTCTCGACCACGTAGGAGAACAGCGGCAGGACGGCCCGGTACTCCTGGACGAGCGCCAGCTCGATCTCGGACTCGTAGCGCTCGAGGTCTTCCTCACTCATGGGGATGCGTCCGCGGCGCGCCGGGACCGGCGGGGTGCACCCGGTGCACTCCCCGTCTGCGGTCGACCCGCCGGCTCAAGGGCGGGCAGTCCGCCGTTCCTTGATCTTGGCCGCCTTCCCATGGCGATCCCGCAGGTAGTAGAGCTTGGCCCGCCGGACGTCCCCGAGCGAGACCACCTCGGTGTGGTCGATGACCGGGGAGTGGACCGGGAAGGTCCGCTCCACGCCGACGCCGAAGCTCACCTTGCGCACGGTGAAGGTCTCCCGGACCCCGGTGCCCTGGCGACGCACGACGGCGCCCTGGAACACCTGGACGCGCTCGCGGGTGCCCTCGACCACCCGGACGTGCACCTTGACGGTGTCCCCGGGTCGGAATTCGGGCACGTCGTCCCGAAGGCTGTCGCGGTCGATGATGTCGGTCGGGTTCATGGGGCGCGTCTTTCCACGGGTCGTTCGAACACTCCCCCGTCGGATGCCGATCTGGGAGCACCCACCAGTTGGTCCGCTTGACCAGGGAGTTCTCCGTAAGCTCGGCCTTCGGTTCCGAACACCCCCACAGGGGCGCCGACGAGGCTCACCAATCGTAGCCGTGATCGCGGAGCAACTGCACCTCACCGTGGTCGACCAGGAGCCGCACCTCGTCGGGGGTCAGCCCGCCCCGGGCCTCGATCAGGTCAGGACGGCGTCGCATGGTGCGCACGAGGGCCTCGGCCCGGCGCCAGCGCTCCACCCGTCCGTGATCGCCCGACCGCAGGACCTCGGGCACGTCCCAGCCCCGGAACGAGGCGGGCCGGGTGTAATGCGGGTACTCGAGGAGTCCGCCCGAGAAGCTCTCGTCCTCGGCGGACTGGTCGTTGCCGAGGACGCCAGGGAGGAGGCGCACGACCGCCTCCACCACCACCAGGGCGGCCAGCTCCCCCCCGGCCAGCACGAAGTCCCCGACCGACAGCTCCTCGTCGACCAGGTGGTCGGCCACCCGCTGGTCGACACCCTCGTAGCGCCCGCACAGGAGGGAGAACCCAGCCACGGGCCCGTCCCCGGCACCGGCCAGCCGGACGGCCGTCGCCTGGTCGAACGTCGGGCCCGACGGGGACAGCAAGATGAGCGGCCGCGGGAGCCCCTCGAGCGACCCCGCCACCTGCTCGACCGAGGTGAACACGGGCTCGGGACCGATGACCATGCCGGCCCCGCCCCCGAAGGTGGCATCGTCGACCGAGCGGTGCGGATCGGTCGACGCATCCCGGACGTCGTGGGTGCGGAGGTCGAGCCGGTCCCGGGTGCGGGCCCGCCCGAGGATGGACGCGTCGGCATAGTGGTCGATCACGGCCGGGAACAAGGTGAAGACATCGATCCGGAACGGGCGCACCGGAGCTGCACCGTCGGGGGGGCCGCTCACGCCAGGTCGAGCAGTCCCTCGGGGACGTCGACCACCACGCTGCTCCCGGGCTCCGACGACACCACGAACCGGAGGGGGATGAGGCCGCCGCTCTCGAGCACCAAGAGATCGCTGGCCGGATTGGCCTCGACGCTCACCACGGTGCCGAGCTCGGTCCCTGCGGTGTCGACCACCACCGCGCCGATCAGGTCATGGATCCAAAGGGCGTCGGGGTCATCGAGTGGCGGGGCGAAGAGCTCGGTGCCCCGCAACGCGTCAGCGGCGTCGATGCCGTTCACCCCGTCGAAGGTGACGATGAACCGGCCCTGGTGGGCCGAGGACCGCACCACCTCGAACTCCCGGCCGTCGTCGGCGGTGAGCACCGACCCAGGGGCCACCCGCTCGTCCCGGTTGGTGGAGAGCGAGACGATGACGTCGCCCTTCAGTCCGTGGGGCTTGACCATCCGGCCGACGTGCAGGAGCGTGGCGGCCGTTCCGTCGGAGACGGTATCGGCCGGCTCGGGTGCACGGTCGCCGTTCGGGCGGGCGGTTCCGCTCACCACCCCGGGGAACTCAGTCGTCGACGATGTCGACGCTGGTCTGGACCCCGTCACGGGCTCCGGCCGCCGCCACCACGGTCCGGATGGCCTGGGCCACGCGTCCGCGTCGGCCGATGACCCGGCCCATGTCGTCAGGGGCGACGTGGATGCGGAAGCGCACCGAGTCCCCCCGCTCTTCGGTGTTGATGACCACGGCGTCGGGGTCCGAGGTGATGGAGCTGACCAGATAGGTCACGACAGCCAGGGGCGTCCCGCCCGAGACCCGGTTGCCGGCATCGTCGTCCTCGTGGTCCTCGTCGACGTCGATGGTGTTGACATCGTCGGCCGAGTCCACGGCCATCTCGTCGGTCACTTCGCCGCCTTGGCCGCGGCGAACTCGTCGAGGGCGCCCGACTTCTTCAGGAGCTTCTCGACCCGCTCGGTGGGTGTCGCCCCTTCGGACAACCACTTCACGGCTTTGGCATTGTCGATCTCGATGACGGCGTCGGGCTCGGCCAACGACTTGCCCCGGGGGGCGTAGGTGCCCACGATCTCGATGAAACGGCCGTTGCGGGGCGACCGGCTGTCCGCCGCCACCAGCCGGTAGGTCGGCTGCTTCTTCTTCCCGATCCGCACGAGGCGGAGCTTTACTGCCACGGTGTACTCCTCTGCATTCTGTCGATAGCGCCCGACAGTCTCCCACCAATGGGGGGCGACGCGTGCACGCGGTCCAATCGGACCTTCTTGGCTGGTGTTCTCAGCAGTTCGGCCGGCCGACCCGGTGGGATCGGCCCACCGGGGACCCACCGACTCAGCGGGCCTTCGGTGTGACCCGGCCTCCGCCTTTGCCCTTCTTTTTTCCCTTGCCCTTGGGTCGGCCCGTGGCCTGGGGCCCACCGCCCGAACCGGCCCCGAGGGCACTCCGCTCGGCCCCGAGACCGGGGAACCCGGCGAAGTCGCCGGACGCCTCGAGTTCAGCCATCTCGGCCATGGCCGAGGGCGACAGCTTGGGGCCACCTTTGCCGAACAGGCCGCCCAGACCACCGAGGGCGCCGCCCATGCCGCCCTTGCCCATCCCCTTCATCATCTTCTGCATCTCTTTGAACTGCTTCAAGAGGGCGTTGACGTCGGAGGTGGCCGTACCGCTCCCGTTGGCGATCCGCACCCGACGGGCACCGTCGATGATGGCCGGGTCGGTGCGCTCGGCCGGGGTCATCGAGCGGATGATGGCCTCGATCTGGCCGATCTGGCGGTCGTCGATCTGGGAGGAGGCCTGCTTCAGATCCTTCGGGATGCCCGGGATGAGGGACATCATCGACGACACGGAGCCCATCTTTTTCACCTGTTGGAGCTGCTCTAAGAAGTCCTCCAAGGAGAACTTCCCCTCCAGCATGGCGGCGGCACCCTTGGTGGCGACGTCTTTGTCCATGGTGCGCTCGGCCTGCTCGATGAGGCTGAGCACGTCGCCCATCCCGAGGATGCGATCGGCCATCCGGTCGGGGTGGAACTGATCGAAGTCGTCGAGCTTCTCCCCCGTCGAGGCAAAGGCGATGGGCCGGCCCACCACCTCTTTGACCGAGAGGGCGGCACCCCCTCGGGCATCGCCGTCCAACTTGGTGAGGATGATCCCGTCGAGGGCGAGGGAGTCGTGGAAGGCCGACGCCGTGGCCACGGCGTCCTGGCCGGTCATGGCGTCGATGACCAAGAACGTGTAGTGGGGGTCGACGGCGCCGGCGATCTGCCGGATCTCTTCCATCAGGTCCTCGTCGATGGCCAGCCGACCGGCGGTGTCCACAATCAGGACGTCACGTCCGAGCCGTCGGGCCTCCTCGAGTCCCGCGGTCGCCACCCCCACCGGGTCGGTGGGCTCGCTGAACACGGTGATCCCGGCCTGCCCACCGAGGACCCGCAGCTGCTCGACGGCGGCCGGCCGCTGGAGGTCGGCCCCGACGAGCATGGGATTGCGGCCCTGCTGCTTGAACCACCGGGCCAGCTTGGCCGCCGCGGTGGTCTTGCCCGCACCCTGCAGACCGGCCAGCAAGATGACCGTCGGGGGATGGCCGGCGTAGGTGATGCGGAGGGTCTCCCCACCGAGGATCCCGACCAGCTCCTCGTTGACGATCTTGATGACCTGCTGGCCCGGGCTGAGGGCCTGGGAGAGCTCGAGGCCCACGCAGCGGGCCCGCACGGCCTCGGTGAAGCCGCGCACCACGCTGATCTCGACGTCCGCCTCCAAGAGGGCCTTGCGGATCTCGGCGAGGACCTCGTCGACATCACCCTCGGTCAGGCGGCCGCGGCTGCGCAGGCGGCTGAGGATCCCCTCGAATCGGTCGGACAGGCTCTCGAACATGGGTGCCTCAGGCTACAGGACGCTGGGTCGAACCGTGTCCCACCGCGACGCGGGCCGCGACCTCAGAACAGGGCATCGACGAAGGCCTCGGCGTCGAAGTCGACCAGGTCGTCCACGCCCTCGCCCAGGCCCACCAGCTTCACCGGCAGGCCTAGCTCGCGCTGGATGGCCACCACGATGCCGCCCTTGGCCGTGCCGTCGAGCTTGGTGAGGACCACACCGGTCACCTCGACCGCCTCCAAGAACACCTTGGCCTGAGCCAGGCCGTTCTGTCCGGTGGTGGCGTCGAGCACCAACAAGACCTCCACGACCTGGCCGGGCGGGCGGCCGGCCACGCGCCGGATCTTCTTCAACTCCTCGATGAGGTTCACCTTGTTGTGCAGGCGTCCGGCCGTGTCGGCCAGGACCACGGCGTGGCCCTTGGCCTCGGCGCGCTGCACGGCGTCGAAGACCACCGAGCTCGGATCCCCGCCCTCGGAGCCCCGCACGATGTCGGCGTCGGCCCGTGAGGCCCACATGGCCAGCTGCTCGCCGGCTGCGGCCCGGAAGGTGTCGCCCGCGGCCAAGAGCACTTTCGTTCCCGAGGAGGCCAGCCGCTTGGCCACCTTCCCGACCGTGGTCGTCTTGCCCACGCCGTTCACTCCGACGAACAGCCAGACGTCGACCGGCGAGCCGGCCTCGGAGCCGTCGGTGGCGACCGCGTCGGCGTCGCTCTCCCGGCCTCCCGGCACGGCGAGGGATGCGTCCGCGTTGGACAGCATGGCCACGAGATCGGCCTTCAACGCGTCGACCAGGGCGTCGGGACCGCCGATCTCCCCGCTCTTTACCCGGGCCCGCAGGTCGCCGAGGAGGCTGTCGGTGGCTCCGACCCCGACGTCGGCCCGGATGAGCGCTTCTTCCAACTCGTCCCAGGTGGTGGCGTCGATCTTCCCGCGTGAGCGGACCGCCCCCACGTAGCCCGACAGGAGGCCGCGGGCCTTCCCGAGTCGGCTCCGGTAGGTGGCAGGCTCGGGCTCGGGCTCGGCGGCCGGGGCAGGGGCCGGCTCGACCTTGGCGGCATCGGCCGGGGCAGCCACTTTGGCGGCGTCGGCACTCCGGGCCAGTTCGACGTCGGTGGGCGCGTCGCTCGCCACCTCGCCGGGGGGGACCGCACTCTTGCCGCCTCGGCCTCGCAGCCGGAGGCCGATGGCCACGCCACCGCCGACGATGAGCACCGGTACGGCGATGACCAGGCCGATCAACACCTCCGAGCCCGACGCCACGAGGGCTGGCTCGATCACGACTCGCTTCCCCCGACCCGTTCGGGTCGGATGACGCGTGGCTGCCAGCCCGTCGAGCTGATGCCTGCCTCCTTCGGCGTACCGGGCCCGTCGCCGTCCCCTCCGGGGGAGCTGGCTTCGGCCAGGGCGTCATCGACGTGTAGCTCGTCGGAGGGCTCGCTTCCCCCAGCCACATCCGGCGCCGCCGGAGGGAGGTCGGGATCAGCCTGACCGGCGGTTGTCAGTTCGGCCATGAAGTCCGGCGAGAAGCCGGCGTCGGGGACGGGCATTGGATCGCCGTGGGCGTGGACCGCAGCCAGAGCCTCGGCGAGGTCCGCATCGGTCGTCTCGGCACCACGTTCGGGCCCGTCATCACCGACGGGGCCGTTGGGATCGGCTGGATCGAGGGACGCCACCGATTCGGGCCCCGGTTCCTCGTCGGACCACCGGGTCCGCCCGGCTTCGGGTCCGGAGTCAGAGGGCCCGGCACCGTCCCCGGCCCAGCCCTCGGCCGCGTCGACGACCGGCTCGGCGCGCTCGGCACTCGGATCCGTTGTTTCGACCGACTCCGGTTCCTCGTCGTCGCCTCCGACCACCTGCCCCGAGAGCGGCACCGACTCACGGACCGGCGCCACCGACGGCCCGAGCCCACCGGCACCCTCACGGTCGGCGTCGCCGTCACCATCACGGTCGTCAGGCTCGCCGTCGCCATTGCGGCCGTCGCCGATTGCCTCTCCTCCGACGACGGCACCCCGGTCGCGGGGGACCTTCTGGCTCACGACCTTGGAGGAACCTCCCGGTGCCATGGTGACTCCGTAGAGGGCGTCAGCTGCCTCCATGGTGCGCTTCTGGTGACTCACGATGATCAGCTGGGCCTCACCCCGGAACTCGTGCACGAGCCCGAGGAAGCGCTGCAGGTTCACATCGTCGAGGGCCGCTTCCACCTCGTCCATCAGATAGAAGGGCGACGGCCGGCTGCGGAAGACGGCGAACAAGAAGGCCAGGGCCACGAGCGAGCGCTCACCGCCCGACAGGAGGGAGAGGCGCCGCACGTTACGGCCGGCCGGCCGGACCTCCACGTCCACGCCGGTGTCGAGCAGGTTCTCCGGATCGGTGAGGGAGAGCCGGCCCGTCCCGCCGGGGAAGAGCGAGTCGACAAGCGTGGAGAAGTGCTCGTTGACGTCGGCGAACGCCGAGTCGAAGACGTGCATGATCTCCTCGTCCAGGGTCCGGATGACGTGGTGGAGCTCGCGTCGGGCGTTCCGGACGTCCTCCACCTGGGCCTCGAGGAACTGGTGGCGCTCGCCCAACTCCGAGAGCTCCTCCAGGGCCAGCGGGTTGACCGGACCGAGCGCGGCCAGCTCCCGCTCCAGCTCCACGATACGGGTGGGGGGATCGATGCCCTCGGCCAGCTCCGGTGTGGGGGCGGCCAGCGCGTCCTCGGGGGTGCAGGCGAGGTCGTGGCGGAGGGTCTCGACCACCGTCTCCCGGCGGATGGTCGCCTCCACCAGGTCCAGCTCGATCTTTTGCAGTCGTCCCCGTGCCGCCGCCAGTTCGTGTTCGTTGGCCGACCGCTGCCGGCGCAGCTCCTCCAGCCGGGCGCCCCCCGCCTTCACCGCCTCGAGCTGCAGGCGGTAGCGCTCCCGCAGGTCGGCCAAGGCGGCGTCGAGCTCGGACTGGGCGGTGGCGATGACCTCCAACAGGCGGGTCACGGCCGTGGCGTCGGCCTCCAGACGGGTCCGGCGCTCGGCCGCCTCACGGCGCTCATCGGCGTGTCCGGTGAGCCGCCGCTCCACCTCTCGCAGCCGGTCACCCAGCACCCGACGTCGCTCGACCAGTCCGGCTGAACGGACCTCCCACTCGCTGCGGGACTGGGCCGCCGCGGCGATCCGTTCGTCGATGGCCAGCCGCTCCTGGCGGCCGGCCGCCACCCGTTCGGCGGCCCGGCCTCGGGCCAGCTCGAGGAGCGGCAGCTCGTGGCGCAGGCCGGCGGCCCGAGCCGTGTCCCGGGCGATGCGCTCGTCCAGCTCGGCGTGGTCCCGCCGGACCTCCTCCAGCTCGGCGGCCAGGGTGACGAGGTCACCCCCCACCCGCTGCTGGGAGGCCCGGGCCGTCTGGAGCGCCACCTCGTTGCGGTCGTCGGCCCGCACGGCTTCGGTCGCCGCGGTGCGGGCGGCCTCGACGGCTACCCGGGCGAGGGTGCGTTCCTCGGCGGCCTCGGTGGCGGCCACGGCGGCGATCTCCGCCCGTCCGCGGGCCTCCTCGACCAGTGCCGCGGTGACCACACCACCCGAAGCCCGCACCCGCCATCCGGTGGGCGAGAAGCGATCCCCCTCGCGGGTGACGACTACCAGGTCCGGGCGGGAAAGGGCCAGGTCGATGGCCTCGGACCATCCTCCCTGGGTACAGCACGAGCCGGCGAGCAGTGTGTCGAGTACCGCGTCCAGCCCGGAGATGTCCCGGCCGGTGGCGTGGGGCCGCACATGGGAGCGGATGGACTCGGTCCCCGGTGGGACCGGAGCGGAGGGGGCAGCGCCCACCGGGTTCGGGACACCGCCGGTGAGGGCCAGCACGGCACCGGTGGCCCCACCCTGGCGGAGTCGGGACAGTGCGGCCTTGGCCGGCTGGCTTCCCGACACCACGACGGCGGCCACCGACGCACCGACGGCCGCCTCGAAGGCGTCCTCCCAGCCCTCGTCGACCTCGACCACATCGAGCAGCGTGCCCACGACGCCGTCGATGCCGGCCAGGAGCTCGGCCCCGGCGGCTCCCCGGGCCTCGTCGAGGGCCCGCTCGAGGGCGTCGGCCCGGGCCGTCGACCGGGCCAGTTCCTGTTCGGCCTGGCGGAGGGCCTGCTCGGCCGACTCGAGACGCCGGACGGCCTGCCCGTGGGCGGCCTCGGTCTCGGCCACGACAGCCTGGAGGGAGTGGCGGGCCTGCTCGGTCTCGGCCAGCCGCTCGCGCACCTCGTGGTCCTCGCCCTCGAGGAGCCCGAGGCGGCGCTCGGTCGAGGTGAGCCGGGCGGTGAGTTGGGCCAGTGAGCGCCGATCGCGCTCGAGGGCGTGCTCCAACGAGGCCACCTGCCCCTCGGCCACGGTTACGGCCTCCTCGGCCTGTCGGAGCTCGGCCCCGTCCCCCCACGAGGCCAGATGGGCCTCGAGCTCGGCACCGGCGGCTGCCTCCTCGTCGACCACGGTCTCGAGCTCGGGGGCGAGCGTGAGCTCCTCAGCCTCGGTGGCCTCGAGCTCGGTGGTGAGACTGGCGCCTTCGGCCTCGAGGGTCGACACCACGTCGGCGTCGGCCGCCGCATCGAGGGCCTGGGCCAGCGAACGCTGGCGCTCCCGGAGCACGCCGGTGAGGCCGCGGGCCCGCTCGACCATGCCTTCGGTTCGTCCGAGGGCCGAGGCGAGGTCGGACTCCCGTTGGGTGGACATCTCGTCGGCGGTGCGCTCGGTGTCGGCATCGAGCTGGGTCAGTGCGGCCCGCAGGCGCGCCTCGGCGTCGGTGAGGTCGGACTGGGCCCGGGCGCCCTCGGTGTGGCGGCGGTCGAGGGCGGCGAGCTCGGCCCCGGCCACATACAGCCGGACGGCCCGCAGTTCGTCGGAGAGCCCGGTATAGGACCGGGCGGCAGCGGCCTGGCGTTCGAGTGGGCGGATCTGGCGCTTCACCTCGCGGACCAGGTCGAAGAGGCGCTCCAGGTTCTCCTCGGTGGAGGCCAGCCGGCGTTCTGACCGCTCGCGGCGGCGTCGGAACTTGAGGACGCCGGCCGCCTCTTCGATGACGGCCCGACGGTCCTCGGGCCTGGCCTCCAAGATGGCGTCGAGGTGGCCCTGGCTGATGATGACGTGCTGTTGGCGGCCCACCCCGGTGTCGGAGAGGAGCTCTTGGATGTCGAGGAGCCGGCAGGGGGCCCCGTTGATCGAGTACTCGCTGTCCCCCGAACGGAACAGGGTGCGGGTGATGGTGATCTCGGCCAGGTCGGTGGCGAGCTTGCCCGCACTGTTGTCGATGGTGAGGGTCACCTCGGCCCGGCCCAGGGCGGGGCGGTTGGCCGTGCCCATGAAGATGACGTCTTCCATCTTGGCCGAGCGCACCGTGCGGGGTCCCTGGGCGCCGAGCACCCAGGCCACGGCGTCGACCACGTTGGACTTGCCGCTCCCGTTGGGACCGACGACCACGGTGATACCGGGCTCGAATTCGAGCACCGCCGGGTCGGCGAAGGACTTGAATCCTTTGAGGGAGAGTGACTTCAGGAACACTGCGCGCTCACCCTATCGGTCGCCACCACCCTCGGGTGAGACCCTGGCGCCGGCAGGCGGCGGTCGGATCGGCCCACTGGGCGGCGCTGGACGTTCAGACTTGGCAGTGCTCGCAGAAGAAGGTCGAGCGTCCCCCGGACTTGACCCGGACGATGGTCGCCCGGCACCGCCGGCAGGCCTGGCCCTCCCGGTCGTAGGCCTGGTGCTGGTCCTGATAGTCGCCGATCTCCCCGAACAGGTCGCGGTACTGCTCGTCGGCCAGCGACGAGCCCCGGCGCTTGACCGCCTCGGCCAGGGTCTCGACCATGGATCGGTAGAGGCGGCGGACTTCTTGGGAAGACAGCGAGTTGGACAGCCGGTCGTAACGGAGCCCGGCGGCAAAGAGGATCTCGTCGGCGTACATGTTGCCGATGCCGGCCACGAACTCCTGGTCCATGAGGAGGGCCTTCAGGCCGCTCTTGTGCTGGGACAACAGGACCCAGAACTTCTCCCAGCTCATGATGTCCTCGAGGGGGTCAAAGCCCAGGTGGGCGAGCTCGGGCAGGGCCCGCTCCCCCTCGGCGGGCGCCGCCGAGACGAACAGCTCCCCGAAGGTGCGGGGGTCGACGAAGCGCAGCTGGCCCCCCTGGGAGAAGGTGAGCACGGCGTGGGTGTGGGGGGCCTTAGCCTCCTTGGCGCTCTTGGCCCGCTGCAGCTGGCCGCTCATCCCCAGGTGGACCACGAGCGTCGACCCGTCGTCGAGGGCCAAGAGGAGGTACTTCCCCGAGCGGTCGATCGACTTGATGGTGTGGCCCTCCAGGCGGGCGCGGAACTGCTTGGCGCTCGGGTGGCGCCGTACGGTGCGGCCGTTTCTGACCTCGACCGATTTGATCTTCCGGCCCACGACCTCGCCCTGGAGGTCGCGCCGGATGGTTTCGACTTCGGGAAGCTCAGGCATTCCCCCCGCCTCTCTCGACTTCCAACGATCCGCAGGCGACCTGGGCGGCCATCTGCTCGGCGTCCTTCTTGGAGCGCCCCTCCCCCGTTCCGAGGCGCTGGCCAGCAACGTACACCGTGGCCAGGTACCTTCGGGCATGATCGGGCCCCGAGCCCTCCACCTCGTAGAGGGGCACGCCCCGCCCGAGACGCACGGTCAGCTCCTGGAGGCGGCTTTTGTGATCAGACTCCCCCGGCTCGCCCACCGCCCCGGCAATTCGGTCGCTGAGCAGGGAGAGGATGACCCGCTCGGCCTCGGCCCGGCCCCCATCGAGATAGACCGCCCCGAAGACGGCCTCGGTGGCGTCGGCCAGAATCGACTCTTTGGCCCGTCCCCCCGAGAGATCCTCCCCCCGGCCGAGGGCCAGGTGGTCGGGTAGGCCCAGTTCGAGGGCCACCTCGGCCAGCACCCGGGTGTTCACCACCGAGGCCCGGACCTTCGACATGACGCCGTCGGACAGGTCGGGGTAGTTCCGGAAGCTGTACTCGGCCACCACCAGGCCCAAGACGGCGTCCCCCAGGAATTCGAGGCGCTCATTGGACGACCGGCCGGCCTGTTCGGCGCACCACGACCGATGGGCCATGGCCTGGTCGAGGAGGGCCGGATCGGCAAAGCGATAGCCGATGCGCTCTGCGGCCCAGCGGACCCGTTCCGATCCGGGTTCACCGCCGATTTCGGCCGTTGCCGCGTCAGCCGATGCGGCAACCGCAGGGGCTGGTGCTCGATGAGATGACACGGGGTGCGGTGACACGGGTCGGGGCGCCATCGGGCGCCTCAGGCCCCTCCGAGTTTGGCGTAGACGTAGTCGACGGCGTCGCGAACGGTGCGCAGCTCCTCTAAGTCCTCGTCGTCGATACGGAAGCCGACCGAACGCTCGCCCAGCTCCTCTTCGAGGCCCTCCACCAACTCGATGAGGGCGAGGGAGTCGGCGTCGAGGTCCTCGGCGAAGGACGAGGACTCCGAGATCACCGAGGGCTCGATCTCCAAAATGTCGGCGAGCAGGTCGCGGATGAGCTCGAGGACCTTGCTTCGGTCGAGCGGACCCTCTTCTACATGGGTCTCAGCGGGCACGGCATCTCCTGTGGGTTGTGTGGTCTCGTCGGCCGCACCGGTCGGTGGCGGGCGGCGGCGGCTGGGGTGGGCCGGATGTCGCCCGGTCCCACCGGTGGGGGGCGCGTGGCCCGGGGCCGGAGCCTGATCCCCCGGACCTGTGCCGGGGCCGGTGCGCATGGGGCGCAACTCGGCGGTCGGCACAGTGCCGAGACACCCTGCACCCACCCGGGCCGGTACCTCTCACCTGGGCGTGAGCATACCGGACCTGGACATTCACGGAGTAGAAACACTCCGGCAACCCCACCGACCCATCGCCGACGTATCACTTGGGGGTGGACGAACACGAGTATCGGTCCGCGCCCGGTACCGGTCCCACGGAACGTGGGCAGCAAGGCTCGGACAGTGGGATGCTGGACAGGGACAACGGGGCGCGAGCCCGGCACGGCACCGACGATGGGCGACACGGGGAGTACGGGACGATGGATCCAGACAGCGGCGGGCACGAGCCCGCACCCTGGCCGTCCTATGACCCTGGCCTGTTCTACGACGAGATGGTCTCGGCCACCGGTGAGCCGCGTACGGCAGCCGAAGCCCTCTGGGGCCACTTCTCCGACCTCGGGCCCGAGGCCCTGTCCGAGCGTCAGGACGCTGCCGACCGGGAGATGCGGGCCATCGGGGTGACCTTCACCGTCTACGAGGGCTCGACCGGGGTCGACCGGCCCTGGCCCTTTGACATCATCCCCCGGGTCATGACCTCCGACGAGTGGGCCATGGTCGAGTCGGGGCTGGTGCAACGGCTGAACGCCCTCAACCTGTTCATCGACGACGTCTACCACGACCAGCGGTCGGTGAGCTCGGGCATCGTGCCCTCGGAGCTGGTCACCGGCTCGCCCAACTTCCGCCGCGAGTGCGTGGGCGTCGACCCCCCCGGTGGGATCTGGGCCCACATCTGTGGGAGCGACCTGATCCGGGACGCCGACGGCACCGTCTACGTGCTGGAGGACAACCTGCGGGTGCCGTCGGGGGTCTCCTACCTGTTGGAGAACCGGATGGTGGCCAAGCACGTCTTCCCCGAGATGTTCCGCCACTACAGCATCGAGCCGGTCGATCCCTACGTCGGTCGCCTGGCCAACATGCTGGCCTCGGTGTCCCCGTCGACGGGTGACCCGACCATCGTCGTGCTCACCCCGGGGATCTACAACTCGGCCTACTTCGAGCACGCCTTCTTGGCCCAGCAGCTCGGCGTGGAGCTGGTCGAGGGCGGCGATCTGGTGGTGCTCGACGACGACTGCGTCTATGCCCGCACCATCGACGGGCTCCAGCGGGTCGACGTCATCTACCGCCGGATCGACGACCTCTATCTCGATCCCGAGGTCTTCGTACCCGATTCGCTTCTCGGGGTGCCCGGGCTCATCCGGGCCTGGCGCTCGGGCCGGGTGGCCCTCGTCAACGCGCCCGGGGCGGGCATCGCCGACGACAAGAAGGTCTACTCCTACGTCCCGGACATCATCCGGTTCTTCCTCGACGAGGAGCCCATCTTGGCCACGGTGCCCACCCTCCGGTGCGGGGACGAGGACTCCCGCCATTACGTCCTGTCCAACCTGGAGCGGCTGGTGGTAAAGCCGGCCAACGAGTCGGGCGGCTACGGCGTCCTGGTCGGGACCCAGGCCACCGAAGACGAGCTGGCCTTCGCGGCCAAGCAGATCGAAGAGGACCCGAAGAAGTGGGTGGCCCAGCCGGTCATCCCCCTGTCTACGGCCCCCACGCTGTGCGACGGGGAGATCGCCCCCCGCCATGTCGACCTGCGCCCGTTCACCCTCCTCGGCCCCGAAGGGGCCTACGTGACCCGGGGCGGACTGACCAGGGTGGCCCGGACCGCGGGCTCCCTCGTCGTGAACTCGTCCCAAGGGGGCGGGAGCAAGGACACCTGGGTGGTCGACACCCGGCTGGCGTCGGGCCCGGTCCGGGCGGGCACGGCCCGCCCGACCACCCCCGATCCCGGCGAGGGTGCGGGCACCACGGAGCCGGCACCGTGACCCCCACCCAGGAGCAGGAGCAGGAGCAGAGGCGGTACCACGCCCGCCGACCCACCCACCGCTGCGCCGAGATCGCCCGAGGCCGGCGACGACCAGCAGCCGACCGACACCAAGGAGCCCACCATGCTGCTCGCACGAATGGCCGAAGCCGTCTACTGGGCCGGGCGCTACCTCGAGCGGGCCGAGGGCACGGCCCGCATCGTCCAGGTCCATACCGACGCCCATGTCGACATGCCGGTGGGCGAGGACGTCGGGTGGGCGCCCCTGATCGCCATCGTCGGGGTCGACAGCGAGTTCGCCGAGCGCTACTCGGAGGCGGCCCAGTCCGGGGAGGACCGCGAGGAGGTGGCCGCGGCCGAACAGGACGTCATCGAGTTCCTGCTCCACGGCGAGGACAACCCCTCGTCCATCCTGGCCTCCATCTCCTCGGCCCGCGAGAACCTCCGCACCTCCCGGGCCGTCGTCCCCCGCGAGGCGTGGGAGGCCTGCAACAACCTGTGGTTGGCCTGCTCGGACAACCTGGCCGAGGCCGACACCCGGGCCGGGCGGGTGCTGTGGCTCCGCCGGGTGATCGCCGGCTGCCAGCGCATCAACGGGATCCTGCTCGGCACCATGAGCCGGGACGAAGCCATGTCGTTCATGACCATCGGCCAGAACCTCGAGCGCGCCGATCTGACCACCCGGGTCCTCGACGTGCGGTCCGAGAGCCTGCGGCCCAGCCGGGGCGACTCCTACGACGTGGTCCACTGGATGGCCGTCCTGCGCTCCCTCGCCGCCTACCAGCCCTACCGCCGGGCCATGCCGGCCCGTCCCCAGGGCGGGTCCACCCTCCGCTTCCTGCTCCAAGACGACCGGTTCCCCCGGGCCGTCAGCGCCTGTCTGACCGAGGCCCGCGCCCAGCTGAAGACCCTGGCCCGCTCCGAAGAAGCCCTCGAGGCCTGTGGCACGGCCTCGCTCATCGTGGCCTCGGCGGCCGTCCCCCACCTCACCCTGGCCGGACTGAGCGAGTTCCTGGACGAGGTCCAGGTGGCCCTCGACGACATCCACCGCCTGGTCGACGAGACCTACTTCCGTCCCACCTTCGTCGGGTGGCAGACCCGGTCGGTGGCCTCGTGAGCGCACCGGGCCCCAAGTGCTCCACCGGGCACGCAGCGCCGCCTCCCCGGTGTGGGACATCCACCCGGTGACGTCCCGGGTGGACCCATGCTGATCCCGTCATGACCACGGCAACCTCTGCAGGCCCGCTCGAAGGCGGGGACCTGCCTCCCCCCGGGGCGCTCACCGCGCCCGACTACCGGATCGTGCCGGGCCGCAACGACGAGTACCTCGGCCCCGACGGCACCGTGCGGGACCGGTGGAAACAGGTGGCGGCCGAGATGGCCGGGCTCGGCCCGAGCGGGCTCATCGCCCGGCGCTCGGAGGTGGCCCGGCTACTGCGCAACGAGGGCGCCACCTACAACGTGACCCGGGACAACCAGAGCCGGCGCCAGGCTTGGTCCCTCGACCCCTGGCCCCTGGTGCTCGAAGCGCCCGAATGGACCGAGCTCGAGGCGGCGGTGGCTCAGCGGGTCCGGGTCCTCGACCTCATCTTCGCCGACCTCTACGGCGAGCGCCGGCTGGTGGCCGGGGGGCACATCCCCGCCGAGCTGGTCCTCGGGCACCCGGCCTTCCTGCGGGGCTGCGTGGGCATCGGCTCCCCCGAGCCCCGACGGATGTTCCTCACCGCCGTCGACGTGGTCCGGGCGGCAACAGGGGAGTTCCGGGCCATCGGGGACCGGGCCCAGGCTCCCTCGGGCCTGGGGTACACCCTGGTCAACCGCACGATCCTCTCTCGGGTCCTTCCCAACTTGCACCGGGAGTCGGGCGTCGAGCGACTGGCCGGGTTCTTCCGCTCCATCCGGGCCGGCGTGGCGACAGCCGCCCCCGAGGGGGTGGACGAGCCCCGGGTGGTCATCCTCACCCCGGGCCCGCTGAGCGAGACCTACTTCGAGCACGCCTACCTCGCCTCCTACCTGGGCTACGCCCTGGTCGAAGGGCGGGACCTCGTGGTCAACAACAACCGCGTGTGGCTCCGGACGCTGGCCGGGTTCGACCCGGTGGACGTGGTCATCCGCCGGGTCGACGACCAGTGGTGCGACCCCGTCGAGCTGCGGGCCGACTCCCTCCTCGGGGTGCCCGGGCTGTTGGAGGTGGCCCGGCGAGGCCGGGTCACCGTCCTTAACCCCCTCGGCACCGGGGTCATCGAGGACCCCGCCCTCACCGGACTGCTCGGCGCGTTGACTCCCGTCTTGCTGGGTGAGGAGCTGGCCCTCCGGGGACCCGAGACCTGGTGGTGCGGGGACCGAACCGGACTGAGCCACGTCCTCGCCCATCTCGAACAGCTCATCGTCCTGCCCGTGCGACCGTCGCCGTCCCAACCCCCGGTGGTCGCCTCGGCCCTCACGGCCGAGGGACTCGAGGCCCTGCGCCAACAGCTCCGGTCCCGTCCCGGGGCGTGGGTGGGCCAGGAGATCATCGAGCCCTCCACCGCGCCGACCGTGACCGAGACCGGAGCCCTCGAGCCCCGCCCGGCCATCATCAGGACCTTCGCCGTGGCCGACGAACACTCCTCCACCGGACCCCACCACGGCTACCGGGTGCTGCCCGGCGGACTGACCCGGGTCGGGGCCAGCCCCGATTCGGTACTCATCTCCAGCCGCAGCGACGGCACCAGCAAGGACACCTGGGTGGCGTCGGCCCAGCCCGCCCTCCAGCAGAGCACCTGGCTGCGGTCGGCCCGCACCACGGTCCGTCCCCCGGTGGTGGCCGACACCTCGATGCTGCTCCCCGGCCGGGTGGCAGCCCAGCTCTTCGTCCTCGGCCGGACCGCGGAACACTCCGAGCTGGTCATCCGGCTGATCCGCACCGTGCTGGCCCGGCTCGACCAGCCCCTCGGGGTGGGCGTGGAAGGTGGGGCTGAGTCCCTCCAGGTCCTGCTCATGGCCCTCGGCACCGTCTCGGGGTTCGACCCGGTGTCCGAACCCGACGACGAGGAGGTGGTCCCGACCCCGCCGCGACCGGTCCCCGAGTCGGGCACGTCCGCCGGGGCCGGGCCGAGCGACGGTGGGGCCCAGGCCTCCGAGCCCGGTCGGGATCCGGAGGTGCCGACGGACCGCCGCGCCCTCTCCCTCCTCCTCGACGCCGGGGTGGACGGCAGCCTGGTGTCTTCGCTCGGACTGTTGGTCGATGCGGCCTACTCGGTGCGAGAGCAGCTCTCGAGCGACTCCTGGCAGCTGGTGGGCGACGTCGAAGAGGAGCTGGCCCGGCTGCGCAACCGGCCCCCCACCCAGCTCGTGGGCGTCCAGTCGAGCCTGCAGCGCCTGCTCCAGGCCCTCTTGGCCCTGGCCGGTCTGTCGGCCGAGAACATGGAGCGGGACTCGGCGTGGCTGTTCCTCGACGCCGGGCGACGCCTCGAGCGGGCCCAGTCCCTCGTGCGGCTGCTGCGCTCGGTGCTCGTGCGCCAGCGGGCCGGCGTGGTCGAGGACCTCCTGCTCGAGTCCCTGCTCAAGACGTCGGAGAGCCTGATCATCTTCCGACGCAGGTCGGGGCCCATCATGCACGTGGCCGGGGCCGTCGACCTGCTCGTCTACGACGCCGCCAACCCCCGCAGCGTCATCTACCAGCTCGACCGGCTGTTCAACCACTTGGCCGACCTGCCCAAACAGTCCCCGGGCCAGCGGCTGGGGAACGGCGAGCAGCTGGTGCTGCGGACGACCACCATGCTCCGGCTCACCGACGCCGCCCGCCTGGCCGAGGTCGACCCCGAGAGCCACCGGCGAACCGAGCTCGACGCCGTGCTAGGACAGGTGGACCACCTACTGGCCGAGCTGTTGGACAGCCTGCGCTCGACCTTCTTCTCCCACGAACGCCTCTCGGTGCTGGCCGGGCTGCAGCACAATCTCGGACGGAGCCCATGATGTACCGGATCGTCCATCGGACCACCTACCACTACAGCGCCCCGGTGTCGCGCTGTCGCAACGAGGCCCACCTGCGCCCGAGGGACACCGATCGACAGCAGTGCCTGACCAGCGAGCTGGTGGTCGAGCCCACCCCGACCAGCTGGACCGAGCGGACCGACTTCTTCGGGAACCCGGTGGTGGCCTTCGCCGTCGACGGCCCCTTCGACGAGCTGAGCGTGGTCTCGACCAGCACGGTGTCGGTCTCGGGACGCGAGCCCCTGCCCGCCACCGGGCCGGCCTGGGAGCACGCCCGGGACCGGCTGGCCGACGATCTTGGCGCCGAGACGCTGTCGGCCCGGGAGTTCTGCTTCGAGTCGCCGCTGGTGCCCACCTCACTCGGGGTCCGCACCTACGCCGAACCGTCCTTCCCGGCCGGGCGGCCCCTCGTGGAGGGGGTCGCCGACCTGACCGAGCGCATCTTTACCGACTTCGCCTACGACCCGGGATTCACGACAGTTACCACGCCGCTCGAAGAGGTGCTCCAGTTCCGCCGGGGCGTGTGCCAGGACTTCGCCCATTTGGCCATCGGGTGCCTCCGCTCCCTCGGCCTCGCCGCCCGCTACGTGAGCGGCTACCTGGAGACGGCACCCCCACCGGGCGAGGAGCGGCTGATCGGGGCGGACGCCTCCCACGCCTGGCCGTCGGTGTACATCCCGGGCTGGGGGTGGCTCGACGTCGACCCCACCAACGACCAGATCGTCGGCTCGACCTACGTGACCACGGCATGGGGGCGCGACTACTCGGACGTCTCGCCGTTGAAGGGCATCGTCTTCGGCGGCGGCCAGTCCCACACCTTGAAGGTGGCCGTCGACGTCACCCGCTCGGCGGTGGCCGCCGGCTGACCGACGCCCGCGGTCGGGCCCGGTCGGGCTCCAGCCGGAGGTCAGCCGGCCAGGGCGGCGGCGATCCGCTCGGCTCCTCCGGCCAGCGCCTCGGCGCCGGCCGGATCGAGGACGGCGTAGGCCGGCCGGACCAGTGCGTCGGTGAGGGCGTGGGCGGCCGCCATGGCCTCCCGTTCCGCAGCGCCGATGGTCGGGGCGTCGTCGGCGTTCCACCCGAACATCTCGGCGTCGCCGGGACGGCTGATGTGGTGGGCCGTCTTGGCGTCGAGGCCGCTGGCCCGGACGGCCAGCAGGTGGGCGCTGCCCCGGAACTCGCGTAGGACCGCGGTGAGCTGCATGGCCCGGGCGGGGAGGTCCTCGGCCAGCGGCTCACCCCGGAACCCGGCGTAGAGCGACAGGCCCACGTAGTCCGCCGCCTCGTTGACGGCGTCGGCCGCCCTGCAGTACTCCTCCAGACCCTCGACGCCACCGAGGCGGGACCGGCCCAGCTCCGCCCCACAGGCGAAATGCTCCCGGGCGGCGTCCCGGGGGGCCATGCGCTGGCGGGCCGAGTTCCACATCTTCTCGATCAGGGCCGGCTTGAAGTACCCGAAGGCACTGATGACCACCTCGGCCTCCACGTCGCCCAGGACCCCGCCCCGGCCGAGGATGTAGAACCGGAAGAGGTCGAGGCCGAGCTCCTTGCCCCGGGCCCCGGTCTCGGGCGTGAAGTAGTAGGCCCAGCCCGTGTCGCCGATGACCGGGCAGGCGCGGGCCATGAGTTGGTCGGTGTCCATGCGGCGCAGCGTAACCAACGACACCGGGCTGACCGGCCCCCAGACCCGAGGTCCAGCCGGGACGGTGGCCTACGCTTCGTCCATGCGAATCCTCGTCACTGGTGCGGCCCGGGCCATCGGGGCCGCGGTGGCCGAGGAGCTCACTGCGGCGGGCCACGAGGTCGTGGCCACGGCACGGGATCCCTCGCTGCTCGACGGGCTCGACGTGGCCCTGCGCCTCCCTCTCGACGTCACCGACGACGACTCCACCCGCCAAGCCCTCGAGCGGGCCGGCAGCCTCGACGCCGTGGTCAACAACGCCGCCATCTCGGGGAAGGGCCCGCTCGAGAACTTTCCCCTCGACCGCCTGCGCCTCATGATCGAGACCAACACCCTCGGCTCCCTCCGACTTCTCCAGCCCCTGCTCCCGGCGTGGCGGGACCGGGGCAGCGGTGTCGTGGTCAACGTCAGCTCGATCCAAGGCCGGGTGGCCACCCCGTTGGAGGGTCCCTACGCGGCGTCCAAGTTCGCCCTCGAGGCACTGTCAGAGACCCTCCACCACGAGCTCGGCCACTTCGGGATCCGGGTGGTCGTGATCGAGCCGGGCTACATCGCCCCGGGCATGAAGCCGGCCGACTCCGTCGTGGGTGACCCGGCCTACGGGCCGCTGTGGGAGGAGTGGACCGGGACCGACGCCAAGCTCACCGGCCCAACCGGTCGCCCTGGCCCCGAGCTCGTGGCCGGCGCCGTGCGCCGGGCCATCGAGGACCCGACCACCCCGTTCCGGGTGCCGGTGGGCGCCGATGCCGAGCTGGTGCTCGGGGCCCGGGCCACCATGGACGACGCCTCCTTCGAGTCGGCCATGCGCACCATGCTCGGACTCACCTGGTGAGGTGACCGCCCCGGGGCGGGCGTTCGGGAGCCTCAGGGCTGATTGATCAGGCTTCGGGCCGCCATGGCCAGGTACTCGAGCAGCTCCTCGCCCTCGTCGGGCTCCATGTGGGCGGCGTTGACCGCATCGGTCATGTGCCGGAGCCACGCCTCGGACTCGGGCGTACCGATGGCGAAGGGGGCGTGGCGCATGCGCAGACGGGGATGGCCCCGCTGTTCGCTGTAGCGGGGCGGACCCCCCAGTACTGCATGAGGAACAAGGCGAGATGGGCCCGGGACTCGGTGAGGTCCTCGGGGTACATGGGTCGGAGCAGCGGGTCGGTGGCCACGCCCTCGTAGAACCGGTCGACGAGGGCCACGAAGAAGGGCTCGCCGCCCCACCGGTCGAAGGCTGACCCCTCGCGCTTGCGCTTCAGTCGCACGCCCCGACTGTAGGCGGACCTCGGATAGCCTCGGATGCACCAGGACATGCCTGTCGAGGGACCCGGAGGTCGATGGTGTTCGAGTGGTCAGAAGAGCAGCAGATGGTGCGGGACGCGGTCCGGCGGTTCGTCGAGGCCGAGGTGGTGCCCAACATCGACGCCCTCGAGCACGGCGACCTGCCCCCCTACGACATCATCCGGAAGCTCTACGCCACCTTCGGCATGGACCAGATGGCCCGCGACCGCTTCAAGAAGCAGCTGGAGCGCAAGGTCGCCGGAGCCGGCGCGGAGTCCGAGGCGGAGCGGGCCGAGCGCAACGGGGACGGCGGGGCGGCGGCCATGACCCTCATCCCCATCATCGAGCTCTGCCATTACTGCCCGGGCATCGTCACGGCCATGGGGGTCAGCCTGGGCCTGGCCGGCGGCACCATCATGAAACAGGGCACCCCGGCCCAGATGGAGCGGTGGGGGCTCGACCTCCTGACCACCGAGAAGGTGGGGGCGTGGGCCATCACCGAGCCCAACTCGGGCTCCGATGCCCTGGGGGGCATGACGTCGGTAGCCCGCCGGGACGGTGACGAGTACATCCTGAACGGCAACAAGACCTTCATCACCAACGGCCCCTACGCCGACACCGTCGTGTTCTACGCCAAGCTCGACGACGGTTCCGACACCCCGATGCGCGACCGTCAGGTACTCACCTTCGTGCTGGAGAAGGGGATGCCGGGCTTCGAGCAGTCCAAGCCGTTCCGCAAGATGGGCCTCCACTCCTCCCCGACCGGCGAGCTGTTCCTCACCGACGTCCGGGTGGGCCGGGACCACCTGTTGGGCGAGACCGAGGACGAGAGCGGCGGGAGCGGCCGTGACTCGGCCAAGGGCAACTTCGTCACCGAGCGGGCCGGGCTCGCGGCCATGTCGCTCGGCCTGATCGAGGAGTGCCTCAAGCTGTCGGTGGAGTACGCCAAGAACCGGATGCTCTGGGGCCAGCCCATCGGCGACCGCCAGCTCATCCAGCTCAAGCTGGCCACCATGGAGGTGGCCCGGCTCAACGTCCAGAACCTGGTCTTCCGCCACATCGAGCTCTCGGCGGCGGGCAAGAGCCTCACCCTGGCCGAGGCCTCGGCCATGAAGCTCTACTCGGCCCAGGCCGCCTCGCAGGTGGCCATGGAGGCGGTGCAGCTCTTCGGGGGCAACGGCTACATGGCCGAGTTCCGGGTGGAGCAGCTGGCCCGTGACGCCAAGGTCTTCCAGATCTACGCCGGCACCGACGAGATCCAGATCACCCACATCGCCAAGGACCTCCTCAACCGCTGACCCCTACCCGGCCGACCACACCCGTTCGGCCGGTCGAGCGGACCGGTGCTCCGCGAACCGGTACTCAGTGCTGGGGACCGAGGGCCGAACGGATGGCGTCCTCGTCGCCCCAGAGGCGTTCGACCTCCTCCAAGGTCTTGCCCTTCGTCTCGGGCACGAACTTGAGGACGAAGAAGTAGGTGACCGCACAGAACCCGGCGAAGAGCCAGAAGGTGCCCGCCTCGGTGATGAGGTTGACCAGCGAGAGGAAGAACTGGCTGACCAGCCAGGCGGCGAACCAGTTGGCCGCCGTGGCCACCGCCACCGCCCGGCCCCGGATGTGGGACGGGTAGATCTCGTTGATGATGGTCCACACCACCGGGCCCAGGGAGAAGGCGAACGAGGCGATGAAGGTGACGAGGAAGACGAGGGTCACCGTCCCGGTCACCGAGCTGCCCCCGCCCTGGTGCGGGTGGCGGCTGAGGATCTCGAACATGGCGCCGACCACGACGAGGCTGACCCCCATGCCCACCGCGCCGACCATGAGGAGGGGGCGGCGTCCGAACCGGTCGACCCAGGCCACCGCGATGAACGTGGCCACCACGTTGACCGCACCGATGGCCCACAGGGTGGCCAGGCTCTGGCTAGCCGGCGTGGCAAAGCCGGCGGCGGCGAAGATCTTGTCGGCGTAGTAGATGATGGCGTTGATGCCGGTCAGCTGTTGGAGGAAGGCCAGGGTCAGCCCGATGACGAGCGGGCGCCGCCACCGGGCGACGAAGACCTCGCGCCAGGAGCCGAGCTCCTCGACGGCATTGAGCTCTTCCATGACGGCCAGTTCGCCGTCGACGTCGTGGCGGGGCTCCACTTTGTGCAGCGCCTCTCGGGCGTCGTCGTGGCGGCCCATCTTCACGTACCAGCGGGGCGAGTCGGGCAGCGGCAGGATGGCCAGGATCAACAGGACGGCGGGGATGGCCGAGATGCCGAGCATGACCCGCCACTGGTTGCCGTTGATCAAGAGGTAGTCGGCGAAGTAGGCGACGAAGATGCCCATGGTGATGGCCAGCTGGTAGAGCGAGACCATCCGGCCCCGGAGGCGACTCGGGGCCAGCTCGGCGGCGTACAGGGGGGCCGCCACCGAGGCCACCCCGACACCGAACCCGACGAGCAGGCGGCCCACCACCAACACGAGGGAGCCCGGAGCCAGCGCCTCGATGAGGGCACCCGCCGTGAACAGGACGGCGGCGGCAACGATGGTCCACCGGCGGCCCTTCTTGTCGGCCAATCCCCCGGCCACCAGGGCCCCGGCCATGGCCCCGAGGGTCACCCAGCTGGTGATGACCTCGAGGAGGAGGGTTCCGACCGAGAACTCTTTTTGGATGCCGTCGAGGGCCCCGGAGATGACCCCCTGGTCGTAGCCGAACAGGGCGCCGGCCAACATGATGACCAGGCCCACGGCCACCAGGTAGCGGCTCGTCTTGTGGCCACCGGTTCCCCCGTCGCCGACCGGCATCGCCCCCGCCGGGGCGTCGGCATCGCCGGCGGGCTCGTTCCCGCCCACCTGCTCGCCGCTCACATCGCCGTCGGTGGTTGCGGCCATCAGTCCCCCGGTTCTCCCCGTGTGGCCCTCGGCCACGTCGTGCGACCGTGACCGACGCGGACCGGACGGCATCGGTGTCCGGTACGCACGTCGTCCGATCGTGGCGTGCTGGCCCGAAGGACGCTACTGCGCACAACTTCCATGACGGTGTATCGGCAGGCCGGAACGTCCAGTGAAGTGGGCGACGGAGCGCGGCCAACGGATCAGGCCCGGAGGGGTCCCCGGTACAGTTGGTGGGTGCCCACCCGTGCCCGTACCAGCGCCCTGGCCGTGGCGGAAGCCTCACGCGACCTGGCCCGGCCCCGTGACTTCGCCGCCTCCTATGGCAAGGGTGTGGACCGTGGTCTCTGCCTCGGGGGCGGAGGCCTCTTCTTCGTGGCCTGGCAGGTCTCCTACCTCCAGACCCTGGCCGCCCTCGACATCCGGTTCGACAACGCTGACCGCGTGGTCGGCACCTCGGCCGGCTCCATCGTCGCCTCCAGCCTGGTCGCAGGGAAGCTGAAGCGTCTCCACTCCGAGGTGTCGCTGCTCTCCAAGTTCCCGGCCTTGGTCTCGACCCTCGCTCCCGCCTCCACCCTGAGCCCGAGCCAGCAGCGGGCCCTCGATCTGTTCATCATGGCCGCCGACGGCGAGCCGGCGACCCTCCAGGAGATCGGCCGGGCCGCCCTGGCCGCCTCCACCCCCAAGCCCGAGTTCATGCGGCGCAACATCGCCTTCATCCTGGGCACGGGGGCGTGGACGTCACCGGCCCTCCAGATCACCTGCGTCGATGCCTACACCGGCGAGCGGTGCGTGGTGACCAAGGACTCGCTCGTCTCCATCCCGCGGGCCGCGGCCGCCAGCAGTGCGGTGCCCGGCGTCTTCGCCCCCCAGCCGTTGGGCGACCGCCGGTGCATGGACGGCGGGGTGAGCGGCACGGGCACCCATCTCGACCTGTTCAGCGGGGCCCGTCGGGTCCTCATCCTCGCCCTCACCGACGGCAGCGATGTCGGTGAGGCCATGATGACCTCCCGTCCCGGTGACGGCCTCCAGGAGCTCGAGGACCTGAAGGAGTCGGGCACCGAGGTCATCATGCGGGTCCCCACCGAGGTCGACCTCATGGAGCTGATGGAGCCCCGGTCGGTGCCGAAGGCCCTCGCCCTCGGGGCCCAACAGGCCACCGACGATGCCGAGGAGCTGGCTGCCTTCTGGCGATGAGCCCCTGACAGCCGCCGGGCCGGTCAGCGGGGCGGCTGTGGCTCAGGGGTCCGATGGCTCACTGTCGTGGACGGTTCCGGTCCACTGGGATCCGTCCCACCATCGCCACGGGGACTGCTGCCACGGGTCGGGGTACCACCCCGGGCCCACCGTCGGGGTCGAGCCTGCGGCCGGAGGCGACGGGACAGTAGGAGGCGGGGACGAGACAGGGGCGGGCGGTGCGGGTAGCGGCGCGACCGGTGGCACAGGACGTCGTTCCTCCAGCGCCGCTAACTCCTCGCTGAGCCCACCGACGAACCGGTCGACGGTTCCCTGGAAGTGGGCCACGGCCAGGTCCAGCCGAAAGTCGAACCAGCCGGCGATGTCCGGTCCGTAGTGAATCGTGGTGGGTTTCTGGCGGTTGGAGACCGAAAAGGTGGTCACCCCTTCCCGGTCATCGTGTTGGTAGCCGATGAGCTTGGCGAAGAGGCACTCCCGGGTCTGCTTGCCGCCCTGGAAGATGACCCGCTGGTTGGTCACGTAGGTGGTCCCGTTGTCGATGGCCGTGGGGGTGGGTGTGCCCTGCACGTAGTGGCCCCGGTTGGCCCCGACCCGGTAGCGCATGCCGAGACCGATGGGGATCGACACCCCCGAGGAACGACCGGCGTAGTGACCGGGACCCTTGCGCTCCTCGACCAGGGCGGTGCCGGTGACCCGACAGAAGAGGGCCTCCCCTGGCTTCATGATGATGCCGTCGGCGCTCGAGCCGGTGAAGGTCTCGGCGAGATGGATCAGGCCGGCCTGGGCGTCGTACTCCTCCTGCCAGGCCGCCATGGCCGACTCGTACTTCCGGGCCGCCTTTCTCGCCGCATGATCTTCCCGCACGTCCCGCTCCTCGGACTCGTCTGACCTCAGTCGCCCCGCACCGCGAACTCGACGCAGCCGGCCCGGCTCAGGCCGGCTCAGCCCCTACGGCCGGGGTGACCGACCGGGCCACGGCGTCGACCAGCCCGGCCACGGCGAGGTCGTGGGCGACCGTGATGGCGTTCACCATGGCGGCCGCCGACGACGATCCGTGGCTGATGACGCATACGCCGTCCACCCCGAGGAGCATGGCTCCTCCGGTGCCGTCGGGGTCGAGGTTGGCCGCCAGGGGCAACAGGTGGGGATAGAGGGCGTCGGCCGCGTCGGCCACCTCGGGGCGACCCAGGATCTCGGTGAACTCGCCGATGAGGAAGCGCAACGTCCCCTCCATGGTCTTCAGCGCCACATTGCCGGTGAAGCCGTCGGTCACGATGACATCGGCGATGTCGTCGAAGAAGTCCCGTCCTTCGACGTTGCCCACGAACTCGAAGCCGTCACCCCCGGCTCCCGCCGCCAGCAGTGCGTTGGTCTCTTTCTCGAGGGGGGTTCCCTTCGACTTCTCCTCACCGATGGAGAGGAGGGCCACCCGGGGCCGCGTGACGCCGTAGCGCTTGACGGCGAAGGCCGCGCCCATCTGGGCGAACTGGACGAGCATGGCCGACGTGCACTCGGCGTTGGCGCCGGCATCGAGCAGGACGGTCGGCCACTCCCGGTGCGGGTTGGGGATCGGGGTGGCGATGGCCGGGCGGATCACGCTGGGCAGGCGTCCCATGCGGAGCAGGGCCGACGCCATGGTGGCCCCGGTGTTGCCGGCCGAGACCATGGCCATGGCCCTCCCGTCCCGGACGGCCTCGGCCGCCCGAACGAGGGAGGAGTCCTTCTTCCGACGCACCCCCTGCCCCGGGTCGTCGTCCATGCCGATGACCTCACTGGCCGGGAAGACCGGAAGGTCGCCGGTGTCGCCCATCTCGCCCGGCCGGCCGACGAGCGCCACGTTGATGTCGGTCTGCTCGGCTACCTGGCGGGCCCCGGCCACGATCTCGTCGGGGGCCTTGTCCCCACCCATGGCGTCGACCGCCACCGGCAGTGCGGCCAAGGCATCACCCGTCGGCCGTGCGACGCCTCGCGCCACTAGTCGACTTCGATCGCCTGTCGACCTTTGTACCAGCCGCAGTTCGGGCACACCACGTGGGGGAGCTTGGCGTTCGTGCACTGCGGGCACACCGAACGGGCCGGCGCCTTCAGCACCCAGTTGGATGCCCGGCGGCTGCGGCTCTTCGCCTTCGAGGTCTTCTTCTTGGGGACGGCCATAGGGGCGACATCCTAGGCGATCCCGCGCCGATCCGGATCACGCCCCCTCGCTTCGGTGGGCCGACCCGGCTCAGGTGTCCTTCAGGGCGTCCAGGGCCGACCACCGGGGATCGACGAGGGGTGGGCAGGTGCAGGGCCCGAGGTTCCAGTTGGTCCCGCACTGGGGGCACAGGCCCAGGCACGCCTCGGTGCACAACGGGGCGAGGGGCAGGTCGAGCAGCACGGCGTCTCGGGCCAGCGGCTCGAGGTCGAGCTCGTCCCCATCCAACAGGTAGGCGTCCTCGTCGGCGTCCGACCCCCCCGCCGGCGCATAACGCTCACGGACCTGGGCCACCACCTCGCCGGTCACCGGACCACCGCACCGTCGGCACTCGCCCCGCCACGGGGCGGTGACCGTGCCGGCGACGGTGATCCCGCCGGGATACGAGCAGAGCTCCACGTCGAGTTCGATGACCGAGCCGTCAGGCACCACTACGCCGACCGCACCCAGCCCGTCGATGACACCCGAGCGCGTCTCGTGCCGCGTGGTCCCGGCCACCTTCCGGACCCTGGCCACCTGGACCAGAAAGGGCCGGGCCGTGCGACGCGGCGGTGCCCCCTCAGCGGTGTCGGCCCCGGGCGGGCTTGT
>CAWFQI010000015.1:0-34821 GCA_963817985.1 uncultured Acidimicrobiaceae bacterium | reverse complement strand
CGCCCTGTCCGCCGCCGCCACACAGGCTGACCGCCGCGGTGCCGCCGCCGCGGCGCTTAGCTCGAGCAGGGCGGTGAGGGCCAGCCGGGTGCCCGACATGCCGACCGGGTGCCCGAGGGCGATGGCCCCGCCGTTCACGTTGACGACGTCGTCGGAGATGCCGAGGTCGTCCATGGAGGCACAGCCCACGGCGGCGAAGGCCTCGTTGATCTCGAAGATGTCGATGTCGGACACCTTCAGCCCGGCCTTGTCCAGGGCCACCGAGGTGGCGTGGGACGGCTGGGGGAGGAGGGACGTGCTCGGGCCGGCCACCTGGCCGTAGCTGACCAGCTCGCCGAGCGGGGTGAGGCCGAGCTCCTCGGCCTTGGCCTTGGACATCACGATCACCGCGGCGCCGCCGTCGGAGATCTGGCTGGCGTTGCCGGCGGTGATGGTGCCGCTCTTGTCGAAGGCCGGCCGCAGCTTGCCGAGCGACTCGGCGGTCGTCCCGGGACGGACGCCCTCGTCGGTGTCGACCACGAGGGGGTCGCCCTTGCGCTGGGGGACGCTGACCGGGACGATCTCGTCGGCGAACTTGCCGTCCTTGATGGCGGCGGCGGCCCGCTCGTGGGAGGCGGCGCTGAAGGCGTCCTGGCGCTCCCGGGCCACACCGTCGGCGCCGTTGTAGTGCTCGGTGCCGAGGCCCATGGCGCAGTTGTCGAAGGCGCAGAAGAGCCCGTCGTACATCATCGAGTCGACAACGTTCTGGTCGCCGATGCGGTAGCCGGCCCGGGCCCCGGGGAGCAGGTAGGGGGCCTGGGTCATCGACTCCATGCCGCCGGCCACCACGATGTCGGCCTCACCGGCGTTGATCATCAGGTCGGCCAGGTAGATGGCGTTGAGCCCGGACAGGCAGACCTTGTTGACGGTGGTGGAGGGCACGGTCATGGGAATGCCGGCGTTGGCCGCGGCCTGTCGGGCGGTGATCTGTCCCGCCCCGGCCAGGATCACCTGTCCCATGAACACGTAGTCCACCTGATCGGGGGCGATGCCGGCGCGCTCGAGGGCGCCGGCGATGGCGAAGCCGCCCAGTTCGGTCGCGGCGAAGCCGCCCAGAGCGCCGGACAGTTTGCCGATCGGGGTTCTCGCCCCTGAGACGATGACGGTTCCGGACATGACGACCTCCGCGGCCTGACGGCCCGATCAGGCGGCCTTCCCCCTAGGGTCCACCGCAGCGAGGGCACCATGATACGGCCTTGCCGGGCCACGCGACCACACGACCGGCGCCGTCGGTTGTGTGGCGCCGAGCCGCCCCTTCCCGTGGTCGCGCCGCCCCGTCCCGTGGTCACCCGTTCAGTCGGCGGCCGTAGGTGTGCACGAGGGCCGAACCCGTCCACCCGACCCCGGCTGCAGCCCGGAATCCGCCACGAGCCGGCGGGCTAACCTGCCCTGTCATGCAGGAGTTCCTCACAGCCATCCAGGCCGGCGCGTCCGGCGACGAACTCGGGTCCATGCCGCTGCCCGACCACTACCGTGCCTCATTCGTCCTCCGGGACGAGGTGGGGATGTTCGAAGGGCTGGCGACCGAGGACAAGGACCCGCGAAAGTCGCTCCACGTGAGTGACGTGGCCGTCCCCGAGCTGGCTCCCGACGAGGCCTACGTGGCCGTCATGGCCAGCGCCATCAACTTCAACACCGTGTGGACGTCCATCTTCGAGCCCCTTCCCACCTTTGGGTTCCTCGACCGGCTGGGCAAGGAGAGTGCGTGGGGCAAGCGCCACGCACTCGACTACCACGTGGTCGGCTCCGACGCCTCGGGCGTGGTGCTGCGCACCGGTTCGGCCGTGCGGAACTGGAAGCCCGGGGACAAGGTCACCGTGCACTGCAACTACGTCGACGACCAGAGCCCGAGCGCCCACGACGACTCGATGTTGGCCGACAACCAGCGGATCTGGGGCTTCGAGACCAACTTCGGGGGACTGGCCGACCTGGCCGTCGTGAAGGCCAACCAGCTGATGCCCAAGCCCAAGCACCTCAGCTGGGAGGAGGCGGCCTGTAACGCGCTGTGCAACTCGACCTCCTACCGGATGCTGGTGTCGAAGAACGGCGCCCACATGACCCAGGGCGACAAGGTCCTCGTCTGGGGGGCCTCGGGAGGTCTCGGCGCCTACGCCGTGCAGTACGTCCTGAACGGCGGGGGCACGCCCGTTGGTGTCGTCTCGTCGCCGTCGAAGGTTGAGCTCCTGCACGAGCTCGGCGTGGAGGCGGTCATCGATCGCAAGGTGGCCAACTACCGGTTCTGGAAGGACGAGCACACCCAAGACGAGTCGGAGTGGCGACGGCTGGGCAAGGACATCCGGGGCCTGGTCGGTGAAGACGTCGACATCGTCTTCGAGCACCCCGGACGACAGACCATGGGCGCCTCGGTCTTCGCCGCCAAGCGGGCGGGGACCATCGTGACCTGTGCTGCCACCTCGGGCTACATGATCGAGTACGACAACCGGCACCTGTGGATGAAGCTCAAGACCATCAAGGGGTCGCACTTCGCCAACTACCGCGAGGCGTGGGACGCCAATCAGCTGGTGTGCGAGGGGAAGATCCTCCCGCCGCTCTCTGCCGTCCACCCGCTGGAGGAGGTGGGTGACGCCGCCTACCAGGTCCACAAGAACCTCCACGAGGGGAAGATCGGCGTCTTGTGCCTCGCTCCCGAGGAGGGACTCGGCATCGACGACCCGGAGCTCCGCGCCGAGGTGGGCGAGGACCGCATCACGCTGTTCCGGAGGCACGGGGTATGACCGAGCACCTGTTGACCGAGATCGACCACGTGGCCATCGCCGTACCCGACCTCGACGAGGCCATCGGCTACTACGAGCAGACCTTCGGGGCCACGGTGGACCACCGTGAGACGGTCGAGTCCGACGGCGTGGAAGAGGCCCTGTTGAAGGTGGCCGATAGCTACATCCAGCTGCTCACCCCCATCCGGGAGGACTCGCCCGTGGCCAAGTACCTGGAGAAGAAGGGGCCCGGTCTCCATCACGTCGGCTACCGGGTGGCGGACTGCGCGGTGGCCCTCCAGTCGGTGAAGGACCACGGCGGCAAGGTCATCGACGAGGCCCCTCGCCCCGGGTCACGGGGGACGACGGTGGCCTTCGTCCATCCCAAAGGGGCGTTCGGCACTCTGATCGAGCTCGTCCAGGAGTGAGCGGTCACACCGATGGACAGGGCTCCGGCGGCCCCTGAGGGCGACGACGCGGCGTCGGCGTCAGGGCGTCCCCCGGCGATCGGCGTCCCGAGCATCCCGACCCGGGCCGACCGACGTCCCGCACCCGCTGTCGTTCCCTCGGTGCAGGTCCCGCCCCGCTCCCAGCCGCACCCCGACGCCACCCCCGGCACCGAGCCGACCGGGTCCGTAGGGACCTGGACGGCGCTGGAGGTGGACCCGGTGACCGGTGGCCCGGCCGCCGACGAACCGGTCGTCGACGCGGGTCTGACTGCCCCCACCACCCGGAGGCGGCCCACCGTCCCGGTGGTGTCTACCCGATCCATGCCCCTGCCCACCGATCGGATGTCATCGGGGGTGCGGACCCGCGCCGACGCACCCGCTGATGCGGGTGGGGAGGCCATCCCTGACCCCTTCGACGTCAGCTTCCCGCCCGGGGTGGCATCCAAGTTGGGGTGGTACGTCTATCTGCTCACGGACCCCGGGTCCGGCCGCCCCTTCTACGTGGGACGGGGCCGTGGTGACCGGTGCTTCCGGCATCTGGAGGCCGCCCGCACCACGCCGGTTCCCACTGGGGTCCACGCGGACCGCACCGGTGAGGGCACCGGCCCGGCACCCGTGGCGCCGGGCGAGAGCGGGGGTGCATCCGACGATGCCGACGGGGCGACGTTCCCGGCTCTGGCGCTGATCCGGGAGGTCGAGGCGAGAGGCGCCTCGGTGCTCCTCGAGATCCTGCGCTACGACCTGACCGCCAAGGAGTCCCGCCTCGTGGAGGCCGCCACGGTCGACCTCCTCGACCTTCCGGTCCCCGCTGAACTGGGGAGCCAGCGCCAACCGGCCGCCGATCTCGGGACGCGGTTGGCCAAGCGGGCCAAGTTCAAGCGGGACCACCAGGTGGTGCTGCTTCGGGTGGGCGACCGCGGCGCCGACACTGGCTACGAGACGGCGCGTCACGACTGGCGGATCGGCCGGAGGTGGACCGATCCCCAATCGTCCCGGTCTCCCCGTTGGGCCGTCATCGTGGCCGGTGAGCTGGTGGTGGCCGTCTACGCCATCGAACGGTGGGAGCCGACCCCGCTCCCGGGTCCACCGGGGCCGTCCGGCGAAGCGGGCGCCCGGGCCTTCACGGCCCGGTCGACCTACCGGCACTCGTTCATCGGGACGCGGGACGAGGAGCTCGAGGCCCGGTACGTGGGCCGGAGTGTGGGTGCCTATCTCGGGGCCGGACCGGGACGGGGCCCGGTCTCCGGCCGGGGCAGAGGGGTCGGGGTGCACAACCAGGTCACCTACGTCTGGTGCGGTCCCCACTGGGTCAACCCCGTCGGCTGACCGTGCCGACCGGGCGGTGGGCAGCCCCACCGGCACGGGCCGGATCGGACCCCCTGTTCCCGGTCCGGTAGCCTCACAGACCATGGATCACCCCATGACCCAACGACTGGAAGAACTGGCCGAGCGACGCGAGCTGGCTAGGAACGCGGGCTCTCCCCGGGCCGTGGAGAAGCACCACGCCAAGGGCAAGATGACAGCCCGAGAGCGGATCGACTACCTCCTCGACGACGGGTCGTTCCAAGAGCTCGACATGCTGGCCCGACACCGGGCCCACGGCATGGGCCTCGAGGAGAACCGGCCCTACACCGACGGGGTGATCACCGGGTTCGGGACGATCGAGGGCCGGAGGGTGTGTGTCTTCAGCCAGGACTTCACCGTCTTCGGTGGGGCGCTGGGCGAGGTATTCGCCGAGAAGATCCACAAGGTCATGGACCTGGCCAGCTCCATCGGGGTGCCGATGATCGGTCTCAACGACGGCGCCGGTGCCCGCATCCAAGAGGGTGTGGTGTCCCTCCACTCCTACGGCGGCATCTTCCACCGCAACGCCCAGGCCTCGGGGGTCATTCCGCAGATAAGCGTGATCCTCGGGCCGTGCGCGGGGGGCGCGGTCTACAGCCCGGCCATGACCGACTTCATCTTCATGGTCCAAGGGACCAGCCACATGTTCATCACCGGTCCGGACGTGGTGAAGACGGTGACCGGCGAGGACGTGACGCTCGAGGAGCTGGGCGGGGCCATGAGCCACGCCACCAAGTCCGGGGTGGCCGCCTTCGTGGCGCCCGACGAGAAGGCCTGCCTCGACGACGTCCGCTACCTGCTGAGCTTCCTGCCGTCCAACAATCTCGAAGAGGCCCCCCTCGTCGCCTCAGGGGACGACCCCGAACGGCTCACCCCGGAGCTCACCGACCTGATGCCGGCGTCGCCCAACCAGCCCTACGACATGAAAAAGGTCATCGAGGCGGTGGTGGACGACGGGGAGTTCTTCGAGGTCAACCACCACTGGGCCATGAACCTCGTCTGCGGGTTCGCCCGCATCGACGGCCGGGCGGTCGGCATCGTCGGGAACCAGCCCCAGATGCTGGCCGGTGTGCTCAATATCGACGCCTCGGAGAAGGGGGCACGCTTCGTCCGCACCTGCGACGCCTTCAACGTCCCCCTCATCACCTTCGTGGATGTGCCCGGCTTCATGCCCGGTACCGACCAGGAGTACGGCGGCATCATCCGCCACGGGGCCAAGCTGCTCTACGCCTACTGCGAGTCGACGGTGCCCCGGGTCCAGATCATCACCCGTAAAGCGTACGGCGGGGCCTACGTGGTCATGAACTCGAAGTCGATCGGCGCCGACCTGGCCTACGCCTGGCCGTCGGCCGAGCTGGCCGTGATGGGGCCCGAAGGGGCGGTCGAGATCGTTTACCGGCGTGACCTGGCCGAGGCGGCCGACCCGGTCGGTCGCCGCAAGGAGTTGGTGGAGGAGTACACCGAGCGCTACGCCAACCCCTACGCCGCCGCCGAGCGCGGCTACGTCGACGATGTCATCGACCCGGCCGAGACCCGCCGGGTCCTGGTGCGGAGCCTGGCCCTCCTCGTGTCGAAGCGAGAGGACCTGCCCAAGCGCAAGCACGGGAACATGCCGCTGTGAGCACCGGCCCGTCGGCGATCGAAGCCGAGGCCGCACCAGCCGAGAGCCCGGGCATCGCCCAGGCCCCGCCCGTCGACCCCGAGGTCCTGGCGGTCATCGCTGCCGCCGTCGATCAGGCCTGGCCCCGACCCCGGATGGTGGTGGCCGACGAGCCGCAACGCCCACCGGCCTGGCGGTTCAGCGGCCGGTGGTGGTCCCGGCCGGCCAACACCCGACGCGAGCGTCCCTGGGCCGGAGGCTGATCCGAGCGCTCGGGGTCGCCCCGCTCAGGTGGGGTCGGTGACGAAGTCGATGAGGCGTTCGACGGCGCCCACCAGGGCGGGATCGAGGTCGGCGTAGGAGCCGACCGACGACAGGATCCGCTTCCAGGTCGTCGGCGGGTCCCCGAACCCGAGGTACTCGCACACGCCGGTCTTCCAGTCGGTCCCCATGGGGATCCGCGGCCACGCCTCGATCCCCAGGACCGACGGCTTGACCGCCTCCCAGACGTCGACGAACGGCGTACCTGTGATCAGGACCTGGGGGTGACGGAGACCGGCGGCGATGCGTGACTCCTTGCTCCCCTCCACCAGGTGGTCGACCAGGACCCCGAGCTTGCGGGCCGGACCCGGGCCGGAACTCCTTGATGGCCGCCCCGAGATGGTCGATGCCGTCCAGGCGTTCCACCACCACGCCTTCGATGCGGAGGTCGTCGCCCCACACCCGCTCGACCAGCTCGGCGTCGTGGACTCCTTCGACCCAGAGCCGGCCCGCCCTCGCCACCCGGGCCGAGGCGCCGGCCACGGCCACCGATCCCGACGCCGTGACGGGTGCCCCCCGACCACCGGCGGCGTAGCCGGCGGCGGGTCGGACGAGGGAGACGGCCCGACCGCCGACCGAGAACGCCCCGGGGGCCAGGCGGAAGACCCGCTCGAGCCCGGTCTGGCCCCGGATCTCGACGCCACCCCCCTCCACCCGCACCAATGCCCCGCTGAACCCGCTGGCCCGGTGGCTGACCCGCATCCCGGTCACCGCCTCGACCTTGGGGTAGACCTTGGCCAGCTTGTCCTCGGGTGGTGCGTCGATGGGGCCGGAGAGGATGCCGGCCATGGGCCTACGTCGGGTGGGCACGTCGGGAACCTATCGGGTGGCCGTGCCCAACGGGTGGAGCCGATCCGAGCGCCCGCCCCGCTCGCCGGGATCCTCAGCCGACCGGTGTGGCCCGGTGCTCCTCGGCCAGGCTCAACATGTCGTCCATCATCTGGCCGATCTCGAAGTCCTTCGGCGTGTACACGCGGGCCACCCCTTTGCCCACGAGGATCTCGGCGTCCTCGGGGGGGATGATCCCGCCCACCACGACCGGGGCGTCGACCCCGGCGGCCCGCAAGCGATCGACCACCTCGGGCACCAGCTCGAGGTGGGAGCCGGACAGGATCGAGATCCCGACGACGTCGACGTCCTCGTCGCGGGCGGCGGCGGCGATCTCGGCCGGTGACAGGCGAATTCCCTGGTAGACGACCTCAAAACCAGCGTCCCGGGCGGCTACGGCGATCTGTTCGGCCCCGTTGGAGTGACCGTCCAAGCCGGGCTTGGCCACCAACAGCTTGGGGGGCCCGCCGGTCCGCTCGGCCAGGACCTTCGACCGGGCCAGCACGGCCCGGAACTCGGTGCCCCGGTGGCCGACCCCGCCGCCCACCCCGGTCGGCGCCCGGTACTCGCCGAACACCTCGCGGAGGGCACCGGCCCACTCGCCGGTCGTCCCGCCGGCGTGGGCTAGGGCGATGGTCGGGGCCATGATGTTCTCCGTTCCCTCGGCGGCCCGCCGCAGTGCGTCGAGGGCCCGGCCGACGGCGGCGCTGTCCCGATCCGACCGCCAGGCCTCCACGTCGGCCCGGAGCTCGGACTCGACCGCCGGGTCGACCCGCAGGATCGACTCCACCCCGTTACCCCCGTGCTCGGGGGAAAGGGGTGAGTCGGCGGTCTCGGTGAAGCAGTTCACGCCGACGACCTGGAGGTCGCCCGTCTCGATGCGGCGCACCCGGTCGGACTGGCTGCCCACCAGGCGGGACTTCAGCTCGTCGATGGCCTCGAAGGCCCCGCCCATGGCCAGCACGTCCTCGAGCTCGGCCCACGAGGCCTCGGCCACCTCGGTCGTCTTCTTCTCGATGACCACCGAGCCGTCGAAGATGTCGCCGTACTCGAGGAGGTCGGACTCGAAGGCCAGGATCTGCTGGATGCGGAGGGACCACTGCTGGTCCCAGGGCCGAGGCAGTCCGAGCGCCTCGTTCCACGCCGGGAGCTGGAGGGCCCGGGCCCGGGCCCCCTTGGAGAGGGTCACCCCGAGGGCCTCGAGGACGATCCTCGGCACGTTGTTCTCCGGCTGCGCCTCGGTCAGTCCGAGCGAGTTGACCTGCACCCCGTAGCGCATGCGCCGCAGCTTGGGGTCGGTCACGCCGTACCGCTCGGAGCACACCCGGTCCCACAGGGCGGTGAAGGCCCGCATCTTGCAGGTCTCCTCCACGAAGCGGACCCCCGCGTTGACGAAAAAGGAGATGCGACCGACGACGGCGGGGAACTCGTCTTCGGGGATCTGGCCCGAGGCCTGCACGGCGTCCAGGACGCCGATGGCCGTGGCCAGCGTGTAGGCCACCTCCTGGTGGGGGTGGCCCCCGCTTCTTGGAGGTGGTAGCTGCAGACGTTGATCGGGTTCCACTTGGGGACGTTGCGGACGGTGTAGGCGATGGTGTCGACGGTCAGCCGGCGACTGGGCAGCGGCGGGAAGATGAAGGTGCCCCGCGACAGGTACTCCTTCACGATGTCGTTCTGGGTGGTGCCCGAGAGGACCCGCGGGTCGACCCCGTGGTCCTCGGCGTGGGCGATGTAGAGGCCGAGCAGCCACGCCGCGGTGGCGTTGATGGTCATCGAGGTGTTCATGGTCTCGACCGGGATCTGGTCGAGGAGCTGGGCCATGTGGCCGAGGTGGGCCACCGGGACGCCGACCTTGCCCACCTCGCCGGCGGCCTCGGGCGAGTCGGGGTCGTAACCGATCTGGGTGGGGAGGTCGAAGGCGATGGACAGTCCGGTCTGGCCGCGGGCCAGGTTGGTCCGGTAGAGCGCGTTGGAGGCCTTCGCCGTGGAATGGCCCGAGTAGGTGCGCATGACCCAGGGCTTGTCCCGGGTCGGGGGCGACGCCGCCCCGTTCACCCCCTGGTCCCCGCTCCTGTTTCCCTGGTCCCCGTCGCTCATCTGCCCATTCTCCCCCACGACGGCGGCGGTGGCGAGGCCACAGGCCGCCGGCCGTGTCACTTCCGGTAGTCGAGGAAGCCCTGGCCGGACTTGCGGCCCAACAGCTCGGCCGTCACCATGCGGCGGAGGAGGGGGACGGCTGCGTAGTTGGGGTCACGGAACTCGGCGTAGAGCGCATCCAAGATGGCGAGCGACGTGTCCAGGCCGACCAGGTCGAGCAGGGCGAAGGGGCCCATCGGGAACCCGCAGCCGCCCTTCATGGCGGTGTCGATGTCCTCCACCGAGGCCACGCCCTGCTCGAAGAGCCGCACGGCGTTGTTGAGGTAGGGGAACAGCAGGGCGTTCACGATGAAGCCGGCCTGGTCCTTGACCTGGACGGGTGTCTTGTCGCACGCCTCGGCGAAGGTACGGACCGCAGCCAGGGTCTCGTCGGACGCGGTGAGGGGCTTCACCAGTTCGACCAGCTCCATGACCGGCGCCGGGTTGAAGAAGTGGACCCCGCACACCCGGTCGGGGCGGCCGGTCTGCATGGCCAGTTCGATGACGGGCAGGGTGGAGGTGTTGGTGGCGAGGATGGTGTGGTCACCGGTGATCCGGTCGAGCTCGTTGAACAGTTCCTTCTTGACGGCCAGGTCCTCGACCACCGACTCGATGACGAGGTCGACGTCCTTCAGGGCGGTCAGGTCCGAGGTCCCGGTCACCCGGCCGAGGGCCTCGTCCCGCTCGGCCTCGGTCTTCTTGCCCTTCTCCACCTGGCGGTTGAGCGACTTCTCCATCGCCGCCAGGGTGGCATCGGCGGTGGACTGGCTCCGGGAGCGGAGTATCACCTCGAATCCGTGGGTGGCGGCTGTCTCGGCGATACCCGAGCCCATGATTCCGGATCCGACAATTCCGACGTGTGCGATTGACATAGCGGACCATGGTAGTGGGGACCCTGGTCGCGGCGCTTTGGCGCCCCACCCGGGCCTCCGAGGCGGGGTCGCTTGCCTTCGGACCACCCCCCAGCAACGATGGCGAGTATGGACGACACCCAGCCCCAGGGCCCCGCTGCCCGCCGCACCAACTCGGGAGCGGCGGCCAAGGCCTCGGCCCGGGGCGTCACCAAGGCGCAATCGACGGCCAAAGCCGCGTCCCCGAAGACTGCCGCGTCCCCCAAGAGCCCGGTGTCAGCCAAGGCATCGGCCCCACCGAAGACCCGGGCGTCACGGGGTGCGACCAAGGCCGCTGCCGCCACCGGATCGGGGTCGGGAAGGCGCAGGAGCGCCTCGAGCGCGGCGCCGGCTAGAACCGCCACCGACCACGAGGTCGGCGTGGATGCCGGGCGGGGTCCGTGGCGGGGCGCGCGGAACCGGGCCATCTACAGCCGGAGGATTCAGCGGACCCATGAGCGCTGGTCCCTGGCCGGTCGGGGCGTGGCCGGCCTGTTGAGCCGGCCTGAACTGGTGTTACGTGCGCTGGGCACCACCGACCCGGTGGAGCGCGACGGGCGGGTGCTCAACCGGGGGGTCCAGGCCCTGTTGGCGCTGGCCACCCGGTTCGAGGGAGGCATCGAGGGCCCCGACGGTGCCACCGAGACCGTCGACGCTGCGACCATGCGGGCCCAGCTCCGTCGGACGACCCACCTCGCCATGCCGTCCCGGAACGACATCCATGCGTGGGACCGGCTGGTGCCAGGGCCCGAGGGGGCGCCCCCGATCCCGGTGCGCATCTACCGCCAGTACGGCTCGGGACTCGGTCTCGGGGGAGCGGGACACCTTCTCCCGGGGATCGTCTACTACCACGGCGGCAGTTGGACCACCGGCGACCTCGACACCCACGACGCCGGCTGTCGGATGCTGGCTGCCGTGGCCCAGTGCCTAGTGGTCGCGGTCGACTACCGGCTGGCCCCCGAGCACCCGTTCCCGGCCGCCGTGGACGACGCCGTCGCCGCGTACGCGTGGGTCCAGGGCCACGCAGAAGAGCTCGGCATCGACCCCCACCAGGTCGGGGTGATGGGGGACAGCGCCGGGGGCAACCTGGCTGCCGTCGTGGCCCTGGAGGCCAGGGACGGGAGGGTGGGTGACGACGTCGTGTCCCCCGCGGCGCAGGGCCTCATCTACCCGGTCGTCGACGCCCGGCTGGAGACCGGGACCATCGCCACGCTCGCCGAGGGGTTCTTCCTCACCGCCGTGGCCATGGAGCAGGCCCGGGCCCGGTACCTGCCCCGTCCCGAGGACTGGACGACGTGGCGGGCCTCGCCACTCCTCGCCGAGGACCACCGGGGCCTGGCTCCGGCCCTCGTGGTGACGGCCGGCTTCGACCCGCTGCGGGACGACGGATCGAACTACGCCGAGGCGCTTCGGTCGGCCGGGGTGCCGGTCGAGTACCGCTGCTACGACGACCAGGTCCACGGGTTCATGGGCATGGGGATCCTCGCCGACTCCCTGGCCCTGGCCACCGAGGTCTGCGACGCCATGGGACGACTGCTCCGGCGATCCGCACCCGGATCCACGACCGGGCGGTAGCGACCTCTACAGTTGGGCCGATGGACCCTTCCCCTGGCATGTTGGCACTCGTCGGTGGAGGCGAATGGACCGAGGGGTGCACCTTCGACGCCGAATTCCTGGCCGCATCGGGTTCGAACGATGTCCTCGTGCTCCCCACCGCAGCCGCCTATGAGCACCCCGAGCGCCTGGTGCTCCGGGCCGGCGAGTGGTTCGAACCGCTGGGCGGCCACGTCGAAGGCCTGATGGTCCTGGCCCGGTCGGACGCCGAGGACGCCGGCGCGGCCGCCGTGATGCGCAAGGCCAAGCTGATCTATCTGGCCGGGGGGTCGCCGATGCACCTCCGAAGCGTGCTGAAAGGGTCCCAGGTCTGGGAGGCCCTGCTCGCCGCATGGGCCGGCGGAGCCGTCGTCGTCGCCTCCTCGGCGGCGGCCATGGCCCTCACCGATCCCATGGTCGACGCCCGCGGCGGTGGCCTCACCATCGGTCTCGGCCTCTTGACCGGCGTGGCCGTCGTCCCGCACTTCGGCGACGTCCACGAGGACGAGCACGGCGAGAAGCTCCACCGATCAGTGCACCTGGCTCCGCATGGGACCCCGGTCGCCGGCATCCCCGAGCGGACCGCCCTCATCCGGGACCCGGACGGGAGTTGGCGCACCGCAGGGGTGGGCCGGGTCGCCGTCTACCTGGACGGCGCCCGGGCCGAGGCCGGCCTCGGCGCCCTTCCCTCCTGATCACGGCGGCCGGACGCGTCCTCCCGGCGCAGTTCAGCCAGGGAGGTCAGCTACGCAGTGCAGCTGCGCAGTTCAGTCAGCCTCGGTGATGGTGACCGACTGGATGACCACGTCCTCGGACGGGGCTCCGGACCGGCTGCCCACCGACTCGATGGCCGTGACCACGTCGAGGCCGTTGACCACTTTGCCGAACAGGGAGTAGCTGGGCGGCAACGACACCCCCGAGGCCCCACTCACGATGAAGAACTGGCTCCCGTTGGTGTCGGGTCCGGCGTTGGCCATGGCCAGTGAGCCGATCTCGTAGCGACCCGGTGCGGGCAGCTCGTCGGGGAACCGGTAGCCGGGGCCGCCCCGCCCGGTGCCCTCGGGGTCGCCGCCCTGGAGCATGAAGCCCGGGATGATGCGGTGGAAGACGATGCCGTCGTAGTAGTGCCAGCGGGCCAGGAACACGAAGTTGTTGACCGTGCCCGGCGCGGCGATCGGGTCGAGGGCGATGGTCAGCGTCCCTTTCGAGGTCACCATCTCGGCCGTGTAGCGCTTGGCCGGGTCGATGATCATGGGCGGTGGTCCGTCGAAACGCTGGGTCTTCGGGCTGGAGCCGTCGACTGCGGGAACCTCTGGGGCCATGGGTAACTCCTCGTGGATGCTTGGGGCGGGTGGGTGGACTGGGGTGGGTGCGGGTGGGCCGACTACGACTCGGTGATGTCGACCGAGACCATCCGGTGCAGGGTGGTGGGGGTCCCGCTGCTGGCGCCGGCGGCGTTGATCTTCTCGACCACCGCCATCCCCGAGGTCACCGTACCGAACAGGGTGTAGTTGGGCTGCAGGCTCTCACCCTCGGTGCCGGCCACGATGAAGAACTGGCTGCCGTTGGTGTTGGCCCCCGAGTTGGCCATGGCCACCGAGCCCAGCGGGTACTGCGGCGTTGCCGTCTTGGGCAGCTCGTCGGCGAACTCGTAGCCTGGACCGCCGGTGCCTTTGCCCGTGGGGTCCCCGGTCTGATCGACGAAGCTCGGGATGACCCGGTGGAAGACGATGCAGTCGAAGAAGTGCTGCTTGGCCAAGAAGACGAAGCTATTGACCGCCTTGGGGGCCTCGGTGGGGTTGAGCTTGATGGTGAAGGGCCCGATGTCGGTCGTGACGGTGGCTGTGTAGGTCTTCGACTTGTCGATGGTCATCGGTGGGTACGACGAGTACGAGGGCTTGTTCAAGGTGGCGTTGAAGTCAGCGGGGCAGTCGGCCGAGGTGGTGATGGCGCTCGGCGAGGTATTGCCCGAGCCGCCGGCCGGCGCCGGCTTGACCGTGGTCGTGGTGGACGGCTTGGTCGTCGTCGTGGTCGTCGGGGCCGCAGCGGTCTTCTTCCACGGCTTGGTGATGAGGAGCGAGATGCCGACGACCACCACGGCCACAATGAGGAACGTCACGAGGCGGCGAATGTTCTGCTTCCGCTTGACGACCTTCTGTTCAGCTTCCAACCGGGCCTGGCGGCCGGCCTTCTGCCGTTGACGTTTCTCGGTGGGCACGGGGGTTCAGGGTAGCCGGTCCCACCTCGGCCACCGGTGTCGCCCGGTCGGAGTCCGGCCAGTGCCCCGAGTCGGCCCCTGTAGCCTTGGACCCCATGTCGCTGGTGGTACAGAAGTTCGGCGGGACCTCGGTCGCCGACGCGGATCGGATCCGCGCCGTGGCTGATCACGTGGCCCGATCGCGCCGGGCGGGCGACGATGTGGTCGTCGTGGTGAGTGCCATGGGCAAGACCACCGACGATCTGGTCCGGTTGGCCGACGACGTGAGCTCGGTGCAGCCGGCCCGTGAGGTCGACATGCTGCTGAGCTCGGGGGAGCGGATCTCCATGTCCCTCCTCTGTATGGCCCTGGCCGGGCTCGGGGTGGAGGCGACCTCCTATACGGGCAGCCAGGCCGGGATCATCACCGATGCCGTGCACACCCGGGCCAAGATCCTCGAGGTCCGGGCCGACCGGCTGCGGGCCACCCTCGATGGGGGAGGGGTTCCCGTCGTCGCCGGCTTCCAGGGTGTGTCCGTCGATCGGGACGTGACGACCCTCGGGCGGGGTGGGTCGGACACGACGGCAGTGGCGTTGGCCGCCGTGCTCGACGCCGATGTCTGCGAGATCTACACCGACGTACCCGGGGTCTTCAGCGCCGATCCCCGTATCGTGCCCGAAGCGCACAAGCTCTCCCGGGTCTCCTACGAAGAGATGTTGGAGATGGCCGCCACCGGCGGCCGGGTCCTCATGCTCCGCTCGGTGGAGTTCGCCCGCAACCACGACGTGAAGCTGCACGTGCGCTCCAGCTTCACCTGGGAACCCGGGACTTGGGTCGAAGAGGAGGATGCCAGCATGGAAGACGCCATCGTGACCGCGGTGACCCACGACGTGACCGAGGCCAAGGTCACGGTCATCGGCGTGCCCGACCGCCCGGGCCTCGCCGCCCAACTCTTCCGGGGGCTGGCCGACCGCCACGTCAACGTGGACATGATCGTCCAGAACACCTCCCTCCACGGGACGACCGACATCTCCTTCACCGTGCCCGGTTACGACCTGGCCGTCAGCACCGAGGTGTGCGAGGAACTCGTCCCGGCCCTCGGCGCCTCGGGAGTGACCAGCGACAACGACGTGGCCCGGGTGTCCCTCGTCGGGGCGGGCATGAAGACCCACCCGGGCGTCACGGCCCTGACCTTCGAGACCCTGGCCCAGGCCGGGATCAACATCGAGATGATCTCCACCTCGTCGATCCGCATCTCGTGCATGATCCGGTCGGCCAAGGCCGAAGAGGCGGTCCGGGCCCTGCACGCCGCCTTCGAACTGGGCTGACGCCAGGCTGGCAGCGCGCCGCCCGGGCCGGTGCCCGCTCGATCACTGCTCGCCCACCTGCCAAGTGGAGCCGTAGACTGGCACCCATGCGAGTAGGCGTCGTGGGAGCAACCGGGCAGGTGGGGACGGTGATGCGGACGATGCTGGCCGAGCGCGGCTTCCCGCTCGACGAACTCCGCCTGTTCGCCTCGGCGCGTTCGGCCGGGCGCCGGCTCCCCTTCGGCGATGCCGACCTCGAGGTGGAGGACGCGGCCACCGCCGATGTGTCGGGTCTCGACGTCGCCCTCTTCTCGAGCGGAGCCACGGCCTCACGCCTCCTCGCCCCCCGGTTCACCGAGGCCGGCGCCATCGTCATCGACAACTCCTCGGCTTGGCGGATGGACCCCGACGTCCCCCTCGTGGTGCCCGAGGTCAATGCCGCCGCCATGGAGTCCCTCCCGAAGGGCATCGTGGCCAACCCCAACTGCACCACCATGGTGGCCATGCCCGTGCTCAAACCGCTGCACGACGCCGCGGGGCTCGTGCGCCTCATCGTCTCGACCTACCAGGCGGTGTCCGGGGCGGGCCTGGCCGGGGTGGCCGAGCTCGAAGAGCAGCTGGTCAAGACGGTCGACGGCGCCGCCGCCCTCACCTTCGACGGCGGAGCGGTGGCCTATCCGTCACCCGTGACCTTCCCCGACGTCATCGCCCACAACGTGGTGCCCGTGGCCGGACAGGTGGTCGACGATGGCTCGGGCGACACCAGCGAAGAGGTGAAGTTCCGCCAGGAGAGCCGCAAGATCCTCGACATCCCGGGCCTCGACGTCACCTGTACCTGCGTCCGGGTCCCGGTGTTCACCGGCCACTCGTTGGCCATCGTGGCCGAGTTCGGGCAGGCCCTGAGCCCCGAGGAGGCGACCGCCGCTCTGGCTGGTGCCCCCGGCGTCGAACTGGCCGACATGCCCACGCCTCTCCGTTCAGCCGGACGGGATCCCTCGCTGGTGGGCAGGATCCGGGCCACGGACACATCGGGTCACAAGGTCGCCCTCTTCATCAGCGGGGACAATCTCCGGAAGGGTGCCGCCCTCAACGCCGTCCAGATCGCCGAGACCCTGGTGGCGATGGGCGCCATCTCCTGAGCGCACCCCGGAGGATTCGGGTCAGTTGGTCGGCCCGGTAGAGGGCACGAGGACCGACACCCGTTTGGCCAGGTTCACTGCATGGTCACCGAATCGCTCGTAGAAGCGGGCCACCATGGCCAGCTCCACGGCCACGGGTAGGGGCATGGTCCCCGCCACCACCTCGACGGTAAGGCTGACGTGGAGGTCGTCCATCTCGTCGTCCAGGGTGTCGACGTGGGAGGCGCTCATCGGGAGGCGCTCGGCGTAGGCGTCGGTCGTGGCCCGCCACATATGGATGGCTACCTCGCCCATCCGCTCCACGAGGCCGCGGCTCCGGGCCGAGAGCTCGACGCCGAGGCCCCGGGCGGCCCGGCGGGCCACGTGCTCGGCGAGGTCACCGTTGCGCTCGAGGTCGGGCAGCATGCGGATCACGGTGACGAGGAACCGGAGATCCTCGGGTGCGGTGATGCCGGCCACGGTGAGCTGCTCCAAGGTGAGCTGCTCGATGTCCCGGTAGAGCGTGTCGACCACCTCGTCCCGGTCGGCGAGGAGTTTGGCCGCCTCCCGGTCACCGGACAAGAGGGCGTCCGTCGCACCCGACACCGACTCGCCCACCAGGGCGAAGAGCTGGAGGACCTTCCGGTCGATCTGCTCGAGTGCGTCGTCCACAACGCCAACCGTACTCCTGGAGGAGGGATCCGAACCGGCCCGGCCCCGGCGGATTCCTGCCTGCTACCCCGACGCCGCCCCGTCATCGGGGGGTGTTCGGGGCGCACCCTCCTCGCTGCCTTCGAGGACGTCACCCACGATCACGCGCGGCCCCGAGCCCCACGAGAGGTAGCGCCACGACCAGTTGATGAGGACCACGATCCTGTTGCGGAAGCCGATCAAGTAGACGAGGTGCAGGCCCAGCCAGGCCAACCACCCCAAGGTGCCCCGCACCTCGAGGCCCTGGGGGAACTCGGTGATGGCGGCCCGCCGGCCGATGGTGGCCATGATGCCCTTGTCCCGGTAGCTGAAGGGCTGCGTCGGACGGCCAGCAGCCGGTGGACGATCTGCTCGGCGGCGTGCTTCCCCGACTGAATAGCTACCTGGGCCAGCTGTGGACAGATCCCGGACGGGTCGTCGGATCCGGGTCCCCACGGGACGGCGGCGGCATCCCCGATGGCGTACGCACCGTCGTGGCCGGGGAGGGAGAGGTCGGGATCGACCCGGAGGCGGCCGTTCGGGCCGCTGGCCAGACCGAGCGTGGATGCCACCGTGTCCTCGACGGACACCCCACCGGCCCACACCACGGTGCGGGTGGGGATCTGGGTGCCGTCGTCGAGTTGCACGCACGTCCCGTCGACCGAGCGGACCATGTGCCCGAGCTGCAGCTCCACGCCGCGTCGCTCGAGGGTCCGCGCCGCGTACGATGCCCCCGACGGCTTGAACGGGGTGAGCAGGCGGTCGAGTCCGTCCACGAGGATGATGCGTCCCGCCCCCCGGGCGAAGTTGAACCCGTCGTGTCGGACGGCGACGTCGAGGAGCTCGGCCAGCGCGCCGGCGACTTCCACGCCGGTCGGGCCGCCCCCGACGACCACGAAGGTGAGCAGTCCGTTGGTCGCACTGCGCGGGTTGGTGTCGGCGTCCTCGAGGCGCCGGAGCACGTGGTCCCGCAAGGTCCTGGCGTCCTGGAGGGTGTAGAGCGGGAAGGTGAATTCGGCCGCCCCGGGGATCCCGAAGAACCGGGCCGTGGCCCCGCTGGCCACGATCACCGAGTCGAAGGCCAGCGGATCGGCATCCTCCAGGGTGACGAGCGAGCGTTCCCAGTCGACTCCGGTCACCGTGCCGAACCGGAAGTTGATGTTCTTGCTCCGGCCGAAGATGGCCCGGACCGGGTAGGCGACGTCCCCGGCCTCGAGACCGGCCGTGGCCACCTCGTAGAGCAGCGGCTGGAAGGTGTGGAAGTTCCGCTGGTCCACGATGGTCACCTCGACGGGCTGGCCGACCAGCGTCCGGGCCGCCGAGAGCCCCCCGAAGCCGGCGCCGATGATGACCACGCGATGCACGAGACCATCGTCCCACAGCCCCGGGGAGCGTCCCCCTTCGGCGATACACCCCCTCGGTACGCTGGTTCCATTGGACCGTCTCGGTCCCGAGGAGGATGTCGTCATGATCACCGGACTCGTCGTCGGACTCATTGCTGGTGCCGCCCTGGGCGTGGTGGTCGGCCTGCTCGTCCGGGCCAACCAGGTAACCGCGGCACGCACGGCCGAGGCCAGGCTGGCCGACGCCGTCGTCCAGAATCGGACCCTGGGGGCGGAGCTCGAGCGAGTGCGCTCCCAGTCGTCCGACCAGCTCCGCGCGGCCAACGGACTCCAGGCCGAGGTGGCCCGGCTGACCTCCGAACTCGATCATGAGCGCCGGGCGTCGGCACAGCGGGCCGAGGCCTTCGAGGAGACCCGCCAGCAGCTGACCGGGGAGTTCGCCCGGCTCTCCACCCAGGCGCTGCAGCGGAACAACGAACAGTTCCTGCAGCTGGCCGACACCAAGCTGAGTGAGACCCGCCAGGCTGCCGAAGGGGAGTTGGCCAAGCGGCAAGAGGCCATCGAACAGCTCCTGAAGCCGATCGGGGAGCAGCTGGGCAAGTACGAGGTCGGGATGCAGCGTCTCGAGGTGGAGCGCCAGAGGGCCTACACGACCCTCACCGAGCAGATGAAAACGCTCTCGGTCTCCCACGACCAGCTGCAAAAAGAGACGCGCAATCTGGTCACGGCGCTGCGGTCGCCCCAGACCCGGGGGCGCTGGGGGGAGCTGCAGCTCCGCCGGGTGGTCGAGATGGCCGGGATGCTCGAACACTGCGACTTTGACGAGCAGGTCACCTCGGACGCCGACTCGGGCAGGTTGCGTCCCGACATGGTCGTGCACCTCCCCGGGGGGAAGAACGTCGCCGTCGACGCCAAGGTCCCGATGCAGGCCTTCCTCGACGCCAACGAGGCGGACGACGAGTCGGTCCGTCGGACCCATCTGGCCAGCCACGGTCGCCAGATGAAGGCGCACGTCGATGCCCTCTCGAAGAAGGAGTATTGGAAGCGGGTGGACCCCTCGCCCGAATTCGTGGTGGCGTTCATCCCCGGCGACCCGCTGCTCACCGCGGCGCTCGAGCACGAGCCCGGCCTCATGGAGTACGCGGTGGCCAACCACGTGCTGTTGGCCACACCCACCTCGCTCATCGCCCTGCTTCGTGCGGTGGCATACGGATGGCAGCAGGACGCCCTGGCGGAGAATGCCCGCGAGGTCCAACAGCTCGGCGCGCAGCTCTACGAGCGTCTGGCCCTGCTGGGCGATCACTTCGGCGCAGTGGGCAAGGGGTTGAACAGTGCGGTGACCGCCTACAACCGGGCGGTCGGGTCACTGGAGAGTCGGGTGCTCGTCACGGCCAGGCGCTTCCAGGACATGGGCGTGGTCGGCGTGGGAGAAAAGGAACTGGCCCACCCGGCCACGGTCGATGCCACGACTCGTGCGCTGCAGGCCACCGAGCTGACACCGCCGACCGTGCTCGAGCTCTCCCTGCTCCCGGGGACCGGCACCGAGCGTTCGGAGCCGTAGTCGGGCCCTCGCCCGGGGCATGAAACCGGGGGCGCAGGGGACTCCCCGGGAGGCACTTTCTGGCCCTCCCGTGACCCTCACCAGACCGATTGCTCACCTGCCTCGTTCGTTCGCCGCCTAACGCACGTGAACGAACTATGAACAATCTTTCCTATGCCTGACCCCTCCCACCGGTGCGACAATTGAGCGTGAACCCCCGTTGCCAGGGAGTTCTCTTCAAGGCGGAGATCGTCGAATTATGACGGTTTCATTGCGAATCTCAGGTTATTCCAAGCTTACTGATGGTAAAAGTAATGCTGTCCACATCCGTGTTCGGAGGGATCGACGGGGGACCGAGCGGGTCATGCAGGAGCGAGAGGGAGACGAATAAGTGAACATTCTGGTACTCGGTGGTGACGGCTACCTGGGTTGGCCCACTGCTCTCTACCTGTCCCGCAAGGGTCACCGTGTAGGGGTCGTGGACAACTTCGCCCGCCGGGGCTACGACCTCGAGATGGGGGTCGACACCCTGGTGCCCATCGCCAGCCTGCAGCGGCGGGTCCGCTGTTGGCAGGAGATCTCCGCCAACACCATGGACCTGTTCGTCGGCGACCTCACCGACCCCACCTTCGTGAGCGAGACCCTCCGGTCGTTCGAGCCCGACGCCGTGGTGCACTTCGCCGAGCAGCGGTCGGCGCCCTACTCCATGATCGACCGGCAGCACGCGGTCTACACGCAGGTCAACAACGTTGCCGGCACGCTCAACCTCCTGTACGCCATCGCCGAACAGGACCGGGACATCCACCTCGTGAAGCTCGGGACCATGGGTGAGTACGGGACCCCGAACATCGACATCGAAGAGGGCTTCATCGAAATCACCCACCGCGGCCGCACCGACGTGCTGCCGTACCCGAAGCAGCCCGGCTCCTTCTACCACCTGTCCAAAGTGCACGACAGCGCCAACATCATGTTCGCCTGTCGGATCTGGGGGATCCGGGCCACCGATCTCAACCAGGGCATCGTCTACGGACACGACACCGAGGAGACCGCGCTCCACCCCGACCTCGCCACCCGCTTCGATTACGACGGCGTGTTCGGCACGGTACTCAACCGCTTCTGCGTGCAGGCCGTGACCGGCCACCCTCTCACCGTCTACGGGTCGGGCGGCCAGACGCGGGGCATGCTCAACATCCTCGACACCTTGGCCTGCGTGGAGCTGGCCCTGGAGAACCCGGCCGACCGGGGCGAGTTCCGAGTGTTCAACCAGTTCACCGAGTCCTTCTCCGTGCTGGAGATGGCCGAACTGGTGGCGGCCGAGTTCGCCGGCAAGGCCGTGATCGAGCACACCGCGGACCCGCGGGTCGAAAAAGAGGAGCACTACTACCGGGCCGCCCACACCAAGCTGCTCGACCTCGGACTCGTGCCCCACCTGCTCACCTCGTCGGTCATCCAGTCCATCCTGGCCGTGGCCGACCGGTACAAGTCCAATGCCGATGCCGCCGCCATCCTCCCGACGGTGGAGTGGCGCAGCACGGCGAGTGGGCTGGCGACGGCGGGTACGCCCACCGGTGGTACCGCCGGGGGAGCCGACCGGGATTCGGCCCCTTCCCTCTCCGACCGGTAGCCAGACCACCGGCGGCCTCGCGGTCGGTGGCACCGCCATCGGCACCCTGACGAATGCGACCGGGATGACACGCGGCGCCCGCTGAGTGCAGGCTGGCGGCCGGGAGGCAGCACTATCGTCATGGCGATGCCGAGGGCCCGACGGAGACGCCCCCGCTCAGCAGCACGTAGGAGTCGCGGTCGGACCGTCCTGATCGTCGTCCTGGTGGCCGTGTCCTTGGTGTTGGTGGTGGGATCGGTGGCCGAGATCCATGCCCAGTCGAGTGGCTATCGGAGTTCGACCGACTCCGGCTACGGCGCCCTCGCCTCGGTGGTGGCGGAGTCGTCCAACCAGACCGGTGCGCAACTGGCTGCACTGATGCAAGGCGCGCCCGGACTCACCAACCAGTCCCTGCCCCGCACGGCCCGCGCCGTGCTGCAGCAGGGCCTGGACGCGGCGGTGACGGCGACGGCCCAGGAGTCCGACCAGGCCGCCCGTCTGGTCCCCCCCTATCCGACCGGCCAGGTGAGCGACCAGCTGACCCACGTGATGGCGGAGCGGGCCACCGGTGCCTCCGACCTGCGCACGACCGTCGACCGCCTCCTCGGGATGACCCCGCTTCCCGTCGCCGGGTCACCGACCACGTCGTCGGTGTCGAGCTCGGCCCCCCTCATCTCCATCGCCCAGGCCACCTCGGCCATGGGCAAGGCGGGCCTCGTCTTCCAGCAGTCCGATGTGGACTACCGCACCCTCGTGGGCCAGATCCGCCACCAGAAGCTCCCGATGCGACTGCCGAAATCGGTCTGGGTGCCGGCCCCGATCACCCGGGCCCCCCTCGGCTCGCCCCGCCTGGCCGCCGAAGCGGCGTCACTCGGCAACGCCAGACAGCTCCAGCCCTTCCACCGGTTGGCCATCACCGCGGTGGGCATCTCGCCGCCGGCCGTCTCGACCGGCGGCTCGGGACTGGTCGGCGCCGACTGTGTGTCGGTCGTGTCGAACGGTCCCGGGTCGACGCCGACGGTGCTCCCGCCGACGACCACGGTCACCGCTCAGGTCACCGTGACCAACTGCGGCACCGTGCCCGAGTCCGGGGTCGTCGTGAGCCAGACCCTCGCCCTGGCCGACCCGGCCGGCACCGCGCCGCCCGCTCCCGCGGCACGGGGATCGTCGTCGCGGACGACGGTCACGCTCGCCTCGGGCTCCTCCCGGGCGCTCACTCTGCGTCCCCTCGCCGTCGCCGGCGGTCACCTTTACACGCTGACCGTTTCGGTGACCGTCCCGGCTGCCCAACTGGACCGGGCGGGCTCCACCCAGCAGTTCCTGCTGCGCATCGCCAACTGAGCCGACCCTTCCGGCCCGAGCGAGGCCCAACCGAGCGAACGGACGGCTCCGCCGGTTGGTCAAGGTAGGGGGGTGGGGATCTAGGATTGCGTGACGAGAGAGATCGTTTCCACGACAGAAGGGTCTGAGGATCAGTGGCCGAAAGCATCACGATCACCGACAACCGCACTGGTGAGTCCCTCGAGATCCCCTTTGAGAACGGGGGCATCTCCGCGGCCCAGTGGTCCAAGCTGCTCCCCGGCACCTGGTTCTACGATCCCGGGTTCACGTCGACGGCTGCCTGTGAGAGCGCCATCACCTACCTCGACGGCGAGGAGGGAATCCTTCGGTACCGGGGCTATCCCATCGAGCAGCTGGCGGAGAGTTCGACCTATCTCGAGGTGGCCTACCTCCTCTTGAACGGGGAGCTCCCGACCACCGACGAGTACGCCGTGTGGGAGCGGGAGATCACCCTGCACACCTTCATCCACGAGAACGTACGCAAGCGGTTCTTGGAAGGGTTCCACTACGACGCCCACCCCATGGGCATGCTGGTCTCGGCGGTGGCCGCACTGTCGACCTTCTACCTCGACGCCAAGGACATCTTCGACGTGGAGTCCCGGGAGAAGCAGATCATCCGGCTCATCGCCAAGATGCCGACCCTGGCCGCCGCGGCCCACCGCTTCAGCGTGGGCATGCCGTTCGTCTATCCCGACAACTCGCTGCCGTTCACCTCGAACTTTTTGTCCATGATGTGGAAGATCGCCGAACCCCGGTTCGAGGCCGACCCCGTCCTGACCCGGGCCCTCGACGTGTTGTTCATCCTCCACGCCGATCACGAGCAGAACTGTTCGACCACGGCCATGCGCACCGTCGGCTCCTCCCACGCCGACCCCTACTCGGCCACGGCTGCCGCGGCGGCCGCCCTCTACGGTCCTCGCCACGGCGGGGCCAACGAGGCCGTCATCCGGATGCTCACCGAGATCGGCTCCATCGAGAACGTGGAGCCGTTCATCGCCTCGGTCAAGGAAGGCTCGGGCGGGCGCCTCCAGGGCTTCGGCCATCGCGTCTACAAGAGCTACGACCCCCGGGCCAAGATCATCAAGAGGACGGCCGATGAGGTCTTTGCCGTCACCGGTAAGAACCCGCTCCTCGACATCGCCCTCAAGCTCGAGGAGATCGCCCTCTCCGACGAGTACTTCACCTCACGCAAGCTCTATCCCAACGTCGACTTCTACTCCGGCCTGATCTACCAGGCCATGGGCTTCCCGCTCGAGATGTTCCCGGTGCTCTTCGCCATCCCCCGCACGGCGGGCTGGCTGGCCCACTGGCAGGAGATGCTCGATCAGGACTCGAAGATCGCCCGGCCCCGGCAGCTGTACATCGGAGCCGAGCCGCGCGACTACGTTCCGATCATCTCCCGGTAGGGGACGCCTCCCCGCACGACTCCGGTCGCCCACCGTGGGGTGGCGCCTCGAGGCCCACCAGGACCCGGCCGCCGGCGATCAGTCCCGTCCGGCTCGGGGCACCATCCGCATCAGTCCCTCCTGCACCATGGAGACGGCCAGGTCGCCCTCCCGGGTGAACAAGAAGCCCCGGGCCAGCCCCCTCGCTCCGTAGGCCGAGGGACTGTCCATGTCGTAGAGCAGCCACTCGTCGGCCCGGAAGGGACGGTGGAACCACATGCAGTGGTCGAGGCTCGCTCCCATGAAGTCGGCGTCGTCCCAGCTCACGTTGTGCGGGGCCAGCATGGTGTCGAAGAGGGACATGTCCGATGCGTAGGTGGCGATGCAGGCGTGCAGCAGGGGGTCGTCGGGCAGGCTCCCGTCGGCTCTGATCCACAGCCGCTGCACCGGCTCACGTGAGGCGTTGCGGCTGAAGGGCAGCTCCCCGATGTGGCGCTGGTCGATGGGGTGGGGCTTGGCGAACCAGTCGCCCAGGGTCTCCCGGTAGGGCTCGAGCCGAACGGCGAGGGAGTCGAGCTCATCGGGATCGGGAACCTCGGGCATGGGGAACTGGTGGGTGAGGCCGGGCTCGTCGGCGTGGAAGGAGGCCGACAGGTGGAAGATGGCCCGGCCGTGTTGGACGGCGACCACCCGGCGGGTGGTGAACGACCGGCCGTCACGGATGCGATCGACCTCGTAGAGGATGGGCACGGTCGGGTCGCCCGGCCGGAGGAAGTAGGCATGCAACGAGTGGGGCCGCCCGGTGTCCACGGTGCGCCCCGCCGCCATCAACGACTGGGCGGCCACCTGACCCCCGAAGACCCGCTGGCGCTCCTCATTGGGGCTGACCCCCCGGAACAGGTTGACCTCGATGGACTCGAGATCGAGCAGGTCGACCAGAAAATCCAGTGCTTCGCTCATCGGACCATCCTGCCAGGCGGGCTGTGTTGACGGCGCGCCCGAGGTGCCGTCGGCACCGCTCGTCGCCGCTGCCCGAACCCGGAGGTGGCGCGTAGTCGGTTGGGCCCGATCCGTCACGACCCCCACGGGCGGCAGGTGAGCCGAGCCGCCGCTACGGTACCGATCGTGCCCACCATCGACTTCCCCGAGCAGTTCGTGTGGGGGACGGCCACCGCCGCCCACCAGATCGAGGGGGGCAACGTCAACAACGACTGGTGGGAGTTCGAACACGACCCGACCTCGGGGTGTGTCGAGGTGAGCGGGGACGCCTGTGACTCGTTCAACCGGTACCCCGAGGACATCGCCCTCGTGGCCGACCTCGGCCTCGGGGCCTACCGCTTCTCCCTCGAGTGGAGCCGCATCGAGCCCGAGGAAGGGGAGTTCTCCCTCGTCGCCCTCGACCACTACCGGCGCATGGCCGCCACCTGTCACGAGCACGGCATCACACCGGTGGTCACCTTCCATCACTTCACCCACCCGCGGTGGCTGTCGGCCGTGGGGGCCTGGGAGGCACTCCACGCCCCGGACCGCTTCGCCCGCTACTGCGAGCGCGTCACCGCCCATCTCGGTGACCTCATCGGGGTGGCGTGCACCCTGAACGAGCCCAATGTGGTCGCCACCATGGGATGGCGGCTCGGCGTCTTCCCGCCACGGGTGAGGGACCGGGTCCGCCGGGACGTCGTCAACCAGGCCCTCGTCACCGCCCACCGCAAGGCCACCGAGGCCATCCGCTCGGGACCCGGGGACGCCCCCGTCGGCCTGACGCTGTCCATGATCGACTACGAGGCCGAGCCCGGGGGCGAGGAGTGGGTCGAGCGGGTCCGACGCCCGACCGAGGACGTGTTCCTCGCCGGGACCGACGGTGACGACTTCATCGGCGTGCAGACCTACACCCGGCGCCGCTTCGGCCCCGACGGCGGCCTGCCTCCTGAAGCAGGGGTCCCCACCACCCAGATGGGCTACGAGTTCTGGCCCGAGGCCCTCGAGGGGACCATCCGGCGGGCGGTGGCCCTGACCGGCCTGCCGGTCTACGTCACCGAGAACGGGATCGGCACCGACGACGACCCGTCCCGGATCGAGTACGTGACCAGGGCGTTGCGTGGTGTCCGGCGCTGTCTCGACGACGGGATCGACGTGCGCGGCTACTTCTACTGGAGCCTGCTCGACAACTTCGAGTGGGTCCTCGGCTACGGGCCCACCTTCGGCGTCGTGGCCGTCGACCGCCAGACCTTCGAGCGCCGCCCCAAGCCCAGTGCCACCTGGTACGGGGGTGTAGCCCGGGCCAACGGCCTATGAGTCGGATCTCGCAGAGCGTGTTGGCGACGGGTGCCCCCGATTGCGGACGGCTAGGGTTTCGCCGATGACCAGTCTCGCGGTCCGCGCCGAGCACGTCTGGCAGAGGCGCCACACGCCTGAGGCCAAACAACTCATCCGTTACTCGATGGTTTCGGTGATCTCGACGATCGCCTCGTTCGGAGTACTGGCCCTTGTCTACGGCCTCCACATCATCAAAGGGGAGATCGAGGCCACCGTCTTCGCCAATGTCGTGGCCACCGTTCCCTCGTACTTCCTCAACCGGAAGTGGGTGTGGGGCAAGGGCGGTCGATCCCATGTGATGAAAGAGATCGTGCCCTTCTGGGTGATGTCGGCCATCGGCATCACCGTCTCGATCGGCGGCGCCGCCGTGGCCCGCCACATCGGCACGGTGAACCATCTGACCCACCTCCAAGAGACGGTGGTGCTCCTCCTGGCCAACCTGATCTCGTTCGGACTGTTCTGGGTCCTCAAGTACATGCTCTACAACCGGCTGTTCCACGTGCACCCGGTGGAGGAGCTGGACGAGTTGGTCGAGGCGGTCTGAGCCTCGCCCGGTGGGGACGCCGGCCGGAGGCCGTCTTCCGGTCCGGGGGTCTCAGTCCCGGAAGTTGTTGAACTGCAGCGGGATACCGAAGTCCTCGCCCTTCAGAGCGGCGATGGCCGCCTGCAGATCGTCCCGCTTCTTGCCGTTGACCCGCAGCTGGTCGCCCTGGGTCTGGGAGCTGACGCCCTTCAACCCGAGGTCCTTGATGAACCGGTTGATCTTTTTGGCGTGGTCCGAGGAGATCCCCGCCTGGATGCCCAGCCGCTGCCGGGCGCTGCCCCGGGAGGCCTCTTCGATCTTGCCCACGTCGAACGACTTGAGCGACACCTCCCGCTTCACCAGCTTCTCCTGGAGCACCTGGTAGAGCGCCCGCAGTCGGTCCTCGGTGGAGGAGGTGAGGACCAGCTCGGTATCGGAGAGCTCGATTGCGGAGTCGGTGCCTTTGAAGTCGAAACGGGTGGTGGCTTCCCGGTTGGCCTGGTCGACCGCGTTGCGGACTTCTTGCATGTCGACTTCGGAGACGACGTCGAAGGTGGGCATGGGCGAAACAGTACTCCCGCACCAAGCGATATCCTTCCGGCCTGCGGGTCGGTGCCCGAGTGGCCAAAGGGAGCAGACTGTAAATCTGCCGCGCAAGCTTCGAAGGTTCAAATCCTTCCCGGCCCACCGCAGAAGCGGCACCGGAGGTGGCAAGGACGGAAGCGTCCGGGCCGCCTCCGGTGCCGTGGCCTTCGCCGACCTCGGGCCTTTCCGAGGAGCGTCCCCCAGAAGGACCCGCAGGTCCGACAGGCCTCGAGAACGATCCCTGGCCCGTTCGCCCGGCCCGGCCACGGCCGGCCGCCGACCGTAGACACCCCGGCGGTGGGAGACTTGATCCCACCCGGTCGTTCGTTACAATGAAGTTACGGAACTGACTGCGGTGGAGGCCCTGTCCTGTTCGGGGCGGTCAGCTAGTGATCGCCGAGACGTGCCGCCACCGACACCAGCCGGACGACCTGCCCGCCCCCCGTCCCACCGATACGACCGCCATCAGTCGAGGAACTAAGGAATAGGTCCTCTTCGCCCCCTGGAACTGTGAGCTTGCGCAGTTCGACCGAGGAGAAGTCCCCCAACCCGATGTCATCCGAGATCACGGCAGCAGAGCAGCCCGACGGGGCCCGCCTGCAGGAGTCAGACTCCGCCGCTGCCGGCTCCTCCGACGTCGGGCTGAGGACCCTGGCCGTCGAGGTCGGCGGGGCCGGACTCCAAGCCCTCGAGGGCATCGGCGAATGGGTGCGCCAGCGCCTCGACGGAGGAGCCGCCGCCAACCCCGACGAGACCCTGGGCCACGAGAGCGCGGCCCAGCCGAGGGGTCTGGTCCTCCGTCCCGCCCTGTTGGGCTTCGCGGCGATGGTGGCCATTGCCATCGGGGCGTCCATGCCCAGCTCACCGTTCAAGCTCGAGATGCCCGGGGTGTGGTTCTTCGGTGTGCCCAGCACCAACGGGGCGAGCACCTGGGGCGTGTACTTCACCCTGGCCGCCGTCTACGGCGGGCTGTTGTTGTTGATGCGGGTGTGGTGGGGCATGACCCGGCTCTACGCCCGGTGCCCAGGCGTGGCCATCAAGAAGATGATGTGGGTGTTCGCCCTCTGGTCACTGCCCATGCTGGTCATCGCCCCCCTGTTCAGCCGGGACGCCTACTCGTACGCGGCCCAGGGCGAGATGGTCAGCCACCACATGAACCCGTATCTGTACGGGCCCTTCGAGCTGGGCAACAACTCCTACACGGCCCCGGTGGATCCCCTGTGGGGCAACGCCCCCGCCCCCTATGGGCCCCTCTTCCTCCAGCTCGACGGCTTCTTCACCCGGATCACCTTCCACAACGAGCTGGCCACCATCGTCTTGTTGCGCCTGCTTGTCCGTGGTCGGCGTGCTGCTGATCGCCTCGTGCGTGCCCCGCCTCGCCCGCCTCTACCACCGGGACGGCGCTGAGCTCTTCACGCTTGATGGTGCTCAACCCGGTGACCCTGCTCCACCTGATCGGGGGCGCCCACAACGATGCCCTCATGCTGGGCCTCTTGGTGGCCGGCCTGACCGCGGCCAAGGAGAAGCGGCCCATCGTCGGGATCCTGCTGTGCGCCCTGGCCACCGCCATCAAGGCACCCGCCGCCATCGGCATCCTGTACGTGGGCTGGAGCTGGCTCGGCCCTGGGGCCTCGACCCGTGACCGATTGCGACCGGTGGTCACCGCCGGCCTCATCGGGGCCGGCGTGCTCGGGTTCTTCTCCTACATCAGTGGGCTCGGCTGGGGCTGGGTGACCATCCTCGGCACACCGGGGGCGGTGCGGTCCTGGACCGCCCCGACCACCTCGCTGGCCCTCCTCATCACGGGTGTGGCCCATTTCGCCCACATCGGGGTGGGCCTCGGCGGCGTCCTGACCGGGGCCCGGTCCCTCGGGCTGCTCGCCGCCGGTATCGCCGGGGTGTGGCTGTTGTTGAACAGTGACCGCATCGGGACCCTGAAGGCGCTCGGCGTGACGCTGCTGGTCTTCGTCAGCCTCGGCCCGGTCGTGCAGCCCTGGTACCTCTCGTGGGGGCTGATCCTCCTCGCCCCGGTGGCGCTCGGCCGGCTGCGGTCGCTGATCATCGGGCTCTCGATGGTCACCGCCTTCATCGAACTGCCCGGCGGAACCCAGCTGGTCGGGAGCCTGGTGCACGGCGATCCCCTGCTCATCGTCCTCACCTTGCTGTGGATCCTGGTGGTGCTCACGGTGCCCCTGGCCACCTGGGAGCGCACGGGGACCGGGACGCCCGGCGTCCGCCCCCACGTGGACGTGGACACACTGGCCTCGGCTCCGGCCGGCTGATCCCCGGCTGACCGCACCGCACCCGCCGGCGAGTCCGCCCGGGAGGCGCCCCGTCAGAGCAGCCGCTGCAGGACCGAGACGTCGAGCCAGCGGTTGAACTTCCTCCCGATCTCGCGCTCCACCCCGACCATCTCGAATCCGCAGGCCTGGTGGAGGGCGATGGAGGCCTCGTTCCCGCCGCCGACCCGGGCGACGATGGCGTGGAATCCGTGCTGGGCGGCCAGGACGACGAGCTGTTCGAGGAGGGCCCGGCCCACGCCCTCCCCCCGGCTGGCCGCATCGACGTAGACGGAGTTCTCGACCGTGGTGGCGTAGGCCGGGCGCTCACGGAAGGGGGAGAGCGAGCCGAACCCGAGGACGACCTCGTCGTCGTCGACGGCCACGATGGCCGGATGGGGGCCGCGGTGGAGCGCCATCCAGGCCTGCTGCTCCTCGGGCGTCCGGGGCCTCAGGTCGAAGGTGGCGGTCGAACCGAGGACCTCGACGTTGTAGATCGCCCGGATCGCTTCCGCGTCCGAGGGCTTGACCAGCCGGATGTGCATCCGACGATGGTAGCGATACCCCTCGCACACCTCGGTGGCCCCAGGGTTCGCTATGCTTGTCCCTCTGCTGCTCGCTCGAGCTGCACTGCCCCTGTAGCTCAGTGGTAGAGCACCGCCATGGTAAGGCGGGGGTCGTGGGTTCAATCCCCACCGGGGGCTCGCCCATGGCGGCGTAGCTCAGTTGGTTAGAGCACACGGCTCATAATCGTGGGGTCGCCGGTTCGAGTCCGGCCGCCGCTACCAGTAGGAACCGAAGGACGCAGCACCGCAGGACGGCATGGCATTTGACAGTACGTCTCACCAGTTTGATGGGCACCACCAGGCAGAAGTCGACATTGAAGCCTCCGGCCGGTCCGGTCGGAGTGCAAGGGAGTCACCGTGGCAAAGAACGAGAAGCGCATCCAGGTCACCTTGGCCTGTGAGGTGTGCAAACGACGGAACTACATCACGACGAAGAACAAGATCAACGACCGCGAGCGGATCGAGTTGAAGAAGTTCTGCCGCTGGGACCGCCAGCAGACGCTGCACAAGGAGACCCGCTAGCCGCAGGGGGCTCATCCCGCCCGGCCGGACCACCGGCCCCGCCAACGAGGACCGATGTCGCCTGGGAATTTGAGGCTGGCCCGGTGGTAACCTTGGCAACCGCCCTTGCGATCGGCTCGTCCGTTCGCGGCATGGCGGTCGGCAGAGGGCAGTAGCTCAACTGGTAGAGCACCGGTCTCCAAAACCGAAGGTTGGGGGTTCAAGTCCCTCCTGCCCTGCTCACCACCGTAGAAACGGTCGAAGGACAAGACCAAGTGAACCGAGAACAGAAGCGAGCCATGCAGCGCCAAGGCCAGGACCCCGATGGGGAGGCCGCGCCCAAGCGCAGCGCCACCCCGCCGCGGCGGCCGCCCAAGCGCGAGCCCTTCCGTCCGGGTCAGTTCTTTCGCGAGGTACGCTCTGAGCTTCGACAGGTGGCCTGGCCCAACAGGTCCGAGGTGATCAACTACACCACGGTGACCCTGGTGACCCTCTTGTCGTTGATGGTCCTCATCTTCATTCTCAACTACGCCTTTGCTAAAGGCGTCCTCTGGCTGTTCAAGACGTGATCGGTGTGAGTGTGTCCCACGACGAAACCAATGCCCCCCTGGGCGACGACGAAGTCCTCGACACGGTCGAGGCCACCGACGCGCCCGTGGCGGACCCGCCTGCCGCCGATGAGTCGGCCGAGCCCGTCGAGGTGGTCGCCGTCGCCGACGACGAGGTAGACGCCGAGCTGGACGGGGACGACGAGTACGAGGACGAGGACGACGAGCCCTTCGTGGTGAGCCCCTACGACCAGCCCGGACGCTGGTTCGTGGTCCACACCTACGCCGGCTACGAGAACAAGGTGAAGTCCAACCTGCACAGCCGGGCCGTCTCCATGAACATGGAGGACCGCATCTACGAGGTGGTCATCCCCATGGAGGATGTCATCGAGTTCAAGAACGGCAAGAAGGTCGTCGTCCAGAAGAAGGTGTTCCCCGGCTACCTGCTGTGCCGTTGCGAGCTCGACGACGACAGCTGGTCGGTCATCCGCAACACGCCCGGCGTCACCGGGTTCGTCGGGCCGGGCACCAAGCCCACCCCGCTGTCCCGGCGTGAGGTCGAGGGCATCCTCCAGGTCAAGGTGGAAGGGGCCGAGGCGCCGACCAAGCGCAGCCGGCCCCGCCTCGAGCACGAGGTCGGCGAGACCGTTCGGGTCAAAGAAGGTCCCTTCGCCGACTTCTCGGGCCAGATCGCCGAGATCAACGAGGACCAGCTCAAGCTCAAGGTGCTGGTCAACATCTTCGGCCGGGAGACCCCGGTCGAGCTCGAATTCAGCCAAGTCGCGAAGCTGTAGGCCGCGGAACAGGTAAGGAGACGTAACCAATGCCACCGAAGAAGCGCGTCCTCGCGGTCGTGAAGATCCAGCTCCCCGCAGGGGGGGCCACCCCCGCACCCCCCGTGGGCACGGCCCTCGGGCCGCACGGGGTCCAGACCATGGAGTTCTGCAAGCAGTACAACGCGGCCACCGAGAACCAGCGGGGTTCGATCGTCCCGGTCGAGATCTCCATCTACGAGGACCGGACCTTCTCCTTCGTCCTCAAGACCCCGCCGACCCCGGCACTGCTGCGCCAGGCCGCCGGGCTCGAGAAGGCCGCCTCCACGGCCGGCCGTGAGCAGGTCGGCACGGTCACCAGCGCCCAGGTCGCCGAGATCGCCACCATCAAGCTCCCCGACCTCAACACCTCGGACCTCGAGGCGGCCAAGCGCCAGGTCGAGGGCACGGCACGGTCCATGGGGATCGCCGTCGCCGGCTGACGCCGGCCACCGAGCACGATTACGACAACGGAGAGACATCATGTCCAGGGGAAAGAAGTACAAGTCCAGCGTGGCGCAGTTCGACCGCCAGCACCTCTACACGCCCGCCGAGGCGGTGGACCTCGTCAAGCAGTCGGCCAAGGCCTCCTTCGACGAGACGGTGGAGCTGGCCATCCGGCTGGGCGTGGACCCGAGGAAGGCCGACCAGATCGTGCGGGGCACGCTGTCCCTGCCCGCCGGCACCGGACGCACGGCCCGGGTGGCCGTCTTCGCCGCCGGTGAGAAGGCCGCCGAGGCCCGCGCCGCCGGGGCCGACGTCGTCGGTGCCGATGACCTGGTGGCCCGGGTGGCCAACGACGGCTTCCTCGAGTTCGATGTGGCCATCGCCACCCCTGACCTGATGGGCCAGGTCGGCACCCTGGGCCGGGTCCTCGGGCCCCGCGGCCTGATGCCCAACCCCAAGACCGGGACGGTGACCGATGACGTCGAGCGGGCCGTCCTCGAGTTCAAGGGCGGGCGGGTCGAGTACCGCACCGACAAGGTGGGCAACATCCACATCCGCATCGGCAAGGCCTCCTTCGAGCGTCCCCAGCTCCTGGAGAATCTGCACGCGGTGATGGAGGAGATCCACCGGGCGAAGCCCGCCTCGGCCAAGGGTCGCTACGTGCGGGCCGTGACCGTGTCGTCGACCATGGGCCCCGGCGTCCACATCGATCCCCTCCTCGCCCGCAAGGTCGACGAGGAGTTGGCCGCCAGCGCCTGAGGGGCCTCACCAGTACGGGCCCACCCGGGCCGCTCTGGTCACCCGGTAGTCGGTGGGCTAGAGTTTCACCTTTCCAGATCTAGAGAACTGCCGTAGACCTCCGGTGTACCGCTCACCCGGTACCGAAGGGATCCACTCGGATCCACCTGATGAGGCGTTCCGCGTCGAGCACCTGCTCCCGCTCCACCACTCGATGGTGTCTACGGCCCACAAGCGAGCGCATGCTCAGCGGAGGGACCATGGACAATCCGAGGGCCGAGAAGGTCGCCGTCGTCAACGAGGTGAAGGACCGTCTCGATGCGGCGGACGGGACCCTGCTGACCGAGTACCGCGGGCTCACCGTTGCCGAGCTGGCTGACCTGCGTGGGCAGCTGGCCGCCGCCGGCGGTGACTACAAGGTCTACAAGAACACCCTGGTCCGGCTGGCCGTGGCCGACGGCCCCCAGGCCCCGATCCAGGACCTGCTGACCGGTCCGACGGCCATCGCCTTCGTCAAGGGCGACGTGAGCGCGGTGGCCAAGGCCCTCCGCGACTTCGCCCGGGCCAACCCCAATCTGGTGGTGAAGGGTGGCATGGTCGGTACCGGCCTCCTCTCGGCCTCCGACATCGAGGTGCTGGCCGACCTCCCGTCCCGGGACACGCTGCTGGCCCAGTTCGCCGGAGCCCTGTCCGCACCCGCTCCAGCAGTTGGCCGGACTGGTCCAGGCCCTGCCCCGCAACCTGGCCTACGGGATCTCGGCCCTGATCGAGCAGCGCCAGGCCGGCGGCGAGGTGTTGGAGGCCCCGGCCGAGGCCGCCGCCGAGTCGACCGAGACCGCGTCGGAGCTCGAGGCCCAGCCCGAGGCCACGGCGGACGCCCCGGCCCCCGAGGCCGGATCGACCGAGGAGGCTCCGGCCGCCGATGCCGCGGCCGAAGCCCCGGCCGCCGACTCGAGGCTGAAACCCCGGCCGCCGACGCGCCAGCCGAGACCGCCGAGACCGAGTAGCTGACGGGGCCCTCGGGCCCCGGCAGGTGAACCACCAGTACCCAGACCACATTTCTCACCT